>JAFLBO010000002.1 GCA_017303475.1 Chitinophagales bacterium
ACTTTGCCGCCGACTTCCTTCAGATTCCGCCTCGCAACGGACACCCTTGTCTTTGGCTAATACTCCTCGCTGCCAAGCGTATAGCGGACTTCCACCGCCGAGTCTGCGCCCATGCCGGGCGCACAAAAAGGCACAAAGGCGGTGACGCCTCTGTGCCTTCTCAATTCATTAAGGTGTCCACTATTTCCTTCCGGAAATCATAGAATTGCTGCCTTAACTCGCTTTTGGCATCGGTGCCATAGTTGATGAGATACACCAGGGTATAATCCTGATTAGGGAACCAAAACATATCAGCGGTATAGCCCAAATCGCGGCCACGGTGACCGTAGGCAAACTGGTCGGGCGCGCGCTCCAGAAAATCCTTGAAAATGCCCAGCCCCAGGCGTTTGTTAGTTGTACCTTCAGGTTCGCCAAAAGTGAGCATTTGATCCAGTATTTCAGGCGTTAGAAGCGTTTTATCTCTTACCAGCGCTTCGATAAAGGTTTGTAAATCAAACACATTGGCATATAAGCCACCATATCCGTTTCCACTTCCGGTATTGAAATTAGTGACATTGACTAGGGTCTGGTTATTGTACAGGTCAAAATATCCCTGAGCCACATTGCCAGGAAGGTCATCATGCCAGTAATAAATGCTCTGCCCCAGCGCCAATGGTGTAATTACTTTTTCCCGGAGCAAAACGCTGTGATCCTGACCGGTAGCCTGATTGATTACCATGGCCAGCAACAAAAAATTGGTATTGGAATATGATACGCCACCGCCCGGGGCAAATTCCGGCTCATCGCCGTATACAAACTCAAGCAATTCTTCAGGAGTCCATTTTCGGGCCGGGTTGTTAAGTACGGCCAGGTAAAAACCACTGTCTTCAATCACATCAGCAATACCGGTTGTGTGGTTAAGCAGTTGCCGTACGGTGCTTTCACGGGCATTTTTGAGTTTATCCAATACCTTTTCTGGCAACCATTTAGTCAATGGATCATCAAGACCGAATTTACCCTCTTCAACCAGTTTTAATGCCAATGCAGCTATAAAGGTCTTAGTAACACTGGCTGCCTTGGATACCGTGCAGGGCGACATACCCACATTTTTGGATATATCTGCCTTGCCTGAGGCGCCAGCCCAAACGCCGTCTTTATCACGAATCAGGATGGAGATACCCGGCAAACCATTGGCCGTATATTTATCCAGAACAGCCTGATAGGCAACTGCTTTTGGATGCGAACTCCCTACCGGAACTGTTGTACAGGCTTCCGAATGCCCAATATCCACTTTTTGGCAGGCGTTTGGCGCCATAAGCAATGCCAGAAGTGCAAACCACAGGGAAGTATTTTTTTTCATTGGAATTACTTTGTAAACATGGTAAACGGAACGCCCACACCAAAGTGCAGCAAGGTGTTTGGCAACAGAGGCACGTATGATTTCACAAACGGCATTTGCAGGTAAAACTGATAATCCAGGAAAAACCGCATTGGATGTGCCGTATTTTGTTGCGTATAACTTATGCCTAATGCAGTACCGGCCATTACTTGCGGACGCCCCAGATTGGTTTTCTGCCGGTACTGCCCGTCTTTCAGCGTAAAAATCTCGGTTGCAGGAATGGCATGTAAATAACCCGCACCGATCCTCAGTTCGGCAGCAGTACCTTTCCAGATGGCACGTCGATAACCCACCTCAGAATAAAGTTGAATGGTATTTTGCACATACTGGTGATACGAATATCCCAATTTGGCAGTTTGGAACCATTGATTGGATGCCTGCCGATTGTATCGAAACTCCGCTCCTGCTGTGGCCCCGAAATGTACCGGGCTGGAAAAAAATTGCCCAATCGGTAATTGGGTTGCGGCATTAAATACTGACACCATCGCATACCTGGTTCGCGAAGACGTTTGCCCCTGTGCAAAACTGCCAGGCAAATCCCAAAATGAGGCAAACAGGATGAGCAAATAAAAAATTGGTCTTTTCATTTGGAAAAATTTAAACGATTGGCTTCAGGCAGATTACTCTTTATGGGCACGCCCAACACCAACAATTTTCCTGGGGGCCTCCCGGTTAAAGTATGCGCGGACCCAGGCAACCATCTGAGGCTGTGTCATATGGTCTGCCGGTTCAACCCCCATGAGTTTGGGTCCGTTGTGCAATTGGGCAAACTGATTTTCCAAACCTGTTTTTGCTTCTGATGGCCCGAAAATAACCAATTCTTCCGTGTTTGGGTGCAGTTGCTTGAGGATCATCTCAAAATAATGCTTCTCCTCATGGTGCCTGCGTTCCTGTATATGTCGTTGATTATCGCCACCCTGAGGTCCCCAGGGAGTTTTACTTCGCGAGCCACCCAAAGCTGCGGTTTCCTCAATTTCGGAGGATATATGATCCAAAATAATTTCTTCATTGCCTGATGAAGGCAGGTTTATGATCCACGCATTTCGCAGATCAAGCCAGATTCCGGTTTGCTTTTTCATAAAATGAATGTTTAAGGTCATGGAAAAGAAGGATTAATTCCTTCCGGTTTTGGGTTTAACTGCCTTGGCAGGATTGCTGCCGGTTCGCCCTTGTGAAGGTGCTCTATTGATTAGTCCACCTGATTTGCCACTAGGCACAGGCTTGATTTGTTCCCATTTCTGACGATGGTAGTCCTTGGCGGCATCCGGTGTACCGGTATTGGATGGACGCTCTTTTCGCGGAACAGGTGCAGGAGTGGGTGTTGGTGGCTGAATCCTGGGCGGTCGTTGCGCTTTAGTGGGTACCGGTTCTGGTTTTACAGGTGCTTTAGTTGGCGCCCACTCTTTATCCTTCACCCGCTTAGCCGTAGATTCCCGCTGAATTTCAGTAGCCGCTTTTTCTCTGGATTGCTGGACATCCGGGTATTTTTTGGCATTTTTGTCCAGAAAATCCTCTTTAGAAATAGCTTTTTCCGGGTTCCGGGTATTCTGATTTATCCAATCCTGCTCAAAGCGCCCGAAATCCTTTAACCGTTCCGGCAACCGGCCTTTATCAGACAAAAACTCGTCTGAAATGATTGTCCTGTTCCGTTCATGCCAATCTCTGACACCTGTAGATATGGTGGTTCCAGAGCGGCGGTACCCATAATAGTGGTTCACAAAATGGGTCGACAAATGGTTGTAATGTACATGATGGTAGGGCAAATCGAAGTACCAGTGCATGAAATAGTAGGATGGCATATATACCACTACTACCTGCCCGGGATAAAACCGGCAACCCCAATCCCACCACCAGGGGTATGGGCGCCAGCGGGGATAAGGCTCCCACCAGGGATATCCGTACCAATATGGATATGGCTCATAATAATGAAAAACTGCCGCAGGTTCGTCTTCTTCCGTATAGTACCCCTCATCTGCGTAAAGATCATCTGGCGTTTCGCGAATATATCCATTTTCTTTAGCGTATTCCTGAGCAGCACTCTGTAACTCTTCCTGTGCTGCTGGGTCATTTTCCAGCGATTTTTGCCAGTTTTCCAACTCTTCAGCATGATTCCTCGCTACCACCAAATGCAATGAATCCAATTGGTGCAGTACCCAGTCAGGATTATCCCGGTATGTTTCTCCAACCATTATGGTGAATCTCAAATCTTCATTCAACAAATCAATAACTTCAGGCAATTGAAGCAAATGTTCAAAAGCTTTCCTGGTAGACGTGGCATAACCGGAAATCAAGCGTTCAAAAGCTGTTTTTGTAGTTTGGTTCAGCTGATTGATTTGTCCAATTGTTGCCATTTGCCTGCTTACCACCCCAAACGCATCTGCACGTTTTGATTCCGGCAATAATTCCAGATCCTTTCGGATAGCCTGTGCATCCTGTTGGTGCAGCAGCAAGCGCTCAGTTAAACCAGGGTATCGGCCTAAATCGTAAAAGACCTCCTGCGTATTTCTGGGAAAATCTTCAATCAAAGCTTGGTACGCACCGCTGGTTCGCACCTTCATATCCTGCATTTTGATCAACACTTCCGGATGCCGGGTTGCCTCCAGAATGGCAAGCCTGGTTTCTGGTGGGTATAACACCAGTGCCTCCACCGATTTTTTGTTTTCCTCAGCAAGGTCTTTCAACAAAGCCATATCTGTTTGCGCTGGTAATTGAACCAAATTAAAGCCACAAACAAACATTGCAAGCATAATTGCGAAATTAAAAGTCTTCATATTGCATTGTTTTTCATATAACAAAAATGCGATTACTTTCAATAAAAATGTGGCAACCGAAGTCATGATAAATGATGATCTTTCACCAAAATTAGCCCTTGCAATGCGAACGCTTACAAGCAAACAAATCCTGCTCTTTTGGTTGGTAGTCAACCTTATCATTCATTTGATATTTAACAGCCTTTGGTCTTTTCACCGCGATGAATTATTGTACCTGGCTCTTGGAAGGCGTCTGGATTGGGGGTATGCCTCCGTGCCTCCCGGCATTGGCTTTTGGGCATGGATAGGAGAGCATTTTCTGGGGGGCAGTGTGTGGGCAATCCGGCTGATTGCTACTTTGTTCGGAATTGCTACTGTTGGCCTGACGGGTTTAATGGCCGAAGAGATGTTGCCCCAAAAGCATCCGGCTATAAAATCTCACCTGTGGCTCATTGGCATGGCCGGCCTCTGTTGTGGTGCATTTTTACGGCCAGCCATGCTGTTTATGCCAGTGGTATTCGATATATTTTACTGGACATTAATCAGTTATTTATTACTCAGATATATCAACAGTCAGCAAGTTCAGTGGCTGCTTTGGCTCGGACTAGCCACTGGCCTGGGTTTGTTAAACAAGTACACCATATTCATCCAGTTGTTTGCACTAATTCCCGGATTGACTTTTACTCCACTCAGGCAGATTTTCCGGGAGCCCAAGCTCTACCTGGCAATGGGAATAGCCCTGTTGGTTTTTTCTCCCAATATTTATTGGCAAATTGAGCACGGTTTGCCACTCTTTCAGCATTTTGGAGCATTGGCCGAATCCCAGTTTGCACATGTTACGCCTGGTGGATTTTTGGCAGACCAGTTGCAGTTTTTTCTACCCGTTTTGCCAGTTTGGCTGGCAGGATTGTACTTTCTATTATTTCGGCAGGAAGCATCACAATGGCGGGTGTTTGGATGGATGTTTGTTTGTACGCTGGCTGTTTTGCTGTATTTTTCAGCTAAAAGCTACTATTCTCTTGGCGCGTACCCCGTATTAATTGCCGCAGGAGCCTCGTTTCTAACTGGTTTATCACAAAATCGACATCGTTGGATACGCTGGGGGCTACTTGGCTGGATGCTGCTTTTTGGCGCCATGACCATTCCGGCTGCATTGCCCATATTTGGTCCTGAAAAAGAAGCGGCAGTGGTACAAAAACTGGTGCAATTACCTGGAATGGATGGTATTTTACGCTGGGAAGATGGTAAGTATCATACATTGCCACAAGATTTTGCCGACATGATTGGATGGGAAGAACTTGGGCTCCAAATGGGTAAAATCTGGCAAGCGGATCCAGACAAGTCTACAGCTTACATCTATGCTGATAACTATGGGCAGGCAGGCGCGATCGAACACTTTGGGCGCATCTACGGAGTGCCGGAGGTCTGGTCTTTTAGTGATAATTACCAATATTGGTTGCCGGAAGCACCACCTCCCGGACTCAAGACCTTCTATTATGTCAATGATGAACTGGGAGACGATATGCCCGGTTTTTTCCAGAATATTGACAAAATTTGGGAGCTGGACATGCCCTTATCCAGACAACATGGTGTTCAAATATACCGATGCACACAACCAACTCCGGCTTTTTTCGAACGGATAGGGAAAGCCATCCAGTCTGTAAAAACGCATCAACCAATTGAAGACTAATCCTTTAAACCCAATAAATCGTACCTGACCATGCTAAAATCTCATTCCATCGGCGTTGATATTGGAGGTTCACACATCACCTGCGCTGCCATTCATATGCAGGAGGGGCTGTTACTGGAGGGCACACTGGCTCGGGCAGAATACCACCATGAAGCTCCTGCTGAAGAGATTTTTCACAGCTGGGCCAAGGCCTTGAATCAAACACTGGCACATATTTCACCTGATCAATTGGCGGGCATTGGATTTGCGATCCCAGGGCCATTTGACTACGCCAGGGGTATAAGCGAGATGAAGCACAAATTTCCCAAGTTGTTTGGCCGGCACATTCCTACCGAATTAATGCCTTTATTGAATACCTCCCGGCCACTTCAAATGCGTTTTCTGAACGACGCCAGCACCTTTGCCGTTGGGGAGGCCTGGCTGGGGGAGGGGAAAACGTTTCAACGCGTAGTGGCCATAACCCTGGGAACCGGATTTGGCTCCGCTTTTACCAGAGACGGGGCACCGGTGGTAAGCGGCCCAACCGTACCACCCGAAGGTTGTCTTTGGCACCTGCCGTTCAAGGATTCTATAGCCGACGACTACTTTTCCACCAAATGGTTCGTAAAAAAATACGCTGCACTCAGTGGCGAAACCATATCAGGGGTTCGAGACTTGATCGAACGTACAGATCAAGACCCTTTGGTAAAGGAATTGTTTGCCACATTTGGTCACAACCTGGCGGAATGCCTGAGTACTCCCCTGAGACAATTCCAGGCAGAAGTGTTGATCATAGGCGGAAATATCTCCCATGCCCTGCCCTTTTTCCGTATAGCACTGGAAGAAGGCTTGATTCAGCAAGATGTTCAGGTCAGTGTTCGCCGCTCGTCACTCATGGAGCAGGCTGCACTTCTGGGAAGCGCCAGATTGCTTGACGATGCTTTTTGGCAAAAAGTATCTGCAGAGTTGCCGGAGATATAACCTGGCAACTTGGTTGACGGGGACCAACTACCCTACCCCTTTTCCAGGTTTTGGGGCTTCCAGCGGCATATTGCATTTCGGGCAGCGTTCTCCCTTATGCCCTTTTTGATCAGGGTGCATAGGGCAGATCCAAGGTTGTACGGGCTGCTCCATCGGAGTGCCACATTTGGGACACTTTCCGCTAATTTTGCTGGTACATTCCCGGTGCACAGGACAGCAGAATATGGCAGGTGCATGTGATTCCACCATTTTAGCCTGACATTTTGTGCACCGATCCCCTTTAAATCCGGTTATTTCAGGATGGTTCAGACAAGCATAACTGCTGTCTTCTGCAGATAAGTTACGGGACGGCTTGCAATTGGTTAAGAACAAAAAACCGCCAAAAACAAACATGAATAAAAGAAATACACCCTTTTTCATGGCATTCAATTTTACTGCAATTTGCAGTCGGCGCCTTCAACCTGAAAATGATCCTGGTCATACACTGTGCTGATGTCCTGATTCAATATCCTGCCTGACGGAAGAATCGTTGTTTACTGAATTCCACCATAACGGCATACAGACCGGTAATAGAAAGGAGGAACAGCAACAACCGCACTGGCAAAGGCTCCAATCCAAACAAAGCGCCGGGGGCAATATATGGCAACAATAGGGTTGTCGTTGCCGTGAACAAACTCATGGCGAGCAACCACCCAGAAGGCCGGCTTTTAAACACCGGACGATAGGTGCGAATCAGGAGCAACACCACAATTTCCGTCAGCACTGACTCCACAAACCACCCGGTCTGAAATTGCTTTTCTCCGGCGTGAAAGATCCACAGCAAACACCCGAAAGTGAGGTAGTCGAACACCGAACTTTGAATACCAAACCAGACCATAAAGCGCCGGATGAGTTTAATGTCCCACTTTTTAGGCGCTTTCAATTGCTCTTCATCCACCCGATCCGAAGCAATGGTCAGGGCGGGAATATCCGAAAGCAGATTGATCAACAGGATTTGAACCGGCAGGAGAGGCAACCAGCGTAAAAACAGGGAAATTCCTGAAAGGCTGAACATGTTTCCAAAGTTGGCGCTGGTTGTAATGAAAATATACTTCAAGGTATTTAGATAGGTTTTTCGCCCGTCCAAAATACCCTGATGCATTACTTCAAGCTTTTTTTCCAGCAGAACAATATCTGCCGCCGCCTTAGCAACATCCACAGCAGTATCCACAGAAATCCCTACGTCGGCGGCCTTTAGGGCAGGGGCATCATTGATTCCATCGCCCAGATAACCCACCACCTTGCCTCCTGATCGCAAGGCTCTGATGAGCCGTTCCTTTTGTTGGGGATCTATTTCTGCAAACAATTGACAATGAAGGGCTTTACGGGCCAAAGCCTGATCGGAAAGCTGCTGAATCTCCTCCCCTGTCAACATGCCCTCACCGGAAATTCCTATTTCCCTGGCCAGATGTTTGGCAGCCAGGCGGTTATCTCCGGTAATGATCTTTAGGGTGACACCCAGATCTTCCAGTTGCTGGATCGACCTGGCAACCCCGGGTTTGGGCGGATCCTCTAACAAAAGGAACCCGGAAAAGACCATGTCCGTTTCGTCATCCCGATTGATAATGGGGTCGCCGGTAACATTTTTAAAGGCCACTCCAATAATGCGGTAACCGGAGGCACTTTGTTGCTCGAATTGCTGAAGAATGGATGCCCGGATATCGGGATCCATATTTTCTACTTTACCCTCCTCTGTTTCCGCAAAACTGCACACCTCCAGAATGCCGGAAAGTGCGCCTTTGGTCACCATCAAATCTTCTTCCCCGGTTTTCACCACAATGCTGAGCCGCTTTCGCTGAAAATCATAAGGGACCTCATCCTTTTTACTGTAGAGATCCAGGGAGGGCATTCCCGGCAATTCTCGGATGGCTTCGTCCATGGGATTGCTAAACCCCGATTCAAAGGATGCATTTAGCCAGGCCAATAAACGAACCCTTTCGCTATGCGAACCATGGATACCAATCGTTCCGGCTACCCTCGCCTCCCCGGTAGTCAGGGTGCCGGTTTTGTCGGAACAAAGAATTTCAACTGCTCCAAGGTTCTGAATGGCTTCCAGCTTTTTTACAATTACCTTGCTCTTCGCCATGCGGATGGCGCCGGCAGAAAGTGTTGCAACCATAATGGCAGGCAGAAGCTCTGGAGCAAGCCCGACAGCCAGAGCAATGGCAAACAGTATACTCGAAATAATCGGCTTGCCCAACAACAGGTTAAAGATCAGGATACCGGCCGACAGCATAAAGGTCAGGCGGAGCAGAAGATACCCAAAACTCCTGATTCCGGTCTGGAAGGCAGATTCTGTTTCTCCCTGTGCCAACTCCCGACTAATCTGGCCTATTTCAGATTCAAGCCCGGTGCAAACCGCAACCACCCTGGCCGTGCCGCTCATGATGCTGGTGCCCTCAAACAAGGTATTGGTTCGCTTGTTGACAGGCGTGTCTTCCGCTACCAGGCCAGGCTCCTTTTCTACTGGAAACGATTCTCCTGTCAATACCGACTCGTTTACGTGCAAATCTTTGGCCTCCAACAGCAGGCAATCTGCGGGCACAATGTCTCCGGCAGCAAATAGTATGATATCTCCCGGCACCACTTCATTGCTGACGATCTTTACAGGTTTACCATCGCGAACAACCGTACAATGCACCTGCATTAGATTCCTAAGCTTTTCCACCGCTTTTCCTGCACGATACTCCTGCCAGAAACCGATCATTCCTGTCAACAGTAATATTGTCAGCAGAATGAGCGAGTCGCTCCAATTGCCCATCACAGAAGACATCAGGGCAGCAAAAGCCAGCAGCAATACGAGAGGAGAGCTGAATTGCCGAATAAAGAGCATAATAGCTCGCCACCATTCCGGGCGAATGCGCTCCTTATGCATACGCCTGGCCAATCGCCGGGCTGCTTGAAGAGAGCCAAGACCATCAATCTCTGATGATCTGAGATCTTGTAAGACCGACTTAGCCGGCAAATGCCAAAAGGATGCTTTCATGACAAATACCCGGATATTAGCTCTAAGGTAAGGATCCTGGCGCTATCATTCTTATGTCCGATAATAATTTCTAACAGCAGAAAAACTACCAAAAACCACTATCAACGCTCCCCACCCGAACATTAGGGGTTGAAGAAAAAAATACGGCATCATTGTCACCTGTACCAAAATCCAGACCATCAGGGCTACTCCGCATACCAGTGAAAGCGTCAATGACCAATGCCACTGTCGGAACGGGTTAAGCCGTTCAACCAATGGCCATGGATACCTTTTCCATAGTCCGAACCATGCTATCAGTGGTAGTATTCCCATAAAAAAGGTGAGTAAAAAACCCGGAATCAGGTAAGTGTTAAAAGGTGAGTTATTCAGTGCATCGGCAGGAAAACCTACACCTTTTCCACTTGGATCTATAATCATGCTCCCGCCGGGCGGCAAGGCGGCAATCCCTAATCCAAAGAGTAATGAATTGAGTATCCACAGACTAGGTGGATGTACTTTTTCAGTCGTCTTTTCCATAAGACAAAGAAATTTCTGCAAAAGTGGCCATACCGGCTAAAGGTTAGCAATGACCAGGCTCATGGTAGATGCTGATGAAGGGAATTTGCCCTTGGCTCCTCTTTTCTGCATTAGCCCAAGACCATACTTTGGATTGACCTGCATCATATTGATTATTATTTAATATACTGAGGTTTGTACCATCAACAAATAAAATCAATAACATCATGAAACTATCCAATGCTATTCTGATTTTCCTGCTGTCCATCGTAGTCAGCACCGCTCAAGCCCAATTTACAGACAGGGGTCGATTCATGTTGGGATCTGCCGTTGGTTTTGGCACCAACTCTTCCAAAACTTCATTCGACAATTCGTCTACTGAAGATTCCGAGCCTAAAAATACCCAGTGGAACGTGTCGCCATATATTGGCTATTTCCTGTTCGACAATTTTACACTGGGGATTGGCTTGGACTATACTTCAAGTAGTGAAACACGGGCCGGCGAAGAAAAAACCAAAGACAGCGACTTGCTTTTTGGACCGTTTACCCGGTATTACATTCCTTTTGGCGACAAGGCACTGTTCCTTCAAGGTAATTTTGGCTTCGGAAACTCTTCAGACAACCTTACTGTGAATGGCGCCAACCAGAATATTAATACCAACATTCTTGCGTTTGGTATTGGCCCGGGTTTCACCATATTTTCCAATGATGGAATTGGACTTGAAGCTCTGGTAAAATACAATTACGCTAAGAGCCAGTTTGATTTGGACATTGCAGGAGTTAAAACTACCACAACAACCAGGACCAATCAAATTGCACTTTCTCTGGGAATCCAGATATATTTTGCAGGTTTAAAGCGTTAATTGACACAGGATTAGAGCATGTTGGGGATTTTCTTGCCGGGCCAAAAACAGTCCTTTTTCCGCCATTTTTCACCTTTTTTCAGTCACGTAACTCAGGCTATGCTTCTTCAAAAACGCAAAAACTGACGAAAAAAGCTCAAGTTTTTGACTCCGACAGAAAATCCCCAACATGCTCTTAATCCTCCATACTTTACATGTAACGGCTGCAACGTCTTCAGATGTTGCAGCCGTTTTTTATGCTTTAAAATGAAATTCCTTATGGTATATATGCAACAGCATCAGCAATAACGATATCAGAATTGGGCCAAATACAAACCCGATAAACCCAAACAATTGCAAGCCGGCCACCACCCCAAAAAGAGTAATCAATGGATGCGTCTGGTTGATGGTTTTTAAAAACCACATTCGGGCAATGTTGTCTACTGAGCCTACCACTATAATCCCATACAAAACTACTACCAAGGCTTTGCCTTCGTCTCCATTGGCCAATAGCAGGAGCCCAAGAGGAACATAGGCCAATGAAACACCTACCACCGGCATCATCCCGGAAACAAAAGTAACAGCAAACCACAGCCAGGGATCAGGCACATCTGCCAGCCAGTAAATGAGAAATCCTGCCAGACCTTGAACCACTCCCATTAAGGGAATACCCAGCGCATTAGCCCAAACCATATCGTTGAGATGTTTGCGCACATACAACACGTTTTCATGGCGCAATGGCAACCATTCAAAAAACGACTGCTCCATCTTTTTGCCCTCCGTGAGCATAAACCACAGTATGAAATACATCACTACAAACAGTCCCAATCCACTCACCGTAGCGCTCAAAATATGTTGAACGCGGTGAACAGACCAATCACTCAGGTTTTTCAGGTTTTCCGGAGTAAGTAGGGATATCTGGTACTGTGTTTCAATTTTTCGCACTACCTGTTCAATACTTGCCAGCAGGGTATCAGAATTTTGGAAAAGGGAAACAATCCGGGAACTCAGCAGTGAGAATACCCAGTTAAAGGGTAATAATATCACTACAAAAGAAAGAAGCATCAATATTCCGGCAGCCAGTTTTTTACCCCAATGCCACCTTTCTGTGAGAAAAAACAAGGGGGAGCGCAGCAACACATAAAGCGTGTAGGCGCCTAGCAACGCAGGCACGAAGTAATACAGGTTCCAGAATAGAACCCCGAAAATGCCGGCAATAAGCAGTATCAAAAAGGTTTGCCGGATGGGTGTTGCAGGAATCTGACTCATATGGCACAAGATAACGGTATTAGACTTCCTGCGAAAGTAGTTTGGGGGCAGGAAGTCTGATGAACCGTTACAAACTAAATTCCTTGAACCGCTCTGCTGCCGCCCGGTCAAGCGCCTCTCTGTCGTCGGGGTGGGCAATTTCAATCAGGGCTTTGGCGCGTTCTCTTAGGTTTTTGCCAAACAAATAGGCCGCTCCATATTCCGTCACCACATAGTGTACGTGTGCACGGGTGGTAACTACACCTGCGCCTGGTTTCAACAAAGGAACAATCCGGGGAACACCTTTGGCAGTTCTGGAGGTGAGTGCAATGATGGGTTTACCTCCTTCTGACAAAGCCGCTCCGCGCATAAAGTCCATCTGACCACCCACGCCGGAAAAGTGGTAAGTGCCTATAGAATCAGCACAAACCTGTCCGGTGATATCAATTTCAATAGCGCTGTTGATGGCTACTACACGTTTATTGCGCCGGATCACGGAAGTCTCGTTCACATAATCAACATCCAGAAAGGCCACCGCAGGATTGTCGTCTACGAAATCGTACAGTTTTCGCGATCCCAGCGCAAAGGCCGTAACCGTTTTACCCGGATGGATTTTTTTGTATTTATTGGTTACAACGCCCTTTTGCATCAATGCTACCAGCCCGTCTGAAAACATTTCAGTATGTACACCGAGGTCTTTATGCTGATCCAGACTGCGCAGCACGGCATCAGGAATAGAACCAATACCCATTTGCAGGGTACTGCGATCTTCAATCAATGCTGCCACCTGTTGGCCAATTAGTATCTCGGCTTCGCCAACTGATTCGCCAAAATGGGCCTCATGTAATTCAACCTCCTGCCGCACCAGCGCGTTTATTTTGCTTACATGGATCATACCATCACCATGTGTACGTGGCACTCTGGGATTCACCTGAGCAATCACGTATTTAGCAGCGTTTACTGCTGAACGGGCTACATCCACAGAAACGCCCAGGGTACAATAACCATGCTTGTCTGGTTCTGAAACCATGATCAAGGCCACATCCAAAGGCATGATATTGCGTTTGAATAACTCGGGAATTTCACTCAAAAAAACAGGTACATAATCTGCACGACCGGCATTTACCGCCTCACGAATGCTGGTCGATACAAACAGTGAGTTGAATCTGAAATTTTGATGAAACTCAGGCTTATCCACGTGCGCATCGCCATACAAACTGATCGATACCAACTCTACATCGCGTAATCTGGACGCCTGTTCAGAAAGTTTTTGCAAAAGGTAAGTCGGACTACATGCACTACCATGCACAAACACCCGCTGTCCAGATTGAATAATTTTAAGTGCCTCCTCGGCCGAAACATAATTCATGACAATTCCTCAATGGTAAATGATACCGCAAAGCTATGATGATCCAGGAACTGAAACATCCGGATTACATCATGGGTGGGGGTAATTAATGTCATTTGGAAGGACATTTGGGAGTCAATTATAGGTCATTGGGGAGTCATTTATAGGTCATTGGGGAGTCATTTATAGGTCATTTATTAGGTCATTTGAGAGGCATTTTGATCAAATATAGTTTTAAAGGAATAGGCCACATTACTGGACATTTTGGTTTCAGACCTATAAGGTTTTTGGAAACCTACGGTATGTACACAAGTTATATATGGATGTTAAGGCAATCTGGAAACACATCTAACATCTTGTAACCACTCGTTTCAACGAGTGGCCAGGAATACCCCACTATTCACATCTAGCATCTTTGCAGAGCATCAGCATCCATAACCTATTGAAGATGTGATGTTTTGTAAAGATGCTAGATGTAATGGGGGGGGCGACTTTTGCCCGCCGTTAAAACAGCGGGTTACAAGATGCCAGATGTTATTAGTGGGGATAATCTCAGAAATTGATTCTCTATTTAACTTGTGTACATACCCTAGGTTTCCAAAAACCTTATAGGTCTGAAACCAAAATGTCCAGTAGTGTGGGAATAGGCATAAATCATTGAGGTCATTTTTGATTGTAGAGCTATCAATCAAAAATGACCTCAAATGACCATCCCAATGACCTCAAATGACCATCCCAATGACTTAAAATGACCTCAAATGACTCTAAATAACCCCAAACAACGTCAAATACCAAAAATATCAGCCATGCCTTTTAAAGCGGCCAGAGCGCCGGCACTGGTGAGCACATACATAGGGACTTCAAAATCGGCGCCGGACTGAAACAGCAAAAAATTCAAACCAAAACTGAAAATCAGCATACCAGCCCCACCAAGCATCCATTTGATGCCACGCTGAAAACGGCGGGCGTGTTGCGCTTTAGCTACAGCATCAACTTCTGAAACTTGTTGATCCATAACCGTTTGGGAAGAAGCAAAGTCCTGATCAGTATTGAACATGGGTTCCATTTTCGTAACTTTATTTGTGAAGCATAGCATTTACCATGCAACAATAAGGACTTTAACAGCTTTCCAAAAATATATTTTGCTTTTTAATTTTAAGACTTGTCTAAACTTCCCTGCTGAAAAGTTACCCAGAACGTACTGCCTTCCTCTGTTTTACTCCGAAATCCAACCTGACCTCCCATCATTTCTGCATATCGCTGCACAATGTAAAGCCCCAAACCAGTTCCCTGAGTGGTGTTTGCGGCATTGCTGGCTCTGAAAAAGCGATCAAACAGATGTTTTTGCTCGGGTTCCGGAATTCCCATACCCTTATCTGTTACGCTGATACGAACTGAAGACCCCTGAACAGAAGTTTCTACCAAAATCGGAGCGTTTTCCGGCGAGTATTTGATGGCGTTGGAGATAAGATTGATCAGGATATTTTTGCCCAAATTGCAATCCATCACTACTTCCTCAGGCCCCTCATGTATGTGATCAAAGGTTTGACCCGATTTAAACAGGTTTTTTAACCCATCGTGTACCTCCTTCACACAGTCTTTCATATTTGATTGGGTTGCACTGACTGCTACCCTTCCGTCTTCCAACCGGCCCAATGAAAGAAATTCCGTAAGAATTGAGTTCAACCCGTTTACCGCATTTTTGATGCGATCAGTGTGCTTTTTGACATTAGGAAAATCCATCCGCTCGGCATATTGTGCAGCCAGGCCCGCAGACGATAACACTGAAGTAAGAGGAGTGCGGAACTCGTGAGAGGCCATGCTTACAAAGCGACTTTTGAGTTCGCCCAGTTCCCTTTCCTTTTCCAACGCAGAAGCCAGATCATTTTTTGCCTGTTCCAATTTGGCCGTTCGGTCGGCCACTTTGGATTCCAGGCTCTCATTCAGTTCCTGCAGGGCATCACTGAGTAGCGCCAACTCCTGTTTTTGTTGTAAAATGGAATTTTCGTAATTCTTCCGATAGGTATTGTCTACCACAAAAGCAATTACAAACATACCCTCCGGACGCTGAAACGGGCTCAAACTCACCTCTACGGGGAGCTCCGTGCCGTCCTTTTTCTTCCCATTCAATTGTAAACCAATACCCATACTTCTAGCCCTGGGCGACTGGTGATAATGCTCCCGGTGCGCCTTGTGCTTATCGGCAATTCTGTTTGGAATGAGTACCTCCACCTGCCGATCAATTAACTCACCTGCCTGGTAGCCAAAAAGTGCCTCCATGGCGGGATTGGCCATAATTATCGTGCCTTTGTGATTGGCCAGCAAAATACCGCTGGTAGCATATTGAAACAAGGCTTTGAATTGCTCCTCCTGTCGGGCTTCCTGCTCTTTCATAGTGATGAAACGTACCACAAAAAAAGCTGCTGCCCAAAAACTAATGATGGGAGGAAGCCGCTGAAGCCACATTTGCTCCAACGGAATTTCCTGTGGTTTCACTACCGCACCAATGATGGTAAGCGTTGTAGTGACCACCGCCAGTAATAACACATCACTTTTTTCTCTAAAATAAATGGCCAGAAAATGCGCCAGCAGGTAGGCAAAAGCAATGTCTATCTGCCGTGGCAGGAGCAAGTCTGCTATAAATATTCCGGCCACCAGCGCCCAGATAAACCTGGACCAGTTTTGCTGCACATTAATGGTATTCATGGGGCTAAGGTAAGACCTTATACCCTACTTTAAAATCCTGCGTGCAGCTCTGTTGCTCAAACCCACACTGAACAACACCATGGAAACAGAACTGATCGGCATAAGTACAGCCGCTACAAAAGGCGACAAGTTTCCGCTCACCCCAAAACTCAAACCAATGGCGTTGTAAGTCAATGCCACCACATAAGACAGATTAACAATCCGAACGCCCGCTTTGGCAAAATCTATGAGTTGTGGTAACCGGGCAAACTCTTCGGCATGCAAAATGGCGTCGCAGGCCGGAGTAAAATTGTTGGTGTTTTCTGCCACTACAATGCCTAACTCACTCTGACGCAAAGCGCCGGCATCGTTCAATCCATCGCCCAGCATCATCACTTTATGGCCCTGCTCCTGCTTGTTGCGCACAAAATCCAGCTTATCCTGCGGACTCTGCTGAAAGCGCATGGCCTCTTTTTCCGGGAAAAACGACGTGAGTGCCTGAGCTTCCCGATCCTGGTCGCCGGAGAGCAAAAACAAGGAGGCCGGATTGGCGCCTTTTTTCTCCCGGAAATACGCCAACACCTGAGCCAGTCCATCACGGTACCTGCTTTTTACCTCGTAATAACCCAGACAACGTTCGTCTACAGCCACAAACACAGAGCCATTCAGACCTTTTGCGGTCTCCTTGCAATCCGAAATACCTAGGAATTCGCGGGATCCAATCTTCCATTCATGGCCCTGGAAACGCCCCTGAATACCCATGCCGGGAATTTCCTGATAGGTTTCCGGACTCTCTGTTTTCGACTCCTGCAGGGTTTCGTATATTTTCCGACTCAAAGGATGTGAAGAATGCCGAACCAACGAGTGAATGGCCATTTTATCGGCAGCAGAGAGGGATTGACCCACAAATTTCATTTCCTGCTGGGCAACATTGGTTATGGTTCCTGTTTTGTCAAACACCACCGTATCTATCTCGGAAAAGGACTCCACTACCCGGATATTCTTCAAATAAAACCGGTAACGCCCCATAATGCGTTGTATGTTACCCAACGTAAATGGAATAGACAAAGCAACATTGCACGGACATGCCACAATCATGACAGCGGTAAAGGCATTGACGGCTGTGGCTACATCGCCACGCATGCCCCACCAATACAGCACCCCGCCGCCGCCAAAAGCCAGAATCAAATATGTGAAATAGCGCCCGGCAGCATCAGCTAACTGAGTTACCTGCCCTTTGCTGTTGGTTTTGAAGGCTTCGTTGTTCCATAATTTGGTGAGGTGACTCTGCGCCACCCTCCGGGTAAGGGCAATTTCTATACTTTCTCCCGTTTGTTTGCCTCCGGCAAAAATGCGTTCGCCGTTGTTTACCAAAACAGGCTCCGACTCTCCCGTTACAAAACTGTAATCCACACTGGCTGTGCCTTTCAGCAAAATACCATCTGCTGGAATAACTTCCTGACTGCGCACCAGAATGATATCGCCTGGTACCAGCCGGCTCACCGGAACAGTTGTTTCGGTATCGCCGCTCCGCACGGTAGCTGCCACCGGGAAATAGGATTTATAATCCCGTTCAAACGACAACTGGTGCCAAACATGCTGCTGGAACCATTTGCCAATCAGCATCAGAAAAGTTAACCCCGCAAAGGAATCCAGGTAACCAGCCCCGGTATGGGTGAGAATTTCGTATACACTGCGGCCAAACAGGGAGATGAATGCCAGGCAAAGCGGCACATCTATGTTTAATTGCCTGTTGCGGAGTCCTTGCCAGGCAGAAATGAAATAATCGCGTTCGCTGTACAGAAGTACCGGGAGCGCAATCAGCAGGCTCAAATAGCCAAACACCTCCGAAAACCAGGGATCCTGCTCCCGGCTCATACCAACATATTCCGGAAAGCTGAATAACATCACATTGCCAAAGGCAAAACCGGCAATGGCCAACTGATAAGCCAGTTTGCGACTCATGGCCGGCTTTTTTTGGCCATCAACATCCCCAAGGTTAATATCCGGCTCGTACCCAATGGTATCCAGCAGTGCAGCCAGCTTGCGCAAGGATGTCTGGTTCGGGTTAAACTGGATAGTGGTAGTTTTTTTGAGGAAGTTTACCCGGGAATTGGTAACGCCGGCATCCAGTTTATAGAGGTTTTCCAACAGCCAGATACAGGAAACACAGTGCATATTGGGCAGGTAAAAAGTTACCTGCGCAGTGGTATTGCTCTCGAATTCAAGGAGTTTTTCCCGAATTTCGGGATCATCCAGATAGGCGTAGTTTTTGGAAGCTTTTTTTGCTTTCAGGCTTTGACCTGCGTTCTGATCCAGGTCGTAGAACTCACACATATTGTGCGTGTTCAAAATTTCGTACACCATTTGGCAGCCCTGGCAACAAAAATACTTGTCGTCCAGGTGCAGTCGATCGTCCGGACATGCTTCATGGCAATGGAAACATTGCAGCGCCTCGGGCGCAGGTGTTTTGGGTTGTAGCAGTACGGAGGATGTAGCCATAGCGATTGACATTTATGGGCACAAAAATCCGTTGACGCACTTCCGTAGCCGGTGACCGCCGTCAGACCCCCGGGTGATGCTGATCATCCGGGGGGCAGAAGGGGCGCTTTCCGAATAAAATCAGGCTTAAGGGTGATTTCAATCATGTTTTTTAATCCAAAACAGCCTGCATCTTTGCCCCAGACAAAACAGCTCAGTTATGCAATTAGCAATTTCTCCGGACAAAACAATGGGTGCACTTCAGAAAGAATTTTCTGAGGCATTCGCAGGGTTGAAGATTGCTTTCTTCAGCAAACCTCATGGCGAACATAAAGGTAGCGCCGCTAAGTTTCTAATTCAGGATAAAGACCTGGCTCTCAGTCAATTATCTCCAGAACTGCAGGCTGGCGTATTGGATATAAACCCGGAAACAGTAGTGTGGCAATTTGAAAAGCAGCTTGAAGAGCAGTTCGGCTTACACGTTCAGTTATTTCGAAAATCGGGTCGCACCTGGCTGGAAACCTCTGTTTCAGACAACCTGACACTGGCAGAGCAAATGGAACGAGCCGCAGCCAGTGAAAATATCCATCAGGAGTTTGTAGACCCAATGGACTATCGTGAACAAGCCTGAATAATACCATGAAACCGATACTTGTCCCAACCGACTTTTCCAGGTGCGCCAACAACGCCATGATGTATGCATTGGAGGTGGCCTCTCGTACCGGACAACCCATTACCGTGTTGTATGTGGTTTATCCCAACGAAGGGATTGACAATAATATGTACGATGCATTTTTCGTGGACAATTACGTGCAGCAGCGGTTGGAGGGCATGGAAAAATGGGTAAAAAAGTTTACCCGCAGTCCGCATGTGCAGCATGTACCGGTCAAACTGGAATGCCGTATTGGCTTCCCGGTAAGCACCATTACCCAAACGGCTTCTGATTTGGGAGCGTCCATGATCATCATGGGCACTACCGGTGCCAGTGGCTTGCGTGGTGTTTTACTTGGCAGCATTGCCGGAGGTGTGATCAGCGCCAGTAAACTACCTGTGATTGTAGTGCCGCAAAAAGCCGTTTTTCGCAACAACGCGCGCTTTGCCCTGGCCACAGATTTTCGCTTTTCCCCGGGCAAAGAATCGCTGAAAATACTCCGTGATATGCTGAACATTCAGCACACGGGTTTGAATGTGGTGCATGTAATGACTGACCCGAATCAAAAGCCTGATTTGCGCCATCAGCATGCCCTGACAGAGAAACTGGATACCATACCGCACGACTTTCACTATTTGCACGATAAAAACATCGTTCGGGCAATCCACAACTTCCTGGAATCCACCAATTGCAACGGGTTGGTGGCTGTAGCGCACGATCATTCGCTACTCCATACCCTGTTCGCTAAAAGCATATCCAGATCGCTGGCGCATCATACTTCGGTTCCGATTTTGGTGCTACACGATCATTAACCAATCTGTACAAGCAGGTTGGCTTGATAAGGAAAGATTGTAATTTGAGCTAGATTGTTTTTTTACCCGGCAACAGCCTCATGGTTGTGCCGGGTTTTTTATTGGGCGGTGCTCAGAAAGGTCAATAATTCGGCTATGTTTGCCCCCGAAATTCAAAATAGTATTTTTCAGCATGCAGCAACCTGTAGTCATCTGTTTCGGTGAAGTATTGTGGGACCTCCTGCCGGGTGGTAAAATGGCCGGTGGAGCACCCATGAATGTGGCCTATCAAACCAATAATCTGGGCATGAAGTCCAGAATGATTAGTAGGGTGGGTCAGGATGCATTGGGACAGGAACTACTGGCATTTTTAGCGTCAAAAGGTGTTGCCACTGATCTGGTACAAATAGACGATCAATTTCCAACCGGCACAGTTAACGTTCACCTGGATGCACAGGGCATCCCCAGTTATGAAATTGTACAACCGGCTGCCTGGGATGCCATTGCTCTGAATGATGCCATGACTGATGCAGTGCAACATGCCGATGCACTGGTTTTTGGCAGTCTGGCCTGTCGGAACGAACAATCTCGTAACACCCTGCTAAAATTGGTTGAAAAAGCCACTTTTCGGGTATTTGACGTCAATCTCCGTGAGCCTTTTTATTCCAGAGCCCTGCTGGAAAAGATACTGCCTGCCTCCAACCTGGTAAAGGTTAACGACATAGAACTGGGCATTTTGTCTGAATGGTATGGCTATACCGGCTCCGAACCAGACCGTATGCAAGCACTGCGAGAACAGTTTGGCTTTGATTTACTTATTGTTACGCGGGGAGCTGATGGCGCTGCGTGTTTGAGCAACAAAGGTTATTCAGAAATTCCCGGCACGCAGGTGCAGGTTCAAGACACTGTTGGTTCCGGAGATGCTTTCCTTTCCGGATTCCTGTACAGCTATTTTACCGGAAAGGAAGATGCAGAATGCCTGCGTTTTGCCAATGCGCTGGGCGCCCTGACGGCCACGAAACACGGCGGAACCCCCGTTATTTCGGTGGCTGAAATCAATGCTTTGATGTAGCACTGAGCGCTTTCAGACATTTTTGCAGGCTGGTGCGCCAATGCGGAATATCCAATCCAAAAGCTGACTTGATTTTGCTTTTATCCAGCACGCTGAATGGCGGGCGACGGGCGGGCGTGGGGTATTCCTGTGTAGTTATCGGCTCCAGTGTACAAGCCAGCTGTTCGTATTCAAACACTGCTCCTGCCAGATCATACCAACTTGCCACACCTTCATTGGCATAGTGCCAGATACCGCCTATTGATTCCATGGCTATTTTACCTGTTGCTACTTGTTGGTGAATTTGAATAACGGCATCTGCCAGATCAGGAGCATAAGTGGGAGAACCAATTTGGTCCCATACTACCCTGAGATGAGGGCGCTCTGCACCCAAACGCAGCATGGTTTTGACAAAATTATTCCCAAAAGCGCTGTACACCCAGGAAGTTCGGATCACCATGGTTTTTGCCGGGTGAAGTTGCAGGGCAGCGCGTTCACCGGCCAGTTTGGTTTTGGCGTATACGCCGCCCGGATGAACCGAATCTGTTTCTACAAATGGTGTGTTTTGTTTGCTATGATACACATAATCAGTGCTAAAATGTATCAGAGGTAGTCCCAGCTTGGCACAAACCCTGGCCAGATTTCGCACACCCTGTACATTCACCCTGCGCGCTTGCACAGGTTCGCTTTCTGCCTTATCCACAGCAGTGTAGGCAGCGCAGTTAACCACCCAGAGTTCGGGATACTGCGCAGCGAGGTTATGCAGGGTTTTGCTTACTGCTGCAAAACGTGTAATGTCCAGCTCTGTGGAACTTTTAAACAAGAAGGTGATACCCGGACGGGACAGAGCCGCCTGTTGAAAACACTGGCCGAGCTGACCGTTAGCGCCGATAATAAGCATCATAGCGCGCAAAGGTAAAGTTTTACCCCTGAACGGGTATTATTATGCAGTTTTGCAGCGTCAAATACACCTATGCTTTTTCAATTACCTGTTTCACCACTCACCAAACTGGAGCAACACCCCGGTACAGGGCGTGGCATAAGGTTGTATTTGAAACGGGATGATCTGTTGCATCAGGAAATTGATGGCAGCAAAGCACGCAAACTTGCGGCCCTTCCAGATCTTGTAAAGGCACATTATCCGGAGGGAATTGTAACATTTGGCGGCGCCTTTTCCAACCACTTGCATGCAGTATCGGTGTTGGGACGCTTGTTTAACATGCCTACCAGGGGAATACTGCGCGGCAGTTATATGGATTTGGATAATCCTACGCTGAAAGACTGCTCCTGCAACGGGATGGATCTGATACCTGTGCCCAAAACAGATTATCAGGCGGGCAAGCAGGATAATTATGCCTACTGGAGGGCGCGATTTCCTAAGGCTTTTCTGCTGCCGGAAGGTGGAAATACACAGGAGGCAGTGGTACAATGCCGCAGTATTACGGAAGAAATATTGACCCAATTGCCGGAGATTGACTCAAAGCGACGCATCGTTATTTGTTGTCCAGCCGGAACAGGTTGTACTGCAGCGGGTGTGGCATCTGGATTGCTGCCGGAGCGTGGAGAAACCTGGATTTTTCCTGTGAGTGAAGATGGCTTGCATTTAGCTGCCGTCCGGCAGCTTTTACCCGAGTCGATAGGCTACACCCCGGACATGCGCTGGATACCGGATTATATTTTCGGAGGGTTTGCCAAATATAATGAAGAGGTCGTGGCTTTTACCCGACACTTTCATCAACAGTATCAGGTGTTGCCAGACCCGGTGTATTCTTCCAAAATGCTGTTTGGCATCTTTGATTTGTTGAAAAAGGATCAGTTCATAGAAGATACTACGGTGGTTGTTCTGATGACCGGGGGGCGGCAAGGTTGGCGGGGATTTCTCCACAGGTATGGAAACCGAAAATTTGTTGAAGCTTTCAGGCCATAACACGGCTTTAGTTTTAACAAAATTTCGCTAAAGGTTTTGTTTTAAATCGCCTGAGCTGTTTTTTGAGAAAACGGCAGAATGTGCGCATTTTTGATATTTCGGAAGATTTCATGAGAAAACGGTAAAATATATGTTAAAATCCTACATTCAAAAAGTTTTACATTTTTTTACAAACCACTTGTATTTTTAAAACAATTAGGATTAACTTTGGCAGCTTTAATTCCACAAAAAAAACTTTTACACTGTGGAAAATTAACCCTGGCTTAACTTTAAAATTCTGAATTCGGGTGTTTTTAAGCACATCCAATCTTGGCTATATTTAAGCTAACCTTGTGCATATCAATGGTTAACAGAGCGATGGAAGGCAATATCCTCAAGTGTTAATAACTCAAATGCCATGTGGATAAATCAGACAGTTTTCCACTTTATCCACATTCGGATCCCGGGTTTTCCACAGAAAAGTTGCCACACGGATTGTTTCAAAAAGGTAAATCAACCACTTTGAGGTAGGTTTGCGTTCCGGTTTCCACATTTAGCCCATGAACGAATCAAACAACTATTCACAAGGCAATCAACAAGGCGGACCAGATCGTCGCCGCCGCAACCAGTCGAACCAGGAAGGTTTGTCCAATTTTGTATTCGGCAAAATTCAGCCACAGGCCATTCCTCTGGAAGAAGCTGTATTGGGCGCCTTAATGCTCGACCGCGAGGCATTGCCGTTGGTGATGGACATCCTGCGTCCGGAGAGTTTTTATGTGGAAGGGCACCAGCATATTTACCGGGCAGTTATCAAGTTGTTTGAACGCTCCAATCCGGTAGACTTGCTTACCGTTACCGAGGAGTTGAAGAAATCCGGCGAACTGGATAAAATTGGCGGGGGATATTATCTGGTTGAGTTAACCAACCGGGTGGCTTCTGCAGCCAATATTGAATACCATGCCCGTATCATAGCCCAAAAACACATTCAGCGCGAACTGATCAACGTCAGTACCCGGACCATCCGTGATGCCTATGAAGACACCACTGATGTATTCAATTTGCTGGATGATGCTGAAAAAGGACTGTTTGCTATTACCCAAAACAACCTGAGTCGCTCCTATGAAAGCATGGGAACCCTGAGCGGCAAGGTGCTCAAACAAATTGAAGAACTCTCCAAAAAAGGAGATGGACTTACCGGTGTACCAACCGGTTTTACGGATCTTGACCGACTCACTTCAGGCTGGCAGCCATCAGATTTGATCATTTTGGCAGCAAGGCCCGGT
Organism: Chitinophagales bacterium; assembly: GCA_017303475.1. Lineage (GTDB taxonomy): Bacteria > Bacteroidota > Bacteroidia > Chitinophagales > Saprospiraceae > M3007. The sequence continues at coordinate 24,586 of JAFLBO010000002.1, forward strand.
ATGGGTAAAACCTCCATGGTGTTGGCAGTAGCCCTGAATGCAGCACGGGATTTCAACAAAGGGGTAGCGCTGTTCTCTTTGGAGATGGCCTCCACTCAGCTGGTGCAACGTTTGATTTCTATGGAATCTGAAATTCCGGCCACTAAATTCCGGAACGGAAAACTGGAAGACTACGAGTGGCAGATGTTGCAAACTACGGTGGAGCGCCTGAGTTCAGTGCCTATTTTTATTGACGACACCCCGGGTATCAACATCTTTGAACTTCGGGCCAAATGCCGCCGCCTGAAGATGCAGCACGATATCCAGATGGTCATCATTGACTACCTGCAATTGATGACCGGCTCCTCAGAAGGTAATCGGGGGGGCAACCGCGAACAGGAAATTGGTAGCATTTCGCGCGCGCTGAAGGGCCTGGCTAAGGAGTTGAATGTGCCAGTTATTGCCCTGTCTCAGCTATCACGTGCGGTGGAGGTGCGCGGTGGCAGTAAGCGTCCGCAATTGAGCGACTTGCGCGAATCAGGATCTATCGAGCAGGACGCGGATATTGTGTCATTCATTTACCGTCCGGAATACTACCAAATTCTGGAAGATGAAAATGGTCAAAGTCTGAAAGGTATCGCCGAATTTATCGTAGCTAAACACCGTAATGGCGCCTTGGATACTGTTCGACTCAAATTTACTGACACCTTTGCCAAATTTGGCAACCTGGATGATCCTTCCTTCAACGGGCTTCAAGACCCGCTCACAGGGCCATTCGAGCCTAGTGTCATCACCAGGCAATCGAGGATGAATGACGAGGATATACCTTTTTAGTGTTTGAGTGTTTGAGTGTTTGAGTTGGCGCTCGGCTTTGTAAGCTATAAGGTTGATGCCTTTAGGGCGATCAGCCCTCCGGGTAACCCAGCCGAGCGCCAACTCAAAAACTCAAAAACTCAAACACTCAAAAACTCTAATCAGTCGATATTTTTCTTTTCAGCCTCGCGCATTCCCTGGCGAATTTCATCTTCTACTGAGTTCTTGGCATTATTGAACTCACGGATGCCGCGGCCGAGGCCACGCATAAGTTCCGGAATTTTTTTACCGCCGAACAACAGCAGCACTACCAGGAAAATCAGTACCAGTTCCGAACCGCCGAGGTTGCCAAGAAACAAGAAAGTAGCAGTCATAGTCATTGAATTTAATAGTGGAAAAAACGGATGTAACCACCCGACATGCCTTTGACCAAAAAGGCAGCGCAAAGTTACATCCCATTATCCGCAATTCCTGTCAATGATATGCAATTTAACCCTCTCAAACATGCGCTTATTCCTGAACCACTAGTTTGCCGGCTCCCACCAATTTGCCAGATTGCAAAACCCGGAACGTGTAAAGTCCGGTTGGCCAGTTTGTTGCCTGCAACTGGAAGCTGGAGCTACTGCTTTCCTGTTCTGCCAGCAACATCCCGTTCAAATCAAATACCTGCAACCTTAGATTGCTTTCCCGCTCAAGTCCGCTGATCTCAAGCAAGGTTTCATCCCGGAATGGATTTGGACTTGCTTTAATGGCTGCCAAGGGCATATTCGGCTGCCAGGCACTAACTGTCAGGAACTTGGTATCCAATCTGAGCCAGGTCGTATTGGTTACAATTGGCTCATTGAAATCAAAGTAAATGGATGCCTTGTTCTCAATAAGCGTTTCTAATGGGGCCTCAGCTATATGCCGAATCGTGAAGACCACAAATCCATGACTGGCTGCTTCATTGGTATTGGAATCTGGCAATGCAATGTCATTGAAATTGAAATGAACCACCCCTTCACCAGTCAGATTATATTGATATGGATGACTGCTCGCTCCGAAACGAATGCTTGCAGGATCCAGCCAGGAGGATAAGGTATCCAATATCCGAACATTGAATGCCGTATCTGTTCCGGTATTCTGGAACCGGATTTTGTACTCAATTTCAGTTCCGGGACGAACAAAACGTTCTACCCCGAAACCAACCGGGTCACTGTGTTTATCGTTGGGATCAAAAGAACCTTTGTTGGGGGTGCAATTCCGGTCAAGCGCAGGCGCTTCGTCCGACTGCGGGAATTGATTCACAAACCCGGTTGAAAACGAACTGTTGGAAGTGCAACCTTCAACCGAGAGTCCAACCCGTTCCGCTCCGGATGGGTGATTGGGCTCCTGCGCAACCTCCAGACGCCAGGTGCTGCCATTGGCTGGCACCACTATCTCCATAGCTTCTCCGGCCGCCAAAGGATCGGAAAGGCTGGATCGGAACATCACACCATCCTCTACCACGATGTAATTCAAGCCCGTTGTCATGTTGACACCTCCCTGATTGGTAATCATAAAACGCAGGGAATCTGGCTGACAAATACTACTTACCCCCAGACTGGCTCCTGACCAACCGGCTCCCGGCGGCATACACAGGGTGTCCGGATACGCCGAAGCTTCCGTGCAATGGGTTTGACCCAAAACTGCATTGCAATTCACAAATACCTCCAGACTGATGTTGCCGCAATCGCCAACGGCCACATCCCCAACCTCAAAACGAAACACATTGCTGCCCAAATCAGTATATGGCATGGATGATCCAACCGGAGTCAGGAAAGGATCCAACGCAACGGTTACGAAGGCATCGGTGGCTTTTTGGGTTCCTTTATTGCAGTATTGTACCTGATAGAAGTTGTTGTCGAAACAACGCCGCAACTTATCTACGCCAAGATTAACCTCAAGCGCAGGACAGAAAAACATGGCCTGGGCGCCAAAATCGCCACCGGCTACGATTTGTCCCTGGCTGGAAATGTCTACCGGAACAGCATTGGTACAAATTCCCCACAACCCATTGGGCACCAATATTTTAACAGCATAAATACCTAAGGGAACATCTATCCGGTACTGTCCGTTTGCATCGGTAACGCTGTACAGTGTATCGGCAGCGCCTTCTGCACGCACGATCCAGCCGGCTAATCCAGCTTCGTTATTAGTAAAGGTGCAGCTCTCGTCTGTGTCGTAATACAACTTTCCTTGAATAGCCCCGCAAGAGCCGCTTGCCAGCAGATTCACCACATATTCAGCGGTAGCAGTACAACCATTGATATCAGTCAGGGTTAAGGTGTATGGGCCGGCTGCAGCAACTGAGACAACCTGGGTTGACGCGGTAAAGCTATTGGGACCCGTCCAGGCATAATTGGCGCCCGGCAAGGCTGGGCCACTAAGGGTTTCTTCCAAACAGTTGTTGGCCAGTGACACAATGTTGATTTGCAATGGAGCCGGATCTGTCAATGTATATACATCGGATGCTGTACAACCTCCGGCATCTGTTACCACCACCTTGTAGGTATCGGCGACAAGATTAGCCGGGTCCTGGGCATTGGTAAAGACCGGACCGGTCAAACCAACAGTCCAGGCATAAACATAAGGAACAGTCCCTCCGCTTACCGTTAAATTAATGGAACCTGTAGACCCGCCAGAACAAAGCGGATTGGTAACAACATCCGACAGTTGAAGCTGCTGACTTTCACTAACCACCGCCGTGGCAGATTGGGTACAACCAGAGGCATCTGTTACCGTCACTGAATACGTACCCGCCGCCAGATTGTTTTGGTCTTCAGTGTTATTGGCGCCCGGAATATGTTCCCAGTCAAACACATACCCCGGATTGCCACCAGTGATGGTCAGGTTGATCCATCCCTGCAAAGTCCCGAAACAAATATTCGGCGAAACGCTGGCATTCACCTGAATGGCCGAACTACCCGGCACTTGAAAAATTTGGGTAATCGTGCAATTCAACTGATCCGTAACCGTTACCGTGTATGTTCCGGCCGGCAAGTTTCCAATATCTTCCGTGGTGCTGCCCTGGCTCCAGTCAAAAGTATAACCGGGTGTACCACCTGTTACCGACAAATTAATGGCGCCTGTATTGGCTCCTGAGCAAAGCACCGGCGTTACCACTCCTGTTACATCCATAGTGCTATTGTTCTGAACCGTAACCGAAAGTGTTTTGGTGCAGCCCAGCGCATCCTGCACGGTTACTGTGTAGGTTCCTGCACACAGATTAGGATGATCTTCAAATATATAGCCATCGCTCCAGGCATAGATAAAGGGGCCCGTACCCACTACCGTAAGGTCTATAGAACCATTACAACCGCCTGCACAATTAGTGCCCTGGGGAGTAGCAGAGAGGGTCATGTTCGAGGTTTGACCAACAAAAACTCCTGACTCATTGGTACACCCCAGTGCATCTGTAACCGTGACAGAATACACCCCGGACACTAAACCATTTACATCCTGTGTGGTAGGTCCGGAAGACCACAAATAAGTATATGCTGGCTGCCCCCCCGTTACGGTTAGGTTAATAGAACCATCATTGCCATTACAGGTGGCATCAGTTGGGGTTAATTGGATTACAATACCAGAGGGATCTTCCTGAACAATATAAGGCTGGACCGCTGAACAGCCAGCGCCATCATACACGGTGAGGGTGTAAGTACCGGCACACAATAAATTCAGATCCTGAGTTGTATTGCCCGGACTCCAGGCATATTCTAACGGCGGGAGGCCGCCAGTCACTGTCACATCAATAGATCCCGTGCAGGCGCCGTCACAGGAAGCATCCGTGACAATGCCGGACTGCGTCAGACCGAAACCAAGATTTACCACATAGGTCTCAGAGGCCAAACAGTTATTCGCATCAGAAACGAATACGATGTAAGAGCCCGGGCCAAGATTTTGTTTGTCTTGTTGGGTAGTTCCATCAAACCAAATATAAGATAACGGAGGCGTGAAATTCCCATTAACACTCAAATCAATAGCTCCGTCATTTTGATTGGTGCATGAAGCATGGGTGATATTGGCACTTAAGGTATACGTAGCACCTGATATCAGATTAACTGAATACTCATCAGAACAAGTACCTCCGGCATACGTGATGGTTACAGTATGTGGCCCGACTCCTAATCCGGAAATATCTTCAGCGGTATCTCCCGTACTCCATTGATACTCAAATGGTCCGAAAATTCCGGTTACCGTCAGGTCAATGGCGCCGCCAAACGGGTTTTGACAGGTAGGATGGGTAACATCCAGATCCACCGTAATTGTGGAGGTATCCTTTACCTCAGCTTCTGCATAGTATTGGCAACCCAGCGCATCGGTGATGGTAGCGGTATAAGTTCCTATGGTAATATTGATTAATGCCGGTTGAACACTTCCGTTCGACCATTCATAATCATACGGGGCCTGGCCCTGATTCATATTCAACCATATCCCACCCAACTGACCCGTGCAGGAAACATCCAGGATGGAGATATCCTGCGCCGGCACCAAAGTTCCGGGATGTACGGTCATTACATCCGTTTTGGTACAACCATCCAGGGTATTGGTTACTGTCAGGAGGTAATCGCCAGCCTGATCTACCACCGGGTTCAAAGTGTTAGCCCCTGAAACAATATGGCCATTGGCGCTCGTCCATAAATAAGTGAGTTGGCTGCCCGGTGCATTCGGCGCTGTGCCGCTTAGGGTTATCTGACCATTACCGCAGGGCAGACCCTGATCCGGACCGGCGTCTACCACAAAAGATTCAATAACCGTGACACCATTTTTTCGGGAGCAACCCAGATTGTTGTCTGTCACTTTAAGCTCATACAATCCAGGAGCATCCACGGTTACTTGTAAAGTATTTCCTCCCAACACGATGTGGCCGTTGGGAGTAGTCCATTCGTAGGTATATTGCGGACCAGTTGAAGTATTTGGAGCTTCAATGACCACATGCGATTGATTGCAACTCAGATTAGCCGGAGGAACGATACTGATTGACGGGAATGTGTTATCAGCCCAAACAACAATATGGTCTACTACTGAGCAGCCTTCAACCAGACTGGTGACTGTTAGCGTATAAAATCCAAAATGTGTTACTTCTATTACCGGTTGATGAATATCCACACCATAATCGAAAATGCCGGTAAAAGTACTCCATTCATAAGCAAAATTCGGTCCCTGACTTGAACCGCTTCCACCGACCAGATTGGGCGCCGTTGCACAAGATGCAAATATTTCATCCGGCCCGGCATCAGCCACCGGATAGGTGGGACTCATCGAAACACTCCCCTGCGAGGTAACAGTACAGCCGTGCGCATCTGTTACCGTTACCGTGTAGGTTTGAACTACTGCACTGCTCAAAACATTGCCAAAAACCCCATTAGACCATTCAAAGGTATAAGGCTCTGTACCTCCGGTTGCCGTAGCAGTAATTTCGGTGGTAGGATTTTGACAACTGATGATGCCGTCGTCGTTCAAATAACTGAATAATACTTCCGGAATGGCCTCTACGGTACGACTCAGGGTAGCTGAGCATCCGGCGCCATAACTAACCGTTACGGTATAAGTACCGGGTACCAGAGTTAACAAATCTTCATTGGTATCACCGTTCGACCACTCAAACTGGTATGGTGCGGTTCCCCCGGAATAAGTCAGGTCTATATTCCCGTCCTGATATCCAAAACAGGATTCGTCCGTTACAACAGCGTCCAAAACAATGTTGCACTGGGCATCTGTCCGATGTGCCAACAAAAGCAGCACAAGGAAGAAAAGTAGCGAAGTAATGCGGATGATTTTCATAAGCGTTGTCGTCTTTTTCGTGGTGACGTCTACTGCCGGGGGAGCATATAGACTTTCATGATGCAAATGTTCGGGCAGATGCTGGTTGCACCAAAGACATTTTTTTTAAATTGTACAAAAGATATATCAATTATTTTTTATCAAAAAATTGATAATCAATTAATTAAAAAAGCTGATGTACGTTGATCGGAAAATTTATTTTCCTGAAATTTGCCTGAAAATACGCCCTTATGGAAAAAACCCTGCTCGGCGAGGCCTTTGCCTCCCTTTCGAAAGCCGAATTGCGCGAATTTGGCAAGTTTGTCCGCTCTCCATTTTTCAACACCCGTGCCTCTCTGATAGCCTGGTACGAATACCTGAGCCAGCCGGATGGGCACAAGCCTCCCGAAACAGACGGCGTAAAAACACGGCTGGCCCACTCTGCATTACTTGCTTTGCTGGAAAAATACCTGATTTATAACGAAAAAAGCGAGGTTAATGCTGCCCACAAGGTGGTACTGGCCGGGGTTTACCGCAAGCGCAACCTACCGCGCCACTTCCAGATTACGCTTCGGGAGGCACGTCAGGAACGAACGCAGCACAACTGGCGCCACGCCGGGTATTATCAGGATTTGATGGACATAGAATGGGAGCAATATCAGTTCGATACCGCCCAAAAACGCACCGATTCGCTCAATTTGCAGGCCACTTCTGATTACATGGACCTGGCTTTTTTAACCCAAAAACTGCGCCTGGCCTGTTTGGCCGTATCGCACCAGGCGGTTTATAAAACGCAATACGACATCGGTTTGCTGGAAGCCGCCCTGATCCGGGCTGAATCCCTGACCTCTGAGCCAGCCATAGGCTTGTATTTTCATTGCTACCGATTTCTAACCCTCCCCTCTGAGCCCGCCGAACAGCATTTTTTGCAATTCCGGGAAATGATGGCGCAACATGCCAGCTCATTTCCCAAAGAAGAACTGAGAACACTTTTTCTGCTGGCCATCAATTTTGGCATCAAAAAACTCAATGAATCCAGTCCGGGATGGCTCAGGGCCACCCTGGACCTCTACCGCTCGGCTATTCAGCTGGATCTGTTGCTGGAAAATGGCCAGATTTCCAGATTCGCCTTTACTAACATAGTAGCCATTGCCGTCAGGGCCGGCGAAGCTGACTGGGCCGAATCCTTTATCCATGAATACCGCTCCTTCCTGGAACGCACCTGGCGCGATGCCACGGCCAGCCTGAACCTTGCGCGCGTGGCCTATGCGCGCAAGGATTATACTACAGCACTGGCACACCTGCAGCGGTCAGACTACAAAGACAGTATCAACAACATGGTGGCCAGAATCTACCAACTGAAAATTTATTACGAAACCGACGAGTTCGACCTGCTTTCCAGCCATCTGGCCAACCTGAAAAATTACATCCGCAGGAATACCGGCATTGGGTATCACCGCACCAATTACACCCATATTGTACAATACACCGAACAGCTTATGACCCTTCGGTTTAACGATACCAAAGCGGTGGAAGCCCTGAAAGAAAAAATACGGGCTGAAAAAATCCTGACAGAAAAGGAATGGTTCCTTGATATGCTGGGATAACTTAAACCGGCCTGCTATGCCATTCGTGAAACAAACTCCTGGGATCGCGCTGAAGCCTGATTCCATCCATTTTTTGGTAATGCGCATTGCTCAGGAACCTGTCTGTGCGTTTGTGCAAACCTTCGTCTGCCAGTTGTATGCCGGTCGACAAGTGCGCCATTTCCTGCATCCGATCCCTCGCCCAATTGCCATAACGCGGCGTATCCGCGGCATGCTTCCACCCGCCGTAAAGAGCTATATAGATGTTGTCTTCCACAGAAAAAGCCATCGAACTTTGTCGCACCGGCGGATGCCAGTTCAACCAGAGCATGTGGGTCGGCGGCGGAGGCATGGTTTCCGCAATTTTGCGCAAATGTGGAATCAACGACTCCGCGGGAGCATGCGTCCACATGTTGTCAACCCCCCAATGATGCTTTTCCGGATAATGGCTCATGGCAAATCGATACATCAACGAGATGGGCATATTCCAGTAACCGGTTCGGACAAAAGCCATGTTTTTTACCGGGCTCTTGCGCATAAACGCCTGAGCCTCATTTAGTTCCTCTTTTGTATCGGCAAAAATGGCAGCAACCGCTTCAATGCCTGGCCCGTAAAGGTTCATCGCCCGCTGACTGGCCAGCAGTTGAAACTCTACAGTATTGGGCACCTCCGGTCCAACCTCATGGGCCCAGTGAAACACATGCTCCAGATGTTTCATGCTAAACCCGTGCACCAGCATGCCACCATACCTTGGTCGTGGATATATGCGCAGGTGAAAACGCACCACAACCCCGAAAAATCCGCCGCCAGCTCCCCTTGCAGCCCAATACAGGTCCGGGTTTTCAGTGGCACTGGCATGCACCAGATGTCCATCGGCAGTAACGATATCCAGCCCCAAAACACTTTCACAGGCCATACCGAGTTTTCTGCCATTCCAGGCAAATCCACCTTGCAACAAATACCCCCCAATACATACGCCTTTGCAATGGCCCGCAGGAAAAAACAACCCCTGGTTCATCAATTTGGTCAGCAATACGCTGCCGCCTATGGCCGGACCAGCACGCGCAATCATCTGATCGCGGTCAATTTCATAGGTATCAAAATAAGACATATCCAGCAATATACTGTCCGGGCGCAGGTGATTGGCCGACCAGCTGTGTCCGCCAGAGCAAATACTGATTTTTAAGCCTTGTTCCCGGGCAAACTGTACGGTACGGATAATATCCTGCACCCATTTAGGCCGAACCATCAGGGCCGGGCGTCTGCCGGGATCCACCTGATTGAACATAGTACCCAGTACCATCCGGTCGAAATCCGGATGATTTGGGGCAAACACTTCTCCTTTTACATCTAATTGACTCATGATCAGCTCATTAAATCGTTAAGCAGGATTGTTTTTCAGATAAAGTGCAGGTAAAAATCCTGACAGGTGCTGCATCTCTTCCGAGCAGTGCGTAAGCAAATCCCTGGCCTGTTGCGCGGGTAGTTTGGCCAAAAGTGGTAGCAGCGGATTGAGTATGCCCGCCAGCCAACCAGCCCCCCGCCAGGCAACATAGCGTCCGCCCATCCAGAATCTGGAGCGCATTTCCGCACCACCGGCTACTGGTCGCACCTGGTGTATCAGCCAGCCTGCATCCAGCGGCGCTATGCTCAGTCCAACCCTGGCGCATACGTACAGTACAGATTTCGGATTGGTCGGATCAAAAGCCGGCAAGCCCAGCTTTTCCGGCGCAACAAATTGAATATCAGCTTTTTCCAGGGTGGTTCCAATGTATTCTTCAATCGCGGAAACCCGTCCAACATAGGACACCTCAGAACATCCGTCTCTCCAGCGGGCGCTTTGATGGGCACGTGGATGCCAGAGTTTATAGCGATTGTCTTCCAGGCTATGCCAGCCAAACCACCAGTGAACCATAGCTGGCGTAACGCCGGGCATGGGGGTGCGCAAGGCTACCCTAATGGCTCCATCTGGCTCCCGGGTAAAACCATACTCTGTATCCTGCACCACCGCCCATTGTAATGCCTCCACAGCTTGAGCCAGATCGGGCAGGGCGCCGGCAGGCAAGGCATTTGCCATGGCTTTTATAACCTGATCCGTTGGGGCAGGAATATTTTCAGAATAAAACATGCCGTAGGATGCCTGATAATCTGATGCGTGATACCCGGTGTATTTTAGGTTTTTCATTAAACTATTTTGTTCGACAATTTTGTTTAATAAAGTGTAAAAAAATAGCGCTTTAAAGCGCCGCTTTCACACTCAGGGCTGGATGCCTTTTATCAGCAAGTCAAGCACAGCCTTTCTGCGTCTCCGAATGAAGGCCTTCATAGCTTCCTTATTACGTTTTTCTTTCGTGGCGATGTAAGTACTCACCAAATAAGGTCCGGTACAAAGCGACCATATATGAATAACCAGGTCTTCTGCCAGTATATCCTGTCTAATCTGACCATTTTGACGTGCTTTTTCCATCAATGGCTCTAGTAAACCAGGGGCATTTTCCTCCTGGGCATAACCCAGGTTGAGGAGTAAATCCGGGCGTTCATTGAGTATGTTGACTACAAAACTGGGCAGGCCCGGGTTTTCTTCCAGCATATCGGAAAGCACTTTTACCAGAATTTCAATCATGGCAAAAAGATCCGGACCTTCCTGAGCCACCCGCTGGATATGAGGCAATACGGCGCTGAAGGTTTTATTCAGGACCGCTTCAAAAAGCGCTTCTTTCGTACTGAAATAGTAATGCAGCATGGTACGGCTGATACCAGCCCTGGTGGCTATGCGACTGGTTCTGGCTCCATTAAACCCGTGCAGGTGGAATTCCTGAAGGGCGGCATCCAAAATCAACTGCTGGGTATTGTGTTCTGCTGCCAAAATTCAACTTTTTTGTTCGACAAAATTGTTTATATTGAATTCATTTTTCCAAATTTTAAGGTCAATATTTTTTTCGCTGTGCTGAAAAGATCAATTTTGCGGTAAAAAAAGCATGAAAATAGCAGAAGTTTTGTCAGTATTGGAAGCGGTGGCTCCACCCTATTTGCAGGAATCGTACGACAATGCCGGGCTGATTGTTGGCGATCCGGTGCAGGAGGTAACCGGAGTGCTTTGTTGTTTGGACTCCACCGAAGCCATCATTGAGGAGGCCATTGTTAAAGGCTGCAACCTGGTAGTAGCTCACCATCCTATTGTATTTCGCGGCTTAAAGCGACTCAATGGCTCCACGTATATTGAACGGACCGTCATCAAAGCCATTCGGCATGGCATAGCCATTTATGCCATTCATACCAATCTGGACAATGTATTCAGGCAGGGCGTAAACAGCAAAATAGCTGAAAAGCTGAACCTACAGCATACCCGAATTTTGGCGCCCAAAGCGGGAGATCCGGAAATCGGAGCTGGAATAATTGGCCATTTAGCAGAACCGGTAACAGAAAATGCATTTCTGGCATTTACCAAGCAGGCACTTCAAACGGCTTGCATCCGGCACACTGCCTTGCGCGGACGAGAGGTGCGTACAGTGGCGGTGTGTGGTGGAGCAGGCAGCTTCTTGTTGCCGGAAGCCTTGCGGCAGGGCGCCGATTTTTTTGTCACTGCCGATTTCAAATACCACGAGTTTTTTGACGCCGAAGGCAAGCTGGTCATCGCGGATGTTGGACATTTTGAGAGTGAACAATTCACTATTGAACTTTTATTCAGCATTTTACAAGAAAAATTCCCTACTTTTGCGCTCCATTTGACTAACCTCAATACCAACCCGGTTTTCTATGCTTGAAAAGCGTTGAAAATCAACCCAATAACTCAGTAACCTCTCACTCATTCCAATTATAGAATGGCCGTAGAAGCATCCATTGCCGACAAACTCCAAATGCTGTGGAACTTGCAGCAGATTGATTCACAACTCGATGAAATCCAGATTCTCAAAGGTGAACTTCCCATGGAAGTAGCTGATTTGGAAGACGAGGTAGCGGGTTTGGACACCCGTATTAAAAAAATGAAGGCTGTGCTCAAGGAAAGTGAGCAGGATATTGCCAAACTGCAAACTCAGGCCAAAGATGCCGATGCCAACATCAAAAGGTATCAGAAGCAATTAGACGAGGTAAAAAACAACCGCGAATACGAGGCGCTTCAAAAAGAAATTGAACTGGCCAAGCTGGACATTCAATTGTCAGAAAAGCGCGTTCGGGAAGCTAAAAGCAGCCTGGAAAGCAAAAAAGAAAGCCTTCTGGTTGCTGAAGCCAAGTTCGAAGCCAAACAAAAAGAACTCGACGCAAAAAAAGTTGAGCTGCAAGGCGTAATTGAAAAAACGGAAGGTGAAGAAAAGCGCCTGCACAAACAGAGTGAAAAAGCCCGCGAAGGCATCGAAGCCCGACTGTTGAACGCTTACGATAAAACACGTCGCACTTACCGCAACGGTATTGCTGTGGCAACTGTAGAGCGCAACTCCTGTGGGGGCTGTTTCAACAATGTGCCACCACAAATCCAGCTGGAAATTGGATTGCACAAGCGCGTTATTGCCTGCGAACACTGCGGACGAATTCTGGTGGACCAAAGCATCGTTTCTCCGGAGAACGCTGAAGTCTGATTATCGCCGCTTACTCAAAAAAGCCTGCCGATCCCTCAGGAACGGCAGGCTTTTTTGTTGTACTGAAAAGAAATATTGCCCCAAAAATTAAAATTTTAACACATTAAAACATTGATAATCAATCAATTTAAAATTTGATAACATTTGACTGATCACGAATGGCATGCGATTTGGCATATAGCTGACATCTGCGGCATCTGAACAACTGCCGGCCAACATCTGCCAAACACTATGAATCCTTTTACTCCCCCCAACACTTACAGATCCGGACTGGATATTTTTCGATTTTTTCCACCATCAGTTATGTTAAAGTTTGCAACAGCATCAGCATATCAAAAAGTCTGATAATATATTGTTGCACCCCTGTTTTACCCACCATAACTGATCAATCGAAAAAAAACAAGGCATTTTACTGAGCGACTATGGCTACTCGACTCAGGTGCATCCGTCATAAATTCGTCGGAAAAAAATGTTAAAGCACTTGACGTTCCCACAAATCGTCGTTCCTTGCAATGTTTTTTTTAATATCCTTGTCTCATGTTTCTCATGGAACGCCCGTTTCGCCTTTCCCTTGTAACCCTCCTATTCGCAGGCTTGCTCTGCGGATCTACAACCCTGCGGTCGCAGGACTTCATCATATACGACAATCTGGAGCAACTTCAGGCGCGTATAGATCGAGCTGGCGACACCACTTTGGTGCTCAATTTTTGGGCTACCTGGTGCAAACCTTGTGTTGAGGAGCTTCCCTGCTTTGATGAACTCCGTGCCTATTACGGCACTTCAAATATTCAGATAGTATTGGTTAGCCTGGACTTTAAAAGCCAGCTGGAGAAAAAATTCATCCCTTTCCTGAAACAGCAGAAACTGGAATCTGAAGTGGTGCTGATGGCCGATCAGGATCTGAACACCTGGATACCCATGATTTATGAGGATTGGGACGGTGCAATTCCGGCCACCTTATTGATCAAAGGGAAAAAACGCAGATTTACTGTAGGCAAGTTTGAAAATTTTGAAGAATTAGAAACTTTTGTCCGTCCGTTCGTCACAGATTCAGCAGCGGTGTTTGACGGACAAGGAAGCAAGAAATAGTTGCCCAATTTTACCCGACCCGATTTTTTCGCATCAACCGAGCATACTCCCGCTTTCACGCATCGTTTCAAATTTTTTAATATTTTTTTACTCATGAAAACTCCCCTACTCCTCCCTTTGGTTCTCGCGGCATTCTTGCTGCTTTCTCAAAGTGCAACCACCCCTAAAGGGTACGCTGTCGGCGACGTTGCCGAAAACTTTACCCTGAAAAGTGTGACCGGCGACTTCGTGTCGCTCTCCGATTTTCAGGATGCAAAAGGTGTGATTGTGGTATTTACCTGCAACCACTGCCCCTTTGCTCAGTTGTATGAACAACGGATCATTGACTTACACAAAACTTATGCACCAAAAGGCTATCCGGTGGTTGCGATCAACCCTAATAGCCCCATTGTAGCGCCAGAAGACAGCTTTGAAAAAATGCAGGAGCGTGCCAAAGTTCGGCACTATCCATTCGCGTATCTGTTTGATGAACACCAAACTGTTTATCCAAAGTTTGGCGCTACCAGAACTCCGCATGTTTTCCTGCTCGACGAAACACGTGCAGTGCGTTATATTGGTGCCATAGACAACAATGCTGAGGCGCCCGGCCCAACCACCCAGCGTTACCTGGAAAATGCGATTCAATCCTTAATGGATGGAGAAAATCCGGATCCGGCCAGTACCAAATCTGTTGGCTGCACCATTAAAAAGGCGCCCAGGCCAGCACCCTCAGTTACTCCACCTGCCACAGAACCAGTTGCCAATTCAGGCAATGACCCCAAGTAAAAGGCACAAAGTATAAACGCCGAAGGCACGAAGGCACGAAGGCACGAAGGCACGAAGGCACGAAGGCACGAAGGCACGAAGGCACGAAGGCACGAAGGCACGAAGGCACGAAGGCACGAAGGCACGAAGGCACGAAGGCACGAAGGCACGAAGGGCCGGCTAAAAGCCGGCCCTTCGTGTTTTTTAAACCAGCAGCGAAGCTGCTATCCTCTTTGCGCCTTCGTGCCTTTGCGCCTTCGTGTTTATCCTTCGTGCCTTCCAATCAGAAGGGGCGCGCAGGTTTTACGGCTACTACATCATCCGGAGGATTGATGTACCAGCGCACAGTGGCTTCTATGGAACCATTGTGGTGTCTGCGCAAGCGTGTGAGCCCAATATCATAGGAGAAACAAAAGAACAACTCATCAATAGCCTGTATACCCACCGCTACATCTATACTTTCACCGGCAAAATTGATGTCGCCACCAAGTCTGTAGGTTAAGCCGCCATAAAATTTATTCCGAAGCAAGGCGCTAACGTTCACTTCTGCATCCACAGGCGCACCCAAGGCATATCGAATGAGCACCTGAGGCGTAACCTTTAAATCTTCCGTAGCCTCCAGCTGAATTCCGCCCATGGCGTTGAAATGCTGGACCTCGCGGGAAAGGGTTTCACCAAATTCTGCAAAATCAATGCTGTTGTTGACAATTCTGGGCAGCGCCAAGCCAGCATACCATTTGTTGGTGTATGCGTTGTAATAAACGCCTGCGCCAAAATTTGGCACAAATTTGCTTTTGGGATCCAAGGGTATACCCGGATCGCCCTGATCGATGGGAATAATGCGTGAATCTGCCCAGTTTTGGCGAAAATTTCGCATACTCGCCTGCAAACCAACCGCCAAAATCCCGCGTTTCATCTGAATGCGGTAGGCGTAAGCAATGTCAAACGTCAGATTGGTGTTAATCCCAATGCTTTGTCTGGAAATATTTCCACCTATACCCACCCTGTTGTTCAACAACGGCTGGGTATAAGAAAGCGCCATGGACTTAGGAGCGCCATCCATGCCCATCCACTGATTCCGGTAGATGGTTGTCAGCGTTGGCGACACGAAATTGCCGGCATAAGCAGGATTAAACGTCAGCTTATTGAACATAAACTGGGTATACATTTGTTCCTGCTGAGCCGATACACCGCCCGCAAACAAAAGGAAAGTCAATATCAGGTATGGTTGTTTTGTCATGGTGCGGGAGGTTTATCTTTGGATCAACAGGAAGCCGGTTCTTGGCGCTGAGTTAGTGTCAAGTTTCACCCGGAAGAAATAGGTGCCAGCCGGCAAATCCTCATTATTGTAAGTTCCTCCCCAGTTGTTCTGGTATGGCAGGGCGTGGAAAACTACATCCCCCCACTGATTGTAAATGGTTACCTCCAGATTGGCGGCGCCTTCGCCCAGGGTGCATTGATCCGGTATCCTGAACACATCGTTGAACCCATCATCATTAGGCGTAATGATGGTAGGGATGAAACACTCCGGCACTCCGCCTACCGTAAAGTTCACATTGGCAAAACTACATGCGTCCGGACATTGTGTATTACATATTCGGTACGTCAGCACATCATTGCCCGTGAAGCCGGTATTGGGTCGGTACACATAAGTTCCTATTGATGGATTACCTACGATGGTGCCATTTACAGGCTGTGTGGTAATGGTTACGGTAAAGGCATCCGGTAAATCATCGTTTGATAGTACGTTGAATTGGGATGAAGAACCAAATGTCACATTCACATTATCCACAAACGCCGTTGGGAAAATTTCGTAATAAACCTCCAGGGTATCTTTATTTGAATTCGTATCGCAGGAGTCCCGGTTAACCGTCCAAACAAAAATATTGGAACCGCCAACCAACCCACAAACGGTTGTGGTATCATTAAAGGGATTGGTAAAGGTAGCCGCCGGATTATTCAGACAAATCCATTTGCCGGATTCAAAGGAAGCCAGAGGAGAAACTGTCAGTACCGTGCAATCATCATTACTGCAAATAAACTGGTTTGGACCCGTTTGAGGTTTTCCACTATGTACATAAATGGTTACCGGATCTGAACTTACACCACACCCCGGATTGCCAATAACCCAATAAAACGAATAGGTTTGTCCAAGACGGATATTGCCACTGATGGTTGAATTAGGATTCGAAGGATCGTCAATCACTATTCCCAAACCAGGCTGCAATTGCCCCCACTGCCCTTGAGTATTCACACCCTGGGTTGCATGAAGCTGAATGCCTGTAGGATCGCAAACATATTGATCTTCACCGGCATAAGCTACTTCCGGATACTGTGCTGTAATCTCCACAGTATCGCTGCTGAAGTTCCTGCATTCTCCATTGGACAAACTCCATACAAAGGTGTAGGTTGTGGCTGTATCAGTGCTAAAAAAAGAAGCAACAGGTGAACCGGCATTATCAATCGCTACAAGAGGGGTGCCAATCTGCGACCATAAACCTTTCACCATTCCAGGCAAAGGATTGGGCAAAGCATTCAATATGATAGGTACGCTATTACATGCAGGATGATTTATCCCGGCAAATGCGTTCACTCCGGCCGGAATAGTGTCAAACCGCACTGAAACAACACTGGAATAGACTGACCGGCAATAAGGTGTATCGGGAGTGCTGGCCACTACCCGGAATGTATGCGAGCCTGGCCCCAGAGCCTGCACCTGTGGATCCCCCAGGAACAATGTATTGATGGTTGATGGTCCTTGAAGCACCAATCCTGAACCAGCATCTTCCCAGGTGTACTCCATCCCGCTAACGGGGTTAAGAATATTCAGGAAAGTACTGATGGGCGCATCAATACAAATGGCCGTCGGAGGTGGCGCAATATTCGGGGTTACCGGCGTATGCACTACTGTTACCATCAGAGAAGTCTCTCCTGAGCTGCATCCAAGCGCTTCTACATGTAATTTGTATTCTCCGGCCATATTAGTCATCACCGGACTTATGGATGGATTTTGAGCCATACTCATAAAACCAGCTGGCCCCGTCCAGAAATAATTGACCAAGGGTATCGGTATCGTATTACTGTACAAGTTCAGCACACCACCTTGGCAAACCGGAGAGCTTGAGCTAATGACCGGAGTGGGCGGGATGGGGTTCACTGTAACAGTAACGGTATTGGAAATACCGGATTGGCACAACGCATTAGCAGATATTGCTGTTACTGTATAATTACCTGAATGCCAGGTTTGCGCATTGGGTATATTCAGCGTGGGTACAAGCGTAGTGGTATCTGGCAGATTTCCCGGACGGTTCCACAGGTATGACACGCCCTGTGTTGGATTTCCTATGGTTAGCGTAACTGTAGCTCCTGCACATACAGGTTGCTGGGTTACGCTCAAACTGGGCGTTACCGGCGGCGCCTGGATATTGATTTCAGTGGTGGCAGGCAATGACGGGCATCCAAAGGAATCTTTTACCACCAGGGTATATTGACCATTAAAAGGCGTACAAACATCCGGAATTACCGGATTAGCCAGCGTTGAAGTTCCAAATGCCGGCGGACCTGTCCACAAATAGGTATACGGCGTGTTGGGGGAAGTAATACTGGCCGTCAGCACCGCATCCGTGGTGCCGTCGCAGCAAACAGGGGCATTGTTGCTGATGGAGCCAATAGCCGGCGGCGTTACGTTGGTTACCTGAACGGTGGAGGTATCGGCGCATCCGTAAGAAGTTTTTCCCACCACCTGATAGATGCCACTGGCGCCATTTGGCACTGTGATATTCTTTGTAAAATGTTGTGAAGCATCCGGGAAAGTCCAACACCAGTTAAGCGGCACTTCAGACGAAAATGTAGCGCTTAGCTGCAGCAGCGAGTCTTTGCAAATGGGTGTGTTTGCGCTTGCAGTAACCACCGGAATATCGTGTACATCCAGACAAATCGGATTGGAGGCATCTGAAAAGCAACCATTGGCAAAAACAATCACCGAATAGCATCCTTCATTCAGATTGCTTACATTCGGAATCTGCAGACTGTTCACGGTGGTCGTAATATCTACCGGACCGGAAGGTGTTGGTATTGTCCAAAGGTATTGGGAAGCATTCAGGTTATTGCACACCAGTGTTACGGTCTGACCTGCACAGGCATTTATGTTACCTCCCAATGCAGGTTTGGGAGGTTTGATACTTGGGGTTACCATTACCGTGTCAGGTATGGAGAAACAACCATTTTGCTGGGTTACCAGAATGTATTTTCCTCCATGCTGGCTGGCCACCAAATTATTGGTTACAACTGGATTCTGTTGGGTGCTGGTAAAGCCGGATCCAGGAGGGCCAGTCCAGAAGTAGGTCAAACCACCCGTTGGCGGCGTTAAACTTTGGAGTGAAAGCGATTGCCCCTCACAAATCAACTGCATTTCCGGCACCGCATCTGCTGGCGGCCTTGGATGCATGGTAATGGTAATGGAATTAGACAAGCCGGTGGCGCAACCATTGGCAAATACCTTGACATAGAAGGTATAAGTACCAGGAGCGAGGTTAGTCACCGTGAAGTTATTCACTAATGTCTCACCAATCTCGGTTGGGGTGCCATTTACATCCTGCAGCCATTGATACTTCACATTCTGTCCCTGATAGGTAGTCGTGGAAAGAAGCACATTTTGTCCGGGACAGTAAGAGGTTGGAATAGCATTCAACGAGGCTGGCTGTGACAAAATTGCCAGCTGAACCTGAACGCAAGCAGAGGAGGTACATCCTGTGGCGCCTGTGATGGTTACACAATAGGTATCATTGTGAATGGCCATTGCATTGGTGGTCACTATCGGTTCAGCGTCTGTGCTAAAGAAGTTATTGTTTAACCCTTCCCATTCATACAAATAAGGCCCATTGGATGGTGGTTTGGCAAACAACTGCAAGGTTCCGTTTTCACAAACCGCAGTAAATTCAGGTTTAGGGGGTTTATTAAAGATGCCTACTACCGTCTTACAGGTTGCAGAATTGCCGGAAGTATCCGTAACAGTGAGGGTAACGGTTGGACTGGTTCCTGCCTGACTGCAAGTGAAAACATTGGGTGAAACTGCATAGGTCAGGTTGGGCGCAGGTGTGCAATTATCGAAACTCAGATTGTTGATCTGGAAAGGCTTCAGCGTATCCGGGGTGCCAGATGGATCTACCTGTAAAATGTAGGCTGGCAGGCAATTCGCCTTAGGCTTTACCGTATCCCGAACAGTGACCAAAAAACTGGTCATACCCACCAGGCCGGCATTATCCGTGGTTTGATACATCACAGTATAATTGCCTGGAGGCAGGGTATCTTTAGTAATATTTCCGGTAATGGAGCCTGTAGAAACTACCTGATTCGCGGCATTTTTGATGGAGTAATTCACAATAGCGTAGCTATACTCCAACACAACCTGCACCTGGCTTATACCATCCGTGCCATTAGGCAACAAGGGAGCACAATTGCCAACGGATATCGTATCAAGGTTGGTTTCCAGGTAAAATGAAGTACTGCCAAAGGGCGGATTGGATGCCCATGCATTGATATCAGCTGCGGGAATTGATATGATGGTTTCCCAAAAACCAACGCACTCGTTGGCTGGCGTTCCCTGCGTGGTGGATCCAAGCGGATTGCCAGGTTCATCGTATACATTAAAAAACTCTCCTGCCTCTGCATTGTCGCCCTTGTGCCTGATACGCAGGGTGCCATTACCCACAGCATTGGGGATGAGTCCGGAAAGCGGAATGGAAATATCTGATGCGATAATACCCAAATCTGAATTATTGACAAAATTCAAGGGCAACACCGCAGAACTCAGACTAAAGCTGGCCGACATGGCGCAGTTTTCTGTAATGGCCGGGAAAGGCAGCATGACCACCCCTTCGCAATTGGTTGGGGATGTAAATACAGTAATATTGGCCGGAGCTGCCAGGCTGGGCGGCTCTGTGTCGTTCACCGTAATTTGCATCGAAGCCGTGGAGGAGTTGCCAACACAATCTGTGGCTGTATACACTACCGTATGCACTCCGGTTCCCAACAAAGTAGGTACAGTGGGCGGATAATTTTGCTGCGGACCACCATCTACCGAGTATTGCAGCGTTATGGGTACATCAGAACTTTCTCTGGTATAGGAAAGTTGAAGCGTAACCTTACCGTTCGGGCAAATGGGGTTGCAAGCCGTGGCGCCTGAGCCATTGGGTACCACAGAGAAGGTGGCAGTACCGTCTCTCAGCCATTTGTTGACCTGAATAGGACTTAGTACAAAATTGTTGGTTTTATCTCCGCACTGCGAGTCTGTGTCTGCTGTTCCCAGCAGGTTCCCGTCTTCGTCCAATACGTTGAAATCCTCCGTGGCGCCCTCTGCATCGGCGTTATCCATGATGACTTTGAGGGTAGCAGCTCCAACAGCAGGTGAAAAAGGCGGCGTTTTGCTGGTACTCAGGTTAAATGTCATGGCCGCAACTGGCACCACAAATGCAGATCCCGGTCCGGAAGCTACCAGCGGCTTCATATCAGTTAAAACCACAAACTCGCTCTGGTTACTGCACACATCTGTTACCGACATGGGGCCGGGGATCAGAATTTCTGCCCCGCAAATGCCCGGGTCGTTATCCAGAACCAATGGCTGGTCCGGAATGATTAGCGGAGGCGTAGTATCTTCAATCTGAATGAGTTGCGTATAGGTTCTGGCATTGCCACACTGGTCGGTAGCTGTCCATTCGCGTTTTACAATATAATCTGTCCAGTGTTCGCAAGTAGTGGTGTCCGGATTTCTGATTTCGGTTTCTGCCAGAAGGATCCCTACCGGCCCCATGCAGTTATCCTGAGCATTCAATGATACATTGGCAGGTGGCACAGGAATGGCATCGCATTCTACAGTAATATTAGCCGGCACGCTCAGCAGTTGAGGCGCTACGGTATCTACTACATGCACCAATTGGTCAAAGGCCGTTTTGTTACCGCACACATCTTCTGCACTCCAATGCACCCGGATGGTATATTGATCTGCACAAGGCCCCGGATCAATGGTTTGGCCGGAACTTACCGGCGCAGCAGTTGGTCCGCTACAGGCATCCACAGCCAGCGGTACTGGCGCAGGGAATGGTGTTAGCGCACTGCAAAGTGCCGTAGTATCCAGAACACCTCCCGGCACTGGCCCAAGATTATCAATGACGGATATGACTTGCGTGGCTGTTTGGGTATTGCCACACTCATCGGTGGCGGTAAAGGTGCGTACGATGTTGTAGGCATAATGCCCGCACTCGGCAGGATCCGGATTTTGGAAAGATTGTGTGGCGGTAGTAATAGAAACAACCGGGCTGCACACGTCTGTTGCCATAATGTTTATGCCCATCACCGGAACAAGCGGCAACATAAAGGTATCGCAGCGGAAGGTCAGCGGACCCGGCACCAGGGTGAATACCGGTTTGGTGGTGTCTCGTACAAAGATGTTTTGCAGCGCAATGCTTGTATTACCACAATCATCCGTAGCGGTCCAGGTGGTTTCTACTGTGTAGGAGCCATCACAAATACTGTCTTTATATACTCTGGCAAAAGTGACGGCCACATTCGCGTCGCAGTTATCCGTTACCGTAGCAGCCGGCACATTGGGTAGTGGATTTGGACAATATACTGTAATATTAGGCTGAAGTCCGGTGAACACCGGCGCCTGGGTGTCCACTATGCTCCAGCGCAGGGTAATGGTGTTCGAGTTATTGCAATCGTCGGTTGCCTTGAAAGTTACATCAGTATACCAGTTGCAATTATTGGCCTGAATGGTTGGGTATGGACCAGAGTTGAAGATACCATCGCCAGTTTGTCCGGTGGAGGTAACAAAAGTAAAATTGGTCCAGGTGAAGCCGGAACAATCTTCAGTTACCACGGCGTTACCGTGAGCATTTATCCAGGATTGCAAGGTAGATTGATCATTGCCACCGCCGCATTGTTCTGTTACATTGATACCGGTAATGGTAGGTGCCAGGGTGTCAATGGCGCCAAAATCAGCATCGCCCATAGGTGTTTCATTCCCACAGGCATCCTTTACAAAGAAATTGACGGTAATTTTGGCATGCACCTTCTGGTAGCTTTTTGTACCAATAAACCGGGTATTGCATCCGCTGGCAAAGGCCGCCTGAAAGGCTGATACCACCTGGGCAGAGTCTACAACCGTGGTCCCGATTTTCATGGAATACGAAAGTGGCCCGGAGCATGCGTCTACGGCCTGTGTGTATCCTTTCTTGTTGATCCACTCGCCTAGTTTGACAAACTCATTGTCGGTTTTGGAACAATAAGCCACGGTGTCCTTGGGAGGTACAGTCACCACCGGACCAGTATTATCGGAGGTAGTGAACGTTACGTCAACATTTATCTGGAACATGCAGTTGTCAACGGCCTTAAAACGTACTGTAAGTGGCACTTTACACCCTGGCGGAAAAGACGCAGGGCCGTTATTGGTCAGGGAAAGAACCCCGGAAGGATCGGTAGCACTAAAAATGGCTGCCTGGGCTGCCAGCCAGGCCGGATATGCGGTTGCCAGTTGCTCGCAAGGCGCCGCACCGTTTTGCGGATAGCCCGTAATTTGAGGAGGAAGTGAATCCTTGTAAATGATGATGGTTTGGGTATAAACGGCAGTATTGTTGTTGGCATCGGTTGCCTTCCAGGTCCTGGTAAAGGTACCCGACTGGCACAAAGGTGGCGGAGTAGTTTGGTAAAAAGTATCACTCACCACCGCCGTACAGTTGTCCATCACTGGCAATGCCATTTGTGGAGGAACTGCTGCACTGGAACTGAATTCGAGGGTATCCAGCACGCCGGTCAGGTCAAATGCAGGCGGCAGATTATCCACGAAACTGATAAAATACTCATAGGTATGAAAATGACCCTGATCGTCGGCCACATCCCAATAAACATGGGCTACCGAGCCGGCCGTGAACAATCCATTGTACGTAAAGCCCGATAAAATGGGGTTGAACTGCGAAAGGATAATATTGGCGTTGACGGTTGAGGTTACCACCGGATTGGGCACATTGCCTTGCAGCATGGATGTGCAGTTCTGATCAACATAAAGGGTGGTAGGACCGTTGTAGCTGAAATTAAAAAATGATGGCTGGGCGAGTAGCCATGCCGTTGGGACTAAAAAAAGACAAAGACCTGCAATCAAAGACTTTGCCCGCAAAAGGTTGCGTAACCGGTTTATCATACGGACGGGTTGGGTTTCACAAGACGCAAACAGGCGCCTCATTTAGTTTCTTACACAGTTTCATTGGCAGCAGCTTTGGGAACACTGCAACCAAAGGGGATTAACAGATTAAAAAAACAAGTCTATTTACCGACTGGACTGGAGTGCTTTCAGCCTTTCTAGCGTCGCATTTTTGCCAAGCAACTCTGCCATTTCATATACAGCCGGACCTTTCATGGTGCCTGCCAGTGCAATGCGGAGCAAAGGCAGAATATCTCCGGGTTTCAAATTTTTCTCCTGAATAAATGATTTCACAGACTCCTCCAATGCCACTGCATTGAACTCTTCAAAAGTAGCAACTTTTTCCGTTAATGCAGCAAAAACTGCCGGAATGTCGCCATTCCATCGTTTAACCAGGGTTTCTTCATCGTAAAATTTCACTGGCTCGAAGAGGTAATACCCTGTTTCGACAAAATCCTGTAAAAAGGTAACACGCTCTTTCATCAGTCCCACTGCCTTTTCCAGGAATGCATCAGATACTTCGTACCCTTTGGCGGCTGCTAATGGTCGTACCATGGTGGCCAGGGAAGCATTATCTTTTGCGTGTATGTATTTCTGGTTGAACGACTTAGCTTTCTCATAGTCGAACCGCGCGCCACTTTTCCCGATATGCTCAATGGAGAAAGCGTTTATTAATTCTTCTCTGGAAAAAATTTCCTGGTCTCCTCCCGGGTGCCAGCCCAAAAGCGCCAAAAAGTTCACTACTGCTTCAGGCAAAAACCCGGCCTCCCGGAACCCTTCAAAGCTGTCTTCCTCCGTTTCTCCTTTCCAGCTAAGCGGGAATACCGGCATTCCAAACTTCGCGCCGTCGCGCTTGCTGAGTTTACCGTTCCCAACCGGTTTCATGATCAAAGGGAGGTGACTGAATTTGGGCATGGTATCCTGCCAGCCAAATCCTTCATACAACAATACGTGATGGGCAGTACTTGGCAACCATTCCTCACCACGAATCACGTGCGTAATCCGCATCAGGTGATCGTCTACAATATTAGCCAGGTGATAAGTTGGCATTCCGTCTGCTTTTAAGAGCACTTTATCGTCCAATTCGCTGCTCTCAAAGGCTACTTCACCCCGAATCAGGTCTTGAATCAGGATACGGCGCCCCGGCTCAACCTTGAGTCGTACCACAAAAGGATCATCCTGACTAATGCGCTGCTGAACAACAGCGCTATCCAGCACCAGACTGTTGTTTAATCCGTTGCGAGTGAGGTGGTTATACGTAAAATGTTCTTCTACCTGTCTGCGTTCTTCCAGTTCTACCGGCGTATCAAAAGCATAATAGGCATGGCCACGCTCCACCAGTTCATGGGCGTATTTATGGTAAATTTCTTTCCGGTCACTTTGGCGGTACGGACCTTCATTACCACCAAATCCAACACCTTCGTCAGGCGCCAACCCCACCCATTTCAGTGCTTCAATGATGTACTCCTCTGCACCGGGCACATAACGGCCCTGGTCGGTATCTTCGATACGAAGAATAAAGGTGCCTCCCTGCTGACGTGCAAAGAGGTAATTGTACAAAGCGGTGCGAACACCTCCGATATGGAGTGCGCCGGTTGGTGAAGGAGCAAAACGTACCCTGACTGCCATTAAGATAAAAGCCTGTGAAACCGGGCAGGATTCAAATCAAATCCCGGAAGTTAGAATGAATGATGTTTGGTGATTGTCCGAAGTGCCTGACTAGAATGCCTGACCATTTCCGGATGTGAACAGGGCGCAAAAATAGCAGTTTTCTTTCATGAAAAACCCAGAGTTGCCAACATGTCGGATTCTGGCATGAAAAAAGCAAAATTTCGCGAATTTTTTCTTACTTTTGCAGTGCAAAACCCCACCCTACCCTGCGCATGTTTTTTGCGAAAACCCCATTGTTGGTCAAAGCCTTGTTGCCACAATACACCTGGCACATTCCCACCTCCGAAAAGGTAGTGTACCTGACTTTCGACGATGGTCCCATCCCGGAAGCCACGCCCTGGGTGCTTGATTTGCTGCTGCAACACGATGCAAAAGCCACTTTCTTTTGTGTTGGTGATAACGTCCGCAAACACCCGGAAGTGTTTCAACGCATTTTACAGGAAGGTCATGCCGTTGGCAACCACACCTACAACCACCTGAATGGTTGGAAAACACAAACTTTTGACTATCTAAAAAATGTGCAGCGCTGCGGACAAATGGTGGACAGTCCGCTATTCAGGCCACCGTACGGCGCATTGCGCCCATCTCAAACGCGCACACTGAAATCCCGTTACCAGATCGTCATGTGGGATGTATTAAGTGGAGATTACGATCCCGAGATCACTCCGGAGCAATGCCTGGAGAATGTTTTAGGCAATGTCCGGCCGGGATCCATTATTTTGTTCCACGACAGCCTCAAAGCAGAAACCCGTATGCGGTATGCCTTGCCTAAAGTGCTGGAGCAACTCGGGCGCGAGGGATGGACTTTCAGGGCACTGGAAAACTAACTGCCTCATTTCCAGTATCAGTTTTTTAACGGTATCAGGCTGCGACCACAACACAAAATGATCGCCTTTTTCAAAGGTCCTATCCCGCAAATCCGGACAATTCACCAGCATCCGATGCGCAAAGTCCACATTGGCATATGGCACCAGCCGATCGTTTCGGGCATGGATCAATAAAACCGGGCAACGAATTTGTTGCCAGCCGGAGAGCATGAGTTCCAGTTCTTTTTCCAGTGGAATAATTTCAGCATTGCTGGTCCACAAGGCCTTGGGGGTAACCCATTTCAACGGGGCCTTATCTACCGCTTTTTGCCACCAGGGATGTTCCTCCTGAGCAGGGTCAATGGAGCCTCCCAGTAAGATCAAACCAGCAGTTTGTTCTGGAAAATCCATGGCAAAACGGGCCACTACCGGCGCTCCCAGGGAATGCCCTGCCAGAAAAACTTTTTGATTGGGCGCAAAAGTATCCACCAGGGCTTTAACTGCAAGCACCTGCCGTTGCATGGAAGGTTCCGGCTTGCCAAAGCCTTCCGTATAACCAAACCCCGGACGATCCAGGGCAATCATACGAAAGGCTGAAGCCATGGTTTCATCTGCCAGATAATCCAGATAAGCATCCGATGAACCCGGTGAACCATGTACCATTACCAGGCATGGCAATGTGTCTGAAGCAGATATTGCCACAGCATGTATCCGACGGCCTGTTTGGTCTTTGATATCCAGGAAAACAGGTTCAAGCGATGGCGCTTTTTCCTTTACTTTCCGCCTCCATGCAGCGTCTGAAGTGCGCATAGACAGACATCCCATCTGCACGGCCAATAGCCAGATGAGTAAACTTGCAAGCAGGATGTACCACATTCGGCGCATGACAAGGGGTTGGGGGCTTACACTTTAGCCAGGGTTTCTTTTACAAAACCGGTTAGCGCTTCTCCCCGCAACATTCCTTGTTGCAGGAGAGCAAGGTTGAAAAGGTATTTAGCCATTCCTTGTTTCTCTGTATCGTTGGAAGACTTAAGCAGTTTATTGACCAGTAGCGGATGATTGGAGTTGATCACAACCTGATAGGAGTCCGGCATATCGCCAAGGCCCATACCATGCAAAGCCTGCATTTCTTTCATACGACGCATGAATTCAGGCTTCACGATTTGCACCGGCTGCTCGTCAGGCGAAAGCGCTGAAAGTTGTACACTGGCGCCGGGCTGACCGTTTATGGCCGTTTCGAAAACACCTTTCAGATCGTTTTGCTCGGTTTCAGACAACACAGATTCCCGAGCATCATCCTTCTGTACCAATTGGTCTGTGGTAGCGGAATCTACCCGTACAAAGGTCAATCCCAGCTCGGAACGATATTCCACGTGCTGCATCCAGTGGTTATCCAGCACCGTGTCCAGTTTAAGCACATCATAGCCGCGGGCCTCAGCGGCTGCAATCTGGGCGTGTTGCCCCTCAGAGTCGTTAGTATAAATAACCACCGTTTTGCTGTGCTTATCGGTCTGATTTTCCTTGATTTTATCCTTGTAATCGCTCAGGAGGAAAAACTCGGCCTTGGTGTTTTCCACCAAAACGAAATTTTTGGCTCTGTCTTCAAATTTTGTATCTGAGATGATCCCATACTTCACGAATACACCCAAATCACGCCATTTTTGTTCAAAAGCACCCCGGTCGTTTTTGAACAATTCATGGAGCTTATCCGCCACTTTTTTGGTAATGTGCTCGCTGATTTTCTTCACATTGCCATCTGCCTGCAGGTAAGATCTGGAAACATTTAACGGGATATCCGGAGAATCAATCACCCCATGCAGCAGTTGCAGCCACTCCGGTACAATATCCCGCACATCATCCGTTACAAAAACCTGATTGGAATACAGGTGAATTTTATTGCGTTGCAGCTCCATTGCGCTACCTCCAAGCTTGGGAAAATAGAGCACCCCGGTCAGGTTAAACGGAAAATCAATATTCAAATGGATCCAGAACATTGGCTCGCCGGCCATGGGGAAAAGCTGGCGGTAGAAGGCTTTGTAATCGGCATCATTCAGCTCCGATGGCTGTTTTTTCCAAATCGGACGCGTTTCGTTGATGATGTTTGGCACTTCAACTGATTCTTCCTGCTTATCCTCGCCTTCGCCGGTTTCCACATATTCTGTGCGGGTGCCAAACTGAATTGGGATGGGCAGGAATCGACAATATTTATCCAGGAGGCCTTCCAGCTTGAATTTTTCCAGGAAGTCTTTGTTCTCCTCATTGATGTAGAGAATAATGTCTGTGCCGCGATCTGCTTTTTCAGGCGCTGGCTCAATGGTGTAAGAGGGGTCGCCTGCGCAGGTCCAACGCACAGCTGCAGCGCCTTCCTGCCAGGATTTGGTTACCACTTCAACTTTATCGGCCACCATGAAGGCGGAATAAAAGCCAAGGCCAAAATGGCCAATGATTCCACTGTCTTTGTATTTCTCCAGAAACTCAGTGGCGCTGGAAAACGCAATCTGATTGAGGTATTTCAACACTTCTTCTTCAGTCATGCCAATACCACGATCCCGAATAATAAGGCGCTTTTGATCTGCCTCCTGTATAATTTCAATGGTGGTGTCGCCAATTTCATGCTTCACTTCACCACGCTGGGCAAGTACCTGAAGTTTGGTGGTGGCATCTACGGCGTTGGACACCAGTTCCCGCAGAAAAATTTCATGATCAGAGTAGAGAAACTTTTTGATGATGGGAAAGATATTCTCCGTTTGGACAGAAATAGTTCCGGTTTGCATAAATAAGTGTTGGATTTATGGTTAAAACTGACCTCACTGCATTTTCAAAGTATGTGCCATTACAAGAATGCTGACAAAATGACCGAACCTGACAAAAACCCATATAAACACCTGATAATGAGCAGTTTAAAAGATAAAAGATGTCTGTAATGCATGCAAAAGGTATGCAATGACCTAAAAAAAATGTTGCACAATTGTTAATTATGGCACAGAAGTTGCCTCTGAAAAGACACAAACGCTGCTGCCTGTGATCATCTGGAAGCAGTTCTGAAAAACGAGAACAAACGCTTTAGAGATTAAGGTCCTCGTGGCCTTAAGCCCGTGGGCGAGGGACCAGTCCATCTGGGGGGTAGGGCTGGTCTCCTCACCACAATTAAGTCGATCCGGCTAAGTAAGGGCTTACTACATTTTCCCCCTTATGCTTTTCGGTTCTTTTTTTCAAAACTCGGTTCTATAATCCATTTTCATCATCATCAGTGCAGCAGCAGGTGGCCTCCTTCTTGGCCTCCTG
Source organism: Chitinophagales bacterium (assembly GCA_017303475.1). Classification (GTDB taxonomy): domain Bacteria; phylum Bacteroidota; class Bacteroidia; order Chitinophagales; family Saprospiraceae; genus M3007. The sequence goes on from JAFLBO010000002.1 coordinate 54,110, forward strand.
CTTTTTTTTGCTCCCTTCCCATTCATCAGCATTGGTACATTCCTCGTTCCTTTGCAGTATGTCAAACTCTTTTGGGCAAATTTTCAAGGTTACAACCTTTGGGGAATCTCATGGCCAGGCCATAGGTTGCATTGTAGATGGGTGTCCGGCAGGCTTGTCTTTTAATCTGGATTTTATTCAACAGGAACTGGACAGGCGCAGGCCCGGACAAAGCAGCATTGTCACCCAGCGAAAAGAATCAGATACTGTTCAGGTGCTGAGTGGTGTTTTCGAAGACAAAACCACCGGCGCCCCGATTGCTTTGGTTATTCCCAATGAAGACCAGCGTAGTCGCGATTACGATCACCTGGCTTCAGCCTTCAGGCCCAGTCATGCCGATTATACCTGGCAAAGCAAGTTTGGACATCGGGATTACCGCGGCGGAGGCAGAACCAGCGCCCGCGAGACTGCTGCAAGAGTTGCCGCGGGAGCCATTGCCAAAATGATGCTCCAACAAGCAGGGATTTCGATTCAGGCCTACGTTAGTCAGGTGGGGCATCTCGCCCTGAAACCTTCCTACCAAAATCTGGATTTTACACTCACGGAGCTGAACGAAGTACGGTGCCCGGACCCTGTAATGGCCGTAAAAATGATCAATTTGATCAAAAAAATCCGCAAGGAAGGCGATACCATAGGAGGAGTGGTTAGTTGTGTTGTGCAGGGCTGCCCGGTGGGGCTGGGCGCTCCTGTGTTTGATAAATTGCATGCAGATTTGGGTAAAGCCATGCTGAGCATCAATGCAGCCAAAGGCTTTGAATACGGTTCCGGATTTGCCGGAGTAAGCATGCGCGGAAGTGAGCATAACGATCAGTTTGTTAGCACCGCTACAACCGGGCAATTGGCCACCACCACCAACCACTCAGGCGGCATTCAGGGCGGCATTTCCAATGGTATGGACATTTACTTTCGGGTTGGGTTCAAACCCGTTGCCACCATCATGCGCGAGCAGGAAAGTTTCAATACCGATGGCGAAAAGGTAGCCCTGAAAGGTAAAGGCAGGCACGACCCCTGCGTGGTACCCCGCGCAGTACCTATTGTTGAAGCCATGGCAGCGCTCGTTCTGGCTGATCATTGGCTGCGCAGTAAAACCGTAAAATAACCAAGGTTACCTACACTTCCTTTTTTTATGTTTATCAACCTCGTTTCAGATACTGTGACCAAGCCCACACCGGGCATGTTACAAGCCATGTGGTCTGCAGAAGTAGGCGATGATGTATTCAGAGAAGACCCCACCGCAACCGCATTGGAAGAAAAATGCGCCCACTTGTTCGGACACGAAGCAGCCTTGTTTTGTCCGAGCGGAACCATGGCCAACCAGATTGCCCTCAAAGTGCATACCAGACCTTTGGATGAGGTTATTTGTGATGAAATGAGCCATATTTACCAATACGAAGTAGGCGGGTATGCTTTTCATTCCGGCATTGGTGTTAACCTACTCAAGGGAGAGAATGGCATTCTGAGTGCCGAAATGGTAGAGGCCGCCATAAAATCTCCCTTCGATTGGCTCCCCAAAAGCACTTTGGTAGTAATTGAGAACACCTGCAATAAAGGTGGGGGGAGCATGTACAACCTGGAAACCATACGCCAAATCAGCGAGGTTTGTCGCAGGCGGCAACTGGCATTTCACATGGATGGCGCCAGATTATTTAATGCTTTGGTGGAAACCGGAAACACCCCGGCAGAGATTGGCCGGGAAATGGATAGTATCAGTATTTGCCTGTCAAAAGGATTGGGCGCCCCGGTAGGTTCTGTATTGATTGGCCATCAAGCCTTTATCAAAGAAGCACGGCGCGTGCGCAAGGCTATGGGAGGTGGTATGCGGCAAATAGGGTATCTGGCAGCAGCCGGTATTTATGCACTGGATAACCACGTGGTCAGACTAAAAGAAGATCATGAAAACGCCCGCCGGATAGCTGAAACCTTGAAAAACTGTTCTTGGGCTACCAATATCAGGCCGGTTCAAACCAATATCCTGATTTTCGACCTTGTAGCGCCATTAACCCCTGCATTATTTTTGGAAAAACTCAAACAGAAAGGTGTTCTGGCATCCGCATTCGGCCCGCAAACCATACGGTTTGTCACACATTTGGATGTATCCAAAGAAATGACAGATACTGTTATTGAGCATTTGGGGTCATTTTGAGGTCATTTAGGGGACATTTAGGGGTCATTTAGGGGACATTTTGAGGTCATTTAGGGGACATTTTGAGGTCATTTAGGGGTCATTTAGGGGTCATTTTGAGGGGCCTGATTGGATTTGGGGCGGGATGCCTGACTTTCTCAACTTGAGCCCAGCTAAGAGTCTGGCATTGTAAGTAAATTCAGCTCCTTTGCTGTGCTCTGAATAACAAAGCCTGGCATTTGACCTCAAATCCAACCATGCCCCTCAAAATAACCTAAATGACCATCAAAATGACCTAAATGACCATCGAAATGACCTAAATGACCATCAAAATGACCTAAATGACCATCGAAATAACCTAAATGACCATCGAAATGACCTAAATGACCATCAAAATAACCTAAATGACCATCAAAACGCCCTCTACTTCCCTCCTCCCATCGCCTTAATCTTCTCCTCCATTTCTTTCAGGTATTTGTTGTAGGCTTCAATATTTGACTTAAAGTCATTTACGGTAGCATCATCTACAACCTTTGGCGCTGCAACATCTTCAGAGGCCGAATTTTCCTTGGTTCCAGCTCCAGACTGAAGTTCGCTAATCATGTAGCCACTTTTCTCAATGATACCTTCGAGATCATTGTACATGGCATCAATTTCTGCCTTATGCTTTGCTTTGACTTTGGCAGGCAGCTCGTCAATTTTTTGACGCATAGACAACATGGCTTCTCTGCCTGAGTTAACGGTGGTTAGGGTATTCTGTATCGCTTCAGGAGCGGCCGACACTGGTGTAGGAACAGCAGAGTTGGATATAGCGGGCGTTTGTGGTTCAGATGCTGTCTTGGGGGTATCCTGGCAGGATACCCAAATTACAGCAAGCACCAAGAGGAAAAAGATTTTTTGCATGAACAACGTTATTTAATGTGACGGAGATGGCTACCCATCCCGGAAAAAAGTTTTTTAAAGGCGCAAAACTACAGCTTTCAAATAGTGTTCCATATTCGTGCAAATCTCTGCCCGAAATATTTCAGCAGAAATCAACACCTTTGTTCTGTGCGGATACAACCGGAGTGGAATTTAACCCCTCCTTCAAGCAACAGCTTACCCGACCATGACCAAAACCACAAAAACAACGATTTTCATGCGATTCCCCTCTCCCCTGCCGCTAGTCCCAATCCTTGGACTTTTGTTGATGTTTGGCTGCACCTATACCCTGAAAATCAAGGATGGCCGCACAGCATTCGAGCGCAAACAGTTTTCTACAGCCATTCCTTTGCTGGAAAAAGAGTTTAACAAAGCTAAAACACGCAAAGAAAAAGGCCAGTTGGCCTATATGCTGGGCGATGCACACATCAAAACCGGTAATGATGAAAAGGCATTGCAGTGGTTTGAAAACGCAGGAAACTTCAATTATGGCCCGGAAGCGCTGAAAGCACAAGCTTTTACCCTCAAAAAACTGGAAAAATACCCGGCAGCCAGAGAAGCATTCAAAAACCTAGGGATTGAAATCGGATCACCTTACGAATACCGAAAAGAAATTACTGCCTGTACCGTAGCGGAAGGCTGGCTATCTGAACGCCCCAATAATGGCTGGACTACAGATCCGGCCCCCTTCAACAGCCAGCAAAACGACTTTGCTCCGGTATGGTATTTTGATAACCGACTGGTTTTTACCAGCGACCGCAATATGGGCACAGGCAAAGAAAACTACCTCTGGACTGGCAACAAGTTCATGGATATTTTCATTACAGACATCAACAGTGCCAGCCCACAAATATTTGACAGTCAATGGAATACAACCTCAAATGAAGGCACTCCCTGCTTTAACAAAACGTCCACCGAAGCATTTTTCGTACGTTCCGTAGGGGCGTACAAAGGTGATGATGCCTTTTGCAAAATTTACCAAACCGAAAAAGGTCGGACTGATGCACTTTGGTCGGTGCCCGTACCATTGCCTTTCCAAAAAGAAAAAATCAACTACTTCCACCCGGTGCTGAGTCCGGACGGAAATACCCTGTATTACGCTTGCAATGATCCGGAAGGATGGGGTGGATACGACCTCTGGTCGGTGCAGAAAAACCCCAAATCTGAGACTGGCTGGGACGAACCCAAGGCGTTGCCCCGCAGTGTAAACACCCCGATGAATGAGTTATTTCCCGTTTTTGATCAGGATACCTTGTATTTTGCCTCTGATGGTCATACGGGGATGGGCGGACTGGATATTTTCCGCACCTATAAATCGGACAAAAACGCCTGGTCGCCACCAAACAACCTGAAATCGCCCATCAACAGCGGCGCCGATGATTTTGGATTCCTGGTAGATCCCAAATCAGTGGCTGAGGGCAAAAAAGCCTCCAAACCCGGCGATCTGATCAAATCCGGGTATTTCACCAGCAACAGAAAAACCGAGGGCGCCAAAGGCGGCGACGATATTTACCGGTTTGAACAGCGTATTCCGCCACCCAAGCCACCCAAAGTGGATACCGTGCCACCACAACCTCTGGCCTACAAGTTGATTCTGGAAGGATATGTCCTAGAGAAGATTTTTGCAGAACCCAACAACCCTAACAGTAAAATATTGGGCAGGAAACCACTGTCGGGTGCAGTAGTGAAAACAGAAGGGGGCAAAAAACAGAGCTTTACAGTCAAGGAAGACGGCTTTTTCCGCATGGAACTGGCCGAAAACACCGATTATGCCTTTAATGCCAGTCTGCCAGGCTACCTGTCTAACAACGCCAGGTTTAGTACCAAAGGCATTGCCAAAGACCCGGCCAACCCGGTGCAAACCTTTGAAATAGAAATTGTGCTCGACCAGATTTTCCGCAACAAGGAAATTGTGCTGGAAAACATCTACTACGACTACGACAAATGGGATATCCGCCCGGATGCCGAGCCAACGCTCAACCGATTGGCAGAAGTATTGAAACAAAATGCAGATATCCGCATTCAACTGGGCAGCCATACCGACTGCCGGGGCAACGATGCCTACAACCAGACCTTATCGCAACGCCGCGCACAAAGTGCTGTGAACTATCTGATTTCCAAAGGCATAGATGCCACCAGACTTTCAGCCAAAGGGTATGGCGAGAGTCAACCGGCGGTTACTTGCGCCTGCTCATCCTGCACAGAGGCAGAGCATCAGACCAACCGGCGGACAACGTTTAAGGTGGTGGAGTAACTGTCAAAACTTCAATTCATACCTAAAAGCCGGCAATACCGGCAACAGGGTAAACTGAATCGCTTTTCCCCGCACACTGCTGCCTGCATCTACATACAGGTAGAAAGGGTTGTCGCGGTTGTACATGTTATACACGCCAATTTGCATGCCGTGCCGAAAATGTTTGCCTTCCCAATGGGCATTCAAAGCAGCATCCAGCCTATGGTAAGTAGGCAACCTATAGCCATTCACCTCTGTGTAAAAATACACATCACGGGCTACATCACCTTCCACAGACTGGTGCAGGAATTTCACGCCAGCCAGTGTAATCGGATTGCCGGAAGCAACCGCCCAGATAAGATCAGCCTCCAGCCAGTGTACAATTTGCTGTCTGAGGGTTATTTTTAAATCATGTCTGCGGTCAAAACGGAACGGAAAGGGACGTCCGGCGTTCAAATCCGGGAAAAAGCGTTCTGTTTGGGAAAGTGTATACGCAAGAGAACCACGGAACCGCCCCTTGGTTTTTTCCAGATTAAACTCCAGCCCCCGACTCGAACCGGTGCCTATTGCAATCCGGTCTTCCCAGCCACTGGCATCCACGGCGCCACCCGAGAGCAAAGCGTCGTTGGCAGCAATAAAAGTGAGCACTCTGGGCATTTTTTTGGCATAAGCCTCCAGTTGTACCGCCCATTTTCCGCGCTTGAATCCAATACCCGCCGAGGTTTGCCACACAATTTCCGGAGGAACCCTGCGCGTACTAGGCACCCACAACTCAAAGGGTAAACTCACATTGAAGGTGCCAATCTGGTGCAGGTTCTGAGCCATTCTATGCCAGCCAACCCATTGACTCCAGCCGGAAGGCGCGTCCCGCCTGAGGCGTATCCGGGGCTGCAACAAGCGGTAGTTCGTGTTTTTTGTTTGAAAAACAGAACCATTCAACCCTGATTCCAGCCTGAAATATTTACCAAAATCCCATTCCGCATCAATGTAACCTTCCGTTTCGTCGGCATCCAGACGCTCGTTGTTCAACAGGATATTGGCCAGTGAATCCACGTTTTCCTGCGTCTGACCCGGCTGCAGGAAGTTGGCCGATAAGGCTCCCGGCTGAAATCCATGCGAAGTAAAAGAAAAGCCCCACCTGAGGGTCAAATCTTCTGATGTGTAAAAGGTAAAATCTGTTTTGCCCGACCAATCCCGGATCAGGGTCTGGTACGACTGACCATAATCCGCCAAAACAAACTGCTTGCCGTTTGGATACAGGATATTCGATTTGAAAGCCAGGGTACTTTGGTAAAAGAACCGGCTATAGCGCAGGGTGGTATTGGTAAACAGGTTTTCCCGCAGCAAGTGGTTCCAGCGCAATGCAGCTATATTATTGCCCCAGTCTGTTTTGAGTTTAGACTCATCCGTAATGTAACCGTTTGGGTCATAGTAGTTTTGTATGAAGGCATTTTGAAACAAATCGCCACCCTGATACAAGGAAAAAAAGACTCTATCTCGATCGCCAATGGTATAATTCAGTTTCAGGTTGAGGTCAAAAAAACGGTATTTGATGTCGTCACCGGAAAACGTGAGCAAATTGCCCCGTTTGCTGAAAAAGTCTACCCAGGGATCAAAATACGTCATTCGCCCTCCCAGCAAAAAGGAACCCTTATCTTTTTTCAAAGGCCCTTCCGTGAGCGCAGATGCCGCAAAAAGCCCGGTCGACACCTCGCTTCTGAACCGCCGGGAATCGCCGTCGCGTGTGCGCACATCGAGTACTGAAGAGGCCCGGCCGCTGTACCTGGCAGGAAAATCGCCTTTCCACAACCGCACACTGCTCACGGTGGAAGGATTGTAAATGGAAAACAATCCCAGTGCATGACTTGGGCTGTACACAGGCACATCGTCCAGGAGGAACAAATTTTGATCAGCATTACCACCCCGCACGTGCAAACCACCCAGGCCGTCAGCGCCGGTTTGAATGCCGGATTGCAATGCTGTTTGGCGCAACAGATCGGCCTCTCCGCCCGGCATGGGTAAGGCACGCAAGCCTTTCAGATCCAGGTAAACCGGGCTGCCGCTCTTGCTTTCCCGTGTTTCCTGTTCGGCGTTGGCGCTAACCAATACCTCTTGTAACAGAGAGGATGACTTCAGGCGTACGCGGATAATCTTGTCTATCAGTACCTCCACGGGCAATTGCTGCGGCTGATAGCCCACATAAGACACCTGTAGTATGTGTTCGCCTTCCTCCAGTTTTAAACTAAAAAAACCAAATTCATTGGTAATGGCCCTTGCGCCCTGCTCAGGATTTTCCTGCAACACTCGCACCCCGGCCCCAATGAGTCGTTCGCCGGTTTCGGCATCCTGCACATAACCGCTCAGGGTGTGTTTGACCATTTTGCGGTACACCACAATCTGATCGTCGAGCAGGCGGTAATTCACCCGGCCGCAGGGAATAATGGATTGCAGAATTTGCTCCAGGGGTTCCTGTTTGAACTCCAGTTGAAGGGCCGGGCAATTCTCAAAAAAACGATTGCTGAATACAATATTTATCCCGCTTTGTTTGCTCAAAGCTACCAGGGCGTCGGCGGGTTTACAATCGCGGCAAACAAAATCCACCGGGTTGGACAGCAACGTTTGTGCCTCCAATATCCGAATCAGGCCCATAAACAGCCAAATTAAGGCAGATTTGTTCGGTGTCATGAATCAGGTGGTAAGGTCGGTGTAATTTACTTCCTTTGAAAAAGTAATCGACCGATTTAACAGTAGCTTGTGTGCATACCGCAAGGTTCGGTTGCTTGCTTACCTTGATTAAACCTATTTTTGTCGTCTGTTTTCAAACCATTCCAAGCATTGGCTACATCCGTATCTATAAGTTCTGCGGCCCGGGTGGGTATCACCGGAGGCATAGGCAGCGGTAAGACCACCGTATGTCAGATTTTCCAGGAAGCCCTGGGGGTTCCTGTTTTTTATGCCGATTCTGAAGCTAAAAGGCTCATTCTGGAGGATCCCGACCTCAGGAGAGGAATAATGGATCTTTTTGGCGCCGAAGCTTATACCGAAGAGGGTCAATACAACCGTGCTTATGTAGCATCCATTGTTTTTTCCCAACCTGAAAAGCTGGCAGCACTCAACGCTCTGGTACATCCTGCTGTGGAAAAAGCCAGTCTGGCCTGGCATCAGGAACAAAGCCAAAAAGGCGCCGTTTACACGCTCAAGGAAGCTGCCCTGATGGTAGAGAGTGGCAGCCACCTGCACCTGGATTACCTTATAGTAGTAATTGCCCCGGAGCCTCTGCGCATTCAAAGGGTGGTGCAGCGCGATGGATTGAGTGAAGAACAGGTACAGGCGCGCATACGCGGACAACTACCTGAGGCAGACAAGCTGGCACTCGCCGATTTTGTGGTGTATAACGACGGGCAGCACCTGCTTTTGCCCCAGATTTGGCACATTCACCAACAAATTCTGGCCAGGCTCAAATCACAAAATTGACCGGCTCATCGAATGGTCGGGTGCGCACTTTCACCTGACTTTGGTGCAATACCACGGAATATGGCGGCACACTTTCTGTAAGCCAGGAGTTTCCGCCTATAACAGAATCGTGCCCAATGACCGTTTTACCACCCAAAATGGTACAATTGGCATACAGCACACAATTGTCTTCAATAGTTGGATGGCGTTTTACGTTAGCCAGCGACTTGTCTACCTGCAAAGCGCCGAGTGTAACGCCCTGATAAATCTTTACGTTGTTGCCTATGGTGGCGGTGGCGCCAATAACCACCCCTGTGCCGTGATCGATGAAAAAAGAACGCCCTATGGTAGCGCCAGGGTGAATATCAATGCCCGTTTTGCCGTGTACGTGCTCTGCAAAAAAACGCGGCAGCATCGGCGCTCCCAATCGGAACAATAGATTTGAGATACGGTAATTGGCGATGGCGTAAAAACCCGGGTAAGTAGCAATCACTTCTTCAATGCAGGTTGCCGCCGGATCAAAGGCATAAAACGCCTGTGCATCCTCTAAAAGCATGTCGTAAATAACAGGCAATTCATCAAAAAAACCATTGGCAATGGTACCCACCGATTCTCCTCCATCCTTGGTGAGCGGGTACAGGAGCTTCATTAAGTCGTGTCGCAACAAAGCATATTGTACCCTTGCCGGTTTGGGGTCTTCGCTCAGCATGGGAAACAGGAAGTAGAACAAAGCATCGGCGAGCCGCTGCGCCTCTGCCTTTGGCGGGATCTGAACATTTTGCGTAATAGACTGATGTTCAAGCGTTTGAAAGAAATTTTCGAGATGCAATTTCATGTAAATGGGTATTTATGCTGATTGTATGACTCAATACCGTGCAGTACTTTGCTCTGGTATGCAACAAAGCCCCCTTTTCCTTGTCCGGAAAAGGGGGCTTTGTTGTGGTATAAGCTGGAATTTTACTTAAATGCCAACTATTGCCTGTCCCTTTTCCGGATAGGAAGAATAACAACAGCAACAACAAGTGGCAAAAAAGTTCATTCGCATCAGGTATTGAACCAATTATCAGGCCAAAGAAAAGGTTTTTATTAAAATCGGCAGACATATTTTCGAGTCTTTCGACCTTTGCCCCTCAACCAGGGCATAGCCAAATTGGTTTACCCATTATTTTACAAACATACACAGCATGCTGCAACTGCCAAGATTGAAACATATAGACTCCGGCAATTTTTTTCTCATCGCGGGTCCTTGCGCCATTGAAGGCGAACAAATGGCCATGGATATTGCCGGTCAGGTTTCTGAAATCTGCGACCGACTGAAAATTCCGTATATATTTAAAGGTTCGTACCGCAAAGCCAACCGCAGTAAAAAGGATTCATTTACCGGAATTGGCGATGAAAAAGCCCTGGCTATTCTGAAAAAAATCGGGGAGCATTACCAGGTGCCCACTACAACCGACATTCACACGGAGCCTGAGGCGGCCCTGGCTGCGGCTTCCGTGGATATTTTGCAAATACCCGCTTTCCTTTGCCGGCAAACCAGTTTGCTGGTGGCCGCAGCTCAAACCGGCAAGGTGGTTAATATCAAAAAAGGACAATTCGTGAGTCCGGAATCCATCCGGTTTGCCGCCGAAAAAGTGCAGGAAGAGGGCAACCCTAACGTCATTTTGACAGAACGGGGCACCACTTTTGGCTATCAGGATTTGATTGTAGATTTCAGAGGAATTCCTACCATGCGCTCCTTTGGGGTACCTGTGGTGCTGGATTGCACCCATTCCCTGCAGCAACCCAATCAAAGCAGTGGCGTTACTGGGGGGCGGCCGGCCCTGATTGAAACCATTGCGCGCGCGGGCATTGCCACCGGCGCTGATGGTTTGTTCATTGAGACACACCCTCGTCCATCAGAAGCCAAATCAGATGGGGCCAACATGCTTCCACTCAGTGAGTTGGAGCGCATTTTGGAAAAGCTGGTTCGAATCCGGCAGGCCATTCAATAAACCCTCCCCTTCTACCGGGAAAAACAATCTTACTCCTTCATGGACACACAGGTTATCCTTGACAAATCCATTGCCCTGGCATGGGAATACGGCCCAAAAACCTTTGCTGCATTAACCATTCTGTTTGGCGGGCTTTGGATTATACGCCGTTTGAGCAATGGTTTTGAGCATTTTCTGAAAGCGCGGAAAGTGGACGAAGGGTTGCGCCCTTTCTTCACATCCCTGGTGGATACAGGCATGAAAATAGCCCTGATCCTGATGGTAGCCAGTATGGTGGGCATCGCTACCACTTCTTTCATTGCTATATTTTCAGCTATTGCATTTTCAGTTGGTTTGGCGCTGCAAGGCAGTTTAGGCAATTTTGCCAGCGGCGTATTGATACTCCTGTTTCGGCCATTTAAGGTGGGCGATTACTTAACAGTGGCCGACAAAACCGGCAAAGTGGTGGAAATTCAGATTTTTAGCACGATCCTGAGGACCCCTTCCGGTAAAAAAATCATCATTCCAAACGGAAAAATGACAGAAGGCCCCATCGAAAATATTGCCGACAGCAGCGAGGTACAGGTAGAACTCACTATGCTGCTTCAGCCTGGTGTTCCAATCTTGAAAGTGCAACAAGCTGCCCAGGAAGCTGCTGCCAAATGTCCGCACGCTTTGCCGGATAAGCCGGTAGAAGTTAAAGTGGCTGGTCTTACCCGTGATGATATGAAAACCCAGGTGGCTGTTTGGACCATGGGGCAGCATTACGAAGATACTGTGCCGCATTTTTATGAGGCATTGCGAACCGCCTTCCAGGACGCAGGCATTGAACTGGCCAAGGAACGACGTAAAGAGACGGTGTAAACCGGTCGAAATGTTAACCTTTTTTTATAGCGCCGGCAGTATTCAGGCAATGCCTGTACTTTCGTGACGTTTGTATATACCCAAAACATTCACCGCCCATTCAACTCATTTTTTTGTGCAAGCCATGCAAAACAAATTAATCCTGCTGAGCATCCTGCTATTGGGAACTCTCACCTTAGCGGCTCAGGGCTCCGGCTCGTCCAAAAGCAAATCCAAAGACAGGTTCCGGGAGAAAGACGACCGACGGTATCCAGTAAAGATTGATAATCCTGCTAACCTAAATCAGCCAGGTACGGATTATGCACCTGTCATCTACGATAACGGGATACTGTTTGTTTCAGCCCGGGGCAAAAAAGGACCAAAAAGCGATCGAACCGGAGAAACATTCGAGGCGCACTACCTGTCTACCTTCGACCGGGCTGGCAATTTGGTTGCAGCAACCAAATTTGAGTTCAACGCCAGCAAAAAATCTGATTTTCACGAAGGCCCCGTAGCGTTTACCCGCGATTTCAAAACGGCATTTGTAACCCGCAACAACAATGATGATGGTGTATTGCGGGGTGGCAAAAACGGCAAATCTTCCATGAAGATTTACCAGATGTCTTACGGGTTCCCGGATTGGACTCCTCCCATTGATCTGCCGTTTAACAGCGACGATTATTCCTGCATGCACCCCAGCCTGAGTGTGGATGAAAAATGGCTGTTTTTTGCCTCCGACATGCCCGGAGGAAGCGGAGGTTTTGATCTGTACGCTGTAGAGAGACTGGGTGAAAATCAATGGGGCGAGCCCATCAACCTGGGCCCGGGCATCAACACAGAAAAGCAGGACCTCTTTCCCTTTATGAGCCAGTACGGATCCTTGTTCTTTGCCTCTAATGGCAGATCCAATAGCCTTGGCGGTATGGATATTTACTTTGTTAATAATCCATTAAACAAGGAAGATGAAAAAGAAGTGGTCAACCTGGGGGAACCATTCAATACACCAGATGATGAATACAGTTTCATAACAGATCCTGACGGGCACACTGGCTATTTTGCCAGCAACCGGAAACAGAACAATTATGGGAAAACTGATATCTACTATTTTTCTGCACCAAGAGGTTTGGAAGGCACCGGGAAACCCGAAACTAATCGGGCCAAAATTAGTGTCATTGACGATAAAACCGGACTTCCCCTGCAGGGAGCAGAAATCCGTATTTTCCAGCCTACTGACGATGGTTTCATTTCCGGCAATAACGACTTCTACGATTTCGACTACGAGCCAGACCCGGATCGCCCAGATGTTTTCACTTTCAAACTGGTGAGAAAAGACGCCAAAGACATGGGTAAGCCGGATTTATATGCCAATGCAGAAGGTTATGCCCAAACGGATTTCACCCGCTACCGTAACTATCTGGTAATGGTTAGTGCAAAGGGTTATACCTCCCGCGACCGCTTTATGGTGGTTGATTCCGATGATGAGCTGAACCTGAGTTTCAAAATGAAAGAAGCGCCTCCGTGTTTGCGGGCTGGTGGCGTAGTACTCACCACAGAGCACAATACTCGTATAGCCAACGCCAGCATCCGCTTTGAGCACCGGGCAACAGGGGCCATAGAAACCGCCCGTACCACCCGAAACGGGGAATTCGATGTGTGCTTGTCTAAAGATGGAGAATGGATTGCCAAGGTAGAGCTGAAAGGATTCCGGGCAGAAACCTACAGGGTTAATGCCTCCAGGGGCAATGCGGCTTACGATGAGATCCGTTTGAAACCGCTTACAGAAGGTTTGACCGTTGCTGAAACCATGCCGCTGGCCAATGGTTTGCTGGAAGGCTCTGTCTTCATTTTGGACAAAATTTTCTACGAAAAGGATAAAGCCACACTTAATCAAGGCGCCGTTCGTCACCTGGAAGCCTGGCTGCAACATATGAGCAATTATCCGGAAATGGAAATTGAAATTACCGCTCATACGGATGTTCGTGGCGACGAACAGATGAACATGGTACTAACCGAGGTGCGCGCTAAAAATGCTAAAACTTACCTCGTGGCAAAAGGCATCAATGAAGCCCGGATTAAAGCCGTAGGTAAAGGCGAAACACAACCGCGTAACCATTGTGTGGAAAGCGCTGAATGCTCCGACGAAGAACACCAGCAAAATAACCGCCTGGAAATCAAGATCAAACGCCTCGGTCCTCCGAAAACGTGATTGGGGGTGTTAGACTGCTGGACGTTGGACTTGGGCTCGATGTAGTTGAAATTATCAATTACCCCGAGCCCAGGTCCAAGGTCTAAAATCCTGCATTCAAACGTCCGGCAATCCGTCTACGTTTTGTCAAATAATGCCTGGGAACTGAACGAAACAGGCATATTGGGGTTAATACCTTATCTTTGCCTGCTATTTGAACAAAAACGTTCCGTCCAATCATGCTTTCGCGTCTATTCTCCCTCTTATTGTTGGGCATGCCCATGTTAGTGAGTGCCACCGGCCATGAGCCCAATGACGCCTCTAAAGCTGATACGGATGGACCACATGTATTTTACCGGGGCAGCAAGATTCTGGTAAAGTATATTTTGCGCAGGGACACCGGCGTGGTAGCCAAATCATTGGAATACGCCAACAAAAAAGAGATTTCCCTCACTTGCCAGGTACCAAAAACCGGCGATTCCTTTTCTTTTTTACTGAAAGATGAGCTGCAGCCCGAGGCCTGCATTTATCCGGCTGCGCCACGGATTTTAGCGCTTTCTGATATTGAGGGCGACTTCCTGGCATTTAAAACCATGTTGCAGGGCGCTGGAGTGGTGGATGCTTCACTCAACTGGAATTTTGGCAATGGCCACCTGGTATTACTGGGCGACTATTTTGACCGTGGTTTGCAGGTAACTGAATGTCTGTGGCTGATTTACAAACTGGAGTCTGAAGCTGAAGCAGCTGGAGGCAAAGTCCACTTCATTTTGGGCAACCATGAAATCCTCAACTTGCAGGGAAACAGCGCCTATGTGCGGCGCAAATACCTGGAGAATGCACGTTTAATTGGCGAAGATTACAAGGTTTGGTTTGACCGCAATTCTGAATTGGGACGCTGGCTGCGCACTAAAAATGCCATTGAAAAAATAGGCGATTACGTTTTTTGCCATGGCGGCATCAGCCCCGAGCTCGCGCGTACACGCCTGAGCCTGACAGAAATCAACAAAATTTGTCGCCAGAACCTGGGCAAAGCACAGGAAGATATCCTGAGCGAGCCCGCCAAAGCTGTTTTTGACCTGCAAACCGGAATTTTCTGGTATCGAGGCGCTGCCCGCAATCTGGCTTCCGATGCCGAAATCACCTACGCACTACAGTTTGCAGGCGCCAAACGTATGGTTGTTGGCCATACGCTACAACCTGATCTGACCGCCAACTACCACGGCAGAGTGATTTGTATTGACCTGTACCACGAAGAGAATCTGCGCCAGGGCTTTATGAAAACCCTGCTCATTGAAGACGGATTTTGTTATTCCCTCAACAACCTCGGGGAAAAATCCTCCCTCTTCAGTGTTTCCTTCCCCCGCAAATCTGAGTAATGTTGGTTTTGGCTCACAGAATAGCCTGAACTGCATGTAGAACCAGCAACTGATTGCGGGCCCTAACCAGATTATGTTCCGGATAGGCAATTTTGTAATACACATCTCCTGCAATCCAGTCTGTCAGAAACCGAAGTGCCTGCTCTCCAATGATCCAGGCCCCGCCCGTCAGTAAATGCTCACGCTCGGTATCAGCAATGAAATCGCCGGTTTGTGACAGGAATCCCTCTTTCAATGCGTCCAGAATCTCCCTGCTTAGACCCGGCTGTTCCCTTCCATCTTCAGATATAGTGGGCACGAAGGTGCGTACCATATCTCCAAAATCAGACAATATGGTTCCGGGCATAACTGTGTCCAGGTCAATAACAGCCCTGGCCAGGTGCGTTTTTTCGTCGAACAACACATTGCCCGCCTTCGTATCATTATGCACCACCCGTAATGGCAGGGCTCCACTTTGTTTTAGTCCACTGATCAAATCAAAGAGTGGTTTGGCGGCAAACAAAGCCTCTATTTCCTCCTGAACGCCCTTTACCCGGCCCACCGGATCTTTGCCCAAAACCTCCAGAAACACGGCCCATCTTTGGTCTGTGTTGTGAAAACCCGGGATGGTTTCAGCAAGGGTTTCTGCCGGAAAATGTCGCAGGGCGCGGGCAAAAGCCCCGTAAGCCTTTGCAGCCTCCCGGGCAATTTCAGGCGTGGCCAGCCCTTCCGGTGTGTAGGAATGGCCGATGTAAGGAAACGCACGCCAGAAATTACCCTGTGCATCTTTCATCAAAAAGGCGCCGCTTTTGGCAGGCAATGGCAGGGGTACTTCTAAAGGATAATCCTGCGCCAATAGGTACTGGCATACCTTCAGGGTGTTTTCCATAACCATCTCCGGCTGTTTAAAAACCTGGTGGTTTAACCGCTGGATGATGATGGTTTGATCTCTGCCATCCAGACTAAAATCCAGCCGGTATGTGTCGTTAATGTTGCCGTTACCTACTGCAGCAGGTACACCAATAGTGGCAACATCCGGGATAAACTGCCTTATGATTTGAGCATCCATACCTATTTGATTCTGATCAAATCTATGCCTGACTCCCGAACCATACGGTTCAGGGCGGGGAGTTCTGTTTGTTTGATTTGCTTCCAGGCATTTAACTGCTCATCCGTCAATCGGAACAGCATTTCCCGCACCGCAATGGCTTGATCTGTAGGCGGGAAATCGCCTTCCACTGTTTGGCCCATGAGGTTAGCCAGCTTGTCGTTCAACCGAACCGGGTAATTAAGCGGATCCTGACTGCTCCGATTTTTGGTTTGATACAAGGCTTCTTCAATACGGGTCATGCTGGAATCCAGGCGGGCAATCATGTCTTTAACTGGCTTTACATTTTCACCTTTGGGTATTCCGGAGCTCAAACCCTTGATTTGATTGCGCACATTCCGGATTTCCTTGATACTACGGTGCGCTTCCGTCAATTTTGCGCCAACTGACTGCACAAACTCAAACTGTCTGACAAAACCATCGGCTGTGGCGCCGGAGCGTGGATCGGGCAGGATACGGAAAGGTTGCTCTTCTGTTTTTCCGGCGGCGCTCACTCGCACCTTATAGGCGCCCGGCACTGCTTTGGGGCCTTCCAGATCATAACTCCAAAGGATCATACCCTCAAATTTCTCCGCATCCGGGTAACGATGGTTCCACAAAAAGGTGTTGCCGCCTGCTTTCAAATCAGAGAGTTTACCGCCCTTGTTTTCCCAGGCTACCGGCAGGGTTTGATTGGTAAACAATTTGATGGTATCGCCGTCTGCTTCCAGCACTGCCAGCCAAATGGTATCTTTTTCTGTTGGTTTGTTTTTCAGGTAAAAATGGATAGCCGTACCGTTGGGATGGTTCTCACCACTGGTCTTGGAGCCCTTGCCCGAGCTGCCACGCATCCGGTATGCATTGGCTGGCTGGAACAAATGCAGCGGTTTTTGTGCCAGATCACCCTTGCTCAAAAAATCTGGCGACGCCATGATTTGATGCAAGGGCGTTAGGTCGTCTATAATCCAGAATGCACGCCCTTGCGTGGCCACAATGAGGTGATCCTCTTTAATGGTCAGGTCTGTAATGGGCACTGTGGGCAGGTTCTGCTGAAATTTTTGCCAGTTTTTGCCATCGGTGAAACTTATGTACATGCCTTGCTCCGTGCCGGCATACAGCAATCCCTGGCGTTTGGGATCTACCCTGACTACCCTTGTAAAGTCTTCATCGCCAATGCCATCGGTAATTTTTGTCCAGGTTTTACCAAAGTCTCTGGTTCGGAAAAGATATGGACGGTAGTCGCCCTGTTTGTATCCGGTACAAGCCAGGTAACAACCGCCATCCAGATGCGGATCTGGTTCCAATGAATTGACCATGGTCCATTTGGGCAGGTCCGGAGGCGTCACATTGGTCCAGTTTTTTCCGCCATCTCTGGAAATATGCACCAACCCGTCATCACTGCCTGTCCAAAGCAGGTCTTTTACCCTGGGACTTTCTGCCGCAGCAAAAATGGTGCAGTAATACTCCACGCTGGTGTTATCCTGTGTGATAGGCCCGCCGGAAGATTTCTGCCGACTCTTGTCATTCGTAGTCAGGTCTGGCGAAATGGTTTCCCAGCTTTGTCCTTCATTCCGACTCACATGGAGAAAGTTGGAAGCTGCGTAAAGCTTATTGGGGTCGTGCGGACTAAAGAACAAGGGGTAATTCCATTGAAAGCGATATCTGGCATCCTCGGCCCCGTGTCCCATGTTGTCTTCAGGCCACACATTGATGGGGCGACTCGTTTTGTTCAGGTGGTCAATACGACTCATAAATCCATGATACTCACCCCCGTAAACGATGTCGTTGTTTTCAGGATCTACGGCAATATGGCCGCTTTCTCCGCCGGCTGTTGACTCAAAATCCCGGTCGGTGATGGCGCCGCCATCGGTCCGGTGAAAAATACGTACACTGGAATTATCCTGCTGTGCGCCGTAAATCCGGAAAGGAAAATGGTTGTCGGTAGCTACCCGATAAAACTGTGCAGTGGGCTGGTTATGGTAGGTACTCCAGGTTTCGCCGCCATCGTAACTGATTTGAGCGCCACCATCGTCGCCAATAATCATACGTTTGGGATCTTCCGGCGCCACCCAAAAATCGTGGTGATCGCCATGAGGGGCATACTTGGACTGGAACGTTTTGCCCCCGTCTTTCGAGCGGTGATAGGCTACGTTCATCACATATACCATTTCCTCGTCTTTGGAATCAGCATAAATCCGGGTGTAATACCAGGCGCGTTGCCGCAAATTCCGGTCTTCGTTCACCTTTACCCAGGTTTTGCCGCCATCATCCGAACGGAATACGCCACCAGTCTGACTTTCCACAATGGCCCATACCCGATCCGGTTTTACCGGACTCACCGTCACGCCAATAATGCCAATTGTATCCGTAGGCATACCCTCATTGCGTGTAAGTTCCATCCAGGTATCTCCGCCGTCTGTGCTTTTCCAAAGACTGGAGCCGGCCCCGCCGCTGGATAAATCATAAGGCGTACGGCGAATTTTCCAAAATGAGGCATAAATGATGCGTGGGTTGGTAGGATCCAGACAAACATCCACGGCGCCTGCCTGGTTGCTGACAAAATGTATGCGCTGCCAGGTTTTGCCCCCGTCGCGGGTTCGATACAGGCCCCGTTCATCAGTATCTTTAAATAAATCGCCTAAAACGGCTGCATAGGCTATATCGGCATTGGCCGGGTGCACTTTGATACGTGGAATATGCCTGCTGTTTTTCAAACCAACAGATTTCCAGGTACGTCCGGCGTCTTCACTTTTCCACATACCTGTGCCCGCGCTCACGTTACCGCGCACGGTACATTCACCGCCGCCCACGTAAATCACATTATGATCGGAAGGCGCTACTTCAATGGCGCCAACACTGCCTCCAAAAAAGCCGTCAGAGATGTTTTCCCAGGTGCGGCCGCCATCAGTAGTGCGCCAAACCCCGCCTCCTGTTGCACCAAAATAAAACAGATTAGGCTTGCCGGCCACGCCTGTTACCGCCGCAGACCGCCCACCGCGAAACGGGCCTACATTCCGGTATTGTAATGCGGATAAAAGTTGTTCAGAAACCACAGGTGCAGGCGCCGAACTAGGGGCAGAGGGCTTATTTTTTTGTGCCAACAAAGGGAAAAGCCCCAAACAACAAGCTACCAGAAGTAAGTATTGTTTCATGATTGTGAAGAAAAATTAGGGCTGCAAGGATAACAAAAAACATCTTACTTCCAACGCCAATCCGACAAGTACCTGTACCCTGCGTTAAAAACGACAAGCGGCCACCTGTGTGTACAGGCAGCCGCTTGTTATCTTTTATGCTAAGCTATTAAATCTTGACGATCTTAAGCGTCTTCACCTCGCCGTTTCCGAACCGGATTTTGGCCATGTAAATGCCTGAAGGCAAGTCTTGTACCGGAAGATCTTCCAGGTGCATTTTGCCGGCAGGGATGGTAATGGTGTGCAATACCGCGCCGTTGGTAGCCGTGATTTGAATCACTACATCCTCATCGTAAGAAATAGCGTTCATGATGCGCAGGCTTTTCACCACCGGATTTGGTGCAATCAACACACCATTGGATGGGGAGAACTGCACTTCAATAGCACGGATTTCAGAGAATGCCTGCTGACCCATGCTGCTCAGGCGACGAATACGGTAGAAGTTGCGGCCAATAGCCGGAGTTTCGTGCATGAAGCTGTATTCGTTCGGATTTACAGCATCCTGTTTACCCATGAGGGTAGTCACGTTGGTCCAGCTTTGCATATCGGTGGAGTGTTGCACCGTGTAGGAATACTCCGTGGCTTCAGGCAAGGTGGTCCAGTTAACCAGCACGCCGGTTTGACCGGTTTGTTGCAGGTTGAAGTTCATATTGAATCCATCGCAACCTGGAGAACCGGCAGGCAATACGGTGATGGTTACAATATTGGACTCCAGGAAAGGACAGCCTTCGCGGCGGGCGCAACGCATGAATTTAGCCGTTTCAAACAATGGGCCTGGAGCATAGCTGGAGCCGGTAGCACCCTGGATAGCCACCCATTCGGGTGGAGCTTGTCCAATTTGGATGAACTGCATCCAAACGTACTGAATCTGACCGCTACCACCTACAGGAGGCACGGTTTCTGTAATTGGCGCAGGCGTTTCGCCCTCGCAGATGGTTTGGCTGCAACAAATTACCCCGGCATTGGTGATGTTTTCACAAATGGTGTGGATACCTGCATCAAAGCACAAATCGTCTGGTTGACCGGCAACGATGGTGAAAGGATCTGTTTTGCCGTTGGATTTTACGTCGCTGTCTTTGCAGTCGTTGTTAACCCAGTCTTTTTTGGTCCATTGGTAGCCCAGCGGTTTGTTGCTGAATTCCAGCACATAGGTACCAGGCACTACGCAGTTGAAGAAGTAGAAACCAGCGTTATTGGTTGTGGTAGTTTCCACTACAACGTCGTCTGGTGTGCCAAATGCGCCGTCAGGTCCTGCTTTTACCAATTTAACCTGAATATTAGGCACACCGGTTTCGAGGGTTGGATGCTGGAAACCATTTTGATCATCGTCGTACCATACCCAGTCGCCAATTTTGATACCATTGCTGGTTGAGCCTATGGTTACGGTGGCGGTGGCGGTACAGTTATTGGCATCTTTTACGGTTACAGTGTAGCTGCCTGCCGGGAGGTTAACAGCCGTAGCCGTGGTTTCGCCATTGCTCCAGTTGTACATGTAAGCTGGAGTACCGCCGGAAACGCTGGCCGTTGCGCTACCCGGAGTAGAGCAGTTTGCGTTGGAAGAGGCTACAATCACCACGTTTGGCGCTTGTGAAGAGCCAATAGTAACTGAAGTAGTTGCGGTACAACCGGCAGCATCTGTAACAGTCACGGTGTAAGTGCCAGCTCCCAGGTTGCTGATGGTAGCCGTTGTGGTCATACCCGGGTTGCTCCACTTGTAGGTGTAGTTAGGGGTACCACCGGAAACAGACACTGTAGCAGAGCCGGTATTGTTGCCGCAGGCAGAAGGTGTGCTGCTGGAAATAACGGCCACCGGCGCATTAGGCACAGTGATGGTAGCCATGCCTACTGCAGAGCAGTTGTTGGCATCAGTTACCGTAACACTGTGGGTGCCAGGAGGCAGGTTGGTAGCCACAGAAGTGGTTTGACCACCTGCTGAAGCAGACCAAAGATAGATGTAAGGCGTAGTGCCGCCGGTAGCAACTGCTGTGGCAGTGCCGCCGGAAACGCAGGTTGCCTGATTATTGATCACTACAGAAACACTTGGTCCCTGAGATTGGTCGATGGTTACGGTAGCCACAGCTGTGCAGCCGGAAGCATCGGTTACTGTTACGCTGTGTTGTCCGGCCAATAGGTTAGTGGCGGTAGGAGTGGTCTGATTGTTATCCCACTTAAAGGTATAAGGTGGAACACCACCGGATGCTGCTACGGTAGCTGAACCGCCAGTCAGACAAGTAGCCGGGCTGGTAGGTGTAGCTACTGGCACAATTGGGGTAGCAGGAAGGATAGTGCCAGAGCCTAATCCTTGGCAACCTGTTGTAATATCAACCACTGTCACTTTGTGAGTGCCTGCGGAAAGATTGGTTGCAATTGCAGTGGTATGTCCATTATCCCAGGTGTAGGCGTAGTTTGAAGTTCCTCCGGTAGCCACAGCTGTAGCGCTGCCGCCAACAAGACATCCAGCTGGAAGGGTAGGTATTACGTCTACCGTAAGCGCAATGCTATTAGTGCCCACCACTACTGAGCTGCTGCAGGTGCAGCCATTGGCATCGGTAACGGTAACGGTATAGGTACCGGCGGGGACAGCAATGCTTGGCGTTGATTGGCCATTGAACCATAGGATACTGTAAGGAGCGGTTCCGCCTGTTACAGAAATGGTTGCTGTGCCGTTCAGGCCGCAGTTGGCCGGGATAGAAGACGGAGAACAAACCAGTACCGCAGGTTCTTCCAAGGTTGCAGAGGCTACGTTGGAGCAACCCGTGGCCACATCGGTTACCGTAACCGTGTATGTACCAGGGCCGAGGTTGGTTATATCCGAAGTAGAACCTCCATTGCTCCAGATGTAGGTGTACGGGCCAATGCCCGACATTGTACTCACGTGAACCCAGCCATTATTGGCGCCGAAACAGGTAATTTCCTGGTAAATGGTATCCATCAGCCAAATGCCTTCGTTCCAGAAACCAACTTCGAAACTGCCAGAGGCTGTACAGCCGTTTATGTCTGTAACGGTTACTGTATAAGTGCCCGCTGCGAGGTTGTTGATTTGCGGGGTGATACCACCATTGCTCCACAGGTAGGAATAAGGCGGGGTGCCACCGTTTGGAGTAACGGCCGCCCAGCCATCAGGCGCATTTCCGCAAATTTGGCTCTGACCAAATACTGTTACGCCAAGAGGTGTTGGTTCGGTAATGTTGATACAGGCAGTGCCGGTACCCAGGTCAATATCGGTCACCGTTACGCAATAGTTGCCAGGCCCGAGATTGGTGATGGTTTGTGTGGTAGCACCGTTGCTCCACAGATACGTATACGGGAACCAGCCTCCGGATGGATTTGCTGTAGCCGTACCGTTGTGATCACCGTGACAGGTGATATTTGTTCCGGTGACCGTTACCTGAACTTGGGCCTGGACAAAAGTGACTGAGGCCGAGGCAAGCAGGAATGCGAAGACGGGAATAAAACGAAAAATGGATTTTGTAAGCTTTTGTCCCATGGGAATCAAGGTTATTTATGTAATCGGAATGGTTTTGTTGCAATCAATTTACAGCAAAAGACAGGCCACTTCTTCAGTAACCAAATTCTTTCCAGTAAAACATTAGTACAGACGGGGGAGCGAAAAAATAGGCGAGCGATTAAACAGGGGACATCTTATGCTCCACAAAAGTAGGCTTAAATTACGGTAGCACACAAGGTCAGGCCAGTAATTTTTTCCGCTAAATCAGAAACTGTCGGATAGATTACTGAAATACCTGCCGGATTCTCAACAAGTTCACCAGATTACAAAACTGTTTTTTTTAAAATAAGTATTGTTTTACATAAGTATTATTTTTCCAGGAAAAGCAAAAAGAACCCGTTACTACTTAAAAATACCCAAACCGGCATTCAAACAAGCCTCAGCGGTTAATCCGCCCTTTCTGGCCAACATTACCCCAAATCGGGTATGTAAAACCCCGTCTCTGCTATGGGCATCGGGGTTAATACTGATCTTTATCCCCATGGCCATAGCTTTGGGAATGAGCGACCAGTCAATGTCCAGTCGCCGCGGGTGAGCATTGAGTTCAATGGTTACCTTGTGTTTTGCGCAGGCCTCCATGATGGCATCCCAATCCAGCGGATACCCTTCCCGACTCAACAGCAGACGGCCTGTAGGGTGCCCTAAAATAGTGGTACAAGGGTGTTCAATGGCCCTCAGAATACGTTCTGTGGCTTTTTCCTGAGTCATGCGCAAATTGGAATGCACCGATGCAATCACGAAATCAAAACGCTCCAGCAAAGTGTCCTCATAGTCCAGGGAGCCATCGTTCAAGATATCACTTTCTATGCCTTTGTAAATTTTAAAGGGCGCTAATTCCTCATTCAGGCGGTCAATTTCATCCATTTGAGCCAGCACGCGGTCTGGTTTCAAACCATTAGCATAGAAGGCGGATTGACTGTGATCTGTCATGCCAATGTATGCATATCCCAAGGAGCGCGTGTATTCGCACATTTCGCGCAGGGAATGCAATCCATCGCTCCAGGTACTGTGTACATGAAGAATACCGCGGATATCGGTATCTGTAATCAAGCCTGTTGGCGTGCCTGATTGAAGAGTGGATGCGGATTCACGCAATTCCGGCGCCACAAAAGCTGCTTGGGCTTTATCAAACACCTGGCTCTCCTGTTCCAGTCCTTTGAAATCCAGCCCGGGATGTGCCTGTACAAACCCTTCCAGAAATCCGGCTGAACCCGTGTATCGGAACAGTTTGGAGCCCCACTCTGCCGGCTGGCAGGAAATGACTCGTACACGCGCGCCTTCGCCTCTGCGCAGGTAAACCTCGCCATTATCACCTGTTTCCCGACCGAATTCGCCTCCTTCCGGCAACTTCAGTTGGGTCGGATCAACTGTAGTGAGCACTTCCACCGACTCCACTACCTGGCATCGGCGACGTACTTCTCCAACCGGTTCAGCCATGGCTCCGGAAACTTCATTTTGCAACAACTGGCAGGCAGCTTCTGCTTCAGCAAGGGCAGTATCCAGGTGCATTTTGCCCCTGCTGCGGAAGAAGTAATCCAGCTTATTCTTCAAGTCTTCCTGGGTTTTCAGTCCAAAACCCTTATATTCGATCAATCTGTTTTCATTGCAGGCATACCAGAGTTCACCGGGACTCTCAAGACCCATTTCTTGCCAAACCTGCCGCACTTTTTTAGGCCCAAAGCCTCCTATTTCCAGCATCTCGCGTACACCAACGGGTGTTTTTTCCCTGAATTTTTCCAGCGTATCCATTTTGCCGGTTTCCAGCAACTCACGGATTTTAGCTGCAATTGCCGGACCAACGCCTTTTATGGCTTTAATCTCAGTATCGCTCATTTCAGCCAAAGAACTATCTAGTTTACGCAAGGTGAGATAGGCACTTGCGTAAGACTTAATGCGAAAGGAATCCTCCTCATGCAGTTCCATCAGGTTGGCAAGCTCGTCGAAAGCAAGGGCGATTTGTTTGTTGGTCATGGTATGAGAGGTGGGAGGGGTGATGTATCCCGGAATGGTATTCCGGGAAGATGTTTGAAGGGTTTGAGGGGTTTGAAGGGTTTGAGGGGTTTGATGTAGCGGCGGGTTTAGCTGCGGGGGATGGTTCGGGAGCGGGCACAAAGCTAGTAATTGGGAGGGGTAAGCACCTAACAAAAACAGCCATCTCGCTGATTACGGGATGGCTGTTGGGTATTCAACTAAGGTTTTTACGCTTCTGTGGGAGCTGGCTCGGTGGCCATGCTGATAATGTTTTCATTTTTCGCGTCGGTTTCCACTAATCCATCACGGAGTCGTACGATGCGGTGAGCATGTTGGGCGATATCCTGTTCGTGGGTAACCAGAATTACCGTATTGCCAGCCTTATGGATTTGCTCAAAAAGGCCCATAATCTCATAGCTGGTTTTAGTGTCGAGGTTACCGGTTGGCTCGTCGGCCAGAATAATGGCCGGGTTGTTCACGAGGGCACGTGCAACCGCCACGCGCTGGCGTTGACCACCTGAAAGCTCATTGGGTTTGTGCATAACGCGGTCTCCAAGTCCAACGGATTCCAGGGCTTTTCTGGCGCGTTCGAGTCGCTCTTCTTTCCCCACACCGGCGTAAACCAGCGGCAAGGCTACATTTTCAAGGGCACTCAAACGGGGCATCAGGTTAAAGGTTTGAAATACAAAACCAATATCCTTGTTGCGCACCTCCGCCAGTTCGCCATCGTCCATGGTACTCACTTCTTTTCCGTTCAGCCAGTATTCTCCGCGGGTGGGCGAGTCCAGACAACCAACCAGGTTCATCAGGGTTGATTTGCCACTGCCGGAAGGTCCCATAAGTGCCACGTATTCATTTTTCTGAATATCCAGGCTCACATCCTTCAGAGCCTCCACTTTTTCGTGGCCCATGATGTAGGTTTTGTTCAGGTTTTTGATGGATATAAGCATGGGTTGTATTTTTTGTAACGGCGGGTTCAGCCGCCGGACGCGGGTTTGAAGGGTTTGATGTATCCCGGAATGGTATTCCGGGAAGATGTTTGATGGGTTTGATGTAGCGGCGGGTTTAGCCGCCGAATTCGGGTTTAAAGGGTTGGGGCCTATTTCTTTTTCCGGAAAATGAGTCCGAAAAGGAACACGAATAATGCGATTGTTGCAGTAACCATTTGTTTCAGGATTTGTGGAAAAAAGAACCATACTACGGCCAATGCTGCCAGGGTTGCAATGACTACGATGGTGATCCAGGAAAATTTCGAGGTGTTTGCCATATCAATTTTGCATTATGTTGAGCCGGCAATGTACACACCTTTCAAAAAACCTGTGGTGAAGGTCAGTGTGATGCCCGAACTTTAGAAAAAGGTTAGATGATTGCCGGGGCTTGTTCGTTGAATGTAGCTGGTTTTTCGGTAAACGTAATTAGTACAACCTCAAAGTTCCTTGCTATTCCGTGGTTGCATGGCTGTTATTTTTAATGAACTTATGGTAGGCTGGTGGCAGAACGCCGTTAAAAATTTCTTACCAGTGTTTGGAATTCCAATCATACGGCTACATTTGCCCACACTTAACTCTCTTATTACTCATTCATCTAACAAAAAAATCCATGAAGAAACTTCTGACTCTGGCTTTTTGCGCTTTGCTGGGTGGCGTTATGTGGGCTGCTTCGCCTAATAACACTCCGGCAAATCCTTTTCAGGACGACCTTAGCCGTCTGGAAAATGAATTCGCAGGTATGTCGCAGCTTGAGCAGTTGGTGGAAGAGCGCAATGCTACTTACTCCGAACTCGCAGCTGAAAACAATGCACTGCTCCAAAATGTAAACAGCGACACTGATATCGCGTCTTCTCTGTTGGGCTCTGTAGCTCCGGACGATGAGCGTCTGCTGGGTATTCCCGGCTTCTGGTGGGGCTTCTGCCTGGGTGTTCTGGGCATCATCCTGGTTTATGTTGCCGTTGAAGGTGATGCTAAGAAACGCGAAGGCAAAAAAGCTATCATTGGCTGTGCTGTTTGGAGCGTAATTTGGATTGTTCTGTACTTCGGTATATTTGCAGCCAGCGCTTGGTGGGCTACTGGCGGATAGTCATTCCGAACCATCATTTAACCGGGTTGTTCCGCTATTGCGAAGCAACCCGGTTTATTTTTGAGGCGTCGTATTGTCCACACAAAAACACAATTACCATGAAAAAACTATTTCGATCCCTCATTTTATTGTTGTTGACAACCCCTACCCTGCTCTCCGCAAGCGCCAAATTCTCCAACAATCCCTTTACCGATAATCCTGCCTGTTGGGAACAGGAATTCGCCGCTTTAAGCCAACTGGAGGAACTGACCGAGTCTACCGGAATCACCCTGAGTCAGTTGCAGGCCGACGGAAACCCTCTCGCCCAAACTGTTCTGGCCGACGACAATTTGTACGCCACGTTAATTGGCGCTACCACTCCTGAAGAAGAAAGACTAATGGGTATACCTGGTTTTCTCTGGGGATTTTGCTGCTCCTTTGTGGGCACTTTCCTGGTTTACTTGTCTATTGAAGACCCCGTAGCCAAAAGGCGCGAAGGATCTCAGGCGATCATTGGCTGTGCTGCCGGCACTATACTATGGGTAGGCTTGTACATTTGGTTATTGGTGTCTTTGAGTCAATAACTCTTAATAGAAGGGTGTTTTGCCACCCTTGTAGAACAGCAACAGTATACTTATCAGAACAGTTGCTCTGTACGCTTTCTTTCAGCAAGTAGTAACTGGACATCTTTCCAAAACCATTTGGCCCACAGGAAAGCAAGTATTGGGAAGACAATAAAACTAAGCATATTGTAATCAAAGGCATCATCAAACCCAAAATGGATTAGGTGCATACAAGCCCGGGTCATACCACATCCAGGGCATTCCTCCCCTAAAAACAGCATGGAAGGACACAATGACGTGCCTGTGTCAAAATAAGTTTCAGGTAGTATCAGTAATATTACAGGAACTCCAACCCAAAACAAAAGCCTTAAAACAATAATGACAACTCTTCTGCTCATTTGATGTAAAAAAGAGGCCGTTAATGGCTCCATAAAGTCATTAACGGCCTTATAAACATTACATTTTCCAAACTTTGCTCATGCAAGGAAACTTGGAAAAACGCTTAAGCGTAGTACTTATTCATTTTTACCAAGGCATAAATGATGCCTGGCAAACCACAAAGGCAAGACAACAGAAGGGCAATGATCCAGTCTTTTCCTTTCCAGTCAGTAGCCAAACCAACAGCCACAAACGGGATAAAGATTGCCAGAATAATGTAAACGCCTTTATCCAGATCAGGTGCTGCAAGACCGTTGCCAGACTTCATTGAGGCTGTTACTTTTTTCTGTGCTTTCTTCATCTTCATCTTCGCAATTTTGAAAGCAACTTTTTCTTTAAAGCTCATCTCCTTACCAGTCATCTCCTCAACCTTGTTGATAGTCAACTGATTCAAATCCTGAGTAGCGAAGTCTTTCAACAGAGCCTCAACCTGCTGTTGCTGCTCGGCACTGATGGAGATAGGTGTTTTAGAAACAGGTTCAGCGATAGTAGCTGAGAATGCACTGAACGTAAATACACCCAATGTAAGCGTGAGTAAAATTTTCCGTAAAAACATAAAATGAGTTTAATGGTTATGCCTACTTTCTTAAGGCTTTTCGGCTTTTGCCTCCAACATTTTGAGGATGTTCGGTTTTTTCCTGAGAGCTTACCAAAGTCCGTTTGATCAACATTTGGCAATGTCAACACATGTTTGATTTTTGATAAACTCTTAGCGGCGAAGTTGAGAAAAGGTCTACAATATTTTATCACCCACCATTTAAAAAATTACGATTAAACCTTTCTACCACCTTTATGCCCTGGAGCGCAAAACCATGTTAATGTTTCCAGTGTAAAATCCAAAATGCATTCCACCGTTAGATATCAGCGAAATTAATACTGCGCAAGGTTCAATTCTTCCATTTACTTTTGCCTCTAAATGCACATGACACTCAGATTTTTGCTGTTCCTGACATTGTCCGTTGCTGGACAGACATTAACGGCACAACATTTTTTTCGCTTTAAATCCGACTTTTCCATCAAGGAGAAGGAGGCGGGAAAGGATCAGGGTCGCTTGATTACCGGAACCATTTATTACGACAAGAACCTGCAAAAAACGGTGTACAACATCCGTTTCCCTGAGCCTGAACAATGGCTGGTACGCGATACTTTTATGTACCGTAAAAAAGCCGACACCCTGGTCTCCAAACAGGTAGTACCTCCGGTGGGTGAGTTTTCCATTTTCAACATGATCCTGAGCCAGCAACTTACAGATTTTGGGCTGGCTAAGGTTGGATACACACCCGGCGATGTCCAACAAGATGGCAATCAGGTCATTGCGCAATGGCTTCCACCTGAGCAATTCAAGGCTTACTTAGGTCCGGTATCTTTGGCATCAGAGCAAAAACGACTGACAGCGGCCGCTTTTTACGATAAAGACCAAAAACTGGTTTCCAAGTTCTATTTCCAGGATTATACCATGGAAAACGGTCTGGCTATTCCCGGCAAAATTTACCAGATTTATTACCGTGAATCCGGCGAATTTGTGCGAATCATGGCCCTTAAAAATGTTACCATCAATCAAACCGATGAAGATCAATTTTACGATTTTGAGTTGCCTGCTGGCGGTTAAACTCAGTGCGCAGGCGCCCATGCCCGAGCCACCTTCGCTTGGCGCCGATTTTACGGTGCTGCATCAGGCATTCAGTAACCCTGGAAAAACCCGACTCTCCGATCAATTCAGTCTGAGCAAAGAAAACACCAATGAATTGCAGGCCGTGTTTTCGGGACTTTTCCTCGTGTACAAATCTTTTTTTTCCTCTCAGGACAATCAGCGTTGCAGTTTCCACCCATCATGCTCAGAATATGGATTGGAGGCTGTGAAAAAGCTGGGAGTCATTAAAGGGGTTATCTGTACCTGCGACCGGCTGACCCGCTGCAATGGTTTTAGTCCGGAGCAATATGAGGTTGATTTTAAAATGAGGCGCTTGAAAGACCCCGTCTCCTGGTGATATAACGGCCTCATTACCAAGCATTTTGCATGAAATTCCTGATTCCTGTTCTTTTCTTTTTTATACCTGCACTATCGGCGCAGGATCTTTACGACTTCGCACATTCCCGTGCTTACGCCCGCTATTTGCTGCAATCCCAGCAGTATAAGCTGGCAGCCGAAGAATATGAACGTCTGATTTTTCTCCGTCCTGAAAACGACACGCTGCGCTCGGATTTGTTGCGCGCATACCGGCGGGGCAACACCCCGGAAAAAGGTTTGGAACAATGGGCTAAATGGCAACAGGAAGCCAGACCTAAAACCCGGCTCCTGGAAACAGAATACAGCAAACTTCTGCTTCGCGGCGGCTATCCGGCAGAAGCGCGCTCTGTGGCTACACAATCCGGAATTTTCGACAGCGCACAGATACGGCGCACAATGTTGTATGCCGATCTACTGGAACAAAAATGGAAACAGGCCGGCGTTTCGTTGAGTCAAATACCTGCTTCCGACAAACTTGCGCGGCGATCAGATATTGAAACGCTGATTAAAAAAGGTCAGCAGCAAAAAAGGAAAAAGCCCTGGGTAGCCACCGCATTATCCGTGCCTGTGCCTGGCCTGGGCAAAGTATACGCCGGCGAATGGAAAGACGGGATCATAAGCCTTTTGTTCGTAGGAGTAAACACCTGGCAGGCTGTGCGCAGATTTGATAAAGAGGGATTGGATACCTTCTGGGGATGGATACATGGCGGTTTTGCGCTGGGTTTTTATTCGGGCAATTTATACGGGGCGCACAAAGCAGCACGCCGTCATAATCAAAAGAAATTCAACAAGTTAAAGCATGAAACGGAGGCTATTGTTTTTCCTGTGCTGGATTAGTGCCTCCGGCTGGTTGATGGGGCAAACGCTGGAACAAACCCTGGCTTTTGCCCGCACCCAAAGCGCTGAAGGACATACCGAACTGGCCCTCAAGACCTATCAACGGGTTTTGTTTTTTGGTGGCAACACTCACCGCGATGAGTGTCACATTCAGCTGGCTGCCCTGCATGCAAACCTGGGCGAGTTTGAGCGGGCAGCCTTTTATTACGACCTGATTTACCAAAGTGCCGGTACTGACAGTTTGCGGTATGAGGCCTTGTTTCACAAAACGGCGGCGCTTATGTTGCAACAGCAACCTAAAAAAGCGCTGCTGGAACTGCTTTCACTGCCTAAAAACCTGCCTGAGCCCTGGCAATCCCGCAAACGATTGTACCTGGGCGCCGCGCATTTTTCCATTCGTGAGTTTGAGTTGGCCAGGCAGGATTTGTTGCCCTTGTTTGGTCCGGAAGCCACAGCGGAAAAGGCTGAATTTGAGCGCCTGTTCAGGCAGGCAGAAAAAGTGGCTCGAAAAAGCCCTAAGACAGCCCGGATTTTGAGCATGTTTTTACCTGGCGCCGGACAGTTTTATGCCGGGGATATCAAAAACGGCTTGAATTCACTGCTATTGAACGCCTTGCTGGGTTATTGGTTCGTGGTTACAGGTGTAAATTATTCCTTCATAGATGCCGGCGCCACGGTTACCCCCTGGTTATTCCGTTATTATGGTGGAGGTATCCGCCGGGCGGGTGAAATTCTGGAAAAGAAAAAGGAAGAAAGGCTGCGCAAAATTTTTCAAAAGGTCTTGACCACAATCGAGGTGGAACGATAGTTTGGTTTTTCTACCTTCGCTGCCGCTTTTACTGGACGAATAACTGATTTCAGATAAACAAATCAACCAACAATGGCCTCTTCATTGCCCTCTGAGAAGAAAACGATTAAATACATTGCCATTGCCGGCAATATCGGAGCCGGGAAAACCACCCTGACCGAGATGTTATCCAAACACTTCGGCTGGGATGTTCACTACGAGAATACCGAGAACAACCCCTATTTGTCTGATTTTTATCTGGACATGAAACGCTGGTCGTTCAACCTGCAGGTATTCTTTTTATCCAGTCGATACCAGCAAGTGTTGCGCATCCTGCAAGGCAACCGCACGGTTATTCAGGACAGGACGATTTATGAAGATGCCTTCATTTTTGCTCCCAATCTGGCAGATATGGGCTTGATGGAACGCCGCGACTTTGAAAACTACCTCACCCTGTTTCAGTCGATCGTATCGCAGGTAAAAGCCCCGGATCTGCTCATTTACCTGAAAGGAAGCATTCCCACCCTGGTGGAACACATACAAATGCGTGGCCGGGATTACGAAGGCAGTATCAGCATTGATTACCTGAAACGACTTAACGACCGATACGACAACTGGATCAGCAACTACAGAGAAGGTAAATTACTGGTTATCAATGTAGATAACCTCGATTTTTCCAGCAATAAGGAACACGCAGCCAAAGTGCTGGAAATGGTACAGGCAGAACTTCACGGGCTGTTTTGACCTCACCCCCTGGCCCCCTCTCCTGAAGGGAAGGGGGGACTTCGTCCCTCAAAAAAAAAGGGGCGTAGCTCCGACATTCAAGTAGCCCTGAAAATGTTAAATTATCATGGATAAAAAAATCACGATTATTTCAGGCGCATCCAGAGGAATTGGTCGCGCGGTATCGTTGCGTTTGGCGCATGAGGGTCATTTTGTGATCGTGCTGGCGCGCAATGCCGAAGAAATCGGAGAACTGGAGCATGAAATTGACGAAGCCGGAGGCAAGGCCCTGGCCATTGCTTGCGATATCTCCGATGAGCAACAGGTGCAGGAAGCCGTGAACCAGGTATTGCGTGATTTCAAACGCATTGACTGTGTGGTGAATAATGCAGGTATTGGCGTATTCAAACACGCAGATCAACTGGAAGCCGACGATTGGGATCGGGTGATGGATATAAATGTAAAAGGCTCTTTTTTACTTACCAAGGCCTTGCTCCCGCACATGAAGGCAGCCGGGAAGGGGCATATCCTGGGAATTGCCTCTGATGTTTCCAAACGCACATTTGCCGGAGGCAGTCTGTATACGGCTAGTAAATATGCCCAGCACGCTTTTTTTGAAAGTTTGCGCCGGGAAGTACGTTCGCTTGGCATTAAAGTCAGTGTGGTATATCCGGGCCTTGTGGATACCTATTTCCACGGCGAGGCACAGGGAGAAGTCAAACAAGCAGAATTCCTGCATGCCGATGATATCGCCCAGGCTGTTTCCTACATACTAAACACTCCGCCGCATGTGCTTGTGGATGAGATCATGCTCCACCCGATGTGTCAGGAGTGGTAAGGGGGGATATTTAGGTCATTAGGGTCATTTTATCAAAATGGGTTGTCATCTCACGTGGATTGTCATCCAGAGTGCAGCGAAGGACCTACACAAGCCCGGTTTCTGAAATGCCCTGGCCAAATTTACCCGAATAGCCTGGCTTGTGTAGGTCCTCCGCTACGCTCTGGATGACAACCCACGTTGATTAAGCGACATCAATGGCCCAAAAAGAACAACCCAAATGACCCAAATGACCTAAAATGACCCCTAAATGACCTCAAATGACCCCTAAATGATCTCAATGACTAGTAACCCATGAAATCTCCCTCGCTCACAACCAGATCTCATCTTGTTATTGGATATATGATCCTGGCCTTTGGCTGGTGGTCGTTTCATTTGTGGCGACAAAATGACCGGGTTTTTGAGAAGGAGAAAAAGATTCTGGAGCTGAAATATCCCAACGTGGACTACACTTATGCTACTCAGTATGACATAGCGGAAAACACCTGGGAAAGTGGTCGCCGTATGGTGATAGCGGAGGGGTTATTTTTCACGGCTTGTCTGATTTGGGGATTGTGGGTCATCCGGCGGAGTGCATTCCGGGAGGTAGGATTGGCTCGACAGCGCAGAAACTTTCTATTGAGTATTACCCATGAATTAAAATCGCCCATAGCCGGGATGCGTTTGGTGTTGGAAACCCTGGGGAAACGGGAACTCAGCAAAGAGCAACGTACACCATTGATTTCCAACGGCTTAAAGGATGCGGACCGGCTGCAAAATCTGGTAGAAAGTTTGTTGCTAGCCGCCCGGTTAGAAGACAATTGGCGACCATTGCATGAGCCGCTTGATTTCAAAAAGTTGGTTCAGGATGCTGCAGATAGTCTTCGCATACGTTTTCCGGAAGCTAAATTCCAGTTAGAAATTCCAGAACATCTGCCGCCCGTTCAGGCAGACCAAATGGGTTTGTGCGCCATTGTGCAAAACCTGTTGGAGAATGCCTTGAAATATTCGCCAGAAGGCGCTCCGGTGACTGTTTCAGCCGAACAATCCAACGGAAAATTCAGATTCCGGGTAGCTGATCTGGGTCAGGGCATCCCGGATGATGAAAAGCAATCGGTTTTTGAAAAATTTTACCGCATGGGGAATGAAGAAACCCGTCATTCCACCGGCACCGGATTGGGGCTGTATATCGTTAAACACGTGTTGAAAGCCCATGAGGGGCAAGTCAAATTATCTGATAATCAACCCCAGGGAACTGTATTTGAAGTGGAATTACCTGGATGAACAACGGGACGATGGACGATGAACGATGGGCTTGCGTGGGCATTTATAACAACGTGGGTTGTCATCCCGGGAACCGGGACCTACACAAGCTATGCTTTGTGGTTCTTCTTTGATCAAAAGAATTGTGAACAGCCAGGCTTGTGTGGGCCTCGCTGCACGGCATGACAACCCACGCTGTTATAAATGCCCACGCAAGCCCATCGTTCATCGTCCATCGTTCATCGTCCCGTCGTCCATCGCTCATCGTCCCGTCGTCCATCGCTCATCGTCCCGTCGTCCATCGTCCATCGTCCTCATGGCAACTGACATTCAAACCCGACTAATTTCTGCACTAGCGCCCAGGTATGGCGCCGGGGAGGCACGTGCTATTGCGCGGATCGTTTGGGAGGATGCTTTTGATTTTGGCAGGAAACCAGACCCGGAGTTGCTGGATCGGATAGAAGCACGGTTGTTGCAGGGCGAGCCGGTGCAATATGTACTGGGAGAAGCTGATTTTTTTGGGTTAAAATTTCTGGTGAACCCATCTGTGCTCATTCCCCGTCAGGAAACCGAAGAACTGGTGGCCTGGGTATTGGAATGGTTGAAAAATGTATATGAAACGCCGATCAAGCTAATTGATATTGGCTTAGGCAGCGGCTGTATTGGCATCACTGTACAGAAAAAGCAACCTGCCATTGAGCTTTGGGGCATTGACAAAAGTGAAGCAGCCCTGGAAACTGCCCGGCAAAATGCAGCCTGCTTGTTGCCGGGAAAAACGGTTCATCTGTTACACGCCGATATATTGAACCGGCTCGATTGGCTGAAACTACCACAGGCAAGTGTCATTGTCTCCAACCCGCCTTATATCCCTTATACCGAACAGCATCTGGTGCCAGAGCACGTAGCTGCGCATGAGCCTGGCATGGCCTTATTTGTGGAGGATACTGATCCTTTGCTTTTTTACCGAACCATTGCCGTGTTTGCCCGTGAAAAGTTGCTACCTGGCGGGGCGTTGTTTTTTGAATGTAACGAATTTAATGCCCAGGAGGTGCTGCAATTATTGCAGGATCAAGGGTTTAGCAAGGTGGAATTGCGCAAGGATCTGGCAGGAGCGGAGCGGATGGTGATGGGGGAACTGCCTACCCCCTAGCCCCCCAATCCGTAACCAACCCATCCAGACTCTTTAAATTCTTCTCCTGTATGTACTCACGCATACCTTCTTCGCCTTTGCGATCTGCCCAATCCTGCATGATCCGGCGCTCGCCTGTGTAGGTGTACAAGGGAACTCCATAACCACAGGAAGTGGCAACCTCCTGCACATCAATCACCAATATCTGACGAGTATTAGAGTATTGTGCAAAAAGTCCGCTTAAATCACCCCATTCCGGCGAATCAGGTAGCACTGCTTTACCCCGACCGTAAATGCGCAGGATATTGGGCGGGCCATCAAAAGCACAGAACATCAGCGTGATTCGTCCGTTCTCCAGGGTATGCGCAGAGGTTTCATTGCCGCTTCCAATGAAATCCAGATAAGCCACCTGCTTATCTGAAATCACCCGGAAGGTATCCAGTCCTTTCGGAGAGAGGTTAACATGTCCTCCGACATCCAGAGGCGCTGTAGCTACAAAGAACAAATGCTGTTTGGAGATAAACTCCTGATGCGCAGGAAGCAGGGAAGGGAAAAAACGGGCCATGAGTTGAGTGTTTGAGTGTTTGAGTTGGCGTTGCGTTTGTGATTCGTGCCTGAAGTACTGAAGAATGAAACCTTTGTGTCTTTGCGTCTTTATGCCTTCGTGTCACAACACCAAGCTCTTTGAGACCTCTTTTAAAATGTGAAGTCCCTGTTGCATTTCTGCTTCATTGACAGAGGCAAATCCGAGTCGGGTGGCATTGAGGTTAGGATGATAGTATAAGCCATCAGAAAGGAGCAATCCTTGCTGTTTGCAGGCTCGGGCAAGTGCCGGAAGGGGTAATTTCGGATCAAATTTTGCCCAAACGGCCAATCCACCCGTGGGCTTCTGGAACGATACCAGATCGCCCATGGCAGCCTGAAGTCCCTCACAAAACAGGTCTCTCCTGCGGTGGTAAACTTTTTGCGCCTTTTTCAGGTGTCTTTGCAATTCGCCATCGCGCAACATAGTGGCTATGGCTGCCTCCAACAGGTTGTCGCCCTGGCGGTCTACTATCCGGCGCAATGCAGCCATAGACTGGATCACGACCTTGGGCGCCACCACATATCCCACCCGCAAAGCCGGTGAAAACACCTTGCTCAAGGATCCTACATACACCACATGATTGCCCTCATCTGCAGAAGCCAGGGGTAAAATGGGGTGACTATCGTAGTGAAAATCAAAATCGTAGTCGTCCTCCAAAATACAAAACCGGTATTTTTTGGCCAGTTGTAGCAACTTTAAACGCCTTTCTGCAGGCATCATCACAGTGGTTGGGTGCTGGTGATGCGGCGTTACATACACCATTCGCACGGATGTTTTCCGGCAAATGGCTTCAATGGCGTCTACATCCAGCCCTGCTTCATCCACCGGAACTTTTTGCAGCCGGGCGCCGCGATGCTCAAGAATGAGGTTGCAAGCCTGGTACGAAAGCTCGCCAACCACCACTGTATCGCCGGGGTGGACAATGGTTTGTACGGCCAGGTTGATGCCCATCATGGTGCCCCGCGTAATCATGACCTGCTCCTGCTGAATGGCCAGTCCCCTGCTCTCGCGCAGATAATCCGTCATGGCTTCCCGCAAAGCAGGTTCGCCGGCTGTATCTCCGTAAAACAACAAATTTTTGCGAAATCCTTGTCGCAAAGCTGTTCTGTATGCCCTACTTAGCTCCTCCCAGGGAGCAATACGAACATCCGGGAATCCATCGTTAAAGCCCAACGCATTGGAACTCCGCAACGGCAGATGCCGGGCCAGTGGATGTGGTTCAAATGCATAACCGGTTTCTTCGACAGCCGGCTTGTTATCCTTCCAGGCATGTAAGGGCTCCGGGAATATTTCTGGTAAGCGCACACTCACAAAAGTGCCTTTAGACTGACGGGTTTCCAGCCAACCTTGCGCCAGCAGTTCATCATAAGCTGCCAGCACCGTTTTTCTATGCAATTGCAGCGACTCTGCCATTTGCCTTGATCCCGGCAACTGACTCCCGGCCGGAATGGCGCCCCTACGGATGTGCTCAGACAAGGCCGCGGCGATCTGTAAATACAGGGGCTGCTTGCTGGTCTTGTCTAGTGAGTGAATGAGTGAGTGGGTGAATGAGTGGGTGAATGAGTGGAACACGGGTTTTGGTGTTTTGGTGAAACAAAGGTAAGTCATTTTATTAACCGGACTACTGAATATTTAAAAACCGGGCGATTTGAGTAGTCCGGAAAGCTTTTATTTTTGTGCATTAAAAAACCGCGTAGCGGTTCAACTTAAATAGCTATGAAAACAAAAGGACATCGAACGGAAGGAAGCCGGTATTATCCCAAGCGCTATGATTTCGATCCGGCAATGAGAAATGCCATTCTGGATGAAGGGCTGGTGTGTCATGTGGCCTTTCAGCGGGAGGAACAGCCCATTATTATTCCCACCGGATATTGCAGGGTGGACAACACACTTTACCTGCATGGTTCGGTGGGAAGTCATTTTTTCATGGAAATGGCCAAAGGAATTCCGGTTTGCGTGAGTGTAACTTTACTGGATGGACTTGTTTTGGCCCGCTCAGTGTTTAATCACTCCATGAACTACCGTTCTGTAGTGGCGTTTGGCGTGACGCGGCTGGTAGAAAGTGACGAGGAACGCTGGATGGCGGCAGAGCGTTTCACCGAACACGTTGTTCCGGGACGCTGGGCAGATGCCCGCAAGCCCAGTGCGAGCGACATGAAAAAAACGATGTTTATTGCCGTAGATATCCAGGATGCATCCGTCAAATTCAGGGCACATGGCGTAGGCGACGATCCGGAAGACATGCAACTGGACGTTTGGGCCGGTGTCATTCCCTTACGATTAAACGCTCAGCTGCCTGAAGCAGATGAATCTGGCATCCCTAATATTCCTTTACCTGAATATCTAACTGATTATCACAGATAATATGACTTTTTTGCCCAGCACCACAGAAGATCTGGATACAATATTTTACCTGTATGATACTGCCATTGCGCACCAAAAAGCAGTATCCAACATGCACTGGTTGCCTTTCGACCGGGAATTGGTGGCACAGGAAATTGCGGAGGGTCGGCAGTGGAAAATTGAACTGGACGGCCAGGTAGCCTGCGTATTTGTGGTAGCTTATCAGGACCCTGCTATTTGGGGAGAAATGGATCGCGAGCCGGCCGTTTATCTGCACCGAATTGTTACCCATCCCGATTTCAGAGGTCGCAATTTTGTGGGCGCTATACTGGAATGGGCCAAAGCGCACGGGAAGGCCCTTGGGAAATCCTATGTCAGATTGGATACCTGGGCTGAAAACATGAAGCTCAAGGAAATTTATGAACAAAACGGATTTGAGTTCCTGGGCGTTGTAACCCCAAACAACCTGTCGGCCTTACCGAGTCATTATTCTGGCATCAGGTTGAGTTTATTCCAGGTGGAGATTCACCGCTAAGTACGCGAAGTGCGCAAAAGCGATTCACCGCGAAGTACGCTAAGGGCGCGAAGGGAGATTTTGCGCCCTTAGCGTACTTCGCGGGGAATCCCGTACTTCGCGGTGAGTCAATTTCTGGGCAAATACCATCCAAGCCAGGCGCCTACCAGGCCCCATTGCACTACCGCATCCACGAGGTGCTCTAACGAATTGGTTTCAAACCAGATACTGTTGAGATATGGAATCGTCAGGTATGCCATTATGCCCACCGCAACCGATGCCTTAACAGCAGTCATCAGATCCAGTGCCGGTATTTTGGTTAACAACCAAATTAGCAGGAAAGCTACCACCAGGTCAATGGCAAAACCACGAAACATATTCATACCCATGTCATTTTTCATAGCTTTATGGTATGTTACGGATGCCCAGGGCTTACCTTCATGTGCAGCCATTTCAGCCTCTACAGCTTCCCGGCTCAGGGAAGGATTTACTCCAGGCATCATATAAGTGCCTTCTTCCGTGAGGTTTTGACTCAGCGCCTCCAGGATTTTATCCTGATTGGGCGTGAAGCCGTACTCGGATTTGTGAATAGGCACAAGCGCCCAGGAAACAAATTGCCAGATAAACAGGATCAGGCCACCTACGATTGTTGCGACTAGTTGTTTTTTCATATTCTTTTATTTTGATGTAATTGAACATGAGAATATAAAAGAATGCAATCAATTGCGTCATTAAATATCCACAACAACCTGACAAGCCCGGTAATGGTTTGTCTTCATGCTGTAACTGCCGCCGAAAACTGATGAATTTGCGCTAAATCGCCCAAAACTACAATATGCATATCCGGCAAGAGAACCGTTTGATGCCCCGGATTCAATTCATACCGACCATCGGCATGCCGCAATGCAATAATGGGTAAGCTGGTTGAATCCAGCATACCTCCTTCTGCAATACTGCGCAAATGATAGTCAGGCTTCAACCGGGATACCGGAATTTCTTCAAACACTACCCTGCTGGTGCCCATATTGGAAATCAGGTTGAAAAACTCAACCAAATCTGGTTTGTTGATTAGGGTAGCCATATAAAAGCCGCCAATTCGCTCAGGCATAACCACATGATTGGCCCCGGCCCGGCGGAGTTTGGTTTCATCTTCCGCACTGTTCAAACGACTGATAATTTTCAGGGTTGGATTGAGTTGCCGGGCCGACATCACCACAAAAACATTGCTGGCATCCACAGGCAGAGTTACCACCAATGAACTCGCGCGTTCAATACCGGCCTCCAAAAGAACTTCATCCCTGGTGGCATCACCGCGCAGAAAAAAATAGCTGGTATCCCTCCGCAGTTGCTCCAATTTATTGGGATCTGTTTCAATCACTACAAAAGGCAGGTTTTCTTTGGCTAATTCCTTGCAAACCTCTGTGGAATGCCTGCCAAACCCACAGATTATGGTATGCTTTTGCAGTTTTTTTATGCGCTCCATCATTTTAAAATCCAGGAAAAAAGCATGAATATCGTCATCAGTTAAAATGCTGGTAATGGTTGAAATGGCATAGGCAAAAAAACCGATGTTGAAAATAATCAGGAAAGAAGTAAAGATCCTGCCGCTATGACTAAGGGGAATAACCTCTCCAAAGCCTACGGTAGAGAGGGTAACCAGACTCATGTAATAAGCATCGAACCAAGTGGTGTGCTCAATGATCCGATAGCCAATGGCGCCTATCAATACTGCCAGTACCAATACACCAACGGCAGTGCGTAAACGGCGCACAGCATGTTGGAAATGCTCCAGACGGTTTCGTTGGGTAAAACGAACCTCCCGGGGTTCCAACAAACGGAACAAATGAATCAGGTAATTCATCCATCTAAGGTATCACTATGCCGGCATAATACTGAAGAATCCAGATCAGCGTCGGAATTGATTGTACTCGCTATTGTCTGGTAGTATCCCTGGCGGCTTTGCGCTGGATTTGGATAGACTCCAGTTTATGCAAGGTTTCCTTTTTCAGCGCCGGTTTTTTGCTCAAAATCTGCTCCAGCTTGTCGCGTTTGGTAGGCTCCGGGAATTTCTGGATAAATTGCTCCGACTGAATTTGGGTAGGATTTTCTTCCATCTTTTTCAAATAGGCCTCCTCCAGTCTGGGCTGCACTTTGCTGAATATTTCAGGGCTTGTACGGGCGGCTGTTTCAACCTCATCCAGTCGCTTAGTATCCGGGAAATCACGCAAATAGGCATCAATCTTCGACTCTGTGGGCTGTTTACGTACCGAACTCACATAGGCTTCCTCCAAAGCATCCTGCAATTCGTTGCGTTTATCGGTGCGGCTTTCTGCGGCTGCTTTCAGCTCGCTGAGACGCTCTGATTCCGGGAAATTTGCTACGAATTGCCTAATTTTGGCCTGATCCGGATTTTCACGAATGTTTTCGATAGACCGGGTTTCAAGATTAGCTATTTTTCTGCTAACCTGAGTCCGATACACACCGCGGTCTTTAAACCGATCCTGGTAAGCGCGCAGATCGGCCAGATTTTCACTCCGTTCTGCCCGTAAATAATAGGCTTGTTCTGCAAAACTGCTTTGTGGGTGTTTTTCAATAAATGCAGTGTAAGCCTCAGGCGTATCCTGAATATAATGAGCATTCACCCAGGCGGGTATATCAGGCGCAATAGCCCAGGTGGCGGCAGGCACCAGCACCAAAAAGCCCAAAAACAAAGCCAAAGCACCTAAGCTTCGATTGCTGCCCCCTTTGGTTGCAACAGGAGCAGCCGGAGATGGCATTACTGCGGGAGCAGGAGCAGGGGGCGCTTCTTCCGGAATTGCCTGCGATTCAATGCTTTTGGCTCCTTCAGCCACAGCTCCCGGTCCATTAAAAGACCCGTTCAAACCAAAGGTTTGTCCGCTGGGTTTAAACCCTTCATTTATGGCTTCAGTCTGCTGTTGTTCCGAAACTTCCGCCAGAATTGTCACATTTTCCATCAGGGTTACCTCTCTTGGGATGGGCTCCTGGAACCCCGGCACTACCTCCATGATCGATACTTTGACCAGTAGTTGATGTTCTCCTTCCCGTAGTGGCGTTACCTGAAAATTCCATTCGGTATATCCTGTTTCCCGAATTAGCTGGGTCCGGGCATTCAAGGCTGAAATCTGGAAAGCACCTCCTTCCGGATCCAGCAATTCAGCACTCATGACATCTGAAATCTCAACCCTGGATTTTACCTCAACATGCTCATCCAACAGGATATTATCCAATATCACGTCTTCATCCACCGCCACACGAACTACACAGCGGGTGGGTTTTAAAATCTGCATAACGCCTGGAACCCTATACAATACGCTGCCTGTTTTAGCACCAGAAGTTTTGTCTGCAGGAGCCGGGGGGGCAAAATCTTCCTCCCGCAAGCCTGCCAGCAGATCGAAACAATCGGCTGATACCTGATCTACCTTTCGCTGGTATTCCTCAAAAGAAATGGTATTCCTGAAGCGTTCTTTGTTGGCTGCGTTCAAACGGGCCACCAGAGCAGA
The DNA here is from genome assembly GCA_017303475.1 of Chitinophagales bacterium. Classification (GTDB taxonomy): domain Bacteria; phylum Bacteroidota; class Bacteroidia; order Chitinophagales; family Saprospiraceae; genus M3007. The sequence goes on from JAFLBO010000002.1 coordinate 96,575, forward strand.
AACAATCCGGTAGGTTTCGGAATTGTCCGGAAGTGCTGCCAGAAATGCCTGGAGCGCTTCGGGAAGTTTCCCTTCACGGATTTGAGCCTCCAGATTATGGCGGAATTCAGCGATTTGCATGATCGGGTTTATTGCTTGATGACCTGGAATGTTTTAAGGGCATTCCCGGATCGAAGGCTTAAAGTATAGATGCCTGAAGGCAAATCTGTCAAATCAGTATGGTAAACCCCCGAAATCTGTTCCTGTAGAAGCACCTGCCCCATGGTGTTGCGCAGGCATATATCTGCCGGGCTGGATGCATCACAAGACGTGAGTACCGTTATCTTTCCGGTAGTTGGATTGGGAAAAACATTGGCTTTATCCAGCACTCCAGGTTCTTCAGCCGATGAAGACATAACGATAACCTGTTGTGTCAGGGTATCAGCGAAAGCCGGGCCGCAGCTGGTTTTGGCAATAAGGGTTACGTTGTACACCCCACCGGCAGCATAGGTATGCGTTGGATTGATAGACACACTGGCGCCGCCATCGCCAAAATTCCATTGATATTGGGTAGCATCCGTGGATAGGTTGTTGAATTCTACGGTGAGGTTGCTGGCAGTAAAATCAAAAAAGGCGGCAGCTCTGTTCAAGGCAAATGTGTCTGAAATACCTGAACATCCTTTGGCATCCAACACCTGAATGGCATATAGCCCTGGTTTTGTAGGGAAATAAACGCCCTGATTGGCCCCTTGAATAGGTTGGCCTTCGTAATACCATTGAAATGCCACTGCTGTAACATTCAAGGTAGCCGCGAGCGCACAGTTTTGGTAAACAATACCTACATCCACTCCCGGAGTGGCTATGATAATATCAGATTGGCTAAAATCTACCTGATTATCCGGTATTGATCCCATGTAGGCAAATCGTCCTGGATCCAGCTCCAGTACCTCGCGCAGTGCCACCGGGTTAGTGGGATCCACAGATGCAGCGGCAACAAAGATGGTATTGGCAAATTCATAAGCCTGTGCAAATGCCAGGGTTGGCAATCCCGGAAGAAGTTCAGCGCCTTGTCCAACTACAGTGAACAAGCCCGGATTATCCTGATGTGAAAGAATGGAAAAATACTGCTGATTCCCAGGAGCTGAAGCAAAGGCTGTATCGAGCAGAGCTCCATCGGGACTAACCAGGGCAAAAAAGCCATCCTGCGCGCGTTGCGCGTCGCCGCCAAACAAGGTGCCAGCCAGCATGAAATTGCCGGAAGCATTACTCTGTTGCACCCCTGCAATGGTGGCCACACCATTGTTGGAGTCCAACTCCTGAGGGATTTCTACCTGCCATTGTTTTGCGCCAGATTCGTCAACTTTTATTAACCACAATACATTGTCGGCTTTTTCATTTGGATCAAAAGGGTTGCCGAAAATACTGTGTCCGGACAAAACAAACTGACCATCAGAGGCTTTAATGATCCGGCCTGTCACATCCAGCCCAATATTAAAAATGGCTGGAGCAGCCATCGGTTGAAGCGTGTTGGCGTCTACTTTTTGTACAAAAATATCTGTAATATCAAGGCCTGGCACTTCTACTTCGCCCAAAACCATCAGTGCGCCCGAGTTACTCAATACCAGGGAACGACTTTGAGCCGCCTTGTTTTGGATAAGGAAATGCCCGGAAGAAATTTCCGTTAAACCCGGGGTTGCCTTAAGCAAAAACACACGGTTCAGGGTATCCGTTGCAGTAGCTATAATGGCCCTGCCGGCTGCTACAAGATTACCGTCTGGTAGTTCAATCACATCAAAAAACTCTGCATTGCCGGGTGAAACCTGCTTTTCCAGGGTGGTCAGCAAATTACCCAGACAGTCTGTTTTATGCATAACAGCACTGTTGCCTATCAAACCTACCGTAACATAAGAGCCATCAGAAAGGGCAATCATGCGGTTACCCTGGTTATCGAGCACCGGCGTGCCGATTTGAACAAAACCCTGAGCGGATGATGAATACTGGAATAAAAAAGAAAGGAGCAGTAGAAGGTAATTGTTGCGTTTCATGTTCGATAAGCTGATTTGGACAACACCCGAAAGCCGGGCATTTGTACAGAAGTCGATCCAGATACCAATTTGTTACCGCTTACAAACCTTTACGCAACCTGGCTACCGGAATATTAAGTTGCTCACGATATTTGGCAACGGTTCGACGGGCAATATTGTATCCTTTTTTAAGGAGAATGGACTTGAGTTTTTCATCAGAAAGCGGTCTGCGCTTGTGCTCCTCCCCAATTACCTCGGCCAGAATTTTCTTAACCTCCAGGGTCGACACCTCTTCACCATCCTGTGTGCTCAAACTTTCGGAGAAAAACTCCTTGAGGCGTTTGGTGCCAAACTCCGTTTGCACATATTTAGAGTTGGCTACCCGACTCACGGTTGAGATATCCAGCAGGGTAACATCGGCGATATCCTTCAGGATCATGGGTTTGATCTTCTTCTGATCGCCTGTGAGGAAATATTCTTCCTGATGCTTGAGGATAGCGCCCATGGTGAGCATCATGGTTTGCTGGCGCTGCTTGATGGCATCAATAAACCACTTAGCAGAATCAATTTTCTGCTTGATGAATAATACCGCTTCCTTTTCTTTCTTATTGGCTCTTTTGCCATTCCGGCCTTCATGAAAAGCCTTTAGCATATCCCGATATTGATCATTTATGCGCAAATCAGGTGCATTTCGGGCATTCAGGGTTAGTTCCAGTTCGCCGTCTCTGTTTTGAACAATAAAATCAGGCACCACATAATTCAGGGCACGATCACTTTTGCTGGCAAAACCGCTTGCCGGCTTTGGGTTGAGTTTCAGAATTTCATTAATAGCATCCCGCAGATCTTCTTCATCTATACCTAACTGGCGACAAAGTTTGGGATAGTGCTTTTTGGTAAACTCGTCAAAATACTGGTCAATAATTCGGAGAGCGATTTGCACCACTGTTTTTTCCTGCAGGGAGAGGGAGTCATCATCCTGCCTCAGACGGTGCTGTAGCTGCAACAGCAAACACTCTCTCAAATCGCGAGCACCCACACCTGGCGGATCGAAGCGCTGGATTCTTTGCAGGATTTGGCGAATTTCTTTCTCGTGGGTACTGATATTCTGGCTGAACAACAGATCATCTACCATAGCCGACGGCTCCCTGCGCAGGTAGCCGTCATCATCTATTGATCCGATGATTTGCAGAGCAATGGCCTGCTCGCGTTCGTCTTCCAGTTTGAGCAGGCCAAGTTGTTGTTCCAGGTACTCGTGGAAGGTGTTTTCAAACGCCAGAGGAGCTTGTTTATCGTCCTGATCATCCCCTCGTCCCTCTTCGCGGGTTTTGTAAGTGGATGGGTCGTCTTCAATAAAATCAATCAGGTAGTCATCCAGATCCGGGCCGTCGTCTTCGCGCAAACTGACACTTTCTTCTTCATCGGCATATTCATCGGCCGCATCCCGGTCAATGTCTTCCATAATTTCACCACCATCGCTGCCGCCATCGTCGTCAGTTTGGCCGCTTTCTGCTTTTTGTTCCCGCTCGTAGTAACTCAGGTCCGCATCAGACAGGTCCATATCGCTCAGTCCTTCGCTGAGATCAGCCGTTTCGTCGCCTTCTTCAAGGGCAGGATTAGCTTCCAGTTCTTCCTGAATTCGTTGTTCCAGAGTAGCCGTGGGGATTTGCAGCAGTTTCATGAGTTGAATCTGCTGCGGGGAGAGTTTTTGTTGAAGTTTCTGCGAAAGCGATTGCTTCGGGCCGAAAGAAGATGCCATGGAAAGGGTTGGGATGTTTTCGATTAGTTGTCTTGGGGCTCTCCACAACACCGGGTTGTGCAAACGGCCTTCACAAAAAAAAGGCCAAATTTGCGCAAGGTGCGGGTAGCGCGGTCAGACATCGGTTGATTCAATAAAAAAGTTGATTATAAAACTCAAAAAATCAATGCTTTATGCAGATTAGAAACACTTGTCTAATACAAAAATAAAGCAAAAATTATTGGCAAGGATACGGCAATTCCCGGATTTTCAAAAGCAGTTTAACATTCTTTCCTTGTTAAAAAAGTGCGCCCTGTTCTGCATACTTAACCGGGTTTTCGTGTCTGAGTAACATCATTTTGGTATCCAGCCCGTAGAAATACCCTCTAAGCTCGCCTGCTTTCCCAATTACCCTATGGCAAGGCACTATGATGGCAATGGGATTGCTTCGATTGGCCATACCCACAGCTCGTACGGCGGCCGGGTTGCCTATCTGTTCAGCAATGGCGGAATAAGAAGTGGTTTTGCCGTAAGGTATTTTTAGTAATGCCGCCCAAACCTGTCGGTGAAACTCCGGCGCACCGCCCCAATCCAACTTAACATCAAAAACCTCCCTCACCCCGGCAAAATACTCAGCCAGCTGCCGGGCACATTCCGCCACAGGATGGTGTTCCAGCATAGTAGCCTGCTCCTGAACGCCCGGCTCCAGCGCTTCCGACTGGTTTTGACACAGTTTCAGCGACTGAATTCCCAATTCGCTGCCGATGATTTCCATCCGGCCAATGGGAGTAGGAATGATGTATTGTATCAGCATAGACGGTGGACGGTGGACGGTGGACGGCAGACGGGGGGGGCAGGGGGACCGGTTACAACCATTTTTGTTTATCGGCCAGGGCGCCAAGTTGTTCCCAGGTAAGCAATACGGCGCTGGCGCCTACAGCATATGGCGCAATCTCATATGCATTGTAAAAAAACACCACCCCGTTGGAAACCACAGCTATCTGAGCGGGTAGCGGAATTTGGGTGATTTCCGGATATACAACATCCGTGAGTGGGTCTGTTTCTTTTAAACCTTTTGAGACCTTATATGCCTTCTCCAAAATGGGCTTTACTGCCGTAGTATCCGAAATCAAATCTGTGATTTCCAATGGCTTGGCAGATTTTGAAAGGTCGTAGGAAACCAGCATGGTAAATGGATTTCCATGTGCGCCACCCGTGTAGGAATAGCCATCCATTTGGACTGTGGCTACTTTTTGGTTTAGAAACGGAATGGTATCCTGAATCTGCGTAGTGTATTCAAGCGCCATTTCCGGACGTTCTTTTATATCTGCCTGAAATAAATCGAAGAATTGTTTGCTCGCCGAATCGAGTGCCACGGCAAAAGGTAATTGTCCGTTTCCACCCACAGCACTGATAACGAACTCCTGAAGCGACTGATTCAACGCTTTAGTCAAGGCAGTATCGCCGCTGGAAAAAATAGGATAAGAAACCTTGAATGTGGCACAACTCGCTTTCGCTTCATCTACACAGCTTGTTTTGGTGTATAAGCTGCTTTCTACTTTAAGGGAAGACTTCTGTTCAGGAGCTTGTTGTTTGGTGCCACAGGCAAAAAACATCCACAATCCGCAGCACAACAGCGCTGAACATGATAACATTTTTCTCATGATTGGTCAGAAAATTTTTGGGCCAAGATAAGGCAAGCCCCTGTTTTAGCGTCTAAAACAGGGGCTTGCGAGCAAAAAAATATCCTGATATGATGGACTAAAATAGGTAAATACTCTGAAAGTACAGGCAGTGTTGATTCCAGCTTTTGCCCCCTTGAGGCGCCTTGCGGGAGTCATACAACAATACCAGGGAGCGGTTCCAGCGAACGGTGAAACCCAAATGACGGTTTGCCCAGAAATTTGCCCCCAAAACAATACTTAAATCGTTTTTGGTGAGATAATCCGGCGCCACATTGTTGAGCCAGTTAAAATCGTCGTCCACCTTGGAATTGATCAGGCGGGCATAAGACAAGCCCGCGTTGAATGAAACCCGGTAATAATTGTATTTTTCTTCATCATACTCCACCAGCCAGTCTTTAAAATGCCATTGCACTGGCACCTCCACGTAGTTAAGGGTAAGAGCAAATGGATTGGGATCGAAATCATTGGGAATCAGTTCATTCTGACAACCTCGTTGGGAAAACAGTATTTCCATACTAGCCTCCGTCCGACCTTTCAGACGGGAAATAACCCTTAAACCACCCTGAAATCCGAGTTTGTTGTAACCAGCCGACAAATCGCCATCAATCTGCGAAGCCGTAAGCCCCAGTACGGCACCTGCTTTAAAACGGGGCTGAGCTGCCGCCAAAACAGGCAATGAAAGCACAAGTGCGAACAAAAGAATTTTCTTCATAGGATAAAGTTTGTGTTTATGATTGTTTGCAAAATACCAATGTTCACCTCCATTCCTCAAACTACTGCTATTTTTGCGGCACAAATTTGGTGCTTAAACCCGAAACGATATGCGCTACACGCAAACTACGCTGAAAAAACTTGAAGACATCTTCGACGAACTGGATTACACGGTTCGTTATGAAAAAGGCAGTTTCCAAAGTGGGTATTGCATCGTGGAAAGTCGCCGCGTAGCGGTGGTCAATAAATTCTTCGATACCGAGGCGCGGATCAATACTTTGCTGGACATCATTACCAGGATAGAATTTGACCCATCTTCGTTGTCTGATGCCTCCAGAGAGCAGCTGGAAAAGTGGAAAAAAGCTACAAATGACACGGAATAATGGCCCATCTTGATTTAAAGACCAGGATTTGGCGCTAAAAGTTGGGTTCAGAATGAGGTTTCTTCGATTTTGCGATTAGTGTTTGTTCGGGATTTGGATTTACCCCTGTAGGAATCTCACATCTATTTGCTCCCTGCCTAAAATAAAACGAGCCACCCCCAAGTCATTGGGGATGGCTCATGTTTTTCAACAAGGATATTTTCCTTTCTCTTAACGATTGATCACCAGCTTGCGGGCGCCAACCTCATTTCCGGTGCGGAAACGAAGGGTGTACACACCGCCAGGAAGATTTGTGCAATCAATACGCACTACACTTTCCTGTTCGCTGATTTCAGACATTAATACCCGACCGGTTGCATCAATCACCATTACCTCCAGTGTTCCAACCACAGGACGACCGAATACGATATTGGTGTAAGATTGTGCAGGGTTAGGTTGCAAGCTGATTCCGGTAAGCCAGGAAGGCTCCTTAACGCTTACAGTGTTGTCAACTTTGATGTCCAACTGCGCATATACACAATCGTTGGCATCAGTGATTTGCACATTGTAAGTTCCGGCACTCAAACCTGCAATATCTTCCGTATTACCCACTACCGCGCCTGTAGCATCGGTCCAAACAAACACATACGGTCCAGTTCCGCCATCAATGGTGATGTCGATAGAACCCAGGCCCTGACCATTGAGGTCGTTGTTCACCTGTATATTGGTGAAGGTAACCGGGCTGGTTACGGTAACTGTAAAGGTGCAGAAGCCTGCGTTTCCACTGGCATCAGTGTAGGTATAGGTAACCGGAGAAACCCCGATTGGGAATTCAGAACCACTGGGCAAACCATCCAGATCCCATTGTCCGTTGCCAGCAAGCAGGCAGTTATCTTCTGCAATCGGAGAAGCGTAGTTCACGATATTCTCGTTAGCGCAGGCAATGATATTGGCCGGACATGTGAGTGTTGGTACAATGTTGTCTACCACTTTCACTACCACAGCTGTAGTAGCGGTATTGCCGGAAAGGTCAGTAACAGTGAGGGTAACCGTTTGATCGCCCAACTGACCGCAGCTGAAGCTGGATGGTGTGATTACGGTACCGGAAATACCACAGTTGTCGCCAAATTGTGCACCGATAGTAGCCAGCGTCGCCACTGCGCCACCATTAGCATCCAGGGCAACTGTACCGTTTTGTGCAGACACTGTTGGCAATTCGTTGTCTGAAGAAGTCAGTGAAACGCTGGTAGCAGATTCACAACCATTGGCATCCGTTACCTGAACATTGTAGTTGCCTACAGATGCATTAGACAAGGTATTGCCGGTTGCGCCATTGCTCCACAGGAAGTTGTAAGGCTCGGTACCACCGGTGATAGATACCGTAGCTGAACCGTTAGCCTCATTCGGACAAACCGGATTTACCGTTTCCACGGTCCAATCGGAGTATGGTTGTGGTTCTGTTACTGTTGCATTGGCACTGAAATCGCAGCCATTAGCATCAGAAACATTGACGGTGTAAGTACCACCAGGCAGGTTGGAAATGGATGCAGAAGTTTCGCCATTATTCCACTGGTAAGTAAATGGCGCTGTACCGCCGCTCAGTACAACTGTTACCGAGCCATTGGCTGCACCTGCGCAACTTACGTTTACGATGGTATTGGAAGAAGAAATAGCGCAGAGGAAGGACGATACTTCCACGGTTTGCTCGGTGGAGCAACCTTTTTCATCCGTTACCACTACGGTGTAAAGTCCCGGAGTAAGGTTTTGGATGGACTGGGTGGTTTCACCGTTGTTCCACAAGTATGTGTACACGCCGCTACCGCCGGTTGGATTGGCGCTTGCAGTGCCGTCGTTTGCGCCCAGTGCAGATTCTGCCGTGGTGGTAGTATTGGCAGAAATAGCTGTTGGCTCATCAATATTAATGGTAAATACCGCAGGACAGAGGTTTTCATCCGTTACCTGAACGGTGTAAGTACCAGCACTGAGGTTGTTTACAGACTGGCTTGTGGCGCCATTGCTCCAGGAGAAAGCGAATGGGGCTGCGCCGGCAGTAACCAATACTTCAGCACTGCCATTGTTACCGGCATGGCAGGTTACATCTGCAGCGCTGGTAGTAGCAGCCAGCAGGCAATTGAAGGAGTTTACGGTAATGGTTTGCTCGGTTGTGCATCCATTGGCATCCGTTACCACTACTGTGTAATTGCCCGGGGCAAGGTCGGTAATGGTTTGAGTTGTACCGCCATTATCCCAGCTGTATGTGTAACTGCCAGCTCCACCGGCCGGATTTACAGTAGCGGTGCCATCGTTTACACCAAAGGCAGATTGAGCCGTTGCAGTTGCATTGGCAGAAAGAGCATCAGGCTGGGAAATTGACACGGAGATGGTGGCAGAGCAGTTTTCGGCATCTGTTACTACTACAAGATAGGTGCCGGCTACGAGGCCATCTGCAGTGGCTGTGGAAGCGCCGTTACTCCAGGCATACTGGTAAACACCATTGCCACCTGTACCGGCTGCAGTAGCAGTACCTGTAGCACCGCCATTGCACAATACATTGGTTTGTGCGGAAATATTGGCCACCACGCTGGTGTTTTGAACCAGATTTACAGAAGCTGTTTGGGTACAGCCATTGGATGCATTGGATACCTGCAAGGTGTATGTACCTGCGGTATTCACCAGCGGAATTTGGGTATTCTCGCCAGAAACGATATTACCGCCATTGCTGGCAGTCCAGGCATAATTGAAATTGGCGCCCTGAGAAGAACCTGTACCATTCAATTGAATTTCAAAAGTATTGCAGTTCAGGTTGCCTGGAGACGTTGCAGATGCCACGGGTGGTACGTTGTCTAACGCAACATTGGCAGATGCTGTGCTTGTGCAGCCATTAAGGGTGTCTGTTACAACCAGATTGTAAGTACCTGGGTCAGAAACGGTTGGATTCTGCAGTGTTGAAATGAAATTGTTCGGACCGCTCCACAGGAATGAAGCTGTGGTATCAGGGGTTGAACCGGAGATAATAACACTATTTACCACGCAGGTCAGGGTATTACCTGTTGCAGAAGCGCCTGGCGCGTTGGTATTGGTCGTTACATTGGCAGTTGCAGTGCTGGTGCAGGTAGTAATACTGTCTGTTACAACTACTACGTATGAACCAGATACATTCACCGTTGGGCTTTGCACGTTGGACTGGTAACCATTCGGGCCGGTCCAGGAGAAGGTAGGACTGGCTGCGTTGGTGGTGGTATTGAGCTTAATCTCAGAAACCAGGCAGTTCAGGGTACCTCCTTGAGTAACCAGGGTTGGCGCAGGTGTGCCCGTAACGATAGTGGCGGAAGTTTGTGTGCAACCGTTGTTGTTGTTGGTTACCTTCAGGGTGTAGGTACCGGTTGCGTTAACAACAGGATTCAGGGTGGTTCCACCGCTAACTATGTTTCCACCATCTGTTGGAATCCAGGTGTAACTGAAATTAGAACCTGAAGAGCCATTGCCCTGCAGCGTAGTTTCCGGCACGGTGCAGGAAATTGCCTGGGCTGGTCCGGCATCAGCCGTTGGCTGATCCAGATTTGCCGTTACTTGTTTGGCAGCAAAAGAAATACAAGAGGTTTCAGTGTTGGTTACCTGAATGGTGTAAGTACCCGCTGCATCAATGGTAGGTGTGGTGGTGGTGGCTCCGGAAACGATGTTGCCGCCATTGCCTGCATACCATTGGTAGGTAAATTCCGGTCCACTGCTGGAACCAGTGCCATTAAGCTGCATGCTGGGCTGGGCACAAGTGATAACCCCCGGATCTGCAATAACTGCCGTAGGATATACAGGAGGAGCCATATTTATGGTGGTACTGATGGTACAGAAATTATCATCTGTTACACTAACCACATGATTGCCGGCATTGAGGTTGATGGCCGTTTCACCAAACTGACCATTTTGCCAGTTATAAGTGTAGTTGGCCGACCAGCCACCGCTTGCAGCCACAGTAGCAGTACCTAAAATACCATTACAACCCACCGGCGTAAAGCTTTCAAGAGCAAGCGCAAGTGGCTCTGATGGTTGTTCTACCTCAAAAGTGAATTCTCCAACGGTATTTACCCGGCCATAAACCGTAACGGTGTAAGTGCCGGCAGCAATATTGTTCAAATCCTGCGTAGTGGCGCCATTGCTCCAGCTATAGGTATAAGGAGGAACGCCACCTGATGGCGTGATATCAATGGAGCCGGTATTGGTGCCGAAGCATTTGATGTTTTTAACAAGTTCAGCATCCAGTATCAATGGCGGCGGCGCACATTTTTCCTGCATAAAGCTGTACAAACCGGAAGTGGGTTGCTGCCCAGCTTCATACACTTTTCTGTCATACGGACAGATGGTAAAAATGGTTGGATAGTAATTGATCTGATAGGAATTGGCAATTGAAGGTCCTTGTGCGTGTACGATTGGATAAGGGGTACCGGTTACCCAGTCGCCTTGCGTACCGCCTACACAACCGGTAGGACCATAAAGACAAGCCTGATTGGTAGACGCGTCGCCTTCCATGAAGAACACACGGACCTCATTAGTGCCATTCGGGCCATATTGTTCATAAAGGTCTTCCAAAGCGCCGGAATTATGGTATCCCCAACAAGGTCCACACCAGGTGGCAGAGATATCCATAAAGACGGTATAGCCAGAGTCCAGCAGACTATACAGGTTATAACTATTGCCATTCAAATCGGTGGCATTAAAATCTGGTGCGATGCTCCCATCCGGAATTTGAGCATGCGCAGCAGTCCAACCCAACATGGCAAACATGATGAGTAACAGGTGCTTTTTCATAGGCAGAAAACAGGAAATGATATGTGGTGAATTTATGCGGCCGAAAAATACAATTCCCCGGAATATTTACACCACAAAAGATTTTCTGTTTATTGTCTACCAAATGACAAGAGTGGGTTCGGTAGGTTCTTGGGATTCACCACTACGGCAATAAATCAAATCCGTAGCCGCTTTGCGTCCACCAGCTATACTTGGAATACCTCACCATTCCATCCTTGGCGGAATAAATACAAGTCAGTCCGGGGCCATCTAATGCCATCGGGGAGTTGTACATAAACATGTTTAAACTGGGATAAATTCGCCCAAACTGGGTATAATTTTTCACAAATCCCTTTCTGGTGCACTCACAGTATGGCAAATCTGTCATCCAGCCAACAATATGTACCTCCGGACTGGCTATTTGTGCAAGCGGTAAGGCGCTCAGATCGAAAATTCTTGACCTGATATAATTCCCGGTCACAGGAAATACTTTGAGACTGTCGGCTGTGGCCTGTAGGTAATAAGTATAAACGGAATCTTTATCATATTCAAGCCAGGTTGAACTCAGGTCTTGCTGATAATGCAGACGCTCTTCTACTAAAAATCCTTTTTGTGGATCCTCTGCCAATACTTCCAGCATCAGGGTATCCTGTAGATAAGTATAGTTATCTGTCTGCCCCCATGCATATCCCTCTCCCCACAAAAGCAGGTATCTACTTCTTTGTCCAACAGCCAGATTGGTGAAATCTAATTGATTAAGTGTGGGGCCTGGTTCAGGCGTACAACAGGGTTCATGTTTGCAGGACACAAATGATAAGACCCAGATAAACAATAATGGAAAGGCGAAATATTTCATGGCAATCATAGTTTATCTTAATGACGATGCCAGGTCGCTCAATGGTTGGTTTTCTTACAAAATAGTATCTTCTTGACGATATTCTTTCATTTCCTCATCCGTGAGCGGCGGCGCCACCTCATATTCCGAACGCCAATCACGCACCGGAAGCCGATCGAGCGGGTACCAGTTGCCCCACCAGTCGTAATACTCCAGTCCGTTAAAATTCAATTTATAATCAAACTCGCTGGGCACATCATACACAAACCCCGGGTAGTAATACTGCCTGCCATGCTCTATGGCAAATTCCAGTTCTTTCAACATGGTAAAAGTGCCTAGTCCACGACGCCATTCATCCGGTTCGTGAATACAATAATTGCCGGCCATACTCTTGCGCCCCACGTGAAAATAACTCGTAGCCACCAGATCCCGATCCTTAAACACGTCGAACTGTATGCCATAACAGGGCATCAAGCTGCTAAAGGCGCTGAAAAAGCCATAAATACTTTCCGGACGGTTTTGGGCGAATCGCTGAGAATGTCGCTCAAACAAGGCCTCATGCATCGGCTCAATCCGAATCGGGCGGCGCAAAATGACCAGGTCTTCATTTTTACGCAGGCATTTGCGCTGACTCTTGCTGAATGAAAACTTGTGCAAATCAATCCGCAACAAAATAACCCGGCAGGGCTTTCCTCGCCACTCCCAGTAGTTCCGCCGGAATATCTGGTCCGACCAGTACGTCCAGCCATCTTCACAAAAACGGTCGAACACCATCGTATGCAGCGGCTGCATAGGAATATAGGCTTCAATCGGGTTGGGATTGAAGGAAATATCCTTGAATACGGGGAGTGTGGGGCGGTTCAAAGTGAATGAGTGAATGAGTGAATGAGTGAATGAGTGAATGAGTGAGTGACGTTGTGTTTGGGTTGGGTGGTTGCTTGGGGAATGATGGAAGTATCTCCTGCGTTTTCATATTTTCAGGTTTCAGATTTGGAAGATTGGGTAAATCCAACAAGTCTGAAACCTGAAAAAAGGATTTACCTGTACTGGAAATCCATTTGAATACGCTGTATATCGCCAGTTGCTACTTTTTCTTCTTTTTCTTGCCTTTTACCAACTTCATCTCGTTGAGCAGGTATCCTGCGCCACCGTATTTATCTACGATAAACAGGATATACCTTGAGTCAACCATAATGTTGCGACAAATAGCCGGGTCATAGTTCAGGTCGCTCATGGTACCTTCCCAAACCCGGTCGAAGTTCAAACCGATCAGGTTGCCGTTGGCATCCAGGGCCGGAGAACCGGAGTTTCCGCCGGTAGTATGGTTGGTTCCAATGCAGGCCACAGGCATACGTCCATCCGCAGTTGCATACTGACCGTAGTCTTTTGTCTTCCACAAATCTATAAGTTTTTGTGGAACATCAAACTCATAATCGCCCGGAATATATTTTTCCATTACACCATCCAGATCTGTCTGAAACTCGTACTGAACGGCATCTTTAGGTGAAAAACCCTTGATTTTACCATAAGTCAGTCGCAAAGTGCTGTTAGCATCCGGGAAGAACTTTTTCTCTTTGAACACTTCCATTTGCGCCGCCATATACTGACGTTGTAACAAATTTATCTGTGGCTGAAGTTCCTGCAACTTGCCCTGAATTTGAGTATTGTAATAACCTTGTAGTTTGTCCCAGAGTTTAAACGCCGGATCATTGCGCAGCGCTTCTGCTACTTCAGCTGGCTTTTTGGTCTCCAGGATGGTCATAATCTTGCTTTTTTGGGCAAAAACACTCTGTTCAAAGATATTTTTAGCCAGTTTGGCATAACCGCCGGCCTCGCCCGCCATTTTTTTCACATCAGCTGCTCCCCATTCTGCACGGGCATTTTCGCCGTACATCTCCATCATGGCCGCCAATACCGCCTCGTCTACCTGGGGGTGGTAGTCTTCGTAAAACCCCTCCAATCCGGCTTTTACCCGGCTCATTTTATTCACAAACTCTGTTTCGTTCTTTGGGTCATAACCATTGATCCAGCTGCCCAAACCCGATACCGTACCCAGAATCTCGTTGTTCCGGATCATGGTTTCCAGGTAATAATCCCTGCCCAGAGCATACGGCTCGATGTCTTTATACAACTGACGCAAGCGTGGCAACAGGTTTTTGTAACGCGTATTCCAGTCCGGATTTTGCTGGATTCTTTTGGTAAACTCAGCCTCGTAAGCTGCTTTTTTATCAAAAGCCTTGTAGGTTTTTAAGCCCTGCATCTCACCTAGCCATTTTTTCCAGGCGTTGGCAATGCTCGCATACCGTGCTACGTAGGAAATTTTAACCGCCGGATCTTTACGCATAAACCCGTCCATGACCTTCAGAGCGCGGTCGCGAATGGCCACCCTTGCCGGGTCCAGCACTTCTCCAGTTTGACGAATGGCCGCTTCAGTGAGGTATTCGTTGGTAGCTCCTGGAAAACCATATACCATGCTGAAATCTCCTTCGTCGGCCCCATCCAGAGAAATGGGTAAGAAATGCCCAGGCTGATATGGCTTATTGTCTTTGGAATAGGCTGCGGGGTGGTTGTCCTTGTCGGCATAAACCCGGAAAATGGAAAAATCACCGGTATGACGCGGCCAAACCCAGTTGTCGGTATCTGCGCCAAATTTGCCGATACTGCTCGGTGGAGCGCCCACAAAACGCACATCCTTAAAGGTTTGGGTAATGAACATGTAGTATTGGTTGCCATTGTAGAAAGGCCGCACCTCAATATCCTCCCATTTTTCCTTCTTGGTACTGCTTTTTAAGCTGGCAATGTTTTTATCAATCTGCGACTGCCGTTCGCGCTCGGCCATGCCATCCGTTATTCCCTGAAGTACCACCAGGGTTACGTCTTCAATTCTGCTCACAAACATGGCTGTTACGCCTTCAGCCGGCAGTTCTGATGAGCGGTTTTTTGCCCAATAACCGTTTTCCACAAAATTGTTTTCCAGGGTACTGAGCTGCTGGATAGCATCAAACCCGCAGTGGTGATTGGTTAGCAACAAGCCTTCCGGCGAAATCATTTCTCCCGTACAACCGCCATCAAACTGGCAAATAGCGTCCTTAATGCTCGAATGTGCAGGCGCGTAGATATCGTCGGCAGAAAGTTTCAGGCCCAGCGCCTTCATTTCCTTTTCGTTTTGTTTTTCCAGGAGGGATGGTATCCACATACCCTGGCTTGAGGCTGCTGTACACAACAATGCCAGCAGGAAAAGCAGAAAAAATCTCTTTTGCATATTAATTGAGTTAATGGAAGGCGAAAATAACGGCTGTATTTGGCGAATGATGCGGAAAAAGACAAACTTTCGGCCAAGGTGCGCAAAGAGCGATCACTAAAGGTAAAACTCATCTTTTGAAAAGAAACGATTATGAACAAAGCTTCTGCCAGCAATTTGCACAAACTCATGGATACCGAAAGCCAGCAAATGGCCCGCCTTCACCGGATTATTGAGCAAACCGTGGAGGAAGAATCACTCATCTCCCAAAAAGTCTATGAAGAAAATGAGCTGCAAAAACTGACTTTTGGCGAGCGCGTGGCCGATCGGGTGGCCGAATTTGGAGGTAGCTGGACCTTTATTATCCTGTTTGGCATCATCCTTTTTGTGTGGATTTTACTCAACACCATAATATTGGCTAACCGGGCATACGATCCCTACCCTTTCATCCTGCTTAACCTGATTCTTTCCTGCATTGCAGCCTTGCAGGCCCCCATTATCATGATGAGCCAAAACCGGCAGGAAGTCAAAGACCGTGCAAGGGCGGAAAACGACTATCTGGTAAACCTGAAAGCTGAAATTGAAGTGCGACACCTGCATGAAAAAATTGACCTCCTCATGCAGGAACAAAACATGCAATTATTTGAAATTCAAAGGCAACAATTGGAGAAACTGGAACATCTGGAGGCAGAACTGCGCAAACTGAAAAAAGAGCAATAGAACGGCCGACATGATAATTTAAATAAAGAACAAATAGGTTTCACACTTCTGCCAATGCACCCGCCAACCAGGTACCTTTGCTGCCGAAATAAAAGAACCTCCACATGCAATCACTCCGCTATCTGACCATTCTTTCGATTGGTTTTTTCTCTCTTTTTCAAGCCTGCACTGGCTCCGGCTCAACTAAAAAGTTGCCCATTCTGGGTGAACGCGATGTAACCGCAGCCGGCGACACCATTTACCCTACCATTCCTGATTTTCAATTTATAGACCAGGACAGCCAGTTGGTCAACAATGCCACTTTTGCCGGCAAAGCATACGTGGTAGACTTTTTCTTCATCCATTGCCCAACCATTTGCCCCAAAGTAAAAGCCAATGGCTTGCGGGTGTACGAAAAGTTCAAAAATGAGGACCGCCTGCTTATGCTTTCTCACTCCATCGATGTACGAAACGATACGGTAGCCGCCCTGAAACACCATGCTCAAAAACTTGGTATCGAAACCAAAAAGTGGCGCCTCGTTACCGGCGATCACGATGCCATTTATGGTATTGCCGACAACTATTTCAGCGTAGCTACAGAAGACCCGTCTTCACCGGGCGGTTTCGACCACTCCGGCCGACTCATTCTGGTGGATAAAAACCGCCACGTGCGCTCTTTCTGCGATGGCACCGATGCCGAAGATGTTGATCGGTTTATGAAAGACATTGAATTGTTGCTGAAGGAAGATTCGCCCAAATAAAGCTCTTCGTCCATGAACCTGGATATACAAACACCGGCATTATTGTTCCCGGCAGTTTCGCTGTTGCTACTGGCCTACACCAATAAATTTCTGGCCATTGCCAACCTGATACGGGCGTTGGTTTCTGATTATGAGAAACAACCCAAACACTACCTGCTTCGGCAAATACGCAGTCTGCGCCGCAGGCTGAATATGATTCGCTGGATGCAGGTATGCGGGGTGGCCAGTATGTTGCTTTGTGTAGTAACCATGTACCTGATTTACGAAGGATGGCAGGGCTGGGCCAAGGTATTGTTTGGCACAAGTTTGTTGCTGTTGATGGCTTCATTGGTCATTACACTGGTGGAAATTGTACTCTCTGCAGGTGCACTCAGGGTGCTGTTGAAAGATTTGCAGGAAAAAAATGAACGCGCTGAATAAAAAACATCAGTCCTTCTTTTAACCTTTACGCAATCAACGGTCTAAATGTTTGCCTAAAGGCAATTTGTCCGATAAATCATTCAGGATCCCGCCCCAATTCACCTGTTGATTTCGATTATGGCATGAAAAGAAGAAATTTCCTCCGTCTACTGCCTGCAGCAGGTGTCACCTCCTTTGCCGTTAATGGCTTTTCCATGCGTCCGTTCGCCAATACACGAATGGCCGAAATACTTTCCAGTTGCACCGGCGTCCAGGACCGGGCACTGGTGTTGATTCAGCTGAAAGGCGGCAACGACGGCCTGAATATGATTATTCCGGCGGCTAACTACGACCGGTATGCGCAACTTCGGCCTACCACCAAGCTCAATGAAACGGGCACAGGCGCCTTTATCCCCATCGACAATACGCTGCCAACAAGCGACCAGGCCGGTTTTCACCCGGCTATGACAGGCTTTAAGGACTTGTACGACAGGGGCTGGCTAAACGTGGTGCAGGCAACCGGGTATCAGAGCATGAACCAGAGTCACTTTAAAGGTACTGATTTGTGGCTTTCCGGTGGCGGCGGCTCACAAGCCCTGAACAACCTCACCTCCGGCTGGATGGGACGCGCACTTCAGGCCTTTTATCCGCATATTGAAGGAGTGCCGGTGGCAGACATGGTGGATCCGCTGGGTATCCAGATTGGCGATCCAAATACTTCCCTGGGCTTCCATACCGATACCGAGCACCAAAATGTCATTAACCTGAGTGGCCAGGATCCTGCGGGTTTCTACTCCCTGATTCAAACCATTGGCGGGGCGCCAATCCTGAATGTTCCTGACACGGATCATGGTCATGAACTGGAATACATCATGGGTGTGGAGCAGAGCATCAACCTGTACGCCAACCGCATCACGCAGGTATTCAATGCCGGCTCCAACTCTATCACCACCTATCCGGGTGGCAGTCTGGGAGCCCAGCTGAAAACAGTGGCCCGAATGATCAAAGGTGGCTGCAAAACAAAGATATTCCTCTGCCAGATTGGCGGATTTGATACGCACAGTGCCCAGGTAGATTCTGGCGACACCAGTTTGGGTGCACACGCCAATTTGCTGAAAAGCTTGTCAGACTCTGTTAAAACATTCCTGGACGACTTGCAGGGAATGGGACTGGCAGAGAATGTACTGGGCTGCACATTCTCTGAATTTGGTCGTTGTGCCAAAGAGAATGGCTCCTTTGGCACCGACCACGGCACACTGGCGCCAATGATTGTTTTTGGTAAGGATGTTAAGCCGGGCGTTTTGGGTACCAACCCAAATCTGTTTAACCTGACCAACGATAATCAATTGAAAGACATGCAGTTCGATTATCGTCAGATCTTCGCCACCTTGCTTCAGGACTGGCTGGGCGCCAATCCATTTGTGATGGAGCAAACCATGTTTGAGGGATACGACAAGCTGAAACTGGTAGCCCGGGAGCATCGCGTGGAACCCAGTTGCCAGTGGGGCGGCGCACATATCGTGGTGGATCAGTTCCGTCCGATGAACTTATTCCCCAACCCGGCCTCTGTGAGTACAGAAGTTTCCTACGAAAATAACGGAGAATCCTTTGAAGCGTTGGTATCCCTGCACAGTCTCGGCGGCTCACTCATTACTGTGCGCCATGAAACGGTTTACTCCGGCTCCAACTCCTTCTATTTCGACGTCAACGCATTGCAGGAAGGCATCTACTTTGTTCGCCTGCAAAACAAATACACCGGCAAAGCCGACGTATCCAAGCTAAGTGTGGTACGTAGCGGAGGCATGAGTGCGCGCAACTAGAAAAATATCCAATATCCAATGTCCAATGTCCAAGTGCTGCGGGTGCTTGGCGTTAGCACAATAGTTGGAATTAGGTTCGCCTGAATGGCTATGTGTTACTTTTGGGCATCGCCATTCAGGCGAGAGTTACCAAACAAAAATGCTGATGCCAAGCACCCGCAGCACTTGGACATTGGACATTGGATATTGGACATTGGATATTGATTACATCGCGTTTGCCGAGGTAAAAATCCGGTTCCAATTGATGCCGTTGCGGATATTGCCGCCTTTGGTGGAGAACCAAATGAACAGCGGCTTACCTACAATGTGATCTTCCGGCACATAGCCCCAATAGCGGGAATCTTCTGAATTATGGCGGTTGTCCCCCATCATCCAGTAGTAATTCTGTTTGAAGGTGTAACTGGTGGCTTCCTGATCGTTTACATAGATCTTGCCCTCTTTTACCTCCAGTTTGTTTTGCTCATACACCTTGATCGCACGCCAGTAAAATGGCAGGCTCTCCAGGTTGAGCGCCACGGTAGCGCCTTTTTTAGGGATGTATATAGGGCCGAAATTGTCTCCAGACCAAGTCGAAACCCGTTTCGGGCTATTAGGAAAAAGCTTAACTGGTTCATTCGGCTGTTTAACTTTTTCCAGTTTCAGGCCAATGGCACGGAGCTTTTCAAGCTGATCAACATCGAGGAACAAAAATACTGTATTCCCTGAGGTTCTGATTTCGCTGACATTTACGCCTAAATCCTGCAATTTTTTGGGATTAATTGTGGAAGTTTCCAATCTATTAAACGCGTAAAGGAATTGCATATGTGTCGGGTTCTGCGCAGCTTGCCCATTGACAAACACCTGTCCTTCCCGAATCTCCAGGCTGTCTCCGCCAACGGCCAGACAACGCTTGATGTAGTGGTCTTTTTTATCCACAGGACGGGTCACAAATGGAAACTTCTTTCCTCCGTATTGATTTTGACTAATATTACCATTAACCCACTGTCCAATATCCCAGCTTCGGTCAGGGGCGATGAATACACTGTCGCCGGCAGGCCAGTTGAACACCACTGGTTCGTTGCGGTCAACAGTTTCCAGGGCAGGGAGGCGATAATAAGGTAAGGATGGATTTTTAAGATAAGACTCCGAGCCCACAAACGGCATAACATTGTGCATCAGCGGGAATTGAATCACCGTCATAGGCGTACGGATGCCGTAATGTGCTTTGCTGACAAAAAGATAATCGCCTACTTTCAATGAGCCTTCCATAGACGAGCTTGGAATTACGTAGGCTTCAATCAGGAACATCCGGATGAAGGAAGCCGCAAACACTGCGAAAATGACAGCTTCTGCCCATTCCCGGCTGGCCGATTTTTTGAACTGCGGGTATTGTGCTTCCAGCTTTTTCAGTCCCAGGGTATCCTTTCTTTCAATGGCCTCATGATGCAGGCGGTGATATTCGCGTTCTTTTTCCAAAATAGGCCCTTCGTATGTAGCCTTGGCATCTTTACCCACCAAAAAGAAGGAAACTGGCGCATAAACAACGGCCAGCACAGCCTCCCAGAATCCGTGGCGACCAAATGACCGGATTAAGTCGATCACCAATCCGGCATAGATGAAAAGATTCACCACCGGGAACAAAAACCACAAAGCATACGAGGGTTTTCTTCCCACCAACTTGCACCATTCCACAGCTGCCACGCCCAGAACCAGGGCTTTCCATCCGGGAATACCTGCTTTTTCAAACAACTTCATCATGCTCAATCCGAGCAAGATGTACAGGACTATAAGGAAAAGAAGTACAGACATGGTGGAATGTGGGTATTGTGATTAATGGGGGAAGATGGAGGCGAAGGTATTTTGAGGCAAAACACCTTCGCCAGATGATAGATTTTCGACCTGATTTGTTCGATAAAAGGTTCGGAAACCTGGCTGAAATTATTCTTCGTCGGACTTTTTCTTGCGCTTGCGACGGGTTTTGAACATTTCCACTACCTCTTTGTCAGACAGGAAGCTGAAATCTACAAACTGGGTGGATACAAAACGTTTGATGTCCTGATAATCCTTGGCGCGCTTGTCGGTGTAGGTTCGGAGCAGCTTGTTGATGTAATCCATCGAAAACTTTTCCACATCCTGATTGAACTTCTGGTTACCGAAGATTTTCATGTAGAGGTTGAAAATCTTGGTCAACTCAAAGTAATCGTTGTATTCACGCTCTGAGAGGCCTTTGATCAACCGTGCAAAATAGGTGATAACCAGTTGGCGCAGGCATTCGGTTTCTACAGACAGCCCTTCGTGGTTGTTGTAAAATTCCTGAACCGCTTCAATGGCATCCGGGTGTACATATCCCAGGCTGTGAATTTTATCTGCGATACGGTAGTAATCGGCAATCCGGTCTTTGTAGAGTTTATCAATAGCCTGGCTTACACGCTCATCGTTGGTAGCGTCAATGCCTGGAGATTGATAAAGTGTTACGAGGAAGCGCAGGTAGCGCAGATCGAACTCCTGGAAGGAGCGGCGTTCGCGTTCGAAATGGGTAGCAAAGGCTTTGCGTTCGGCAGGATCGAGCTCTACGAAATTACCACAAATAGCAAGCATTTCGAGGTATTCTTCGGTAGCCTGGAATTCTTTGGTATCCAGAAAACCCAGGATTTGTGCTTTCAGGCTGGCATTTCCGGCGCCGGTTTCAAAACGTTTGAGCAGGAATTGGCGTAGGGCTGAGAAGTTAGCCTTCATTTCGCCCAGTGTTTTGGGGAAATCGGCTGAGTGGTATTGTTCGTTGCGGAACTGATTGGAATAGCGACGGTAAATATCCTCCCGATCCTTTTGGTCGCGGAAACGATCCTGTTTTTGCTGCTGGAGGAAATAACGGATACGCTTGTTCTCCACCAGGCTCATCAGGTTGGTGATCCAGATATCAGAGCTCAGGGCAAAACCTACGGTGATGCTCTGACCGATACGCTTTTTCAGTTGGTCGAAATGCACACTTTTGCAGATAGCCAGGAGGATTTCCTTAAAGTGGTCGTTTGGGCGAACATACTTGTACTGGTCGTTGATTTCTCCACGAAGCACGGAGAAGCCCAGAACGCGCGGCAGGTACAATCCTTCGAACGGTGGCTCGAGCAGGTATTTTTCAAAAGTTACCAATTGCAGTGGCGCTTCTGAAGCAACCTGGTGGTGCAGAGCCGAGAGCATAGGTTCGAATTCTGAACGCAAGGCGTTGTAGTATTCATCTTCTTCCTCGTCGAGGTAGAGGGTGAGGTTTTCAGACTCCTGTATAGCCGCTGCGATATCGTTCAGGCGGTCGTAGTATTGTTCGTCTAGAGGTTGCATGGTGTAGGTATGATATGTCCGGACTCGAAAGGAAGCGCCGGTATTGTTGATTTTAATTTGAAAAAGACCCGATGAAGCCACTCAGGGCTTCATCAGGTCTTTTATTTGTCAGAAAGCACTTGAAGGCAAATGTAGAGATTTGCCACAAAGCGTTATATTATTCTTCTGTTTTTTCTTCAGCGGCTGGAGCCTCTTCAGCGGCAGGAGCAGCTTCTTCAGCAACAGCTTCTACTGGAGCTGCTGTTTCTTCAGCAACGGCTTCTACTACTTCTTCAGCTACTTCTTCAGCGGCAGGAGCTTCTTCTACCGGAGGAGCTGGTTTAGCTTTTACTTTGGCAACACCATCAACAGAAGCTACAAATTTGCGCTTAGCCTCTTTGGTTTCTTCACGACGTTTGTTGGTGTTGTTTTCTTTTTGTTCGATCCACTTAGCCAGCATTTCATCCGCTTTTTCCTGGCTGAACGCACCTTTCGCTACGCCTTTCGCGAGGTGACGCTGGTACAGCACACCTTTGAAACGCAGAATAGCGTTTACAGTGTCGGTTGGCTGAGCGCCTACACCCATCCAGTAGTAAGCACGCTCACGGCTCAGTTCGATGGTAGCAGGAACAGTAAGTGGATTGTAAGTGCCGATTTTCTCAATGAAACGGCCGTCACGTGGAGAGCGGCTGTCGGCGATTACTATGTGGTAGAATGGAGCGGCTTTACGGCCTTTACGTTGCAGACGAATTTTAACTGCCATGGTAAAAATGGAAAATTTTAATGAGATACACTCGCCCGGCTACTTATGTCAAATAGCACCGGGCTTTTCAAGGGCCGCAAAGGTAATATGTTTTCTGTGCAATTAGCAAAAAAGTTTGAAAAAAAGTGAATTTGGCAGCTTTGAAGCATACTGACAGGTCAATAGTGGGATTGTCCGAATTCGTACACTTTCGTTCGTGTTCGGACAATTTTTCAAGCAGCACATGCAACATAAGACACTGACAATCATTACTTTATATTTGTGGCGCATCATTTGGACCAGTCACTGTATAGTCGCAAGACCAGCGCTGGGCAGTCTGCGGGGTCGTAGGGCCCACGCAGGGCAGTCTGCGGGGTCGTAAGACCCACGCAGGGCGAAATGACCCTAAATGACTCCCAAATGACCTAAATGACCTAAATGACCCAATAACACTAATTGCGGGCAACAACTAAGCTATGATTCAGAACCTTTTCAAAACTTCCATCCGTCTGCTTTGGCGCGACCGGTTTTATACCCTGCTCAACATTGCCGGTTTATCTATCGGTATGGCAGCAGCCATATTTATGTTCCTGTGGGCCGGCGATGAGCTTACGTACGATCACATGCACCCCAATGGAGATCGGATATATCGGGTGCTGACTAACTGGAAGTTTGGAGAAGATCGGGAATACACCTCCTCCTGCTCTGCTCCTCTCACGGATGAAGCCCGTAACAGCGTACCCGGCATTGATCAAATGGTACGCACCTGGGGTCTGGGAGAACAAACCTTTTTAGTAGGCCCTAATGCAATTGCGTTGGAAAAAGTCAGCCTGGTAGAACAAGGGTATTTTACCATTTTTCAGTTTCCGTTTTTGCTGGGCAACGCCCAAACCGCATTGTCCCAGTCAGGCAATGTGGTGCTGACCGAATCAGCTGCCATTAAACTCTTTGGCAAAATTCCTGACCTGGGCGCCACCCTTCGCCACCCAACCAAGGGCGATTATCAGGTAGGTGCTATTCTCAAGGATTTACCCACCAATTCAACTATTCAGTTTGACGCCGTTTTACCCTGGGAAGGCAACGTACTGAAATTTGCACGATACCCCAAAGACGCTTTTCGTTGGGGGCAAATCAATTTCCCAACCTGGATATTGCTGCGCCCGGATGCTGATCCGGAAAAAGTGGCCGGGCAGTTTTCTGTTATTGCCAGCAAAGAACGATCCGGAGATGAGGCCTTTTATTACGCCCTTCAAAACGTGCGTGATATCCATTTTTATTCCGGTTTTATGCGTTGGGGCGACTATGGCAGCCTGTCCACCGTTCGGGTAGTGGGAATAATAGGACTGCTGGTACTGCTGATTGCCTGTATTAATTATGTCAACCTCACGATGGCGCGCACAGTGGGGCGCGCACGTATGGTGGGTATTCGGCAGGCTATTGGTGCCGGAAAATGGCAGTTATTTGGCCAATCCATGCTGGAGTCCGGTATTACAGTGCTAGTTGCCACCCTGTTTGCTGCTGGTTTAACCTGGCTGGGCATGCCTGCGTTTGAAGAAATAGGCGGCAAAGACTTTACCCTGAGTCAGGTTTTTGGCAGTCAGAGCCTGGTTATTTTGGCGGGTACTGCCCTGATTGCCTGGCTGGCAAGTGGCCTGCATCCGGCGTTGCAAATGAGCAGGTTCAAACCAGTTACCGCCTTGAAAGGAGAGGTTCCGGGCTCAGGTTCCCACTGGCTTCGCAAAATATTGGTAACCAGCCAATTTGTGTTTTCTATCGGACTTGGCATCTGTGCGCTGCTCATTTTTAAACAATTGCAATTTACGCAGGAGAAAAAACTGGGCTTCGACCGTGAGCATGCCTTTATGTTTTTTGTGCCGGATGATCGTGCAGCACAACTCAAAGCAGAACTAACGCAGCAACCAGGCATACTAGGCGTTACGTGCAGCGATAATCCGTTTGTAGATCTGGGAAGCCAGTGTAGTGGCGACAACTGGGAAGGCAAGACTCCGGAACAGCCTTCAGATCTGTGGCAAATCAATGTGGACCCTGATTTTCCTCAGTTTTTCAATCTTGAATTGGCTGAAGGTCGTTGGTTTAACCCCGGCGTTATGGATTCTACATCATTTGTTATTAACGAATCGGCCGTGAAAATGATGCAATTCCAGGGCTCTCCCATTGGCAAATGGATGGACCACGGCGGAATTCGGGGCACCATTGTGGGCATTTGCAAGGATTTTCATTTCAAATCCCTGCACAACCGCATCGAACCCATGATCTTTTCTTCATTACCGAGCTTCTATGTTTTTCATGTAAAAACCTCCGGCGCACAAGCGGCACAGGCCATTGCGTCCTCCCAGGCGTTTTACCAAAAAGTGTATCCCAATAAGATCTTCAAATATCATTTCCTCGACGAGTTGTACAATGATCTGTACAAATCCGAGGCCCGGGTTGCCCAACTGACAGGAGTATTTACGGGTTTGGCGCTGTTTATTTCCTGTTTGGGATTATTTGGCCTGGCCGCATTTGCGGCGGCGCAGCGCACCAAAGAAATAGGTATCAGAAAAACCCTGGGCGCAAGCGTGGCGTCGGTGGTAACACTGCTTAGCAAGGATTTTGTAAAAATGGTGTTAATTGCACTAGTTATTGCTTCTCCGCTGGCGTATTATTTCATGCAACAATGGCTGGCAGAATTTGCCTACCGCATGGCCTTCCCCTGGTGGGTGTTCCCGCTCGTGGGTATACTGGCAGTACTGGTAGCTTTTCTCACCGTGAGTTATCAAAGTATCAAAGCCGCGTTGGAAAACCCGGTGAGGGCACTTAGGAGTGAATGATTAAGTACCGTTGGGCTGTGGTTCACCACTAAGCCACTAAGGACACTAAGGTGAAATGTTCTGTAGATCACCACTAAGTTGAAATATCCTTAGTGCCCTCAGTGGCTTAGTGGTATCCCCCAACTCAAACTCTCAAAAACCCAAACACTCAAACACCCAACCATGATCCAGAATTATCTCAAGCTCTCGCTCCGCAATTTATCCAAACACCCGCTGTTTACCGGGTTGAACGTATTTGGTTTGGCACTTGGTCTGGCTGTTTCGCTGCTCTTGTTTTTGCATGTGCAGCAGGAGTGGTTCTTTGATCGGTATCACAGCAAGGCCGACCGGATCTACCGGGCAACTGTGAACTCCTTCTGGGATCCTGCCGAACCTGAAGTATTGGCCAATGTACCCAATGTGGTGGGACCAGCCATGAAAGAAGCTATCCCTGCAGTGGAGCAATATGCACGATTACTAAAGCACGAATTTGGCAGAACAGCCTTTATTCAAACTGCCGAAAGGCGGCTGACAGAAGACAAGCTGTTCTGGGCAGACCCAGGTTTTTTTGATATTTTTGACGTAAAACTGGTTGCCGGCGACCTGTACAGCGCCCTGAATCAGCCCAATACGGCGGCTATCAGCAGGTCTACGGCCATCAGATATTTTGGTACTGAGCAGGTGATTGGTCAAACCATTCGTGTGGATCAAATCAATCCGCTGGAGATCAAAGCGGTATTTGAAGATTTCCCTGGCAATTCCTCTCTGGACCCAAAAGTGCTGGGCTCTTTTCAAACCATGAAATGGGCTAATAATCGCCTGGTTTGGAGCAATTCCAGTTTTGAAACCTGGATTTTACTTGGCCCGGAAGGCAAAAAGCCTGATGTGGAACAGCAAATGGCCGCCTTGCTGGATAAAAACGTGGCAAAAGAAGACCAACGGTTTTCACTTTGGCTGCAACCGCTACGGGAAATACACTTGTTTTCTGCACAAATGCGCAGCAATTACTGCGACCGTCTGGGCGACCCCAAACAGGTAACCATTTTAGGCGTATTAGCCCTTGCAGTACTCCTGATTGCCTGTTTCAACTACATGAATCTGTCTACAGCCCGGGCGCAGCTTCGGTTTCGGGAAGTAGGCATTAATAAAACCATGGGCGCTTCCGGTCGCCAAATGATGCTGCGGTTTTACACCGAAGCCGCCATGCTTACCTTACTTGCCGCAGCACTGAGCCTGCTACTCTTGAGTATTGGTATCCCTTTTTTTAACGAATTTGCCGACAAGCAACTGTCTGTCAGCATGTTAGCAAATCCGGCCACTGGCCTGTCGGCGTTGGGCATTCTTGGTGCAGTGGTGTTGATTGCGGGTTCGTATCCGGCGTTTTTTCTGTCGGGGTTTTCGCCTAAAAACCTGTTGCAAACCAGTTTTAGAAAAAATACCGGCGCTGGCTGGTTCCGGCGCTCGCTGGTGATTACTCAGTTTACCGCATCTGTTGTGCTGATTATTGGAACCCTGGTTTTACACGAACAACTGAAGTTTATCCAGCAAAAGAAACTCGGTTTTGAACCAGAACAAGTGGTAGCCATCACCACCATTGCAGCCGAGAGTCGCGATCAGATAAATGCCCTGATCCAGTCTTATGGACAAATCAGCGCGGTAAAAGCTGTTTGCCGGGCGCAGGCATTCCCCGGACAATCTGTCAGCTCGCGCACCCTGGCCAAAGACGCACACGATGAGGAGGGCGTCGAGTTGCTCACCAATCATGTAACCCCGGGCTTTGAAAAGGTACTGGGCATGAAACTGGTCAGCGGAACTACGCTGCCGCCCAAGCAGCCGGGCGATACCATGGTTCAGGTGGTATTGAATGAAAAGGCGGTGAAATACCTGGGCAGCACACCTGAGCAAATCATAGGGCAGAAAGTTCAGTGCGATTTGGGCGACAACGCCTATGTGGTGGGCGTGGTGGAAGATTTCCATTCCCAGTCTTTGCATCAACCCATTACGGCGTATGCCTTCCACAATGCCGAAACCGAAACACGCCGGTATTTGCTGGTAAAACTGGATACCCGCGACATCCGGCAATCTATGGCACAACTGGAAAGCGCATTCAAACAAGTAATGCCCCATTCAGCTTTTCAGTATCAGTTTGTGGATGATTACCTGCAAAAAATGTATCAAACAGAAGCCCGTACAGCGGCTGTGGTGAATGTATTTTCCCTGCTGTCGATCCTTGTTTCCTGTTTGGGATTATTTGGGCTAGCGGCCTTTGCCGCTGAGCAGCGGGTGAAAGAAATCGGCATCCGCAAGGTATTGGGCGCGAGCATCACGGGCATAACCGGACTGCTGGCCCGCGATTTTCTGAAATGGGTACTGCTGGCAGTCATCATTGCTTCGCCCATTGCCTGGTACCTGACAGACCGGTGGTTGTCGGACTTTGCCTTCCGGATTGAGCTGCAATGGTGGTGGTTTGTGCTGGCCGGAGCAGTTGCGTTGACTGTAGCGTTGCTCACAGTGAGTTTTCAGAGTATCCGCGCGGCGCTGGAGAATCCTGTGAAGTCGTTGGGGCGGGAGTGAGGGTTGGAGGTGTACATTATCAGTATATTTGCCTCATAATGTATATCTGCAACATATGAAAAACCTGTTCCTACGAAACAGCCTATTTGTCTGTATAAGCCTGTTTTTATACATAGATTGTCTTGCACAACGCTCCTTAATAGGAGTGGGTATAAATCTGGTGAATGCTAATGCTGGCCAACCTAACAATTACCCCCGGATTAAACGGGTAATAGTGCACTCACCCGCTGAAGAGGCTGGATTCAAGCCTGGAGATATTATCTGGTCTGTTGATGGTGAAGACCTGAACGGGGTGACTGCCCAAAAAGTCTCCAGTCTCATTGCAGGAGACTCTGGCGTGGTGCGCACTTTTGTGGTAGGCACCGACAAGCGCAAGGTGGCCGTAGCGCTCAGGCAAATTACCGGGAACTGCATAGAAGGCGATTGTCAGAATGGAACGGGCAGGATGGAAGAGGTTAACGGTTGTATTTATCAGGGAAGCTTTTTTAATGGCAAATTTGATGGAAACGGGGAATATTGGCATGTAGAACAGGATAAGGTAAACTTCTACTACAAAGGACAGTTGGTGGAAGGAAAATTTGAAGGTGTGGGAAAGTTAGTCAGTTTGCAGAATGATTACCGGTACGAGGGCTTTTTCAGAGGCGGTACAGTTTCCGGGAAAGCTCGGGTAACCTATGTAAGGAGTAAGGCCGTTTACGAGGGGTATTTTTTTCAGGGCAATCCACTTGGTCCCGGCACTATGACTTATCCAACAGGAGAAAGCAGGCAAATCAATCCCAAGACTTGGGTAGACTTACGTAAAGCCGCAGGTCAGGAAAAAAAGGCCGACAATGCTCAGCAAAAATCATGGACTGAGTTTAACCAACAAATGCAGGAAACGGAAGCTGTTTTGCTTGAACTGGCAGAGAGATACAAACAATTCCATCAAAAATACCAGGAGGCGACACAAAAGTTTAGCAGTGCCTTTGTGATAGAAACATATACTGCAGGCAGCTTTCAACAATATATCCAAACCCTTGATAAGGCAGACTCCCTGTTTGATGCGTGTCATCAGGCCTTTTTCGACACCAATTTCACCACCCAACAAGTGGCAGGCGCAGAAAGCTGGCTGGAAATATTAACCCCGGTTATGGCAGCCATCACAGCCAAAGAAAGCAATGGATTGAGGTCTATGTCAACTGTGGTTTTGCAGCATAATGGTACAGAATGGCAGCAGGAAAGTGTTTTGAAGGCGAGAATAAGGCGGCAAGAGATTTAACTCGCCAGATTTTCAAAGCCATTGTATAAAAACATAGAAAATGCCGGAAGTCTTCTAGCGCAACCTCCCAAAACCCATTATCTTTGCCCTCCCACAGGCGTCGATCTCTCTGCGCCGGCTCGAACACTTTACATTTTTATGGGGTACTCCCCGGTATCAAGGAAAGTTGTTGCCGTTGACTTGTCCGGCTACATGCAATTACGCCCGAACACCGTTCTGTCTACCCCGCTTTACAAAGACTGCGAAGCCTTGGTTTTGCACAAACCGGCGTCTGTGGGTTTACAAAAATGTCACCGCTACGCGGTTCTTTGGGTGGTTAACCCGCCTACGTCGTTCATCGTCCATCGTTCCATCGTCCTAAATCCATGTCCGACCAAATTCGCCAACTCGCCCCTCAGCTCCCCTGGAGCCTTTTCGCTGATCTAAATGCCGTTCCTCGTCCTTCCAAAAAAGAAGAACGAATTGCCCAATGGGTACTGGATTTTGCCAAAAAACACGGCCTGGAATCCCAGCGCGATGCTTTTGGCAACATCATTGTGCGCAAACCTGCCTCTCCCGGCCGGGAAAAACGCCCCATTACCATTCTGCAAGGGCACCTGGATATGGTGCACTCCAAAAATGCTGGTGTAAACTTCGACTTTGAAAAGCAGGGCATTGATATGTACGTGGATGGCGACTGGGTTTGCGCGCGCGGCACCACCCTGGGCGCAGATAACGGACTGGGCGTCGCCGCCATTCTGGCCGTACTGGCCTCCAAAGACATTGTGCACCCACCCCTGGAAGCCTTGTTTACCCTGGATGAAGAACAGGGCCTTGGCGGCGCCAAAAACCTGGGGCGAGGATTGCTCAAAGGCAAAGTGCTGCTAAACCTGGATACCGAAGAAGACCACGTGCTCACCATCGGTTGCGCCGGCGGCATCGATACCCTCATAGATTGGGATTACAAACAGGACAAAGCGCCGGAAAACCATACGGCCTACAACATCACCGTCAACCAGTTGCTGGGCGGTCACAGCGGGATGGACATCAACCGCGGTCGCGGCAACGCCAATAAACTGCTCGCGCGCGTACTCATGGCCTGCGCGCCTGCCGGCCTGCGCCTGGCCGCCTTCGACGGGGGCAACCTGCGCAACGAAATCCCGCGTGAAGCCCAGGCGCTGGTGCTGGTGAAAAACGATAAACGTTTCCACAAACTGCTTCAGGCCGCTGCTAAAGAGCTCCAAATTGAGTTCCAAACTGCCGAACCCAAGCTCAACGTTCAGGCAGATCCGGCCACAACACCTGCCCAGGTGATGCGTAAAAGCGATCAGGCCAAGTTCCTCAACGCCCTGCGTGCTGTGCACAACGGCGTGTATCGCATGAGTCCGGAAATACCGGGACTCGTGGAAGCCTCTACCAACCTGGCTAAAATCACACTTAAAGACGGACACCTCAGTATAGGCTCCCTGCAGCGCAGTTCCGTGGAATCCAGCAAGGCCGATGTAGCCGCCGCCTTCCGCGCACCGTTCGACCTGCTCGGCGCCAAAGTGCAAACCGCCAACGCATACCCCGGCTGGAAACCCAATCCAAGCTCCAAAGTGGTGCAAAAAATGGCCACGCTTTATGAGAAAATGTTCGGCCACGCACCGATCATAGAAGCCTGTCATGCAGGCCTGGAATGTGGCATCATCGGAGAAGCCTACAAGGGTCTGGATATGGTATCCTTCGGCCCGCTGATCACCGGCGCCCACAGCCCGGATGAGCGCGCGTCCATCTCCAGCTTCGCTAAATTCTGGAAGTTTTACCTGGAAACGCTGGCGGGGATATAAAGACTGTACCCCGGAATGATATTCCGGGAATTCTTCCTGGAGTGTAAAAACACCTCCCGGAATATCATTCCGGGATACATCATCACCCCGACCGCGAAGCGGTCAAACTTAAATAACCCCCTGCCGTGCAGGGGAGCCTCTGTGCAGGGGAGCCTGCCGTGCGGGGGGCCTCCGTGCGGGGGGGCCTCCGTGCAGGGGAGCCTGCCGTGCAGATGCAGGGACCTCGCACTGCAGGAGCCAACACTCAGCGGCGGCTAAACCCGCCGGTACACTTATGCGTACACTCCTTCTTCTCCTCCTTTCCAGCTTCCTGCACGCCCAATCCACTCCATTTTTTGATGCCATACAGTGGCGCTGCATCGGTCCGCACCGGGGCGGCAGAACAGTGGGCGCAGTGGGAGTGCCGCAACAGCCCGGCACCTTTTATATTGGCGTGAACAACGGCGGGGTGTGGAAAACAACCGACTTTGGGAGGGTTTGGACGCCCATTTTCGACGATCAGCCCACGGGCTCCATCGGCGATGTGGCAGTAGCGCCGAGTAACCCGGATATCCTGTATGTGGCCAGCGGAGAAGGGCTTCAACGCCCGGATCTGAGTGTAGGCAATGGCGTTTACCGCTCTTCCAATGGCGGCAAAACCTGGACCCACACCGGTTTGAAAGACGGGCTGCAAATTGGCGGACTGGCCATTGACCCTACCAACCCTGACCGGGTATTTGCCGCAGTGTTGGGGCATCCGTATGGACCCAATCCGGAACGCGGCGTTTACCGCACCCTGAACGGTGGCAAAACCTGGGAGCAGGTGAAGTTCATTGATGAAAACACCGGCGCCATTCAGGTAACTATAGATCCTTCCGATCCTAATGTAGTGTACGCCGATTTTTGGGCCAATCGACTTGCGCCTTGGGAAAATGGCACTTTTAGCGGCCCTAATTCCGGCTTGTGGAAATCTATAGATGGCGGCAATACCTGGAAAAAGCTCACCAATGGCCTGCCCTCCCCTGCCCTCGGTCTTGGCAGGATAGGGTTTTGCATTTGCCCTTCCATGCCCTCCCGCCTGTATGCCACGGTAGATTGCGCCAAACAGTTTGCTTTCGCCAAAAACTACGGAGGTATATACCGCTCAGACGATGCAGGAGAAAACTGGTATCAAATCCATGAAGACGAACGGCTCTGGGGGCGCGGCAGTGATTTTGCAGAAATCAAAGCCGACCCGAAAAACCCGGACATCGTGTATTCAGCCAATGTAGCCGCCTGGAGAAGCACCGACGGCGGAAAAACTTGGTTCTGTTTCCGCGGTGCGCCCGGCGGCGATGACTACCACCGGATCTGGATCAACCCCACCGACCCCAAAATCATGCTGCTGGCCTCCGATCAGGGCGCCACTATCACGGTAAACGGGGGCACAACCTTCAGTTCTTGGTATAATCAGCCCACAGCACAGTTTTACCATGTGAGTACAGACAATGCATTCCCTTACAACGTTTACGGCGGTCAGCAGGAAAGTGGTTCCGCAGGCGTTAGCAGCAGGGGAAACGACGGACAGGTGACCTTCAGGGAATGGCATCCGGTGGGTGTGGATGAATATGGTTATGTAGCGCCTGATCCGCTGGACCCAAACATCATTTATGGCGGCAGGGTAACCCGACACGATAAGCGTACCGGACAAACACAGAACATCCGCCCGGAAGCCCTGAGCAGCGGCAAATACCGGGTATTGCGCACAGCTCCCGTGATCTTTTCTCCGGTGGATCCGCATTGCCTGTATTTTGCCACCAATGTCCTGTTTAAAACCAAAAACGGTGGCCATTTCTGGGAGGAAATATCACCTGATTTGAGTCGCGAAACCTGGGATGTGCCGTCTTGCGTAGGCGTATTCACCCCTGAAGCCGAAAAAACCAAGCGTCGCCGGGGCGTGATTTATGCCCTGGCCCCCTCCCAGCAGGACACCAATACCATCTGGGCCGGCACCGACGATGGCTTGATCCACATTACCCGGGATGGCGGTAAAAAATGGACCGACATCACGCCTCCTACCTTGACGGTTTGGAGCAAGGTATCGCAGCTGGATGCCGGACATTTTGACAACCAGACCTGTTATGCCGCCATCAATCGGATACGGCTGGATGATTTGCGCCCGCACATCTGGCGCACGCATGACGGGGGCAAAACCTGGAAAGAGATTACCCGCGGCTTGCCGGAAAATGAACCAATCAATACCGTTCGGGAGGACCCCAAACAAAAGGGTCTGTTGTATGCCGGCTCTGAAAACGCCGTGTATGTATCGTTCGACGACGGGGAAAACTGGCATTCCCTGCGCCTGAACATGCCAGCTACCAGCATCCGCGATTTGGTGGTAAAAGACGATGATCTGGTGGTAGGCACCCACGGACGTTCATTCTGGATCCTGGATAATATCACCCCTTTACGACAGCATGCAGCCGGCCGGAAAAGTGAGAATGGTGTGCTGTTATACACCCCGCAAACAGCTTACCGGGTGCGATGGAACATGAATACCGACACCCCCTTGCCGCAGGAAGAGCCTGCAGGTCAAAACCCGCCCGACGGGGCGATGATAGATTATGTACTGGAGGAGGATGTGAAGGATATCAGACTGGAAATTTTAGACAGCAATGGCAGCATTGTCAGGAGCTATCGTCCTGATGATCCGGCGCCAGAGGTAAGCTCCGTCAATTTCCCTTTGTACTGGATACGGCCGTTCCAAGTACTTTCCGGAAAAAAAGGGGCGCACCGATTCTGTTGGGACATGCATTATGATTCCTATAAACAGGAACTCCGGGATTTTTCTGCAGGTTTCCCAATCTCTGCCGTTTACGGCGAAACGGCTCCCGAAGCTTCTGCACCATGGGTAATGCCCGGGGAATACACGGTGAGGCTCAGCGCCAATGGTAAAGAATTCTCCCGGAAATTTGAGGTTAAAATGGATCCCAGGGTAAGCACCTCATTGGATCAGTTGCAACTGCAGCACGATTTATCGCTGGAGGTGGCAGGGAAAAGTTTTGCCATGCAGGGTATGGCTAAACGCATCATGAGAACCATTATTTGGTTGGATGTGTATAAATTTGGAAGCAATGATGCGGAGTCGGAAAGCGTGGGTACCCTGCAAAACAAACTAGACCAATTGAATAAAAAAACGCTTGAAATAGCCGGAAGAACCCTGAATTTATTCCAAATGCTGCAGGAATCTGATATGCCGCCAACCAAACAAATGGTTCAATCGGCTGCCGACCTGGAGAAGCCGTTTGAGGAAACAACAGCTGAATTTCAACTTTTGTACCGGAACGAATCGTCCCTCATTTCAAAAGCGGAAAAGTATTTCGATCAAACGAAAGGCAATGACAGGTTTATCCCATATAAGCATCCGGCTCCTGGCGCCGAAGGGTACAATTTGCTTTTCCAACCTGACCTTTCTAACGCCAAATACCCAAAAGATATCTGGAGTATAAATGAAAACGGCGAGCTGACTGCTACCGAAGATCAGTGCATTTTCACCCAAAAAACCTATAAAAACTTTGTGCTTGACCTTGAATTCAAAACCGCCGAAGGCACTAATTCCGGGGTGATTGTGCATTGTTCAGACACCAACAACTGGATTCCCAATTCTGTGGAAATTCAAATTGCCGACGATTACTCCAAAGAGTGGAGCAAGGCAGATCCTACCTGGCAATGCGGGGCCATTTTCGGTCATTTAGCCGCTGAAAAGAAGGCAGTCAAGCATCCGGGCGAGTGGAACCGATACACCATTTACTGCATGGACCGGCAGATTTGGGTGGTACTCAACGGACTGATGGTAACACATATGGATATGAGTCGCTGGATTTCCGGCGACCAAAATCCTGATGGCTCTGCCATTCCATCGTGGCTGTCCAGGCCTTTTGCCACCTTGCCTTTGGAAGGGCACATCGGATTCCAGGGCAAACATGCCGGCGCTCCGATTTGGTTCCGGAATATCCGGATCAGGGAGCTGTGGTAGATTTTAGTGACGGGGTGATTGGCAATCACCCCGTCACTAAAACCCATTCCGCCAAAAATTCACAAAATTTATTTTCAGATTTTTATATTAAAATTAAGTCATTTAATGAAATATAATATTAAAAAATCAAAATAAAATAATTTATTCATTCCAAACCCTTTCACCCTGCTGCATTTCCCCCAAAAAAAATTCGTGCCGTTTTTTAAACTCCTTTTTCTTTGCACCTTCCAATGGAGCAGTTGAAACCTGCTCCGACTCAAATTTTTAACCTGTACCACTACCATCCAAGGCGACAACGGCCTGTACATCGGTTGATTTGAAATGAAAAAAAACTCATCCACTGCTCACAATTTTGAAGCGACGGGTACGGCTGCTTCGAAGCGTGGTGTTTTTGCCGTACCGGTATCCCGGGCGTTTTTTACCCTTTCCTTCCCGCGTCCCCTTGGGGTACGACGATAAACCCAGGCTGAATTCCTGATCATGCCATGTCAGGAGCGCACCAGCTGCGTTCCCGGCAAGCCTCTGTATCATTCCCCTTTCCATGGCTCGACCTGGAGGTGGGAATGAGCGCATCTTTTCACCTGCCGGGTTTCCGGCATTTTCAACGCCTTCTTGTCATTCTCTCATGGAACAAACCTTTTTCAACGTATTGGTGGCCACCGAGGTGCATTTTGATTTTGCTCCGCTGATTTGCGAGGAAATGGAAGCATCCGCCAAGGCCCGCGGAACCGGTATTGCCAAACGCTCCCCTGAATACCTGCAGCAAAAAATGAGCGAGGGCAAAGCCGTTATTGCATTTTCCGACAAAGGGGAATGGGCCGGCTTTTGCTACATCGAAACCTGGGGCCATGGTCAGTACGTGGCTAATTCAGGCCTCATTGTTTCGCCTCATTTCCGTAAGGGTGGATTGGCACGCCTCATCAAACGCCGCATTTTTCAATTGAGCCGGGAAAAATATCCGGAGGCTAAAATCTTCGGCCTCACTACGGGTTTGGCAGTCATGAAAATCAACTCTGAGCTGGGTTACGAACCCGTCACCTACTCCGAGCTTACTTCCGATGATGCCTTTTGGGCCGGCTGCCAGAGTTGTGTCAACTTTGACATCCTGATGAGCAAGGAGCGCAAAAACTGCCTGTGCACCGCCATGCTTTACGATCCGGCCGAACAAAAAAGTCAGCCGGAACAAGTTGCAGAAAAAAAAGGCCCCACCATTCTTTCCGAAAAATGGCAAAAAGCCCGCGCCCGTGCCCTGCAAATTTTCAAACCTAAAGCAGAAAAACTGCTGGCCTTATTCTTTTGATTTTCAACCAATTAGTCCATGAGCAAGAAAAAAGTGATCCTGGCCTTCAGCGGCGGACTCGATACCACTTACTGCGCCATTTACCTGAGTCAGACCCTGGGTATGGAAGTGCACGCCCTTACAGTTCAAACCGGCGGTTTTTCTGAACTTGAACTCCAACAAATTAAGTCGCATGCCCTCAAACTGGGTGTTGCCTCTTTTCAGGTAGCGGATGTAACCAAGCACTATTACCATTCCTGCATCCGATACCTCATTTACGGGAATGTGTTGAAAAACGGTACCTACCCCTTGAGTGTCAGCGCAGAACGTATGAGTCAGGCGGTGGCCGTTGCAGCATATGCAGGTCAAATGGGCGCCGATGCAGTAGCGCACGGAAGTACTGGTGCAGGCAACGATCAGGTGCGCTTTGACATGGTTTTTCAAAGCATGCTGCCCGGCGTGGAGATCATTACACCCATCCGGGATCAACGGTTGAGTCGGGAGGCGGAGATTGAGTTCCTGAAAGCGCACGGTGTGGATATGGACTTTGCCAAGGCAGCCTATAGTATCAACAAAGGTCTGTGGGGCACTTCGGTAGGTGGCAAGGAAACCCTTACCAGTCATCAGCCGTTACCGGAAACAGCCTGGCCCACCCAGGTTAGCAAAACTTCCCCGGAACCGCTGCGCCTGGGTTTCGAAAAAGGTGAATTGAAGTCGGTCAATGGACAAACCTTTTCCCATCCCGCCGAGGCTATTGCGCACCTTCAAACCATTGCCCAACCCTTCGGCATCGGGCGAGACATCCACGTGGGTGATACCATTATCGGCATCAAGGGGCGGGTGGGTTTTGAAGCAGCCGCACCCATAATCATTATTAAAGCGCATCATTTGCTGGAAAAACATACCCTGACCAAACACCAACTTTTCTGGAAAGAACAACTGGCCACCTGGTATGGCAACTGGCTGCATGAGGGTCAGCTGCTGGACCCTGTGATGAGGAACATAGAGCAATTTCTGGAAGACACCCAGCAAACGGTAAGCGGAACGGTTTTCTGTACCCTCCACCCCTACCGCTTCACCCTCGACGGCATAGAAAGCCCGCATGATCTGATGAGCAGCCGTTTTGGCAGCTATGGTGAAATGAACACCGGCTGGAGTGGTGAGGATGTGCGCGGATTTGCCAAAATCTTCGGCAACCAAACGGCTATTTACCACAAAATCAATGACTTAAACTATGCAGAATAAGATCAGGGTTGGCATTGCCGGAGCTGCAGGATATACCGGGGGCGAATTGATCCGGCTATTGATACATCACCCCAACGTTGCCATTCAGTTTGCACACAGCAACAGCAATGCAGGCAAGCCTGTACATGAGATACACCGCGATCTGGTGGGTGAAACAGAGTTGGTGTTTGCTTCAGAAATGGATTTGGAGTCGGCAGATGTGTTGTTTCTCTGTGTGGGGCATGGTGAAGCCCGCAAGCTGCTGTCTATCCTTAATATTCCTGAACAAGTCAAAATAGTCGATTTGAGCCAGGACTTTCGTTTGGCGGAACAGGCTGTTTCAGGTGATCGAAACTTTATATACGGCTTGCCGGAGTTGAATAAAGCAGCGATTGCGCAAGCGACCAGTGTTGCCAACCCGGGTTGTTTTGCCACGGCTATTCAACTTGCCCTTTTGCCCCTGGCAAATGCCGGTTTATTGCAGTCAGTACACGTTACAGGCATTACCGGTGCTACCGGAGCCGGTCAGCGTTTGCAGGAATCCCTGCATTTCCCTTGGCGTGCCAACAACATTTCCGCCTACAAGACCCTGCAACACCAGCATCTGAACGAAATCAAACAATCGCTGACACAACTCCAGCCGGGTCCACACACCCTTCATTTCGTGCCCTGGCGCGGCGATTTTGCCCGCGGAATTTTTGTCAGTTGTGTGATGCCGTTTGCCGGTGGACTGGAGGCGGCGGAGGTGCTTTACCAACAATACTATGAAAATCAGGCTTTTACACACGTGGTAGATTCGCCGCTGGATTTGAAACAGGTGGTCAATACCAACAAATGCCTGATTCAGCTTGAGTATGCTGACGGCCAACTCGTGATCCACGCTGCCATCGATAACCTGCTGAAAGGCGCCAGTGGACAGGCTGTGCAGAACATGAACCTGATGTTTGGATTGGATGAAAAAGCCGGACTATCCCTTAAAGCCATTAATTTTTGAGTCATGCAACTATTTGATGTCTACCCACTGCAAAACATCACCATAGACCGCGCTCAAGGCGCATGGGTTTGGGATGATCAGGATCGCAAGTATCTGGATATGTACGGCGGTCATGCCGTGATTTCCATTGGTCATACCCATCCGCATTACCTGGACCGGCTGAATACCCAGTTGGGCAAAATCGGGTTTTATTCCAATTCCGTGCATTTATCCATCCAGCAGGAATTAGCCGACACCCTGGGGGAGCTGTCCGGGAAATCAGACTACCAGCTGTTTTTATGCAATTCCGGGGCTGAAGCCAACGAGAACGCCCTCAAACTGGCCTCCTTTCATACCGGAAAGAAAAAGATTGTGGCCTTTCAAAAGGCGTTTCATGGTCGCACCTCCCTGGCAGTTGCGGCTACTGATAATCCTAAAATCGTAGCGCCGGTAAATGAAACCGGTAACATCCTGTTTTTGCCGTACAACGACGAAGCAGCGCTCCGGGCATGTTTTCAGGCACATGGACATGAGATTGCAGCGGTAATCATTGAAGGCATTCAGGGTGTTGGCGGTATTCATGTGGCTACTGAAGCTTTTTTGACACAAATCCGGGCCTTATGTGATCAATATCAGGCCGTTTACATTGCCGATAGTATTCAGTGCGGGTACGGCAGAAGTGGCAGCTTTTTCTCCCATGATTGGGCCGGAGTTCAGGCAGATATATACACCACGGCTAAAGGCATGGGGAATGGTTTCCCGGTTGCCGGCGTGTGGATCGCCCCGCATTTCAAGCCTTGGCACGGTATGCTGGGCACCACTTTTGGTGGCAACCCGTTAGCCTGCGCAGCAGCTTTAGCAGTTGCTGAGGTGATGATGCAGGAAAACCTGATGGAAAATGCTGCCCGGCAAGGAGCTTATTTGATGGAGCAATTACGTGCGCAGACGGGCATTGTGGAGGTGCGCGGGCGAGGGCTGATGATCGGTATTGAATTGGCGCCAGAACATTCAGATTTGCGCAAGCGCCTACTGTTCGACAAAGGAGTCTTTACAGGAGAAGCCAAGCCCAATGTAGTTCGGCTGTTGCCTTCGCTGGCTCTCACCAGAGCAGAGGCTGACCATTTTCTGGATGCTTTTTGTTCACTGCTTTAAAGCAAATGTCCATGAAACAGTTCACTTCAGTATTGGATGTACCCGATGTTCAGGCATTGATCCGGGAGGCATTGGCACTGAAAGCCAATCCTTTCGCCCATCAGCATTTGGGCAAAAACAGGACCCTCGGGCTCGTTTTCCTGAATCCGAGCCTGCGCACGCGTATGAGTACCCAGATTGCTGCACAACAGCTGGGGATGAACGTGATTACACTGAACGCCGACAAGGATGGCTGGGCGCTGGAATTTCAGGACGGGGCCGTGATGAACGGCAACACCGTAGAGCATATCCGGGACGCCGCGCCGGTACTGGGCAGTTATTGCGACATAATCGGGGTGCGTTGTTTTCCGGGATTGCAATCCAGGGAAATGGATGATAGTGAGCACATTATGCGCGCTTTTATCCGGCATACCGGCAAGCCGTATGTGAGTCTGGAATCGGCTACCCTGCACCCATTGCAAAGTCTGGCAGATGCCATTACACTAACAGAAACCAGACCCAAACACCGCCCGAAAGTGGTGCTGACCTGGGCGCCGCACATCAAACCCATTCCGCATGCCGTGGCCAACTCCTTTGCCGAGTGGGTGAACCGCCTGGATGTAGAACTCGTAGTAACGCATCCGGAAGGTTATGCCTTGAATCCGAAATTCACCGGTACTGCCAGGGTGGAACACAACCAGCAAAAAGCGCTTGAGGGCGCCGATTTTGTCTATGTCAAAAACTGGAGCAGCTATTCAGAATATGGGAAAATACTCAACCAGGACTCCACCTGGATGCTGACCCAAAGGCACCTGCTTGAAACCAACCAGGCGCGGGTGATGCACTGCCTGCCGGTGCGCCGGAACGTGGAACTGAGCGACGAAATCCTGAATAGTCCTGCCAGTTTGGTTCAAGAGCAAGCCCGAAACCGGGTTTATGCGGCACAGGCAGTTCTGAAACAATTACTGGAAAACAATTAAATCATGCCCAGCAAACTCAAACTCCGGATCGTTAAAATCGGGGGCAACATTTTGGATGACCCTGCCCGACTGGAAGCCTTTCTGGCTCACTTTGCAGCACTCCATGGTCCAAAAATATTGGTGCACGGCGGTGGCAAGCTGGCTACCCACCTGGCGGA
The DNA here is from genome assembly GCA_017303475.1 of Chitinophagales bacterium. Classification (GTDB taxonomy): domain Bacteria; phylum Bacteroidota; class Bacteroidia; order Chitinophagales; family Saprospiraceae; genus M3007. Next base: position 137,830 of record JAFLBO010000002.1, read on the forward strand.
AAAGTTAGGCATTCCACAAACTATGGTGGATGGACGGCGCATCACCGATGCAGAAACCCTGCGCATTGCCGTAATGGTGTATGGCGGACTGGTAAACAAGCAGATCGTAGCACAATTGCAAGCCCTTGGAACGTCGGCACTTGGCCTGAGTGGCGCTGATGGAGATCTGATTCGAGCCCACAAACGCAAGCATACAAGTATCGATTATGGCTGGGTGGGCGATATCGAAACCGTCAACGCGGCGCTGCTTGACCGTTTTCTGGGGCAGGGACTTACGCCGGTTATTTCGCCGCTATCGCACGATGGCCACGGGCAAATGCTGAATACCAATGCCGATACCATAGCCCAGGAGATCGCCCAGGCTATGAGTCCGGCATTTTATGTGGAGTTGATTTACAGTTTTGAAAAAAGCGGCGTATTGCTGGACGTTGAGGACGAGTCATCCAGAATCCCGCAACTGGACTATGTCACCTACCAACAGTTGCGCGCGGATCAGGTTATTACTGCAGGTATGATTCCCAAACTCGACAACGCATTTTCCGCCTTGCAAAGAGGAGTCAGAAAAGTCATTATAGGGCAGGCCGAACAACTGGAAAAACTCATAGATGGTGAGGCGGGAACATCGATTGTGTTGGAACGGTAGACGGCCTACGGTGGACGGTAGACGGTGGACGGTAGACGGTTAACCTGGCTTGTGTAGGTCCCGGTTCCCGGGATGACAACCCATGTTGATTAAAGGACAGTAATGACCAAAAAACGAATCGATAAATGACCCAAAATGACCCCAAATGATCATAATCAACCCTCTCCCATGCTACCTACCATTACTTCAGATATTACCTCATTATTGCAAAAGCTGATTGCAATACCTTCCTTCAGCAAGGAGGAGGATAAAACCGGCAATTTGCTGGAGCAGTTTTTACGGGAACGCGGGGCTGAGCCGCATCGGAAGAAACACAATGTTTGGGCACAAAACAAACATTTCACCCCTGGCAAACCAACCCTCTTGCTGAACTCTCATCACGATACGGTGAAGCCCAATCAGGGTTACACCAGGGATCCGTTCTCACCAGATATCGTGGATGGCAAACTTTACGGACTAGGCAGTAACGATGCCGGGGGTGCGTTGACTTGTCTGCTAGGGGCGTTTTTATATTTTTTTGAGCAAAAGAACCTGCCTTTTAACCTGATTTATGCGGCTACAGCAGAGGAAGAAATATCTGGCCATGATGGGATAGAACTTATACTTCCGGAATTAGGCCAGGTGGACTTTGCCATCGTGGGAGAGCCCACTCAAATGCAATTGGCCATAGCGGAAAAGGGCCTGATGGTGGTGGATGGACTGGCACGAGGCAGGGCCGGACATGCTGCCCGGGAGGAAGGAGAAAGTGCTTTGTATAAAGCTTTGGATGACATAGCCTGGATCAGAAACCATGAATTCCCAATGACCTCTGAAATTCTGGGGCCTGTAAAAATGTCGGTCACCATTATTCAGGCTGGCTCCCAGCACAATGTGGTACCGGATCAGTGCCGATTTACAGTAGATGTGCGGGTAAATGAATATTATTCACTGGAGGAAGTGCTGGAATCAATGCGGGCGCATATACACAGTGAACTCACCCCACGCAGCTTGCGCATGCGTTCCTCCATCATTCCGCTTGAGCACCCGCTCGTGCGCGCAGGATTGGCTATCGGGCGCAGTTATTACGGCTCTCCAACAACCTCCGACAAAGCACTTATGCCATTTCCTGCGTTGAAAATGGGCCCGGGCGACAGTGCCCGCAGCCACACCGCCGATGAATTTATCTATTGCTCCGAAATAGAGCAAGGGGTAGCCATTTACGTTCAACTATTGCAAAAACTCCATGAAACTCTGGGCTAAAGATCATTCTGCCACGCTTGAAGCCGTGGAAAAATTCACCATTGGTCGGGATAAGGAATTTGATCTGCTCCTGGCTAAATACGACGTATTGGGCTCTCTGGCGCATACAGAAATGTTGGTCAGTGTTGGATTACTGACCACTGATGAGTGGGAAAGCATAAGGCAAGGATTACAGGAAATACAAGGTGAAATTGATGCCAATCGCTTTGTTATAGAGCCTGGTGTGGAAGATATTCACTCTCAAATTGAGCTGTTGCTCACCCGTCGTATTGGCGAAGCTGGCAAAAAAATACACTCAGGCAGAAGCAGAAACGATCAGGTGGCTGTGGATATAAAGTTATATCTGCGTGCAGAATTGACGGAGATCCAATTACTGGTGCTGGAATTGTTTGAACAGTTGCTGCAACTTTCCGAGCAGCATAAAGACGTATTACTGCCAGGATATACACACCTGCAAGTAGCCATGCCATCCTCCTTTGGACTCTGGTTTGGCGCCTGGGCAGAAAGCCTGGTTGATGATCTGGATTTGTTGCTAACCGCCAAAAGCCTGAGTAATAAAAATCCGCTGGGAAGTGGTGCTGGTTACGGCTCTTCTTTCCCGCTGAACAGGAGCATGACCACCGGGTTACTTCAGTTTAAAGGAATGCACTACAACTCGGTTTATGCCCAAATGAGTCGGGGAAAAACAGAAAAAATCGTGGCGATGGCTGTGGCTAACCTGGGCAGCACACTGGCGCGTTTCTCTATGGATATCTGTCTGTATCTCAGTCAGAATTTCGGATTTATCAGCTTTCCGGAGGATTTAACCACGGGAAGCAGCATTATGCCACACAAGAAGAACCCGGATATTTTTGAATTGATACGGGCAAAGGGGAACCGGTTACAGGCACTTCCGAATGAATTAAGTCTTTTGTTGACCAATTTACCATCAGGGTATCACCGGGATTTGCAGCTAACAAAAGAAATCCTGTTCCCGTCTTTGGAAGACCTGAAAAATTGCCTCCACATGCTGATTTATGCCTTGCCACACATATCAGTAAAACAGGATATCCTGAGCGATGAGCGGTATAAATACTTGTTTAGCGTGGAGGCGGTCAATGAGCTGGTATTACAGGGCGTTTCCTTTCGGGAGGCGTATAAAACCATTGGCAATCAAATCGAAGCAGGACATTTCCATTGGGATGCTTCTCAACCATTGAGGCACACCCACGAAGGCAGCATAGGCCGTTTATGCCTGGAGGAAATTCGGGCTGCCATGCAGCGGGTATTGGAGAGAGTTTAGCTAACCGGGGTTATTTTTTACCACAGAGAGGCGCGGAGGTACTTAAACTGGGGTTGTGCAAAAAGGGGGCGGAAGCGAAGATCAAACAAAATTTTATTTTATTTTCTTGACCAATCATTATAAAAAATTGCGCATTCTTACACCGAAAACCTTTTTGCACAACCCCAGTTTAAGTACATATTCTACTCCCTACATTTTTCCATGATCTCATGGAAGATGTCATGCGCCTTATTGATGCCAGCAAATAATGCATCATCAGACTTGCCTTTTTTTACCATTTTATCCACTGTTTTGCACTGCTTCACCAGGCGTTTCAGCACTTCTTTGGTGATCTCAGGTTTGTAGCCGGCAGGTACAGCAGATTTTTCCCATGCTTTGGCACGTTCCACCAACATGCCAGACTTTTCCTTTAGCGGCGCAAAATTTTTCTCTTCAGCAGGGTGGAAAGTACCACTCATCACCTCGTGAAAATCATGCATTTCTTTCCATGAAGCTTTTTTAGCAGTAGGTTGTGCATCTGCAGTTGTGGTAAAAAAAGCCAATACTGTCAGAGAAATGAGTTGAAAAAACAATTTCTTCATATCAAAAAAAGTTGGGTAAAGTGTTGGTTTAAAACACCTTACCCAACCCAAATGTTGCCCGGAAAGAAGCAAGACATATCAACCTGGCAGGTGATTTGCATCAACCTGCCCGGTTACCGCAGCAGGGTTACATCACCCTTGAAGAATACGGATTGACCGTCTATGTACTCCACTACTGCCTGCCAGACAAATACACCCGGATTCAATGGCTGGCCACGCAGGGTGCCATCCCACCCGGTTTCGGTATCTGCCGGTAAGGCCTCATCCAGTTGATATACCTGCTCTCCCCAACGCGAGAAAACCTGCAGGGATCTGATGCGAACCACATTCACCGGATCGCCAAAAATTCGGAACAAATCATTTTCGCCGTCCTCATTGGGCGAAAAGATATTGGGCGCATAAATGTGCCTCGTTTTATCCACCCGCAGCTGCAAGGCGGCCTCTGCCGTACAACCCTGATTAGAAACCACTAGGAGGCGGTATTCCGTATTGGTCAGAGGTGAAGCCAATGGGTTAAGGCAAGTAGCGCAATCCAGATCGGCTTCCGGCGTCCATTGTACAGAAGCAATGTCGGAAGGCGAAATATTCAGTTGGGCATCCAGCTGATATTCATACCCAAGAACCACAGTTGCCTGTGGATCCAGCGTAATCTCGAGCAATGTTGGCGGCTCCAACACCGCATCTGCCGTTACAGTACAACCATTGGCGCCTGTTACCAAAATATCGTAATTACCTGGTTCCAGGCCGGCAAACTGATTCTGCGCAACCGGTGATGCCTGATTTAATACGTAACTCACTGGTGCACTTATGCCAGTCAGACCTTCCACCAGAATAGTTCCGGTTTCTACCAGACATGATGGTTGGGTAAGGGCAAGCGTAATCACTGGCGTGCCGGCATCAACCGTCACCAGATCCGAATCGGTGCAACCATTATTGGGATTGGTAACCAGAAGCTGGTACACGCCGGGTTGATCCACTACGGCCGATGCTGTGTTCACTCCGGAAACCAGATTCCCATCTGAGGTGCTCCAGGCAAACTGAAGTCCGGAACCGCCATTGGCACTTCCTGAAAGTATACCTGGCGCACCGGCGCAATCCAGACTAACAGGCGAACCCGCCAGAGCCGTTGGTGCAACCTGATCGGCTACCACATTCACCGATACGGCATTGACGCATTGGTTTTGAGGGTTAATGGCAAACAAATAATAAATTCCGGCTGTGTTTACCGGCAAGTTTGCGCCGTTCGACAACAAGGTGGTATCCTGTCCGCTGATAGTTGCCCAGGACAGTTGAATGCCATTGGCTGCCGAGCCCTGCAATATTTGACCCGGTTGAGCACAAGTAAGTACTGCCGGTTGAGCAATGGAGACAACTGGAACCACCAAATCCTGATTGATGCTGATGCTGGCAGTTGCGGTGCAAAAAGTCAAATCGTCTTGCACCACCAGTGTATATTGTCCTGGAGCATTGATGTTCAACACATTACCTGAACCGAGTGGATTTCCGTTTGACCACCATTGATAACTGCCGGCATTGGGTGTTCCGCTAATGGTACCCATCAGTTCAATACTTGAAATACCACAATCTAGTGTAGTAGTTGGCGCCTGAATATTGGTTTGTGGCTGGGTAGTAGCATCATCTACCACAAAAACGGCCGTGGAGGTACAGGCCCCGCCACCATTAACCGTTACCGCATATGTGCCTGCAGGAATCCCATTCAGGTCTTCTGTAGTGGCATTGTTTGACCAAAGATAGGTGTAGCCCAATGCAGGACTTACCGACAAATCTAAAGCCCCGTTGATGGCAACGCAGGAGTTATCTGCCACTGGCGTTCCACTTACCTGAGGCGTTATGGTGTTCTCCGGAACGGTAAAACTGCTCGATGCGCTGCACCCGTTATCCGCAATAACCACAACCGTATACACCCCTGAGAGCAGGTTATTTAGGTCTTCAGTGGTGGCGCCCCCGGTCCACAGGAAAGTAAAAGGCTGTGGGGCGCCGGTCACGTTCAAATCTATACTGCCAATGTTTTGACCGCAAAATCCGGCAGTGATATTGGGCGTCATTTGCGGGCTTGGCAGGTCGTTTGTTATGGAAAAAACGGCCGTATTGGTACAGTTCCCTCCGGCGCTCACTGTTACCGTGTAAGTACCTCCGTTCAAGCCCGATAAATCTTCCGTAGTAGCCTGGTTAGACCATTGGAACGTAAAGTTGCCGGATGGATTAACGGATAAATCCACCGAACCGTTATTTAGCAAACATGAACTATTGGATGCCGCTGTGCCTGCCAGAGAAATAGAAACGGAATTGCCGGGCACCACAATGGTATTGGAAACGGTACAATCGTTTTGGTCAGTTACCACCACTGTATAGGTTCCGGCATTGACGTTTGAGAGGTCCTGATTGGTTTGACCGTTGTTCCATAAATAGTCATAGGGGGCAGTTCCTCCACTTACAGTCAGATCAATGGAGGCATCTGAAAGTCCGCACCATTCCGGCACTACGCTTTGATTGGAAGCGGGATTGGTGCGTTGATCGGTTACAAAATAGGATGCTGTGGCTGTGCAGTTACCCGGTTGCGATACCGAAACAGTGTAGACGCCGGGCTGCAGGCCCTGTACATCTTCCGTGGTAGCGGCATTGGACCACAAAAACTCGTACGCGCCTGCGGGCGTGATATTCAAATCAATAGCTCCGTTGGCATTGGCGCAGTTGGTAAGCGGAATTGCCGCTGCGGCCAGGCTGAAGGTGGAGGCATTATTGGCTACATTGTAGGTAGCCACCTGTGTGCATCCATTTGGCGCTGAAACGGTTACGGTATAGTTCCCGGGAAGAATGGCATTCAAATCTTCGGATGTTGCCGTGTTAGACCAAAGATAATCAAAGGGGCCGGAGGTCCCGCTTACACTGAGGTCGATGCTTCCGTTGCTATTGCTGCAAATGGCTGCGGTAACAGCTGAATTCAAAACCGGACTGGCTGTTTGATCCGCTACAGTAAAACTGGCCGTTGCCTGGCAAGTTCCCAGAGTTACGGTTACTGCATAGTTACCGTTGTTCAGGTTACTTAAATCTTCAGTGGTTGCCTGATTAGACCACAGGAAATTGTAAGCGCCCGCGGGAGAAACAGCAAGATCAATGCTACCGTTGGGGGCTGTACAGGAGGCGTTAGCCTGTGGGGCGGCGTTCAGGTCCAGCAACAGATTATTGTTACTGACTATTACAGTGCGCATTTCAGTACAGCCATTGGCATCAGTTACCACTACAGTATAAGACCCGGGTGTAATTCCGGTTAAATCCTCTGTTGTTGCCGTGTTTGACCACAAGTAATCAAATGGCGCCGAACCGGTGGTTACCGTCAGGTCTGTAGCGCCATTGGCCAAGCCGCACTCTGCAGGCAATCCAGCCACAGACAAACTGGGAATAACGGTTTGATCCGGCACTACATACGTACCTGTGGATGTACAGCTACCCAGTGTTACCGTTACGGTATATGTTCCTGGCGATAACTGGCTGAGGTCTTCCGTGGTAGACATATCAGACCACAGGTATTGGTAGTTTCCAGTGGGCCCCACGCTCAGGTCGATAGAACCATTGGCGGCAACACAAGAGGTATTGCCCAAAGGACTGGCTTGCAAGCTGGGCGGCGCATTACTGGCAGCAATCGTAACTGTGTTTATATCAGAGCATCCATTAGCGCCGGTTACCGTTACAGTATAGGTTCCTGGCGTGAGGTTCTGTTGATCTTCCGTGGTTGCGGCATTGGACCAAATGTAAGCATACGGCGGCAATCCCGTATTTACAACCAAGTCAATGGCGCCAACATTCAAACCGCAAAAGGCATCCGTAGGGGTGGAAGAGAGGTTTGTAATCAAAGCCTGGTCAGTTATTTCAAATGTATCCCAGGCAATACAATTGAACCCAAGTGTTACCGTCACCAAATACGTACCGGCAGAAAGATTAGCCAGGCTATCGGTTGTTTGTCCACCCGACCAGGTAATCACATATGCCGTATCCGGTGGTGATATTTCAAGTGCAATGGAGCCATTTGCAGCAGCACAGGAATTGTTATCCAGCACATTAGCCTGAAGTCCAACATCTACGGCCGTATTAGGCACTATAACCACATTCTCTTTGGTGCAGCCAACTGCTGAAGTAACAGTAACATAGAAAGTATCCGCCAGTAGCCCGGACAGGTCTTCTGTAGTGGCGCCATTGCTCCATTGAAAGGTGAAAGGAGCGGTGGCTTCACCGAGCACTGATAAATCAATGGCGCCATTGGCCAGACCGCAAAAACTGGGCGTTGGGGTGGCTGGAATCACCGGATATTCGGTTACATCGCCCACATTGTAGGTTTCTACAGCAGTACAGGTACCACCAGCGCTGATGGTCACCGTATAATCGCCAGGAGCTAAATTTTTCAGGGTTGTGGTAGTAGCTCCGTTCGACCATTGATAACTCAGGTTAGCCGGGAACAAGGATAGCTGAATTTGTCCGTTAGTGGTATCACATGCCGTTTGGTCTGTGATCTGAGCGCTATAGCTGAATAAAACCGGATTATCATCTATAGAAGCACTTGCGGTGAACGGACACCCGTTGACACCAGTTATCGTGACATCATATGAACCTGCCGGCACGTTGGCCAGGTCTTGTGTGGTTTCTCCATTAGACCAGATATAGGTATAAGCCGGGGTACCACCAGGCAAAACCGTCAGATTCACAAATCCATTGCTAAAACCACAGGTGGTTGGAGTACCATTGATGGTAGTTTGAGGAATGGCTGGTTCATGGGGCACATAAATAACGTCAGTAACGAAACAGGCCGCATTAAAGGATATGGTCACAAAATAACTTCCGCTTGTAAGGTTACTAATGGTAGAAGTTGTTTCACCGTTCGACCAAAGATAGCTGAAGGGTCCCTGCGCAAGAGGATGCACAATGGGAATAGAGATGCTTCCGTTTCCACCAATACAAGTAGTATTAGGATTGAGGACTATAGCGTCTTCTTCAATCAGCAACGGCCAGTTGATATTTCCAACTTCTAAAGTTTCTGTATCCGTACAACCATTGGCGTCGGTTACGGTAACTGTATAGGTTCCGGCGAAAATATCCTGAATAGCCTGGTTGGTTCCGCCATTTGACCAGATAAAGGAATAGGGCTGGGTTCCGCCAGCTACCATTACCCCGGCCACGCCGTCGTTTCGTTCGCAGCTGGTTGGCACTACGCCATTGGCTGGCGGAGGCAACCAAATCATTGGACTGCCTGCGTTATCCGGCACATCAAATTCCCAGGTAGAACTACAGGTAACCCCAAAAGTGATAGTAACCGTGTAGGTTCCGCTGTTTAATCCGGACACATCCTCGGTGGTTGCTCCGGTAGACCATAGGAAGGTCCAAGGGCCTGGCGGATTAGGGGCAATATCCAGCGCACCGGTAAACGGTCCAGTACATGATGTATTCCCGGTAGGCACTACTTGGACGTCCAATGGAGCTGCCGGTGGCAAATTGGGCACATCAACATCAAGCACTTGCGGAACACCATTGGCATCGGTTACAACTACAAAATAAGTTCCGGCAGTTAAGCCAGACAGATCTTGTGTAGTTGCTCCATTGGACCATAAATAGGCCCATGGGCCCGGAGTACCCGGATCGGGAGTCAGATCAATCGTGCCTGTACCCTGGCCGCAGAAGTCGCCAATGACAAATGCCGTTGGCATCAGTATTCCGCCAGAGGGCAGAGAAGTGGCACTAACTTGAAGCGAACAAAAGAGGATTACATTAAAAACATAAGCACAGTGAGTAAAAAGTTTGTTCATGGGCAAAAGGATTGTTGTTTAGCACTTTTTTCAACCTAATAACCAACCTGAAAATGGATTAAATCAAGAGAGAGATACCAAAGATAGGATAATATTGAAATTTGCGGCCTGAGGCAAAATATTTATCTGAACCCAAATGACTTTTTCAGGTAAAATTTTGCCTCTTGCGATTATTCGCCAAGCAAAAATGAAACATGAGTTACCCCGGCATTGAGGCAACTCATGTTTTGTCTTGTATCCAAAAATGCTTTGTTAAGCTTACAATTTCCGGGTTTCTACATAAAAATCCGGATCCACTGCCAGCGTACTGTTTTTGTGCAACTTATGTTTCACGGACTTCCATTCAGTTGTTGGGTAAATAAAGTTGAAAACCCCTGGTTTTAGCGCCACTTTTACGGGCAGATCAAACCCGCTCACACAATTGATCCAACGGTACTCCAGTTTCCTGTGTTTCATCCTGTATTCCAATACCGGCACATCCGCATGCCGCAGGTATTGATCAAACACTTTACTTAAATCGCGCTTCAAGGCTTTGCTGATGTACGTCTCCACTTGTGCGCTGCTAACGGTTTGGTGATAAAAATCCCGGTTCAACCCACGCAACATTTCGCGCCAAAGCACATCATCGTTAGCTACCTGACGCAGGGTGTGCAGGAAATTTCCGCCTTTATAGTACATATCCAAAGGCCCGTCTGCATTAACCCCGTAAGGTGGTATGATAGGCTGTTTGTTCTCAATTAATTTCCGACAACCCCGGACATATTCAGCTGCCGCTTTTTTACCATAAAAATATTCCGTGTAGAGACTTTCACTGTAATTAGTAAAACTCTCGTGAATCCACATGTCGGCATTATCGCGGTAGGTAATATTGTTGGCAAACCACTCGTGTCCGCTTTCATGCACAATGATAAAATCCCATTTCAGGCCCCAACCTGTTTTGGATAAATCCGTGCCGCGATAACCGTTCAGATAATTGTTCCCATAAGTAACAGAACTCTGGTGTTCCATGCCCAGATATGGAACTTCCACAAGTTTGTAGCCGTCTTCATAAAACGGATACGGACCAAACCAATGTTCAAAAGCCCTGAGCATGCCTTTTACCTGCTGGAAGTGTTGTTTGGCTTTCTCTAAATTTTCCTGCAAAACGAAAAAATTTAGGTCTAACTGCCCTTTTTCCCCCTGAAAAGTGTCGGCAAAATGTGCATAATCGGCAATGTTCAGGTTTACCCCATAGTTATTGAGCGGGTTGCATACAAACCACTCAAAGGTTCGGGTACCATCCAGATTCCGGGTTACGGAACGAAGTCTGCCATTGGATACATCCGTCAGCTTCTCCGGCACCGTGATGCTTATACGCTGTGAATCCGGTTCATCATATGGGTGGTCTTTACAGGGCCACCACACGCTGGCGCCCAATCCCTGACAAGAAGTGGCTACAAAGGGGTTGCCTTGTTTGTCTTTTGACCAACTGAATCCGCCATCCCAAGGCGCCCGGATAGCTTCTTTTGGCGCGCCGGAATACCAGATAGTAACAGACTCCAGAGCATTCTGGGCCTGTTCTTTTTCCAATTCCAACCAATAAGCATTTCTGCCTACCTGTCTGATAATCAGCGGCTTACCAGCCTGTTCCGCACTATCTATGGTTAATGGCGGCTGCAAATCAACCTGAAGAAATTTTTGACCTTCAGTTATTACTTTGTACTTGATGTTGTTTCGGCCGGATATCCGTTTGTTCGCAATATCCACGCTTACATGCAGGTCGTAAAAATTCAAATCCCACCACGCGCGCTCAGGCGTGATGCTACCACGCAAGGTGTCATCGTGGGTATAAGTAGTGCGGGTTTGAGCCTTTACCCCAAGAGGCCAAAGCGTTCCAAGCAACAATATAACTACTGGTAAACGCATAACAATTGGTTTAAAATCGCACAAAAACGCCTGTGCACGAGATGTTAGTCAACGAAGACCACTTTACGGCGGGCCACTTTACCATCAACCTCCAACAAGATAAAGAACGTTCCGGAACTTAAACCAAGTCTTTCAGGCTCAATTTTTTCCAGGTATTTGCCCGCATCGCGCCATTGATGATCAATTAATACTGCCCGCACCTGACCTCTTGGATCTAGCAGCGAGAGACTTATCTGCGATTTTTTGTGTAATTTGAAAGAAAAACCTGCTACTTCATGAAATGGATTGGGATATGGATCTTCTACAGAAAAGGTAGATCCCCCTGCAAGTGGTTCTCCCGTTGGCACCAGTACTTCAGGGTCAACAAGGGCGGTCCACACAGAAAGTTCATTGCCCGCCAAACGGGTCCAAATAGGCCGAACCATATTGTCGTAAGCCACCACATTGGTGTAATCGCCAAAAAAGAAATTCGAGGAAGGGGTAAACGGACTTTCACTAACCTTAAAATTCTTGAAAGTCTGCCCACCATCTTTGGAAACTGCCATGTACACGTCCGTGCGCGTATCTGCGTAGTTGCGCCTGTCGTAAAAAACAAACCAGAGCCATCCGGTTTTAGGATCAACAGCCATCCAGGTGAAAAATTGCTGACGCTCTGTAGCATCGTCGTTCACCCGCACCGCCGGACTCCAGGTGTTTCCGCCGTCGGCACTTTTGGCGAGCCAAACATCTGTGTTGGAAGCGCCGTTTCGTTGATCCGACCAGTTGATATAAATGGTTCCGCGATAAGGGCCGGAACTGGTATCGCAGGTTGTTACCGGCAATCCATTGGCTCTGCTGATGCCTGGAATTTCATAATCCCAGCCGGAGGGCTGATCGCCTACAAAAATATCTTCATTGAGCCAGGTATTTCCGCCATCCAGCGAACGGTCAAACCAGATTTTGTTTCGGTTTGACCAGGCCACATACACTTCACCGTTTGGCCCAACAGCAGGCATGGCGCCTTCAGCCGTGTAATCGCTGTCAATACAGTCGCCGGAAAGTTTATTCAAGCGTTTTGCCACCGACCAGGTAGCGCCGTTATCGGTGCTCTTGGAAAACAGGATACGGGAACTGTCGGTAGTCACCGGAGAACCGTATTTGTCAAATTCCGTCCAGGTAACGTACAAGGTATTGGTTCTCCAATCAGTAGCCAGCCATTGTTTATCCTGGGCCTTCACACCGTTTAGTCCCATATAACTGCCGGAATTCCAGGTTTGACCGCCATCTGTACTTTTTTGGGCAATAATGCGGTCGATCCAACTGCCTTGGGGCGGGTTCGACAGGTGCAGGAAATAAAAGTCGCCAGCGGTATCGGTGCAAATCACGGGATCGCCCCATACGCCCCAGGGGCAGGTTACGGGTGTTTGGGTCCAGTTGGTTCCGCCATTGGAGGAATAATAAACATTGTCAATATTAGCGGCCGCTACCTGCTGCAACGGATTTTTGTGGTTAATGCAAATACTGGGCTCGTTTGGACTGTTTTGATTACTAATCAGGATGTTCTGATGTTGGGTATATCCGGAAACAGCGCCTAACAACAGGGAAAATCCCAGTAAAATTGATTTTATTGTCATGACATGGATTTTTACGTTCAATTTCCTACTTCACACATTTCAAGCCCCAATAGTACTCCAACGGATAATATTCCATTGTCGATACTTTTGATTGGCAAATGGTGTGCAAAAATGATTCAGTTGGGAAGTTTTTCAAGATCAGATGAGCAGTTCCATCCTCCAGATAACGCGTTTGGTAAGTATTTCCATGGTTGTCAGTTTGGATAATCGGCAAATTACTGCCCATCACAAATTGATTATCTATGAACACCGCTGTGCCTCCAACCGGCACCAGGGATAAAACAAGATCCAAAAATCTGCCCAGGTCCTGAATGGGTATGTGGCTCCATAAAAATCCTGCAAACAAGTGGTTTTTTCCCATGGCAGCATCAAGCTTGTACAGATCAACTGTTTTAAAGTTGACCTCGGTTTGATGATAATCCTTGGTGCGGGCAATATTGATTACAGATTCATTGATATCAGTGGCCAAAATCGAACTTGCCGTTTGGGCTATTCGCTCCGTCCAATATCCTGTACCGCATGCAATTTCCAATAAATCTTTACCTGAAAAACACCGCTGAAGCCAACGGGAAAGTTGTTGCAAATCGTTTTGTCGCTCCGGCTTTTGATATATTTTCTCATACTCTGAAGCCCGTTGGCTGTAATAAGTAACAAGATTTGGATTCATACTTTTTAGTTTGCAAAAGTATATGCCCCGGGCCATACCTTTCCTTTCTCCTGATTTATTACATTTGTCAAAATATCCCAATTATGATGTATTCACTTCGACTACTGACCTGCGTTTTTTTTACCCTTACCTGGTTGCAGTCTGCATCCCAATCATTAACGGATACCATTACATATCAGCCTTCCCTTATTGACTTTCCCAATCCGGAACGCGGCTTTATGCAATTTACCGAAACCACTTCCGGTAATTATGTACCACTGGATCCTGTCGACCTGTCAACCTGGCGTACGCTGCATCAACCCTGGGGAGCCGACTATGCCTTTCATGCCACACTGGGCTACCGGGGTTTCTATTTGGAGGATTTTGTAAACGGTCCAATATCAGCCACCTACCTAAATGCTATGCAAACTGATTTTAACCTGGCCCGACAAGCCGGGGTAAAACTGGTGGTGCGGTTTGCCTATACACGCAGTGATGCTCCACCATATGGCGATGCCCCCAAACATATTGTATTGCAACATATTGAACAATTAAAACCTGTATTGCAAGCCAACGCCGATGTCATTGCAGTGGTCAACATGGGCTTCATAGGCGCCTGGGGCGAAGGGTATTACACCGACCACTTTGGGCTGGGTAGCCTTAGCCAGCAAAACTGGAACGATCGGATTGAGGTGCTTCAGGCGCTTTTATACGCCTTGCCAACCGACCGTAGTGTTACAGTTCGTGTACCTCAAACCAAGCAAAAGGCCGTTTATGGCGCTAATGCTCCACCTACGGTAGCGCCGCTCACTGCTCAGGAAGCCTGGCAACCAACTTTTAAAGCGCGTATTGGCTTCGCCAATGATTGCTTCATGTCGGATGCCACAGATTCAGGTACTTATATCAACTATGACCAAAATGCGCCTGGTGGCTGCGATACCTGTATTTTCAAGCCTTATTGGGCAGAAGACAGTCAATTCGTACCAGTGGGTGGAGAAACCTGCATTGACTGGAATCCGTATACCGATTGTGTTGGACAGGCAGGCGGCCAAGCGCAACACGAGATGGCACGTATGCATTTTTCCTACCTGAATGCGGGTTGGAATAATGCTGTAAACAACGATTGGGTGAGCGGGGGTTGTAGTGATGAAATCATTCAGCGACTCGGCTATCGGTTTGTGCTGTTGCAGGGTCAATACCCGGAGGAATCGAGGGCCGGCGAACCAATAATGGTCAAAATAACCCTGAAAAACACCGGATTTGCGGCGCCTTTCAATCCCAGAAAAGTGCGCCTGCTGCTCCGGAATACCAACACCCAGGGCATTTGGGCTGTGGATTTGCCAGAAAATCCCAGGAGTTGGTTACCTGGGCCAAATGTGCATGTACTGGAGCATACCTTTTGTTTGCCCATGGATTTACCCGCAGGAGACTATGCATTATTGCTACACCTGCCAGACCCGTATCCATCTATTGCCAACCGGCCGGAATATGCTATCCGCCTGGCGAACGAAGGCGTATGGGAGGAAGCCACCGGATTCAACCACCTGCTGCACACCCTTACGGTGAGTGGAATAGCCAATCCTCCGGCATGTTCCGGCGAAAGTTGTTTTTTACCACTTAATCCGGGGATACCCAATGCACAGTTTGGCGCAACCCAAACAACGGGTTGTGCACCGTTCACGGTTCAGTTGTACAACCAATCAGCTTCCTGCTGGGAATACAACTGGATTTTGCAGGGCGCTTCACCGGCCAGTTCACAGGATGCCAATCCGGTGGTTACGTACACAACAGCAGGTGTGTACCCGGTTGCCTTGACTGTGACCAATCTGGCCGGAAGCGCCACCTTCACTGCACAGGATTACATTACGGTGAATGCTTTGCCCGTGGCAAATTTTGTAGCAGCCGCTGCCAATGATTTCACTATGGCCTTTACCAATGCTTCTCAGGGCGCCGACAGTTATATTTGGGATTTTGGCGACGGCTCTGGCCTGTCCACCGAAACCAATCCGCAGCATGTATTTCCCGGTCCCGGTATCTACACCGTGCGGCTGACAGCCTTGAATGGTTGTGGACAGGTTAGCCAGGAGCAATTGGTGGAGGTATATTGTCCGTTTAAAGAGGCACAAATTCAAAGCGATCCGGTTGGAGAGGTTTGTGCGGGAACAACCGTGAGTTTATCAGCAATCGGGACTGCGACGGGCGATTTCTACTGGGCATTTGAGGATGTTGGGCTAGCTGGCGAGAATGATCCTGTTCTTTGGCTGGATTCCGTATACGCAGGCCAGCAGGGGCAATACCGTGTTGAGGTGGTGGATACTTTGGGGTGTAGTTACCAGGCCTTTTATGAGCTCACGGTGTTACCATTGCCTACAGTAGAAATACAACCTGCCGGAATAGTTGAGATCCAATATGGCAGCAGTGCAACCCTGGAAGGTGTTACCAATGGTCATACCTGGCAATGGTCTAACAATGCCACTACTCCACAGATTTCGGTAACGGATTGTGGAACATACGGGCTTACGGTAACACACAACAATGGATGTAGTCGGGTAGCCTTGCCAGTAATTGTACAGGTTATTCCGGTTGTTGAATGGCAAAATGACACCCTTTTCTCCAGTCCGGCGGCACAGTACCAATGGCAATTTAACGGGCAAGCTATTCAGGGCGCTACCCTTCCCTATTTTGTGCCTGCACAATCAGGAACATACCAGGTAGAAACTCCCTGCGAGCCTTCCGGATGGGTAACATCAGATCCACTGGAAGTAATCATATCCGGTACAAATCAGGTATTGGCTGGTCAAATCAGGATGTATCCTAATCCTGCAATTAAAGGGGAAGAAGCGCTGATATTGGTACTGGACGCCATGCCAGATGGAGAGTATCGGGTTGTTTTTTCAGATTTATCCGGTAGAAAGGTTCAGGAATTTGTGGTTCCCGGGGCTGTAAAGTCCAGCATAAACACCACACAACTGCCGGCTGGCACTTATATGATTAGCGTGGTGCAGGATGGGCAATTGCGCGCAATTGGGCGTTGGGTGAAATTGTGAGGACGATGGACGATGGACGATGATCATGCCTGTTTAAAAGATTGATTTACAGTTTTTTATGTCTAAATGTTTAAAGTTTGATATCCAACAGTCAGGGATTAACCCCGTATTCGGTTACGAGCAAAAAAAAGCCTCGCCGGCTTGCGCCAGGAGGCTCCGAAAACAATAAACAGCAGGATAGTATCTTTGAGTTTTTGAGTGTTTGAGTTTTTGAGTGTTTGAGTTTTCGAGTTGGCATTCGGCTTGGGCCTTTTAATTGGCTAACGCCTATATGGCAGTTATTTACCCATCAACACCAAGCCGAACGCCAACTCGAAAACTCAAACACTCGGAAACTCAAACACTCAAACGTTGCTAATCTTTCTGACCACTTTGTAGAGACGAGTGGTTTCGTTTACTTCTTCTTCGAACGGATCGTTGTCGAAGTAATTGGCAGAAATCATTTTCAGACGTACGATGCGGCCGCGGTTGTTCATGATCTTCTGCACGTATTTAACCCAAACGTTTCCATTGGAACGAACGGCATAAATCTCGTTGTCGCGCACATCGTTGAGGTTTTCCACAGATTTGCAAACCACGATATCGTTGTTTCGGATAACCGGGTCCATGGAATTACCATCGATCTGGAAGGCTACCAACCCGGTTCCTGCAACACCCGGAATGGAGAAGTAGGTATTATTCTCATCGCTGTCAGAGCCCAGGGTAGCGCCGGCAAAAGCACGTACCGTTGTGAAGAGGATGTTTCCTCCACCGCCACTGGCCATTTTTTCTCCAGCCAGGGCATCTCCAGGGGCATCAAATCCGAACGGATTACCGATGCCGTGCAGCAGCCAGGCCTCATTGATATCGAAAGCGCGGCAAAAAGATGATGCCTGGCCATAATCGATGACGCGTTTGCTGTCCGGGTTTAGGAAAGCCCGGATAATGTGACCATATGCTTTGTTGCCAAGTACGCGTTCGGCAACATCGCCCACGCCTTTGCCGCCGCGATCGTTTTTTACAATGGCGCCACGGTCTTCCAACAGTTTGAAAGCCTGGATGAATCGTTTGTTCAGGTCTATCCGATCTTCCTTAATCATGGGATGTAAGGTTTAAGTGATTTACGGGATACTGGATTGTTGGATCAGTTGTCCAATCATTTCATGGTGCAAATTTCAAACAAAGAGTTTTTAAAAACAAAAAATGTCAAAGTTTTTTTTAATTTTTTTTTCACTTTTGTTTCAAACAACTATTTTTTCACTTGAATACCAGATATTTGCGCTGATTTTATACTTCAACAAACTTCAAACAAATCAGTCAGTCCTTCAGCACAGGGAACATATTGCTGCCTTTTGTTTGGAATTCCCGGCAGGGGCTCTAATCGTTCTGCGGAAAAATTCGTTGTATAAATCGCGGAAGGCGATTGTTCGCCGTACTTTTGACCAACTTTTATGGGAACCGTAATTTCACTTCTGAATCACAAAGGCGGGGTAGGTAAAACCACCAGTGCCATTAATATAGGCGCCGCGATGGTGGAACTGGGCAAACGTGTGTTGCTCATCGACCTCGATCCTCAAGCCAATCTGACCATTTCACTGGGTATTCCACGCCAGAAATACACCATATACGAGGCCC
The DNA here is from genome assembly GCA_017303475.1 of Chitinophagales bacterium. Taxonomy (GTDB): domain Bacteria; phylum Bacteroidota; class Bacteroidia; order Chitinophagales; family Saprospiraceae; genus M3007. The sequence continues at coordinate 156,213 of JAFLBO010000002.1, forward strand.
TGCGCGGAGAAGGCGAACTCACACCTTACAGCCACAAACAAGGTATGGATGTGATTACCTCTTCGCTCGACCTCTCAGGGGCAGAAATGGAACTGATCAACGAAGCCGGCAGGGAATACATCCTGCGCGAACTATTGAGTCAGGTGATTGATGATTATGATTATGTGTTGATTGATTGTCCGCCTTCGCTTGGCCTGCTCACCCTGAATGCACTCACCAGCAGCCGTTACGTACTGATTCCGCTGCAAACGGAATTCCTGGCCGTACAGGGCCTGGCAAAAATTAAACAGGTGATTGACAAGGTGCGGATGCGACTCAATAAACAGCTGGATATGGGCGGTGTGATTGCCACCATGTACGATAACCGCCGGGTATTGAACCGCGATGTAGTGGAAACCATCCACAAATACTTCGGAGAAAAGGTGTTCAAAACCTATATCCGCGACAATGTAGCCCTGGCTGAAGCACCAGCACAACGTAAAGACATTTTTGATTACAGCCCCAAAAGTCCTGGCGCATCCGACTATCTGGACCTGACAAAGGAGATTTTGGAAAGAACCCAATAAAAAACGTTGAACGATGAACGATGGAACGATTTGCTGCGTTCTTCCCGACATCGACCAAGTTCAATCCGCGACGGAATGAGTAAAAAAAGATTTTCCGAGGGTCTGGACGACCTGTTCAGCAACAGCCACAGCGGACATGGCAACGTGTTTGAGGAGTCTGTGGTACTGACTTCCCCGGCTGCGCCGAGCGAGCGGAGGTCGGCCCATAAATCCTTTGCCACCGACCTGGATGCCTTGTTGCAGGAAGCGCTCGATGAAAGTCTGGAACGCTACGAATCCAGTCAGCCGGATTCTGTTTCTGCCAGCGCCAAAACAAAATCCAGCGCTGACATGCGTGTGCCCGCGCGCAACGGTCTGGACAACCTGATCCGTCAAACCATTGATGTTAAAGAGATCGCAACAGACGAAGAGTCTGGTAAAAAACGACTCACTGTTGCTGTTGACCGCCCAAAACTGGAAAAACTCAAAACCATCGCCCGCCTGGAAAATTCATACCTGAAAGACCTGCTCGTGCACCTCATTGACGAGTACATTCAGGATTATACCAAGGAAAAAGGCGTGGATTTGTAGTTGCTACCTTAAATACGCTCCTAGACTTTCGCCAATTCGCCTTTCAGGAAATCAATCACCTTGATTTCTACAGGGTCAACATTGCGCAGTTCCGCCAGGTAGACAGATACCCAGTCGCCCAGATGCACCAGCCACATGGCCTTTTCCACCAGGTTTTTGCCTTTGGAATATAGCTCAATGGAGGTTTGGGTGTAGTGTTCAACGATTTCCTTATTGATATCGGTGCGGATGGCTGTGCGGGAGAAATCATCGTGATTTCGCAGCCAGATGACAGCTACATCTGCACGCTGATCGCGCCAACCCACCAGTTCATTGTGGTTCATTTCCGGAATTACATGGTGCCAGCAGAGCATTTTAGCGTTTTCATTGATTTGCTGACGCCAGCGCACCGCTACTGCCTCCATATGATCTGCAATGTAAAGTACGGGGGTTTTGCCCAGCAGGAAACCGGCCATTTTGCGCGCTGTTTTCTGGATGGAAGCCTGATCGCGTTTGAGCAGTTTTTGCGCGCCAGCTACCTGATTGAGCATTTTGGCCGGAACAAGTTTGGCCGCTTTAAATACGCCTAATTGCGCGACAACGGAATAGCCCAGACAAGCACGGGGACTGCTCCAGCCGCCAGGAAGTTGAACGTAATCATAGCCTTTTGCCTTGGCAATCTCAATCAGCTTACCACCGGAAGCAATGCACACAATCTTGGCGCCAGTATGGTGCAATTGATCCAGGGTACTGAGGGTTTCCTCTGTGTTACCACTGTAAGAAGAGCAAATAACCAACGTATTTTTATTGATCCAGGCAGGCGCCTGATAACCTTTGCTCACAACCACCGGCAATTTGCAAACGCCGCGCACAAAATCCTGCACGAATCCGCCGCCAATACCGCTACCACCGAGTCCGGAAATAAAAACAGTGCGTAATGGGGCTGTATGTTTTTTCAATGAAATGTTCTGTGCAATACCAAGAGCTTCCTCCAATTGTTCCGGGAAGCGGGCTACCATCTTATCCATATTGGTGTGAATGAGTGAATGAGTGAGTGAGTTTGGAGCGGCGCAAAGCTAATGGCTTATTCAAACTTACGTGGTTTGGCCAGAGGAGAAAAATAAATTATTTCAACGTTTAGAGCATGTTGAAGATTTTCTTGCCGGGCCAAAAACTGTCCTTTTTCCGCCATTTTTGACCCCGTCAGAAAATCCCCAACATGCTCTTACGGAACTGAGCACACCGGTAAGTAAAACTGGCTTCGTGATCACACTACTGGGCATTTTGGTTTCAGACCTGTAAAGTTTCCAAAAACCTTATAGGTCTGAAACCAAAATGCCCTGTAGTGTGCTTCGCGACAAACTCAATTTTATTAAAATTTTTTGTATCAAAAAAGGATAATTTAAAACAAGTTTATTACTTTTACCTACCATTCTAAAACAAAACTATTACAACTTATGGAAATCAACTGGATTGCAGTCGCTGTTTCAGCGCTCGTGCCGATGATTCTCGGCTTCGTGTATTACCATCCCCAGGTTATGGGCGGCCCCTGGATGCGCGCCAATGGATTCACCCTGGAATCTTTAGGGAATGGCCCCAAGCCCGTGCTTTATCTGGTTGCGGTGCTTTTTTCATTTTTGCTATCCACCTTTATGTGTGTCAATGTAACCGGGCCGGGTCAGGATGTAGCCCCGGATGGGCACAGCTACGCCACTTTTGGCCATGGCGCTTTTCACGGTGTATTGATATCTCTGTTAGTGGTGATGCCCATTTTAGGCACCATGTCGATCTTTGAAAAACGCGGCTGGAACTGGGTTTTCACCAACTGGGGATATTGGCTTTGTACCCTGGCCTGCATGGGTGGTATTCTGAGTGCCTGGCGTTAGATGCCCTCTTTTTCCACCATAAACTGCGAAATCAGCTGGCTATCAAGCACATATACACAGGTTACATAGCCAGCTGGTTCGTCGTTTTCTCCTTTAGTGCCATCGGTGTAAGGGAAAGATATCCGTATGCTGGGGGAATGAGGATCTCCCTTTTGCCTGGCATCCTCTGCATGTTTGACAATATCAAAACCAATGAGTTGACCTTCTTCAAGCTTCGCTCCTTTCGGCAAATGTTTTTGTGCCCACGCCTGCGCCTTTTCGAAAGCGAGGTCGGTAAAGGCCTGTGCCCGGACGGATACTACGTTGATATCCCATTGCCAGGGTTCACTCTTAATGTCTTTCCATACTGTTGACAGAGAAAGTATTTCCTGATCCTGTTGCCATCCATTTTCGGTAATGAAATGCCCGTAAGGAATGATATTCTTCATTTTAGCCTGATAAGACGCAGGCTCCATGATTTGCAAATACAAGGTAAAACCATCCGTTTTTATCCATTCTGTCATTACTTTTAGGACGGTTTGTTTGAATTTCTCCCGTTCCCCGGGGGTTGGTTCCGCGTAGTACTGAATAAATATATTTGGATGATTTACCCCTACAGCAACCTTGTCAAAACCCTCAGCAACAAACTTCTGATACAGATCCACGGCTCTTTGGTATCTTTCACGGGCATAAGCCAGCTGATCCTGAATATTTTGAGGGTTTAATCCCAGGTTTACACTGTCCTTACTCCAATCCAGCAAAAACTGAATTTCCTCGTTGTTTCGGTCAGCTACAAGGGCTTGTTTTTCACCTTTAAACTGAGCCATCACATCAAGCATTTTCAGATTGGAATCCAGTACCTGCAACTGGCCGGGCATGTTTTTCTCCAGCCAGTCACCCAGGTTTTTAGGCTCGCCTTTTTTTCTAAAACAGGACATCAGAGCTATCACAGCAATGGAAACAAGTCCCAAAAGAACGAGAATGACTTTATTTACCTTCATCAGCATAAAAAGTTATGACATTTGAACCAACAATATAGCTGCCGGAACCGGATATTTTGTCTTCCACCACCTGCTCCCCAATAAAGTGGAGCACGTTTTCGCGCAAGAGTAACGGAATACCAGTGCGTTCTTCCCATTGTTCCACCGTTGGAATGTCCAGAATGACTAAAGCATCTCCACCGGCAAATTCCCACCACATATTAAATTGTGTTTCACCGGCTTCGTACCAGATGGTGCCTCCTCTACCTTCATCTGAATATCGAAGTCGCTGGCCTTCAGCAGGATAATTCCTTTTTCTGGATGCTTCACGATAAGGGGCAACACGTGCAATCAGGTCTTGGATTTGCTTGATAAAACGCATAGGCACATCGAACCAATAGGAAATTTCTTTGGGTGTTTTGCCGTTTTCAAGGTGTTTTCTCACCAAATTGCGCAACAAATCTGTTTGCGCTGCTTCATGGAACTGTTTCTGGCCTTTGGAAAAAAACTGTTGTACCAGGGCTTCAGCTTCATTTTCCAATTTCTTCCGTTCAGCGCGGGTAGCATCTATTTCTTTTTCTAACCGCTTGCGCTCTGCTGCGAGGGCCGCATTAGCTTTATCAAGCGCCTTCAAACCATCTTTGTTGACCTGTTCCAGAATGGAAGCCATTTGCTTTTGCTGCTCGGCCACCACCTGGGCCAATCGTTTTTGCACTTCAGCTTCAATCCGGGCCTTTTCGTCCATTTTAGCCATAATCAGAAACGAAAATAAACAATAATGGTAAAAAGAATCAAAAACAGTATAGCCTTGGTAGTACCTGAAATATACACCGCGCCTACACCCGGCCCCTGCTCACTATGCGCGCTCAAGCCGGTTTTCAACACCAGATGCGCCCCAAGTATTCCGGCAATCCAGATGCGGATAATGAGTCCGGATTGTTCCACAAAAGGCGCCCGCAGTAACAAAAAGGTAAGCAAAAGAATGGGCGCCATCACCCAGGGCAGGTTCTCCAGCCAAGGGTTGAAACGATGCGGAGGGGCGGCGTTTTGTTTGCCAATTTGATAAACAATTAACCAGGCTGTGAGCCAAATTAATTCCGGGCCTAAAAAGTATCGTAGCATGATGGGAATATGAGTCATTTAGAGGCCATTTGGGGTCATTTAGGGGTCATTAGTATTTAGTGACGGGGTGACTGGCCGTCACCCCGTCACTAAATACTAATGACCCCTACTTCAAAAACAATTCCTGTATCATTTTCAACAGCGCATCTCTATTTCCGGCACGGGTGATAAACGCTGGTAGCCGACTCAGCATGGCGCTGTTTTTTTTGAGGGTATTTCTGGGTGTTATGCCGCGTTCACGGTGTTTGGCTGCAATATACTGACGTAAAATCTCCAAATGCTCGTAATGAAAAGCCCAAAACAACTCGCCCCGGAACTCAGCCTGTAACCAAAGTGGTAAACCATATACAGCATCAGTCATCAAGCCTTCATGACGGGCATGCCGGGTAATATGCGCTTCATATTCGCAGGTGTCTCCGCATTGTGGGCAATGCATAGCCAATTTTTTCCACTGCCCGTTCCAGGGAGCGTTGCGCTGAAGTGGTTCATGACATTCCCGACATTTTACCGATACATAGGCGGTTGCCGAGCCATACCAATTGCCAGGTATTTCAGTATGGAAGCAAATGGTGCAAACCAATTTTTGCCCTTCTCCACGAGGTTTTACCCAGGCTTTGCCTGCACATTTCGGACAAGCAACTACATAGTGGGTTGCCAGGTCAAACAAGGCCAAGCCGGGATCTGAATATCGTTCCATGGGCGACTATTGTTGTTTTTTAAGCCATTCATCCAGAAGTTTTTCCGCCTTCAATGGCATTTTTTCCACATCTGCCGGCTCCTTGAGGGCCGCCCGCAGACCTTCCACATCCTTTAAATATTGGCTGTTAGACTCCTTAAATCGCTCCACTGTTCTGAGCACGCGCTCCGTTTCCCACAAAAAAAGTTCAGGATAAAAATGAGAGGGATGAGAACTGCGCCGTATGCTTTCCCTGAATAACTGAGCTTGTTGGGCAATGCCGGTTTTTATGGCATCAGTAAACAGGCTTTTATCGTCTACATCATTGGATGCCAGGTAATTAAATGCCTCCGGTGCATAACCGGTCCCCAGAATGCGTACGATTTCCTCCTGCCAGTGAGGATGCATTTTTACCTTGGCCACCGCCCTTTTGCGCACTTCCGGATCCTGATTGGAATCCGTAAAAACCAGGATGAAAACCATATTTTTCTCTACCTCACACGAGTCAATTTCATCCAGCATCCGTTTGTGATTTTTGTCCTGAAAAGCTATTTCATCCTGAATAACGGCCTGCCTGTTTTCATTGGCCAGTTTCATCCAGGCATAAGTCGCCATCAGGTTGATAACGAGCCCCAACCAAAAACTAACCTTTAGGGGAATCTGATACGCGAGTGGGGAAAGTCCCTGACGCCAGGAATCATTCAATAAAATCACACCAGAAACCAGCAACAGAACAGGAATCAACCAGGGTGCAAATCCGGAAAAAATTCTCACCAGATTTGCGGCTTCACCTGGTTCCTCCCGGAACAAAGTAGCCAATGCCGCCGCTAACACCGTGGAAATTAGCCCAAACAGCAACAATAAATACCTGGCAGCGGTATTGGCGCTCAGCCATTCGAAACCGCCCCGACTGGCGATAATGAGAGAAACAATGAGTAAGATGACAAAAAATGCCAGAAAAAACAGGATTACGCCCCAGCCAAATCCGGCAGCATAATCGCCGCCCCGCGATTGATTAGGTGCGGTAAGTGCGCTGAAGAAAAAAATGAACAACAGGCCTGCAATGGCCAGCAGAAGATTGCCTACAATGGTCATGATAATGGGTAATAGGTATTTGGGAACAAATGTGCAGGTTTTATCCCAATTTCAGAACTTCTCTTACTCTTCCAGAAAAAACTCAACCCTTCTGTTTTTTTCATTGGGGACATCCTTGGCCTCCAACACCAACGGGCGCATATCGCCGTAACCGGTGGTTGTAATACGCCTGATATCAATCCCTTGCTGTACCAGGTAATCTGCTACACTTTGTGCTCTTTCCCTAGACAAAATCAGGTTTTTTTCGGCATTCCCTACCCTATCCGTATGGCCTTCAATCCGGAGTTTATACCTGGGATTGCGTTTCAGAAAACCAGCCAATCGGTTCAGTTCCGGCTCGGATTCCGGTAGCAGAATGCTTTTGCTTTTAACAAACAGGACATTTTTGGGCAGGTACTTTTCCAGAGTGTCTTTGGAAACCAGCGCAGGTTTGGGCTGACGGGCCGGCTGGGTCGGGGTTGCGGCTGGTTTGGGGGTTACCCTCACAGGCTTGGATTGCAGGCGTGAGGATTGTGCAGGTGGCGGATTGGGCAGCCGGATATGCGATGGGTCTATGGGGTGATCATTGTATCCAAACATACCTTTAAACACCGGCGCCTCGCTGGGCAATTGCCAGAACAACTGAATTTCGCCTTCATTCAAGGCATTGAAATATTCAACCTCCATAACGTACTCCTGTCCGGCATGCAGGTAAACAGATCCCATAAACGCTTCAGAATCATGCAAATCCCAGGCGTCAATGACCGCTCGGCCGCCCAGTTTAACCCTAATGCCATCATCTACATGGGCACGAAACATGTAATCACCGCTTTCCGGAGCTGTTAACTTCCCGGTCCAGCGAATCGAAAACACGTGCGGGTCCATTCCAGCCACAGGAGGCACATTGTTCCAGACAAAATTGATCCGCTCATCCGTGCGGGTGTGCATTTTTTGGTCAAAGTTTCTGCCGTTGAAATAATCGGCCTGAAAACCTTGCTGAGACAGTCCCAATATCGGAATCAGTCCCACAAGCATGAGGGAAAGGTTGTTTTTGATATTCATAGCTATTCACAGACACCAATTTTATGGCTCAAGGTTACAACGTGAAGGGAGGTTTGGATATTTTTCCAGGCTGATGGAATCAGATCAACACACTAATTGCGCCGACTAATAGCTGGTTCAAATCTCCATCTTCAGGCCAAACTTTCCACTGCTGCAAATTGTTGTAATTTTGCACCCGCTCATAAACGCAACGCATGAGAAAAAAAATTGAGATCCTGGCTCCGGCTAAAAACCTCTATCAGGGTATGGCAGCCGTGAATGCCGGGGCCGACGCCGTGTACATGGGCGCGCACATGTTTGGCGCTCGTACGAACGCCACCAACTCTATCGAAGATATTGCCGAAATGGTACGGTATGCCCACCTGTTCAAAGCCAAGGTGCTGGTAACTGTCAATACTATTTTGTACGAAAACGAACTGGAGGCTTGTCGCCAACTAATCTGGGAATTGTATCAGGTTGGAGTAGATGCTATCATCGTGCAGGATATGGCTATACTGGAAATGGATCTGCCACCAATTGCCATCCATGCCAGTACCCAGGCCAACAATCGTGACGCTGCCCACGTGAAATTTCTGGCAGATGCAGGTATCAAACGAGTAGTTCTGGCCCGGGAATTAAATATTGACCAGATTCGGGAGATCCACCAGGCAAGCGATGTGGAACTGGAGTTTTTCGTTACCGGCGCCTTGTGCGTTTCCTTTAGTGGCAACTGCTACATGAGCGTGGCCAACGGCGAACGTTCCGCCAATAGGGGCTCCTGCGCCCAAAACTGTCGGCTCCCATATCGACTGATTGATGGGAAAGGCGAAACCTTGATAGAAAGCAGTCATTTGCTATCGATCAAAGACCTGGATTTGAGTGACGAGTTGCCCAATCTGGTTAAAGCAGGTATTTGTTCCTTCAAAATTGAAGGTCGGTTGAAAGATATCGTTTACGTAAAAAACAATACTTCCTACCTGCGAAAACGCCTGGATGCATTTTTGGACGCTCACCCGGACAAATACGAAAAGGCATCTTCAGGCAGGACGTTTTTTAATTTTGAACCAGAGTTGGACCGTAGTTTTAACCGCGGTTACACAGATTATTTTTTCAATCACAGAAAGGAAAAAATCGGCTCCTGGGAAAGTCCGAAATCCAAAGGCCAATACATCGGCAAGCTCCTGGAAATCAAGGCCAACGGCTACCGGATTGAAAACTATGAGTTGCTTAACAACGGCGACGGACTTTACTTCATCAATCAGGATGGCATAGCGGATGGTGCATTGGTCAACATCATTGTAAACGATCTGGTGGTGCCCAATGAGATGAAAGCCCTGGCTATTGGCACTGAAATTTACCGCAACCTGGATGCTGAATTCACCCGGATGATAGAAAACGAAAACAGCGCCGTTCGGAAAATCGGGGTTAATATGTGGTTTTCAGAAACGGATAACGGGTTTAGCCTGCGGGTAACAGATGAAGACCAGCACACGGTAATTGTGACGCAGGAAATGGCCAAAGAACCGGCTAAAAATGCGGAAGGCTTAATAGACAATATCAAAAAGAACCTCGCCAAAACCGGGAACACCCCTTTCATTGCGGATGAGGTGCATGTTGACTTCAGTCAGGAATGGTTCCTGCCCAATTCCAGGGTGAACGAGATCCGGCGAGCTGCCTTGGAGCAATTGGCTGAAGTACGGGTAAAAGAATACCACAGAGAGGAAATCCCGCTGGTGAAAACCGAGCATCCCTACCCGGTGAAATCGCTGGATTATACGTTCAATGTTTCCAATTCCATGGCACGGGCATTTTACCACCGGCATGGAGTAACCGACATTGAAAAAGCCTTTGAATTACAGTGGGATCCAGGCAAATCGCGGGTAATGGTAACCAAGTACTGTGTTAAGTACGAACTGGGCAAATGTCCGCGTTACCAGCGTGAAACTATGGGCACCAAACTGGCTGAGCCGTTAACGCTCAAGCACGGCGAAGTAGAATACAAACTCAAATTCAACTGCAAACCCTGTGAGATGGAGATCTGGGAGAAGGATGCGGAGTTTGTGATTGAGGAGGACGAGGATTGATTTTTAGTACTAAGGCACGGGCAACTCACCTCTTCACAAAGCGCCCGCTCCATACCCGGCCTTGCGTCCGCAGTTGGAGGTAATGGAGCCCGGTTGGTAAATGCGCCACTGGTATGTCAAGCCTTCCCTCTAAAAGATGGAGCCTGCCCAAAGGCATTTGTCGGCCCAGGGCATCAAAGACTTGCAGGGATTCCAGCGGCCCATCCCATGGCAGATGAATGAAATCGGTGGCGGGATTGGGCGAGATGGGGAGGTGGGTGAATGAGTTCAAATCCTGGATCAAGGTATTGATGGAAAATACCGTATCGCAAGGGTAATCAACGAAATGGTAATCTGATTCAGCATCCTGATAGCAGCGGATCCCATAGGGGCCATTTTCGCAAAGACAGAAGGAAGGGCTTAAAAAATGGGGATTTCCCAATTTCTCAAGGATGGTATTCCCCCAATCATAACAGCCGGTGAAGGATACATACTGCATAAACAGAGTGTCGGACTGTACAACAACATACCTTACTGAATCTACATAAACCCCAAGCGTATCTCCAAGGGGTAGCAATCCGGGAATTTGCCAGGATTGGCCAGTAGTGGCACTGAAATGGTACAGTAATTCAAATTTAGCAGTGAGATTGCTCCAGTAATACGTTGAATCGTTTTGTGTAAAAATGTGACATGGATCTGGTAATCCGCAACCTGGAGTAAGTCCTTCCAGGACACGGCACCATTTACCCTGAAACATGGATTCTCCGGTAACTTCAACCAGACGGAATTGCTCCATGGAAGGCACGTCGAAGGAATTTTGCTTATAGAACCATTTAGCACCCAAAGGAGCAAAATCGACGTTTTGGGCCCTTAAACAGGCAGTTGAGAGCAGGATCAAAAGTGTAAGCTGGGAAAGTTGCATTGTTATTTCAATTTAATGTTGAACAACCATTTTACCGCTACAAAGCGGTTGTCTGTCCGCCCAAATCAGCAGTTGATACATACCTGATGGCCAATTTTTGACTTCTATGGGTAAGCCATCCTGCCCTCTTGCCCAGGGTATTTCTGCCATAAGTCGACCTTGAGCATCGTAACAATGGAGCCTTTTTTCCACAGATAGCCCCATTAATTCCAGTGGAATTTGAATAAAGGCAATGTCTTGAGCTGGATTAGGAGAGCAGATGAGCTGCGGAAGTTGTGGTGCTTGAATAATCGGTTCAAAAACACTTGTGATATACTGCGTAAGTCCGGTGCAGCCCGGCTCCATACATCCATCTGTGCCGTTAACTACCAGTATCCCGATGTTGGGGTTTAGAGATCCAATAGAATTGGTATCGAAGACGGTACCGGTTGCAGCTATTCGACCGTCAGCCAATTCACACAAATCGAGCATAAACATAGAATTAGACCATGGACGCTGAATAGAATCTGAATAATGCCGCTCCCATAATATTTCTCCCGCTTCGGTGGCACGAAAAAGCCAAGTTTTGCCCCTTGAATCTGTGGAAAAATATCCACAGCCCAGGATGTCCCCGTTAGCGGCAGTACTGACGCGATGGATAGTTCTTATTGAGACATCATTCCATTCATGTCGCCAAATAGTCTGCCCATCACTATTAACCCGATTCAATACACTGAATTGAGAGGCAATAGTTGGATCAGATACAAAGGTATCCTGTCGCCACATTACTACCCCACCTCCTCCAGGTAAGGCTGTGGATGTTGGCGCCTGGTTAAGGGTTTTATCCCAATTGATCAACCTGCTCCAGATTGGATTCGCATTTTCATCAATTTTATGCATAATGGTATTGTAGCGGTAGACACCATAAAGCCAATGTTCATAAAATCCAATGACTGTAGAGGTCAGTAAGAAGTTTCCATCATCCGTACGGCTCATGTGTCCATAGCCAACACTCTGCAAAAATGTGTCAGGGATAATCTTGTTGAACAATAGATTGCCGATGCTATCGGTTTTAATAATCCGGATGGCGCTTTCTACGGTGATCCAGGGTTCTTCCAATGATTTAGGTTTACCTTCTGTTACATACAGCAGGATATCTCCTGATGGCGTTTCTGTTATAGCATCAGAGAAAACATGTAAATCTGAAATATCAGGGTAATAATTGATCCATAACAGGTTTAAATCCTGATCCATTTTGGCAATAAAAGTACGCATTCGGGAATGCTCATAATCCCGCCACTCGCCTGTTAGTAAAATATGATTGTCAGAGGTGATATAATAGCCACCGCCACGAACACTGAATCCAAAATCTACCTGTGGCCCCTCCATTTTAACAACTTTGACAATCTCCTTAGTATCTGCGTCAATTTTAAAAATTTGCGCTTCCCGGTGAATATCTGGCCCGAATGCGTTTGTTACGTAAATGAAATGACCAATACTCCAAATATTCCCACTATTATCATATCCATACTCATATTGTGGATTGGGATCGAATGTTTTCAGGTAAGTTTCGGCAGACTGTGCGGCGATACGCATACTTCCAAGGAAGTATATTGCGGCAATGAAATAGCAGGTACGCATGGTACAATATGGTGAGGCCCTGCAGCAGGCCAAAGGATTGCTGCAGGGCCGGATGAAACATTAGTGTTGAATGGTAATCTTTTGGCGGGCTACCACCACGCCTTTTTCGAGCAAGGAAAGTATGTAAATGCCCGAGGGTGTGGTTTGTACCGATAGGGATACATTGCTATCGTCGGGCGCCTGAACTTGTTGCACCAGGATACCTGTGGCAATATCCCGGAGTTCGAGTACCCGTTCAGCCCCGATTTGTACTTGCTTGGGAAGCTGGACAAGAATCGTTTCATTAGCCGGATTGGGCGCTACCTGCAACACCCCCATTTTTGAGGGTTGTGCGGCAAGTGGCGCATCGCTACGTTCACCAGTCAAATTTGGCAGCCGGGGCATAAAAGTTCTGCCTGTCAGTATGCCTAATATACTTTGTGCATAGCCTGCCTCCTGGCTGGATGAATTGGCAATGCCCAACAAGGTTTCTTCCTGCGCAGCATTTAAGGTAAACTCTGGATTGGATAATCTTGCAGCATTGATGCCTTGCACCTGCACAAAATACTGATCATCAAGGGTGTTTTGCGGAAATGCCTGAAGCAACCCGTTAGCAGCAGTAAACTGATTCTGCTCCAGCTTGGCAGCAACCAAGCGCCGCCGATTGGCAGGATTCAGGTCTTCATTCAGCAGTGTTTCAACGGCAGTCCAATTGGTTCCTGCGATGTATTGCCGAATAAGTTCAGAGGTAATGCGCTCCCGTTGTGATACCAGTACTTGAATCTCACCAGCCAATTGTGGGGTAGGATTGGCAGCATATTCACTGTTTTTCTGCGCAATTTCAATCCTTAACACATCCAGACAAGCTTTGGTGGTACAGGGTTGTTCCTGAGGAGATTCGGGGAACATACAGTCTGAATAAATTTCGCCAAATGTCTGTATATTTGTAAAATTACTTTGCGGCATACAAACATCACTGAGCGAACATTTTGGCTTCACCCTTGCGTTCAGATTGGGATTGGGGTGGAAGTAGAAAAAATGTTTGGTGTTAACCATGGGCGGCGGTAAAATGGTACTGGTTTTAATATTCTCTGGTTTACCAGGGGTAAAATAGTTCCAGGCAGCAAACCCGTTAGAACCTTGATTTTGAATTTCACCCGGAACAAATGGAGCAGAATCTGTGAATGGCTCAATAAAAAGATCGTGAAAATCCGTGGTAAAATCTTCTTCACGGAACAGAAAGCCAAAGTTCCCACCTATTACATTAGTGCCAACGATGTTACCAGAGTAGGTATTACAAAGGTTGTGATTCGCGTTATTGCCGGTATTTTCAAATTGATTGCCTGCTGAGCCTGAGGCAAAAAAGTTGTCCGTTAGATAACTTTCCGTATTGCCATTAATCGCTACATCAAAATTAAAATTTTCAAAATCATTACTAAAAATCTGGACTTTTGAATTTGCTGTTGCCCGAATACCCACAACATTGTTTTCAAATTTGTTGCGATCATCTTGTATTAGACCAAGTGAACCAACCCTAACGAAACCATTTAGGGCATTGGAAGCTCCAGCCAAAATACCTCTTTCTGATCCAACGAATCGATTTTTTTTCGTTACATTAAATGCTGCATCCCAACTGACAATGCCGTCAGAGGCCATATTGTTGAAGGTACATCCTTCAAACAAGATACCATCTGTGTCCCAGATAGACACGCCTGTGTGCATGGAACCCGATGCAGTCCGTTCAAAGAGTACATTTTCAAATTTGCTGAAGTTAACAGGATCGTATTTCATAAACTCCGCTCCTTTTCGGCAGTCTCGGAAAGTAAACCCATTGGCCTGTATCAATCCCCCCCTAAACTGAGGTACATCCCAGAGCGGATGCCCTTTTGCCGCAGCGCCAATCACCGCGCCTTCTATCATCCCATTACCTCTTAACAAAACAACCCCCGCCTGATTTGCATTAAGTAAACCATCGGGATCAGGCTGTGCCAAAAGATTATTTCCCTGTACGACAATACCGCGCCAAAACTGTGATGGGGAACAAGTATTGGCTCTCCTGACATTGCCGCCGTCTATGATAAGTCTGGCTCCTCGTTCCACCGTAATGGAGCCGTCAAACGGCATGAGTAGCTCGCAGGTTATGGTCAGAGTGGCGCCTGCTTTGACTACTACGTTGGAATAAAGGCGCATTTTTAGATCCCAGGTTTCATTAGTCGTTACCATCCTTTCAGCAGATGAACTCATATAAGTTGCGTCACAATCTACAAATTGCCACAAGGAGGGATATATTGCAAATGCTCTGTGTACCTTGCCTATTTCTCTTGTTGTCATGTAATCTCTTAATCCACCAAAATTAGTTCTCATTACTGCATGAAGATGTGAGTTTGGAGTATGGCAAAGTCCCATTAAGTGTCCAAGTTCGTGGGCAATGCTTTCCCCTGCTTCGTACTCCATAGTCCAATCAGGTTCACCTAACACATTTCTTTTCCACCATAATTTAAGCCAAACATTTGCAATATGGCATCTCATAGTATGCACATCATTAAAGTTGGACTCACCTCCGCAAGATGGCTCTAATGCTGGAATTTCACTTGCTGAATGTTGCTTAAAGTATACGTTGTTTTGATAGTCGGTAGTTGTTCCAAGCACTACCATCTGTTGATGAAGTTGACCATCACTTGTAAAGTATAAGTTAATCGCCTTAGGTGAGGAGGGGCTTCCGTAAATATCATCATCCAAATAATCCAGATACCAATTATTCCTCCTTGGCACTCCGGGGATAACATCATTTCGATTGTTCCATCCATTTTCATCCTTTCTAAAAATGATATTTGGTACAAATTCTACCTTAGCATTTGATAAAAACGGTAAATTTTGACCCGGAAAATATTCTTCATTCCTGTTTGTTAAATTTGAAAAAACTTCATTTGTAACATTCATCATATTACTGAGAAAAGTCAAATCTGTAGCATTGTCTTGAAAATTTCCAGACCCATCCAACCGTTGAAGTATAATCAAATTTACCCTCACCTTTAGAGGGCTAAAGTTTAAGTTAGGCAAATAAACAGGATTACTAGTCCAGTATTGAGAAGTATTACCACAAACTTGGCCAGATTCTGGGCCACCCCCTTGCCCGAACTCTGTCCCACATAAAAAAGCAGAGGAATCTATCTGAGATGTGGCTATGCTTGAATTAATTAGAAAGATAAAAATGCTTAGTAAAGCATCGTATTGAAACCTTGAAGCGTTGAAGCGTTGAAGCGTTGAAGCGTTGAAGCGTTGAAGCGTTGATTTTAACCAGTTTTTCATTGTTGAAAAAAGTTTAGGGTAAAAAAATAGGGTGGCCGACCGCCCCGGTTACCCGGAACGACCAAACTTTTCATAACACTGCTACAAGTGGAAAATTGATTTGCGTGATTATCGCGAGGAGCTCTGGATTTTGAATACCAACAGTTCAGACAAACCTTTTAATGCCTACCCAAACTATGCATAAAACCAAAGTCCTCTAAAAGATTAAAGCAGTTAACTGGCGCGCTCTCTTGAACAAGTTAAGTAATATTGGGAGCTAAGCACAAACAAATTTAGGCAAGAGAATTCAATGTTGCAAGAAAGCCCACCAAATTTAACATTAGTCTTCACCTTGATTTAGTCTTGAATTTATATAACCTCTCCACTTCTATAGTAAAAATCATTTCTGATGACAGGAACACTCATAATTTTCCTCCAGATAGGCGAATGTTTCCCTACAGATTTTTTCCAAAACGGGAACATTGATATCAGAAAGCTTTTTGACGTAAATACAGGCCTTTGCTATCTTATACTTCCCTAATTCAGGTAACAATTCCTTGCTTGCCTCTGTTTGAGAATGCACATACAGGGAAATGGCATCTTTTCGTGGGGAAAAAGCTATAAGCGGTGCATCTCCTTCATGACCGCTGGCATATTTGTAGTGATAACTACCAAATCCAATGATGGATGGTCCCCACATTTTAGGTTCAAAGCCAGACCATTCGCGCATGAGTTCAATCAATTGAAAGCTGTCTGCTTTCTTTTGATCGTTTTCTACAAAGGCTGCAATGAAATCTGAAACATTGATCTCTGTTTCGGTGGTTTTATTCTTTTTGGCCATGAGCTATGATGCTGGTTTCGTCTGGCAGAGAGGAACAACCTACTTCTTCCCATTCGCCAACACCAGATTGGCATCATTGAGGAACTTAACCTCTTCTTTTCCTGCTTCAGCGCCGGTGGGATAACCCAGCGAACCGAGCGCATTCAGGTTGAGGTTTTTGGTGTCTTTTTCTTCCGTCACATAAAAGATCCAGATCGTTGGATAGCCCTGGATTTTAAAAGCCTGGGCCAACGCCTGATTTTGTTGGGCAAGCTCAGGAGGCAACTGTTTGCGACGAGGGAAGTCGAGTTCGAGGAGAATCACATTTTTCTTAGCCCAGGATACAAAGGCTTCTTTGGCAAACACATCTGCCTGCAATTTTTTGCACCAGCCGCACCAGTCGCTTCCGGTAAAAAAGCCAAAAATGGGCTTTTTAGCAGCATCTGAGGCTTCCATGGCCTTTGATATGTCGGTAAACCATTGCAGATCATCTGAATGGTTGGTAGAAGTTTGTGCTATACCAGAAAACTGGATTCCTGCAATAAACAGGGTGAGAAAAGCAAATAATTTCATGGAACGTTTAATTATGCGGCAAAGTTATGGGGTTTCCACACGCGGCGCCCAAAAATCTTGTGCACCTTACTGTTTCAACAAGCGCATAGTTTGCTCCAGCCAGTCTGAGTGGTTATCCAGGCGGTAGTCTGGGGCAATCCCCACTACTTCATATTTACGTTGTTGGCGGTAGCGGGTCATGGTGCATCCGAGGTTGAAAGCAAAACAGGGTGTTTCAACTCCGCCAATTTCTCCATACCCTACGTAACCACCGGAGTTTTCACCCACCAGGATGGTCTTTTTACTCTCTTTGGCCCAGAACAGCAGCGATTCGCAGGAGCTGGCGCATTTGTTGTTCATGATGATGGCCACTTTAGCAGGCCATTTAAGCACAGAATCCAGCCTGACCATCCCGCCATCACTGCGGCGCATGTAGGATTGTTCCGGTTGTTTTTTCATACGGTCAATTTCCTGGCGCATTTCTTTTAATGAGGCTTGATCGAAATTAAGGGTGTCTTTGCTCATAAAACTGTACCATTCTTCAAACACCTTTATATTGTCTTTGGTCACATACACATCTACCACATCGCTTTTGAACGGACCAGTGTAAATGTATTCGAGTAGTTGCTGAGCATTGCCGTCATTTCCACCGCCGTTGTTGCGTACATCTATGATCAGATACGGTTTAGCGCGCACCTGCGCATCGTGGTGTGCATAAAAGGTATCCAGCATAGCTGTACTGTGCCCCGAAAAAGTTGGAATTCGCATATAGTTGGTTTCGGCATCCAGGGCTCTGAATTCCACATTGCTGGATGGATTCAGGTTATAGTCATGCCGCTCCCGCAAGCTGGTTTTGAACCAGTTATCGCCCAGGCGTCCATCCAGTAATACCATGGAATGGTAATACTGAAGCGAGTGGTTTCTCATATACATGAAGGCTTCAAAAACACCTGGCATGCCTGCCTTGTGCCGGAGTTCCAATTTTACCTGTCCTGGTTCCCAAAGCGGGGTTTTGGACTCCAGGATCACACCCACATAATCACACAGGCCTTTTTTGTTGGCCGCAATCAGGATGGTGTAAACAGAGTCTTTGGTTTGATAAATCCCCTCTATATCGTTGAGCGGCCGGTTTTGGTAGTTGTCTGGATTCAACATTATGCGCTCCCTCCTGACAAATGCTGTAGTCTGTTTAAAAGCCTGTACAGCAGCCGGATCTTTATCGTTGACGGCCTGGCTTCCCATGCTGATATGGGAGTGATTGTCTTTAAAAAACTCCACGTAATAGGTCAGCAATTTGAAGCAATCTGTGGTTTCAACGGCATTCTGGGCCAATTGACTAAGTTCCGCCTTCATGGCTTCGTAAGATTTCCGGGTTTCTTTGGTTACGTTATCTTTAAAACCTGGCAGGTTTTGTTCGTAGTAACGCACGACAAAATCCAATTCATCTGTACACGGACAAGATTGAGCGGATAGGTTTTGGGTGTGCAAAACCAGGAGAATGGGTATCAGGTATTTCATGAAATAGGTTTAGGACATAGATCAATATAGGGCTATGAAGGTTGCAGTAATGATCTATTTTATTGCTATAAAATCTAACCCTTTATGCCTACTGGCAGTCTGTTTTCTCACTTAGAGCATGTTGGGGATTTTCTTGCCGGGCCAAAAACTGTCCTTTTTCCGCCATTTTTCACCTTTTTTCAGTCACGTAACTCAGGCTATGCTTCTTCAAAAATGCAAAAACTGACGAAAAAAGCTCAAATTTTTGACTCCGTCAGAAAATCCCCAACATGCTCTTACTCCAATCTACGTTAATATAATTATTGATAATAAACCCTGAATTATACTGAAATACATTTTGAGCGGCGGTAGCGCCAGGCAGGGTTATTTCACGAGGCAGTTGCAGTATTTGGTTGAAAAAACCGCCTTCAATACGCCATTTTTTATTCAATCGGTACCCGATCAACACGCCAACGCGGTTTTGATCAAAGATGTTCTCATTGACGTTTTTACCAAATCCGATCAATATTTCGTTATACGCCGCCGCATAAAATTCTTTATCGTCAATTGTTTTCCCTTTGAGCGGGCATTGCATTCTGAACATATACCGCAAACGGTTTACATAGAAATATTCATCTTCCTTTTGCAGCTCCGGGCTGGTATATCGCCCTATCCAGCGTTGCTCCAGCATAAAACGATGCGAAAAATCCAGTAAACCAGGCTTATCTGTCAGGGTTACCATTTGGTAGGCCCGATGTTCTGTAAAATCGCGGCCGAGGCCGTTGATTGGGAAATCGCCGTAGTTAAAGGTTTCAATCCAGGCATATCCAACCCGCAATTGTATTTTAGCGTTGAGTTGATGGTTTACACCAACCCTAAGCAAACTTTGTTGCCAATCTGTAACGAAGTTTTCCCGTCGCCATTGGTATTCACTGTGAATGCTCCATTTGTTGTTTAACTTAAAAGTGGCAAAATTGGCCCACCAACCAATACGGTTTGAATCTTTCAGACGGGTATTTTGAGCTGTTACGTGGGTGTATAACCCGCTCCAAACCAAACTCAGCAGCAAGAGTATTCTTTTCATATTGTACAAAGATAGAGCATATTGGGGATTTTCTGACGGAGTCAAAAAATCCCCAATATGCTCTCAAGTCCTAAGATAATGCTTATCTGCATAAAAGTTGCCGAATGGAACCATGGAGATCAACACCAGTTTTATCGCTTTTTGGGTATCCCAGCGGTGTTCTGTTTTGCACTGCAAAACATACATGACATACAGCACAAATAGCAATCCGTGGATGGAACCGCATATACGCACCAGCTCTGGTTGGCCCCAAATGTATTTGAGCGGCATAGCGATGAAGACCAGGATGAGGTAAGAAATGCCTTCGGCAAAACCAATCAGACGAAGTTTGCCAATTGTTGTGGTGAAAAAGTGGAGCATAGACGGTGTATTACAATTCGCGAAACCATGGCCTTTCCGCTAATGGCGAGAAAGGCCATGGAATTGCGATCATGATGATAAACAATGCAATGGTAAAGTAGTTAAAAATGATGGAGAATCTTTTTCGTTCGTTCTCCTCCCGCTTGGCCAATGAGGCCCCAATAGTAATGATAATAATTGCCGTGCTCATCAGTATAAAATGAACGATAGCAAAGAATAGGCTATCTGTCCATCTAAATGATTTTTCCATCCAATAGCCCTGTACTACCGGACTTTGAAAATATAATATAAAGCCCAAAATCAATTGTACATGGCTGATTCCGGAGGTAGCACCGGCCAACACCCGATCCAGTTTAAGGTATTGCCCTTGCCGCACACCTATCCATGCCCGAAAAATGGTGAAAAGTAATAACGCCAGTAAAACATACCGGATGATGGAATGGGTAACAATGAGATGATACATATGGCAAAAATTGACGGGACAAAGGTCTTTAGCCATTAATGAGTTAAATTAGTTTAAATCCTGCCTTGACTCAGCAAAATCAATCATTACTGTCAATTTATCGTGACAAACAGCTATTATATTCTTCATTTTTTATCATTTTTGCTGTCAAATGAATAATATTCCTTTATTAGATAACAAAGCCTTTTTACGACGATTTGGTCAACCAAATCTTTCGAGAAATTTTATCGACTACAATCAATTTGAGTTGGTTCGGTTTGAGCATGTACCACAGGTATTAGCGCATCCACTTCCACTCCCATTTGTGCGGAGCACCAATCACGATTTTGTATTCCTGACAAAGGGCTCTATCACCCGCAACAGAGGGGCTGACCTATATACCATAAGTGAACACCAACTCTTTTTTATACCCGCTTTTCAAATAACCAGGGCTGTAAGTATGAGCAAAACGATGGAAGGATTTTATGTCAATTTCACAGAAGATTTTTTAATGGAGCATACGGGCAAAAAGGCGCCCCTGGATGGCCTACCGTTTTGGATGGCTGAAGCTCCGCCCTTGTGGTCTTTACCGGCCAACCTGACGCCAGTTTTCAGCGAAAATCTGAGAAAAATAGAAACTTTTTTAACAGGAAACCATCCGCAACGCGCTAGTCTGACTGCCTGGCATTTGTTTGCCTTTTTTCAGGAAATAAAACCTTTTTTAACTCCAAATACCAGTGATACCATAGGCCAACAAGGCGGTGCTTCAGTTTTGGCAAATCGGTTTAAAACCCTGCTACAACGAGGTTTTGACCCTCATAAATCCCTTGCCAATTATGCACAGGAATGCAATGTTTCGCCAAACCATCTCAATAAATGTGTCAGACATGTTTTTGGAAAAACCTGTACAGAACTAATTGATGAGTATCGACTGTTGGAGATTCGGGTGTTATTGTTACAACGCGAATGGTCGTTAAGTAGCATCGCCGACCAGCTTGGCTTTTCTGATCTCACTCATTTCGGTCGATTTTTCAAAAGAAAAACCGGCCAGACAGCCTCAGCATTCAGAAAAAAAATGGGCGGTAACGAATAGACTTGTTTGACTGAAACACTTACCGCTCAAAACGAATATTGCAATGCGGTAGCATAGTTTTTATCTTTTCCTGTTCCAATTTGGGTATTGGGTTCCCCTCCAGTTGCAGTCCACTCAAACCCAGGTACTCTAAATTATTCAATTGCTCAAAGTATTTGAACTGTATGGTTAGCGGATTATCCCACAACTGAAATTCTCTTAAATTCGAAAGCAAAAATAATTCAGGTGGTAAGCTGGTCAATTGGTTTTCGCTGATAGATAAGGATTTTAGGTTTACTAATTTTCCAATTTCCGCTGGAATAAATGTAAAGCTATTTGCCCGAATAGTCAAACCTTCCAGGTTTCTCAAACATTGAATTTCAGGCGGCAAAACACTTATTTCATTATATCCCAGATCTAGTGTTTTCAATTTATTTAAGCACCAAAGTTCTGGCGGTAAGGATTTGAGCTCATTGATGCTCAAATCCAGATGTTCAAGAGACGATAATTTTTTAACTTCCCGAGGAATCTTTTTCAGATGATTACTGGATAGGTTTAGGTATTTTAGATCAGATTTAAGCCAAACATAGCGCGGTATTTTATCTAATTCCTTTTCAGATAAATTTAGGCTGTCTGTGGCTAATAAAGCATTCTCCTCCTGGGCGTTTGCCGGAAGGCCCAGGAGCAGTAAAACACCTAATGATAATAACGTATTTATTTTCATCTGTTTGTTGATATGCTCCAACTATTGAGTACTACAACCTTCATCCAATACATTTCTCACCAATATTCCCGGCAATACACGGCGAACAGGAATAGTCAAGCCAAACTTCTGGCATCCACTCCGGATAGCATCATCTATCTGACTATCCGAATAGCGCGAGGAAAAATGCCCCAGCACTAAGGTTTCAACCCTGATTTTTGATACCGCTTCCAGCACTTGCTCCAGGATACTATGCCGATTGGCATGAGGAATGGAAGCAGTGTCCTGATCAGCACCAATGAATGTTGCTTCATGAATCAATACTTTAGCGCCATCCCACTGGTCAAAGTTTTCAACGGGAGTATCGCCACTGTATGCCAATAAGATGGTTTCCTGTTCCAGATATGCATTTTCTTTCCCAACAGACTCAATCATTTTTTTGATCTCCAAAGGCGGCAAATGGAGGTATTCCGGCTTCAGTTTTTGTCGAACCTGCACTACTTTATAGCCCAAACTCTTATTTACATCCGGTGTGCAGGTCACATGGCTGTTTTTGATCGCCTGAACATAAATGTCTTTTCGGATCCACACTTTTTCCCGGTCAACAATGGGTTTCCAAACCGTACCGGAGACGTGGGGGTCGAATTGTTTGGAGAACAATTCCAGCGCTTTGATAGATCCGCAATCTTTTGGATAATAAATGATTGGGAGGCCGGCACGGGCATTGAGCTGGTTGAATTGCAACAGCCCGGTGAGGTGATCCCGGTCGGGGTGCGTGAGGAAGACATGCTCAATTTTCCTGCTTTTTTGCAACAGACCTGCCATAAGACCATCGCCGCAATCCAGCAAAAGCCCTAGTTCTTCAATAAAATACCAGGTGGAAAAAAGAGCTGTAGAATAGCCGGTAATGGTCAACTGCATAACCTGAATTTCTGCTTATGAAAGGGTATCTCAAAAGTAATTTTTACCGCAGAGGCGGGGAGGCGCAGAGGGACCTAAACTGAGAGTCTCACTTAGAGTGAGACTCTCAGTTTAGGTCCCTCTGCAGTAAAAAAAGCGACTTATGAGATAGTCTCAAAACACAAAGCAGTCGGAAAGAGTTTCAATGAAGCCCTTTTTTAGCCTACTACCGGACATTTTACTCACTCCGAAGAGATTGCACAGGATTAGCCAATGCCGCCCGAACGCTCTGAACACCCACCGTAATAAGTGCAATTCCAAACGTTGCCAATAAGGAAGTAAGAAAAATACCAATACCTAGCGAAATCCGGTAGGCATATCCTTCCAGCCACCCATTCATAGCCCACCGGGCCAGTGGAGAAGCAATGAGGAACGCCAGTAAAATCAGTCGGAAATATTCCTTTCCAAACAACCATAAAATCCCGGGTATACTGGCGCCAAGCGTTTTTCGAATACCAATTTCTTTGGTTTTTTTGGTCACCATAAAAGCTGCCAACCCATACAATCCCAAACAACCAATTAAAACGGCAATGCCGGCAAAACCTCGCACAAGTGTAAGTATTACAGACTCCTGTTCATAGAAACGGGCAATTTGATCGTCCATAAACTCGCTGTCAAACACATACTCGGGAAACATATCCGACCATGTTTTTTCCACAGCAGCAAGCGTTGCGGCTGTATTATTCCCGTTCAGGCGAATAGCTGCTTGGTCAAAATTGTCTGCCGAGGATGCAAAAACCTGCGGATTGATATCTTCATGGAATGACCTGTTGTGGAAATCTTTTACAACACCAACAATCGGGAAGACCCTGTGGTCTACGTCCAATATTTTGCCTACAATCTCCTGCGGGGTGTTGAATCCCAGTTTTTTCATCAGCGCTTCATTGACAATAAACTCCCGGATCGTATCTGAAGGCTGCACATTACGTCCATACAAGAGTTTCAACTCAAATGTTTCCAGATAATGTTCATCGATGAATTTGAAGTTCACTGGAAATGGTTCGTATTCAGCAGCGCCTTGCATTCGTACTCCCGTTTGCCAATTGCCCTCCGATGCAGGAGGCTGAAAACAAAGTGACACCTGCTCAACGCCTGATATGGCCGACAACTGCTGCTTAAGGGTTGATTTTTGGGTTGGCTCCGAGGATGGTAATCCAACATTAACGATGCCCTCGCGGTGGAATCCAAGATCTGTATTTTGGGAATATTCCACTTGTGCCGTTACCACCACGGCAGCAATGATCAAAGCCTGTGAGATAGCAAACTGTGTCCCTACCAAAATCCGGCGCAACGAAAATCCTCCGGCACGTTGCATGCTGCCTGACCCACTCTTCAAACTTTCTGCCGGATGGAAACCCGACAAAGACAACCCGGGATATGCGCCTGCCAGAAAAGTTATCACAACCATCAGGGCAGCAATAAACCCGAACATCATAATGTCTGTATCCAGGTTGAAAGCAAGGGATGTCCCGGCAAGGTTGTTCAACTTTGGCAATCCGATATGAGCCAATGCCAAACCAATAACAGTAGAAAAAACCACAATCAAGCCAGTTTCAGCTATAAATTGCCAAAAAAGTTGATTGCGGGTGCTGCCCATCGTTTTTCGCACACCCACTTCCCGAGCCCGGTTCAGCGCCTGGGCTGTGGCCATATTCACAAAATTTACACAAGCTGTAATGAGCAGAAAAATGCCAATGAGCGCCAGGGCAAGAATGTGTTTTTTGTTTGCACCAAAACCATAATCAGGATCAAAATGCGCAGCTTGCATAGGTACGGCGTGATACCACCATTCACGAACTTCCGGATGGAAATATTTTTCCCGGAAAGCCGGAAACATGGCCTCCAGATTAGCCGCCGTGTACCCTTCCCGGAATTTTACAAAACAATGTGTACCACCATTAATCCCGCCCCAGTTTTTAACCATTCGGTTGGTAGAATCACTGGTCATGGTAGACCAGGAAGTGAATATACTGTGCCTTCCCACATCTGTGTTTTCGGGAAAATTGCGCAAAACACCTACTACCCGATAATCAGTACGGTTGTTTACTTTGAAAGTCTTGTTTAAGGCAGCATCTGTTGATCCAAAGTATTTTATGGCCATCTTTTCGGTCAGAAGTGCCGTTTGTGGCTGCCGAAAGTCGTCCAGGTTTCCCCGTATGAGCGGAAAATCGAAAATCTCAAACAACTCAGGTTCTACCATTGCCCTTCCGATCTCTTCCTGGAATTTTACCGGAGCCTGGCCATCTGAGGAAATGGTGATCAGACTGTTATCTCTGGCCGAAATCATGGCCGTTTTTTCCAAAAATGCATATTCCTGCCGCAAGGCCAAACTCATAGGATAAGGAACGCTGTTTTCTCTGGTAACCTCTTCCAGTTTGGACTCTGTACCAATCAGTGCCGTTCGGGTAATATTTTTATGAAAATTATCAAAACTGTAATGATGCCGTACAAGCATAAAAATCAGTATACAACAAGCAATACTAAGCCCCAGACCAAAGATATTCAGGGCAGTATACGTCCGGTGCTTTCTGAGATTTCTGTAGGCAATGAGCAGATAGTTTTTTATCATAGCTTAATCTTTTGATGCTGAACAATCCCGGAATAATATTCCGGGATACAAAGATGCATCCAACGTCGTGCCTTAGTTATATTTGTTTGATTTTCAAAAAATTAGCCAAATGTCTACTTCCTAAAAATGTCCGAAATCGGACGCTTTTGTGCGTAGTCGGACGAGATGCGATTAGACACAGAATTGATACTCAAAACAATTCCTGCCAAGTAGATGGCCGTATTTCGACAAGTACTCACCTGCACAACATCTTCCTATCAAATCCTCAACATGCTCGTAAAACAGTTTTATGGAAAATTGCGGACATTTTAGACTTTATGAACGCTTGGTTAACAGAATTTGCCAACAAACCCTGCTTGCCAGCGTTAACAAAGGAAAACAAATACAACGCAACATCATGTTACAAAACTTCACTTCCAAACCTGTTTGGTATCGTATTTGGGCCATTACTGTGGCCATAGCTGCGGTTTATTTCCTGATCAGATACATCCTGGGGCCTCTTGGCACGGTGGATTATGCGTTGGCCACGTATGCGCTGGGGTCGTTGCTGGTGGACCGGGTGATAATGCGGCAGTAGGGAAACTGCTTCATTTTAAAAAATAACCTTTGCAAAACGGGGTCCATTGAATTTGTACACGCCATCACCATTGGTACCAAACCAAAGTTCTCCGTTTTTATCCCGGTAAATTATTTCAATGGCTTTGCTGGAAAGGCCATCTTGTATGGTATAGTTGT
The DNA here is from genome assembly GCA_017303475.1 of Chitinophagales bacterium. GTDB lineage: Bacteria > Bacteroidota > Bacteroidia > Chitinophagales > Saprospiraceae > M3007. Next base: position 182,752 of record JAFLBO010000002.1, read on the forward strand.
GTAATTCCTTTCCATCATATTGCCAGGCTCCGGCATCTGCGGTACCAAACCACATATTTCCAGCCAAGTCTTCGTTAATGGCCCAAACCCTGGCGAGGGTTCCAGGGCCCGACTTGCCATTTTTACTAAAATCCGGATTCGACAAACCACGCTCTGCCGTCATATTATGTAACGAGGTTCCATCATATTGAAAAACACCATTACCATTCGTACCAAACCAAAAGTGCCCTCTGCTATCTTCAAAAAGATCTAATACTGCAGGGCCTTTAAGGCCGTGTTCTGTGAACCAGGTAAAAGTTTTTCCATCGTACCGGCAAACGCCCAATGCTTGAGTTCCCATCCATAACGCTCCACTTTTGTCCTTAAGGCTTGAATACACACCATATTCGCTTGCTTTATAGGGATTATGCGTGTTTGTTTTTCCCCCAGGAAAAGGTAAATACCGGAAAGAATCCCGATCAAACTGAAAGACCCCTCCTCCAGCATAGAACCAAAGATCACCTTCCTGGATTGCTTGAACCTGATTTTGGTATAAACCATCTTTTGTAGTAAAAACAATCAATGATTGTCCATCATACCTGTAAACGCCATCGTTTGTACCAAACCAGTAATAGCCATTTTGGTCCTGCAGGATAGCCAATACTCCCGGGTCCATATTGGCAACCAAATTAGCCTTAAAATGTTGATTGTTAGCGTGCCTGACCGGGGCTGGTGCCGGTGGTAGGGGGGCGTGTTTGGGAGGTTCCGGCGACTGGCAGGAACTGAGGAGAACAGCAAAGAGGCAAAGCTGAAATAGTGAGGCAGAAGGCATGGTAATGGATTGGTATGAAAGGTAAAGGTCTTGGAAAGAATGGAATTTGCTGCGGCTTAGAGATTAGGAAAAGTGGGGCACAATTTTCTGAATAATCCCTGGGGCTACAAATGTGAACGCCCCGCTGGGGCTTTGATGTGTAATTGTAGATTTGCATTGGTATTCCTGAGCGGGATTTGTGTATTACTTGGCTGGGTAGGACGGATGGAGCATTTGTGCTTTGTTTAACATATTTTGTATCCTCATTTCAACAATAAAACAAAATATGTTAAATTTGCAGCTTACTCACCAATTCACCCAATTACTTATGAAAAAAGAAACTAACATCCGGTTATTCGAAGCAAAACAAATACGCTCAGCATGGAGTGAAGAGGAGCAAAAATGGTATTTCTCCGTCATTGATGTCATTGAGGTGCTCACGGGCACTGATCGCCCCCGCAAGTATTGGAGCGATCTAAAGAGCAAACTTTTCAAGGAAGGAAGTCAACTGTCCGAAAAAATCGGACAGTTGAAAATGGTGGCCGAAGATGGCAAACTGCGCGATACCGATGTTGCCGACACAGAGCAACTTCTTCGACTCATACAATCTATTCCGTCTCCCAAAGCTGAACCATTTAAGCAGTGGCTTGCCAAGGTTGGTTACGAACGTATGCAGGAAATAAGCGACCCTGAACAAAGCCTTGACCGCGCCCGGGAAAACTAGCAAAAACTTGGCCGAAGTGAAAAATGGGTACAGCAGCGCATGAGCGGACAAGAAACCCGCAACAAACTCACAAAATACTGGAAGGATCACGGAGTGGAAAAGTCAAACGAATTCGCCCTGTTGACAAACATCATTCACCAGGAATGGACGGGGCTAAGCGTGAAAGAACACAAGGACTTAAAAAATCTGAAATCGCAAAACCTGCGTGACCATATGAGTGAAGCTGAACTGATTTTTACCGCCTAAGCGGAACTTTCCACCCGTCAAATCGCAGAAAGTGAACAGGCTGAGGGTTTAACCGCTAATGCAAAAGCTGGCAAAAAAGGTGGTACTGTAGCTCGCAATGCACGCAAGGAACTTGAATCAAAAACCGGAAAAAATGTTATTACTGGGGAAAACTTTCTCCCACCGGGCAAAAAGAAAAAACTAAGTTGACTCACTCCCTCACTCATTCTTCAAACTCTCCACCGGATTCACCAGCGCCGCCCGCACACTCTGTACACTTACCGTCAAAAACGCCACCAAAATGGCTGCCACACCTGCCGCTACAAAAATCCACCACTGGAGGTGCACCCGGTAGGCAAAATCAGTGAGCCATTGATTCATCACGTAATAGGCTACCGGTGTGGCAATGACAAACGCCACAGCTACCAATTTAAGGAAATCCTTGGCCAATAAACCCGTGATACCGGCTACCGTAGCGCCCAGTACCTTGCGGATACCTATTTCTTTCCGGCGCTGACGCACGGTGAAATCCACCAAGCCAAACAAACCAAAGCAAGCCAACACAATGGCCACCACGGCAAAATCGCCGATCAGTTGCATGAGCCTGGACTCCTGTTCGTAGGTTTCGCGCAGGCTCTCATTGAGGTACGTGTATTCAAATGCCTTTCCCGGGAAAAATTGTCGCCAAACTTTTTCAATCTGGCCGGTTACCGCATCTGTATCCTTGGTTTTTAACCGAATGCTGAAGGCCGTGAAGGAACCCGGCGCCACGTTCATAATCACCGGAATCATAGCCGTTTGCAATCCCGCTGTATTAAAATTATTCACCACACCGATCACTTTGCCCGGAGGAGCGCCGCCGCGGGAAATATTCTGACCAATGGCCGCCTCAGCATTGTCGAAGCCAAGTGAACGAACCGCCATTTCGTTGATCACCCAGGCGCCCTGATGGTCGGTGCCATAAGATTTATCGAACTCCCTACCGGCAATTACCTTGAGCTTAAAGGTTTCAGCAAAGTCATAATCCACCGAGATACTGCCCACAAACACATTGTCTTCCAACTTGATCTTGTCGGTAGCCACCGGGAACAGCGGCGCTGTGAAACCCGGCAAGCTCGACGAAAGGGTAACCTCTGCTACACCCGGATTTTGCATCAACAACTCGTCAAAAGCATTCATGCGCCTGCGCAGGGTGGAGTCACCGGGAGAAAAAGCAGAGTTGATGTTGGCGCTCGACAAGGGCACCGTGATAATCCCGTCTGAATCAAAACCCAGGGGCATTTGCAGCCAGTATTTAAGCTGCGATTGCATGATGAGGGTGCTGCACAACAAGGCAATACTCACGGCAAACTGCGTGGTAATCAGTGATTTGCGCAGCCATTGTCCGGCCCCGCCAATGGTAGCTGTGCTGTTACGCTGAAATGCTTCCACTGTTTTGAAGCGACTGGCAAATAAGGCCGGATAAATGCCCGCCACCAATCCGGTAAGCAGAAAAATGCCGGTGAACATCAGGGTCAGGGGCCAATCGCGAATCAAATCATAGTCAATATACTTCGCATTCTGGGCATTGAACAACGGAATGAGCGCATACAAAAGTAGCATGGCCATAAGGAAAGCCATTCCACTTACCAACATGGTCTCTGTAAGGAATTGACTCACCAGCGAAGCCCTGCTGGCGCCCAGTGATTTGCGTACAGCTACCTCCTTGCTCCGATCCAGGTAAACCGCTGTAGACAAGTTCACGAAATTGATGCCGGCAATCAACAGAATGAGAAAACCTACTATACCAAACACACGCAGGAAAGTAGGGTTGGCAGTAGCTACCACTTCATCTGTGGCCGGACTATGCTGGTGGATGCGCGGTACGGGGAACAGACTAAAAAACTGTTTGTCGCGGAACTGAGCATGACCGTGTTTCTGAATAAAAGCCGGGAACAAGGCATTGGCAGCCTCCGCAGTGGTATTAGGTTTTAGCAACACATAGGTATGCGTATAAGAAGCCAGCCAGTTGTTGACCAGCACATTTTGCACCACGGGCCTGGCCGAAACCGGCTCAACATCCGGGATATTGCGGAAGGGCAACATCATATCCAGTTGCAGGTGAGATTGGCGGGGCAATCGGCGGATAATGCCGGTAACCGTAAACAAGGCATCTTCACCAGCCTTCAGCTGCCGCCCCATGGCATTTTCGGTGCCAAAAATGCGCCGCGCTGTTTCATCCGTCAAAACTGCCGAAAACGGATCGCGCAAGGCGGTATTCGGATCTCCGTACATGAAATCGAATCCCATAACCTCCTGCACCGTACTGTCGGCAAACAGGGTGGATTCAACCTCAAACTGCTGGTCGCTTTGCGGCTCGCGCACGCTCAGGCTGCGCGGGAACATGCGCGCAACCTTTTCCACCTGCGGGAAAAACTCGTACATCGCCGGCCCGATCGGCGCCGGACAACGGTTCAGGTCCAGCGGCTCGCCGGTAAATTCTGCATGATACCCGATCCGGTACAACCGGTCTTTATGCGGGAAAAAGGTATCAAAGTTTTGTTCGTAATGCAGGTAGCTGATAATCATGAAGCAGCAGGCCATGCCAATACTCATACCTACCAGGTTGATGCTGGTGTATTTGGCATTTTTACGAAGATTGCGGAGGGCTAGACGAAGACTCATATGTGGAGGTGGTTGGTTTTAGGGGTTTGAAGGGTTTGAGGGTTCGAGGGGTTTGAAGGGAGGGTCGCTGAGTTTGACTTTTGTTGATAATCTTGTTGAAAAGAGCATCAATTCTTTGTTATTTCAACTACATCAAGCCTGAGGATTTAATTTCATCCAAACGGTTTTCAGGATATTATGCTCTTTATTTTTCGATAGACAAAAACTTAAGCAAATGAGCAGAATCATTTTTCTCGTGAAAAAATGACCAAAGCAACGTCAGCCCTTCACCCCCCCCAAACCCTTCAAACCCTTCAAACAGCGGCGGCTAAACCCGCCGCTACATCTTCACCAGCCTCACAGCCCGGGTGCCTGTTCCATCCAGCTGCAAGCTGAGGAAATAAACGCCTGAAGGCCATGTAGTGCCAGTAGGAATGATAAAGGTTTGATCGCCGGATGCAAAGCTTCCGAGCGTGCCATTACTGATGGATTTGCCCAAAGCATCGGTTATTTGGTAACCGGCATCCTGTACACCGTTAGGTAAATATAAGGAAACAGACACTTCATCCGTGAATGGATTTGGATAAACCTGCGGGTTTAGTTCGGTAAACGCCCATGGAGAAGCCGTAGACACCGATGCTTCGTAATCCAGGTAATTTTTCAGCAATGCCTGAATGACAGGCGCCAGCGCCCAGGAGTTCTTTTTAGCATCGTTATTTAGTACGGTAATGCTGATGTCTTTGGCCGGGAAATAATAGGTAATGCCACTATATCCGATATCCCCGCCATGGCCGTACCCTGTGAGTCCCCAAAACTTGCGCTCCATAATTCCCAATCCGTAGCGGCCACTATTGGGCATAGTGGTAGCCACTGTGGTTTTGGCTTCGTTCATGATATCAACGCTGTGCAGGTCGCCGCGCAGGAAAGCCCTGTTCCAAACAGCAATGTCTCTGGCTGTGCCATAATAACCGCCAATAGGTCCGGCAGACGACCGGAAGGAATGCCATTGGGAATAAAATCCATGTGCATCAGCGCTGGTGTTGTTGGCAGGATTATATACCCATAAATGGGCGATATCCGCAGGATTTGGATCAAAAGGCGGCAAAAGAAGGGAGGGCAGTTGCAGGGGTCCAAAAAAGCGATTGGTAAATTCAGTGCGATAACTTTCTCCGGTTACTGCTTCAATAATCAATCCCAACAGTGCATAGTTGGTATTGCTGTAGGACCAACTGGTTCCGGGTTGGAATAGCGGAGGGTTTATATAATCTTGCACCAGATTACTGAGCGTCCAGATAGAATCCAAATTTACCTTGGTAGCCGCATCGTAGGCAGGATTGGTGATTACATCGTACAGTCCGCTTTGGTGGCGCAACAGCTGACGAATAGTGATATTGGGATTCACATAGGGAAACGGAGGGAGCCATTTAGACACACTATCGTCCAGATGCAGCAAACCTTCATCAGCCAGTTGGAGAATACAGGCAGCAGTGATGGATTTGGTAATACTGCCAATGGCATAAGCATAATCCGGAGTTACACTATCCAATGGGAATGTAGATGAAATACCATACGCGCCGTTCCAGATGGAATCGTTATTGAACTGAACGGCGGCACTCAGGGATTTGACACCCAGTGTGTTGCGTTGGTTTTGCAGGGTTTGTTGAAAAGCCGCAGCGAGTTCAGGAGGAACGCCTTGCGCACAAAGCGGGGCATTCCAGAAGTGAAGCAAAAGAATGTAAATGGCAAGTGGTAATTTGTACATGCGTTTTTTTGTTTGAGTGGACTTTTAGTATCAATGACGGGGTGACAGGCAGTCGACCCGTTACTGGTACTAAAAAATCCAAGGTGTTAACAGATCAAATACAGTACAAAATTCTTCTGTTACACACCGCGCTTCTGGTAAAAATGCGAACCCTGAATTGTCTTCTACGGGCAAACCTACGAGGTGTAAGACCTACGAATAATCCCACTGATCCAAATACCTCAATACCGAAGATTCCGACAAATTCAATTGTTGTTGCAAAAATGCACTGGGCGATTGCCGCACCACTGCCTTGAAATCTTTTAAAAAATGGCTTTGATCATAATAGTCAAGCTGACCAGCCACCTCTCTGATTTGGCCCTTGAACCGTGGATCAAGCAAACTCATGGAGGCTTTTTTAACCCGGATAATTCGGGCATATTGCTTGGGGGAAAATCCAATGTGCTGCCGAAAAAGAAGTTCAATATATCTCCTGCTGGTTCGGAAGCTTCTGCTTAACTGATCCATACTTACCATGCCATTTTGCCGAAAAATCTGTTGCACGGCATGCATAACAAACGGATTCTCCCTACTTAGGTCTTTGAACTGTTCCAGTAAAAAATCATTGAGTAAAGTCACCGCCTGTGAAATTTGGCCACACTCAGCCACGCGCTCGCGCAATACCCGAAAGGCCGTTGGAGCACTCAGACTTCCCATATCCAATGCTGTGTCATTTAATTGCCAGGCCGGCAGACCGAACAATAGATGAGGCGTCCAGGGATAAAACTTTACACAAAACAGCACCGAACCAGCTCCTATACCAAACGTAAACCGACCGGAAACTTGTCCAATAACCCCGGTATCCGATGCCGCATGCCAACGGTTGACACCATTGAATTGTGGCATATTTACTTCATTATTCAAGACAAAAATCATTTCAGGATACCCGTCCGGAACCAATTCCAACGATTCAGCTGTGTCACTGCCACTTACCAGCCAGTAACTCCTTATGTAGCGCCTCAGCGCCGGATGCGGTATATATGGTTCAAATTGCAGCATTTTTGGGTATCAAGAGTTTATTTACCGCCGAGGCGCGGAGGCGCAGAGGTTTTATCGTTGAGTTTTTTTACCGCCGAGGCGCGGAGGTTTTTTACCACAGAGGATAAAAAGCCCCAAAACCCTTGAAAACCCAAGCCCTGGCCAACTCAAACACTAAAACACTCAAACACTCAAACACTTCGTAACGCTTCCACCGGATTATCCAGTGCCGCTTTAATGCTTTGTGATCCAACTGTAAACAAAGCCAACCCGAGGGTAATTCCCAGCGACAAAAGGAAAACACCTGCGCCCAGGGTGAATCGATAAGTATAGTCGTTCAGCCAATGACTCATGGCCCACCAGGCTACCGGGGTTGCGAGCGCAAATGCAATCAAAATCAATCGAATATATTCCCTGCCAAACAACCAAAGAATACCCGGCACATTCGCGCCCAAGGTTTTACGTATACCCATTTCCTTGCGTTTTCTGGTAATCATAAAGGTGGAAAGTCCGTACAAACCCAGACATCCAACAAAAACGGCAATGCCAGCGAATGTGCGTACCAAACGCATAATCATGGTTTCTGTAGCCATGAAATCGCCTAAACGCTCGTCCATGAATGTTTGCTCATAGTAATGATCCGGGAAATGAGCCTCCCAAACCTCGCGGATTTGGGCCATTACGGGCGCCGGATTGCCCGGTACCAATTGAATCGCACAGGTAGCATACCCTTCTGCGCGTGTGCTCATGGAAATAGCTGCAATGGGTTCTGAGAGCGACCAGTTGTGGTAGTCTTTAATAACGCCCACTACAGCGGCTTTTTCTGTTCCAATTACTACTTGTTTGTTCAAAATTTCCTCTGGCGATGCCAGGTTGAGTTTTTTGACAAATGTTTCGTTTACCAAAAACTCCCGGGTAGTGTCGCCAGCTTGCAGGTTGCGCCCGGCTACCAGCGTTAACCCAAAGGTTTCCAAATACTTCTCATCCGCTGGTTTATCATTAGCCAGCCATGCTTCTGCCTCGGGTCTGTTCTCCCACTGTACTCCCTGAAAATTGTTAGAACTCGAGGCAGGCGGCTGATAACAGAGTGAGACCGAGGCTACGCCTGCGATTTTGGCCAGTTGCTGTTGTAATGACTTCATTTTGGCTTTTTCCGGCAATTCAAGTGTAACCACTGTACCCGGACGAAACCCCCAGTCGGCTTCCTGTGCAAATTTCATTTGTGCCGTTACTACCAATACCCCGATGATGAGTACCTGCGAAATAGAAAACTGTGTGGTTACCAGTATTTTACGCAAAGAAATACCGCCGCCCGCTGCTTTTTCCAAACTACCTTTGATAGCTGTAACGGGATTGAATCTGGCTTGCATAATGGCCGGATAAGCGCCTGCCAGAAAGGTCAGCAGCAGCCCCAAGACTCCGGAGAAAACAAGCAGGTTGGCCAGCACTGCTCCATTCATTTGAAGATCTTCTTCCAGCCAGGCATTCAGTTGTGGAAGCGCCAGCCAGGCCATTCCAAAGCCTATAATCAGTGAAGCGCCAACCACCAGGCCGGTTTCCGCCATAAACTGCCAGAATAACTGGCGCTGGGTGCTGCCTAACGATTTGCGAACACCCACTTCTCTTCCCCGGTGAAGGGCCTGTGCCGTGGCCATGTTAACAAAGTTGACGCAGGCTGTTACCAACAGAAAAATGCCAATGAGCCCCAGGGCCCACAAGAATTTTTTATCCATCCCAAAACCATACTCCATGTCGGAATGCATGTCCAATATGGACATTATCTTGTATTGAAACAGGTCTTTGGATTCCGGGTGTGGGTGACTTTGCCGGAATTGCATCATCAACTGATCCAGCTCCCGGATATTATGTCCGGCCTTAATTACGCCCAAACAATAGTTTTCGCCCCTGGCACCCGACCATGAAGTAAGGCTTTCCGCTACCTCCGGATGACTTTTTAAGGTGGCCCAGGATGCCAGTATATTGTGGTGATAATCTGTGTTAGCGGGTAAGTCCTTCAGGATGCCAATTACTTTCAGGTTGTCTTCATTATTAACCCTGATCACTTTCCCCAGCGGATCTGCGGAACCGAAATATTTACTGGCCATGGACGCAGACAGCACTACCGTATTGGGCTCGTTCAATCCGGCATAATTGCCCTGAACAAAGGGTAAATCCAGGATTTCAAAGTAATCAGGTTCAACCCAGGCAAAATGTTCCTTTTCCTTGTACTTGTCTACACCGCCGTGAGCATTGGTTACGCTAATCAACACTTCATCCTGAGCAGAACGCATTGCCGCTCTCTCCAGCAAGGCACATTCTGAGCGTAATGCATCCGCCATTGGACTTGGAGCGCCGGAGAATGGAAATGTCCCTTCCGTTTTAATGTCCATAACCACCTGAAAGATTCGATCTGCCTTACTGTGGTAGGTATCAAAACTGGTGTGGTGACGCAGGAAAATGAAAATAAGCAAGCAACAGGCAATACTAAGCCCTAAACCCAATATATTGAGCAAGGTATATTCGCGTTGTTTCGACAACTTACGAAGGGCCAGACGCAGGTAATTGACAATCATTTTGGTAGGATTAGCTTAATTTTCTAGTTGTTTGCTTATCGTATCAGGAATTATGCCCGATTAATAAACAGTTGTAAATCAACGATTTACCAAACAAACACCTATCCTAAAGTGTCCGAAATCGGACACTGATGTGCGTTCACGCACGATGAGGGCAGCAACAGTTCAGCGTATCGGACATCCAGCTGAAATAGTTTGGCGCCATAAGCATGTTGGGGATTTTCTGACGGAGTCAAAAATTTGAGCTTTTTTCGTCAGTTTTTGCGTTTTTGAAGAAGCATAGCCTGAGTTACGTGACTGAAAAAAGGTGAAAAATGGTGGAAAAAGGACAGTTTTTGGCCCGGCAAGAAAATCCCCAACATGCTCTAAACCGCCTCAAACTACTTTTGCGGGATGTCTATTAAAGGAATCCTTACAATAAATGCATCTTCCGTTTCGCCTGCCAGTACCGGTAAATCTGACAGCAGCGCATAACGGTTGATGATATTTTGCAAACCAATACCTGTTGAGAGAACTGCTGTGTTGCGCAATTGCAGGCGGTTTTGCACTATCAGGGTATGGTCCGATTCTGTATAGATGTGCACTACCAGAGGCTCTTTCTCCGACATACGATTGTGTTTCACTGCATTTTCAATAAGCAATTGAAGCGTCAGTGGCGCAATCTGGCAAGATTCCAGCAAATGATCCGGTATGTCCATCCGGAGTTGAAGTTTATCGCCAAAACGAATTTTTAATAAAAAGGAATAAGATTTGATAAAATCCAGCTCTGTTTGCAGACTTACAAGCGATTGATCTTTTTGCTCCAGAATATAGCGATAAGAACGAGATAACTGATGGATAAACTGTTCGGCCAGGTTGGCGTCTGTATAAACAAGCGAGGATAAAATACTGAGGCTATTGAATAAAAAATGTGGATTCACCTGGGTTTTGAGCAAGACAATTTCGTTTTGCAGTTGCTGTTTTTCCAAAACATCCGAACGATTTTGCAAGACTTTGGAACGTTTTTGAAAATAAGTCATCCGCACCCAAAAGCCAATAGCAATGGCCAGCATAATGATACCCGCGATCACCAGCCAGCCCATATTTCTATCTCTGCGCCTCAAATCTGTTTGGTGCGACAATTCCATCAGGTACTTTTCCTTCTCTCTGCCCAAGCTATCCACAAACGCCTGTCTGTCCAGTTCCATCATGCGCAGTTTTTCTTCGGTTTCATTTTGCTGTAAACTGTCCTTTACAGCAATAAATTGCTCCAGATAGGCCAATGCCTTGCCGTAATTTTTCTTTTTAAAATAAGCGTTATACAGGCAATTACAGGCATCCGCGTGTCGCAATGAAGGCCCAAAAGTCTTAAGCAGATCCAAGGATTTTTGGCAGGCTACTATAGCGCGGTCGTATTGTTGTTGTTGTATCCAGGCATCACCCATGCCATTGAAGGCATCCGCTTCGGCTTCAATATCTCCCATTTTTTGATATATCTCAACAACACGGTTAAAATCATGCATTGCCGCCTGATACATGCCTCTGATACTCAATACAATAGCCCGATTGAACAACGCATTGGCAACCCCGTATAAATTGCCCATGGCCTGGTGTTTTTCCAGGGCTTTTTCTGTATACAGCAAGGAACTTTTATAATCTTCCAGGTCCAGGTAAACAGCAGAAAAATTACTGTACACCTGAGCCAGTCCTTTTTGTTCGCCAAGCTTGGAATAAATAGCCAGCGCCTTTTCCAGATACTCCAGTGTTTTTTGATAGTTTTCGGGCTCTTCGTAATAGAAAATGGCGATGCTCACATAAGCATCTGCCATTGTTTTCTGATCTCCGGCCTGTTCTGCGAGCTGAAGTGATTTATAGATACTCTCAATGGCTTTTTCAGAATTACTTTGCAAGCGATACACATCACCCATGTTGCCGTAAACCTTGGAGAGGTATAGGTTGTCGCCTACTTCCTCCAATAGCCTGATACTTTCCTGATAAGATTTGAATGCCTGGGCATAATTGCTTTTATAACGATAACACAACCCTTGAATGTTGAGGCCCCGGGCCTCCCAAGCTTTCCATCCTTTCTGACGCGCAAAATCTGTTTCAAGGCGGGCCATCAGCAATGCAGAATCCGGATCATGAAAAACATACGCAAACCCGATACCGTGAATGGCTCGCAAACGCACTGTATCGTGCTGCCCAGTGCTCTGCCATATCTGCCAAAGGCTATCTACTGACTGTTGTGCCTTCAATGCCGGCAACAGCCATAAAAACCCGCCAAAAATGAACCAGAATCTGTTTTTCATTCAGGATTTAGTCAGGTACTCACTCTAATACGCGGCGTGCACGGAGGCGGCCAGATCAAATGTAGGGTTTTTCCATATGATGGGCACTTTTACGACAAAGTTTCCATCTTGTTCGCCCGCCCAAACCGGTTGATGAGCCAGCAAAGAGTATCGGTTCATGATGTTTTTCAGCCCGATGCCAGTGGAGGCCTCCGGAGCGGGTCGTGGTTGTAATTTATTGCACACCACAAGATAACCTTCCGTTTCCTGTATTCCAACCATCAATGGATGAGATACCGACATTCGGTTGTGTTTCAGGGCATTTTCAATGAGCAATTGCAAGGTGAGCGGAGCAATTTGCGCCTGTTTGCGCAATTCATCTGAAACCTTGATACGCAGATCAAACTTTTCACCAAACCGAATTTTCAATAGAAAAGCATAAGAATCAATAAAATCCAGCTCTGTACCCAGAGATATAAGTGCCTGATCTTTCTGCTCCAGAATATATCGGTAGGTTTTGGACAATTGCTCTATGAATTTTTCCGATAGTTCCGGATTTATCTGGACCAACGAGGTCAGAATACTCAGGTTATTAAACAGGAAATGCGGGCTCACCTGATTTTTCAAGGTATTGAATTGTACCAAAACCTGCTCTTTCTCCAGTTGATCCGCCCGATCTTGCACTGCCTGTGTGCGCCTCAGTACATGCCTGTTTAGAATAATGGTGTACACATATAAAGCTGTAACGGCAAAAAGCGCCATCGCCGCCCGCAAACCATGCGCACGATATTCTGCATTTTGACCTGAAACCTCTGCAGCCGGGCGCAGGAAAAGATCTACAATGCTGCTCACCAGCATCACCCCTGGCACAGAAATCAAGGCTCCTGAAAACAAAAACAGCCCGATGAATAATAAATTCAATAACGGCCGGTCCATGCCCAGCGAGAAAATTCCAAACCAGGCAATCAGCTTGCGCTGAATACATTCGGCCAGACAAACAAAAAAGGCTAAGTGAAGGCAGCCTGCCAGGTATTCAAAGCCAAATACCGGCAAGTGCTGCCACAAGTTGACATTCCATTGTTCCGGCGGAATGTTGACAAACAACAAAACCGGATAAAAAATGGACATCAGACCAAAAGCCAGTTGCAGTCGTTCCCGCCAGGAAAGGCTGTACAATTCGCCGTTCATAAGGCTGTGTTTAGTCTTACTGAAAATGTGTAGTCCATTACAGGATTTGGGTAATGGATTGACCAGTAAGCAGATGAACCTTGGCCGTTATTTTTTCCAGCGACCAATCCCACCAGCGCAAAGCCAGCAACTGATTTATTTCCTCCTCTTCAAACCTGCGACGGATTTCCTTAGCCGGGTTGCCGGCTACTATGGTGTAAGGAGGAACATCTTTGGTAACCACCGAATACGCGCCTACTATGGCGCCATCACCAATGGTTACACCTGCCAGGATAACAGATCTGTATCCCAACCAAACATCGTTGCCAATAGTAATATCGCCTTTATTAGGAAACTGACGTCCCTCCATAGCATGTTCCCATCCATTTCCAAATATGGAAAACGGGTACGATGATACCGCGTCTACCAAATGGTTTCCGCCATTAAGAATAAACTCCACACCCGACGCAATAGCGCAAAACTTGCCGATTGTCAGCTTGTCGCCAATGAAATCAAAGTGGTATTTGACGTTTTTTTCAAAATTCTGCACGTCCTCGAAGTCATCATAGTAGGTGTAATCGCCCACCTGAATGTTCGGGTTTTTCACCACATTTTTCAAAAAACACAAGCGATCATAATGCTGCAACGGGAATCGTGTTGCCGGATCCGGGCCTGGTTTAGGAATCGTAGTCATAGCGCTTTGTAGTGTAATTGAACCAATCCGGTTTCAAATGATTGAGCCGAGGTAAGCTGAAGGGCCTGGTAAGGGCGCCCGTCGTAGAACAGACGGGTGCCCTCTCCTACCATGACCGGAATGACGGAAATGATGAGTTCATCTATCAGTTTATGTTTCAACAGTACTTGCACCAATTCGGAGCCGCCATCGCAAAATATAACCTTTCCATCTGCAGCTTTCAAGCCTTGAACCAGTTCCGGTACATCTCCGGAATAAAAATGAACGTTCCCTTCTGCAGGCCTGGCTGAACGGGTGACAACATAGGTCTCCTTATCTGCATGCGGAAAAACATCTACCTGCCCCATCACCCAATCGTAGGTTTTACGACCTAAAATCACGGTATCTACCTGTGATATAAAGGCTTGATAACCATAATCTTCTCCTTCTTTCTGAACAATACTCAGGAAACTCAGATCATCGTTAGGTTGGGCAATGTAGCCATCCAGACTGGTGGCAATGTAAAGCACAAGTTTGCGCGGCATAGGCTTAGTTGTTTATTGATGGTATTCAAAATCAGCTTTCAGAGTGCCCAGCGGCTTAATTTCTGTCCGACTTATTGGCAGGCCCTCGTTGTTATATTCATGAACGTAATGGTAAACTACAGGATCAAAAAACCTAACTGATACCACTTCTTTGCCCGGATTGTTGAATTGCCAACGCACCTGAGGCAAATATGGATAACGCAACAACCATTGGGTAGGGTTTATGTGCTGATCGAATTGGGAATACTCCTTCGCATGAGCCAGCACAAAAACCATATTATCCTGTCGTTCCAAAGTTTCTTCCTTTACCAGATTGCCTTTTGCATCATATTTCAGAAAACGGCGGAAATAGGATTCTTGTTCCCCGGTACTGGCGAAAACAATATAGTTTTCCTGAACAATCCGGTTTCCGTCATAAATATACTCGGTTTGGTTGGCCAGTTCACCACCCGGGTAATACTCCATAACCTTATCAATCAGTTTATTCTGGTAAAAATACTTCACTGTCCAGCCGCCCGACTCCACTACCTGACGTAATAATCCCTGAGCATCATAATCAAACAGATATTCAATGGTGCGGATTTTTGTTGGATCGCCCTCTACAAATTGCCATTGATTGACCACTTTAACGGGCATATGCTCTTCATTATAGGTAATGGTGTAATGATCATTTTCAGACCATTTTATTTTTTCAATGAGGGCATTTTCCGGCAAAGGATTAGGTTGTTGAGGCGCAGGTGTTGGTATGCTGGGATCTCGTGGGTCTTTACTACAAGCGCTCAATAATCCGGTAATCACAGCACCGGCGAGCAACAGCGTTTTTATGCTTATTTGTTTCATGGCTTAAGATTGTTTTTGTGTAATCAAAATGCTGCTTTGTTCAAATGCCTGTATTTTTTGAACAGGTAAACAAGCAGGTAACAAATGGCTAAAAGCATGGTATGGGGCATGACGGTTGACGGTGGACGGTTGACGGTGAACGGTTGACGGTGGTCCCGAGTACTTGGGATAGACGGTGGACGATTTAGGGAAGTCTATAATGCTCCATTACCCTGAGCCCAGAACCGTAAACCGTCTACCGTAAGCCGTCTACCGTGGGCCGTCTACCGTAAACCGTCTACCGTGGGCTATCGTCTCCGTAATCTTAATCTGCATTTCCGGCAGATCGCATATCTACACTTTCCACATCGGTGCGCAGCAAAATGCCGGTAGCCATAGCTGCAATCACCAAACGGGTTTCATAATCCAGAGATTCTGAGATCCAAACCTTTCCGCGATTGACGGTGGAAACTGCTGCTACCACCTTGCCGTCCAGGAGGAATTCATGGCCATAAACAGCTAATTGTTCCATCCAGTGCGGTTGTCCTTTAAGACCTCTAATTGCCTGAATATCAATTTGTTTTCCGGCACTTCTGGCCAATCCGGCAGAAGCTCTTTCGCGAAGAAAATCGCCATTAGGATTGTGTAATACGAAATCCCAATTGGTATTTCCGAGCGCTATATTGCCGGCAAAACAGTTTTGATAATCCAGCGGCAATCCAAAGAAGTCACCTAATACCGGGAGTTCCACACTGCTGAATTTGCTGACACAAACAACATGTGCAGTGCGTCCTTCCGGATCAAATTGGGTGTAACTGAGTTTCTCTTTTGCTTTTTGGAATCTAAGCGTAAACGGCAGGTCATATCCCTGGGTCCAACCCCTGCGTACCTTGCCGGTGGTGAATTGTCCAAATTGAATGGTTTGTCCGATCTGAAATCCATTGCGACCTTTTACAGTCATGGCTTCAGCGGTTAAATCAGGGCTGAGGGAAACTTCAGCAGGTTTGCAGGCCATGAACCCTACCAGGGTCAGAATGCCTAAAAAATACTTTGTTTTCATAGTGTATGACGGTGGACGGTGGACGGCCGACGGTAGACGGTGGACGGTGGACGGTGGACGGTGCGTGGGTAGACGGACTTATATGAGTTGTCATTCCCGGCAGGGGACCTACACAAGCCTGGCTACAGGCAATCCTCTTTGCCAGGGGATAATCTCGCAGCCAGGCTTGTGTAGGTTCCGAGTACTCGGAATGACAACTCACATAAGTCTGGCTACCCACGCACCGTCTACCGTAAGCCGTCAACCGTAAGCCGTATCTTATTCTTTTACCAAACGGCTGTTGTACCTGTTGTGCGCATCCTGTGCGGAAATAATGTACGCGCCGCTAGGCAGTGTTTCCAATGAAATAGTAGCGTTAGGTTGGTATGAACCTGAGATAACCAGTTCGCCTTTAAGGTTGAAAATCTGAACCAAAGCCTGTTCTTCCAGTCCCAGACGAATCATTCCGGCAGTTGGGTTTGGCATCACCTGAAGTGGTGTGAATTGTGGTTCCCGACCGGCCAGGGTTTCATCGCTGTAATAGTAGAAAGTGCGGTCAAACAAATCAAAGCCTCCGGCGCCATCTCCAAAACCATGTGCTTCTGAGTGCAGTTGATCATCCTGCTCATAATCGAAAGCAAAAATTTCCTGATCCTCTGTACCATCCTGATTGTAAACAATCTGCAATCTGGTTTTTTCGCGTTTGGCACTGTCGTAGGTATACGTAGTTCCCATCACTTGAGTCCAATCACCAAGGGCTACATCCCAGAAAAATGTGTTCACCTGTGCTACCAGATCAAAACTGTTGTATTCCGTAGTAATCCGGCCATCTACAGTAAACCCGCTGATACCATCCGTCACATAAGAAATCACTTCTACAGGAAGGTGATTTTGGTATGTGAGCTCGCGTTTGGCATTCGGAATTTCAAACCCATCGAAGATGGCAAAAGATTCTACCAGGATATTATCACCATTGGCATCGTAGGTATGCACATCCTTGAACAACACCTGTTGACCAAAATAATCAAAAGAACTTACGCTTTCCAGAAGACGATCCTGCGCATTGTAGGTATTGATGGTAAAGAATATCGTTACCCAGGTGTGTGTAGCCGAATCCAGCGCATACACATAAATGGAATCAACCAATGTTTGATCGTCGCCGTGAGGAAAGGAAACTGCGCGGGAATCTGGCACAAAATCGCCTTTTTCAGCATCCCATTCCTCGCCAAGTACTTCTACAATTCGACCTTGATCATCGCTGTAAATAAAGGAACGACTCAAGGGGAATCGTTCACCGGCTTCCACAGAATAAATGGTTTCAATCTTTTCATGTGCTTGCGGGTAAGCGTAGGTAGTGAAACTGGTTTCTACACTATCACTTTGCGGATGAAAATCATATCCGTTAAACGCCTTGATGGAATCAAGTTTCAGCGGATTGGAACGAGAGTCAGCTTTTGGTTGAACCGACTGGGCCAGCGTTTGATCAACATCAAAACCGAGATGCTTAACGGCGGCCAGTTGTGTTTCATTCAGCATGGATTTGTTGTTTTGCAGGCTAACCGTGAGAGGTTTCTGTGCAAAAGAAGGCAACACTGCGATGGCCCAAAGCAGGGCAAAGAGACTGTTTTTCATAACTTTTGTCATGGTAGTTGTTTTTGTAGTTGTTGATGAAACAAAGGTGCCGGCAGGCGAATCCAAGCCGCAAAAGCAAGATGATGAATTGCCCAAAATCAGGGATGAATGACTAAAAAGCCTGCATCGACGGTTTCACCTGTGACACTCGCGACTTCCATCCACCCCTGATTTTTTGGTTTTTTTAACGTTTTCTAAGCCAAACAGATCATTTTTGCCTATTTTCCGTCTTGTTTCACCAATTTTCCGGTAAACTGTTCATTACCTGAACGGGCCAGAATTATATACAAACCATTAGGCAAATCAGATACCGTCAACCAATCGCCAGGATGGTATTCCAGCGATTTGACGTCCCCACCCTGCTGGTTAACCAGTCGCACCTGCCAAACCTCTTCTGCTGGCAATTGAATCTGATCGGTCGCAGGATTTGGTACCGGTGCAAAGCTTTTGATTACCACCTGATCTGTTCCTACCGTACCGCCATAGTAGTGGTACTTACGGCCATCAAGCTTCCAGTCAAACAAATCATCGTCCCAATGCAGGGTAGTGATATGGTAAAGATCACCGGCCTGGTTATACACGAAGTATTCGTAGTAGCGCTCTTCTTCTTTGTGCCGGGTAAGTTCGCGGGCAATCAGGCGTTGATCGTTGTTATAGGTATAATCCATAGATTGAACCAGACGCCAAACCTGATGCTGTTGATCGCGCTCAAAATCCATTTGTTTGCGCACCAACTCAGACACGTAATAAGAGATATTGGTACGGGAAACCGGCTGCAGTTGGGCGCCAATTTTCATGGAAACCAAGTACTCAATGGGTAACCCCTGACTTCCATACATGATGTTGGTCAGACTGCTTTGAATTTGTTGGTTATTCAGCACTCTGAACTCTTCAATCATGGTATTGAATCCACTTAGATCGTAGGTGTAAACCTCACGGAATACCATTGGATCGCCAAAGTTGTCTACCCACGAAATACTCTCCTGCAATTGGTCCTGTGCATTGAAACGGTTAAGTAATTGCATGGTTGGGGTCCAGTCTGACAGGGAGGCATTCCAAAGACTGGCTGCTAACGAATCAATGCGTTCAGGATCATTGCCATGTGGGTATAATTCCAACCGGGAGTCGGGTAGCATCACCCCTGCTGAGGCATCAAAACGTTCGCTCACAATAGAGATCAGACGTTTTTGTGCATCGGTGGTATAGGTGGTGCGACTGGCCAGTTCCCAGCCCTCATTTTCCCAACGATACTCGGTTTCCTCTTTTACTCCCGGCGCCGGATAACGCAGGGTGGTACGAACCAGCGGTGTAGAATCAGCTGCTGCACTTGGGTCGTATTGAAAAAACGAAAGTGTGGAGTCCAGCTGCGCAGGGGTTTGAACTATTGTTCCGGCAGCTTTGGGCAGTTTTTGCATGGTTGGCATATCAAAACCGGCAGTATGCATGGATTTCACCACAGAATAAGTCCAGTTTTCAGCCAAAACCCGAATGCTTGGAGAAAGGCGCTTTTGCGCGTAGGCTGTTTGCAACATCAACGTCATCAGGACGCCGATGGCGATCAATTTGTGTTTCATAGCAATTAGGAAAGTGATTTATTTCTTTTCAAAAGTGCATTCCCAAACGCTGCTAGCGCAAATCCTGCAAGATGAAGCGTAAAATATGCAGGATGAATGCCCTTTTTCAGTGACTCACTTTCCCGGCCCGCTACTTACCCAGCCATTCCTTGAAATCCGTCATCCGATCGCCGCTGACAAAAACATCCAGTTTGGACTTAGGCAGCAGGTCCAACTTCATTTTGCCCTTAAAATGGGTGTGTACTGTTTGTACGGAGGCAAAACTTACTAAAAACTGACGACTAACCCGGAAAAACAAGGTTGGATCCAGCAGTGTAGCCAGTTTATCCAAACTGAAATCAATGGGAAGGCTCTGGCCTTCTTTGGTTACCATGAAGGTAATTTTCTCATCTGAATAGAAATAGGCAATCTCCGAAACCTCTATGCTTCGAATTTTAGTACCAACGGTAATCATAAACCGGCTTTTATACTCCGGTGTACGTTGGCCGATGTATTGCAGCAAGGTGTTAAAATCAGGTTTGGCAAATTGCTCCTTCAGTGCCTTGAATTTTTCAATGGCCGCAATGAGTTCTACATAATTGACCGGCTTAAGCAGGTAATCAATACTATTCACCTTGAATGCCTTGACCATATATTCATCATAGGCTGTGGTGAATATGACCGGCGAGGTTAGCGGCGCCAGCTCAAAAATTTTGAAGCACAGGTCATCCTCCAGGTGAATATCCATAAAAACCAGGTCGGGTGCATCATTTTTACGGAGCCATTCCACAGAGGCTTCCACGGAAGGCAGGATGGCCAGCACCTCGATATTTGGATTGTATTTTTTCAACATACCCTCCAGGCGCTGGGCGGTCAGGTTTTCGTCTTCAATGATGATAGTCTTCATAAAACGATTGTTTTTACGTCTGCAAAAGTGTGAGCGCGCGCGCGTACCCAAAGGCTAAAAGAGGATGAATCGGCCGAATTCCGGGAAGGATGCCCATTCAGCCGGATGAACCGGATGGTCATGCACTCAATAAGGGCACTTTTACCACAAATTCGTTTTCCCGCTCACCAGCCCAAACTGGTTTTTCAGTGAGCAGGGCATACCTGTTGATGATATTGTCGAGTCCGGTTCCGGTAGAGTCTACCTGCTGAGGACGCACTTGCAATTTATTCTGTACAATCAGGTATTCATCTTCTGTAAACACCTCCACTACCAAGGGTTCTTTCGCCGACATCCGGTTGTGTTTCACTGCGTTTTCTACCAGTAATTGCAAGGTTAACGGGGCAATTTTATACTTATCCAACACTTCCTCGGGAAGATTGAGCCTGAGATCAAATTTGCTTTCAAACCTGATTTTAAGTAGAAAGGCATAAGACCGGATGAATTCCAGCTCTGTCCGGAGGGTTACCAGTGATTGTTCTTTTTGTTCCAGAATATACCGGTAAGATTTAGACAACTGATCAATAAATTGCTCCGACAAATTGGGATCTACGTGGACAAGCGATGCCAGAATACTGAGACTGTTGAACAGAAAGTGTGGATTAACCTGCGTTTTAAGCAAGGCTATTTCATTTATAAGCTGTTGTTTTTCAAGATTTTGTGCCTTGTTTTCATAGTGCTGGGAGTACTTCCTGAAATACAGCATACGACTCCATACTCCAATGGCAATGGTAAGTACCAATAAACCCAGAATAACAAGAATATTGGTGAGCCGGTCTTTCTTCCGCACTTCTTCGCGGTGCAGCACTTCCATTTTCAGTTTTTCTTCTTCACGCCCCAGGCTATCAGCCATCACCTGTTTGGCAAATTCCATTTGTTCCAGGCGCATGCTGGTTTCTTCTTTGTGGAGGCTGTCGTTGTACTGCATAAATTTTTCATACCACTCCAATGCTTCGCGGTTATCGCCCAGACCTTTATGCGCCTCGTACAGACAGTTACATTGGTTTCGGATCTGCATGATGGCGCCAATTTCTTCACCAATAACCAGACCTTTTTGGCACCATTTCATGGCCTGGGTGTATTGCCTGGTATTCAACAGCAGCGAACCCAAACTGTAATAGGCATTAGACAAGCCCAGTTTATCGTCCAGTTTTTGTTGGATGTCCAGACATTTTTCAAAATACTCCCTGGCCTTGTCGTATTCTTTGGTGTCTTTGTAAATCAGTCCAATATTGTTGTACATCAGACCAATTCCGCGCAGATCGTTGATTTTGAAGCGGAGTTCCAGGCTTTTTTGATATTCTTCCAATGCCCTGGCGTATTGCTTTTGACCGTAATAAGCAGCCCCTATGTTGTTATAAGCCAGTGCCTGGCCGTAAACATCCTTGGTTTCCACAGCGAGATCGTAAGCCTGGCGAAAATATCCCATCGCCTGGTTGTGGCTTCCGTGATCATTGTACAGAAGTCCGAGGTTATTGTAGGCGGCAGAAAGAATTTCCTTGTTTTGGAGTTGATGACCTATTTCCAGGTATTTCTGGTAAAAGCCCAGAGCTTTTTGGATATCGCCTTGTTCCCTGTAGATCAGCCCGACATTGTTGT
The DNA here is from genome assembly GCA_017303475.1 of Chitinophagales bacterium. Classification (GTDB taxonomy): domain Bacteria; phylum Bacteroidota; class Bacteroidia; order Chitinophagales; family Saprospiraceae; genus M3007. Next base: position 204,726 of record JAFLBO010000002.1, read on the forward strand.
AGATGGAGGCAGCGGCTTTGAGTTCACCTACCTGTTGAAGAATACTCAGTGAATTTTGGTAATAATTCAAGGCATGAGCATATTCACCTTTCACATGGTGTGTGGCGCCGAGCGTATTGAATGCTTTGCCTTGCCAGGCCAGATTGCCAATTGACCGTGCGTAATCCATTCCCAAACGAGCCAGCATGGCAGTGGAATCCGGATTACTGTACATTTTGCTCCAGGCATATCCTTGTAAAGCCTTCAATCGGGATGTGTCAGGAAGGGAGTGATTGTTCCAGACATGCCAAAGGCTATCCGGGTCAGACTGGGCTGCTGTACGGAAAAACAGGCAGAGGAAAATGTATAAAAAGATGGATCTCATGGACCAGCCTGAGGAGAAAGTTGATTTGGGAAATGCCTGAATACCTGGCAAATATGGCCATTTCCTGCTTTATTGGAGTGCCAACCTTACTGAATGCCCCGAATCGGGTGACGAATCACCAAAAAAGAGTTCCCAATCATAGACAGCTCTTTCTATATTTGGGTCGCACAAATGAACGAAAACCCGCCCTATTGCTATGCCTAACTCTACAAAAAGCAGGATTGAATCCATTGACATTCTTCGTGGCCTGGTGATGGTCATTATGGCACTGGATCATGTTCGGGATTTTTTCCATATCAATGCCTTCACAGTTGATCCACTGGATCCTGCCGTTACTACAGCAGGGCAATATTTTACCCGCTGGGTCACGCATTTATGTGCACCTGTGTTCATTTTTCTCTCCGGAGTGTCTATTTATTTGCAGCATCAGCGCAAATCCAACCGCGAGCTGGGGGTATTTCTACTAAAAAGGGGTGGATGGTTTATTCTGGCAGAATGGACCATAGTAGCATTTGGCTGGACCTTCCTTCCTCCTTTTGTGCTATTGCCGTTTATGGTCATTTGGGCCATAGGTATCAGCATGGTATTGCTGGGTCTGATGATTTTGGCCAATTTCCCTTACAAAGCCATCCTTTCCATTGGAATTGTCATAGTATTAGGACACAATTTACTCAATATTCCGGAATCGGCACCAGGATTTAGTCCTGGGTTTCTCTGGGATTTGTTGCATACGGGAGTGTTTAAACCCTACACTTTGCCATGGGGCAGCACTATTCTTATCGCTTATCCATTTCTGGCCTGGACCGGCTTGATGTGTTTAGGCTATGCTTTCGGGATTTTTTATTCCGGGCGATTTTCGGCGGCTAAACGTCAGCGGATTCTGGTGGGTATTGGTATCGGACTTATCCTGTTTTTTGTGTTGCTGCGTACCTGGAATTGGTACGGCGATCCTGCCCATTGGGCTGAGCAGCGCAATTTGTTCCGTTCCTTTTTGTCGTTCCTGAATGTTACCAAATACCCGCCATCATTGCTGTATATGAGTATTACTATGGGGCTTTCGCTGTTGTTGCTGGCGTTTATGGAACGCTTTAAAAACCGATTTACAGGTTGGATGGTCGTTTATGGTCGCACAGCCTTCTTTTATTATTTATTGCATATTTATCTGATTCATATCCTGGCCGCTGTTTACTTCTTTGCCAGAGGCAGCGAAATGAGCCAGGCACTTGAGTCGTTGCCGCAATTGCCTTTTATGTTTGTAATTCCTGGCCAGGGCTTGAGCCTGGAATGGGTGTATGTTGTTTGGCTGTTTGTAGTCATTTCCCTTTATCCGCTTTGCAGGTGGTACGACCAGTATAAATCCCGGCATAGGGAAAAGTGGTGGTTGCAGTATATCTGATGCTGTTTTCCCAACCTCGTAGGTTTTAAAACCTATGGTATGTACACAAGTTGATTTAAGGGGCAGCGCCCCGGAAATATTTGTAGCCATAAAATGGATTTAAGGAGCGGAGGTGCAGCGCACCGGCATCATTTGGCAATCTCGTAGACAAGAAGTGGTGAGATAATTGGTTAATCATGGCGGGTAATTTGCCATTAGTTCACCAGCTTGGCATTGTTACTTTTCTTTTTGCTTGCCCAAAAAGAAAAGTAACCAAAAGAAAAAGGGCAGTCTTTCCGGCAAAGCCAACGACCTACGGGGATTGCGCTGCTTTTTAACCGCAGGCCGTCGTATTTAGGAACATCGTGCTGTACCGCCGGTTAAAAAGAAGGCGCTCCCTCCTTACGTCGGGACCATCCCCTTCGGTCGGGCTTGCCTCGCAGACGGCGGGGGCCTGAGCATGGGATTGGTGCGGAGCTAAAACTCATGATACTTGTGTACATACCGTAGGTTTTAAAAACCTACGAGGTTGCGGAAAATAACGAGATCAACTGTCCGAAATCGGACACCTGCGTTCGCCCGCGAACGAAACAAGAAAGACAAAAAAACACCAAAAACATTGATAGTCAATTATTTAAACAATTGGCACAGGCTTCTCTATCTTACTGGTACAAGACAATGCATAAACCCTAGTGGTGAACCCCAAATCATAAATCGAATTTGTACCTATGGATCGTCCCATCAAGAAAAAAACATTTACTCCGCAACGCATAGCGTTGGGTGTCGGCATTATAGCCTTCCTGATTTTTGCTGTGAATACCCTGCTGAACGGCAGCCAAAGCAGTCTGAACGTAAATCGGGAAAAAATCACGGTATCTCAGGTTACCCGCGGGGTATTTGATGAGTTCATTGTTGTAACAGGCGTGGTACAACCACTTAAAACCTATCAGCTCGATGCGATTGAGGGTGGTTATGTAGCTCAAAAACTGCTGGATGGCGGCGCCACTGTTAAGCAGGGCGACCTCATTCTCAAACTGGAAAACCAACGTTTGATGCTGGATTTCGTAAACCGGGAAACCGAGATGTACGACCTGATCAACAATCTGGAAAACACACGCCTGCGTTTGCGTCAGGATAAATTCACCCTGCGCAAAACCTTGTCGGAACTGGATTTCCAGATCCAGCAAGCCAAAAACGAGTACGACCGCAACAACAAATTGTACAACGACAGAGTCATTTCCCAACAGGAATGGGAGAAAAGTAAAAACACCTATGAGCGCCTTACCCAGCAGCGCGACATTGAAGTGGAGAACCAAAAATTCCAGGAAGAAAACAGCATTGTGCAAATCAAACAGCTGGAAGGCACGCTGGAACGCACCAAACTCAACCTGTCTATGATGAAAGAAAACCTGGCCAACCTGAGCGTTCGCGCACCAGTGTCGGGCTTGCTTTCAAGAGTTGATGTGGAGATTGGCGCAAGTATTACAGCCGGTCAGAACATCGGCCAGATTGATGATCTAAACGGGTTCAAAATGCGGGTTGAAGTGGATGAGCACTACATCTCCCGAATCTTTCCCGGACTCGAAGGGTCCTTCGAATTCAATGGCAAGACCGTAAAACTGATTGTATCCAAAGTATTCCCCGAAGTGCGCAATGGCCGTTTTGATGTAGATATGGTGTTCGATAAAATTCCCGACGGTGTACGCAGGGGGCAGTCGGTACCTGTTCGACTTCAACTGGGCAAACCAGCAGATGCTACTTTGTTGGCTACTGGCGGTTTCTTTTCCGACACTGGCGGCAACTGGGTGTATGTTCTGAGCGCGGATGGCGCTAAGGCTTCCAAAAGAAACATCTCGCTGGGTAGGAAAAACCCACAGTTTTATGAAGTACTCAGCGGACTCGAACCTGGCGAACAGGTAATCACTTCCAGCTATGAGAACTTTGGCGACAAAGACGTGCTAAACCTTCAATAACCCTCTAACACATCAAAAATCCTTTCCATGATAAAGACTGTTAATCTGCACAAACTCTTTACCACCGACGAGGTTGAAACAACCGCCCTCAACGGCGTAAGCATAGAAATTCAGCCCGGCGAATTTGTGGCCATGATGGGCCCATCTGGCTGTGGCAAGTCTACCCTGCTCAATATTTTGGGTTTGTTAGACAACCCTTCAGAAGGAGAATACTATTTCTTCGGCACAGAAGTGGCCAAAATGAGCGAACGTAACCGTGCCAACCTGCGCAAAGGCAATATTGGCTTCGTATTCCAGTCGTTCAACCTCATTGATGAGTTGAGCGTATATGAAAATGTAGAATTGCCGCTGCTCTACATGAAAACACCTGCTGCAGAACGCAAAAAGAAGGTAGAAGCACAGCTGGAACGCATGAACATCATGCACCGCCGCAACCACTTTCCGCAGCAACTTTCCGGAGGTCAGCAACAGCGCGTAGCCATCGCCCGCGCCGTAGTGGCAGAACCCAAAGTGATCCTCGCCGACGAACCTACCGGTAACCTCGACTCCACCAATGGCCTGGAAGTAATGAACCTGCTCACCCAACTCAATCAGGGCGGCACCACCATTGTGATGGTAACCCACTCCCCGCACGATGCCGGCTTTGCACACCGCGTCATCAACCTTTTCGACGGACGAGTGGTAACAGAGAATTTCCATGTGTGATGGACGGTGGACGGTGGACGGTGGACGGTGGACGGTGGACGGTGGACGGTGGACGGTGGACGGTGGACGGTGGACGGTGGACGGTGGACGGTGGACGGTGGAAAAACTTAGCCAAATGATTGATTTACAAACAAAAGGACCAATTTTTCTGGCATAAAAAGGGGCTAAAGCCCCTGAATTCTTATTCAACTGCAACCCCGCCCTGAAGGGCGGGGCAAACTCCATAATAATCATCACCAAAACACCAAAACACTAAAACACCAAACCCTCAAACACTAAAACACTCAGGGGCCAACCAGTTGCCAGTATCACATAACCACCTGAAGAGCAGCTGTTATTATCCAAAATCCTGGTAGCCTGGTTGGCGCCCCAAGTCACAAAGTGGGCGAAGCCCAACCAAAAAAACCCTTTAGGGGTGACATTTTTGTATGATAGAGTTAAAAAACATTGAACGATACTATCCCACCGGAGCCGTTAAAACCTACGTACTCCGATACATCAATGCGCACATTGCTGAAGGGGAATTTGTCAGCATCATGGGCCCCAGCGGATCCGGGAAAAGCACCTTGCTGCACATCCTGGGTATGCTTGACGAACCCACCGACGGGGAATACTGGTTCCTCGGAGAAGGTGTGCACAAGTTCAACGAACGCCGTCGCACCGAAATGTACCGGGAATACATTGGTTTTGTATTCCAGGCGTATCACCTGATAGACGACCTGACAGTGTACGAAAACCTGGAAACGCCTCTAATGTACAAAAAGGTGCCCTCGGGAGAACGCAAAAGTCGCATTGCAGATATCCTCGACCGCTTCAACATGGTGGCCAAGAAGGATCTGTTTCCCAACCAGTTATCGGGTGGTCAGCAGCAGTTAGTAGGAATAGCCCGTGCCTTGATCGGAAGGCCAAAGTTGATTCTGGCCGATGAGCCAACCGGCAATCTGCAAAGTCCGCAGGCCAAAGAAATCATGGAAATTTTCAGAACCCTGAATAAGGAGGACGGTGTTACCATCATTCAGGTAACCCACTCCGAAGAAAATGCCAGGTATGGCAACCGTATCCTGCACCTGAAAGACGGAAGGGTGGAAAATGAAGAGTTGATTAAAAATGGAGCTTCGTCATGAGTATTTTTTACCGCTGAGGCGCTGAGGGTTTTAGTGACGGGGTGACTGGCAGTCACCCCGTCACTAAAACCCTCAGCGCCTCAGCGCCTCAGCGGTAAAAATATGACGCTCTCATAAACTGAAAACAAAAACACCATGCTATCACATCACCTGTTGCTTGCCCTGCGCAACCTTCGTCGCCGCGCATTCTTTTCTGTCGTCAACATAACCGGATTGGGTGTTGGCTTGGCTACTTGCTGGCTAATAGGATTGTATGTTTGGCATGAAAAAAGTTTTGACCGGTTTTTTCCTCATGCAGACCGAATCTGTGCTGTAGCGCTGGATTTGAAAATGGGAGAAGAGGAAGGCAAAACCACCAATACACCACCGCCACTTGGCCCTCGGCTTGCTGCAGATTTTCCGGAAATTGAACTTGCTGCGCGCACCTTTTACCTGCAGGAAAGCAATGTCCGATTGGAAAAACCCGGACAAGCGCCACTTTCTTTTGCAGAAACAGGCGCCTATGCAGCAGATACTTCCTTTCTGGAATTATTCGATTTCCCTATGCTGGAAGGCGACCCGGCGACAGCCCTGGATCACTCCCGAAACCTTGTATTGAGTGAAAATGCCGCTCAAAAATATTTTGGAAAAAATTCCGCCATCGGCCAAACACTTTTGATCAACGACCGGCCCTTTACGGTTTCAGGCGTAGCCAAACAATTGCCGGCAGCATCTACCGTCCAATTTGATTTTTTGGTTCCAATGGCCGATTTCAAAGTTGTAGAGCGCTTTTCCTGGTCCTGGATTTGGTTGCAGGTAGATACCTGGGTGCGCTTGAGAGAAACGCCTACTCCGGCTAGCCTCGCTGCCCTGGAAGGCAAATTCCCGGCTATGGTGCGCAAACACGCTCCTGCAGCATTCGAACGCATAGGACAAAATTTTGAAGAACAACTTCGCAAAGGCGATCGCTGGAATGTGCAACTTTTACCCCTGCCGTCTTTACATCTTGATCATCCAAACCTCAGCAGCCGGCTCAGTACCCTGGGCGACGGAACGCAGGTGATGATGTTTGGCATTATTGGCCTGTTGATCCTTATTCTGGCCAGTATGAACTTTATGAACCTGACCACCGCGCGCGCTTCCACCCGCGCCCGCGAGGTAGGTGTGCGAAAAGCCCTTGGCTCCGACCGCGGTACACTGGTGGGGCAGTTCCTGACAGAATCCATTTTGTACAGCAGTTTAGGCATGGTGCTGGCCACAGTTCTTGCCGGAGTTAGCCTGCCTCTGTTTAATCAGTTAACCGGACAGGAATTAGGCATCAGTCAGCTTTTTGCCTTGCAAAACCTGGGGCTGGCAGCAGGATTAACCGTTCTGACCGGCTTATTAGGCGGTTTGTATCCGGCATTTTTCCTATCAAAGTTTCAATCCGGCAAGGTGCTCAAAACGAATGTCGGCAGCATCAAAGGTGGTCATGCCGGCATCCGGAACGGTCTGGTGGTATTTCAGTTCTCTGCAACCATTGCCCTGATGTTATGCTCCTGGATGGTTTTGCGTCAGCTTGAGTTTGCCCAAAAGAGTTCTCCGGGTCTAAACCGGGAACACGTATTGATATTACCGGTTCTTCGCAACCTCGAAAATCCAACAGAGGTAGAGTCTTTCCGCCAGCAAATTTCCCAACTTCCGGAAGTCAGCACGGTTTCCAGGGCCACTTTTTTGCCTTCTTTGGGAAGCTTTGGCGATTTTTACGAACCCGAACAAGGCGATCAAAATCATGCAGTTACTTCCAACCTCCTGCTGTCTTCTTACCTGGGCGATACCCGCCTGGTTCCTGCACTAGGTTTGGACATCATCGCCGGAAGGAATTTTCAGGACGATACCGGACTGGCCGATTCCTGTTCAGTTATTCTGAATGAAGCAGCGGTTCGTGCTATAGGGTGGGAAAATCCTATTGGTAAATGGCTGCGTTATCCCGGCAACCAAAACCAACGATTCCAGGTGGTGGGGATCATGCGCGATTTTCACCTGGGTTCGGTGCGCACCGCCATTGAACCGGCCGCTATTTTCCATCATTCTTCCAATACCTATAAGGTGTACGCTTCCTACCTCGCAGTAAGAATGCATCCAGGAACTGAAAAGACTTGTATTGAAAAAACCGGAAAACTCTGGGCTACCGCTATTCCGAACGCTCCATTCCAATACGATTTCCTGGATGAATCTTTTGCCAGGATATATCGCTCCGAAGCCAAAATGGGCGCAGTTCTGAGTGTCTTTACCGGCTTGGCCTTGTTTATTGGCTGTCTGGGATTGTTTGCCCTGGCCGTGTTTACCGCAGAACAAAGAACCAAGGAAATTGGGGTGCGCAAGGTGCTTGGCGCAAGCGTGGCAAGTGTAACAGCCCTATTGGCCCGCGATTTTATTAAACTGGTGGTCATTGCCATTTTTATAGCCTCCCCGGTTGCCTACCATTTCATGCATAAATGGCTTTCCAATTTTGCCTATCATGTGGATATTCAACCGTGGATGTTTGTACTAGCGGGTTCAGCCGCCATTGTCATTGCGTTCCTCACCGTTAGTTTTCAAAGCATCAAAGCCGCACTGGCAAATCCCGTTCAATCACTTAGAAACGAATAAGTTATGATTTCGAACAATCTAAAACTTGCCTTTCGCAACCTTCGTAAACAAAAAGGATTTGCGATCATCAATATTCTCGGGTTGTCTGTTGGGATTGCCTCTGTGTTGCTCATTTTCCGAATGGTGCAATTTGAACTGGGGTTCAATAAGAACTTTAAACAACACGACCGCATCGTGCGTGTGTGTACGCAGGAGAAAGGACTCGATGGTCAAGAGAGTTTCACTCGTGGTGTGCCTATCCCGGCTATGTCGGAGATTAAAAACACCATCACCCAATTTGCGGCTACCAGCCGTATCAAGGAAAACTGGCCAACCGTTTTAGTACCCAATCCGAATGGTGGCGCCCCACTCAAAAAATTCAACACCGAGGAAGGCGAAATTGCTCTTTTTGCAGAGCCTGAATTTTTGACTATTTTCGATTTTGCCTGGATGGCCGGCAATCAGGACAATATCCTGAAAGAGCCCAACACGCTGGTTTTAAGTCAGAAAATGGCAGAAAAATGCTTTGGAGGCTGGCAAAATGCTGTTGGACAAACTTTGCTCATCGATAATGAGCCCATGATGGTGCAAGGCGTAATAGCCAATGCTTCACCACAGTGCGATTTCCCCATTAACCTGCTGATTTCCTATCAAACGCTGATCAGCAATCCGGATAAATACGACTACCGGGATGATTGGGGCAGTACCAGCTCAAATGACCAGATTTTTGCACTCCTGAACAACCCCGCGCAATTCCAGGAAGCTAATGTAGCTGTGGAAAAAGTAGGCAAAAAGCAATATGTAGATGAAAGTGGCGGACAAAGTTCCTACAAGGGACACCTCTTGCAACCACTTTCCGAGATGCACTACGACGACCGTTTTGGCACTTTTGCCACGCATGTTATTTCCAAGAGCAGGCTTTGGGTGCTCTCCTCTATCGGCTTACTGATTTTGCTGATGGCCTGCTTCAATTTCATCAACCTGTCTACTGCGCAAGCCCTGCGCCGCTCGAAGGAAGTAGGCGTTCGCAAAACGCTGGGCGGCAGTCACTCAGCCCTTTTTGGCCAGTTCATGTCTGAAACAGCCATGATCGTTGGCTTTTCTGTGCTATTGGGCACTTGTCTGGCTTGGTTGGGATTACCCCTTCTGGAGCGAATTTCAGAAGTGCCTACCGATTTACCCTTCCTGAACCAGCCAGTTTTGTGGATATTCATCCCCGCACTTGCGCTGGTGGTAACCTTGTTGTCCGGTTTTTACCCGGCACTGGTACTTGCGGGTTTCAATCCCATTAAAGCCCTGAAAAACGACCTCTTCAACCAGGCTTCCAGCGGAAACGGATTGCGCAAGGGCCTGGTAGTGATGCAGTTTCTGATTGCACAGGCATTGATTGTGGGAACCATTATTACCCTCGGTCAGCTGGATTACCTGCGCAATATGGACATGGGTTTTCGCAAGGAACTGGTGTATACCTTTAATATGGCGGGCGACAGCATAGCACAATCCCGTATGAGCGGGTTCAAACAACGGCTCCTGCAAATTCCCGGCGTAGAGTCGGTATCCTTCAGTTCCGACCAGCCTTCTTCAGGCAGTACCTGGATGACCAATTTTGCCGTAGGTAGAGGTACTGATTATCAACGGTTTAACACGACGATCAAATACGGAGATGCTGACTTTTTGCAAACGTACGGGATGAAAATGGTGGCTGGCCGCTGGCTGGAGCCCAGCGATACCGTGAAAGAATACGTGGTAAATGAAACCATGGTTAAAAAACTGGGCATTGCCAATCCGGAAGAAATACTTCAGCAGGAATTGCGGATGGGCAGCGGCAAATGGCGCAAAATAGTAGGTGTGATACAAGATTTCCACGCGCATTCAGCCCACCATGAACTGGAACCCATGACACTGTCCAGCAACCTGGAGCGCTTTTATGTAACCGGCGTTAAAATCAAACCCCAAAACATCAAAGCCACCACCGAAGCCATCCAAAAAGTGCATGATGAAACCTTTGCGGAACAGGTGTTTGATGCTTCGTTTTTTGATGAGCAGATTGCGGATTTTTACCTGGATGAAAACCGCTTTTCCGACACTTGTAAAGGCTTCGGCGCCATAGCCATCTTTATTTCCTGCCTGGGATTGCTGGGGCTTGCTACTCATGCCGCCCAGCGCAGAACCAAAGAAATTGGTATTCGCAAGGTGCTTGGCGCAGGGGTAAGCGGCATCACCATGCTGCTGGCCAAAGACTTTCTCAAACTGGTATTGATAGCCATAGTAATAGCTTCTCCATTGGCTTATTATCTGATGGATAAGTGGTTACAGGATTTTAGCTATCGTATTGATATCCAATGGTGGATGTTCGTATTGGCGGGATTTGCAGCCATTTTGATAGCCTTCCTGACCGTCAGTATTCAGAGTGTCAAGGCAGCTTTGGCTAATCCGATTAAGTCGCTGAAGAGTGAGTGAGGCCTATGCCAGGTTGGGAAAATTATCCCAGCTACGCGCATTTCCGTGAGTCCTTTGCTGATTTTCTGTGCCGGCATAGATCAGGAATGATTGCTCGGCAGGCGTACCTGAGATCTTTTGAAAAAATTGAAGGTTTTTGAAAAAATCTGGTTTAAGTGTTTGGCTGGATTTGATTTCAACAGGATAAATCTGACCTGCCTGCTCTATCAGAAGATCTATTTCATTCCCGGAATTGTCTCGCCAATAATAGCAACCGGGGCGATGGCCATGATGCAGGAATTGCTTCATGTATTCTACCACGATAAAGTTTTCAAAAAGTGGGCCACGCATGGGGTGATTTTCTAATTCGGTGGCCGTGCGGATACCTAACAAGGAGCAAGCCAATCCGGTATCATAGAAATACAGCTTGGGGGTCTTCAGCAGTCGTTTATTGTAATTCCTGAAATATGGAGGCAGTAAAAATGCCACAAAACTTGTCTCAAGTACAGAAAGCCAGCTCTTGATAGTTGATTGAGAAAAATTGGTATCGTTTGACAAAGATGTTTGGTTAAATATCTGACCAATATGCCCTGCGCATAATCTCACGAATCGTTCAAAAGCGGCTAAATTGCCTATGTTTTTCAATAAACGGACATCGCGCTCTAAATAGGTGAGGAGATAAGATGGATAAAAAATTTCGGGTGGGGTATTTTGATCATAGACACGGGGATATAATCCTTTTACCATGTATTCAAAAGGATTTTTGAGTTGAAATGGAGTATCTTCCAGTTCTTGAATAGAAAACGGCAACAGGTTAAATACCGCAACCCTACCGGCAAGACTTTGTGTTATTTTCTCCATAAGAAGGAAATTTTGAGAGCCTGTTAAAATGTATCTTCCATTTTGCCTGCTCTGATCTACCTCCACCTGTATGTACGAAAACAATTCGGGTATATATTGTGCCTCATCAATGATTAACCCATTTGGGTATTGTTTTAGAAAGCCAACAGGATTTTCCGAAGCAAATTGCCGGGTAGGGAGATTTTCAAGGTTTGCATAAGCGTAGTTTGGAAACACGCTTTTGGCTAAGGTTGTTTTTCCCGATTGCCTTGGGCCAGTAACACTAACCACTGGCATTGTTTGAGCAGCAGCATTAATGCGCTCACTTAATGTTCTTTTTACCATACCTTTTGACCCTTATAAAAGTTGTACAAATATACAGCAATAATTCATTTTTTTACAAATTCGTAGTTAAATCCCGAATTTGTAAAAAACCGCTTCTGCCCGTCCAATCCCGAACACCCGGCTGTCCGAATTTGAACACCTACAAGACCTAAAAATTTCACAACTAATTGAAAATGAGCGATAAACTATTCTGGCACAGGATATGACTTATTCCTCAGACTAACGTCCCATATCATGTCCTACACGATCCTACACTTTCTGCGCAGCCTTCGCCGGCACAAAGCATTCACGGCCATCAATTTTGCCGGTTTGACCATCGGCATCACCGCGGCGTTGTTGTTGTTCAGGTATGTGCGGCATGAATACGCCTACGACCGGCAAAGTCCGCATGCTGCCAACATCTGGCGCGTGTACAACTATACCGCCGACGGCAGTACGGTCATAACCAAAGATGCCAACACCCACAGCGCCGTAGGCCCAACGCTTCAGCAAGTATTGCCGGAAGTGACAGATTACGCCCGCCTGTATTGCGGCAGTAGTCCGGAAGTAGTGGCACTGGTGGAACAGCAGCCTTTTGAGTTGGCACGCTGTTACATGACCGACCCCGGCTTTCTGCGGATGTTCCCGCAAAACCTGCTGGAAGGTGATCTAAATACCTGTTTAAACCAACCAAACCAGGCGGTAATGACCAAGAGTCAGACCCGGAGAATTTTTGGTGAGGGGCCGGCTCTGGGAAAAATATTCCGCATCAGCAATGGCATGATGGCCGGCCAATACACTGTGGTAGCTGTGGTAGCTGATCCATCGCCAAACACTCACCTGAAATTCGACCTCCTGCTTTCTTACGCTACCCGTTACGCCACCGGTCATCAGGATAATTTTGAATCCTACTGGGATTACAATTATGTACAACTCGCACCCGGCGCCAACCCGGAAAAGGTGCGGCAGGAACTGGCTAAAATTAACCAAAACCAGCTCAAAGACGCCGGTATTGCCCTGGACATTCAGCGTTTCACCGATATACACCTGCATTCCGACCTCACCTACGAACTGGAACCTAACAGTCAGGCCCGAACAGTGCAGTTCCTTGGTTTGATCGGCTTGTTGATCCTGGGCATTGCCCTGATTAATTACATCAATCTGGCGGGCGCTTTTGCGCAGGAGCGCGCGAAGGAAGTAGGCGTGCGAAAAGCCATTGGCGCCAACCGGAGCAATTTGGTGGCACAATTCCTGGCTGAACATCTGGTGCTTTGTCTTGCAGCGCTCAGCTTGGCTACGGTGTTGTATATGCAGATTCAACCCGCTTTTACACAACTGGCAGGCATTACACCTGATAACACCTTTGATCCCGGTTTTTGGGTCACAAGTGTGGGTGTGGTAACCGGCATGGCCATCCTGGCTGGTTTATACCCCGCTTTGGTGCTGTCGGGAATCCGCCCTTCAGAAGCACTTCGGGGTCGGTTTGGACCTATGAAAGGCAGTTTTTTGCGCAAAAGTCTGGTTACCACACAGTTTATCTGCTCTGCCGGGCTCATTTTTGGCGTTTTGGTGGTTGGACGGCAATTGCAGTTTTTACAGCAACACGAGCTGGGCGTTTCGCTGGATCAGCTGGTTTCTGTGCGTTTTTCAGGCCAGAGAGATTCATTGAGCATGCATAAACTGGAGGTGCTGCAGCAAAAATGCCTGCAGATCCCGGGCGTCAGCGGTATGGCATTTTCCAGCATAGTGCCCGGTTTGGGAGTCAACAGTATCAGCGGCAGTAACCGGCCAATGCATTGGACGCAACAACCCGATTATGCGCGCATTACCTCCTATTTTGTAGAAACAGATGAGCAGTTTTTCTCCTTGTTTGGGGTAAAAATGCTGGCCGGAACCCATAAGTACTACACAGATCGCAGCGCCCGGTATCGACATGTTACCCTGAATGAAACCATGCGCAAGGTCTTGGGATTTCCCACACCGGAAGCCGCCATTGGACAAGAAATTGCTTACGAAAACAGCGAAGGCGGGGCAACTATGGTGGTTGGGGCCGTTGTGGAAGATTTTCACATTGAAAGTTTAAAAAACACCCCAAAACCTACATTGTACTACTGTTTTTCGCCCGAGGAGCTGCCGTATACCACCTTAAAAATACACCCGGATCAGATGCAATCTGCCTTAACGGCTGTGCAAAAAACCTGGTTGGAATTGTATCCGGATCAACCATTCCGGTATTGGTTTTTGGACGAGAATTTTGCCCGCCAGTACCGACATGAGTCCAGATTTGGCGCTTTATTTGGGGTTTTTGCCGGTCTGGCGATTGCGATTTCCTGTTTGGGATTGTTGGGTCTTACGGCGTTTCAGATGCAGCGGCGCAAAAAAGAAATTGGCATCCGCAAGGTCCTGGGCGCCGGGATACTCAGTGTCACCACCCTGCTCACCCGCGATTTTTTGCAGCTGGTTTTGCTGGCAGTATTGGTAGCCTCCCCTATCTCGGCCTGGTTGATGCGGCAATGGCTGGAGGCTTATGCCTACCGGATTGATCTGGAGGCCTGGATGTTTCTGGTGTCAGGCTTAGTGGTGTTGCTGGTTGCCTTAGGCACGGTATTGTATCAAAGTATCCGTGCGGCCATGGAAAACCCGGTGAAGAGCCTGAGGAGTGAGTGAGTGAGTGAGTGAATGAGTGAATGGGTGAGACGCTGGGCTTGAGATTTGTATGAAAGCCAAGCCAAACGCCTCACTCACTCATTCACTCACTCACTCACTCACTCACTCACTCACTAATATCTCGTGGTGGGGCAGAGAGTACCGGTTATCCAGGGTCATAAGTACAATTTTATCGCCTGGCTGGCATTGCAAGAGTACTTTTTCGATGTTTACTTCTTTATATGTCACATCCGAAAACATAATCAGGGTATTCGCCTGTTGCTTTTTCAGGGCAATCTTGAACCTGATTTTTTCCAGTGGGATACTGCGCTCAGGCGATAAATCGGCAGTGCAAACGGTGAGTGTGCCCGTTGCGTTTTGCGGAAGGCTGCATTTTCCGGTGGTGGAGTATTCATCAACCACCATTTTTTTGTTCAAAAATGCCGCTGTGCATTGCGTAAAAGGCTCCTGAGCCAAGGCTGCATCTGCCAGGAAAACCATGCTTAAAACGAAAAACAGAGATTTAAAACGGAACATCATAGCTGAATTGTTTGTGGTGTAAAAAGTGGGACAAAAGTATTAGCCACCGCTTCCGGCGCCAGATTTTGGCCGTAAAAGCTTGTAAAAGACTTGTAAAAGATGCCCCCTGCTCCATCTCAATGGTCTGCGTAAAAAAACTGCTGTCCGAAAACGGACACCATGTCTGAAATTTTCACTTGATTTGCAGGAGATAGACTGTATGCATATGAATGAATCCTCCCTGCTCATTGTGGACGATAACCCGGGCGTGCTCAGCGCCGGGAAATTATTCCTCAAGCGCCATTTTGCCGAAGTGGATACCACCCGCGATCCGGAGGAAATACCCATGCTGCTGCGCGAAAAGCGGTATTCGGTGATTATGCTGGACATGAACTTTGGTCGCAGCGCTAAAAATACCGGACAAGAGGGGTTCGACTGGCTGGCCCGCATCCTGGAAATTTATCCGGAGGCGGTAGTGGTACTCATAACGGCTTATGGCGACGTAGAACTGGCAGTGCGGGCCATAAAAAATGGTGCAACCGATTTTGTACTAAAGCCTTGGGACAATGAAAAACTACTGGCTACCCTGCATTCTGCCCTGAAACTAAAGGCCAGCCAGGAAGAAAACGACCAATTAAAGTCCAAACAACTTGGCCGCAATCTGGCTGCCACCAGCGATTTACCTGACCTGATCTTTCAAAGTCAGGCCATGAAACAGGTGTGGGAAACGGTGTTGCGGGTGGCAGAAACAGACGCAAATGTGCTCTTGCTGGGCGAAAATGGCACTGGAAAAGACCTGGTAGCCCAAGCCATTCACGCGCACAGCCAGCGCGCGCAGGAGAATTTTGTAAAGGTGGATATGGGCGCAATTACCGAAACCCTGTTTGAAAGCGAACTTTTTGGTCACGTAAAAGGCGCATTCACCGATGCCCGCGAAGATCGGCCAGGCCGGTTTGAAGCCGCCGATGCAGGAACCATATTTTTGGATGAAATTGGCAACCTCTCTTTGGGCGCACAGGCAAAGCTCCTCACTGTTCTGCAAAACCGAACCGTTACCCGGGTAGGCTCCAACAGATCCAGGCCTGTCAATGTGCGGGTCATTTCTGCTACCAATCAAAATCTGTTTGAAGCGGTAAAAAACCGACAATTCCGACAGGATTTGCTTTACCGGATCAATACCATTGAAATACATTTGCCAGCCCTGCGGGAAAGAACCGATGATATTGAGCCGCTTGCCATGCATTTCCTGAAGGAGTTTGCCCGTAAATACAAACGGCCGGTAAACGGACTGAGTGCCGCCCTGCTGAAGGAAATGCACCGCTATGCCTGGCCCGGAAATATCCGTGAACTCCAACATGCCGTAGAAAGAGCAGTCATCATGTCGAAAACAGAAAAATTGCAGCCTGAAGATTTCTTTTTCCGGGAAGGTGGGGCTGATCAAGACCTGAACATGCCTACCATGAACCTGGACGACATGGAGAAACAACTCATCATGAAAGCCCTTCAAAAATACCACGGAAACATCACCGAAGCTGCACAGGAACTCGGACTTACCCGGGCCTCCCTGTATCGCCGCTTAGAAAAATATCAGTTATAGACGGTGGACGGTGGACGGTGGACGGCTTACGGTGGACGGTGGACGGTGGACGGTGGACGGTGCGTGAGTAGCTAGATTAATGTGAGTTGTCATTCCGAGTACTCGGAATGACAACTCACATTAATCTAGCTACTCACGCACCGTCCACCGTAAGCCGTCCAACATCAACCGTCACCGTCCACCGTAAGCCGTCAACCGTAAGCCATCAACCGTAAGCCGTCCACTGTAAGCCATCAACCGTCAACCGTAAGCCGTCAACCGTCCACCGTCTATGATAGCACACGATCCCAAGGCCTGGTTTGTTTGGCCGTATCATTTTCACCGTTCCGACACGGTTAGGCGTTTATTTCCATGGATTCTGGCGGTTTGTGCCTATTCCTGGCTGGTAGCCTGGATGGAAATGGAGGTTTGGCAACTGAGTGAAAAAAGCCATATCCGGAATGTGTCCATCATGCATACGCTACTGGGCTTTGTCATTTCGTTCCTTCTGGTATTTCGCACTAATACCGCTTATGAGCGTTGGTGGGAGGGTCGAAAACTCTGGGGCGCTCTGGTGAACAATAGTCGGAACCTGGCCATGAAACTGGCAGCAATACTGCCACAAGGGGATTCGGACCGCTCGTTTTTCCGAAAAACCATACCCATGTATGCCCTGACGCTCAAAAACCATTTGCGCAGTGAAGAAACACGTTTGGAACTTTTTGACGACATACCGGAGGCCTTACAGCACAAAATTGACCTGGAGAAGCATCTGCCTAACCAGGTAGCTGCCCTGATGTTTCGTAAAATCCAGCAAATGCTGGAATCCAAAAAAATTACCGGCGAACAATTGTTGTTTCTCAATAGCGAGCTTCAATCATTCACCGATATCTGTGGCGCTTGCGAGCGCATTAAAAACACGCCCATTCCCTATTCCTATAGTGTTTTTATCAAAAAATTCGTTTTGTTTTATGTGATTACCCTGCCTTTTGGCTTCGTGTTCAACCTGGGTTACTGGGTCATTCCCATTGTTGGCTTCATCTTCTTTGTATTGGCCAGTCTGGAGTTGATTGCCGAGGAAATTGAAGAGCCTTTTGGGGCGGATGAAAATGATTTACCTTTGGGAAAGATGGTTCGAAGCATTGAGATGCATATCGACGAACTGATTTAGCCATGGCACTAGTCCGCACCTTTTCCGTTGCCCTGATCTGGCGTATTGTATTGTTATCGCTGGCCATTGTTGCTGCGGTAGCAGCTGCCATGTGGCCCGAACCTCAACCGGGACTGAGCCTGTTGATGGTGTTGCTGGCCCTGGGGGCTGCCTTCAGTTTGTTCAGATATGTGAACGACACCAACCGACGGCTGGCCCGTTTTTTTGAAAGTGTACGGTATTCAGACTTTGCCATCCGGTTTGCCTCAGGCAAAGAAAAAGGCGATTCTTTTGCCGAAGTTAACCGTCAATTCAACGAAGTATTGGAGGCATTCCGCCAAACCCGGGCAGAAAAAGAAGCCAACCTTTTGTTTCTCAATACCATTGTTCAGCACCTCAGCGCTGGCATTTTGGTGTTTGATACCCAATCTGCTGTGTTGGTATCAAACAGTGCAGCCTTTCAGTTACTGGGCGTATACCGGCTTCACCACCTGCACGATTTGCCGGAGCGTCACAAGGCCCTCACCCAGTTTGTGCAGCAATTAAGCTCCAAGGGGAAAATGTTGTACCAGCCAGAGTCTGGCAGACAACTGGCCGTACAAGGTGTTAGTGTGAGTCTGCAAGGCCGTGCAGTTCGTTTGCTTACACTACAAAACATCCACCCGGAACTACAGCGCAAGGAAGTAGACGCATGGAGAAACCTGACACGTGTTTTGCGGCACGAAATCATGAATTCCGTAACACCTATCGTTTCTTTGGTAGAAACTGCTCAAGACATTGTGCGGCATGACCTGGACAACTCACCTGCCTCAGCCGATCTTACAGAAGCGCTGGAAGTAGTGGCCTCCAGAAGCCGCGGACTGATGAATTTTGTGGAGGCGTACCGGTCGTTCAGTGCCATTCCAGCCCCTAAAATGGATGATTTTTCGGTTAAGAACCTGTTGGAGAGGGTGGTACAACTGACCATTCCGGAAATGCGGGAACACAAAATATTACTGGAGTTTTTTGTGCAACCTGAAGATCTGCGTATTCAGGCCGATGCTGGTCAGCTAGAGATGGTGCTGATCAATCTGGTTAAAAATGCGCGGGAAGCCCTGGCTTCAGCTGAAATAGGAGCACCCCGGATTACCCTGCGCGCGGGAGCTGATCCAAAAGGCAAAACGTTTATTGAAGTGGAAGACAACGGCCCGGGCATTTCTTCAGAGTTGCTGGATGAAGTATTTATTCCATTTTTCACCACAAAGGCTACAGGAACAGGTGTTGGGCTAAGCATTTCCCGCCAAATTATGCAAATGCATGGCGGAGACATCAGGGTCAGTTCTGCCGCAGGCGGAGGGGCTCGGTTTGTGCTGGAGTTTTAAACGAGATCACCACTAAGTCACGAAGGGCACTAAGGAGAAGAATACCTTAGTGCCCTTCGTGACTTAGTGGTGATCTCGTTTAAAACTTCCGGAGAACACTCAGGCTAACGGTATTAGAGCCGCCAACGCCAAGGAACAGGCCTTCCGCTGAACCAATGCCATCACCGCCATAATAATTGAACGATGCCCGGAAACTTGGGATCGTTTCAATATTGATGGCCCAGCGATCATTAAAGCTGTGTTGCAAACCCAGTACCCAGCCGAATGACGGGGATACAAGAATGGGTGTTACATCGTCGTCTACCTCTGAAGTAAAAATGGAAACGCTGGCGGCAAACTCCGGGCCATGATAGAAGACCAGTTTATCGTCCAGGGATTTACGTTTTTCACGGCCTATAGCCATGCCAACATTGAAGTTGAAATTTGTTTGTTCTTCCAGCAAATCCAGTTGAATTCTACCAGTAGCAACCCGAATACGGCGATATACATTTTCCTTTTTTTCCTTTTTAAAAAAAGCACTGAACGATGCTCCGTTCAGATCAAGAGAGCCAAATTGAAGACCAACCTCACGTTTTGGGCTTCCGTTTTGTGCCTGAAGATCCGAGACAAAAAAGAAGCCTCCGAACAGAGCGATGAATGCTAAACAAATGCTGTTTTTCATGGATGTAGTGTGTGTTTAATGAAAATTGAATATTCCGACCTTTGCAACGGAATAGGTTAAGAGCATGTTGGGGATTTTCTTGCCGGGCCAAAAACTGTCCTTTTTCCGCCATTTTTCACCTTTTTTCAGTCACGTAACTCAGGCTATGCTTCTTCAAAAACGCAAAAACTGACGAAGAAAGCTCAAATTTTTGACTCCGTCAGAAAATCCCCAACATGCTCTAATTGTTTAGGGGCAAATTATAGGGGCGCCCCACGCTGGCACAAGCCCAACCGGTAATTTGTGTTGTTTGAGGTTATAACCCTGTCAATTTATTCGATAAAGCTGCTTTTTACTTTATTTGAAAACACCTATGTTTGACGCATGATTCTCAACCAACGCACCCTTGCGCTTCGCGCTCAATGCGAAGACCTTGTGAAAGATTTGCAACAGCTCAGTCAGGAGATCGGGCATAAAGAACTGGCCAGTATGGTAGGCGAACTGCGTAACCGTATGTCGGAGCCTTTTATGTTCGTGATCGTAGGTGAAGTAAAGGCTGGCAAAAGCAGTTTTGTGAACGCTTTGCTGGAAGCAGGCCGCGATATTTGTGCCGTTGCGCCGCAACCTATGACAGATACTGTACAACAGATTCTTTATGGGGAAAAGGAAGAAGTGGTGGTGGTAAATCCATACCTCAAAAAACTCTTCTTGCCGGTTGACATCCTGAAAGATATTGCCGTGGTAGATACACCCGGCACCAACAGTATCATTGCCAATCACCAGGAAATTACCGAGAATTTCATTCCTGCCAGCGATCTGGTTATTTTCGTTTTTGAAGCTAAAAATCCTTACCGGCAATCAGCCTGGGATTTCTTTGATTTTATCCACCGCGATTGGCACAAAAAAATCATTTTCGTTTTGCAGCAAAAAGATCTGTTGTCTGCTGAAGATCTGGCTGTGAACGAACGGGGCTTATTTGAATTTGCGCAAAAAAAAGGTGTCGACGAGCCCGTCATTTATACCACCAGCGCCAAAGCAGAACTGGAAGGCCGTTTTGACCAAAGTAATTTTTCGGCAGTGAGGGATTACATCCGCACTCATGTAACTGGCGGAAGAGGAGCGGCCCTCAAACTGAAAAATAACCTGAGTACCTCGCGGTTTATCCTGGACAAACTCGCCACCGACCTCCAAACCCGGGCCGAACAATTCAAGCTGGACACAGAATTCCGCAACGATATTACCCAAACACTCGACAACCAGGAGCGAAAATCCAATCACCATGTAGATCTGTTGATCGAAAACCTGCTGCATGGATACGACCGAATTACCCGGGGAATAGGACAGGAATTATCTGATGGTTTGTCTTTTCCGGCTTTACTGAAACGTTCGGTATTGGGTTTATTCAGTAAACAGGCCAGTATTTCAGACTGGCTGAACGCACTGGCGAAACAGCTGGAGTTGCAGTTGAATGCAGAACTGCGCAGCAAACTCAACGATGGTGTGGTTGATCTGGCAGATTCTGTGCAACAAATGGCCAAGATGATAGACTTGAAAATTCGGGCTGCAGATACAGTGGTAAAAAGCGACAGCTATATTTTTGATACCATTTCAGAGAAACGAGCCGCTGTAATGAAAGAATTGCAAGAGGCATTCGGACGGTTTATGACCCGTTCCGAAAATTTCAATGATGGAAAATTATTCCCGGAAAACACCACAGTTTCGCCTAATATTGCTGCCGGCAGCGGCGCCGCCATTATTGGACTGGTATTGGCAGGAGTGACCAAAATGACGGTTTTTGATGTAACCGGCGGATTGCTCACAGGTATCGGAATGTTGTTTGCCGGATTCACAGCCCGTGCCCAGCGAAGTAAGATAGTGAAGGGCTATGAAACCGAGATCAGTCAGGGTAGAATTCAGATGCAGGAAGCTTTGGAGAGTAAATTGCGAGGGTATGTACGCACCATAAAGGGTCGCATTGCTGACAATTTTGGAGAAATTGATGCACTTTTAGCCAACGAAGAAACCCAGATTTCCTACCTGAACAATCAACACTCAGCATTAAACTTACGTCTTGAAGAGCTCAATAATTCGCTGGAAATCAATTAAATGCATAGTGATTGTTCTATAAATAAATGTTGCATGTGTGCGCACACTTTCACAAAAAACTTTGGAAACAACCTTACACAGGTATGCTAAAAAATGGAAAGTGGCGTTAATTTTGCATGAAGAAAATTCCATTCGGAAAATAATCCCTTGGCAGCGACTCCTTCCTATTTCCGGAATTCTTCAGAAACAACACTATGCACAGCTCTTGAGGAGCTTCAATCATGATTTTATCCCGGCCACTTGTAGGTCGTTGATATAAAGAAGTAATCGGTTTTTGGGATGTCCTCTTCCGCAGCAATGTGGAGGGGGATTTTTTTTACCCCCAAAAGGCAAAGAGGATGATTCAAATGACCCCAAACAACCTCTGAGATTTACTTACTCCTCATCCTCACTACCGGACAAATCATTTCTTCCAGACTAATCCCTCCATGCTGAAAAGTATTGCGGTAGTAGTTGTGGTAATGGTTGTAATTGTTGGGGTAAAGGAAAAAATAGTCCTCTTTAGCAAAAATAAAAGTGCTGCTAATGTTCGGGCGAGGCAGGCCAGCGCTCTGTGGGTCTTTTATGGCGAGTACATCACGGGCCTCATACTGCAGATTTCTACCCACTTTGTACCGCAAATTGGTGGTGGTTTCGCGGTCGCCAACCACTTTAGACGGGGTTTGTACGCGTATGGTGCCGTGGTCGGTGGTCACAAATAATTGCACATCCCTGCCTTCCAGTTTTTGCAGTGCAGTCCAGAGCGGCGAGTGCAGGAACCAGGAACGAGTTAGCGAACGGTATGCACGCTCATCACCGGCCAATTCCTTGAGCACTTCCATTTCTGTGCGCGCGTGGGAGAGCATATCAATGAAGTTATACACGATCACCGTAATGTCGTTGTTAAGGTAGTGCAGGATGTTGTCGTTCAACTCCTTACCGTGATTGACATTGGTTACTTTGACGTAATCCCACTTGATGGGCTTTCGGAAGGAACGTTCAATTTGTTTGCCCAGGAAAAAATCTTCGAACATATTTTTTCCTCCCTCATCCGTATCATTCTTCCATTTATCGGGGAAGTTTTTCTCGATATCAGAGGGCATCATTCCGGCGAAAATGGCATTTCTACTGTATTGTGTTGCAGTAGGCAGAATGCTAAAGAAATAACCTTCGTTTTCTGTTCGGAATTGCTCATTGAGAATGGGCTCAATGGTTTTCCATTGGTCGTACCGAAGGTTGTCGAGCAGAACCACCACGGTGGGCACGCCGTTACCGATGTGCGGAAAAATATGTTTCCGCATCATGGAATGCGACATGATAGGACCTACTTCTTTGTTCTTATCAACCCAATCGAAGTAGTTTTTAGTAACAAATTTGGAAAACTCTGTGTTGGCTTGTTCTTTCTGTTGCGACAGGATTTCGCTCACACCGGTAGCCTGGTTAGCATCCACACGCATTTCCCAGTTAACGATTTTCTTGTAGGCATCTACCCACTGAGTCTGATCCAGTCCTCCGGTAATTTCCATGAAGATTTCCCGGAATTCCTGTTGGTAGTTTAGGGCTGTCTTTTCGCTCAGAAGTCGTTTATTATCCAGAATACGCTTCAGGGTAAGCAGAATCTGGTTGGGATTCACCGGCTTGATCAGATAATCGGAAATTTGGCCCCCGATGGCATCTTCCATCACGTGTTCAGCTTCATTTTTGGTAATCATCACCACCGGTACATTCCGGTTAAGTGATTTGATTTTCATCAAGGCTTCCAGTCCGGTTAGTCCGGGCATACTTTCATCCAGAAATACCACGTCGATATCGGCAGCTTGCTCAGTGTACAGATCTACGGCATCATAGCCATTGGTGGCCGTAACTACTTCATAACCTTTGCTTTGAAGGAACATCAGGTGTGGTTTCAGGAGATCAATCTCGTCGTCGGCCCAGAGGATTTTAGACATAATGCGGGTGGTGGTTAGTGAAATTTAGTGGGGTTAGAAATGGAAATACACTAATGCAAATCGGAGTGGTGATCTGCTTAGAAATGATGCGTTTAGGAATTATTTAACCCTTTTTCTGAAAATAGAGGTTTGCGTGAAATCCGGCGTATACGCAACTGGAGCGACTCGGTTTTCTAAAACCTCAAAATCAGATGACAGGATCTCTTTGAATGGTTCAAGGTAATAAGTTCGTTCAGTGTTGTCAACAACCAATATTCCTCCTGGTTTTAAAAAAGGCAATGCTTGTTCTATGCATGATGGCCTTGCTCTTCCATCTACAAGAATCAAGTCAAAATATTCAAATGGATATTGTTGGATTGCTTTCGCATATTTTTCAAAGCTCATATCAGCATGAATTTCCATTCTACTCATAAAATCCTTAGGATTTTTGAAAGAGCGGGGTAAAGAAGTTGATACTGGCTCTGGCTGCACAAAGAATCCCCTCCAATTTGAAATTCTTCTCGCTGTTATAATATCATTGAGTGTATTATACCACTCCTGGTTGTCCTCAACTGTTGCAATCTCCGCGACAATTTTGCTAAAAAACAAAGTAGATCCGCCGCCACCATACTCAAAAACCTTAAATTCGGGCCTAATATTTTTTTCCAGACACTGTATGGCAAGGTAATTGATCCATGGAAGCTCATCAGTAACAGAGCTTTTACCTGGTTCGAATGAAGTTTTCCATCTTTTATAGAATGTCCAGACATTAGTGAAATGTTCAAGACTTTTTGAGAAACGGATGGATTGCCAGGCAAAGAATAAAAGGGATTTTTTCCACGACATTGTAATTCAATTTGCCGCAAAGGAACATAAAAGCCGCCACCTAAACATTTAAAACATTCAAACACATAATTCTACATGAAGATTTCAAAGCTATTTTTCGTCGCTGGATTAATTTTTATGAACCTTTTGTTGAAGGCTCAAAATATTAGTGGAGTTGTTAACGCATACACTCCGGTTAACAATATTTCGGGCTGTTTTAATACCATATTAAAAGTTGGCACAACACAAGGTTTTGCATCAAATGACAAGGTGTTGCTTATCCAAATGCAGGGAGCAATGATTGATCAAACTAACAGTCCTACCTTTGGCAACATTATTGGCTCCAACAGCGCAGGCTTATATGAGCTCAATAGAATAAAATCTGTTTCAAACGGGCAAATTGAGCTGGTAAACAAGACTTTGGGAAATTATGATATTTCGGGAAAAGTACAACTCATCAAAGTACCAGAATATACAAATGCTACGGTTTCAAATATACTTACATGCCAAGAATGGAATGGAACAACTGGGGGCGTATTAATCCTTGATGTTTCAGGAACCTTAACACTAAATAGTGATATTAGTGTAACAGGTAAGGGATTTAGAGGTGGTATCGTTGAAGATGCCAATGCCGCACCATATGGAGAAGTAGGATATTTTTATGCCCCTGACCCCATAGTATCTGGTCAAAAAGGAGAAGGAATCACCATTATTCCATTCGATAAATCTTATGGAAGAGGTAAAGCTGCTAACGGAGGAGGCGCAGGAAATTCTCATAATGGTGGTGGTGGAGGGGGCGGGAATGCTGGATCAGGAGGTTTCGGTGGTTTAGAATATTACAACACTCCATCCGGCTCACCAACTCCAGGAACTAATGGGGTTGGCGGAATAAATATATATACTCAGAATAGTCAAAGGCTTGTGTTAGGTGGCGGCGGAGGAGCTGGTCATACTAATGACAACCATGGAACTTCCGGAGGAAATGGAGGGGGAATCGCAATTATTATTGTCAACAATTTGGTTACAAACGGACATTTTATTTTTGCTAATGGTCAAAATGTGATAGCCGGAGGAACTGAAAGGAATGATGGCCAGGGTGGTGGAGGCGCTGGAGGGACAATTTTTCTACAGGCAAATCAAATAACCGGGAACTTAGACTGCCGATTAGCTGGAGGATTTGGAGGAGACTGTTTATTCTTCGTACAATCACAAATCATTGGCCCTGGAGGTGGGGGAGGTGGGGGGAAATTCCTGTCTAGTTCAAACTTTCCTAACATAACCATCAATGTAAATGGTGGTCAAAATGGTGTGGGAAACCAAAACAATGCTAATGGAGCAACACCGGGATCTCCTGGTGAAATAATTACCCAAGCGGTATTAATTTCGTCTAACGAAGTCGCTCAAACTGAAATTTCCCAAAACATCCCACTCTGCCCCGGTGAATCTATCTCCCTGGGCGGACAAAACTACACCGCACCAGCCACCGTGAACCTCACCCTGGCCGGACAGGGAAATGCCTGCGATACCCTGGCTACTTACCAGCTGATCCTGAAACCACAGGAATCCTTCACACAAAACATCCAACTCTGCCCCGGGGAAACTATCTCCCTGGGCGGACAAAACTACACCGCACCAGCCACCGTGAACCTCACACTGGCCGGACAAGGAAATGACTGCGATACCCTGGCAACTTACCAGCTGATCCTGAAACCACAGGAATCCTTCACACAAAACATCCCACTCTGCCCCGGGGAATCTATCTCCCTGGGCGGACAAAACTACACCGCACCAGCCACCGTGAACCTCACCCTGGCCGGACAAGGTGATGAATGCGATACCCTGGCTACTTATATTCTCCGACTTCTGCCACAAGTATCCTTTACGCAAAATCTGGCTTTATGCCCGGGTGAAACCATCTCCCTGGGCGGTCAAAACTACACCGCTCCTGCCACCGTGAACCTCACCCTGGCCGGACAAGGCGATGAATGCGATACCCTGGCTACCTACGCATTAACCTTATTACAGCAACCTACCGTAAACAGAACCATCCAGTTTTGCCCGGGCGAAACTGTCACGCTGGGTGGCGTCAATTACACACAACCCACCACGGTAATCCTGGAATTGCCCGCTCTTACCGGCTGCGATACCATTGCTACCTATACGCTGGAATCTTTAACACCCGCACCTTCCAACGTCAGCATTGCATGCCCCAACCATATCAGTCTGGCCACCTTGCCTGGAAGCGGACCAGTTGTGGTCAATTATGCTATGCCTATAGCTGCTACAGATTGCCCATGTCCGGGATTGGAAATGGAGTTAAGCGCCGGACTACCTTCAGGAAGTCTTTTCCCGGTAACGAATACCACCGTTTGTTGGGTAGCTACCGATAGCTGCGGACAATCAGCATCCTGCTGTTTTGTGGTAACTGTTCGGGAGGAAGAGCCCTGCGATGTCAAGTTATCTGGCTGCCTGAAATATGAATTGCTTACCATTACCGCTGATGCTGAAAAGAACAAAACCTACCGTGTACGGGTAACCAACAACTGCACTAATCGATTGATTTACACCGCCATACAAGTGCCTGATGGCATGACAGCCTTGTATCCTCCAGACAATACTACCTACGAAGCGCCAAACTCCGGCCGGGAGTACCTGGTGCGAAACCCTAACTTTTCGCCCATGTATTCCGTACGCTTCAAGTCGGTTTCGGATAGTATTGCCAATGGAGAATCAGAAATTTTCAGGTACAAACTGCCGGCTCAGGCTGATGTAACTTTTATCAATATTGTGTCCCGCTTGGAGCCTCAGATTTTCCTGGAAGCACATTTGAATACCTTCTATTGCCCTGTTGGCGTTACCCCTGCAGGCGAGCGCCCGGCTCAGGAACGTTTGGAGGAAAATGCTATCCACACTCCCGATCTGCTGGTATTCCCTAATCCTGTTTCTGGCACGCTCTATCTGGATGTAGCCCACTGGGATGGACAATGGCTCAACCTTCGTCTGATTAACGCAAATGGTCAGACAGTATTGACCAGGCGCACGCTGGCAGACAGCGAACTGCTTCCATGGAACCTGCCCGAACAAATTACATCAGGGTTGTATTTCCTGGAAATACAATTACCCAATGGAGAAAAAGTGGTAGAAAAAGTTGGGGTAGCACGATAGCGAAGACCACTTAAAACTACTAAGGGCCACCAAGATAGCGTAATCTTAGTGGCCCTTAGTGCTTTAAGTGACCTAGTGGTCTTACAGGTCTACATCACCAACCCGGAATAAAGTTCAATCCAAACCTCCAGCTACGCTGACTTTCCGGGGCGGTGATCGGCAAAGCGAAATAAGGCTCCAAAACCAAATACCCAAACAGATTAACCCGCATGGATACACCCGTGGAGAAAATAGGAATGTGCTTGATATAAGCGCCTTCTTTCAGATCGTCCAACTCATAAAACGACAATCCCGCATCGAAGAACACGTTCAGGTCAGTAATCAGGAAATTGGATTTAATGAGCGACAACTGCCGGGGCCCGGTGAATGGCAGACGAATCTCAAAGTTGCCGATCAGCATTTTACTACCAACAGTGCGGTAGATAAACAGGGAATCTTCCGGTGCACTGTATACGTTTTGGTCATAACCACGTACAAAGAAGGAGTTACCGGCAAAAAGCGGGTATTGCAAGCTAAAGGCCGTAGATCGTCCGCCCACCCGGGTATAGGAAAGTCCGCGTACCGCGAATGTTACTGGCTTGGCATAGAAATACCTCCGGCCGTCGGCCAGGAAGCTGCTGAAATTAAAATCTCCGCCAAAATATTGCTCCACCCCTACCCTGTAGCGCCAGCCCTTCAATGGCGCAGTAAACCCGAAGTAAGAATTATCCCCTACAAATGCCGCCTGCACATTATTCAGGTTTAAAGTACCCCCTTTGGGCAACCGTTTGCGTTCAGAACCATAATAGCCGCCATTCAACAGGTAATAGTCGTTGTATTCGGTAGTTCTGCTGCTATAAAACTCTGCAGATGTACCCAATTCAACCCGCTTGGTTACGGAAAACGGGTAAAACAATGTGCCTCCAATACGCTGCTGAAACACACGCTCCAATCCAACCGTACTTTTGAGCATGGGGATCACACCTGAAGTGGTGTTCACATCCACATATTCATAGTACTGATACCAGCCACTTTGGAATGCAAAATGCGAAGCATTGACTCCCCAGCCAATCCGGTGTTTCTGATTGATGTACGACACTTGTCCACCGGCATCCTGAATATCCCCGTTCAAGGCGGCACCTGCATACAACTGATTATTGCCTAAAATATCGCTAAACAAGGCGTCTACCCCGCCGGCCAAACCAGTTTGTGCGCCAAAACTGCTGTTACCTGTATTTACCCCAACTCCTGTACTTCCGCCCAGATAATCTAGCTGAAACTTGGGCCGGAACTTCTTAGCCGTCATTTGAGGATCTTTATCTGTCTCAGAATCCATCAAACGCAGACCCGTATTGACCATATCCTTTTGCTTGGGGCTGAAAGGTGGCAAAGCAGCTGCAACCTGATCCACAGACAAAGGATCTACCTCTTTAGCTTCAAAATCTGAGTCTTTGGCTTGGTGTATGATGTACTGCCCCTTGTTGTAATAGGTATACAGGATGCGGTCTCGATCGTCGGCAACGCTGATAGCTGGCGAATACGGAGTAACCCCGGTTATACCCGTCATCAAATCTGTTAACTGATACACCTTTTTGTTGCTGAAATCATATCGATACAGGTTCCTGCGACCATCACGGTTGCTGAGGAAGAACAGGTTCCCATTTTTATCGTATTGCGGGTTCATGTTATCTGCACCCGGGAAAATATCTACGTTTTCTACTGTACTGGAAGCAACATCCATGACGGCCAGATTCATGGTCCAGGCGCCATTGGTGCGCCCTCTTTCGATGCTCAGGGCATCTGTAGAAAACGCCAGTGATTTGCCGTCGGCGCTCCAGGTGGGCATAATTTCCGAGTAGCGGTCGTTGGTCAGTTTTTTCACCTTTTTGCTTTTAAAGGTGTACTGGTAGAGGTCTGTCTGACCGTTCACGAGGCCGCTTACTACAATACTTTTACCGTCAGGACTCCAAGCCGGATTACTGAACGCTGGCACACCTGGAATTTTGATTTTCTGTGTTTTTCTTCCTTTGAATATGTCTTTGACAATCAGCACACTGCGCCCTTTTTCATAAGCATCGAAAGCAAAACGTTTGCTGTCGGGGCTCCATGTGCCGGCACTTTCCAGGTAGTTCAAGTGGTCGGTATCGCCATTGGATGTGGTGCTATACACCCTGCGCATCATTTTACCGGTTTTGGCATCGGCCAGGAACAGATCAGTGGAAAACAGATTCTTCTCCGACAGGAAAATGACGTGTTTGCCATTGGGGCTGAGTACCGGAGAAATATTCATTTGTCCGGCATTATCATCATCCAGCAGGGTTTTGCCTGGCAAATCTTCTTTTTTGCCTTTTATAGCCCATCTTCCATAATGATCTTTCAGGGTGCGGCGCCAGTTGTTGGACAAAGAATCAAGGGATATACCCAGCGTGTAGGGTACGGCATTTTGCAGACCATATTTGGCTGTATTCATGAACAGGGGTTCAATAGCCTCATCCGAATAAGTGCCTGTGATATACCCCCAGAATGCCTGTCCCCATCGGTACGGGAAATATTTGCCATTGTCCAGGTCTTTCAGTCGTGGTACCTGATCATTAAGTACGGCATCTCGCATCCACAGAGAGGTGTTTGCGTCAATTCGGCCAATGCTGAGGTATTCTGCCAGGCCTTCCACCATCCAGAGTGGGATATTGGCCAGATTACGCATGGTAGTTGAATCGCCGTTCAGCACCTTGTTGTATTGAAAGGCGTGCACCAGTTCGTGCCCCAACACGTGATGCGTTTGCTGATTGGTTGGCGCTACAGGAAAAACTACCCGATTGCGCAGGCCTTCTGTAACCCCTCCGGTTCCAACGCTGATATCGCCCATGATGGCATTCGTTTGTTGAAATCCGGCGTGATCGTTGTAAATGATTAGTGGGTTTTTGGTGGTAAAGGTATCTTTCAACACCTTTGAATGCATATCGTACCACAGTTCGGCTGCCGCGGCAATTTCCTTGAGTTTTTCCGGATTGTCGAGGTAGTCATAAATCACAAAGTGCTCGGTTTCCGTCACTTTGAATGGTTGCTGATTGTAACGGGGTTTGTTACGACCGAAGTATTGCGCATGAAGCTGGCCGCCCGTAAAAGCGAAGAGCAGGGTAGCAATGAGAATGATCCGTTTCATGGTGAGTATGGTTTGAACGGTACACAGAGTGTACGCGATGTTATGCTTTTAACACATATTGACGCAAAAAGCCTATATTACAGATGTTACCATAGCGTTAAATGCGCTCGAAAGGTAAAGGCCTTGACAATTTTAGCCACATAAAAAACAGGTTTGGCGCTTTCCCTCTCCCCTTCATACTTTCGCCCCCGCATTAACCACAATAACCACATTCCCCACATTCAACTCCACCACATTCATGAAAGATACCATTCTCCTTGTTGGCGCAGGCGGTCAGATTGGCTCTGTATTAACTGAGGCTTTGCGCGAAGCTTTTGGGCCAGACCATGTTGTTGCTACTGATTTACGTCCGCTGGAAAACCAGAACGGACCTACAGAAGTACTGGATGCTTTAGATGGCCAGGCATTGGCAGAATTGGTAAAAAAATACAAGGCTACCCAAATTTATCACCTCGCTGCCATCCTTTCCGCTACCGGCGAAAAAAATCCGATGTGGGCCTGGGATATCAACATGCGCAGCCTGTTTAATGTGCTGGAAGTGAGCCGGGAACAACAAATTGCCAAGGTGTATTTCCCGTCTTCTATTGCTGTTTTCGGACAAGAAGCCGCCCCGGCCATGACACCCCAAAATACTGTTTTGATTCCGGGCACCGTGTATGGCATCAGCAAAGTAGCTGGCGAAAACTGGGCTAATTATTACTTTAAACGGTATGGACTGGATGTTCGTTCACTGCGCTATCCGGGCATCATCGGTTATCAAAGCATGCCTGGAGGTGGCACCACAGATTACGCTGTAGACATTTACCATTATGCCGTGCAAAACAAACCTTATGAGTGTTTCCTGCGCGCAGATACCCCTCTTCCTATGTTGTATATGCCGGATGCCATCAGGGCCACCCTGGAATTGATGGAAGCTCCGGCACATCAATTAACCGTGCGTACCAGTTACAATCTGGCCGGAATGACCTTCAATCCGGGAGAGATCACAGCCAGCATCCAAAAGGAAGTACCCGATTTCAAAGTAAGCTACGTACCTGATTTCCGACAGGCTATTGCCGATTCCTGGCCAGCCTCCATTGACGATTCCGTAGCCCGCAAGGATTGGGGCTGGAAACCGGAATACGATCTGGATGCCATGACCCGGGATATGTTGTTGCACCTCCGGGAGCAATACCAATAAGCTGCCTAGAACTGCTCTTCCCTTCCCAGATATTCTCCTCTGGCCTTCCACAACGGATCGGCATTTTCCATCATTTTCTGAACGGCCTGCTCGTAGTTTAGCCAGCGGTAGTTGTCTGCTCTTGCCTGTACCTGATTGTCGAAATTGTATTGAGCCAGCGACGGGTACAGTTGTCCCAATGCAGTTGGCACATCTGGCAGAATGTATAGCACAGGTCCGTTGGCCGGCTTGGTCACTACCTCCCATTTAATTTTGGGTGTGGTATTTTTTGCTCTGGAGAATGTCAGCACATCAAAGCCCCCAACGCAGGTAACGGCCACAGCCCGGTTGTTGGAAAGTGTGGTAGCTTCCAGATCAAACGTAGGTTCAGGCAATGTTGATGGTACTGCTGGGAAGAATTGATCGATGTAATAAGAATACCCGTTTGCCGTGCCGATTGGTCCATAAGCGTTCAATCGGAAAAGATCAATATACGGCCGGTTGGGGTCAAATTGATCGTTGTTCACCGGTTCAAAAACCTTACGGGAGTTATAAGCAGGCACCTCTCCCCCCGGCACCCTGATGTGTTCCGATAGTGGGAAAAACTCAAGTTTGGAGGTGTCTACTACTCCGTCCAGCTTGTATTGCCAGGTGGTCACAAACGGGAAGCCCAGGTTTAATGGCGGGGCAAAATTGCCCAGAAATTGTGTAGATACATCAATGGTACTGGCATCTACTACGGGTCCCATATTACTAAAGGTCAGAAAACGCCAGAATGGTTCTCCATTTACCAGAATACGCACCCAACATCGTCCGGTATTGTTAACCAGATATTCTCCGTAATAGTTATTCAGTGCTTGGGGTCTTGAAAGTGTAAGCGCATCAGATACAACAACGGAATCCAGAGACGTGAACCCTGTGAGCGTGAAGCGCAGCGTAGACACCTGGTGGAAGTATTGATCCCTGAGATTGATTTTCCGTCCACTGGCTACCTGTGTGTAGGTAGTAAGTGTCAGTGTGGTATCCTTGAAACCCGATCCCGGGGCTTCCAGGGTTGTTACCTTAAGCAGGGTAACATCATACAAATCATCGAGGCTGCTGCCTGGCACCTGTACCTGAGTGCTGTCTTCGGCAGTCAACCATCGAAAAGCAACCACATCTCCATCTTCGTTGGATAAAAACAAGGCATATTTAGCCTGAATTTCGAAAATATCGTTCTGTACCGTGATCTCATAAACAGGATCCGGAGGAGGAGGTATAACAGCTTTATCGCAGGAAAAGATGCCTGAAATGATCAGAAACAAGATCAGGAGACGGAAATGTTTCATGTGTAAATCGGTTTTGCATAAAAAATCCGAGGTTTGTGCGAAAATTCATCAGACAAATCCTCTTCTATGAAATCAGTCGCAGTGTATTGCGGAGCTAACAAAGGTTTTCATCCATGGTTTGCAGAAGCCGCTACAGAATTGGGTCGTACATTAGCCAAACGAGGCATTCGTGTAGTATTCGGCGGCGGCAGTGTGGGTTTAATGGGCGTATTGGCAGATGCTGTACTTGCTGAAAACGGCCCAATTACCGGTATTATTACCCACCAACTCAATGATCTTGAACTAGGTCACCCCGGCGTTAAGGAAATGATAGTGGTAGATACCATGT
This sequence comes from Chitinophagales bacterium, assembly GCA_017303475.1. GTDB lineage: Bacteria > Bacteroidota > Bacteroidia > Chitinophagales > Saprospiraceae > M3007. The sequence goes on from JAFLBO010000002.1 coordinate 238,311, forward strand.
CTGAACGCCGCGACTTACTCATCCGTGGCACTGATGGCGTCATTACCCTGCCCGGTGGTTACGGTTCTATGGATGAATTTTTCGAAGCCCTTACCCTCGCCCAACTGCATCAGTACCAAAAGCCAATTGGCCTGCTCAGTACTCGTGGCTATTACGACCCTCTGCTTCACATGCTGGATAATATGGTAGACAACGGCTTTCTAAAAGCAGACAACCGCCATCTCTGTATTGCGGCAGACACCGTGCCAAACTTGCTTCAAGCTATGGAAGCTTATGAATATCGGGCCATGGATAAATGGCATGTGTGAATGAGTGAGTGAGTGAGTGGGGTTTACCACTAACACACTGAGGGCACTTAGGAGAACCTATCTTAGTGCCCTCAGTGGCTTAGTGGTAAACCCCACTCACTCATTCACTCATTCACACACTCACTCACTCACTCTACATCACCCCATTGTGGGTTTGGTATATCAGAGCCATCATGGTTTGACCAACGGCTTTGAGCACCTTTTTATCGATGATATTGATATCGTCTGCATGGGTATGGTGGTGAGAGCCAAATATATGATCTCCTTCACCTGGCAAACTGATGATATCAATCATGGGGATACCGGCATTCTGGATCACGAAAAGGTGGTCATCGGTTATACCGCCTTTTTCTTCGTTGATAAAATACTCGCTATAACCCAACTGGGCTGCCAGTCCCCATACCTTGTTTACAAACTGCGGCGCCACATTCCGTGAAATTCCTTCCTTGTAGAATTTAGCGCCTTTTGCACCTACCAGATCCAACAATACAGCATGGGTAGGCATGTAGGAAGGTGTGTGAAGGTTTTTAGACCAATATTGAGAGCCCAAACACCAGGTTTCGCTTGCGCCGCCGTCCTGACCATTGTCTTCCAGGTCAAAACAAATCAGATCCACGCCAATATCAATCGGGTTTTTCTGCAGCGCGCGCGCTATTTCCAGCAATACAGCAACACCACTGGCCCCATCATCAGCGCCATCAATGGCCTTGTTTTTATCTTTTGTGTCTTTATCGGCTTCGTTTCGACTGTCCCAGTGCGCTGCAATACAAATACGTTTGCCTAACTCCGGCTTGTACTGGGCAATGATATTGACTCCGTTCATGTAACCACCTTTGTAGTAAGGCGCGCTCACTTTTTGTTCAATCACTGTGAAACCATATTGTTTGAATGTGCGCACCAGCCATTCACCACATTTTTTATGGGCAGGTGTATTAGGAACCCGCGGACCAAAATCCACCTGTTTACTCAAAAACATGAAGGCTGAATCTGCTTGAAAATCCGGCACCGGAACCTGATTCACCGGAGCTGTCGGCGTAGCGTTTGGTGAGGGGTTATTGGTTGGTGGCTTTGGGCCAAGAAATGGTTTGGCTATGTAAGCAATCGCTACCAGCAGCAGAATAGCCACTAATACATATGCCATGATGGGGCGTTTCGATTTACGAGTCATGGATGGAAATAATTTTGCACCGCAAAGAACGTGCTTTTCCAGGTCCTATTTCATACTAGCCCGATCTATTCTGTATAAGGTGTGAACCGCTCCCAGGGCCAGTATGGCTTGATCATCACTGGCTGAATGTGTTGAGCTGCCTGTTCAAACCAGCGCAGAGGCGCCTGGGTTTTGTCGCCGGTTTGGGTATCGCACTTGAAAAACAAATAATATAACTGAATGCAATAACCAACCCTTGAAAGCAGGGAATCCAACTGGCTATGTGGTGAAGAGCGTCTGCGCTGGGCCATCCATTTATAATAGGCGTCATCGTGCGTTTCAATAATGTCCAGCACTGCAGTGTCAGAAGTGTAGTGTTCCATGAATCGCCGGGCCAACACTCCGTGATGCTTGGTCCAGTCGCGCGGGCGGGTGCGACTTTCAGCATGTTTAAACGTGTCGTGCGATAGCGCAATCAGCCTCAGGCGCGCGCGATCTTCTGCGTGCAGGTTTGGTATCAGGTTTATGTTTTCCAGCACCTCTCTGACATGCAGTGCCACTTTCCCTTCCGGGTGACCAAACCGGGGTTCCCCCCAGCACAATCCATGGCGAAACTCCGGCAATTCCAGCAAGTGCCACTCCAACTCCGTTTCCGGTAGCAGAAGTTCGTGCAAAGGTGGTATGGCGGTTGATAAACGGCGTTTCACAACTGTTTGTCTACTGATTGGTGTGGTTGGTCGGTGCGCACAAAACAAACCTGTAGTTCAGATCGTTCCGTGGTGTAGTTTTCATTTTTAGCCTCTTAAACTCACGCTGGTTAACAGCACGTTAAACTCGACTTTACTGGCAGCAATCCCCTTTTGGGAACGTTTAACAGTGGTTATTTTTGCAACTAAAATTAAACTTTGAACAAATGAATAAATGGTTGTCAACGGTACTCGCTGGCGCAACGGGCGGAATCATCACGTTGGGCGCAGCCAAAATGCTCGAAAATCCTCAAATCACCTCGCTCCCGGAGCAGCAAACTTACTCCAAACAAGTGAACTATGGAGGCGCTCCGGTACCTTTTGATTTTACCAGGGCTGCAGAACGCGCCATGCCTGCAGTAGTTCACATCAAAGCCTCGGAAAGCCGCGAAGCCGCTCTGCAACGCCAGCGCGACTCACGCTATTCCAACCCGTTTCAATACTTCTTTGGGGATAGTTTCAATTTTGAACAACAGCCGCGTTCCGGCACCGGTTCCGGCGTAATTTTCACCGAAGACGGTTACATCCTCACCAATAACCACGTGGTGGAATTCGCTGATGAATTCGAAGTTACCCTTCACGATAATCGCGAATTCCGGGCCAGACTGGTTGGTCGGGATCCGAACACAGATATGGCCGTCATCAAAATAGACGCCAATAACCTTCCGGCCATTGAACTGGGCAACTCAGACGAGGTTCGGGTTGGCGAATGGGCACTGGCTGTAGGCAATCCGTTCGATCTGACATCCACCGTAACAGCTGGTATCGTCAGCGCTAAAGGTCGGGATATCGACATCATTAAAGGTGGCAAAGCCATAGAATCCTTCATCCAAACCGATGCTGCTGTTAACCCGGGCAATTCCGGAGGCGCACTGGTAGATGTGAACGGCAAATTGATCGGCATCAACTCTGCCATCGCTACGCCAACAGGTGTGTTTGCCGGCTACTCTTTTGCTATCCCGGTAAACCTGGTAAAACGTATCGCCGACGATCTGGTGAAATACGGCGAATATCGTCGCGCTTACCTGGGCGTTAATGTGGCTACCATGGATACGCATGTAGCAAAAGAACTGGGCATTCCATTCACTCAGGGTGTGGTCATTGCCAGCCTTGATCCGGAAGGTTCTGCTGCCGTTGCCGGCGTTCAGGAAAATGACGTGGTAACGAAAGCAAATGGCAAAACTGTGACAACTACCTCTGAACTAATGGAGCTGATTGGACGTTCTAAGGTAGGTGAAACGCTGGTGCTCAACGTAATGCGCAATGGCGACAACCAGGAAATTCCGGTTCGCTTGAAAACCAGAAACAACAATTAAGTAAAAAAGCCGTTTGATACGGACTCCAAGATAAAAAGTTGGTTTTTCGTTTTGTTTTGATGTGCCGGCCGCTGCGAAATGCAGTGGTCGGCTTTTTTATGCCCAAATGCCAACCCATTTGTTCGCTTTCCCCGTCTTGGAAGCACCGCTACGTTGTAGCTTTGCGCCGCTTTTGAGCAAAGGTTCAAATGAGCCTTCAAAACAATTTATCTATGAACAGAACGCTGATTTTAGGATTGCTTTTTCTGGTGCTGGGAGGAACGGCCTGGTATGTCATTACGAAAAAAAACAAACAAACCGGATCTCATGTATCCTGGGATATGCAGTTTGCAGTAACCAATACCAATGATATTGGCAAGATTTTCATTGCAGACCGCCAAGGACGCACCGCCACCCTGGAACGAAAGGAAAAAGGATGGGTATACAACGGAAAATATCCGGCCAGACCATCTGCTGTGGATAACCTGCTTGAAACCATTTCCAACGTAAATGTGCTCAATATTCCACCCAATGGCGCCGTGCAGAATATGGTGAAAGAAACTGCCGCCGTGGGTATTAAAGTGGAAGTCTACGACCGCCAGAACAAGCCCATGAAAACCTACTACGTAGGCGGTGTAACCACAGACGAGCGTGGCACTATCATGATTATGGATGGCTCTGAACAACCTTATGTAGTGCATATACCCGGATTTATTGGTCAGCTGCGCCTTCGTTACCTGCTGGGCGATGACGAATGGCGCGACCGGGCTATTTTTCGGGAAAAACCTGAGGAAATTCAATCTGTTTGGGTGGAATATCCGCAACGCAAAAACGAATCATTCAAACTGGAAAAAACCGGCGAAGCAGCTTACAATGTGCAGCCGTATTACCCAACCACTACGGTCAGTAAAGCACCCCGCAGAAAAGGTGTGGCAGAAGCTTATCTGATTCAGTTTGAATCCATGGTGGCAGAAGCTTTTGAAACGCAAAATCCACTGCGCGACTCCGTAACGGCGCTGGTGCCTTTTGCTGTAGTAACCATGAAAAAAACTGATGGCGAAGAGAAAAAGGTACGCTTCTGGCCGGTTGAAGTTGAATATCGACGTGATGACGGCGCTCCTTTTGTTTCCAGGTATTTCGCCGATGTCAACAACGAAGATTTTATGCTCACCCAGGACCGGGTCATGGGCCCTATATTCCGTGGCTACAGTTTCTTTTTCGAAGGACTGCCAGAGAAGAACAGGTTGAGGAATTGACGGCGCAGGTTTACTTCAATCGCTCCGGATTATCTTTCAAAAAGCCTTTCCAGCTGTTATAGGATTTTTTTCCGGCAAGCCCGGGCGAGGAAGCCTGATACCAATGGCAAAGAGCAGTGGCCAGGGCATCGGTGGCATCGAAGTATTTTTCAGAGAATTTGGTGTGCAGGATTTTTTCCAGCATACCGGCCACCTGTTCTTTGGAGGCATTGCCATTCCCGGTTACAGCCTGTTTGATTTTTTTGGGCATGTATTCTGTTATCACCAGGTTGTTCACCATACCTGCCGCGATGGCCACACCCTGTGCTCTGCCAAGCTTAAGCATGGATTGCACATTTTTGCCAAAAAACGGCGCCTCAATAGCCATTTCTTCCGGTTTATGCTGGCGAATCAGGTCCTGTACCTGTTCAAAAATATACCGTAGCTTGACGGTGTGATCATCACTGATATGGGCAAAGGTTACCACCCCGATTTCAATCACCTTGACCTGTTTTTTATCGGCATCAATAATGGCAAACCCCAGCACGTTAGTGCCAGGGTCTATGCCTAAAATCCGTTTTGCCACCTTTATGGTGTTGTTTTCTACCATTACATGATTCTTGCGCCTTCCGGAATGGTTGCGCCTTTTTTGATAACCACTACCCCGTCGCGGATGGCAAATTCATCAGCATCTGTATCCGGCAGGTGCGGGCCGCCTTTAATCACTACGTTATTCCCAATCCGACAGTCTTTGTCCAGGATAGCATGTTCGATATGACAATAATGACCAACCCCCATAGGCACATCATCCTGATTCAGCGCAATTTCCTGCAGGGTTTGATAGTGGTCGTTACCCATCACAATGGTGTCCTTGATTACCGTATTTTCTCCAATCCTGGAACGCAAACCAATGATGGAGCCGTCAATTACCCGGGCGTGAATGATGGAACCTTCTGCAATAAGTGCCCGGTTTAGCTGCGTGCCACCATAGAATTTTGCAGGCGGAAGCATCCGGCCACGGGTATAAATTACTCTGCTGGAATCAAACAGATTAAACGATGGGATATGGTCTGTCAGTTCAATATTGGCCTCAAAGAATGAACGAATGGTACCAATATCGGTCCAGTAACCTTCGTATTGATAGGCCGCTACTTTACGACCTTCAGCAATGGCCGCCGGAATGATTTCCTTACCAAAATCTGTAGCCTCAGGTAGGTTATCAAACAACTGATCCAAAGCCTTACGGTTGAAAATGTAAATACCCATGGAGGCCAGGTAGTTGCGGCCTCGTTTTTTATTAAGCGGACTCACCTCACTGGCCCAATCAGGCAGCACATCAGTCCCTGGTTTTTCAATAAACCGCGGGATGTAGCCCTTGTCGTCTACTTTCATGATACCAAAACCGGTGGCATCGCGCGCGTCCACAGGCAGGCACGCGATAGTGAGGTCTGCCTTTTGCGCAATATGGTGCTTCACCATGGCTTCAAAATCCATCTGGTAAAGCTGGTCGCCTGAGAGAATCAGGATATAATCAAAGTCCTGACGGTCGTAGTGTTTTCTGCTCTGACGAACTGCATCGGAAGTACCCTGGAACCAGTCTTTATTGCCTGGAGTTTGTTCTGCAGCCAGAATATCTACAAAGCCCTGGGTAAAATGATCGAAATTGTAGGCATTTTTGATGTGTGCATTCAGGGAAGCGGAGTTGTATTGCGTGAGCACATACATCCGTTTTACCCCCGAATTAATGCAGTTGGAAATAGGTATATCAATCAGACGGTATTTACCGCCAATGGGAACAGCCGGTTTGGAACGTGTTTCAGTAAGTGGGTACAATCGGCTTCCGGCGCCGCCGCCGAGGATCAGGCAAATCATCTTTATCATGGCAGGTGTTGTTTTTCTGTTTGATTCAGAGCAAACGTACTGCAAGCCAAAATGTTCCCCAACTATTTTACCATTTCTTATTTGCTAAATAACCTGAATCGCTGCACAAAATATCATTTGGCGCCCATCAGGCCTTTTTCTTTTTTGGTTTGTCTTTGCCAGATCCTTTAGGTTTTGAGGATTCCGGAGCTGGTGATTCCGCTTTTTTTCTGGTTGTACGTACCGGTTTTGCCTCCTTCACTGCAGGTTTAATTGCTTTTTCCGGTTCGGGTTCCGGTGCTGCAGGACGCACTTTTTCAATCCAGGCGCCTACCTTCTGGTACACATTGAAATATTTATCCACTGCTTTTTCCCAGGAGAAGTCGATCGACATAATCCGCTGTCGTAACAAGGCAACAATCCCCGGCTCGTTGTGCCACATAGAAGCGCCTCTGTGAATGGCGTATCCTATATCATTAAGGCTAAACTGGTCAAAGCGAATACCGCGCCCTACATCGCCAGGGGAGGCAATATCCGGAACGGTATCTTTTAACCCCCCAATACTTCTAACCATGGGAATAGCGCCATAACGCATGGCATACATCTGATTCAGGCCGCAAGGTTCTACACGTGAAGGCATGATCAGGTAATCGGAGCCTGCATAAATCTGGTGTGCCAGCGCTTCGTTGTAATCAATAACGGCATTCACACGACCAGGATACTGATGGGCCATGCTACGGAACTGATTTTGGGTCCATGCCTCGCCGGTACCCAACACCAGGAAACTTGCCGACCCACCCGCATGGATATAGTTGCGGTAGGCATCAGGAAGCAGATCAGAGCCTTTTTCGCCCACCATCCTGCCAATAAAACTTACCAGCGGGGCGTCCATAGGCAGTCCGAACCACTCGCATAGCACTTGTTTATTGCGGTATTTGAATTCCTGAATGGCCTCTACAGAAGGTGTTTCCGAGTCATCCTGTAAACGAAAATGGAGTGCAGAATCTGTCCTTGGGTCCCATACCTGCGCGTCAATTCCATTGATAATACCCCATTGCTTGTGCCACTCTGAGCGGAAGAGGGGCTCCAGTCCAAGACTGCTTTCGTGTAATTCAAACAGGTAGCTTTCTGAGACCGTGGTTACTGCCCAGGCGCATTTGATGGCAGAGGCCATTGGATTTACAGTGCCGTTCCAGTCCAGAAATCCTCTTGCACCGGCATAGTAAAATGGCAACAAATGATGATTTCTCCAGCTAAAAGCACCCTGGTATTGGCCATTATGTATGGTAAAAACGGTAGCTATGCCTGAAATATCCTTGAAATCAGGCGAATATTTCACCATAAACGGAATCAGGCCCGTGTGGTGGTCGTGGCAATGCAAAACCCTTGGACGATCATGTTCCGGGAAAGAAACCAGCCACTGCAATACAGCCTGCTGAAATACCAGATAGCGTTCTACTTCATCTTCATAAGGCCATCCCGCCGGGTCGTTGTAAATACCAGGCCGGTCATATAAACCCGGAATATCTACCACAAAAAACGGGAAACCCAGTTTGCTATGTTGTTCCTGCTGTACGGAAAAGTGTATCGTACGCCAATCTGAGCGCACTGCACCATGGTACACCGTCACCCAATCCTGCTGGTTAATCCATTTCAATGAATACTTGGGAATAACCGCTCCCGACAATACACCGGCCTGAGTCATGTATTTGGGCAGCGATCCCACAACATCACCCAAACCACCCGTTTTGGCAGCAGGATAACATTCGGCGGAAATATGCAGAACCTGGATCATATGCGTTGAAGCTGGGTTTGAGGGGATTGAGGGGTTTGATGAGTTTGATGGGTTTGATGAGTTTGAGAGGCTTGATGTAGCGGCTGGTTTAGCCGCCGTCATTTAATTTAATAATTAAATTAGCCAAAGTCTACTTAGTGTCCTTAGTGTCTTAGTGGTGTCCCACTCACTCACTCATTCACTCACTCACTCTCCTAGTTGTTTGCCTCCGAAGATAGATTCTACGAAAGCCCGTTTGTTGAAGATTTGCAGTTTGTCTATACTTTCACCCACCCCGATGTATCGGATAGGTATTTTGAATTGATCGCTGATACTGATGGCAACACCGCCTTTAGCGGTGCCATCCAGTTTGGTGAGCGCCAGGCAAGTGATGGGCGCCACTTCGGTGAACTGCTTTGCCTGTTCCTGGGCATTTTGGCCTGTGCTTGCATCCAGCACCAACAAAACATCATGTGGTGCGCCGGGCATATTTTTTTCAATGCTCCGGTGGATTTTCCCCAACTCAAGCATTAGGTGACTTTTGTTGTGCAGGCGACCGGCAGTATCAATAATGGCCACATCACACTGATTATCAATGGCATATTTGGTAGCTTCAAAGGCCACAGCTGCAGGATCTGCCTGCATGCCTTTGGAGTAAAAATCGCAACCCACACGATCTGCCCAAATCTTTAGCTGATCTACCGCAGCAGCCCGGAACGTATCGGCAGCACCCAATACAACTTTGTAGCCGCGCTGTTTGAGTTGGTACGCCAGTTTGCCGATGGTAGTGGTTTTACCCACCCCGTTCACGCCGATAACCAGCAACACATATGGTTTTTTGCCGGCAGGCAATTCAAAATCCTCAGTATCTCTGGTGTTGTTCTCTGATAGCAGGTCTACAATTTCATCCCGCAGTATTTCATTCAACTCAGCGGCATTTACATACTTGTCGCGCTTTGCCCGCTCTTCAATTCTTTCAATGATTTTCACGGCAGTGTCCAGGCCAACATCGCTGGAAATAAGTATATTTTCCAGTTCATCGAGCACTTCAACGTCAACCGTACTTTTTCCGGCTATAGCGCGGTTAATCTTGCCAAAGAAGCCTTCCTTGGTTTTTTCCAGGCCTTTGTCCAGGTCTTCCTTCTTGTCTTTGCTAAAAAATTTGTCAAAAAAGCCCATTATTCAGGGGTTAAAGCTGTTATGATTGATTCGATGATGCTCCGCACCTATTTCCAGGTTTCGCCATGAGTTCGTTTCAGCGCATCCATCAGGTTTACTTTTTGTCGTCTGGACACTTCAATGCTATCGCCATTTTCCATGATCAGATAGCCACCTTCTCCTTTTATATAGGTTTTCATGAAGTTCATGTTCACGATATGCTTCTTGTGTACCCGTACAAAATTGAAGCCGGTGAGTGCATCTTCATATGCCTTGATGGTGCGACTGGCCGTAATCCGGTGTCCGCCGTTCAACAGGAAATGGGTGTAATTGTTTTCTGCTTCCAGGCGTGTGATATCCGATAAACGCACGAAATGTACTCCATCCATGGCCGAAATACCAATTTTATTGAAAGCATTCGGGGCATTTGGATTGTATGTCTGCTGGAGTACTTCCAATCTTGCCTTGGTTTCGGTATTGCGCGGCTTAATCCGGCTTACAGCACGAATCAATTCTTCGCGCTCAATTGGTTTGGTTACATAATCGATGGCCGCAAATTCAAATGCCCGGATGGCATATTTATCAAAGGCTGTAACGAATATGATATCAAAGGGAGCTTCTTCCAATTGCTGGAGTGCCTGAAAAACCAGGCCATCCGGCAAACTGATGTCCAAAAATGCAACATCAAAACGATTCTCGCGGTCATCCGCAAGTCGGAGAAAATCAGCATTTGAACCGCCTTCGGCCACCACATCAACTTCCGGGCAACACATTCGCAGGAGGTTTTTCAGATTTTCGAGGCCTTCGGGTTCGTCTTCGATGATAAGTGCACGAGTGAGCATGTTGATCGGCGGTTGATTGTTAATCGATGAAGGGGGAGTAGATTAGGGTAGCGCAAAAATCCACTTTTTATTCAAAAAAAAGCCCGTCGAAGTATAGATTAACTTCGACGGGCCTGAATGTAGCGTTTTTTGGAGAAATTACCTTAGTATTCTCTGATTTTGAGCCTGGAACCGAAGCGGACCTGGTCAAGATTATTCAATTTTCGCAGGCTTTCTACAGAGGTGGCGTAGAGTCGGGCTATATCTTCCAGCGATTCATTTCTGCGCACCGTATGGTACTGATACTGTTTAGGTGCGACAGGTTGTTCCTCTTTAAGGACTGCGGCAGATTGTCCGCCGGGCTTGGGTTTGCCACCGGAACTTGTATTTGGTTTGGTATTGGACGCAGGTTTAGCAACAGGAGCAGTGCTGCCGGAAGGCACTTCAATTCGCAGTCCGGAGTGTTTTTGTACATACACCGGGCGGTACAGTTTAATCATTTGACCTGGCTGTACGAAGTTGGACTCCATATCGTTCCAGGACTTGATTTGCACACCTGATAGACCCAAACGGGCGGCAAACTGATCTACATGTTCCACTTCCTGGGGTTTGGCTTTGCTGATCCAGTAGCGGCCGTCGCCATTATCGGCGCTGGTATATTTTTCAATGCTTTCCAGCTTGTATTTACGGGCGCTGCTCACAGAATTGAGGTAGCGGATAAAGGCTGGCATAACGCGTTGCGGAACAATGACATAGTGGCCCTCGGTAGTAGGCGGAACATAATCGCGTTTAAAACCCGGGTTCAGTTCCTTGATTATCTCATAAGAAATACCCGTGGCATCGGCGATATCGCGGAAAGAGATTCCTTCGTAGACATTGACAAAATCAGTGAGCTGGAGGTCGAGGTCTGGCTCATTAGGTGTTAGGCCGTGCAATTGGAAGTAATTGCAGATATACGTTGCCGCAATAAAAGCAGGTACGTAGTTGCGGGTTTCGGCTGGGAGGAAGCGTTGGATACTCCAGAAATTACGGCTTCCAGCTCTGCGAATGGCGGCGTTTACCCTGCCGGCGCCGCTATTATAAGCAGCCAGGGCCAGGGCCCAGTCGTCAAATTGTTTGTACAGATCACGGAGATGTCGCGCAGCGGCGTCCGTACTTTTCACAGGATTGCTGCGGTCCTCAACGGCGCTGTTGGTTTTGAGGCCGTATTCGCTTCCGGTACTTGGCATGAACTGCCAGAGTCCGGTAGCGCCAACACGCGATACAGCTTTGGGATTAAGGGCAGATTCTACTACAGACAGGAATTTGAGGTCTTCAGGTACGCCATATTCCCGCATTTTAGCTTCATAGAGCGGGAAGTATGTCAGGCGCTTACCCAGCATGTTCTGGGATTTAGTGGTTTGTGCCTGTACATAGGTTTTGATATATCCTTTCACTACCGCTGTGGCGCGTAATTCCAGGCAGCTGCTGAGTTCACCCAATCGTGATCGAAGCAGCTCATCCGTAATTACTACAGATGTTCCTCCTTTGGCAACGAGAATATCGGTGGTATCAATGGGATCCTCGAGATCTGAAAGTTGTTGTACGTCTTCTTTTTGGGCAATCAGGGCAGCATTGGTCAACAGAATCAGGGCGAGCGCTAACCAGTACGATACGGTTTTGTTTAACTGCATGGGTTGTTCAACTTCTTTACGGTTTGCGTTGCGGAAGAGGTTTCTTTGGAAAAAAAGCCTCCTTATCAGGGCAGAACCCCGAAACTCCATGAACTTTAATTTGGTTGAGCTGGAAAAGTAACCGGTTTATAAATCAGGCGTGTAAGAGCGGGCCGAAAACGACCAATTGATTAAAAAAGTTGTAATGGGACGGCAAAAATCTTACACAATCTTCAGGTATGGAACACCTTTGATGTTAAAATTACAATTCATTAAGAAATTCGTCATTTGAAAGACATTTTCAAACGACGCTAAAAGCAAGCAATTTTGCTTATTATCTGGGTAAAAACAAAATTTTTCCGGAGTTTTTTCCCAATTTCCAATAGTATGTACCTGCTGCAGGAAATTCACTTGCGCCAAGCAGGATATTTTCACCTGAAGGAACATTTTTGCGCAAAACCACCCTGCCATCCACATCAGTCACTTCCAGCAAGCCAGCCTCACGACTTTCTATCCAGCAGCCGTTTTGACCAAATGGATTGGGAAAAATCTGAATTGTTGCCAACGGGTTCGGTGCCAAAACGGGCATCATCGCAGTGCCATTTTCCCTGTAGGCAAGCGCCTGGGTAGGCCATTGAACAATTCCTATCACAGGAGGCTCGGTAGCCATTTTACGGCCATGGAAAATCAGCCTGAAAAGCGCCAATGGTCCCTGCTGTGATACCGGATAAGCAGCTCCATGCGCCACCGTCAACTGTCCGGTTTTCAGGTATTGCCTACCAAAATTGTCTTCCGTAAGTTCCTGCCAAAGTGGTTGAACCGATTCCAGTTGCCAGATTTCCGGATCAAACTGAAAGGTGCTTTGAAATGCCGTAAAATGAGGGTTCAGTGCTGTAACCGTGCCAACCCAGAGATCTCCCTGTCGTTCCCACTGTATGTCCAGCGGCCATGGTTCTGAAGTACGATCATCCATCTGACCAGCCAAACCCGGCGCCGCAGAGTTGTTCACATCACCCACCTTTATAGCCGTAAAATCCAGATCTGAAACAGAAGCAGCCTGCAACGGAACATCAAGCGTTTCAGGAAAGGTCGATTGAAAAGGATTTTGGGGGTTAGGGAACGTGAAACTATTGGGTATAAAACGCCAGGAAGTATTATTGGCAAGCGCCGTGTCAATGCCCAGAATCAGTTTACGCAATTGTACTATGTCGAACGTTGTGATGCTCCCTGATTTATTGGCATCGGCAGCAATCATTTTGTAAGGCGAATTCAATGCTTCCAGCGCAAGGATGTGTTTGGAAATCAATACTAAATCGTAAGTCGTCAATCCATTTAAGGGGTTATCATCACGTTCGGGCGCCAGTGTATAGGTAGCACAGCCAGGAACGGTTGGGGTCTGAAAATTACCGTCAGCGTCTGTCAACCCATTGTAAACAATTACTTCAACAACTCCCTGGCCCATTTCATCCAGAATACTGCCCGACATGGAAACATTTACCGGCGATTGCTGCGCAAAAATGGAGTCGAGCGGGAAGGTCCATACACCACGGGCAAACGTAGCCGCAACCACTTCTTTTTTCACCGGGTTGTGTGTAAAATCAAATACCGGGATGTAAGGCATATTTCCGCCAAGCCGGTTCCAGCTATCTCCTGCATTGGTGCTGAAATAAACGCCGGCATCAGTGGCTGCAATCAAAACCTGATCTGAAAAACCGGGCACTACAAACAAGTCATTGACAGGCAGTTGGGGCAAATCAGCACTAATACTTTGCCAGGTATTGCCATTGTCGTCAGACCGGTGAATATGCGGCGTATTCAGGTTATCGCGGAAGCCGGAATGGGTTACGAATATTCGATTGGAGAACGTTGGAGAATAATGTACAGAGGTAACATACCTGTCTGGCAAGCCTTGTGAAATATTGACCCAGGTACCATTAGCCTCTCTGCGCCAAACATTCCCATCAGAGGTGCCTGCCACAAGCTTATTGGCCACTACCGGCGATTCATTCAAACAGGAAACCGTATGAAAGCGGGCATCCAGGATGAGTCCATCTGTTAGATCGCCCGAAATTGCGCCCCAGCCACTTCCCTGATCCCGCGCATATGCCCGATAAGTGGCTGCATACAATCGGTTGGGGGTATGACTGCTCATGAAAAACGGAGTATCCCAGTTAGTCCGGTCAGTAGTGCCTAATGCTGCACTTCCGAACTGCCAGGTGTCGCCGGCATCAGTAGTTTCATGAATGGTGCCATTCTGAATCTCTACCCAGAAGTGCTCCGGATCATTCGGATCAAAGGCACAACTGAAGCCGTCTGCCGAAAATACCTGAACCCAGTTATTAGGATTCAAGCCATTTCCTTTTTGTACTCCGTTATCCTGTGCACCTGCAAAATATTTATCCGGCTCGTGCGGATTAAAGGTTGTACGGTAAAACTGGGTGGTTGGCAGATTTTTGGATTTTGCCCACGACATTTGGCCATCGTTGCGGTAAACGCCGCCATCATTGGCCCAGTAGCGCCTGCCACTGGAGGTAAATATCAGGTCGTGGCTGTCAGCATGTCCGCCTGCGGCAATAGCCCATCCTGATCCGTTGATGGCTTTCCGCCACAGGTGAATCCCGTGAAAATAGAGATCTTCATCGTTGGTTGGGTTCACATGTATTTTGCCGAAATACCAGCCAAAATCGGCACAGGCATCTTCCAGTTGGAGAATGTTCAACGCCGTCCAGGTGGAGCCGCCATTGGTAGATTTGTACAAGCCACCAGGGGTAAAAAGAGTATCTATAAACACTGCATACACTTTATCCGGATTGGTTTGAGATACGGCCAATCCTGTTCTGCTCATCACACCGGTAGGCAATCCGCCCCCAAGCAGGGTCCAGGTATTGCCGCCATCTGTACTTTTATACACTTTGGCATTAGGGCCATATGCCACCGATTCAAAATTATTTCGGATCCTATCCCAAAAAGAGGCGTAAAGGATGTCTGGATTGGCTGCGGAAAATACCAAATCACTGGCGCCAGCCTGATTACTCACAAATAGCACCTGTGTCCAGGTATTACCACCGTCTGTGCTCTTATATACCCCACGGTCGTTATCGCGCACATAAGGATTGCCCATTGCACCTGCCCAGAGGATATCCGGGTTGGTGGGGTGTATCAATACTTTGGAGATGATTCCGGAAGGGGCATTATCCAGATGTTGCCAGGTATTTCCGGCATCAGTACTTTTATAAATTCCATTGCCATTAAAAACCAGGGAGGGCATGTTAGGATCGCCGGTACCGGCAAAAACCAGATTAGGCTGGGTTGGTGCGAATACCACGTCTCCAATGCTGAGTTCCGGATTATCATCAAAAACAGGCGTCCAGGTTACTGCCCCGTCAGTAGATTTAAACAATCCGCCACCGGAAAAACCTGCCAGCAGCGTGTTTTCATCATCTGGTTTTACAGCCAGCGTATTACAGCGGCCAGCTACATTCATAGGCCCTTGATTGGTCCAGGGAGTGAGGTTTGCACCGCAGCCGCCGCTTCCTCTTCTTTGAGCGGTTTCAGCTATCCGGGTTTGTTGAAGCGTATTGCGCCAGCCCTGCCAATCGAAATCCGGAAAAGGATACGAACGCTGAAAAGCAAACATATCATGAGGCCTGGCCTTTTCACTCAGTCTGTCTCTTTTGGGAATTGTGTTTCTGCCACAAGAAAACAAGCCGGCTATAACAGCCATCAACAGGATCGCTCTTTTCATCATCGAATCGGTTTATTAATCAAAAACAAACAACCAAAATCAGGCCAAATATTTGAGGTCATTTGG
This sequence comes from Chitinophagales bacterium, assembly GCA_017303475.1. Classification (GTDB taxonomy): domain Bacteria; phylum Bacteroidota; class Bacteroidia; order Chitinophagales; family Saprospiraceae; genus M3007. The sequence continues at coordinate 254,118 of JAFLBO010000002.1, forward strand.
GGTCATTTGGGGGGCATTTGGGGGTCATTTAGGGGTCATTTGGGGTCATTTGGGGGTCATTTAGGAGTCATTTGGGGGTCATTTAGGGGTCATTTGGGGGTCATTTATGAGTCATTTATGGGCATTAGGGCATTTAGCTGGCAATTAAAAGCCCGCACGATACCCGCCAAATACCTCAAATGACCCGCCAAATACCTCAAATGACCCCAAATGACCCCAAATGACCCCCAAATGACCCCTAATGACCCCAAATGACCCCTAATGACCCCAAATGACCCCTAAATGACCCCTAATGACCCCTAATGACCCCTAAATGCCCCCAAACCCCCTAATTAATCCCGAATCACCGACAACTTCCGCACAAATACCCGGTCTGAGAGTTTTACAGAAACCGTGTAAAGTCCGGTTGGACTGGCGCTGAGATCAATCGGCATAGTCAATTGGTTCGTAAACTGTGCGGTGGAACTCCAGATCAACTGACCGGTCATGGTATGTACTTCCACCAGAAATCCGGTTGGTTGATGCAGTTGCAGGTTCAGCAGACTAATACCATTTGTTGGATTGGGCGATAGTTGGAACTGGCTCAACCATTCAGCCTCCTGAGTGCCCACTGAAACATTCACCACTGCCGTTCCGGTTATGGTACAACCTGATGCCACATCTACTACTATAACAGAATAGTTGCCCGGACCTACGTTATTAAGGTCTTCCGTTGTGGCTCCATTGCTCCAGTTATAGGCAAATATACCGCTGCCGCCACCTACTGTCAGGTTGACAGCGCCATCCTGAGCATTAACTGCAGAGGCATCTGTAACCGTCAGGGTAAGCGCCAAGGACGGTGTCTGGCTGATGGTAGTAGTAGCTGTTTGTGTGCATCCTGCAGCATCGGTTACTGTAAGTGAAACCAAACCACCATTAGGGAATGAGGCACAATTGGCATTGGAACTGTTATTTGACCACTGATAGGTGTATGGCTCAGTGCCACCACTAACCGTTGCACATACATTATCCAATCCGGTGCAGTTAAGCACTCCGGAAATGGTTACGCTGAGTGGTGGTGGTATCACAATATTCTGACTGGAAGAGAACGAACATCCTCCTGCATCGGTAACAGTAACACCAATAGCGCCTGAACTGCCTACCTGCGCACAAGGTTGATTATTACCATTTGACCACTGATATAAATATGGCGGTGTACCACCAGAAACCTCCAGGCAAACTTCCGCCACCACATCACATGGTAGCAAGGTTACACTCGGTTCCACCACAAAAGGTGGCGCCTGGGTTACCAAAACACCATCTGTCGCAGTGCAAACACCAATAGTTACTACTACAGTGTAACTGCCAGGAACAGAAACACTTGGATTGGGCAAATTGGAACTGAAGCCGTTAGGGCCGGTCCAGGCAAAGGTGGCATTCGGGTTGTTATTGCCACTTTGCAGCAACACACTTTGATTGGTGCAATTCAACTCGCCGCTGGCAGATGCGTTCACCGTTGGCAAACTACCATCACTACTTACAACCGCCTGATCAGAAGCAGTGCAGCCATTCGCCGAATTGGTGGCAGTGAGTACATAAACACCAGTCTGACTAACCACCGGATTGGCCGCTGCTGATACAAATCCGTCAGGGCCTGTCCATAAAAGCGCCCCACTGCCACTGCCACTGAGCTGGGTAGAAGGTGCGCCGCAGGATACCACTGCATCAGGGCCGGCATCCACCGTTGGCGGGGTGGTATTTTCTGTTACCACCAAAGAAACATCCCTGGTGCAACCATTCAACAATGACTTGATAGTGGCCGTATACGTTCCAGCGGCACAAATATCAAAGGTGGTACCTGGTGGCACCAGCACTCCTCCAATGTAAATCTCCAGACCCGGCAAATTGGGTGCAGTAAAGACAAAACAAGGCGCACTGCAGGTTAGCGGCGGCACTGGTGGCAAATTGATGATCGGAACATCCGTGTTTTCTGTAACTATGGCAACATCTGAAGCGGTACAACCATTATCCGGACGGGTTACTACCACCGTGTACTGACCCGGGCAGGATGCCGTATTTGGGTTGCCGGGGTTTAGGCATGGCCCACTCCACTGTGCCGTTGCTGTTGCCGGCGACCAACTGGCTACCAGCGGCGCATCGGGCGTATTGCAGGTAATAGTAGCATCCTGTGCACTCACCGTTGGCGGGGTGGTATTGACTTCAACAATGGTGCTTGCACTGCTGGTACAACCATTGGCAGGGTTGGTAACCGTTACTGTGTAAATACCTCCGCATTCAGCAATATTATTCGTCAGGCAAGGGCCATTCCAGGAGTAGGTTGCATTAGGTGTTGAACTTGAGCCAGTTAAAGTGGCTGATGGGTTAACACAAGTAATCGGTCCGTCATTGGAAGCACTGGAAGATGGCGGTGCTGTATCTAGATTCACAATAGCCGGAACGGTACCAATACAACCATTGGATGCAGAAACTGCTGTAATCTGATAGGAGCCTGCTTGTGTCACCACGGCTTCAAAGCCTTGAACCTGCAATCCGTTAGGACCAAAAATGGTACAACCTGAAAAGCCGGCAGAGGATACGGAAATCGTTGCGCTGCTCTGTACACAGTTAATGGCATTGCTCACATTAACCAAAATAGTTGGCACATCAAAATCGCCCACTACAGTTGCAGAAGCGGTGCCGCTACAACCAATGGCATCGGTAGCCGTAACGGTGTATACACCTGGAGCGGTAACGGTTGGGTTTTGCAGGCTGCTGCTGTAGTTATTGGGCCCCGACCAGTTCCAATTGCTCACTGGCCCGGGGGTAGCGTTTGCTCCAAGGTTAAGGGAGGTTATATTACAGTTCAGAGAGCCGCCTGTGGCAGTAACGGTTGGACCGCCCGCGCCAACGAAGTTGATAGAACCCAGCACACCCGTGGCATTGTTTGCATAGGTACCGCCGCCAGGATTGGTTACGTTTTTGATGGCGCGCACCTGATAATAAAGGGTGTCCAGTGGCGGATTGTTATCTGTGTAAGAAACGGCATTGATGGGGCTTGTGGTAAGTCGGGTATATGGGCCATTTGGGTTAAGTGCACGGTACACATGGTATCCGGTTACCGCATCAGCTGAAGCAGTCCAGTCAAGCACCACACTTTTGCAGGTTGGGGCGGTAATAACCAGATTTTTGGCTGGTTTAACCACATTGGCACGCAGGGTAGGGTCGCCCAATAAAGCAACATGGGCCCCGCTTTCGCCAAAAGAGCCATAATAACCATTGTTGAATTGTGCGTTCATGGTTTCCCACATCACATACCCAATGGTTTCGCCGGAAGCGAGAGCATGGTAAAAATGGTGTGGCCGTCCAGCCCAGGAGCAGGTCAGTATACCTCCTCTGGAAGCTAGCGCAGATACCATAAACGGATTTGTTTCAAAATCCCAATCACCAAAATAGGATCCAAACAAGTTAGCAAAAACAACATTTACCGAATCTGTTGCGAAGTTGGCGCTCGAGCCAACACCTCCTGCGCCGTTATAATTACCGCCACCACAGCCAAAGCCCATCAAATAGGTTTGAGGATCTGTATCCAGGAAAAAATCGGCTTCTACAATATTAGCTTCACCTACCAATGGATAGGCATTTCTCCAACCATTAGCGGCAAAGGCTTCTCCTCCAAAATAGCCAAAATTATCGTCAATAATGGCCTTATTATCCACTGTATACTCGCCTGTGCGCCAGCGGTGGTCTTTTTGCAAGTATCGTTTCAGCAAGGCAACCTGATTGGGCGCGCCGAAAGCGGCAGCATCAATACGCCTGAAGTCAATTCGGCCTACCTGTAATTCAATGGCTGAAGGATTGAAATTCTGATCAAATTTGCCATCTCCAGGCACGTTTTTATTGGCTACCCGGTTAGGCACTGAGTTGTCTACCGAGGCGTCTGTCCAAACACCGTTTACATCGCCATAATAGGAATCGCATGGCCATGCACCCTCGTGATCAGGCACGTGACCATCCCAGGCAGCATTTCCGGAATAGGGAACAGGAACATTTCCGATCAACAAAACAGATTTGGTATTCTGCACATCGGCATTGTAAGCAGCAACGATTTGAGCCTTCACAGATGGAACAGTGGCCGATGGGCCAACCAGGAAAGGTATTGGCCACCATCCGTCGCCACGCATATCGTTGTACAATTGTTCCAGTTCCACTGAGGCGCCTGCGGCAGAGGTGGAATCTACAAAAACCAGAATTTTACCCCGATTATTGACCGGATTGGCATTTACAGCCACATGCACATATCCAAATGCATTGAAATTGTTGATGGCTCTTTGGATCACATATTCATAGATCAATCCATTAGCCACACCATTATCGGTTACGCTGGTGAGGTTGGAATTGGTTACATTAATCAGCTGGCTCCAGCTGTTCCCGGGTTGCCCTTTTGTCCTTCGAAGGATCAAAATATTGGCAGCGCCGGGGTTTGGCCAGGTGAGGGTAATGCTGGTTGGGCCGGTGTTCAGCGTAGCTGTCATCGGCACGGTAATGTCTTTAGCGGTTTGGGCAATGGTAAGATTTATGCCCAGCACAACCAAAAGGAAAGTAAATAAAGGCCTCATGGATAGGAAGTAGGTTAATGAAAAATGAAGGCAGGCAGGATGCACCTGCTATTTGCCAGCAAGATTCAAAAAAAATAGGAAAAAGCTGCCTACTTCCTAAAGAATTTACAACCCAAGTACGTCCTGCATAGAAAATACGCCTTTACGTCCGTGCAGCCATTTTGCTGCAAGCAAGGCGCCAGAAGCAAATCCGGTACGGGAATGGGCTTTATGCTCCAAAGTGATGGAATCTATATCACTTTCCCAAACCAGTTGGTGGGTGCCGGGTACTTCGTTTTCACGAATGGCCGTAACAGGCAGCAAGGCCGGAGATGGCTCGGCTGGCATTAACTGCCAATCTTTGTAGCGTCCGGCTGAAGCCATGAGTTCCTGAGCAATGGTAATGGCGGTGCCACTCGGGGCATCCAGTTTATGGATATGGTGAATCTCGGTCAGAGCGGCCGAATATTCAGGCCGATTAGCCATGAGTCGGGCGAGGTAACGATTGATGGCAAAAAACAGGTTAACACCCACACTGAAATTGGAGGCCCAAAGAAATGCACCGCCTTTCTCCATACAATAGATCTCCGCATCTCCCAAACTTGCTTGCCAGCCTGTAGTGCCACAAACTACGGGTACGCAGGCGTCCAGACAAAGCATTACGTTTTCGAGGGCCGCTTCGGGTCTGGTAAACTCAATCACCACATCAGCCTGCTGAATGAATTCAGGGGTCAGCAACGCTCGCTCTTCGCTTCGAATACGCCATGCTATATCCACCTTGTTTTGAGCAGCCATTTGTTCAATGGCCTTGCCCATTTTGCCGTAACCTAGTAAACCGATTTTCATAATGCAATAAAATCAGCGCAAGGATAGGACTTAATTCCTTACATGAGCGAGTTTAGCCGACTGGTATTTCTCCTGAAGGATGAAATTTCGAATGTTTTTAATGGTTTCACGCGGACCAACCTCGAGGGCCATATTAACCAGCCAGTCTGGGAGACTGCCTCCCGGATCGGAATAAATGTAATATTCCACATAGGTCCAGCCTCCAGGCCCGGGGATCAGGGTCCAGGTAGTTTTGGCAGTGCGCATACGCACCACTCCTTTGTTAGCAGGCAAATAATCAGGTTGTGCTATGCTGGTTGCTGTCACCCTGCGTGTGGCAGGATCCTGCTCCATTTTGGAACGCACAATGATGTCGCGATCATCCAACGGCCAGGGAAAATCCAGTTTGGAGTAGTAGTAGGTCTCCATATCCGAAACCTTGTTCAACTCCTTGGACTCCATTACTTTATAGCCCCACTTTGGATAGTTATCTACTTCAGACAACAACAAAACTAAACCCGAGAGAGGCACTTTCAATGAGGTAATGAGTTTGAGCTCGTATACGTCTGAGGTTTTACGGTAATAAACCTTTACCCCTTCTTTTTCATTTTTGAAAATCCAGTCATCCTGCGCCTGAATGGATGAAAAAGCAGGAAGCAATAAAAGCGCCAGGATCAGTAGCTTTTGGTACATAGGATAATTTGGTGTTGGTATTTTCAATTGGTTACTTGCAAGGCTAAAGGTATAACAGACTCTTTGCACAATCGTTTACCAATCCCCGAAGAAAACGTTAATTAATTCTTGGGCTACTGGAATGTCACCCCGATGGGGCTTGAATGCCAGCGGCCTGCGGGGAGTAAGGCTTAGCGCCTCACCCACTCACTCACTCACTCACTCACTCACTCACTCATTCACTCACTCACTCACTCACTCACTCACTCATAGACGGAGAGCCGCCGCCTATCTATGAATTCCGCCTTTACGTCCTGATTTCACAACCAGACGGCCCGTTTTCCGTTTTTGTTACCGAATTTTGTCCTGGTTTTTATCTAGGTTGTGCGCCTGGCAGAATTTCAAGTACCAGAAAAGCAAAACCTCTTTCATTACAACCCCTGTTTCATCCTACTTTACCTTCTTATGCTCTCAGTTTCCAATCTGACCAAACAATACAAAACGGCGCATCAAACCGATCTTACGGTACTTGATAACGTAAGTTTTGCCCTGCAACCCGGCGACACCTTTGCTATTGTGGGACCATCAGGCTCTGGCAAAACCACCCTGCTGGGCTTGTGCGCCGGGCTCGATCGGGCTACCAGCGGCTCAGTGGCGCTGAACAACATCGTTTTAGATCAACTTTCGGAAGATGAACGCGCTGACGTGCGTAATAAGTATGTAGGATTCGTTTTTCAGAACTTCCAGCTGATTCCAACCCTCACTGCACTTGAAAATGTAATGGTTCCTTTAGAGCTGCGCGGCGACGATAAAGCAGAACAAACAGCCCGATACTGGCTGGAAAAAGTTGGCCTTGCCAATCGCCTGGACCACTACCCTACCCAATTATCCGGTGGTGAACAGCAGCGCGTTTGTATCGCCCGGGCTTTTTCCAATAGTCCTAAAATCCTTTTTGCCGACGAACCTACCGGCAATCTGGATGCAGATAATGCTGCAGGAATTGTTGACCTGATTTTTGACCTGAACCGAACGGCAGGAACTACTCTTGTGCTGGTGACGCACGATCTGGATCTGGCGCAACGCACTCAGCGGATCCTGAAAATTAAAGGCGGAAAAATCGAATCCCTCACGCAGGCCGACCGCGCTTAGGCAGCGCTGGCACTGTCTGATCAGGAAAAAAGTATGTAAACGGCCCATGCTGCAAAGTAGGCCAGCATGCTCATACAAACGAATTGCAAGCCGGCCCATTTCCAGTTGCCGGTTTCGCGGCGTACCACAGCCAGCGTACTGAAACACTGCATAGCCAGCGCATAAAATACCAGCAGCGACAAGGCCGTGGCCAAACTGTAAACCGGCTTGCCGGAATCGCTGAATTTCTCCGCTTTCATTTTCTGGCGCAAAGTGGCTTTGGCCTCTGTTTCCGTACGCGAAGTGATGTCAGCCTCCTGGTCGCCCATATTATACAGCACAGCCAGGGTGCCGGTGAATACCTCCCTGGCCGCAAATGAGGTGAGTAATGCAATTCCAATTTTCCAGTCGTAACCCAATGGTCTGATAGCAGGTTCCATCCATTTGCCTGCCTGGCCAGCCCAAGATGCCTCCAACCGGCGTTGTTGCACCAGATCCTCCGTAGCGGTCGAGTCCTTACCCTTTTCCGCAGCCTCAACCAGAGCTGATTTTTCTGCCTGGGCAATGGCGTCACCTGGCCCAAAACGCGATAAGGCCCACAGGGCAATAGATACAATGAGTATAATTTTACCGGCGCCGGCAATGAAAGAGCGCACATTTTCCCACACATTCAAAAAAACATTCTTCCAGTGTGGCATCCGGTAAACGGGCAATTCAATAGCCAAAAATGAATGTTCCCGACGGTTCAACCAGCGTTTCATGGCCCATCCGGCTAAAAATGCCGTCAGCAGACCAAGTAAATACATAGCGCCGAACACCAGGGATTGCAGGTTGAAAACGCCGGCAATTTTAATGGCAGGCACCGCCAGACCAATCAAAACCAGATATACCGGAATACGTGCACTGCAACTGATAAACGGTGTAACCATGACGGTTATCAGTCGCTCCTGCCAGTTGCTGATGGTGCGAGAACTCATAATAGCCGGCACCGCACACGCACTGCCGCTGATCAGGCTTACCATACTCCGTCCGTTCATACCAAATCGACGCATGGTTTTGTCAAACATGAAAACCACCCGCGACATATAACCGATTTCTTCCAGTATACTGATCAGGAAAAACAACAGAGCAATCTGTGGCACAAACACCAAAATTCCTCCCAATCCGGCCAAAATGCCATCTGTAAGCAGTTCTGTGTACCAGGCAGCCGGAAGTTTGGAGGTAAAAAACTCAGCCAACATGCCAAAACCCTGTTCAATCCAATCCATCGGGTAAGTACTCCAGTCAAAAATCGCCTGGAATACCAGCAACATCACCAGAAAGAATACAGTTGGCCCCCAGATCCGGTGCGTTAGGATAGCATCAATGCGGTCTGTTCCTGTATTAGGGAATGCCGGTGGAGTACTGATGGTAGCCTGGGTAATGGGCGTAAACCGGTCGTACCGTTCCAGTGTCTCGTCTACCTGTGCGCGCAGCGACTGGAATTTTTTGGTGTCCAGAATGGCGGCAACGGTTTCTTTTTCTGTATTTTTTAGAAAAGGAAGCCAGTTTGCATGGTGGGCAATCAACAGCGCCCGGTAGGGTTCTTCAATGGATAGATTCAGCCGAACTGCTTCTACGACCTGCTTTTCGGATTCCGTGAGCGGATAAAACGCAGGCCGGACGATGGAAGCATTTTGGGTAACCAATTTCTCCATTTCCAGCAGCAAACGCATGGTATTATGGCCGGTGCGACCGCTAATAGGCACCACAGGCACTCCAAAAATCTCGGATAATTTCTGCGAATTGATTTTGATACCCAGCCCGGCTGCACTATCGGCCATATTCAGCGCCAGCACGATAGGAAGTTTCAGATCCAGCAGTTGGGTAAAAAGCAGCAGGTGTTTTTCCAATTTGGTTACATCGGCTACATACAGCAGTACATCCGGGAAAAACGGGTCAACGGGATTGCACATAACCGTAGCCACCACTTTTTCATCGCTGGAAGTGGGGTACAGGCTGTAGGTGCCAGGAAAATCATACAGTACCGCTTCCTGACTATTGGGGAAATGAATAGTACCTTCCTTCACCTCCACTGTAACCCCGGGGAAATTGCCAGTCCGTTGACGAAGGCCGGTCAATTGGTTAAAAACAGTGGATTTGCCACTGTTGGGGTTGCCAATAAGTGCGATCTTAAGTGGGTGGGAATCTCCGTCGCCGTGCATAAATTTCAAGTGCGCAATTTGTTCGCACAGTGCCAAATGGGGTTATATTTCCAGCAAAATACTCGCTGCTTCTTCTTCACGGAGTGCCAGGCGTACCCCATCTGCTTTCACATAATAAGCGCTTCCGAAAGGCGAAGTCCGAATCATTTCAATCCTGGTGCCCGGTAGTACCCCCATGGAGGTTAGTTTGCAAGCCAGATTGGAATCTTCAAAAGAAATGGCCTTGGCACTTTCGTTGATCTTCAGATCTTTTATGGTTCGGTAGCGACGTTGCATGGTCTGGATATTAGATCCGGCGGTTTACCTGCTGAATTAATTTAGACAAAATCAGCACAAATGTAGCGCTGAACTTTGGTAGCAATGAAAGAAATCAACCATGTTTTTGTCAAATTAAACGTAGAGACTAATTCGGGTTGATCTTTTTTCTGGAAAAATATGCCGGATCGGCTTTGTAGCTATTGGAAATGGCATCTGAAAATTCCGGCACATGTACCGGGGCAGGAGTCCCGGGCTTCTCACATGTATCAATTTTTCCCTGAAGTCGGTCCAGTTCCATTTCAATTTCAAGCAAGGCACTTTCAATATTGGGCAGTGGCCGATGGATAATCATCCGAATAATTCCTTGTGGATCAATAATCAGGGCCAGCCGATCGCAACCCGGTTGTGGCCGCCGGCCTGAAGCAAGGCCAAATTGTTTGGCAATACGAAAATCCAAATCTTCAATGACCGGAGCTTTCAGGTAAATACCGATGTAACGACGCGCTTTATCAGCCCACTGATTATTTTGACGAAGTGATTCGTTGCTCAGGGCAAGTACTTTGGTGTTGCGTTCATTCAGCCAGCGTTCTTTCATGGCCAGAAAGGCCGAGAACATGGTCCATGCGGTAGTAAAATTTGCCGGATGGGCAAAGAAAATGCACCAAGAGCCCTGGCAATACTCCGGGAAACGAAGTACTCCCTTTTCTGTATCCACTTCAAAAACAGGCGCCAGATCACCAACTTCCGGAAGAATGTGCATAGATTCCATCTTTTGTGCTGATAAACTCCTTTAGAACAACCAAAGGAAGTTCCGGTTTAGAGCATGTTGGGGATTTTATGATGCCTCAAAAATAAGGGATAATAAAGAAATACTACAAGGTTTGTGAAGCATCGTAAGAATCCGGCTTTGCTTCCACCTAATCAAGGTAAATTTGTGCCATGAAAATTGCTGGTTTCACCTTCGTCCGAAACGCGATCACTTACGATTACCCGGTTGTTCAGGCCATTCAATCCATCCTGCCCATTTGCGATTATTTCGTTGTGGCTGTAGGAAAATCTGACGATGCCACGCTGGCTTTAATCCAATCCATTGCCGATCCTAAAATTCATATTATTGAAACAGTTTGGGACGACTCTCTGCGCGAGGGCGGGCGCGTGCTTGCGGTTGAAACAGACAAGGCATTTCAGGCCATTCCTGCAGAATACGATTGGTGTTTTTACATCCAGGGCGATGAATGTGTACATGAAAACGATCTGCCGGCGGTACGCAGGGCCATGGAAAAGTGGCTTGATGACCCCGAAACCGACGGATTGTTGTTTGATTACCGGCATTTTTATGGCTCGTACGATTTCGTTGGCGTAAACCGGCGTTGGTACCGCAGGGAGATCCGGGTGGTGCGCAACAATAAACACATTTACTCCTACCGCGATGCTCAGGGATTCAGAAAAGACAATAATGAAAAATTAAGGGTCCGCAAGGCAGATGCCTACATACACCATTATGGATGGGTCAGGAATCCGGGCGTGCAGCAGAAAAAACAATTGCATTTCAAAAAGCTGTACTTGTCAGATGAGGAGGCTTTGCGTTTTGTTGGCACAGCCGAGGCTTTTGCTTACGATGGATCACAGCCTTTGATGAAGTTTGAAGGAACCCACCCCAGCGTTATTTTACCGAGAATCGAAGCGCAGAACTGGCATTTTACTTCAGATCCCACCAAAGTTCGCTGGCCTTTGAAAGAGCGTTTGTCTAATTGGGTGGAAAAGTTGACCGGATGGCGTCCGGGGGAGTACCGAAATTACATTTTGCTAAAGGGCTAAATCCCCACACATTATCCAATCCTTAACTAAATGGGTGCAGCAGGCCGCTTACTTTTGTGGGACTGAACAAGCCTCCACAGGCTTCAACCATTACTTACCTTCGTTTATGCAGAAAATTTTGTTACCCTCTCTTGCGTTGGTCGTTCTCGTCCTGACGGCCTTTACCTTCCAGTCGCCCGCTCCGGAACCCATGAAATGGTATACCTGGGAGGAGGCCGTGGCACTGAACAAAACCAAGCCCAAAAAAATCATGGTGGATGTGTACACCAACTGGTGTGGCTGGTGCAAACGAATGGACAAAGGCGCCTTTTCAGACCCGGCTGTGATGGCTTATCTTTCTCAACATTTTTATCCGGTAAAATTGAATGCCGAACAGCGCGAAACCATTAAATTTAACGGCGAAAACTTTGAATTCGTAGCCAACGACAATGGTCGCGGTGGTGTACACACCCTGGCCTATGCATTGCTGGATGGCAAAATGAGTTATCCTTCACTGGTGTACCTCAACGAAAAATACGAGCGAATCATGATTTCTCCAGGGTATAAAGAAACCCCGGATTTGTTGAAAGAATTGTCGTTCGCTGCTGAAGAACAGTACAACAAGACCACCTGGGAAAAATACAGAGACGGAAAGTAACCGACTTTTGTGATACTAAAACATGAGTCATCCCGAATTTTTCAGAGTTTCTCCTATTTGCAGGATCAAAGAGAGTACCCTAGACCTCGCAAGAGGTCAAACCATTGTAGCTACATTAAACGCAATTCGCATCCAGGACCTCGCAAGAGGTCAAACTGACGCAGCGAGGTTCTTGCGAGGTCCTAAAATTATCTAAACCATGCTGCTACAAAGGTTAGACCTCCGCCGAGGTCTACCGCACAAAGCCAAAAACAAAACATGAGTCACCCCTAAATTCAGGATGACTCATGTTTATTTAGTTGAATTGGAAAGATCTTATTTCTTCCAAGGCAGTTCCAGCACGCGCTGTGCGGCCAGACGGCCTACTTCGAGACCTACTTCGCAGTCCATACGGAAGTGTACACCGAGTGGAATACGGGAGTAAGCATCTTCTTCACCCAATTGAGAGAATGAAGAGAACACACGTGGCGTACCGAGGAACTCTGTGCGCAACTGGTGGCAGAGATCTGTGAAGGTGTAGGTGCCAGGGTGTTTGGCGTTGTACTCAAACATAGAGGACAGGATTTTGCCACCGCAACCACCGAAGCCGGAGTGACCGGAAGGGTAAGCCGGGAATGCAGGCGTGATACCGTACTGTCCACCTACTGCAGTGGCGTCCAGAATTGAAAGCCAGTTAGCAGCTTCAGGGTGTTGTTGAGATACTACGCGACGGATGTAGGTGATTGGACGTTCTACGTTGTACACGTATTTAGAGTGCCAGAGCGCTACACCTGCATCGCTCAGAGCCAGACCCATTTTAGCATAGATTTCAGCTGCTTCAGCGAGGTCAATTTCTTCGTTTGCAGCCACCTGGTTCAACACGGCAACAAGGCGTGGAGGTGGAGCAAAAGTCAGGTTCAGGTTATCGTCAGACCAGAAGATAGCAGCCCAGCGTTGGTTGGCAGCCCAGTCTGCCAGGCCGGCAGGAGGGTTATTGATGGCGTTTACGGTGCTGAATACTTCCAGAGCCTGGCTGTAGAATGGAGAAGCGGGGTGCTCGCCATAAGCTATCGGCGGGCGGCAGGTCAACTCATCCTGACGCAGTGCGAAAGTGCGTACCTGGCCCCAGTAAGGGAACATAGCTTTGTTGAAATCCGGAGGCGTTGGCTGCCACAGACCCGGGCCGGCAGGTGGGGTGTAAGAGGTTGGCTGAGGGTTTAGAAATGCGTTGTGACCGGCATTGTCTGTTTGTTCCCAGGCATAAATAGCGGCAGCTACTTCGCGGCCAAAAGCTTCAGAACGATCCAGGATTTCTTCTGAAGTTTCCTGTGCATACTGACCATGCAGTTTAGAAAAGGTTTGTGCTATCAATGCAAAGGAATTGGTTACCCGTGGATCAGGATCACTCTGCATGTGTGGGAAGAAACGCTCCATCAGGTAAGCATAGGAAGCGTTCACCGCAGCAGGCCAGTGGTATTCCAGATTTGGATCTGCTTTTGGCACTTGCAAGCCAGCATAAAGGTCTGCAATAGAGCGGTTTTCCGGAATGGCAGAAACTACGCACTCATAGGCAGAAAGACCAAGGTAGCCAAGCGCACGAGGGCCCGGGCCCGGACGGTAGCCTTTGGCATAGCGGTCCATTTGCAGGAATGTTTCGTTCCATTCCCAGTACACTTTATAGTCGTAATCGTGAGCGGTGATTTCAACAGGATCAATAGTATCCTTATCGCCACAAGATTGTGGGATGAACACCATGCTCAACAGTAGCGCACCGAAGGCAAAGATTTTTGTGAGTTGAGTTACTTTCATAAGATCTAAAATTTTGACGCCCAAAGGCATGATTAAAACATGGCAAATATCGTGCTAATTTGAAGGAGTCATTAGAAACGAATTACCCTATTTTGTTACGCAGCGCAAAATTCTAACATTATTCGCGGTTTTTTTTGCAAATAACCTTAAAATGGTATTAAAAAAGGGCCGGTGAACTTAGTTCCGGCCCTTTTTTTAGCCATTTAACCTGCCTTTGGCACTACAATAGCCTCTGCTCCCTCCCATTGGTACAGCCCTTCGATGGAAAGATAGCGCTCTCCTGTATCGTAATTAAAACCCAAAATCCGGGCGCCTTCCGGAATTTCAGGCAATTTTTGGGCGATAGCTGCCAGTGTTGCTCCTGAAGAAATACCACCAAAAATACCTTCTTCAAGAGCTGCCCGGCGGGCGTATTCAAATGCATCCTCTTTTTCAATTTGGACGATGCCGTCCAGCACATCCGTGTGTAAATTTTTAGGAATGAATCCGGCTCCAATACCCTGAATTGGGTGCGGACCTGGCTGGCCGCCGGAAATAACCGGGCTTAATGCCGGCTCTACAGCATAAACCTTGAGTTTAGGAAATGCCTTTTTCAGCTCCTCAGCAACTGCCGTTATATGCCCGCCTGTTCCTACGCCGGTAATCAGCACATCAAGTCCCTCCGGGAAATCAGCCAGAATTTCTTTTACTGTAGTAGCCTTGTGTACAGCTATATTAGCTTCATTTTCAAACTGTTGTGGCATCCAGGCGTTAGGAATTTGCTCCAGTAGCTCCTGCGCACGCGCAATGGCGCCCTTCATGCCTTTCTCACGCGGTGTGAGGTCGAACTGCGCACCATAGGCTGCCATGAGCCGGCGGCGCTCCACACTCATGCTTTCCGGCATGACCAAAATAAGCGGATACCCTTTTACAGCAGCCACCATAGCCAAGCCAATGCCGGTGTTGCCACTGGTAGGCTCAATGATTACACTACCTTCTTTCAGTAGCCCGCGCTGCTCAGCATCTTCAATCATTGACAAGGCAATGCGGTCTTTGATACTGCCTCCAGGGTTGGCGCGCTCGAGTTTTACCCAAACTTCGTGCGATTTGCCGTACAAACGATTAATGCGTACGTGGGGGGTGTTACCGATGGTTTCCAGAATGTTGTTCGCTTTCATGAAAATTGATTGTATTGAAATGATGGACAGGTAAAACAAAGCACCCTTTCCTGCGGCTCGCTGGAAAGGGTGCTTTGAGTGGATGTACGTGTTATTGTAAAACGTTTTTACCCATATAAAGCCGTAGCCCCTTTCCGCAAGGTGGGACAACAGCAACAACATACAGGTGCAAAGCTTGAACGCATATCCATGTTAGTTGGACAAAATTACAGGCAATTTTAACAATTACCAAGCCAGTTTTAAATATTTTACTTAAAAGATAAACACAGCCAGCCCAAAAATGGTTTAGTAAAAAATACTACCCTATGCAATTTAATATCCCGGACACTGACCAAAAGCGGGTTGTGATAGTGGGTGGAGGATTTGCCGGATTGACGCTTGCCAGAAAACTGGCCAAAAACAAAGCCTTCCAGATCGTTCTGATCGACAAAAACAATTACCACCAGTTTCAACCTCTTTTTTACCAGGTAGCTATGGCCGGCCTGGAACCATCCAGTATCGTTTTCCCTTTCCGAAAGGTTTTTCAACACCAAAAGAATGTATTTGTACGTCTGGCCAGGGTATCGGCCATTCGGGCTGATGTACAGGAGATCGACACTGAGATTGGCGCTTTACATTACGATTATCTGGTACTGGCCATGGGCGCCGATACTAACTGGTTTGGCAATGACCAGATTCGGCAACATGCCATACCCATGAAATCGGTGAGTGAAGCGCTTTACCTCCGCAACAGTATTTTTGAAGATTATGAACGGGCCGTAACAGCCAACGACTATGAAGACCGGCAGCGATACCTGGATATTGTAGTGGTTGGCGGTGGCGCTACCGGTGTGGAAGTGGCAGGCTCTCTGGCAGAAATGAAGCGCCACATTATCGGCAAAGATTACCAGGATCTGAACCGGGATGAAATACAGATTCACCTCATTCACGGCGCTCCACGGGTACTCAATGCTATGTCGGAAGAGGCTTCTGCACAATCTGAAAAGTTCCTGAAAGAACTGGGGGTAAACCTTTTGCTGGACAAAGTGGTGAAGTCTTATGACGGGCAGGTAGTCACCATCGACGATGGCTCCACCATCCGGGCTGATAAAGTAATTTGGGCTGCCGGTATTATCGGCAACAAAATTGAGGGAATACCCGCTGCCTCATACGCACGTGGTAACCGATTGATTTGCAACGAATTCAATGAGATTGCCGGCTTAAGCAATGTATATGCTCTGGGAGACATCTCCCTGCAAACCCACGAACCTGCCTGGCCAAACGGTCATCCTCAGGTAGCGCAACCCGCCATTCAACAGGGTCGTCAACTGGCCAAAAACCTGGTAAAGCAACTGAAAGGAGAACCCATGCAGCCCTTCCGGTACACAGATTTGGGGAGTATGGCTACCATTGGTCGTCACAGGGCTGTAGCCGACCTTCCGTTCTGGAAAACCCAGGGTATTCTGGCGTGGATGATGTGGCTTTTTATCCACCTATTGTACATTTTGGGCACCAAAAACAAGATTTTTGTATTCCTGAACTGGGTATGGAATTATCTGACTTACGATCAAAGTCTGCGTTTGGTGATTAAGCCCTGGCGAAGAACCTGACTACAATAAGTCATTTAAGGTCATTTAGAGGTCATTTTAGGGGTCATTTTAGGGGTCATTTTAGGGGTCATTTTAGGTCATTTTAGGTCATTTAGCGGTCCACCAGTTCAATGTACCCCTGTAATACATCAGGGCGCAGCACCACGCCGTCTACCCTGCTTTCGTACACTTTGCAGATGTAGAAATAAGTACCGGAAGCCAATTCCTTGCCTTGTTCGTTGGTGCCATTCCAGTTAATGGCCGGATCTGAGGTTTGATACACCAGATTTCCCCAGCGATTGAATATCTGCAGGTCGATACTTGCTACAAAACGCCATCCCGGGAATGGGGTAAACAAATCATTAGCGCCATCGCCATTGGGCGTGAATGCATTGGGTAATTCGTAACTTGGACAATTATCTACACAAACCAGATTGCTCAACACACTTTCATTGCCAACAGAATCTATAGCCGAAATAGCATAGCAGCCAGCCAGTTGGTCCGGCAAACTGTGTGTAAAACTGATATTGTTGGCCCCCTCCTGGCTGGTAAGCAAGGTGAGTTGACCACCTTCTGTGGGTGTGTACCAAATATTGTAAGCTACCGCATCATCCGTTCCGGGGCAGGCAACGTTCGGATTGGTCCAGGTAAGATTGTTTTGGAACGGTGGACCCTGTCCGGCTTGCGTGGGGTCGTCGCACAAATTGGTAATGGTCAACACCGGAGCACAGGGCGGAACAGTGTCAATAGGCGTGCCACAGGTTTCCTGAGATTTATTGAACAAGGGATTGGCCAAACCACTGATACTATAAGTACCTTCGCTTTCTACATAATAACAATAGGATTGACCATTAATCAAGCCACGATCCTCGTAAGACATCGTATTGGAGGCTCCGATAAAATCAAACAACCCTGTTTGGTTGTTTTTCCTGAATATACGGTAATTGTAATTGTTCCATGGAACAAAATGCTCCCAGCTCAGGATATTGGTCTGATCAGTGGAAGCAATGGATAAATAAACTGAGGATGCCGAACGGGTACTTCCGAGTAGAATGTTTCCTTTGACATAAAAATCCACAATGTAACGGAAAGGCCCGTCCTGGGTATTCAAGGGTTCATCGAAGGAAAAAATGGTATCGTTAGCCAGCCAAAATTCATTGGCTGTGAATGAAGCGCCTGGCACATCTGCAAATGTTCCTCCGGAGAAACCGGTGGCTCTTCGCAATTGATATCGGTATGGGCCGTGGTTGATGATGGTATCCAGGTCGCCCCCTACCGGTTTAGACCATGCGATTGTCATTTTACCATTGGCCTGATCTGTAGCTTCAACGGATACATTAGTGATCAACGGCAGGTCGCGGGGCAGTTGGGCGCAAATTTCCTCAGAAGCCAGGCTCTCCACGATATTGTAAGGATATCCGCCGGCCGATATGCGGGCAAACTTGGCCAAAACCCGATAACAATAAGTACGTCCGCGTTCTACCGTGCTGTCGCGATAAAAATATCGCCCGTCCTTGATTGCCCGTGTAATGGATATCAACTGAGTATAGCCTTTACCTACCAAACCTGGTTCGCAGGTGTCGGGCACAAAAGGATTGCTGCCTTCTCTGCGCCAAACAGAAAATCCAAGGAAATAATCATTGTCCGCATCTTCGCAGAAATAAGGGTTTTCCCAGCTTACTTCAATAGTGCCCTGACTGGCATCTGCCTGCAAATCTTCCGGCGCCGGCCCCACTACCTTGATGGAAACCGTATGCAGGTCGGCCAGTTGTGGCGCGGTGAGCGTATCCGTGGCCTTGAACACCACTGTATAAGGTTGATTGGAAATATGTTCACAGGCTGTTTTCCAGTGAAACTGGCCTGTTACCGGCGATTTTTGCCAGTTAAGTGGCGCCGTGAACACAGCCTTACTGTAGGGAGAAGTAAGAGGAGCGCCAAGGGCAGTGAGCAAAATAAGGTCGGTGGTATCAATATCGGTACCCAAAACCGTAAAATCCACATCATTTCCCGCAACCACACATATTTCGTCGATGGTTTCTACCACCGGTGGATTGTTATTGCACCCGGACACAATAATCTGCATATCGCGAATGGTGCGGTCAATGACCTTACCTTTTCGCCAGGAAACAATCACAAATGCGATGTTGTATATACCGGGCACTTTAGGCGATTTCCACAGAATATCCCCATTTTTGGCATTCAAACTGAAATTATTATCCAGTCCCATACCGATTTCATTGGGGAAGGAATAGTTGGGCACTTCCGTTCCCGGACCTTGCAAAGGCACGATTAATTCGTAGGACAAGCTATCGCCATCCGGGTCTGAGGCATTGGGGTTATGTTTGTAGGGTTTACCCACGCAGGCGTTATCCACGGGCGGTTGAAGCAGATACGGCGTGGTATTCCAGCCACCAAATTGAGCATCCTGAAAGGTATATGTTGTTTGGATATGGAAAGGCACATTATCTGAAGCCGGTGGATTCACATTGATGATTCCGCCAATCCGGTTTTGGTCGGTCATACTAATGGTATAGGTGCTCGGCCCTGCGAAGGTGTGCTCAGCCACATAAGTATTGTACTTGATATCGTTGGCCAGCGGTTCACCCTGCGACCCCAGTCCATTGCTTCTGGGCACCTTTTGTATGAATCCATCTCCCCAATTGATTTCCAGGGTGTCGCGGTCTGCATTGACACTACTGGTTTTGGTCCAGGTGATGATGGTAGCCCGGATAGTAAGTGGTCCGATTTGCTCGATATGGATTTCACCGGCTCGGTTGTGGGTGGCCAGAAGGGCCGCCGGAAGTGCCAGAAAGGCAAGGATAATGAGGAGCAGTTTTTGTTTCATGGTTGGACGGGTGTAAACTTCTGAATTGGGGTTACATTGGGATACAAGATTACAACATAAACCAATAGGCTGCCTGAGGAAAATCCCCATTTTGCTAATTTGGCAAATCGATTAACAAAAATCCGGAGAAATGGTTAGACGCATAATTGCTGGACAAGCCCAGAGTATGCTAACGTGTCAACACGATATAATCTTTCAACAGGGTCTTTAAAAATTCAATTCTGTTAAACGGGCGTTGGTCCACACCAAGTAAAGGCATAAGTTTAGACACCAGATCTTCCACCAGCTCTTCATGCGCCCGGTTGGGATAGGTATTGAGTCTGGTGAGCACGGATTTGACAAAAATCATATCCTTTTCACTCAGGTTGCGCACCTGAGGATACACAGGGGTATAGTTTTGCAGGGAAGAAATATTCAGGATATCGTTCAGGCGGAAAGCATGTAATCCACTTTGCAGCTTGATGAGGGTTGTATTGGCAGCCATATCGCCGAGGCGCTGGGCCTTGGCAGTGGTTTTAATGAGCAAGCCGCCTACCAGTCCCAGACAAAAGATAGAATCCACCAGTTGCAGCAAGGCTCGCAGTGTAACATCACTCCATTCCGGGTCTTTACCATCCAGTCGCACCACCTTGATATTCATAGCTATTTTACCCGGACTTTGACCTCTGCGCAGAATTTCAAAACATATATGGTACAGGAAATAGGCCAAAAACAGCATTATCCCGACAAACATTCCCCACATATCATCCATATTCGGAAAAAGCAGCAACAACAACAGTAGGATCAGATAATACGCAAAACCTACAATGGCAGAGTCCAACACCCAGGCTACAGCCCGCTCCCGTAGCCCCGCGAGCTCATACTCGATGGTTACGTTTTGTGTGGTCCTGATTTCGATGGTTTTAGACATGGAGGGTGTCTGAGTGTTTGAGTGTTTGAGTGTTTGAGTTGGCGTTCGGCTGGGGATTACCACTAAGGCACTTAGGGCACTGAGGTGAAGTTTGAGTGTTTAAGTGTCTGAGTGTTTGAGTGTCTGAGTGTTTGAGTGTCTGAGTGTTTGAGTTGGCGTTCAGCTGGAGGTTAGTTCGGAACCTTTCACCACTAAGGTGCTTAGGACACTAAGTAGAATTACCTCAGTGCCCTAAGTGCCTCAGTGGTAATTCCCAGCCGAACGCCAACTCAAACACTCAGGCACTCAAACACTCAGGCACTCAAACACTCAGGCACTCAAACACTCAGGCACTCAAACACTCACATTATACTCCCGGAGCGCATCATTGAGAGACACCTTTTTGTCAGTGCTTTCTTTGCGTTCTCCAATGATGAGGGCGCAGGCCACCTGGTAGTCGCCGGCAGGGAATTTTTTGGTGTAGGTGCCAGGTATGACCACGGAACGGGGTGGAACTTTACCCTTGAATACTTTTGGCTCGGCGCCTGTGACGTCGATGATGTGGGTGCTTTGGGTGAGCACCACGTTGGCGCCCAGCACTGCTTCCCGGCCTACCTGCACGCCTTCCACCACTATGCAGCGGGAACCAATGAAACACTCATCTTCGATGATGGTTGGTGTGGCCTGCGGTGGCTCCAATACTCCGCCAATGCCAACACCGCCAGCCAGGTGTACGTTGCGACCAATCTGTGCGCAAGAGCCCACGGTTGCCCAGGTATCAACCATGGTGCCGGAACCTACCCAGGCTCCTATGTTGACATAGGATGGCATCAGAATAGCACCTTTCTCAATGAATGCGCCATAACGCGCCAAGGCATGAGGCACTACCCGAACACCTTTTTGTGCAAAACCGCTTTTGAGCGGAATTTTGTCGTGGAATTCAAACGGGCCCACCTCAATGGTTTGCATTTCCTGAATAGGGAAATACATCACAATGGCTTTTTTTACCCACTCATGTGTAATCCAAACGCCCTCCGCATCTGGTTCGGCTACCCGAATGGCGCCGGCATCCAGCATAGCGATTACTTCCCTGACAGCCTTTTTAGCTTCCTCTCCCTGCAACATGGAGCGATCCTGCCACGCAGCTTCAATAATGCTTCTTAATTCACTCATTTTTGATTCGGTTTGTACTTGAATGTCCTTGGAAATATCGCATTGTCTAGCCTGTAAGCAATACTGCAATGAGATAATCCGCCAGCAGGATCAAAATATCGGAGTACACTACCGCACGGGTGCTGGCTTGTCCGAGCTCGATGCTGCCACCTTTAACAAAATATCCCTGATAGCAGGAAACGGTTGTCAGGATATATGCAAAAACGATAGATTTCACGTACATCATGAAAACATTGTACGGCACGAAGAAAGAGCGTACCCCCTGCACGTATTCATCATCCGTGATCAATCCGGTGGGTACACTGGCCAGGTAACCACCAATAACCGCCACGCAGGCAGAAAAAGTAACCAACAAGGGTATCACAAACAGCGCCGCAATAAGCTTGGGCGTAATCAGATACGCTGCAGTATTAACCCCCATGACCTCCATGGCGTCAATGTGCTCCTTTTGGCGCATCCCGCCAATTTCTGCTGCCATATTGGACCCCACCTTTCCAGCCAAAACCAGACAGGTAATGGTAGGCGACAACTCAATCAGAGCCAAATCCCGCACGATATATCCTATGTAATACCTGGGAACCAACTGGCCATCCAGCTGATAAGCAAACTGAATAGCAGCTACAGCGCCAATAAAAATGGATATCAGGCAAACAATGATCAGGGAGCCAATGCCGATGTCATTCATCTGGCGCATGGTCTCCTTGTAGTACATCGAAACCTTCTCCGGCCTACTCAACGCATGTTTCATCATGAGCAGGTAGCGACCGAAATCAAACAGGAAATTGTATTTGGACAAAATGTTGTTCACTATTTACGACTTGGGACTTGCGCTGCAAATGTATGTTATACGGGCGGGAATTTGCCTGGAAATCTTGTGCGGGTTCGGAGAGGCATTTCACAGAACCTCAGCTACAACAAATATACTACCGATAACCAGAACCAGATCCCGGGGATCCGCCTGGCGTTTAGCGGCTTTTAACGCGTTTTTTACACTGCTGTACGTTTTGCCCTTCATGCCATAAAGCGCCGCTTTTTCCTGCAACACCGCCGCATCGAGGCCGCGTGGGATATTGGCTTTGGCAAAATAATACCTGGCTTCAGCGGGGTAAAGTGCCAGCACTTTATCCACGTCTTTGTCGTTCACAAAGCCGGTAACGATGTGGAGCTTGGCCGAGGAGCCGGCCAGCATGCCCCGGATTTTGGCAAACGCAATGGTCAATCCGCCTTCGTTGTGGGCACTGTCGCACAAAACGGTGGGATTTTGTCCAATGACCTGCCATCTGCCCATGAAACGAGTGAGCCGGGGCAGATTTTCCAGGGCAAAACGTACCTGCGCCTCCGTAAATCTTTGGGAGAAAACCGGAAGCTGATTCAGGATTTCCACTGCCTGTAATACAGTAGCCAGGTTTTTAGCCTGAAATGGACCTGCTGCACCCAATTCCAGCTGCTTCCAGTACAAATCCCCGTTTTTATATGTTTGGTAAGTGGTAGCAGTCCACTGTTGCTGATTGGTTTCGTCTGCCGAAAAATGCTGATCTGCAAAAACAATGGGGGCTTGCACACTTTCTGCCTTTTGCAGAAAAACCGGCGCGGATTCCGGGTGCGTTTCACCAATAACCACCGGAATACCCGGTTTGATGATGCCAGCTTTCTCCCCTGCAATCAGCGTCAGGGTATCGCCCAGCATGTTCATGTGGTCGTAGCTAATATTGGTAATGATGCTCAACTCCGGAGTTATAACATTGGTACTGTCGAGTCGGCCACCAAGCCCTACTTCAATGATGGCTACGTCCACTTTTTCCCGGGCAAAATGGTCGAATGCCATAGCCACACACAGTTCGAAAAAGGAGGGTTGAATGCGTTCAATGGCTTCGCGGTTTTTTACCACAAAATCCACCACCCTGTTGCGGGGGATATACCGGCCATCCACCTTGATCCGTTCCCTGAAATCTTTGTAGTGTGGACTCACGTACAAACCAGTTTTTAATCCGGAAGCCTGACAAACGGCAGACATCATATGACTTACTGAACCTTTTCCGTTGGTTCCGCCAATATGGATTGACTTGAATTTGAGATGTGGATTGCCCAGGTGTTCGCACAAGGCCAGGGTATTGGTCAGGTCTTTTTTAAACGCAGCCGGCCCGATCCGGTGGAACATGGGCAGTTGCGCATACATGAATTCGAGGGTTTGTGCGTAGGTCACGGTGGGACGATGGACGGTGGACGGTGGACGGTGGACGGTGGACGGTGGACGGTGGACGGTGGACGGTGGAAAAAAGCCCGGGATTTGTTCTTATATAAAAATCATGGCGCAAATTTCGGACTAATTTGCACATTTGCGCACCGCCAACCAAATTTACCGTCCATCGTTCATCGTTCATAAATGAATCCTGATACCCTGCAGTTGCACTTCAACCCCGACCAGATGGTGGTACTTAATCTGGCGATGGCCTTTCTCATGTTCAGTGTGGCGCTGGATGTTCGTTTTTCGGACTTCAAGAAGGTAGCCGACTTTCCGCAGTCGGTTGCGGTGGGCTTGCTGGCTCAGTTTCTGGTTTTTCCTTTACTTACGCTGGGTATTATTGCGGTTTTTCAACCGCCGGTTAGTGTGGCCATGGGAATGGTTTTGGTGGCGATGTGTCCGTCGGGGAATATGACCAATTTTCTGGTTCATTTTGCCAAAGCCAATGTGCCGTTGTCTGTAACCCTAAATGCCATCATTATCCTTTCGGCCACTTTTGTTACGCCGGCGGGATTTCTGTTTTGGTCAAAATTCATCCCGGAATCAGAAGCTATCCGCCAGTCGTTTGAGCTGGAGTTCCTGGATATGGCCATTATCATCGTAGAATTGATCGTTATTCCACTGCTGCTCGGCATCTGGCTTCATCAAAACCGGCCGGAGTTCGTGGCGCGCATACGCCCCTGGGCGCAAAGACTTTCCCTGCTTATCTTTTTTTCCATTTTGGTACTGGCACTTATGGGCAACAGGCAAAACATAGTGGATTACCTGGGCATGATTTTCCTGTTGGTTGCGGTACATAATGCCGTTGCGCTGGGTAACGGATTTGTGCTGGGAACCATCTTTAAGCTACCCAAATTGGATCGCAGAACCCTTGCTTTTGAAGGCGGCATACATAATACCGCCCTGGGACTTTTGCTCATTTTTAAATTTTTCGGCGGATTGGGCGGAATGGCTCTTATTGCTGCCTGGTGGGGCATCTGGGACCTCGTTACCGGAATGAGCCTGGCCTGGTGGTGGAGAAGGGAGGCGGTTTGAAGTATCGGCGGGTTTAGCCGCCGATGTAATTCAATCTCAAATCTCTTATCCGCGGCGGCTAAACCCGCCGGTACGGTAAATCCCTTACCTTCGCCCCATGCTTCTTACTCTGTTACAAAAAGAATTTCTGCTTGAATTCCGGCAGCGGTACGCGCTGAGTGGTATTGTGCTGTACGTATTCAGCATGGTTTTCGTAGTGTATATTGCCAGTATAAAGGTTCAGCCGCAGGTTTGGAATGTGCTTTTCTGGCTGATTGTTCTCTTTGCCAGTATTAATGCTGTGGTAAAAAGCTTCGTGCAGGAAAGCGGCGCCCGGCAACTTTACTACTACCAGATTGCAGATCCGTCGATGCTGTTGCTGGCCAAAATCCTGTACAACACCCTTTTATTGCTCGTTTTAAGCCTGTTATCTTTCGGAACCTACAGCCTGGTGGCCGGAAACCCGGTCAAAGACATGCCGCTTTTCTGTTTAACCGTTACACTCGGAAGCATTGGCTTCAGCATTGCCTTCACATTTATTGCCAGTATTGCAGCCAAAGCCAATAATTCGGCCACGCTGATGGCCATTTTGAGTTTCCCGGTTATTCTACCCATTCTGCTTACCCTGATCCGACTCTCGCAAATTGCCTTGCGATTGTTGCAAGACACCTCTTATAAGAAGGACATCATCAACTTGTTGGCTATTGATGTCATTTTGTTGACACTAACCTTCGTGTTGTTCCCATTTATCTGGAAAGACTGATTTTATGAACCAAAGAATTGCCCAATTTGCCCTGGTAGTGGCAGATTACGACGAAGCCATTGACTTTTACACCCGGGTTATGGGATTTGAGTTGCTGGAAGACACCGTGATGAGTGAAACCAAACGTTGGGTGCGGGTAAAACCACGCGGAGAAGGAGAATGCGCCATCCTGCTGGCCAAAGCCGCCAATCCGGAACAACTCAGCAGGGTAGGCAATCAAACCGGTGGCAGGGTATTTCTATTCCTGCATACCGATGATTTCTGGCGTGACTACCAGCGGCTGCGCGAACATCAGGTGGAATTTGTGCGCGAACCTTCCGAAGAATCGTATGGCACAGTTGCGGTATGTAAGGATTTATATGGAAATCTGTGGGATATTATTGGCAAATAGCACTCATTTTCAGCAAGTTAGCTGATAATTTATTTTTTTCTTCATTTTCAGAAATCCAAACGGCAACCACACTTCGTAGGTATTGGTAAACGATATCTGCAAGATGCGCAAACTGCCCTTTTTTCTGGTTCTGACATCCCTGCTTTGTTTTGCCGGCTGGCTGCGTGTAGCCACCCCGTATTCCCCATCGCAGGATTTACCGCTGATTTCCATCACGGCGTTTGAAATACACGCACCTAATGTGGTGGCCGGTCAGGCGCTCGCACAGGCAGCACGTAGCTGGACAGGTGTCACTGCCGCCACTTACAATGCCAATTCAGGGTTGCTGGTACTCAGCCACACGCTTGACCAATCGGCGTCCAGCCTGAAAAGTCGGATAGATATCCTGAATCCTCATCCAGCTTCCATCAAAGTATTCCCGGAACCTGCCGGCGCCAAATGTCCGGTGCCAGCATCAGCCCTTGCGGTCTTACCCGGTATTTTGTTGGGTTGCAGTGCAGTCTCGCTTTTGATCGCCATAATGCTGTTCATTTCCAACGCAAAACGATGGATCATGGCGCCATTACAACCATAACCTACACATCTAAATCTTTCCATCATGAAAAATTATCTTGTGCTGCTCAGCTTCCTGAGCCTTACACTCGCAGGTATGTCTTGCGGAGAAAACAAAGACGACATCACACCCACACCTGCGCCCAATCTGTACGAGCGCCTGGGTGGTATCAATGCCATTACTGCTGTTGTTGACCAGTTTTTGGCCAATGTAGTGGCAGATAATGCCA
This sequence comes from Chitinophagales bacterium, assembly GCA_017303475.1. Classification (GTDB taxonomy): domain Bacteria; phylum Bacteroidota; class Bacteroidia; order Chitinophagales; family Saprospiraceae; genus M3007. The sequence goes on from JAFLBO010000002.1 coordinate 280,846, forward strand.
TCAATGCGCGTTTTGCGGCTACGGTAGCTGATCCATTCCGCACACAGTTGCTGCGCAACAACCTGATCGATCAGATTTGTGCAGGTTCCGGCGGTCCTTGCCAATACAAAGGCAAAACCATGCTGGAAGCGCACCAGGGCATGCAAATTACAGAAGCAGAATTCAATGCCTTGGTTGCCGATTTGATTGCAGCTCTGGATCAATTCAATGTTCCAACACAGGAAAAAAACGACCTCCTGGCCATCCTCGGCCCAATGAAAACGGATATTGTAGACCAATAACCATTTCTCCCTGATCCCAAAGAAACATAATGATTCCGATAGGAGGACCACCTGGCAGCTCATCCAAAGGGATGGGCTGCCTTTTTTAATGAGTGAGTGGGTGGGTGAGTGAGTGAGTGAGTGAATGAGTGAGTGGGGAATGGTTACTTTTGTTGCTAAAATCATTTTAGTATGCAAAAAATACTTGTTTGGGTTTGTGTAGCACTTTTGGTTGGGGCATGCTCCTCTTCTGAAAAAGCATTAAATGGTGATGCCTGGATGTTTAAGTCCATGGAACGTTTGGATGCTTACAACCCTTTGATGGAGCCTGACCGGCGTGCGGAATTTTATTGTCCGGTGAGAAAGAAGGAAGTAGATTGGGAAGAAAGATCGGTATTCAACCCTACTGCAGTGGTGAAGGATGGTAGGGTATGGCTATTGTACCGGGCGCAAGATCAATATGGCACCTCGCGTATCGGGTTGGCTAATAGTCGCAACGGTCTGGAATTCAAGAAGAACAACATTCCGGTGCTGCGGCCGGAAAATGATCCCATGAAAGAACTGGAATGGGAAGGCGGATGTGAGGATCCTCGGGTGGTACAGCGTGAGGATGGTTTGTTTGTGATGACCTATACGGCCTACGATAAAAAAGTAGCGCGTTTGTGCCTGGCTACCTCATACGATTTACTCAGTTGGGAAAAACACGGGCAGGTGCTCCGCGAGCGCAAATACCGCGACCTATGGTCCAAATCTGGCGCTATAGTGTGCGAGCGCGACGGCAGCCGGATTGTGGCTAAAAAGATCAAAGGCAAATACTGGATGTACTGGGGCGATACGGATTTGTTCATGGCCAGCTCAGAGGATATGATCAAATGGGAGCCACTGGAAGATAAAAAAGGCAACCTTCAGCGCGTTCTATTGCCTCGTCCGGGCATGTTCGACAGCCGGTTGGTGGAGCCGGGTCCCTTTGCCCTGATTCAAAAAGATGGTATTCTCTTGCTTTACAACAGTGCCAACAGCGCCAGTAGTGGAGATAAAACCATAGGCGCCGATGTGTATTCCGTTGGGCAGGCTCTGTTTTCTGCCAAAAATCCCTGGGAGTTGCGCGCCCGCGCCAACAAATACCTGATTACTCCCGAAAAGGACTTCGAAAAAGTTGGCGAAGTATCCAATGTATGCTTTCTGGAAGGCATGGCCTGGGTAAACGGTCGCTGGCTAATGTATTATGGCGGCGGTGATTCCAGGATTGGTGTGGCAGAAGGGAAGCAATAATGGGGGTCAGTTGGCTTTGATAATTTTAATGGAATACAACGTATTTCCAGACTGAATCTGAATCAAATAAACGCCATCCGGCTCGCGATGCAAGTCGAGACTATGCTTCTCTTCAGCGCTTTGCCAAAATGCTGTTTCCTGCCCCCATGCATTCACTACCCGTATGGTGGTTTCGGCGGGCTGCCGGAACCACTCCAAAGTGAATAGCCCTTTGCCTGGATTTGGATACACCTTTAGTGGTAAAAACAGTTTATCTGACATGACACTGCTCATGCCAGCACTTTCCTTAGCGCCCAGATCCGGCTTTGAACCTCCATAATCATAAAACCCTGGAATCAACGTACCTGCATCTATCATCGGACTTCCCTGCGCCAAAACAAATCCGCCATCCGTCATATTTGCAAACCCTGGATCAACCTGCATCGGATCCCGGATAGCAATATCGGGGCTTCCCGAAATACTGGTTAATACCTCTTCCAAACCAGCAGCATCCGGAGCCTCTGTACATTGATACTGACCGTGTATATGCTTGACTACTGCTACCGGTGCAAGCGGGTCGGAGCAGTAATAATTATCGGTAACAGATTGAAGTCGGTAATCTGAGTTGCCGGCCAAACTGAAATAATAAAAAGGATAATGTCCTTTGTGGGTGTAAATATTATTGATAAACAAGGCTTTACGCCATTCCGAATCCCAGGAAGTAAACACAAAACCCAGGGTGTCTGCCGAATAAAAAGTATTATTGAAAAAATACAGATTGCCGCGTTCCGAAGATAATCCGTTGCCGGTATTGGTTTTTATCCCAATGCCTTGCCCCATATAGTTTCCCGTTACAGGCTCACAACCAATAAAATACGGATCATCCTGCTCGTTTCTCCGTCCCTGCATGCCGTGAAACAGATTACGGTAAAAATACCTTGGGCCAACTAAAGGCGGAGCCGCAGATATGCCTGCCATGGGTCGGATAATTTCGTTGTTCCAAACCCTCAGATTCGTCCAATAGCCATCACATTCAATGGCATCGAAATTATCCACAAAAACATTGTTGTACACGTCTATTTCCTCCAGCGGACCCTGGTCTATATAACTTTCTATACCTGAATTCAAGCCATCGAAAAGGTTGCCGCGAATCACTGCATTCTTCGATTTATGGATAAAAATACCGGCCGTTTCCACAGCCCTTCCCCTGCTGGATGAAACGGTGTACAGGATTGAATGCACGAACACATTTGATTTCTTAATCATCGCATGCGTCCACGTACCCGCGTCGTGCCTGAAGGTGCAATGCTGAATAAAAAGGTTATTGCACTGATTACTAAAGGAAATATGACTCGTATTGAAATCAAACCGGCAACTGTCGAAATACACATGGTGTGTATTCCTGATATCAAAAACCGTCGCGCCATAAGCGTCCTGAGCACTTCCTGCAGGGTTCAGCACAGGCTTGCCAAAGTGTTGAAAAACAATGCCTTTGATCTTCAAATAGGCATCTTTATTGCCGCCATAAACCGTTAGAAACCGAAAGGATCTGGATAAGGTAATTGTCGCATTGGCGGGATTGGTTCCTGCCTGTGTTTTAATCCAGATGGTATTTTCATCGCGGACAAAACCATCATAGCCAAAATTGAGCGCAGCCAGGTGGTAGCCCCCTAATAGCAATTCGGAAGTAAGCGAAGGATAAGGATAAAGGGCTTTGTCATCCATCACACAAATATTGGAGTGGGCCGCGGCTTGTGGAATGGCCGCCGAAAACAATTTGGGATCCGAAGGATGCTGCGTCCAGTTAAGCGGGGTTTGCATGCCTCCCTCCATCACCGGATGAGCGCCGGGGGCAGCCATGAGCGTAATCGGAGTGTTCTCGGTACAAGGGTTCTGGATGGTTAATTGCAGCCCGTTTTGGGTATACACACCGTCCATGAGCACTACCGTTACCCCGCAAGTCACCTGCCCGGAATTGAACAGCGCAGTCAAATCTCCCGGCTGATCCTGGGTATAAGCATTGCCTGAGCCATTGGGCGCTACCCATTTCAGCGTCTGCCCCCAGGCAAACTCCGGATCGCTGAGGGTACTCGCCTGCCCCAGCTGCACCGAAGCCAGATTCCCATTCTGAAACAACGTGACCCTGACTTCATAAACAGTTCCCGGTTCCAGCAAAAAAAGACTACCCCTGTATTCTTCTTCACCGGAAAAGGTAATCCTGTCGGGCGGAAACCCTGTTTTCCAGGCTGCTTCGCTCGTTTTCCGATATTCCACCGCACAACTGTCAAACGGACTAATATCCCTCACCTCCACGCCAATGCTGTGGCAGGTGGGATGAAACTCAACCGTTTGCGCACGCAACAGACCGCTACAAAACAGAACAAAAAGCCAGGTGATTTGATTTTTCATAAGCATAGACGGTGGACGGTAGACGGTGGACGGTAGACGGTGGACGGGCACCCCGTGAGCAATCAAGCCGAACGCCCTCTGCGAAAATCTGCGGTTCATCTGTGAAAATCTGCGGGAAACCCCTCTACGCGGGAAACCCCTCTACACGGGAAACCACCCCACACAAAGTTACACGTAATTTATCCGAATGATCCCCCCAACACATCATTCCGTCGAAAAAGCCGCAGGGGCCGTCAACCTTCCCTCGAATTTGTGGTCTGTAGGAACTTACAATCTCCTTTCGCTATGAAACAAAACGCACTCCCCTGGCGATTCCTCGCCGCGCTTTTCCTCTTTACCAACAGTTTACTTACTGCCCAAAACGCAGGAATTAAAGGCCAGTTGCAAAGCCCGACAGCAGAAGCCGTTGGATTTGCCACCCTCGGCATTTACCTCACTGAAGGCGGTGAACTGAAAAAAGCAGGCGCCAGCGACGAGTCCGGTATTTTTGAACTAAAAGGTCTGGAACCCGGCAATTACGTGCTCAAAGTAAACGCCATCGGGTTCAACAACCTGATTCGTTCAGATATCAAGGTAGACGCCAACCAACAACTGGATTTGGGCGTACTTACCCTCACCGCCGGCAGCATCAGTCTGGAAGAAGTAACCGTCACAGCCTCAAGGGTCATGGTGGAAATCAAGCCGGATCGTACGGTTTTCAACGTGGAAGGCACCATCAACAGCGCAGGCTCTGATGGCATGACGCTTTTGCGCAAAGCACCTAATGTAACAGTAGACAACAACGATAATATCAGTGTGCTCGGGCGCTCCGGCGTGCTGTTGTATGTAGATGGCAAACGCCTGCCGCTCACCGGCGCCGACCTAACCAATTACCTACAAAACCTGCCTGCAGAACAAATTGACCGCATTGAAATCATTACCAATCCAGGCGCTAAATACGAGGCGGAAGGTAATGCCGGCATCATAGATATTCGCCTGAAACGGGATCAAAACCTGGGCGCCAATGGCTCCATCAATGCTACCGCCAGTCAGGGACATTATCACCGGGCCAATCTCAGTGGAACCGTAAACTATCGGAATAAAACATTTAATGCATTCGCCAATGCAGGTATAGGCAACGGCGCCGGATTCAACAATATGACCTTTTTTAGTCGCCTGAATGGTATGGTTCAGGATGAAGTGAATAACACCAACAACGATTTCAGCTCCAACAACTACCGGTTTGGTATTGATTTTTTTCTGGGTAAAAAACATACCATCGGCCTGCTGGTGAGTGGCGGCGATAATCAACGCAATAACAAATTGTATAACCGCATTACCATTGCACCGGAAAACACCCCTTCACTGATTGACAGTATCCTGGTAGCCAATTCCAAGGCAGAAAACGATCGGTCGCAGGGTACGTACAACCTGAACTATCGTTTTGACAATGCTCAAGGGCGTACCCTGAATATCGACCTGGACTACGGCGCGTACCGGAATGGCAGTTATCGGTACCAGCCCAACCAATACTATAATGCCGATGAAACAGTGCCTCTGACCCTGATTGTGAATAGTTTTGATACGCCAAGCGACATTGATATTTACACGTTCACCACAGATTTTGAAGACAAGCTATGGGATGGAACCATAGGCGCCGGGGTGAAGTACAGTAAAGTGGTTTCAGACAACCTCTTCCTGGTGTACGACGAGCCAAACGGGCTTCCGGTGCGCGATGACAGGCGTTCCAATAAGTTTTTGTACGACGAACAGGTGTACGCAGGTTATGTCAATTATGCCCGGTCTTTGGGTAAAAAATGGCAATTTTCTGCCGGATTGCGCGCAGAACTGACAGATGCTCAGGGAGATCTCCAGGCGTTTTTGCCTGAGTTGGAAGAGCCGCCGGTTATGTTTGATTATCTAAGCTGGTTTCCCAGCGCCGGGCTTACCTGGGAGGTTTCCGAACAGCACACGCTGGCCATCAGCGGCGGCCGCCGCATCAACCGGCCAGACTACAACGTTTTGAATCCGTTCAACAACCAGATGAGCCAGCTTTCCTATGAAAAAGGCAACCCTTTCCTGCGTCCGGAAATAGTAAACAACCTGGAACTTGGGTACACCCTCTCCCACCGCTACAACCTCAAATTGGCCTACAGTAAAACCACCGACCAGATTACCCGCCTGATTGCGCCCGACAAAGTTGACCCGCGCGCAGGGTTTATCACCTGGGATAACCTGGCCAGCCAAACCATCCTGAGTGTGAGTGTGAGCGCGCCCGTACAAATCACCAAATGGTGGAATGCCTATTTCAATGGCAGCGCCTCGCACATCAATAATCAGGCTGATTATGGCGATGGCGGCATGGTGGATGTGCAGGCCTTCAATTACACCATTTTCCAACAGCACACTTTCGATTTACCCTGGGCTATCAAGGGAGAGATTTCCGGCTATTATTCCGGCCCTGGTGTTTGGGGCGGGGTATTCCTGTATGAATCCAACTGGGGACTCAACCTGGGTCTACAACGTAAATTCCTGAAAGAAAGGCTCAATGTTCGCCTGGCTGCCGACGATATTTTTTACGAAACCGGCTGGGATGGCTACTCTGACTTCAACGGATTGTACTCCTATGGCGGCGGACGTTGGGATAGTCGCCGCGCGAGTATCAGCCTTGGCTATTGTTTTGGCAACGATAAAGTAAAAAGTCGCCGCCGCAGCACCGGTTTGGAAACGGAGGCTGGCAGGGTTGGCGGGGAGTGAGGGGGAAATGTCATTCACCGCTGCACCACAAGCCGCGCTCTTCCTACCACTTTCTGGCGCTCGTACACAACCACTAAGTAAACGCCACTTGAATAGCCATGCAGCGCTAATGGATGTGTCAACGCGCCTTCTGGTACGGTTTGCTGCTCCACCAACCTACCTAATAGATTGTACACAGCTATCTGACAATCCCCGGGCGCCGGCTGAGGCAACTGAATTTCCGTAGCTATGGTGCCAGGATTGGGATGCAAGGTAAACAACAGGCCCGAATCTGGTATATCAGGCGCAGACACAATGGTTTGGTACTCTCCACATCCAGAGGTAATACAGCCCATGCTGTCTATTTTTAGTAGCCAGGCATTACCCCCTTCCGGAGGTCCGAAAAAACCAATCCTGCCGGTAAAAGCCAAATCCAGATTGGTTAACTCAGTACCAGAATATAGTAGTTGAATACTTTCATAACGGGTATCATTAAAATGCCGTATCCATTTCAACTGACCATTACCATCTAAACGGAATATCCAGGAGCCTACAAACGAAGAGTCGGGTTCACTGGGAAGGGCAAAGTAGTTAAACTGGCCGCAGCCAACGATATCTCCGTTTTCAGTGGCCAATAAATGGTAAATTATATGTTGGTTTCGATCATAGAAATGATGTCGCCAAAGTTCATTGCCGTCTGCATCTAACTTGACCACATAATCTACGATCTCAAAAGTATCCTCAGACCAAACGGTGGCATTTTTATTCCAGTGAGTCACACACCCTCCATCTGGAAGCAAGGCCAGGCTTGTTGCGAAATTGCTGATACTTTTTTCAAATTGTTTTTGCCAATATATATACCCATCACCATCAGTTTTTATGACTTTAGCTGTCTTTCCATCCAAAAAATTGATGCTCCTGATATGATACAAATCTCCGTTCATAGCTATATCAAATTTGCTGCTGGTTCCACCAAGATCCCTAACAAACGGTATGGTTTTCACGGAGTCAAAATCCGTAGTGTAAAAAGCCATGTGCGTTTGTGTAGTATCTCCAAACCGTTCATCTAAGCTTAACAACAATTGTCCATGATGCCAATTCATCGATAACGGCAATTCCAGGTCGAGGCCATCCCCTATTCGTTTGTATTTTACCAGGTTACCATGGTGGTCAAATTTCAGCAAACGGACATTTAGTGGATCAATTATGCCTTTTTTGTACATAGCAAGATAAATGCCCGATGAGTCAGCCAAAATATTATTACCGTTGGCTACCCGCAAACTATCCAGCAGTACTTCCCAAATCAGGTTTCCTTCAAAATCTGTTTTCAGCAGACTGGTGCAGGTGGTTGGTCCCTCGCAGGTAGATACATCCAAAATCAGAATACCATCTTCCAGGGCCAACACATTCCAACCGGCATCATTATAGCTTACATGGTAGTTTTTACTAAAATAGGGTTGCGCATATACCGAATGCAGAAGACATAAGAGGAAGGGTATGAGTAAGTTTTTCATGGTATCGCCAGATTTTAGGAAGAAATTGGATAACCCTGCACTTAAAGTGAGAGTCTCACTTTAAGTGCCCTCTGCACAACTGTGGTCAAAATAGAAAAGCGACTTATGAGACAGCCTCAACAGCAAGCTTATTTTCAATCTCTTAACTGTAGACTAAAATGCCCGGTTTGTAATACTGGCGTACCCACAGTTTGTAAGGAGCCTTGTTGTAAAACAGCCTGAAACGCCATTTTTCTATCGGCCACAAAGGTGGAATTGGAGCCAAAAGGAATCGTAAATATCAGAGGGGCGTTGTTGAAGGGATCAATAACAGGCAATTCCAATACATAATAATCTTTCCCTTTTTGGTTTGAAAATCGCCTGGGATCTGCCAGAAAATGCAGATCTCCTGTTGGCTTGCACCGTTGTTTTCGGGAAATACAGGAAAGCCTTCGGAAATCCCCATTTTGCCATGTTCCAGTGTAGGACGCAAAAACCACATTATCAGGTTTCTGATAAGCAAAATCAGCTGTCCCGTCCGGATTAAGCTGTAGCCGGATGGTATAGCCCTTTGCATTAGGGGCAGATACATTGGAGAATGTTTGGGCGGAAGAGGTGCTTCCCAGACAAATGGATAGCAATACCACGCACCACCTAGCATTGATGACAAATTGATTCATGCAGTAATCCTTTTTCTACCCCTACCTCATCCGGAAACAATCAACACGCATTTCCTTCACCTTTGTGCGTGGCCGGGCACTTACTCAAGCCTTTGCCTACAGTACGCAAATAATCCGTACTGATATTGCCGGTAAGGGGGGATAATGCACAAAGTTATATGCTATTAAATTGGTTTGGATTTGTAACTTTATCGCCTAATAGAACGCAATACTGCTTATGAATTTCAAACCAATATCCCTTTGCCTTATTCTTTTTGCAATTCACTTGCCCTCCTTTGCTCAAATTCAGTGGGAGCATACCAATGGCCCGGAAGGCGGAACTTCCTGGTATATTTATGGTGATGGCGAATATGCCTTTGTTTCTGACGAACACCATTTTTTTAGAACCAATAATGGATTAAACTGGGAGCAATTGCCTGATGGGAATATCGGGCCATTAGCTGCTTCGCCTGACAAACTTGCTGGCGGAAAAGATTATGGGCATCCTTATGCCCCTTCAAGTAACCCCAAGTTTGTTGTAAGTTATAATCAAGGTAGCACCTGGCTTGAAGGAATCATGCCTCCTACTACTTACAACACCATTACCAGTATTGCTGTTTGTTCACACGGTATTTACGTTCCTGATGGTTACAGCGGCCATATATTTCGAAGCCAGGATGATGGACTTACCTGGGATTCCATTCCTGCTCCGGGTATGTCTTGCCATAAGGTGTGGGCCTTTGAGGATCGATTGTATGCTAGATGGCTTTCCAAATTTTGGCGATTGTCTTTAAATGGAATGGATTGGGAAGTAGTATCTCCGGTTGGCGTCTCTCCCGAGTCTATGTTTGCGGCTGATTCCCTTTTATTTTTTGCAGAGGAAAACAACCTGTGGTGCTCCAGTAATTCCGGAGAAAGTTGGACAAAAACACCCATCCAATTGTATAATAGCGGAGATGGTTTTTGCAAAATCGGCAACAGAGTCTACAACACTGCCGGACCAACTGGAATTATCTATACCGACGATTTTGGTCATACCTGGCATCAACTTCCAATTCCGGATGATATTTCCGCTTTTGATTTGGTACAAGCAGGAGGGCAATTACTTTGTGGTACTCATAATAAAGGTGTACTTCGGTATGATGCTCCCAATCAGCAGCTTGTTGAATCAAATGAGGGACTTAATTCGGCAGTTGTTTATGACATGGATTCTGGAAGTGGATACCTCTGGGCCAGTTGTGGAAATGGCGTATTCGCTTATGATCTGAATTCGGGATCGTGGGTTGATAAGGCGCTTTTGCCTTTGCCAAATCACAGTTACGGAAACGTATCAGCTAGTCCTGAAGGAAAAATAGTCACCCACCAAATTTATGGTAACAGAGTTTATCTGTCTTTGGATAATGGAATATCCTGGGATACGATATTTCTTAAGGATGCTCAAGGTTGGGAATGGACAAGTGCGAAAAATACCTTCTGGCTGGGAGAAAACTTATTTGTTCAATCTGACTGGACAAGTGATGCCTGGTCAACAGACCTTGGGCAAACCTGGTTATTTGGCAGTATCCCGGAAAGTATTGTTCTTTTTAACAGCAAGTATTATGGTATTAGCTTACCCAATGGATTGGTATCAAGTGCAGATTTCGGCCTGAGCTGGCAACCTGCGACAAGTCCTAACGGCCTTTCAATAAAAAGGCTATATGCCACAGATGATAAATTATTTACACTTGTTTACAACGCAGGCAAAACCCAGATTTACAGTACTTCAGATGGAATTAACTGGACATATTCTAACGACGGGATTCCGCAGATAGGCCTTATAGCTTCTTCTAACAATTACTATCGGGGTATGATTTGGCATAAGAACAACCGATATTATCTGCACGATAAATCCATAGGCTTTTTTACTTCTTTAGACTCTTGTAAAACCTGGCTACCAGTTGAACGATATACTTATGGAATCATGCATGCCGTAGATACTACTTTTTACAGAGGTGGATTTGGGGGAGGGGTATGGAAAACCGGATTACCTCAAAATTATGGAGCACTTTCTACTGGTTATGTATTCAACGACGACAATAATAATGGAATTTGGGACCCCAATGAAGTTGCACTACCCAACATGAAGGTAATAGTAAAAGAACCTGGCGCATGGTACCCATACTGGTTTGTTTACACAGATTCTGATGGTTCTTATGCCATTAGCAGTTCAGAGGGTGCCATCGACACACTGCGGGTGAGTATTCCTTCAGATTACATTGAAAATATAAATCCACCTGAATATGTGGTAACCAATTCCGGCAATGACCGCAATTTTGGCGTTCATTTCAAACCAGACATGACGGATGTTTCCATTGCTGGATTTTTCAGTGGACATCCAAGGCCTGGATTTCCACTAAAGGCTACCATAGTATATAGAAATGAAGGAACTGTAACGGCTTCCGGTATAATATCTGTTAAACTTGATCCAGGATACCAGTTTGTTAGCGCAGAACCTCCGCCAACTGCTTTTATTGGCGTAGATAGTCTCATTTGGGATTTCAATCAAATGCCACTTTTCAACCAGCAATGGATTCATATCAATGGGAAAGTAGATTCTACAGCTGTACTGGGCAGCCTGTTTAAGTTGAGGGGACATATCGAGCCGAACCTGTCTGATTTTATGCCTGCCAATAATGATTTCATGCGCGCAGATACTATAGTAGGATCATTTGCCCCTAATGAAAAAACCGTATCCCCTGCCCGGGGACTTACCCCGACTGAAATTGCAGACGGAAAAGAACTGATCTATACCGTTTACTTCCAAAACACGGGCACTTTTCAGGCAGACAGAGTTCGCATTACAGATCTCCTGGATTCTGCGTTAAATGCCAGTACCCTGCGTTTGGTAGCATCAAGTCACCCTGTCTCAGTCTTCCGCTTGTTGCCCGGCAATTTACTGGAAGTGATCTTTAACGATATTGCATTGCCTGACAGCAACCAAAATGAACCAGCTAGTCATGGGTTTATTTCTTTTGCCATTCAGCGTAATAAAGCCTTTAATCCGTTTTACAAAATCGAAAACCAGGTGGCTATTTATTTTGATTTTAATGAGCCTATTATTACCAATATAGTTTTTACTCCGTTGGCTTCACCAAGTGTATCTGTTTTGGAGCCAAACCGGGAGACTGTAGAAAGGCTTGGTTTATTGATCGCACCCAATCCAACTGTAAACGATATTTGGATTGAAACTCGTGGCAGGTTGTCTGGCCCAGGAGACATTGTCCTGATCAATACACAAGGACAAATCTGCCTTGCAACCCATAGTCATGAATTATCAAATCCTGTTGAAGTAAATGTGAGCAGTCTGACAGATGGGGCTTATATCGTTCGTGCCACAGGCAAACAAGGGGTTTTGTTTGGAAAACTTGTTATCACACACTGAGGCTGTCGTTTGTGCTGATTATATCAATTTTCCACCGTTACCTCATCCGTAAACAACCAACACGCATATCCTGCACCTTTGTGCGTGGCCGGGCACTTGCCCAAACTTTTGCCCACAATACGCACATAACGCGCCCGGGTATTTCCTGCAAGCGTCACCGAAAGTTCTTTCTGCAAGGTGCCGAGTGCTGAAGGGGCAATATCGCAGCGTTGTTCGCCGGCAGGGGTAAAGGTTTTACCATCCTCAGACACCTCTACCTGCAAAGCGGTTGGGAAAAAGATCCAGGAATTTTCGTCCTGCAAAAAATTAGCGCTCACCCTGCTCACCTTCTGCTGCCTGCCCAGGTCGATCACCATATCCAGGTTTTCGCCTTCAAAACCCTGCCAGCCGCCGGTACGGAAGTCCTCTCCGCCCCGAACGCCGTCTACCAGACCATCGTTGCCACCGGCTGTGTACTGCGGGGAATACGGATGCTTGTAATTCAACACTTTCAAATCGCTGCGTATCCGGTGGAATTCCACCAAAACGGCATTGCTTTTATCATTGCCTTTCTCCGCGTGTATGAACATCCGCTGGCTGCGGTCCACCTTTACCGGATTTTGATAATCCCGCCACTGCACCTTGCCGCTGATATCGGCAAACATATACCGGATTTTGGCATCCGGATCTGCACAACCCAACTCTACTTCCGTGCGGTCTTTAAACACCGTGGATCCTGTTTTTACATATGGAGAGGAAATGATCGGGCGATCCTGAATGAATTGTACCGGGCAATCGCTTTCCGCCGAACCCCATTGCGCCGGGTTATTGGTCATGTCAAATTCAAGGGTGCCACCCTGCACCAGCTGATCGTGCGAAATCCAGGATTTGCTCCAGGCCTGATCGTTCAGCCGTACGCCTTTCACATAACAATTTTTAGCCGACACCTTTGGCGCCCGGATATCCAATTGACTGCCGTTTTCCAGGGTAAGCACCATGCGCTCAAACCAGGGCGTGCCAATGGCATATTGCGGATTGCCCGGAACCACCGGGTATATCCCCATGGCCGATAATACCAACCAGGCCGACATCTGGCCGCAGTCTTCGTTGCCGCTTAGTCCATCGGGTTGATCTGAATACATGGAATCCATGATCTGGCGTACCCGTTGCTGGGTTTTCCAGGGCTGGCCCACGTAGTTGTAGAGATAAGCCATGTGGTGACTCGGCTCATTGCCGTGCACGTACTGACCAATCAGGCCGGTAATATCGGCCTGATCGCGACCGGTGGTTTTGGTTTGGGCAGTGAACAGAGCATCTAATTGCTGGGCAAAACGCTCCTTGCCGCCCATCAGCAGCATTAAACCGGTGACGTCTTGCGGCGCGGCAAAACGATACTGCCAGGCATTGGCTTCCGTGTAATTGAAATTAACCTCAAAAGGATCGAAGGGCGTATGCCAGGAGGCTCCCCTGCGCGCGCGAAAGAACCCGGTGCTTGGATCGTACAGGTTTTTGTAATACTGTGCCCTGCGGGCAAACTCAGAAGCAATATCAGGTTTGTCGAGTCGGGCGGCGATCTGACTGATGCACCAGTCGTCGAACGCATATTCCAGGGTTTTGGATACCGATTCTGCTTCGCGATTGCTGGGCACAAAACCCATTTCCCGGTACCAGCGCAGTCCGTAACGATCGCTGTTGGCATTGGCCATCATGGCTTTCAGGGCCAGTTCGCCATCGTATCCGCGTATGCCTTTGGCCCAGGCATCGGCAATAACCGGGATGGAGTGGTTGCCAATCATGCAGTCGGTTTCATTGGCGGCCAGTTCCCAAACGGGCAGGAGTCCACTTTCCTGATATTGATTCAGAAAGGTTTGAATAAATTGATTGGTGCGGCGGGGCTCCAGGATGGTGTACAATGGATTGCAGGCGCGATAGGTATCCCAAAGCGAAAACACGGTGTAGGTTTCGTCGGAACTGCTGTGTATTTTATTGTCGCGACCACGATAACTGCCGTCTACATCGCTCCACAGGTTTGGCACCACCATGGTGTGATACAAGGCCGAATAAAACGCAGTTTTTTGGGCATCAGAACCGCCTTCAACCTGGATTTTGGACAGTTGTTGCTGCCATTTTTCCTGAGCGCCTTTTTTTACCAGATCAAAATCAAAATGATTGCATTCTTCATCAAGGTTCTTGCGCGCGCCGTCAATACTGGTACCTGAAATACCTACCGTAACTACCAGCGGTTCTCCATCGGTGGAAAACTCCAGCAATCCAACAATGGATTTGCTTTCCACTGAAGGGTTGGCTTCCCGTGGCGTTTTGTTTAAATCCAGCAGCACACAGTTGGCGTATGGGCGGGAAAAACGCATCACAAAATAGATATGCTGTTCCTTGGCCCAGGCTTTGGAAATCCGGTAACCGACTATTTCATAATCGTTTACCCTTGTCATGCCAGAAGCCAGCACCTCATCCCGGTGGCGGAGATCAACCATGATTTCCCCCTTTTCTGCGTTTTTCGGAAAAGAATAACGGTGTACCCCTACCCTTTCAGTGGCGGTCATTTCGCACTTGATCGCATGCTTATCCAGCACTACTGAATAATACCCTGGCTCGGCTTTTTCGGTGCTTTTCCGAAAATGCGATCCATTTTTTGCAGGATCGAGCTCTACCGGACCAATGAATGGCGTAACCAGAATATCGCAATAATCTGCCACGCCGGTGCCGCTCAGGTGCGTATGCGAGAAGCCATAAATGATAGAATCGGAGTAGTGATATCCGGAGCATCCGTCCCAATCCAGCATGGATAGTCGGGTATCCGGGCTCAATTGCACCATCCCGAAAGGAGCCGTCGCGCCCGGATAGGTATGCCCGTGTCCGCCGGTGCCGATAAAAGGATTCACGTACTTTATTGGTGAAGAGGCAACCGGTTTGGGTACAGAGGGCTTTGGTTGAGCAAAAACAGACACACAAAGGCCAATCAGACAAATTACCAGGGATAATTTCCGCATAGAGTGGGCGATTTAGTGGCCTAAAGGTAAGGGGATTAAGAGATATTACCACTAAGCCACCTAGGGCACTAAGAGACACTAAGAAAGCGAAACCTTAGTGCCCTAAGTGGCTAGTGGTGATCCGAAAAATTGAATATTACCACTCAAACTCCATCACCTGCTCCACGCCTTCTGCCAGACTAAATGACACCGGGCAGGTGCGAGCAGCTTTTTCAAGTATGCTGCGTTGGGTTTCGGAATAGTCGTTTTTCGGCATCACGAATTTAATGATCACCTTGGCAATACGCCTGGGATCTGCAGCCATGATTTTGTTGACTTCCGCGCGGGTTCCGTTCATGTCCCAGCCATGATTTCTGGCGCTGATGCCCATAATGGTCATAGCGCAGGACGCCAGCGAGGTAGCGCACAAGTCCGTTGGAGAGAATGCCTCTGCCTTGCCCTGATTGTCCAGCGGAGCATCTGTGATGATGGTGGTGCCAGAGAAGAGGTGTGTTGCTTCTGTGCGAAGATCGCCTAAATAGGTAACGGTTGAAGTCATGGGAGAGTGCTTGAGTTTGGGAGTGTTTGAGTGTTTGAGTTAGCGTGCGGTTGGGGATTATAGCGGGGGCTTTCACCACTAAGCCACTGAGGGCACTAAGGTAAAACTCGCTTGGTGTTCTTAGTGACTTAGTGGTGAAATGTTCGGCACTGTGGAGCCTTTCACCACTAAGCCACTTAGGGCACTAAGGTAAAACTCGCTTGGTATTCTTAGTGACTGAGTGGTGAAGTGTTTAGGTTGTTTGTTAACATGGCATCGCTGCCGAAGGCAGCACAAAAAATCCGCGTCATCCGCGTCATCCGCGTTCCCTAAAACCCGCGTTCTCCGCGTTCCAGATCCTTCGTGCCTCAGGATGACCATCAGCGTTCACTTCACCCCGTCATAATTCAGCGTTCTCGTCCACATTTCCTTGCCTTCATGGTTGATGACCTTGATAGACAACTCCCTGTTTTTCCGCGGGCCGGAGAATTGCAACAGACTGAAATTATGCTGATCAACAATGGTGCCTGGAACCCGGTATTCGTTTGGCTCCTTGGCTTCTGGATTGGTGAACGTCCCGGAAGTAAAGGGCGAAGTTGTGAGATCATATACCCAGTTGCCCGCCTTGTTCTTAACCGCACTGAGTTCGGTATAGTGCTTATCGCCAGTGAGAAAAATAACACCCTTGATGTTTTCTTTCTCAATGAAATTCATGATGATATCACGTTCTTCCGGAAAGAAATGAAAAGCTGTTTCGTGATTCGGACTCGTGGTTAGCACTTGTCCGCCAATGGCCACAATTTTATACGGCGCCCAGCTGCCTGCTAATGCAGCCAGAAACCAATCCAGTTGCTCCTTGCCCAAAAGGGTGCGGTTGGGACAATGCTCACAAAAATTTGGCGTGCGGAAATAGCGGTTATCCAGCAGGAAGAAATCCACATCCGCAAACTGGAACTGAGTGGTACAACCTTTCTGGCCATTCACACCATAGGTAGGATTTCCCCAAAAATCGCGAAAAACCTCCCAGGCTGTTTCTTTGTGCACCCAGGTAGCATCGGCATCATTGGGACCAAAATCGTGGTCGTCCCAAATCGCATAATTGGGGGTATTAGCCAACAGTGGATGCATCTCGGTGGTCACCGAGCGATCATGCGTATAACGATGTTGAATACCGCTGCGCGTAAACCAGTCTGTTTCGCGCAGGTAAACATTATCACCCAGCCAGAGCATCAAATCCGGCTTCTTTTCGTATATTTTAGTGAAAATATGGTGGTTGGAGCCATATGGCGTGCCCGGACGATCGTATTCCGGTTCATTTACATAAGCACAACTTCCGGTTGCCAGGGTGAAGGTGGGTGGGTCTGTACGCCATTGCCAGAGGGGCTGTGTGCTGAAAGAAGTGGGATAATTCAGCAAAACGGAATCTCCGTTGATTTCCACCCGGTATTCGTAGGTGCGACCCGGCTCCAGGTTTTCGGCAATACATTTTGCTGTGAAGGCGCTGTTTTTATAGGTCTGCACCAAATCAGTGCGCCATTTTTGCTCTGTTTTTCCCTTTTCCCAATACTCCACCTGAACGGAGGCAAAAGTTTTGGTTTGCACCCAGATCAGCGCCTCGCGCATTTCCACATAACCAATCATCGGACCGTTTTGCAGATTTTCAGTCCCTGATTTTGGTTCAGAAAGCGGCATCACCGGCTTTATATCAGTTGGCGCATTTTTAGGGCTGCAAGCACTCAAAAACAAGAGTACGCTAAGGGAAAACGCATATTTCATCGGTAGAACATTTATGACTGCGAAGGTAGAAGCAGCGCGCCAATAAATGCGATGATATCACTTTAAAAAACGATGAACGATTTTGGACGGCCAACGGCTTACGGTAGACGGCCTACGGTGGACGGTGGCGTTGCTCCTATAGATTGTTTCTTGCCTCAAATTTATAAACAATCTACAAGAGCAACGCCACCGTCCACCGTAGGCCGTCCACCGTCTACCGTAAGCCGTCCACCGTTGGCCGTTAATAGTCCCGTCGCACCTGGAAACTACCGCTCAAGGTGTGTGTGAGTCCCAGTTGATCCACAAAGGTGCCATCAAAGGTGCCGGTGATAGGATCTCCCAACGCAACGCCGGGATCAACGAGTTCAACGGTAATACCACTGGCGCCTGAATTCCAGGTGAGGGTGTTTACATACAAATTGCTGAGCGGGAAGCTGCCTGGATTTCCATCGCAATCAAATTCCATGGAAATACCAATGTTTTGTGCCACGGTGCTGTAGCCGCTCAGGAAGGTACGCATACCTAAACTGTCGCGCACGCCGCCTACCGGAACCGCAATGGTATAATCATTGAAATCAAGGCTAAACTTGATGAATTCGTACAAAGAGTCGCACACTGCAAGGTCGCCAAGCGCCACGCTGTTTGGTGGAACTGTAATGGTGTCCGGTGCGCTCTGTTTGTCGTTTTGCAAATCAAATCCAATCACTACCCCGGTACCGGTGGTGGTGTCGCAACGCAGTTTGCTGATAGAGAATGTACCGTCAATAGAGGTAAAGGCAACCCATTTAAAATTACCCAGCAACACCTGCGCATAGCCGTTAGGAATAGGCGCTCCGGAGCAGTCCACGAGTTTGCCGGTTACTTCAACAGCCTGGCTGCCAATATTGGCCACCAGTATATCCGGTAGCACGGTATTATCATCAATCTGGCCAAGATCCAGGGTGTGAATTACCTCATCACATTCGTTCACGACTTCCAGAATGAAGCTTTCTCCTTTCGGTACACCTCCCTTGAAAAATCCGTTTGCATTAGTGGTAGCAATGCCTTTGGTTGAATCTGACGCCATGGTAAGACGTACCAAAACACCTTTCATAGGGTGCTGATTATCAACCAAAAACACTTTGCCTTCCAGCGTTACCAGATTAAAAGCAGTAGAAAAACTCCAGAAAGTGAAGTGATTAACCGTACCAACATAGGTGTTGCCCACGCGCTCTGCCACCCCATCTTCAACCCAACGGGCCTCCTGAAGGTTGTAGTACCACAGGCTTACCTGTGATGGAGCAGACGACAATTGTCCGGCAGGAATAGGCAATTTGATAGTAACCTCGGCGCCCTGCCGAATCCGCAGCTCCTGACCGCTTTGGCCAAAAAGCTCAACGCCCAGTACACCATAGTGTCCGAGCGACATCTCAGCGCCCTCACGGTTGGTTGCGCGACCATCGCCGGGTACCAGTTGAGCAGTTTTTGGATTTACGGATTTACCATATACCCGAACAGTACCATTGTAATCACTGCCGCGATCGTCGGCAAATGCGCCGGCAGGAAAGATCAGTTCGGTGCCATCTGGCAATTGAATGCTTCCGCCGTTAGCGCCGGAAATAGTGCCGGTTTGTGTTTTGGCCAGCATTTTCACCGTAACCGTTTGCAGTGCATCAGAGGCCACATAAAGTGCACGGCTAAAATCGTAGTAACCGATTTTACTCACCATAATGGTAGCATTATCGGCAGGTACGCGCATGGAGGCAAACCGGAACACACCATTTGCATCGGTGATGGCCAGTTCACCATCCACGCGTACTTGAGCACCTGAAATTGGTTCATTGTTTTCGTCCAGGACCTGGCCGGCAATGTCGGCATTAACGCTTGGACTGTTATGTGAAGAGAAGAGGTCTTTCTGGCATGATGTGGCCAAAAAGGCGAGAAGCATGAAAGGCAGTAAGAATTTCAAGTTTTGCATGAAAAACAGGAAAAATGATGAGTGAAAGATTTGCGAAGAAAACGTCATATGGAGCAAAAACCATCATGTGTAAGCCCTTCAAATGCAAACAAAACCTAAAATTCAGGCTTTCTACGGGCGGTTTTTTAAGGGTTTTCCCGCAGTAGTTCCGGCAACGCTTTACCGTTAAAACTGCCACTTGAGATGGCATGCAGGCGATCAGGTTTGTTACCTTTGCCAGTCTTATGTCTGTCCATCCTTCCCAGCGTATAATCGGCACCCTTGAAGGGGAAACTTCCGGCGCACTTTTGATCGTTATTGGCGCCTTACATGGCAATGAACCTGCTGGTGTGAAAGCGCTGGAAATGGTGTTTGATGCTCTGGAGCACGCCAAAGTGGAAGATCCCCATTTTCATTTCAGCGGCAAATTGATTGGTCTGGTTGGTAACCGCCAGGCATACCTGATCCGACAACGATTTTTGCAACAAGACCTGAACCGCTGTTGGACAGATACCCAGTTGGAAAATGCCAGGGAGACAGATACCACGGAGCTTAGTGCAGAGCCTCTGGAGGTTCGCGAGCTTTACGATGTGATTTCCAAGGAATTACAGCAAAATAAACTGGACAAAACCATTATTCTCGACCTGCACACTACCTCTGCAGATGGGGGCCTGTTCAGTATTCCAACAGACGAAGGAGAAAGCCTGGAACTCGCCCGGCGCCTTGGAGCCCCGGCCATTTTGGGCCTCCAATCGAGTGTAGAAGGCACGCTGCTTGGCTTTGCACGGAAAGGAGGATTTGCCCCGGAACTGCCCGAACAGAACAACCCGGTTTGTGTGGCCTTTGAATCCGGGCAACACAATTCACAACAAGCTGTTTTCCGGGCCGCTTCAGCCATAGTACGATGCCTGCGGGCTGTAGGGAATGTATCCGACAGCAGCTTGCTGGACTTTATGGAGGCTATAGCCCTGCCGGTTCTTTCCAGCGTGCCGCCGGTGGTGCATTTCAGGTATGCGCATCATATCGACGCTGAGGATCAGTTTGTTATGCGTCCGGGATATGTCAATTTCCAGCGAATAACGCAAGGCGAGCATCTGGCCGACGATATTCATGGGCCGGTTTTAGCGCCGGAATCCGGCCTGATCCTTATGCCGCTTTATCAGGCTAAGGGCTCGGATGGCTTTTTTATTGTTCGTTAGTTGATGATTTCCCAAATCATCGCCTGTCGGTCATCTCCAGCCGAAACAAGCCAACCATCCTGCCACATCAGTCGGTTCACCGAACGCGGGTGACTGCCATACCGGAGGGTATCGATTACTTTCAACAAGGCGAAACTTTGGGCATCCCAGCATTTTATGGTGCGGTCCCGGCTGGCGGTCATTAACCACCTGCCATTGGGCGAAAATGCCATATCGTTGATGGTATACAAATGAGCCGGCTGGGCTGAGACCGGCGAAAAATCTGCTTCAATATCCCAAACCCGCAACATAGCGTCCCGTCCGCCACTCCATAAGTAGCGACCATCCGGAGAAAAGGCCAGGGAGAATACGGAGTTGGTATGTGCCGCTTTCAAAACCCGGCGTAGCGCCAGGGTTTGTTCATCCAAAATAAAAATGGAATGGTCGCTACCACCAATGGCCAGCCAGCCCCGGGCAGCATCGTAAGCCAGACACCGCAGGGAATGGTGAGAAAGCTGTATACTTTCCAGGCTCATGGCCGCTTCTGCCGACCAGCGTGTTAAAAAGCCATCCCCGCCGCAACTGTACACAAAGGAGCCAATCTGGCTAAGAGCAAACACACCTTTGCGGTGATGCTGCAGATTTCGGGTTTGGTCCGGGTTTTCCAGGTCAATCCAATGTATACCACCGTTCATGTTGCCTGCCACCAGTTTTTGGGTATTCAGCCTGCAAAGGGCGAACACCTGGGCAGGCGCCTGGGCAATCACTCGTCCGTTTTCCGGATTATCAAGCTGCCATTCCACGATCCAGCCATCACCACCGGCGCTCAGGAAACGCCTGTAGTCAGTTCCCGGCGCTAAAGCGTAAAGTGCTGCGTTATGGCCGGTGCAGGTATGGATTTTTCGGATGTGCATTTATCCGGCAACAGGATAGATCTGCGCCATGGCATAAGCGAAAATAGCGAACGCGATACTACCAATCAGCATGCCTAGGGCCGTGGCACGGTCGTCGCCTGTTTTCAGCATAAAAAATCCGGCGGCAACGCCGCCTACAGCCAGCAGGTACCAGGGGATGAAATACTGAAGTCCGGCAGCTACGGCGAAAACGATCAGTGTACGGAGCAGAATGGGTCCAATAGATTTCATGTGTAAAGTTGTGGTTTGAAACGGGAGCAAAGGTACACTTCCAACAAACACTTGTTTGCTTGCATATATCGAGTATTCGCGTACATTTGCGGCTCATTATTCAATTACAAAGTACACCACTCATGGGTAAAGGAGATCACAGAACCAAGTTGGGCAAGATCGTTCGCGGATCTAACGGCAAAAGCCGCCCAAATCCACGCAAGGTACGCGCAGCGAAAAAAGCTGCTTAAATCAGCTCATTCTTGCGTTTAACCATAAAAGAGTCATCGCCGGTTTACGGGATGGCTCTTTTTTTTGGTGGAAATTTTAGCGGTAAGTCAGTAACAATCCGATGGGTTCTTCCGTTCTTTACCTCAACCAAACCATTGTATTACATGAAATCAACATTGTCCGTCCTGCTTTTCTTCTGCCTTGCAGGTATGATGCAGGCTCAATCCATTACCGGCACCTGGAAAACCATAGATGATGAAACCAACGAAGCCAAAAGCCACTTGCAATTATTTATGGGCGACGGCAAGTTGTATGGTAAAGTGGTTAAACTTCTCAAATCTTCCCCTGACAAGCTTTGCGATAAATGTCCGGCCGAACGCAAAAACCAGCCAATCATGGGCATGATTGTAGTGGTAGATATGAAAGAAAAAGACGGGCACTTTCAGGGCGGGTCTATTTTGGATCCGGAAAAAGGCAAATGGTACAACTGTAAAATGTGGCTAAAAGACGGTGATCCGAACGTACTGGTAGTTCGGGGGTATATTGGACCGTTCTATCGCACACAGTATTGGTACAGGGTACAGTGAGTGAGTGAATGAGTGAATGAGTGAGTGAATGAGTGAATGAGTGAATGAGTGAATGAGTGAGTGAATGAGTGAGATAATTTTTAATTTTTTTTTCAAACACCTTGCACACTTTGAAAAGTCGCTGTATTTTTGCCGCGCTTTAAGAGCATTGGGTCATGGTGTAATGGTAACACAGCAGATTTTGGTTCTGTTTTTCAGGGTTCGAGTCCTTGTGACCCAACAAAAAGCGGCCTCCGGTTTCCGGAAGGCCGCTTTTTCTTTTATGTCTCTTTGAAAGTGGATGTTTAACTCACTCATTCACTTACTCCCCCATTGGCAAAACGACGCTTCTGAAGATTTGACTTTCAGAAGCGCCCATGGATTACCACAAATTCAGAATGCGAGATTAGTAAGGACCGCCAAAATTATGTTGTTCTAATCAGATCTTTTAGCGTATTTCTGTTTTTCTTCTAAACAGTACAAATTACATTAAAGTGGAACTCGCCGGGGTTTGCATACATTACATGGATACATGACCAAAATCATTGCAAACTGGTCAGAAAGTGCTGAATATTGACCTATAAATTGAGTCATCCAAAATGTTAAATTGTGTTAAGACGCAAGGTTTAAGTCAGAGTTGAAGCACGGCCGTATCTATGGCAAGTACCCGAGGCGGGAATAGGTGTCAGAAAACTTCAGGTAGTTTTTGACCAACCGAATATCATTTGGCTACTCAAAAGTTTTTTCCCCCTTTAAAAAGAGATATGTACAAATGGATGGGCCATCATGAAACATCATTTTGCAATGTCACTTTGTGATAAAAAGTTGATTTTTGCGGCATGGGGATTATTTCTCCTTCCGTTTGCAAAACTTTAACCTCAAAATCTTAATAGTTTTTAACTTTCTCTTAACTGCCAATGTTACTTTTGTGGCGCTTTTCGGAACGTATAGCGCGGAACGGAAACCGGTGTAGTAAAAATGGGACCAATTCCGAGGATTTATGTGCTGATTCCGGCCTGGAATGAAGAAAAAAGTCTGCCGCTGGTGATAAATGGCCTGCCGGCAAATTGGATCAAAAAAGTGGTGGTTTGCGACAATGGCTCCACAGATCAGACGGCAGAAGTTGCCAAAGAAGCAGGGGCAGTAGTGATTCATCAACCGGAAAGAGGTTATGGAAATGCCTGTCTGGCCGGAATGCGTTACCTCAACCAACTACCCTCGTCTGAACAGCCCGAAATTGTGGTATTCATTGACGGAGATTTTTCAGACTATCCGGAGGAACTACCAAAAGTGGTAGCGCCTATTTTGAAAGACGAAATGGATCTGGTGATTGGATCGCGTATGCTGGGAGGAATGGATGCAGATGCCATGACCATACCACAAAGATTTGGCAACTGGCTGGCGCCAGCCCTCATCCACCTGATTTACGGCTATCGGTTTTCGGATCTCGGTCCGTTCAGAGCCATTAGGTGGGAAGCCCTGAAAGCCTTGCAAATGGCAGACAGGGATTATGGCTGGACAGTGGAGATGCAGGTAAAAGCGGCAAAAATGCGATTGTCATGCACCGAGGTGCCCGTTCAATACAGAAAAAGAGCTGCCGGCCAAAGCAAGGTTTCCGGAACCATTAAAGGAACCGTCCTTGCAGGCTGGAAAATCATAACAACGATCTTAAAACTAGTGTTTTAGTGCCTGAGTGTTTGAGTGTTTGAGTTGGCGTGCGGTTGGGTATTCCGAATAATTTCCCCCAATACCCAACCGAACGCAACTCAAACACTCAAACACTCGAACACTAAAACACTAAAATTCACCAACTCAATATGTACGGTCTTCATTCGCTTTTTGAGGCATTTCAGTATCAGGCCTTTGTTGATTTTGGGTACCTGATGCTGCTCATTTATTTCCTTGCTATGAGCGGCGTAACTATTTACGCGCTGTTGCAATTCCACTTGTTGTACCTGTATAAAAAGTACCACAAGGAAAATCCGGAGATTCGCTACAAACAATACAGCTCCGACGATCAGAACGTACCGTTCGTGACCGTACAGCTGCCTATGTACAATGAAATGTATGTAGCCGAACGCATCATCGATTATGTGGCGGCTCAGGAATATCCTAAAAACAAATTTCAGATCCAGGTTCTGGACGATTCTACCGACGAAACCGTGGGTATTGTTGCGGCCAAAGTTGCACAACTGAAAGCTGAAGGATATGATATTGAACACGTTCACCGCGTGAACCGTCAGGGCTACAAAGCCGGCGCTTTGCAAGAAGCAATGCCGCTGGTAAAAGGCGATTACATTGCCATTTTTGATGCCGACTTCACGCCGCGCCCAGACTTCCTGCGCACTACCATGGCTTACTTCGAAGATCCGAAAGTGGGCATCGTACAAACGCGTTGGGAACACATCAATGCCGACTACAGCATGCTGACTAAATTGCAGGCCCTGCAATTGAACGTGCACTTTACCGTAGAACAAGCTGGTCGCTCCTACGGCAACCTACTGCTTCAATTCAACGGTACTGCCGGTGTATGGCGTAAAAACGTGATCAACGAGGCTGGCGGCTGGCAAAGCGACACCCTCACAGAAGACCTCGACCTGAGCTTCCGTGCGCAGATCATGGGCTACAAAATCCAGTACCTGGAGAAACTCGGCAGCCCTGCTGAATTGCCGGTTGACATGAACGCACTCAAGGGTCAGCAATTCCGCTGGAACAAAGGTGGCGCGCAAAATGTGCGCAAATTGATGAAGTTGATCTGGAACACAGACAAACTTAATGGAATCCAGAAAATGCACGCAATGAGCCAGCTTACGGCATACGGTGTGTTCCTGTGGGTGTTCATTGCTGCATTGAGCAGTGTGCCGCTCGCATTTGCTTTCAGCGAACTGGGCATTTCCACACACTTCCTGTCGTTCTCTGTTTTGGGTCTGTTCTCTGTGGCTGCTATTTCTTATACTGCCAACATTACCGCAGCACTCAATCGCACCGTACCGGCTACTTTCTGGGAAAAAGTGCGCTTCTTTGGTCTGTTTATTTCCTTCATGCCTATGTCGCTCGGCTTGTCACTGTACAATGCTGTAGCTGTTATTGAAGGTCTCAGAGGTAAAGTTTCTGCATTCGTACGCACCCCTAAATTCGGTGGCGACGGCAAAAACAACTCTGTGCAAAAGGCAGCCTATGTTGCCCGCAAAATCTCCTGGATTACCATTACGGAAGGCCTTATGTCGCTCGTATTTACCGCAGCAGCTATTATTGGCCTGGCTACCGGTAATACCGCTTTCGTACTTTTCCACTCGATGCTTGCCTTTGGATTCGGTACCATTTGTTACTACTCCATCAAACACCTCAACCTCCGTTAAGGGGAAGGCACAAAGGGAACTGCGAAGGCACGAAGGCGCGTGGGCACAAAGGCGCGAAGACACTAAGGCGCGAAGGCACAAAGGCGCGAAGATTAAAAAGGGATATTGGGCTGGCGCCCAATATCCCTTTTCTCTTTAATTGGCGTAAGCCAATTACTTATTTCCTTAGCGCCTTTGAGCCTTAGTGTCTTCGCGCCTTAGTGCCTTCGCGCCCACGCACCTTTGCGCCCACGCACCTTTGCGCCTTCGCAGTTCCCCTTTGTGCCTTCTAATCCAGGCCAATCATTTTATCCTCGATTCTTTTCATACGTACGCGCAGGAGCGCCAGCCAGAATCCGATACCCGTAAACCCGAGTATAGCCGGGTAAAAAACCATCCGCATGGTATTATCCAGATCCTGACTGCCAAAAGCCGGGTTGCCGGTGGAACCCGGGTGCAAACTGGCAAACATCCTGGGAACAATATACAACAGCGGGATCAGCGAGGAAAAAGCAAAGATGTTGTACACCGCCGACAGCCTTGCGCCTTTTTCAGGTTCATCGAAAGAGCGACGCAGAATGAAATATGCCAGGTAAATCAGCAAGGCTACCGCTGTCATTAATTGCTTGATATCGTTACTCCAGGGGGCTCCCCAGGTATAATTGGCCCACAACATTCCCGTTACCAGTCCCATAAAACCAAACAACAATCCCGCTTCCGCAAAAGAAGAGGCCATTCTATCTGCATCCGGCTTTTTGGTCATCAAGAACACAATACTGAACACCACAGAAGCGGTGAACAAAAACAGCAATACAAACCACATTGGAACATGGTAATAGGTATTGCGGATGCTTTCATAAATCACATTGCGATAAGGAAAACTGAAGTCTTTTACCACATGCAGCTTTTCCACAGGTGTTGCTGTCCAGGATTCAGCATTGCGGGCTGTGGTATCTCGTGTAATTTCCAGAGCATCAGGTAACAAGGAAACGCCGTCAGTTGGGTGACTGATGATGGCATTGAGCATCACAGATGCAGTAGCGCGGGGCAAATTAGCCGGAATAACAAAAGTGGCTTCCAGCGTGGTGTCTGACAAAACAGCCAGTTGCCGGCCCAGCAAGGCCTGTGCAGAGTCGTACTGCAACCAAACCCGGATATCAGAGGCTTGTCCGTTACTGTAAAACGTATTGTACCCATGAAACTGCACCCGCAAAGAATCGCCCGTTTGCGCATAACCGGGTTTCACATAATCAATTCCGGGCTTCAACGGAATCAGCATACCCACCGACAAAGCGTACAACACCAAAACAACAGAAGCTATTTTCCACCACATGATAATTTCTTTTGAATATTGGAAAGATGCCGTAAAGATAGGGAATGTTGAATGTCCAATATCCAATATCCAATGCCCAAGTGGTGCGGGGGGCTGGCGTCAACACATTTGTTGGGCTGTTTTCGCCTGAATGGCGAAAAGTTACCAATAGATCACGCTATTCAGGCGAGTAATTCTCAACCAATGTGCTGACGCTAGACCCCCGCACCACTTGGACATTGGATATTGGACATTGGACATTGGACATTGGATATTGGATATTTTCAAACGTTCAGCCAATACACTACTTTCAAAACCACAGCTCTGTTTTTAGGGGAGAACAATCGAACAGGGGATTGGGGAATGCCTTCTGCGTAAGAATTGTCGGTATATACCAAAAACATATCGGAAACAGGCGCAAAACGCCATTGTATCCGGGCATTCAGGTTGAAATTATTGAACTGGGTGTTGTATTGCATAAAGGCACTAAGAAACAAATCCCGACGGAATGACAATTCTACCCGTGGTCCAACCAACCAAAAATCTACAGAAGCGTATGGCTTGGGCAATCGGATGCGATTGTAGTTGTACTGCACAGAAAAACGGCCAATAGGCTGCCAGCGATACGACAGGGAGCCGTCGCTGCTGAACAACGAGCCGTTGAAAAAGCCGCCATAATTGAACCCGATATTACCCTGCCAATCAGTGGTGGTGCCGGTGGCATACCGCGCAAGTGCGCCAAAGTTGTTGTACGAACCAGTGTTAAGTTCTGCCTGCCCGGTATTGCTGGGATCAAACGGATCAAACAAAAACACATAGCTGTTGTAAATCGCCACGTTGGTGCCCGACTGGTCGACAAAGTAAATTTTATGATACAGGGAAACATCGCGATCGGTGAGCTTGCCGTTTAAACCAAAAGTATGGGAACCGCTTACCCCAAACTCATGATTGGTAATATGTTCGGCTGCCCATCCACTTTCCGGGTACAAGCGACCGCTGGCCCCGGTATAGAGATTTTGCACACCCGGACGAGGAACAAACCCTGCCTCTGCTGTGTACGTTGAATCTATATAGGAATAGCCCAGATTCAGGCTTTTATACCTGTCCCGATAGCCCAAAAACACCGCTGCCGTAGAGCCGTTTTTGGATTTATCCGGTGAAAAAGACCGATGGTAATATGCCTCGCCTTCCCAACGATTGTCGGCAGAATACAGGTTGTATTCCAGCCCGGCTACCCGGTTCCAGGGCTGCCAGCCGGATTTTTGGGTTTCATTGAGCGGTTCCAGAAAGTTTTGTTTGTTCACAAAAACGCCGCTAATGGTACTCCGGGCAAAGATCTTTTGCTGCAGGGTAGCCACACTAAAATTGGCCGCAGGCAATACCGAGGTGGAATCCCAATCACGCTGTCGGGTCTGCATCGTGAGCAACCCTACCCGGAGGCCATCGGTTACTTTTCCACTCAATCTGGCGCCGGCTACAATGGGCACTTTTTCGTTGCGTTCGGTAACCGGATTATAAGCTAAACCTATTCTTCGACTAAAAAACGGCCTGGTTTCCGGAAAGCCAAACATGGCAAACAAATCTCTGTTTTCCAGAAAAAACTGCCTGGTTTCCGGAAAAAACAACTCAAAGCGACTCAGGTTAGGCACCTGCCTGTCTACTTCCACCTGGCTGAAATCCGGATTAACGGTGAGGTCAAGGTTCAAGCCTGGCGTAAGTCCAATTTTGGCATCGCCTCCAATACTACCTGTAAAGGTTTGAGGTTTGTCTGTTAACTCAAGGGTATTGGCATCGCGCAGATAATCAACAGTGGCGCTGCCTATAGCATAAGGGATCAGGCTGATGTTGGCGCCGGGCTTGGGCGGCGGGGTGTCCCAGATCAAACGCCCCGCAAAAGAAAGATTGGTATTGGAAAACTGAAAAGGTACCGGCGCCCAAACATTGGATTCAAACTCTCTGATTTTGGTGCGGATAAACTGCAGTCCCCAGGAATTTTCCCCTTCCGATACATTGTAACGCAAGGTTTTAAATGGAATAGCCATTTCCACAGTCCAGTGATCTTCAAAGGTTTGGACCGCTGAATTCCATTTATTGTCCCATTCCAGCGACATATTTTCGCCGGTGCTGATCAGGCCCTCTCGTTGCACATTGAGCGGACTTACGCTGAAGATAAAGCCGTTTTGGCCGTCCTTATTGGGTTCCAGCAGGATATTGAATACATCGGTGGTGCCGCCGCCAAAATCGCGACGCATGCTTTGTACGGTGTAGTCGGAGCGTTTTTCCCAACAAATGGCCCCTACATACAGGTACCGTTCATCAAAGGTGATGCGCACCTCGGTTGGCCACTTGCTATAGGCTGTATCGTTGGGGAAACAAAGTTTAAAATGATCTGCTTTTTCATTGCCGGTTTGCCAGGATGGCTCAGACAAAGCGCCATCCAATTGTATGGCGCCAATGGCCTTTTTAGCCCTTAACTGGTAATTTTCGGCATTATTCTGGGCATTTACTGCCCAACTTGCACAGCAAAAAAGTACTATACCTAGGAGGGTTTTCATCGCTAAAAAATTGAGCGGCGAAGATAACAAGCCACTCAACCCAAGCCATACCCGTTCAGATACCCGGGCGCATCGTTGGTCGGATTATTCCGAACCCTGTGCCGCTTTTTTCATTTTATCAGCCAGTTCAGGGCCCAAATAGGCATCAATGGCATTATGTACCCAATAAATGACCGGCGTCATAACCATAGCTACAATGCCTTTGTAGCAGTAATTCATGATACAAATGGCCAACACCTGGGCAAATGGCAGCTGTTGCCCGATGTACAGAGCAATAAACACTACCACGAAACTGTCGAGAAACTGTGACACCAGCGTACTACCGGTGGAGCGCATCCAGAGTTTTCCTTCTCCTGTTTTGGCCTTAATACGGTGAAAAACAGCCACATCCACTACCTGTGAAATCAAAAAGGCAAACAGCGATCCCACGATGATCCACAAACTTTGACCAAATACCACAGCATAGGCCGTGTTGTAATCCCCCACCTGCGCGCGCAAAGCCTCCTGTTCTGCTGCCGACAAGCTGGGTTTGATGTGCGCTGTGCGCCACCAATCAGCTGGTTCCAGTCCCATGGCCATGAACAACATCAGAAACCCATAGGCAATCAGACCTGCTGTGATGTACGAGATCATCCGGACGCCTTTAGGGCCAAAATACTCGTTCATCAGGTCGGTCATGACAAACACCACCGGCCAGAGCAGCACCCCTGCGGTTAGTGTGAAGGATAACCCGCTTTGCCCGAGCAACGACCAGTTTGCAGGTTCAAAACCGAGCGTTTTTTCCAGGGAAAACAATTTTACCCCCATAAACTCTGCTACCAATGCATTAGCCACAAAAAAACCGGCCATGATGGTCCACAGGCGATTGGGTTTGGAAGAGAAAAAGGAATGCATGGTTTAGTATTTTAGTGTTTTGGTGTTTTAGTTGACGTTAGGATGGGAATTACCACTAAGGCACTGAGGGCACTGAGGTAAATCTTCTTAGTGTCTTAAGTGCCTTAGTGGTGAAAGTATCAGCTGTAATCTCCAGCCGAACGGGGTGTTTTCCCGTGGATGGGGTTTCGCACAGATTCTACACAGATTTATTGCACAGATTTCACACAGATAAATCATAACACGTGAAATAGCTGCCGCAGGCAGCACAAAAAATCCGCGTCATCTGCGTCATCCGCGTTCCAGATCCTTCGTTCCTCAGGATGACAATCCGCGTTCCAAAACCCGTGTTCTACCCGGCGTCCTCTTCGTGGTCGCAGTGGTAATGTTGTTTCTGACGCGACGGCCGATCGCCGCCTTCGCCGCCTTTTTTCTCGGTTTGTAGTTTTTGAATGAGACGGGCGCGTTCTTTTTGCACCTCATCCTGGCGTTTTTGGTCTTCTTCCCGATCATAGAACAGAATACCATCTACCCAGGTTTTTTCCGCTTTGGCATACACGGAAAGCGGATTTTCATTCCACAATACCACATCGGCGTCTTTACCGGTTTTGATGGAACCGGTCCGGTCATCCACACGCATCAGTTTGGCCGGGTTGATGGTTACCATTTTCCAGGCATCGTGTTCTTTCATTCCTGCGTACATCACAGATTTGGCGGCTTCCTGATTCAATCGGCGCGCCATTTCTGCATCATCAGAATTGATGGCCACGGTTACACCGCGGTCGGCCATGATTTTCGGGTTGTAAGGAATGGCCTCATATACCTCAAACTTGTAGGCCCACCAGTCTGAGAAGGTTGAACCACCCACGCCGTGTTTGGCCATTTTGTCGGCCACTTTATAGCCTTCAAGGATGTGGGTGAAGGTGTTTACCCGGAATTTGAATTGTTCTGCCACGCGCATCAGCATGGTGATTTCAGATTGCACATAAGAGTGGCAGGTAATGAAACGTTTGGCCTCCAGTATTTCTGACAGTGCTTCCAGATCCAGGTCTCTGCGGTATGGCTTGCCGGATGCCTTCAGGCGCGCATACTCCTGCGCACGGGTGAAGTAATCCACATACACCTGCTCCACACCCATACGGGTTTGTGGGTAACGGCTGCCGCCCTCGCGCCCCCAGTTGCTTTGTTTCACGTTTTCACCCAGCGCAAACTTGATGTAACCGGGCCAGTTCTGGAATTTCATTTCCTCCGGAGAATACCCCCAGCGCAGCTTGATCAACTGGGTTTGTCCGCCAATCGGGTTGGCAGAGCCGTGCAGAATATGGCTGGAGGTAACGCCTCCCGCCAGCTGTCGATAGATATCAATATCCTCAGAATCAATCACATCGCCAATGCGCACTTCTGCTGAAGACTCCTGGGTGCCTTCATTGATATTGCGGGTGGCGGCAATGTGCGAGTGTTCGTCAATGATGCCGGCAGTCAGGTGTTTGCCTTCGCCATTGATCACCACTGCATTGTCCTGCACCGGTAGTTTGCGACCAATTTTCTGGATTTTTCCGTTAGAAATGAGCACATCGGTGTTATTGAGGATGCCTTCTTTTTCGCCGGTCCAAACGGTGGTATTTTGAATCAGCACAGTTTCTGCCCGCGGCTTGTCTTTCCAGCCAAAGGCTGTAAACGGATAGATTACATCGCCCAGGCTGGGTGGGGCGGGCACAGGATCCTGTTTTTTGGGC
The DNA here is from genome assembly GCA_017303475.1 of Chitinophagales bacterium. Taxonomy (GTDB): domain Bacteria; phylum Bacteroidota; class Bacteroidia; order Chitinophagales; family Saprospiraceae; genus M3007. Next base: position 313,183 of record JAFLBO010000002.1, read on the forward strand.
TTTTCAGGCTCGCCCGCTTTGGCGTAGCTGGCCGACCAGCTCACCCAGGAACCGTCTTGCAAGGTACCGGTACCACTCATTTGTTGCTTGTCGAGAGCGCCGGAAAGCCCTACGTAGCCTTTTTTCAAGGTATCTGGCTGGAAAGAAAGGGTAATCAAACCGCCGGGCTGATAGCTGAAGGTGGCTTTCAGTTTGGCGCTGTCGGCTTTCATGAGCTGAGCTTCCGGAGCGTCCAGTTTGCCTTTGAGGGTGAGGGTGTAGGCATCGGCGCCCACTTTGAGCTGGTAAATGCCCAGGCTTCCGGCCGGCATGGACTTGTCGGGATTAATATCAAATCCGCGGCCTTTTACCCAGTGTTGTTGGATTTTGGTATCGGCTTTGAATACGCTGCCGGTGGTAATAAGGAAATTGGCCACTTTGCCAGGCTCCAGGCTGCCCACCTGAGTGTAGGCATTGATAAAGGTGGCCGGATTGTAGGTCAGCGCTTTGAGGGCGGTTTCTTCATCCAGTCCGTATTCAATGGCTTTGCGGAGGTTTTCCCAGAATTTGGATCGGTCCTTTAGTCCGTTTGTGGTCAGGCAAAATGGCACACCGGCGCTTTGCAAACGGGCGGCGTTGCCGGGCGCCATTTCCCAGTGTTTGAGGTCGTGCAGTGAAACGTTCATAGCATCGTAGGGGTCGCGCACATCGTATCCTTCCGGAAAATTCAGCGGAACGATCATGGAATAACCGGTTTTTACGATCTCGCTGAGTCGCTGGTAATCATCGCCAGCCGATTTTACCAGGTATTTCACTCCAAATTCCTGTCCGATGCGCGCCATGCGCAGTATATCCAGTTTTTCTCCGGCTTCAAAAATTTGTGGCAATCCCTGCACGGCATTCCAGGCATCGAGCGAGAGGTTTTCTTCTTCCTTGTAGCCTTCCGTTTTATACCACTGCGCGTCGAGGTAAGTTTGGCGCAGCAGCGCGATGATACCCATGAGGGAAGACGGGTAGTTCTGCGTGCTGGTACCCTTGCTGAAGGAAAGGTGGTGACTGGCTTTTTCGGCCAGGATCAGTTCGTGTTCGCGCAGATCGCCGGGCAACACGAGAGCGCCTGTGCCGCGGGAAATACCATCGGCGCGGTGTGTGAGCAGAGCGCCGAAGCCCAGTTTGCGCCATTCCTCGGCGGCTTTGGTATCGTTGTTGAACTCGGCAGCAGCGCTGTATTCTGTGCGCAGGGCCTGGTTCCAGCTATAAGCGCCTTTTTTATTGGACAGTGGCTGAGCCGGCCGACCAAAGCCTCCGCCGCCTTCAGGGCGTTGCGGCACGGTGAGGCCAAAATCCGTGGCGTAGAGATCAATAAAGGAGGGGTAAATGGTTTTTCCGGTGCAATCGTGCACGGCGGCGTCTTTCGGCACGGTGACGTTCAACCCGGCGGCTACTACTTTCCCGTCGCGGATGAGCAGTGTGGCTCCTTCGATGCGGGTTTTGAAATCGGTATAAATGGTAGCATTGGTGAATGCGTGCAGGCCGGAGCGTTCATCGGATGGAGCGGCCACCGGGAAGGTTTGCTGGGCCAGGGCTACGGATTGAAACAGAAACAAGGCTGCCAGAGTGCGTAAAAAGAGCCGGATCATGTTGTGGAGTAATTGGTTTATGGGGTGAAGGTAGTGAAGGGGCAGGGGAAAATGCAAAAATTTGAGGAGAGGGGTTTGTGAGGCTGTTAGTGCAAAGTCTCACAATCTATTTACTCTAAAAATGAGCATGCAAATGGACTTGTCAATCTTTTGTACAAAACTTCTTCTTCCTTTTTGGTCAATCCAGTATTGTGTCTCTCAAACAGGTGTATGAGGATTAATGTATTCCGTATTTGCTTCTTTATTTCCTCTTTATCTATGATAAAAGTTAGTGGAACGTAGTCAAAATTTAAGGTGCTCATATCTCCTCCTTTTTTTGATTTTCCCATAACTCGATCAACTCATGCAGTTTGGCTTGCAGCAGTTTTTTGTCGGGCAGGGCCATTTGGTATTCGCTCACGAGGGTGGGGGAAAGGTGGCGGCTCAGGGCATATTCTACCACTTCGCTGTCTTTGCCCTTACAGAGTAAAATGCCGATGCTGGGGTTTTCGTGGGGTTTCTTCACATCGCGGTCCAGGGCTTCGAGGTAAAAATTCAACTGCCCAAGGTGCTCCGGTGCAAAATCGGTGGTTTTCAGTTCAAAAGCTACCAGGCACTGCAACTGACGGTGGTAAAACAGCAGGTCAATAAAAAAATCCTTGTTGCCTACCTGCAAGCGGTATTGCTCGCCCATGAACAGAAAATCTCTTCCCAGTTCCAGCAAAAAGGATTTCATTTTGCGTACCAGGGCGGTTTCCAGTTCGTTTTCGGTAAATGTTTCGGGCAGGTTTAAGAATTCCAGGACATAAGTTTCTTTGAAAACGTTACCGATGTTTTGAGGCAACACTTGCAGAGGTGTGCTGAGTGCAGCGTTTGGAGTATTTCCCAGCATGGTTCGCTCAAAGTAGGCAGCATTAATTTGCCGCTCAAGTTCCCTTTTGTTGTAATTTTCTCTTTTGCACAGGTGCAAATAAAATTCCCGTTCTTCATCGGTTTTACATCTGGAGAAGATGATCAGGTTGTGGGTCCAGCTTAATTCTCTCACCAGTGGTGCGAGTTTTGGCGAGTGGGCGTAGGTGTCGTAAAACTGCTTCATGCGCCAAAGATTTTTGTCTGAAAAACCTTTGGTTCCCGGCTCCTGTGTCTGGATATAATTGGCCAGTTGCACTACGGTACTTTTGCCCCAGCCCTCCTGAGTGGTACGCTCGGAAATGTATTTTCCAATTTCCCAATAGAGGTTAATAAGCTCGGTATTAACGGCCTTCAACGCCTGATACCTTGCTTTTTGAATGAGGTGTATCACCTCGGAAAAATGGGGGTTCAGCTTATCCATTCTTTAATTCATTTAGGAGTTCCAGGGATGCCTGAAAGGACTTTTCCAGGTTTTCGATGATGGGTTTAAGATCCTACCCTTTCGCAACAAGTCTATTAGCTGTGTTTGGCAGGTATCTCAGGCAAATGTAAACATACCGAAGCATTTTTGCTACCATACAGTTACCAGAAAGTTCAACCGGGTCTTTTGCTTAAAAACCATCCTTAAAACACCAAAATCTCCCCTACATTCACACCCTTATAAAAACAATCTCCTCTCCACACATGAAATACCTGCTTACCCTCTGCTGTCTCCCTCTTCTATTCTCCCTGAACGCCCAAAACCTGGTTTCTGTCACGTTTTTAGGACAAAAAACAAAGGCCGAATTGCTGCAAGAGTTCAACAACCTGCCGTTTATCCAGTTCGGAGCCAGATACTATCAGGTGGCTTATACCACCAAGAGTGTGCAAGGTGTGCCAGATACGGCCACCGGCTTGCTGGCTATTCCGGATCAGGCCGGACGCATTTACCCGCGCCTGGTGTATCAACATGGCACTTCGGGCTCCAAACAGGATGTGCCATCGGTGAATGTGCTGTCGGGTGGAGAAGGTATTGTGGGGAGGCTGTTTGCCGGGCTGGGGTATGTCGCATTTTTACCTGATTACCTGGGTCTGGGTCCCAAATCCAAGGGTTTTCACCCGTATGTGCACGCTGAGAGCGAAGCATGGGCGGCAACAGACATGCTGCGGGCCAGCGCTACCTGGCTGGAACAGGAGCAGGTGGCCACCAACGATCAGTTGTTTATTACGGGCTATTCCCAGGGCGGACACGGCGCCATGGCCCTGCACCGGGCGGTGGAGCAGGATCCTGATCAGGAATTTACCGTAACAGCCGCCGCGCCGATGTCGGGCCCGTACAGCATTTCCGGCGTGATGCGCGATTTAATCCTCAACGACACTGTTTATTACTATCCGGCGTATATTCCCAATACCGCACTGTCGTATCAAACGGTGTACGGCAATCTGTTCAACGACCTGACCGATGTCTTCAAACCGGAGTATGCGGGCCTGATTGGACAGTTTTACAACAATACCATCAGTTTATCTGAATTAAACGGCTTACTTATTTCAGCGCTCACGGCCAACGAGGGCGATTCAAGGCCATTCCGGATGTTGCAACCTGCCCTGGTACAGGCGGTGCAAACCAATCCCGCGCACCCGATAAATCTGGCGCTGAACGATAACGACACTTACGACAAAGACTGGCTTCCGGAGGCGCCATTCCGTTTGTTTTATTGTATGGGCGACGATCAGGTGCCGTTCCGCAACAGTTTGCTGGCCCGGGATTCGTTTTTGGCCAAAGGCGTTACCAATTTCCAGATTCAGGATGTGTTGCCTACCGGAGACCATGGCGAGTGTTATGTGCCGGCCATGACCGGAACCATTATCTTTTTCCTTGGTTTTCAGCAAATTGGCATAGTGGGCGTACAAGATCCGGCACAAACGATATCGCTCACCCTCAGTCCCAATCCTGCCGGGCAACAGGTAGTTGTAGGCGGGCTAAAACATTCCGGCAGGTACGAAATTTTTGACATGCAGGGCAAAACCAGACAATCCGGCGCCCTCAACAGCTCCGAACCGGTTATTACACTGGCTGCGCTTCCAGGCGGGGTTTATCTATTTAAAGTAGAAACAGATGCAGGCTGGGTAGTTGAAAAACTGGTGGTTAGGTAGTTGTTGAAACGGCATATCGTTTCCACAAGCTCTTCACCACAATCAGGGCCACCAGCGGCAGCGCCGGGGTTGGCATTTCCTGCGGCAACCAGAACCAGAACAGCAGCACCAGTGCAGCGGCAACCGCTGTAAGGGCAAAGTAGTTTTCTACGGTTGCGCTGTTGCGCGAACGCCAGAAAAACAGCAGGTGCGTTGGCCAGGCCCAGAGGATATTCAGGTTGTTTTTAGTGGCAGAGTGGTCTGTAGCAAACCAGAGCAGGGCGATGATGAGGCCGGAAAGTCCCAGCACAAACCAAAAGATGGTATCGAATACCTTTTCTGCCCGGGCATTAGCCATGCTCAACAAACCAATAATGGCGACAAAAGAGGTAATCCACAGCGGCCGGTCGAGCGGACTGGGCTTGAATGGCGTTTTGCTGAGCGGTGTTTCCGGAATATTGCGTTCACTTTTCACCAGTGGAGCGCCTTCTGCTGTTTTGGCTTTGGCAAACAAGTGGTGCAGGTAATCAGGCAGAAACATAAAATCGGCGGTGCTAGCCCGACGATCAGCTGGAAGGCCCAGCACCAGGTCAATACCAAAATCCAGCCAGGGTTTATCATCCACATAAGGCTGCAGGAGCTGACGCATGGTGGTATTGGGTTTCAGTCCGGAGCTGTCAAATTGCAGCTGGTAAAAAAACGTTTCCTGCACAATGTTCCGGATGCGGGTAGCGCAGTTATCGTAAAAGAAATCGTATTTGTAGTACCTGTTTTCTTCCTTGTAATTTTCCTGAAGCAGGTTAAACAGTCGCTGTTTTTGTTCCTGATTCATGTTGAGCACCTGTTCCTGCATGGGTCGGCGGTCTTGCAGATTGCCATATTCAAAGCTTCTGTAGCTTTCGATATCGAGGTTGTAGAGGAGTTTGCCCTGGCAGAATTTGAGCAGGAAATTGGGTTGTTCGAAATCGAAAGTGCCATAATTGTAGCATCGATCGAAGCGGGTACCGGGGTCTTTCACCCGGATAGCGCTGTGTCCGAAAGTGCTGTACACAAATTCGCCCGGGGCCACGGTCATGAGGCTGATTTGGGCGGAATCTGAAAGAATCTGGGTAGCGCCTGAAAAGGGCAATAGCAGGAGGAAAAGAAGGAGGTGCTTCATGTATGGCTTTGATCTGGAAACAAAGGTAGGATACCCGAGTGATTTCAGGGTAGAAAGCCTGTCATTAGGTGATTTGGCAAAGAAAAAGCCATCAAACGAATGACGTCTGGTGGCCAAAAGCAGTTTTATGTACTTCTGATATCGGGTAGCTACTATTGTGTTTTCACTACCTTTACGGTTTCGGAGATGCCCCCTGATTCGGCGCGCAGGAAGTACATGCCGGGAGTGAGGTTTTCGGTGTCCAGGGTAATATTAGCCTGTTCCGCCGGCCAGCGTTGGGTCAGGATACGGCGCCCCTGCAGATCGAAGAGTGCGATTTCGGTTTCCTGGTTGTTTGCAAAAGGAATTTGGATATTGAGGAGTTGGTTGAAGGGGTTGGGAGATGCGGAGAGAGAGGAATATTACCCATATCTTATAAACTCGCCATCACCCAGGCTAACAGCATGGCAGCCAATTTCCAAACAGCCCAAATCAAGGCCGCAAAAAGCGCTAAAAACAATAAGCCCAGAAAGGCTACCGAACGCCTGGCATTGGGCTTCACGCTTCCATCGGCATAATACGCCTTGAGCATCTCCACATTGCGGCGATTGGCCTTGAATCCAAAATCAAACAAATCGCCCACAAGCGGCACCACCCCTACCACGGCGTCGAGAATATAGTTGAACATCATGCGCAACATCATCCAGGGGCTGGCGCCTTTCTTCGCCATGGTGCGCATAAGAAAGCCCGATACCACAAAACCCGACATATCGCCCAGATAAGGCACCAGACCCATCAAACCATCCAGGCCAAAACGCAGGTTTGTGCCCGGAATGCGAAATTGGTTGTCAAGCAGTTTAGATAAAGCTTCCAGCCGGGCCATCTCCGGATCCTGCGGCATTTGTGGTATTTCGTTCGTTTCCATGTCCACTTATTGCACTTTCAGCAATTGCCCAATTTTGATATCGCTGCCGGGCAGATTGTTGAGTTGTTTAAGCCTTTCCACTGTGGTATTGTAATCTCTCGACAACTTGTAAAGCGTATCCCCTTTTACCACCCGGTGATAACCGCGCGGGGCTGGCTCCTGAGAATCGGCCGCCGGATCCTGCGGAGGAGTTGGTTTGGTATTGGGTGTTGGATCCTCTTCGTAAGGGCGCTCCGGTGTAACTACCGGAGGTTTAACTGGTGTGGTTGGTTTAGTGGTTGGCTTGGTGGTAGGCGTGGTGGGCTTGGGTTTTTCCGGAGTGGTACCCGGACCAATCTCAAAATCCAGTTCGCCATCTTCTACTACCGGACTGGTTGGGCGTGGCTTGGTATTAGGTTGTACCGGCGTAGAGGAGCCGGTTTCCTTGATTTTGATCGGGCGTTTGTTTTTGCCACGAATACGAACTGTTTCATTCGTTTCAGGTTCCTGGCCTCTGCGCAAGCCATTCATTTCCAATAGTTTTTCCAAACGAATGCCGTATACCTGAGCTATATCAAACATTGTTTGACCTTCCCGCACGGTGTGTTCCGTAGAACGGCCATGCCATTTTTCACCTTTTTTCTGGATGAAAATGCGGGTATTTGGCTTTAGTCTGACGCCTGGCGGGTAGCCACGGTCGTTGTATTCCACAACCTTCTGGGTATTCAAACGGAAGGCGCGTGCCACATCTTCCAGGGTTTCGCCCTCGCGTGAAGCCACTACTTTTACATCATTTACGCGACCAATACGGCCGGTAGCTTCCGGTTTCTGACCAGGAGCATTGGGACCAACGGGGGTAGCGGGTTGTCCGTTACCACCGCCTTCTGTGGGGAAAGTATTAGGACGGGAACCCGGGGTATCGTATTGGTACAGTTTGTATCGCTCAATCAGGTCAATTAACCTGTCGGCATAATCCGGAGAAGTTGCATATCCTGCAGATTGCAATCCACGAGCCCAGCCTTTGTAATCAGTACGATCCAGGTTGAACAGGAAGCCATAACGGGTAGACTTGCGCGGATCGCGCAGGAATTGGCCGTGGTCTACAAAACTCTCTTCCACGGAAACATAGCTACGGAAACAAGATTCAACAATATTTCCGTCGGCATCACGGTCATCGTCCTTTTTCTTGTAGGTTTTACCGTTCCAGTTGCCGCCACACTTAATGCCAAAGTGGTTATTTGCAGTGGTAGCCAGATCTGAGGTTCCGGCAGCGCTTTCCAGCAAGCCCTGGGCCAGGACGATACTGGCCGGCACACCAATGCGATCCATGGAAAGCACCGCTGCGCGGTTGTACTTGGTTACGTAATCCAGGTTGCGGTCTTTGGTGCTGTATTCTGTTGGCGCCAAAACCGTTTTGTCAACGCCGGCTTTGCTGTTTTTGGATGCGGAGCTCTTCTTGGCGGTATCACAACTTTGCGCCAGCGCCAGCGTAAGGATAGAAAGGAGGAGTATGTTTCTCATGGTGGGTAGTTGAAAGGTCATGGATTGTCATTTAGGGGTTGCAGGGGCAAAAATACCGGAAAATACTTTGTTTGTCTCCGGAAGTGTCTGTGCAAAACGTTCCGGAAACACAAAATAATGATGAATGGCAACGGGTAATGGCTCCACGCCTTGTATGCCAATCACAGATTCCACGTATGTTCTGGACATACCGCTCACCAGGTGTAAATCCTCCCAAACGGAGTCTTCCGACAGTGCTGGCCAGGACTCGGAGGGATATTTCAGCACAAATGCTTTGGCATATTCATGCAGGGCCACATTATACCACTGTTGCGGCTTGACGAATGCCAGCATGACTTGTTCTGCAGAAAACAACAAACAACCATCTCCCGGATGCAACTCCGAGGCATGATCGTACGGATGTTCCGGTGTAGGGAATGGCCTCGGGAATAAAATGACCTTTTCGAAAGCATCAAACAGAAAGACCTCCCGATGGAACGTAAGCATCACTGCCTGCGCCGATATGGCTATCTGCACATCCGGTGGCAATGAATCTTCCGGAAAAGCCAGTGGTTCCCAGTCGGTGCCCATATTGAAAAGAGCGATTCGGCCGCGGAAACGACGTTTCTCAGCATCACTTAACCGCTGGTAATACCCGTGGTTGCGCTCCAGAAATGCCCGCAACTCAGTACTTAGTTCCGGAGGATTGCGGGTGTACCACCACCAGTTAATCTGCGGAGAAGTGATGTACAACAGCGCAGCCACCACCAGGCATGGCACAAAGTAATAGGCATACTTTTCGTCGTAAGTCCAGGCCAGCACCAGAAAAACGGCGCCTAAAACGGCAAAAGGAGCAATGAGTCGGTTAGTGAACATGGATTTGAGTGCAGTTATTTAGTCTTTCAAACCTATAAGGTTTTCGGAAAACCTTATAGGTTTGAAAGACTAAATAACTGGTTTGTGTGTCGCAATTGGGCAAAGGTCAAGATAAAGAGCTGTTATAACGTTGATTACCAATAAATTTGTTTTACCGCAACATGCAAAATATTTCCAATACCATAAAAACTGCTGCAATGAAGTTTCAGTTACTCGTTTGTTCCATCCTTTTCTGCCTTCAGCAAACCAAGCTGCACGCGCGACCTGACCACCTGTGTTCAGACACTATTTTCCAACCTTTTGTAAGCTCCCAAAACGAATGGATTGTGGATTGGAGTCTCCCATCTCCAGGCTGGCCTGGACAAATACGCAGGTATACATTTTCAGCAGATTCGACGCTCAAAGGCGCAAAATATTACCGTGAACTTATTTACTCAAAAGATATGAACAGTGGCCCCTGGGTATCCGAGGGGCAATACTACAGGGAAGAAAATGGACGAACCTACAAATGGAAGCAAAATTTCCAGGAACAACTGATTTACGATTTTCATCTTAACGTAGGCGATTCTATGCCTGGTTTATATCCTGATCAAGCGACCCGATATGTGGTACAAACCGGCACCGAAACCTTTTCGGACGGTATACCCAGAAAATCTATCACCTTCAACAGCAACTGTGGCCTCTTTTTCTGGGTCGAAGGTATCGGAGAAATGGAGGGACTCCTATACACGGAAGCTTTTTGTAGCCTGGGGGAAGATGCAATTAAGTTGCATATCCGTTGCTTCAGCACCAATGGACAACTCTTGTATATCCGGCCAGGATTGAGCAGTTGTTATGCCAGTTCCACGAATAATGTTACAATCCGGCCAGTAAAGGCGTATCCTAATCCGGTTTCAGATTTTCTGACCCTGGAACTGGATCAAAATGAACCCGTGCAGCATTTGACGCTTTACAATGCGCTCGGCGCCCTGATGCTTTCCACCGGAAACTGCGAGAACAATCGGGTGGCATTGCCAGCACTTGCACCCGGGTTATATATCGGTAACGCAAGATTTTCCGATGGATCAGAGGGGTGGTTCAGGGTAATGATTGAATTATAGTCCCTTCGCTACTTCCCATCCTTCTGCAATAGCCCTTTTAGCATCCAGCTCACCTGCTTCTTTGGCGCCGCCTATCAGTTGCACCGGTATCCCCATGGCTTCCAATGGCTCCTGTAACTCCCGCAATGGCTCCTGGCCGGCGCAAACAATCACATGATCCACCGGCAGACATTGTTCCTGGCCCTGGATGGCTATATGCAGCCCCTCATCGTCAATCCTGCGGTATTCCACCTCGTTCCACATCTGAACGTTCCGGGCTTTTAGGCCAAGGCGGTGCGCCCAGCCGGTGGTTTTGCCCAGTTTTTCGCCCACCTTTCCTTTGGACCGCTGAAGCAGCCAGATTTGTCGCTTTGGTGGTTCTGCCGCAGGTCGCGCCACGCCCCCGCGCTGAGTATAGGTGGGGTCAATACCCCATTCCTGCTGATAGTGTGCAACGGATGGTTGCTCTCCATGCTCGTGGGTCAAATACGCTGCTACATCAAAGCCAATACCGCCTGCGCCAATAATAGCCACTTGGGCGCCAACCTGTTTTTGTCCTTGCAATACCTCCAGGTACGACAACACTTTTGGGTGCTCAATACCTTCTATGCGGGGTGTGCGGGGTTTAATACCCGTGGCCAGCACCACTTTTTCAAATCCCTGCGATTGCAACATTTCTGCCGTTACACGGGTGTTGAGGTGCACCTTAACACCGTTTTTATCCAGCATTTTCCGGAAATACCGCAGGGTTTCGTAAAACTCCTCCTTTCCGGGAATCCTTTTAGCCAGGTTGAATTGTCCGCCAATTTCTGCAGATGCTTCAAACAAATGCACCTCATGGCCCAGGGCAGCCAGTTCTGTGGAGGCAGAGAGTCCGGCCGGCCCGGCACCTACAACGGCTACCTTTTTGACGGTGGACGGTGGACGGCCTACGGTGGACGGCCTACGGTGGACGGAGGATGATAGTTCGGCAGAAGGCAATTCCCATTCCCGACAGGCGCGGGGATTGACGAGGCAGGAGGCGGTTCTGCCGCGAAAAATATGATCCAGGCAGGCCTGATTGCAGGCAATGCAGGTATTGATTTCGTCGGCGCGTTGTGTTTTGGCTTTAACCATAAAATCCGGATCAGCCAGGAACGGCCGGGCCATGGAGATCATATCGGCAAAGCCTTCGCGCAGGAGTTCCTCGGCTTTTTCAGGGGTATTGATACGGTTGGTGGCAATGAGTGGTATGCGGAGTTTGCCCATGAGTCGCTTGGTTACCCACGCGTACGCTCCCCTGGGCACGAGTGTTGCAATAGTAGGTACCCGCGCTTCATGCCAGCCAATACCGGTATTGATCATGGTAGCGCCGGCAGCTTCTATGGCCAGTGCCAGGGCTTCTACTTCTTCCCAGGTGGAGCCTTCTTCCACCAGATCCAGCATGGATACCCGGAAAATGACAATGAAGTCTTTACCTGCTTTTTCCCGCACTTTTTGCATGATTTCCAGCGGGAAACGTATTCTGTTGTCAAAACTACCGCCCCATTCATCCATACGATGATTGGTACGCGGTGCAATAAACTGATTGATCAAATATCCTTCACTGCCCATGATCTCTACGCCATCATACCCGGCCTCCCGCGCGCGCGCTGCCGCATCCGCGAAGTCGTGAATAGTAGCCCGGATCAATCTGCCGCTCATTTTCCAGGGTTTAAACGGCGAAATCGGTGCCTTTATGGCCGAGGGCGCCACTAAAAAAGGGTGCATACCGTAGCGACCGGCGTGCAGGATTTGCATGCAGATTTTACCGCCTTCATCGTGCACGGCCTGCGTCACATTCCGGTGCTTGCGCACCTCTCCCCCTGAGGTCATCTTAGCTCCGAATGGCGCCAGCCAGCCCTGGCGGTTGGGTGCAATGCCACCGGTAACCATTAGTCCGGCTCCGCCGCGGGCCCTTGCCGCAAAATAGGCCGCCAATGCGCGCAAATCGTCTTTTTTCTCTTCCAACCCGGTATGCATAGAACCCATCAGCACACGGTTAGGCAGGGTGGTAAATCCAAGATCAAGGGGCTTGAAGAGGTGAGGATACATGTGAAGTGTTTGAGTGTTTGAGTTTTCGAGTGTTTGAGTTTTCGAGTGTTTGAGTTGGCGTTGGGCTGGGTTTTACCACTAAGGCACTAAGGGCACTAAGGTTATTCCATAGATAAGAATCAAAAAAACAATCATTTCCGAGCTCTTTCTAAGTGTTCTTATTGGCTTAGTGGTAAAAAGTACGTTCTAACCATTCCACACCTGTAAAGATACATCCTCACCTTAAATTTCCGTTAATGCTTAAACATTCCCTGCCTTCCCGAGTCTATTTATGTTAGACCACTTCGTGGTCGGGTTGGGGCACTTCGTGGCTGGGGTTAGGTTGGTTTTTGAAAGGTCCTTCCTACCCTGCACACCAACGTCAAACCGCACGCCAACTCGAAAATTCAAACACTCACAAACTCAAACACTCAAAAACATGCTTCACCACTTGCTTTGGCGATTTGGATTTGGTCCGCGAACCAAAAGTTGGGCAGCCTGGTCGGCGCTGCCGCAGGAGGTGTGGTGGCCCAAGCTGCGCGATGAATCGTTGGCGGCGCCGCAACATTTTGATGTGGCGGATAATGCCGTAAAAGGGCTATTGATGGGAGTGGGCGAATTGGGTAAAATGGAGCGCCGGGAGCTGGATAAGGAACAGCGGAAAGCATTACGAAAACAGAGCAAAGAAGATTTGCAGAACCTGAACCTGCTATGGCTGGAAGAAATGACCCACACCAAGGCGCAGTTGCGGGAAAAAATGGCTTTATTCTGGCACGGACATTTTGCCAGTCGGAACATCAATATCCTGTACCAGCAACAATTACTGGCGGTGATCCGCGAACAGGCGCTGGGCAACTTCGGGGATTTGCTGCGGGGCGTTTCGAAATCGGCAGCCATGATCTCGTTTTTGAACAACCAGCAGAACAAGAAACAGCATCCCAATGAAAATTTTGCCCGGGAAGTGATGGAACTGTTCACCCTGGGCCGGGGGAACTACACAGAAAACGATATCAAAGAAGCTGCCCGGGCCTTTACCGGCTGGAACCACCGGCTGGATGGCGAATTTGTATTTCGCAAATGGGATCACGATACGGGGAACAAAACCATTTTTGGGAAAACCGGCGCATTTGGCGGAGATGATGTATTGGATATGCTGCTGGAAAAGCGGGAAACGGCCTGGTTCATTGCCCGGAAATTGTACCGTTTTTTAGTGAACGAACAACATATCCCGGAAGACCGCATCCGGTGGCTGGGCGATCGCTTTTACGACTCCGGCTACAAAATAATGCGCATTCTGGAAGATATTGCCCGGTCCGACTGGTTTTATGCACCCGAAAACCGGGGCTGCCTGATCAAATCGCCGGTAGACTTGTGGGTGGGTATCCGGCGCACCTTACCCATGGAACTGGTCGATCCGGAAAGTCAGCTGATGTTGCAAAAAGCGCTTGGTCAGATCCTGTTTTACCCACCCAATGTAGCTGGCTGGGCGGGCGGAAAAAACTGGATCGACAGTAGTTCACTGATGTTGCGCCTGCGCATTCCGCAATTGATTTACCTCAATCAGGAACTGGATGTACAGGGCAAAACCGACGATGATCAGCAGATGGGACAGGCTGGCCGGGGCATCAACCGACGCCTCACGGCAGACATAGACTGGAAACCCGCCATGGATATGTTCAGTCAGGTACCGGAGCAGGATCTGATAGAAAAAATAGGAGGTTTTTTGTGGTCAGTACCCACAAAAAACCTCCCTAAATCAGTAGTAGAAGCACAAACACAACACCAAACCAAAGCTGATCTAATCCAATCCACCATCATTCAGTTGATGGCGACACCGGAATATCAGGTTTGTTAGTGTTTTGGTGTTTTAGTGTTTTGGTTGACGTTCGGTTGGGGTTTACCACTAAGTCACTAAAGACACTAAGGTGAAATGTTCTAAGAATTCTTAGTGCCCTTAGTGACTTAGTGGTAAACCCCAACCGCACCCCAACTCGAACACTCAAAAACTCAAACACTACCCCTTGATGTATTGCACATTAGCCTGGAATTTCACTTCGTCGGAAACAACGGCGCCGCCGGCTTCGGTGAGGGCATTCCAGGTAAGGTTGAATTCCTGGCGGTTGATTTTGCCTTCTACCTCAAAACCGGCTTTGGTTTGGCCGTATGGATCTACAGCTATACCGCCGAATTCGGCCTTGAGGGTGATGGGTTTGGTTACGTCGCGGACAGTCAGGTTACCGTCGATAGCATAGTCGGAACCACCGAGGGAACGAACGCCGGTAGACACGAATTGAAGCGTTGGGAAGGCCTCAGCATTGAAAAAATCATCGCCACGCAGGTGGTTATCGCGCATTTCCATGCCGGTATCAATTGAGTTGGCATCAATGTCGAATTTGATTTGCGCCTGGGTAAAGTCGTCGCCTTCGGTAGATACGGCAGAAGAAAACTGCTTGAATTTACCGGAAACGGTAGAAATAACCAGGTGTTTTACTTTGAAAGTAACTTCAGAGTGTGCGGAGTCGAGATTCCAGTTCGTAGTTGCCATGATGTTGAAAAATAGGATTGTTGAAATTGAATACAGCTTAAACACAGTGTTTTAAATTTAGTTGTTGAAACACTTATTTTTTTTAAAAGTGTTTGAGTTGGTGAGTGTTTGAGTTGGCGTTCGGTTGGGTGGCTCACGGGGCAAAGCCCTTTTGGAAAATTATTTTGAAACAGGATTTTGCCCTGTGAGCCACCCAACCGAACGCCAACTCAAACACTCGAACACTCAAACACTCAAACACTCAAACACTCACCCATGCTTCGTCGCGATTTTTTAAAGTCTGGTTCTTTGGCCACTGCGGCCCTTTGGATGCCTGGTTTCCTGAAATCATTGGAAACACCAGGCGCTGTACCTGTTAACGGCCGAAAACTGGTCATCATCCAGCTGAGTGGCGGGAATGATGGCCTGAACACCATCATCCCGGTGCGCAACGACATATATTATAAGGAGCGGCCGCGACTCGGGATAAAACGTGAGCAGGCGCTAACACTCACCGATGAGGCCGGTATTCACCCTGCTCTTAGCGGACTAAAATCGCTTTGGGACGATGGCTCCATGGCCATTTTGAACAGTGTAGGATACCCTAATCCGGATCGCTCTCATTTCCGGAGCATGGATATCTGGCATAGCGGCAGCCCGGCTGATGCCTATTGGCAAACCGGTTGGCTGGGTAGATATCTGGATGCCCACTGCGCGGGCCGGCCGGCAGCAGCCCTGGAGCTGGACGATACCCTGAGCCTGGCTCTGAAAGGCGAAAACACTAAAGGTTTGGCCTTTCAGGACGTAAAACGGTTGTATGAAAGCACCCGTAGCCCATATTTTGCCGATTATGCAGCCGCCGGCCCCAAAGAATTGAACGATGAAAAACCGGTAGATTACCTGTATAAAACCATGGCCGAAACCCTGTCTTCTGCCGATTACCTATTTGAACAAAGCAAAAAACGCCCTTCTCAGGCCACCTACCCTGCTACCGGCCTGGGCAGAGACCTCAAAACCATTGCTTCCCTGATTTTAGCAGATACCAATACCTCCGTATACTATGCCTCCCTGGGCAGCTTTGATACCCACATCAATCAGGACGGGCAGCAGAAACGTTTGTTTGAGGAATTAAACGGCGCCTTGTCGGCATTTGCCACCGATATGAAGTCTAACAGCAAATGGCAGGAAGTGCTCGTGGTTACTTTCTCCGAGTTCGGCCGAAGGGTGGCGCAGAATGCTTCAGGAGGCACAGATCATGGCACAGCCAACAACATGATGCTGTTTGGTGGCGGATTAAAACGGCAGGGATTGCTCAATAAAATGCCGGATTTGGCCAATTTGGAAGATGGCGATGTAAAATTTTTAGTAGATTTTCGACAGGTTTATGCAACTTTGCTGGAGCGTTGGCTGGTAGCAGATGCACAAAAAGTACTGAAAAGCTCATTCGAGCCACTGTCTTTTGTATAACAATTTTTAATAATGCAACCGCTCCAACGCTAATTACCGCCGTTAATTGTATACTTGCTGACGTTTAAAAGACATTGGCATAAATTTGGAACAACTTAAAAGATAAAAATTACCTTTGTGGCTAGTTTTTAATATAATCCATTTACATATGCATCCCGTATGCATTTTAATCCGGCCTTCGGTAGTATGACGAAACGGAAAAGAGCAACCTTATAAATTCCCGTTTTCTTCTTCTCCTCGTTTAGTATTCCCATCCGATTAAGGGTTATCGGCCCAAAATGGTTTACTGATGCTGAAACAACAAACACAGCAACGGTCGCCTCTTTGTGCTATTTTTACTTTATAATCAACTAATCTAGGCCTATGCGTGATCTCGTGGAACTTGTGGGACTGGTCAATAAGACCAAACTTAAAGGAAGCGGTATATTGAAATTCATCATCGAGCCCGACTCGAAGATGGAGATACTTTTTAACGCACTTTTAGACAAAAAAATAGAAACTGACGAAGATGCCAAAGCCCTTTTCAAAAAGAGCGGCGCCGACGATGTGAATCTGGTCAGTCTGAAAAACAAGCTCAAGGAAAGGCTGCTCGACGCCATTTTCCTGCTTGATTTCAAAGACGCCAACTTCACCAATCGCCAGAAAGCATTCTTCGAATGTTATAAAAAATGGTCGGCAGCCATGACGCTGCTGATCCGCAATGCCAAAATCACCGGCATTGATGTACTGGAACGTCTGCTCAAGCACGCCAAGCATTTCGAATTTACAGAACTGACCCTCGATATCCTGCGCGTATTGCGCTTGCAGTACAGCACCGTAGATGGCGACCTGACCCGGTACGAAGAGATGAAGTCCCAGTACGTGGAATACGAGAAGATCTGGCAAATGGAGAGCAAAGCGGAGTTTTTCTACTCCGAACTGATGGCTCAGTACACCAACAGCAAATCCACCAAAGAAGAGGTTACACAGCAGGCAGAGGAGTTTTACGCCGAACTCAAGCCGTTTATGGCTGTTTGTTCCTCTTTCAAACTGCACTTGTTCGGACGGATGGTGCATTTGTTGATTTACAACAGCGTAAACGATTACGCAGGCACTGCCAAACTGTGTGAAGAAGCCATCGCCTTTTTCGACAAGAAAGACTACGACAGCGGGCTTCCGCTGCAGGTGTTTTACTACAACCTGATTGTTTGTTACCTGCAGCTGGGCGAGTTCGACAAAGGCCAGAAAGCCATTGAGCGCTGCGAATACTTCTTTGAGGAAGGCTCGTTCAACTGGTTCAAACTTCAGGAACTGTTCTTCCTGCTGGCCGTGCGCACCCAACACTGGGAAGAAGCCTATCACCTGTATGAAAAAGTAACCAACTACCCTCGTTTCGAGGAAAAACAGGTGCAAATTGTGGAAATGTGGCGCATTTTCCAGGCATATGTGTTCTACCTGATCAAGATCGGCAAAATTCCGGAAACCATCCTGAGCGAGCGCGCCAAGCGGTTCAAAATGGGTAAATTCATGAATGAAATTAACCTGTTTGCCAAAGACCGCAGCGGTATGAACATCAGTGTACTCATTGCTCAAATTCTTTACGCTATAGCAGAAAAAGACTACAAAAAATCTTCTGACCGCATCGAAGGCATCGAAAAATATTGCAGTCGTTACCTCAAAGACGACTCCACCTTCCGTAGTAACTGCTTCATTAAAATGCTGCTCCAGGTGCCGCAAGCCAACTTCCACCGCGAAGCCTCCAGCAGAAAAGCAGAGCGCTATTTCAAGCAGTTGCAAACCGTTCCGCTCGATGCCGCCAGTCAGGCGCACGAGATCGAAATCATCCCTTATGAGGTGCTTTGGGAACTGGTGTTGCAATCACTTCAGTTGAAGATCTGGAAAGGGAAGTAAAAAATGCTTTACTTCGCGTTGTGAATCCATTCATAATTGCGAGACTTGCATTGGTGTGTTGCCTCTGTTGGGGCACAATACAAGGAGTTTTAGCCCAAGCGCCGGAAGAAATTGAGCGCAACACGGCTGAGGCAGACGAATTATTGGAGCAATCCAGACGCGCCGTGAGCGCATCCCAGAAAGAAAGCCTGGCTCAAAAAAGTCTCTCCATGGCGAGAGACCTGCGCTACGATGGCGGCATCGCACGTGCCTCCGTAATGCTGGGAGAAATTTATGCCCATTCCGGTAAACCGCAGGAAGCGCTCCAATATTACCTTGAAGCAGAAGCCAAACTGGAATCATCGGGCAATAAACCCCTGCAACTCATTGTAAAAACGGCTATTGGCGACCTGTTTTTTGCGGAAAAACTCTACGCCCCGGCCCGCAGGTATTACCGGGAAGTGCTCGCCATGAAACCCGAAGATTTTGACACGCGGGAAAAAGCCGCCGATGCCTGCCTGTACGATATGCGGTTCGACAGTGCAGAAATCCTGTACAAAGACCTGATTCACAAGTTTAAAGAAGAAGGCAATAACCCGCGGCTGGTGCAAATTTACCAGAAGCGCGCACGTGCCTACGATGCCGCTGGCGATGCCGGAAAAAGCCTGTATTATTATCTTTTGTTACAGGATATCATTGAAACCGCCGGCACTACCCAGGAACAATCTCTGCTGTACAACAACCTGGGCCGGCAATATGTCAGTTTGCGGGATTATCTCAAAGCCCTGGAATACTTCCGAAAGGCAGAAATGCAGTGCAGCTACATACCCTGCGATTACCCGGAGGTACTCTGGGCCAATATGGGCATCGCGCTGCACAATACCGGGGAATCCAAACGGGGCATTGAATACCTGCTGAAGGCCCAAAAACTGCTCATGTCGCGCA
The DNA here is from genome assembly GCA_017303475.1 of Chitinophagales bacterium. GTDB lineage: Bacteria > Bacteroidota > Bacteroidia > Chitinophagales > Saprospiraceae > M3007. Next base: position 332,159 of record JAFLBO010000002.1, read on the forward strand.
AGGATTATACCGCCCTTGCCAACCTGGAGCACTTGATGGCCACGGTGTACTTTGGCAGCAACGACATATACAACGCGCTTTCCCACAACCAGACCGCTATCCAGTACGCCAAAGACACCAAACAAAAACAGGTACTGGCGGAGGCATACCGTACTGGCGCCGATTTGTATCACGACCTTTACGACTTTGAAAAAGCCTTTGAATATTACCGGGAATACCTGAATGTGCTGGATGAAATCAGGCAGGAAGACCAAACCCGGGAACAACGTCTTACCCAGCAACGCGCGCTGCTATCGGCCGCGGAAGGACAAATCAAATTCCTGATTGCCCGGCAAAATTTCAAGGACCTGGAGCTGAATCAGGTCAAATTTGAACGCGAGCGACTGGAATTGCTGAACAAAAACCTGGAACTGGAAGCACGCAGAAAGGAAGACGAGGTGCGACTGCTGGAAGCCCAGAAAGATGCAGACCAGGCCAAACTACGGGAGCAAACCCTGCAAGCCTTGCAGGCGCGCGCCCAACTCCGCCTGGCCGCGCAGCAACTGGATGCTGAAAAACAGAATCGCCTGATAGTAGAACTGCGGGAAAAAGAGCGCCTGGAACGCGTTCAGAATCAGGCCGACAGCACCCGCAGGGCTCAGGAATTGGACCAGATACAGCGCGAACAAGCTTACCGAAACGAAAAAGAAGCCAACTTCAGGCGTTTTGCCTACATTTTAGGGTTGGCGCTTTTCCTCATCCTTCTGGTAGTGGGAATTTCCTGGTGGTTTGCCCGCAGGGCCAAGCGCAGGGTGGAGAGTCAGAACAGGCAAATTCAGGCGCAGAAAATCCAGATTGAAGCGGAGAAACAAAAAAGTGATGTGCTCTTGCGCAACATCCTGCCGGAAGAAATTGCCACCGAACTGAAAACCAGCGGCCAGGCCACCCCGCGACTGTATGAATCTGCCACCGTACTGTTCAGCGATTTTGTCAACTTCACCAGCTTGTCGGCAAAGCTCACGCCGGAGCAACTGATTGATGAACTCAACGAATGTTTTCTGGCATTTGATGAGATCTGCGAACGTCATGGTTTGGAAAAAATCAAAACCATCGGGGATGCGTACATGTGTGCTGGTGGATTGCCTGTGCCCAACGAAACCCATGCAACCGATGCGGTGGGCGCAGCGTTGGAAATGGCGGCCTGGCTAAAGCACCGACGGGAAACCAATCCGGCGTCTTTCCTCACTGAAATGCGTATTGGCATACATACCGGCCCGGTTATGGCTGGGGTTATTGGCAAAAACAAATTTGCCTACGATATCTGGGGCGATGCCGTAAACCTGGCTGCCCGCTTAGAAGAGCACGGCGAACCAGGCAGAGTCAATATCTCCGGCGCCACCGCAGCAGCCGTCAAACACCTGTACAAAGCCGAACATCGCGGCCAAAAAGATGTGCACAACAAAGGGCAGGTGGATATGTATTTTATTGTAGACGGTGGACGGTAGACGGTGGACGGTGGACGGTGCTTGGGTAGCTAAACTAATGTGAGTTGTCATCCCCGGTAGGGGACCTACACAAGCCAAATTGCTAGGTTATCTCCTGGCAAAAACTAATTGTGCGTAGCCGGGCTTGTGTAGGTCCCCCTTGCGGGGGATGACAACCCACGTTGCTATAAATTCCCACGCAATCCCAACGTAAGCCGTCCACCATAAGCCGTCAACCGTCCACCGTCAACCGTCGTCCCGTCTGTTACCCGACACACCCCCATTATTCCCGCCGGTTTACTGTTCAATAGCTTATTTTTGGTGGAAATTCTCATCCAAATCCGCCAACCGATGTATAAGACTTTACTCCTTTGTTGTGCCTGCTGTATCGGGCATATGCTTTCCGCACAAACCATTTATTACGTCAACCAGAATGCCGGAGGCGCCGGAACAGGCAGCTCCTGGACGGATGCCTTTATCCGTTTGCAGCAGGCGCTTGCGGTGGCTCAAAACGGCGACCAAATTTGGGTGGCCAAAGGAACCTACAAACCTACCACCGGGAACGACCGCTTTGTCTACTTCAATCTCCCAAGCGGTGTAGCAGTGTACGGCGGTTTTACGGGCACAGAAACAACACTGGGGCAGCGCAACTGGTCCATCAACCCCACCATTCTCAGTGGCGATATAGGGGCGCCGGGCGATACCACGGATAATTCTTTCAATATCCTGTATACCTATAGTCCGAACAACAAAACAAGGCTTGACGGGCTCATATTTGAAGAAGGTAATGCCAATAATCCAGACCCTGCTGCCGACGCCCACCGCCCTACCCGATCCGGCGGCGGTGTGTATGTAGACGGGGAAAATTTCGGGTATGCAGAACTAACGCTGGAGCATTGCATTTTCAGGCGCAACCGGGCATTTTATCAGGGCGGAGGACTGTATGCTAATGGCAGGGAAGGCGGCATGGCTATTGTGCGGATGGATGATTGTTTGTTTGAACGCAATATTTCAAAAACGTTTGGCGGCGCCTTCTCCCTTGAAAACTACTTTGAACAGCCCTTTGCCCTGGATGTCAAAAACTGCATATTCCGAAAAAACTATTCCGTAGTTGGAGGAACTGCCGTTTGGCTGAGAGCCCACCAGGCGGTTAGCTTTGAAGGTTGCCAATTTTTAGATAACCGGACTGTATGGGGACAAACCATCACTTTTGATTTGGTAGATTACAACTATCCTGTGCGTTTTTCCAATTGTCACATCAAAGGCAATGGCGATTTTACCATCTGGTATGTGGGTATAGAGAGCGCACTCAACGATGCTTTTTTTGATTTTGACTCCTGTATTTTTGAGGAAAATGGATTACCGGTTGTTTGGATATTCTTTTTTGATCAAACAAAAGTCCGGGCCAATTTCCGGCATTGCATTTTTAACAAGAACGATGAAATTGGCAACTCTGAAATTTCCGTTGTGCATGTCAATTCCAAATCAACAGACGTTGATGCCGTTTTTGCCCATTGTCTTTTTTACAACAATGAAGATACCGAAATCCATGCAACACCGGGCGCTGATGTTCAATTCCTGAATTCCATTTTGCTGGCCAGAGAAGAGTCCTTTTCAAGTAGTTTGCTGTTTAGGGGAGGCGGTAATTTCAACCTTTCCCATTCCCTGTTTAACAGATCAGATTGTCAATTATTTGACGGGAATGTGTTTAATAATGTTTTTTGCAACGAAGGCAATCTGTTTAACATTGATCCTCTATTTGCTGATACAGCTCAAGGCAATTTCAGTCTGCAAACCTGTTCTCCCATCATCAATGCCGGCAGCAATGCAGTGGCCGATAGCCTCAACCTGTTGTTTGATCTGTCCGGAAATCCGCGGATTGCCAACACGACAGTGGATATAGGCCCCTATGAGCGTTTTATTTCTATGAATGCCACACAAGGGGAAGCATCTGCCTGTTCGGGTGAAAATGGCGGGGTGATTTACCTGAATCATGAACTTTGTGAACCCTTGGAAGTGATGTGGGATAATGGGGATACCACCGGCTCTGAACTTTCCGGACTTGAACCGGGTTTGTATTTTCTGACCGTTACCGGCGCCAACAACGTGGCCACAACTGATACGGTGAGTGTTGCAGAGCCTAATCCGATCGTGATGAGCCCAATAATCCACCATGTTAGCTGCTACGGCGGTTTCGATGGGTGGATAGACGGCAATGCTTCCGGGGGTACCCCTCCATATACTTATCTGGGCAGTGGCCCCAGTCCCTGGTTTCCATTTAACCTTCAGGTAGGCACTTATTTTGTCACGGTTACTGATGCTTTAGGTTGTACGGCCACAACCGCCGCCACCATTACCTCGCCAGATCCATTTCAGTGGCATTATAGCATACAAAATGCCTCCTGCGCCACCTGCTCCGACGGTAGCATTGTTTTCGACAGCATATCGGGCGGGGTAAATCCGCCAACCCCGGATCCTATTTGGGGCTTGGCGCCGGGCAATTACGCCGCTACCGTTACAGATGCAGCAGGGTGTTACGCTATCCTGCAATACACCATCGGTGTAACGGTTAGCACGGAGGAAAACTCCACGCAGGAAACCTGTCAGTTTGGGCCCAACCCAACGCCCGCCGGGAGCGAGGCCTTATTTCAAAATCTTGAAAATGAGCCGGTTACCATGAATGTATTGTCTTCGCATGGTGCATTATTATCCACTCAAATCATTGCAGCCAAACAACGTATGCCCTTCAAAGCCCTTTGGCCACCAGGTGTATATTGGCTGGATTGCCGTAGCGAAAATGGACGCCGGTGGCTGGTGAAATGGGTGATTTTTTAGTGACGGGGTGACTGGCAGTCACCCCGTCACTAAAAAAACCCCGCACATCTTTCCGACGGCGGGGTCACTTTCTCCGATAAACCAAATCAAACTTTCATTATCTTAAAGCGTGCTTGAGTGTGGGAGTTTTTGAGTGTTTGAGTTGGCGTTCGGCCGGGGTTCACCACTAAGTCACTTAAGACACTAAGGTGAAATGTTCTAAGGATTCTTAGTGCCCTTAGTGACTTAGTGGTGAACCCCGGCCGAACGCCAACTCAAACACTCAAAAACTCCCACACTCAAACACTCACTTTCCTTTCACCCTGTTTTTCTCGTCTTCCAGACCGGTTTTGCGCTGACGGGCGTCTTTGACGTCGTTGGAACCAAAACGGTAGGAGAAGTTGAGGGTAACAGTTTGGCTTTCCCAATTACCCTGGGCGGTCATTTTAAGTCCCGGGGTAAAGAGGTTTTCGCCACCCCAACCAGCTGTGCCTAGTACGTCGCCTACGCGCAGGCGCAATTCGCCTTTATCGTTTAGCACTTTTTTCTTCAAACCAATATCCATAGCGCCCTGTGGCTTGCTGCGAAGCGTGCCCCAGAATGCCCGGCTGTTGTACCAGCCTGAAATTTGCAGACCAAAACCTTTGGGCAATTTGATGTTTTGCTCGGCATAGGCGTTGAAAGCGTTAAATGCCTGATCTACAATGAAATTCGGGGTTTCCGGGGTGCTGAAATCTGCACGGAAATGGCTCCGGAATCCGGTCAGGCTCACAAAACCGTCCCACCATTTGGTAATTGGGGTTGGCGCGTTCAGGGTCAGGGTCCAGTTCTCCTGATCTGCCAGATTTTCCTGGGTAATGAAGGTGGCACGGGTATCGCGCACATCGCGTTTCAGGATCTGGGTAAACACATCGTTGGTATGGCTGTAACCAATGGTCAGTACCGGAAACCCGTTGAACGTAGGGCTGAGTTCAATGGAGTTGGTAAACTGTGGCAACAACATCGGGTTGCCTTTTTGGTAAGTCAGTTCATCCAGCTTGTTCTCAAACGGGTTCAGATCCTGGTAACTCGGACGGTCGATACGGCGACTATAGGTGGCGTTCAGGCCCAGTTTCTGATTAATGGAATAGGTTACCGCAGCGCTTGGGAACAGTTCTGTGTAATTGTTCGTGAACACAGAATCTTTGCCAATACCCTCATAGTCCGTATTTTCCAAACGCAGGCCAGCCTGGATATTCCATTTTTTGCCAAAGGCGCGGTTGTAGTTTACATACGCTGCGTTGGTGCGTTCCTTATAATCAACAGAATTGCTTTGTAATTCGTTTTTCACCGGAACGCCATCCTGCACATTGAAAAAATCGAATGTGTTGAAGGTTTCCACGTCTGAAATCTTACCTCCCAAGCCCAGGGTACCTTTCCATAGCTTTTGCTCATAATCCACACGGGCCGTCATGATATCAATATCTGTCGGGGTATTGTTTCGGTAAATGGCTTCGCGCAGGGTTTCTGCGTTGTCGGCAGTGCGGTAATAGTTAGGCTGGAAACTGGCGCCGCGAATCCGGTAAGAACCCTTGTCCAGGTCAATGTTCAGGGTATGACCGAGGGTGTCGGCAAAGCGATAGTTCAGGTTGATATTCAGGTCGTTGCGGTCGTTGGCCACATCGTTGCTGGCTACCAGCAGCGAGTCAATCCGGTTGATGCTGTGCAAATCGCTGATGCTGGCGGTACTGCTGGAATGCCAGTCGCCCGGGTTGAAACTGCCATTCACCAGCACACCTACGGTATGTTTGCTATTCACAAACCAGTCAACCCCGGCGCGGTATCCTTTATAGCGGTTTTCGCTGTATTCCTTGTTTTTCTGATCGAATACACGCCAGTCTTCGCCCGGTTGATCATCGGCGCGAACGTCGTCCTGGTATTGTTCGCGGTGGAAATTTTGGGTATTGTGCCAATCGCCATGGTGGGCGTTGAAGCTGCCAAATGCATTGAAGTTTTTAGAGCGGTGGTTGAGGCTTACGTTGCCACCGGCTTTGAATGTTTCGCCGTAGATACCTTCCAGGCCGAGGTTACCATTGGTACCCAGGGCTTTGTTTTTCTTCATCCGGATGTTGATGATACCGGCATTACCGGCGGCATCGTACTTGGCGGAAGGATTGGAAATGATTTCGATATTGGCAATATCAGATGCCTGGGTGCCTTTAAGCAGGGCGGCCAGCTCCTTGCCGTCGAGTGGCACATCACGACCATCAATCATTACTTTGACGGCATTTTTACCCCGAACATTTACATTTTCGTTGTTATCAACCGTAACACCGGGCGCTTTTCTGAGCAATTCCAGGGCATTCAAGCCAGTGGAGTTAACGGTACCTTCCACGTTGAGGATGGTTTTATCGGCCTTAACCTCTACGGGTGGTTTGCGTGCCACCACCGATACTTCTGCCAGCTGGTTTTCGGCAGCCTGAAGAGAAATGGGGGCTATGGTTTTGTTGCCGCCATCATAATCAAAAACCGGGGAACTGGCTGTTCCGGAACCAATCAGGTTTGTTTTGAGGAAATATTGTCCGGCGCTGGCGTCCAGCAATTCATAGGCGCCGTCTTCACCAGTGATGGTGCCTTTGACCAGGGAGGAGTCGGCAGACTTGTGTAAGGTTACTGTTGCAAAACCGGCTGGCTGACCGTTTGCTTCTACCACCGTTCCGGCAATTTTTTGCGCAGAAAGGGTAAAGGACGTAAATAGTACGGCCACGAGTGGCAGAATGTTTTTTGATTTCATAGCTTAATCTGGCCTGACGAGCAGGATTGTTTTTGTTTTCTACAGCAAAGATGGCGCAATTAGGTAACTTGCAAAACATAGATCCTACCAATACCCACTTCTTCGGCATGAAATGGCATTTTTGGCGGATGAACGGAAAACAGCTGTTTACAAATCACCTTATAAATGCCTGCACCTCCTTTATTGAATGCAACAACCAGACTACCGCAAAGACCTGAAGGTTACAGCAAGGCTGCATGAAAACCTCCGGCATAGACAAACGTATTGTTTTGGGGCCTGAACGACTGGAATGTTGTTTATTGCATAGGGGCGGAGGGTACCTCAAACTGAGAGTCTCACTTTGAGTGAGACTCTCAGTTTGAGGTACCCTCCGCCCCTATGCAATAAATATTACCTCTGAAAAAGCCACTCCCCAACTCATGGCAAAATACCTACTACCGACACATTCAATTGAATGTTGGCATTGGCGCCTATTTGCAGATCCAGCAAATCAATGAGGCTGTTGAGGATCAGAGTGCCCTGGAAATCCAGCTTACCGTCGCTGTTCAGGTCTTTGTATGCGGCGAAATGCACCTCATAATCACCTGATTCCAAAAACGCGATTTTGAATGCGCCATTAGACTCAACCGATGTGCTGGCAATGGCATTTTTGAAGGCAACTCCATTTTCGGATGACAGCTCTACATTTCGGTTAAAAGTGCCTTTTTTGTACACGTAAGCCACTATTTTATCGGTATTCACGATGGCATTCTGGCAAGAGCCCTGCAGATTACCGGATTGGGTTTTCACCACTGCACGGAGCGCTGTTTGCAGGCTTGCAGAAGTTACAAAATCATACTGGTCTGCACTGCCGCCACCTGAATATTGTACGGCTTTACGCAAATCAAAATCCAGTACCACCTGGGTAGTGGCGCCGGCTACAAGTGAGATATTTTTAAGGGTAGAAACCGTAACGCTGGCCGCACTGGAAAGTGCGTGTTTTACATTATCAATTGTTTCCACGTAACAGCCCGGGGCGTTACCATTGGCATCCGTTTGAGCATCCAGCACGAGGGTAATTTCCTGATATGCACCAGCGTCCAGGTTACCGAGTCCCAGAGCAGCTACCTCGCCTTTTTGGTAAGCCAGGAGGTTAATGGTCTTTTTGCCGGTAAATCCGCTAAAAGTTTTGCCATCCACTTTTACTTCGGCGATAGTAACAAAAACGGCTTTAACTGATGGATCATCACAAGGGCCATCCGTAATTTCCATTTGAAGTTGGGCCTGGTTTGGGTTCACATCCTCATCCTTGGAGCAGGCAAACAATCCAATAGTCAGGAAAGCAAGGATTGTGAAGAGCGGCTGAAATTTTGTTCTGTTCATGATTGAAAATGAGTTTGATGGTGAAAAAGTTGTTGAATGCCTGATCCGGAAACGCACAGTTTTTCCAGGCCGGAGGCAATCCGGCAATTTTTGGCATCTAATAGGAGGAAAAAGACGGCTGTTAATCAGCCTAAATCAGAAGGATTAAATCAAGGGTAGTAATTCAATCATGCAAAGTGTAAGATCGGGTGGGCAATAACAAATAGCATATTGCGATTAGAATCAATAGTAAAACTATCAATCAGGTTTATTATTGCCCACCCGAAAAGGAAAGCTGCCAAGTGACGGAAATCAGACAAAACCTCAAAAAAACAGGCTTTAGATGAAAACTAAGGGGTTTCCCGGATGCGAACACCCGGAAAACAGCTTTGGGGTTGGTCCTTGAAATCATACGATCATTCCTTCACCACCTTCCCCGTCTGTGTCACTTCTCCATTCCAGCGCAGTTGCCAGACGTATAACCCGGAGGGCAGATCCTGCACCGGAATTTGGTTGTCAAAATCCGTTAAACGCGCAGTTTTGGCCACACGGCCGTAGAGATCATACACTACAAACTCCGGCGAAACACCGACCATAGCCGGGAGCTGTACGCTGAGCGTGGAACTGAAAGGATTGGGCCACACGCGTGCATGCGGGAGCGCAGGCAGCGTGTGTACTCCCGTGGCGCCTACCTGCACCTGCCGGCAAAAAGTATCTGCCGCAAAGGCATTGCTTACCACAAGGCATACCTCATAAACGCCGCCCTGCGCGTAGGTATGCACCGGATTGGTATCCTGGCTCGTTTGTCCATCACCAAAGGTCCAGTGCCAGGAAGTGGGTTCATAAGAGGATACATCCGTAAAGGTTACCTGTTGTGGATTCAGGGTATCTTCCAGATCATACCGAAAGAGCGCTACTGGAAGATTATTGATTCCCAGCGTATCGCAGGAGGAGCCGTCTATAGGGCCGAGGCGGTAGTGGGGGTAGTAGGCATTAGCGCCAAAGGTATAATAAGGCAGACTTATAGCTCTCTGACGTACATTACAACTCACCCCCTTTCTATTAGGGAAGTCCATGGAATGCATAAATCTAGAACCTCCCGCCCAAGTATAGAGTTTCCCATCCGGTCCATGTTGAAAAAATGAAAAGGAGGTTTCTAGTAAAGGCCCATTGGGATAAAAATAGTCATAAAAGCCATCCCAGGTTGCAACGGTGGTTCGAGATGCGTTTAAGTCAGCCGCATTTAGGTCGTATTGTTCCATTTTTCTAAAATTGCCCCTCACCACATACATAAATCGACTATCTGGTGAAAAGGCAGCTGCATATCCAAATCCATTAATATCAGTTTCCGCGGGGACAAATCTCAAATTTGACAGAAGCCCAGTACAGCGATCAAAATCATAAATAGCAGTACCACTATGAACGTCATTTAAAAGGAAATGCTCCCCATTAGATGAAAACTCATTCCATCCCGTGTAATAAAATGAATCAATGATCGGATTCTCCATTTCCTGTATCCAGGGGCCTAGAATTCCATCCGGCGTAGAAAGAAAGCGATAAAAGCGATTGGAAAGATCATCAGGAAGCAACACCCACCAATCCCTGCCATTGGCATGCTTGTTAGCACATGCTGTTTGGAAACACCCTTGTATTAAAATTGAATCATTGAAAATCACTTCCCCCATATCCTCATTAGCAATTGTATTTATTCTAGTATTCAATAACGCTACATTTGTACAACTAATTGGCTCTGGAAAAGGGTCAAATTGCAGGTGAAAAGTTTCTGACATACCATTATCGAAAGGAAGCACAAATATTCCTTGGATTATTCGGTAATTGCCTAATCCATTTGAGCCACATGTTTGATCCCAGGAAAGATTACCAGGACCCAAATTTATGAAATCAGCACCTTCCATTGTGGCATTGTTTTTTGATCTAATTATACAGCCATTCGTATAAAACTGCAATAAACCTTCATAGTCCGAAATAGCGATATTTGATCTTCCCATAATTAGACTGTCTTCAATTAAATAAACACTAGGGGGAGTTGTTATAAAATCTATCGCAAAATCTGAGGACGAACTATCCGATGGTATATAGGCGCCAGACATCCAGATGTAATCGTATTTCTGGCCAAAAAGTGCAGAATAGGATAAACAAAGCAGGAAAATAAGTAACTTTTTCATGATGGGTATAATAGATTTAGGGGACATTCGTCAAGAATGCCCCCTAAATTGGTGAAAAAATCAAGATCAGTGTTGAATTAAGACAGAAGTTGTCAAAACTTCCAGGCCATTTTGTACTATTTGTACAAAATAAGTACCGTTTAACAGGTGTTTGGTGGGTATTTCATTTACCCCTGCTAGAATTTCTGCATCAAACACGAGCCTTCCTAAAACATCAGATATTTTTACATGCGACGTTCCTGGTTCAATGTCTGCCAACAATCGAATAATCAATATGTCGTTGGAGGGATTTGGATAAATGAGCACATCAGATAATGTTGCATTATCTGAACGCTTATTCCGATTTTCCAATACTGGGCAATCTACATCCGGCAATGCAATGCCGGTCATTCTCCCATATAAATTTCGGGCATTGTACACGCAGGGACCACTGATAAAGGGACATTCCCGACCGATATTAAAAAGGCTATCCGCTGTGCCGGGCAATAATTGATTCTCTGAAACCAGAAAATTCAAATAAACGCCTAGTACGTATTTTTCATTAAACTCAAAATCATTGGTTGGTACGATATCGTTTAAGCTTGCAAGCACGATTGTCCCTTGTTGTCGCAACTCAGCACTTATTTCATTCGCGAGGGAATCCGCTTCCTTTTGAATCTCTTCCAATAATTCCGCTAAACTATCCCGCTGGGCTATATTGATTTCTTCCCATTCCGGAGAAGATTCAATGCCGGCTATTGAATCAAGATAAAACAACTGATCCAACAGTACTTTTGTTGTTTGTGCAATGGATGTCAGGGCACTTTTATTACCCTCGCTCAACTGAAACATACTACCAAGCGCGCTATTTACTTCGACCAATTGGCCCATGGCAGATTGGTCATGACTATCCAGAAAATCTGCCATAACCAAACTGCCTGAACTTAGTTCAGGGTTTAAGCTTAGTTTTTCAAGCAAATTTCGTTCATTAATCCATTGGTTAGCTTCCGGGTATTCCTGGTATATAAGTGTTCCTTCCGCAATTGCAGTATCTGCGTAAGTCAGTTCCGATTCAAATGCCAGGGGAGCGGTTATCGGACATTCATAAAAACAGATAGGGTCAACATTATTAGGAACATTTGGGATAAACCAGGTATTCAGTATTGTATTCGTTGTAGGGTTTTCCCATGGGCGTGTTGTAACATAGAAAAACGAAAGACTAGGATTAGATAGGATATCAATAAAGGCATCAGTTATAGCAGGATTGTTATTTATCCATTTGTTGCCATGTGTCATGGTACCAAAAGTTCCTTGTGCTCCAATAATTCCATTTAGAAATAGCCCATTTTCAGAATATCCACTCATGGTATTACAGGCAAAACGTTGTGGATTGTTGATAGTGCTGGTAATATGCGCGCCAAACCTCCCCCCGCTCAAATTATTTTGCACGAATGTGCCATTCGTTTGACCTGTCATACGCATGTTATAATTCCCTGGCACAGTTGATGTAATATCATTGCACCCAACAAGGCTTATTCTTCCTGCATTCAATAACACTCCTGTACTATAATCAACGTTATTTCCACAATCCTGGGTTTGATGGAAGTGTTGATAATTCAGAAAAATCCCTGCGCCTGGAAACGCTGCATCGCTGTTATCGTGAATCTGGACGCCATCGTAAAGATTAACATTAATTCCCGAGAGGCCTGAATTAAGGTCAATCCGATTTCTGTTTATATCAACCTGGTTAAGTAGTGGGTTGAAAAAAGTAAGGCCAAAGGCTCTAATTCCAAAGGATGCTCCGCATAAATTATCCTGGTTTACATCAATAGTGTTTTGCCATATTTCAGGAGCGGACTGTGTAGGACTCATATCTGCTACCACAATACCAGCATTGGGAACGGAAAATGGAATAACAAATTGGTCTCCTGTAGTAGGATCTACTTCGATATAATTATCCCATATACCACGCCACTCATGGTTTATTTTTCTCCCTGTAAATACTCCTTTATCTATAAAACATAGATTATCCAAATACACACCTATTTGTGTTTTCAAAAACCTACTATCATTTATGCCTATTCTAGTTCCGGAATTGACATCTGCCGTTACACTTGAGGCAAGGCAAATTCCGAACGAGCAATTATCAAAATCAGGATCCAATCCAAAAAATTTACCGTTCCCTTTAAAACGAAAGCCATTCGCTCCTTTATTATCAGTGTCAATATACCTAATTGCATTCCCTCCACCTAGATCATAAGCTAATGGTATGGGTATTATATCTTTAAATCTACTATTCTGTCTAATTTTAATTTCTGTATCCTTGGCAAAAATGCCTATGGCTAAATTGTAAAATAGATTTTGGTTAGCATATGGAAGTGGAAGCAAATCAACAAACCCAGCATCCCTTAAGTACATTCCTGCAAAACCTCTTCCAGAACTATATTGTACAGGCTCTTCGCACCAGCCAATGGGAAAAGTCCTATTGATAATATCATTAAGCGGCTCCAAAGTACAGATATCCTTAAGTGGGCCGTTTCCATCAAACTCATTTTCTTCAAAAGCAAGCAAATTGAAAGGACCATCCGTTCCCCGAATACCGATATAATTTTTGGCGAAAAGTGTTTTCTTGATACTCAATTTGTTTTTAAAACCTGCCCGAATGGCATATAGTGCATCCTGGATAGATGCATCTGTATCTGTTGTTATATTGACCGCTCCATATACATAAATCCCTCTCCATAGGCAATTGCATTCTGGCTCAGCGTTTCCACTAATCACCGTATTTTGATTAATCGTAAAGTTATTAGTTACATCAAAACCTGAGAGACCTGGTTGTACCCGAACTGTCGCAGAGGAAAATGTAAAGTCTTTATTAACCCTAACAATGCCACTAGAGTAAACAGTACATGGACCGTTGTAAACAGCGCCAGGTAGCACACAATTATAGTCTGTTAGCAATGTGGTCATACCATTCTTGCCTATATAAATACCCGGGTCAGTAATAGGTATCGTTTGCGTTTGGCTCAAAACTGTTCCATTTGAACAGGTGAAGTTATGCGTGATAACCAAAGCCGTGACCTCGCAAGTGTTAATGTTGGTAATCTGAATCATGCCCTGAGTCGGCATACCTTGAAAGAAGTTTACCAAATTTATGCACGTATTGGGAGAGATAGGCAAGATGGACCAAGAGTGCGTGCCATTAGAAGTACATTCTGCACTAAGAGAAAGGTTTAACTCACTGCAATTTCGCTTTATTTCAGCCGTAAATGCTGGAGTACAACATAGCGAAGTTTGGTCGCAGGCAACCCGAATTGTTTTTCGACAGGTGTTTCCGTTAAGATCGGTGTAGGTTACTATATAGTCGCCACTGCTTGTATACGTATAAGTTGGATTTGTCTGACTTGAAAATCCTCCATCCCCAAAGTACCAGGTTCCACCGGGTAAGGAGGAATAGAAGGTAACCGTACATCCATTTACCACATAGGTGATTGCTCTTTCTTCACATCCTTCATTACAATTAACAGCAATATACTTTGTACAGGTGTGTATTACACCGCCAATTGTTACAGTATGCGTAATTGTTCTTAGTCCAGGAGAAACAATACCGAAAGTATGGAGTGGTGTAGCAATGTTTGAAGCTGACACTATTGGTCCATTGTTATCAAAAGATTGAAACGTCCAGAAATGTGAAATTCCTGATCCAATACTAACCGGTTGGAATTCTACATTACAGCCACTAATAGTGAAGGTGAAGTCTGCGAGTGGATCACATGGTTGCGCAACTGCCTTAGACGTTAATCCAATTAGAAGAAAATACACCAAGATTAGGAGTGTCTTTTGGGGCTGAAACAGAACATTACGTTGTGACGCTGTGACGCTGTGACGCTGTGACGAAATTAAGAATTTTTGTAACTGGTTAGCCTGCGGCGACCCGATACTCTGGGATACCGCCAGATAAAACGGTATATAGTTCATTGAAAGGATTGAATTGGAGTTTACGGATTGTAGAGATAAAAGATTGAATACGGACATAGA
>JAFLBO010000020.1 GCA_017303475.1 Chitinophagales bacterium
TAAATGATACCAACTCTAGAATTATCCGGTGGCAACTTGCTATGTCATTGGGTAGCTCCATTCAGGACACAAAAATAAACTTTTTTCAACAACCTGATAACAAATGGAAATCAGGCTAACCAGTTACGAATTTTTTCATTAATGGTAAATATTTAAAAATGAACAATACGAATTCTGGCGTTCATCAGTCAGGCCAATGAACCATTAAACGGGTTTTCCTTTTCTAAACAATTGAGGATTAGCGTGTTACCGGAATATTACAAACCGGAAAAAGCAAAAAAATATTCGCTGCCGGATTATTTTGATTGAGCATGACTGCTTCAAATTTAATGCAAGATAGGTGTTACGTTGATAACATAAAAGAGTAGCCCTGAAATTTAACATTAAAGTTGCACGGAAACCAGTTTTAAACAAAGCAATGCCCGTCACTACACTACCGGACATTTTGGTTTCAGACCTATAAGGTTTTTGGAAACCTACGGTATGTACATAAGCTATATGTGGACATTACGGCAATCTGGAAACACATCTAACATCTTGTAACCACTCGTTTCAACGAGTGGCCAGGAATACCCCACCCATCACCTAACATCTTTACAGAACATCAACATACATAATCTCTTGAAGATGTGATGTTTTGTAAAGATGTTAGATGTGATGGGTGGGTCTGCTTTTGCCTGCCGTTAAAACAGCGGGTTACAAGATGCTAGATGTATTGAGTGGGGGCAAACATTAGAAATTGAGTCTCTATTTAACTTGTGTACATACAATAGGTTTCCAAAAACCTTAATACATCGGATTCTGCACAATCCTGCCGCTGGTCAAATCCACTTCGGTCTGTGGAATAGGCAACAACTCATGCTTGCCTGGTACAAATCCGGTTTTTCCGGCAGCAGTCATTACCTGTGCCGCCCTGCCCCAACGCAACAAATCAAACCAGCGATGCTGCTCCATAGCCAGCTCTACCCGACGTTCGCGGTAGATGCGCTCGCGCAACAGCGATTGATCCGTAACGGTTACATCCGGCAGAATGAAGTTGTTGGTGCCACGCGCACGCTTGCGCACGAGGTTCAGCAAAGGCAACGCTTCTCCGGCCTTGCCTTGCTCATTTTTAGCCTCTGCCGCCAACAGCAAAATATCGGCATAACGCAAGATGCGCAGGTTTCCCGGTCCGTTGTCCTGCAGCCCGGGGTGGTTTGGCACCCAGGCTTTCTGGTTGAACCTTTCGTTGATGATCTCGGCATTGTCTTGTACCTGGGTAGAACCATCGGGCAGGATTTCTCCTACATATATAATGGTTGCCTCGCGGCGCGGGTCGCCGTTTTCGTAAGCCGATACGAGGTTGTCTGATGGACGGTTGAAGCCCCAGCCGAGGTTGGGAATCCCCCTTACCCCCTGCACCATGTTGTAAGGTGAAGATCCGGGGCCGGCCGACTGTTGGGTAGCCAGGGCTACTGTCTGCATTTCAAAAATAGACTCTGCACCATTTTCGCCAATCGGCAAAAAGTTGTCGGCATACCTGGGCAGCAGACTGTACTGGGTGCTGTTGATGATGTCCATGCACTGGATCTCCGCGTTTGCCCAGTCTTTTTTGATCATGTACAATTTAGCCAACAATCCCTGAGCGGCAGCCTTGGTAGCCCGACCTTTATCGGCCTGTGCATACCCGTTTTTATCAGGCAGTACACCAATGGCTTCTTTCAGGTCTGTTTCAATCTGATCGTAAATCAGGCTTTTATCCTGCCGGGTTTGCGAATAGTATTCATCGCCCTGCAGGGTTTTGGTAATCAGAGGCAGATCGCCAAACCATTGTACAAGCAACAGGTAACTGTAAGCCCTCAACAGTTTACATTCTCCCACCAGCCGACTGCGCAGGGTAGCGTCCATGTCAATGTTGGGGATGTTTTCAATGGCCAGGTTAGCCCGTGCAATGGCCCTGTAATGGCCACGATACACCGGCGCCACGTATGGATTGGTGGCATCGAGGGTGAAATTGTCCAGATCGCTGATCAATGGCGCATCGTTGAGGGTAGAGCCCTTGTCGGCATCATCGCTGAGGATATCCGTGCACGACAAATACGGCAAAGCGCACATATCAAACTCGCGGTATTGTGCATACACGGCATTGGTTGCCTCCAGGGCATGGGCCTCCGTTTGGAAAAACTCTTCAAAAGTGAGTCGCCCCTCCGGTTTGCGATCCAGAAAATCTTTCTGACAACCGGTTACAGAAAGCAGCACCAGGGCTGCAACGCTGAAATATTTTAAAAGCTTTTTCATAAGCTCGTGGTATTTAACTGGTTGATGGTTAAAAAGTTACGTTCAAACCGAACAATATGGTTTTGGCCATTGGGTAATTCAGGAAATCCATACCGGCTTTGAATACGCTGTCATTCGGGAACTCAGGCGTATAACCGGAATAGGTTTGCTTGGTCCACAGGTTGGTGCCGCTTGCATAAAGTCTGGCATCGCGAATATGTGCATGATCCAGCCAGTTTGTAGGCAGCGAGTAGCCTATAGCTACGGTGCGTAGACGGAAAAACGCGCCGTCTTCTACCAAAAAGTCCGACATGCGGTAGTTGTGTCCGCCGTTGGTAACACGCGGCACGGAGTTGCTGGTACCTTCTCCTGTCCAACGATTATCATACCAAAGGGTTTCCCAGTTAGGGGTATCAAAACGGGAAACGGCCTTGGCATTCACCACTTTGTTGCCTTTTACCCCAAAGAAATCCACCGCAAGATCAAAACCGAATGCTTCAAATCCTGCATTCAAACCATAGATAAGCGTTGGAATTGGGCTACCCAGATACGTGCGGTCGTCGGCAGACAGTTTGCCATCGCCGTTCAGGTCGGCAAACCGGAAATCTCCCGGTTTTTCATTGCCAAATTTAGGAGAACTGTCAATTTCTTCCTGATTTTGGAAAACGCCTGCCACCTGATAGCCATAAAAGGCGCCAATGGGCAGTCCAACCACGGTACGGGTGGCAAAATCGCCCTGGCCGGTTCTGGCCTCAAAAATTTCAGATTTGCCGTCGTTGAGCTTCAGCACCTTGTTTTCAATAGGTGAAACCATTACCCCAAAATTATAGCTAAATTTCCGTTTTACTTCTCGCCATTGCACGGTAAAATCCCAGCCCACGTTTTCAACCTGAGCGGCATTCACAAACGGATTGCTACCGGAACCTACGTAATCCGGAATGGGCAAATCGCCCAGAATATCGTAGGTATAACGGCGGAACCAGTCAATTTCAGCCGTTAACTTGCCTTTGAACAATCCGAACTCCACCCCGAAGTCAGTTTGCTCGGTGGTTTCCCAGCGCACATCTGCATTGGCGTAATTGGTAAGCGTAGCGCCGGATTGGATGGTATCGTTGAACGCGCCGTAAAGTTCCGGCGTGATAATACCGAGTGAAGGATAGTTCTGGATTTTGTCGTTCCCTGTAATACCCCAGGAAGCGCGAAGTTTCAGGCGGTCGAACAATTTGAAGCCGCGCATGAATGGCTCTTGCGAAACATTCCAGCCGGCGGCCACAGAAGGGAAGTATCCCCAGCGGTTCTTTTTGTTGAAACGGGATGAACCGTCAGCCCGGATGGATGCTGTAAGCAGGTAACGATCATAAAATGTGGCATTCACCCGGCCCAGGTAACTGAGCATGGCCCAGTCGCTGTTTTCTTCGCCGTTTGGCTGCAGTATTTCGTTGATGGTGCGACGCTTGTTGAAGGTGTACTCCTGTGCGGTTTGACCAGCCAGCACATTTAATCGCAGAATATCCCAGGTTTTATCGAAGGTCAGGGTGTTTTCCCATAGCCAGTTCTGGATCTTGGCTGTGTCGCGCGCAGTGCGTTCCTCGTTGTTCAATTGGGAAGAAGACACCATAAATACCGGCTCAAAGCCATAGAAATAGTCCCTGCGGCGATCAAAACCGTAATTGGTGCGAAACGTGAAGTGTTTCAGGAAAGTCCAGTTGGCGTACACCGAACCTACCCAGCGATTCACGCGGGAGTATTGGTCGTTTTTATAAAACAAATCTGCAGCCGGATTACCAATGGATTGACCGAAGAAGGTTGGATCCGTAAAATCGCCTGTGCTGTCGCGTGCTGCAAAAACTGGTGGCATCCGGTACATGCCTCCCAATACGCCACCGCCAACGGTATTAAACTTGTAATTGGAGTAGGCCATATTGGTACCCACCCGCAGTGATTTCAAAACGGGATATTCCATATTTACCCGGCCGGTATAGCGGCGGAAGCTGGTTTCTTCCATAATACCCTGCTGATCAAAGAGATTGCCGGAGAGGTTGTAGTTCAGCTTTTTCCAAAGACCGCCCACGCCCAGTTGCACATTAGCCATGGGGGCATCCCGGAAGATGACATCCTGCCAATCTGTGCCCTCTCCCAGTGCAGCCGGATCGGGGAAATAGTTATTACCTTTCAGTTCGTTGTACATTTCAGCAAACTGAGAGGCATTGGCCAGCGGCAGTTTTTTGGCTATTTGCTGCGTACCGTAATAGGTATTGAGTGTAAAGGAAGCCTTGGTATCAGTCAGACCGCGTTTAGTGGTAATGATGATAACACCGTTGGCGCCACGGTTGCCGTAAATGGCTGTGGAAGAAGCGTCTTTAAGCACTTCCACGCTGGCCACATCCTGCGGATTGAGGAAGGAAATATCGTCCAGCAACATACCATCTACCACGTAAAGCGGACTGGCATTATTCAGGGTTCCGGTACCACGAATGCGGATGGTGGCGCCGGCGCCGGGCTCACCGCTTGATGGTGAGATGTACACGCCTGCCAGTTTACCCTGAAGCGCTTGCTCCAGCGAAGCTGTAGGTATACGCTCCAGTTCTTTAGCCTTTACTATGCCTACCGCGCCAGTGAGATCACTTTTGCGTTGAACGCCATAACCCACCACCACAATTTCCTCCAGTATGCCTTCATCTTCAGCCAATGTGATATCAAGGCTTGTTTGGCCATTAAGCTGAACTTCCCTGGAGGTATAACCGGTGTAATTGATCACCAGCGTAGCATTCAGGTCTTTCACCGATAGGGCAAACTTGCCTTCAAAATCGGTTATGGTACCATTGGAAGTACCTTTTTCCAAAACGGTAGCGCCAATTACGGCCTCCCCGGCTGCTTCATCCAGTACACGGCCGGTTACCCTGGTTTGTGCCCAGGAAGCGCTCGCCAGCAGGCCGATAAACCCGGCAAGCAAATAGATTTTTTTGTAGAAGTGCTTCATAATGAATGGTTTATTTTTTTTAAACGGTGGACGATGGACGGTGGTCCCGAGTACTCGGGATGGATGATGGATGATGGACGATGGACGGTGCGTGGGTAGCCAGATTTATGTGAGTTGTCATTCCCGGCAGGGGACCCACACAAGCCTGGCTACAGGCAATCCTCTTTGCCAAGGGATAATCTCGCAGCCAGACTTGTGTAGGTTCCGAATACTCGGAATGACAACTCACATAAATCTGGCTACCCACGCACCGTCAACCGTAGGCCGTCTACCGTAGGCCGTCTACCGTCCCAGATCCACCCTCACTGTTTTTACATCGCTGGAGCTACCGCCAACCATGATATCAAACGCACCGGGTTCCATGCCGAAAGTGTTGTCGCGGCGATAAAAACTCAGGTCGTCCTGTGTCAGGTTGAAGGTTATCTCACGGGATTCGCCAGGCTTAAGGGCTATTTTCTGAAAACCTTTCAGGGCTTTAACCGGTCGGGTTGTAGAGCCCACCAGATCGCGGATGTACAACTGCACCACTTCTTCTCCGGCTACTTTGCCGGTGTTGGCTACCTGTACGTTTACCCGGATTTTCACCTGTTTGCCAGCGGCAAGTCCGCGGGTTGCAGCCGTTTCAGGCGTAGCTTTCAGGTTGTTGTACGAAAAGGTGGTATAGCTCAATCCAAACCCGAACGGCCATTGCGGACTGTTGGATTCATCTATGTATTTGCTGGTCCACTTGGAATTGGGATCAAAGGGCCGGCCGGTATTTTTTTCGTTGTAAAACACCGGAATCTGGCCTTCAGAGCGCGGGAACGACATTGGCAACTTGCCGGAAGGATTGTATTCTCCCCACAAAACATCGGCTATGGCATGGCCGGCTTCTGTGCCCAACCACCAGGTTTCCAGAATGGCTGTGGCTTTTTCAGCTACGGCCGGAATGGCCAGCGGGCGACCATTCATGAGTACAACCACCACCGGTTTTCCGGTTTTGCAAAGCTCCATAATCAGTTCTTCTTGCACACCCGGCAAATTGATATGCGCCCGGGCAGCTGCTTCGCCACTCATCATGGCCTTCTCCCCTACCGCTACCACTATTACATCCGATTGCCCGGCAATACGCAAGGCCTCGGCAAATCCGGATTTATCCGTTCCTTCCACCTCACAGCCTTTGGCATATTGCAGGCTGGCGCCCTGCAAGCCTTCTTTCAGGCTCACACAATCGTTGAAATTACCAGCTCCATTCCAGTTTCCGATCAACTCTGTTTTGTTGTCGGCCAATGGACCAATCAGCACAATTTTTTGAGTTTTACGCAGTGGCAGGGCATTGTTCTCGTTTTTCAACAGCACAATGGATTTGCGCGACACCTCACGCGCGGCCGCGCGGTGCGCAGGCGCGAGCAGGGTGGTCTTTTCCCGTTCAGCATTGCAAAACTTGTACGGATCTTCAAACAAACCCAGTTCAAATTTCAGGCGTAAAATCCTGCGAACAGCTTCGTCGATTTGTTTTTCGGTGACCTTACCTTCCTGCAGCGATTTTTTCAGGTATCCCTGGTAAATGCCTCCCTGCATATCCATATCCACGCCGGCATTCAGGGCCAGCTCGCCGGCTTCTTTTTCGTTGGCTACTACGCCGTGGTTTACCATTTCGTTGATGCTGGTGTAGTCTGTCACCACAAAACCTTCGAAGCCCCATTCTTTGCGCAGGATATTGTCGAGCAGGAATTTGTTTCCCGTGGCCGGTACCCCGTCGTAATCATTAAAAGAGGTCATCACGGTGGCAGCTCCGGCATTCACTGCTGCCTGGTATGGCGGCAGGTAAAACTCCCGAAAATACTTCTCGCTGATGTCTACCGTGTTGTAATCGCGTCCGCCCATAGGCGCGCCATAGCCTGCAAAGTGCTTAACGCAGGCCAGCATCGCATCAGGATCGCCAATTTTTTTGCCTTGAATGCCTTTTACACGGGCTTCAGCAATGCGACTTCCCAGGTATGGATCTTCACCTGCGCCTTCCATAACCCGGCCCCAGCGTGGGTCGCGGCCTATATCCACCATGGGCGCAAAGGTCCAGTTCAAACCAGCTGCACTGGCTTCAGCAGAGGCCACACGCGCCGATTTTTCAATAGCGTCCAGATCCCAGCTGGCAGCTTCACCAAGTGGGATAGGGAAAATGGTTTTATACCCGTGAATGACGTCGAATCCAAACAGGAGTGGAATTTTCAAACGGGTTTCTTCCACAGCCACCTTTTGCAATTCGCGTACGAAAGTGGTAGAATGACTGTTGAAGAGGTTTCCGCAGGCGCCGCTTCGAATGTCATTTTTGTATCCTTCCCGAATGGTTGGGCCTGTACTTCCCCAATCGGTGGTGTACAGGGTTAACTGGCCAATTTTTTCCTCCAGGGTCATTTTAGCCAACAGCGCTTCTACCCGGGCATTGATGCCGGCAGAAGGCTGGTAAATCTGGGCCGGCAGAGTTGATTGCAGCGATAGCAGCGCTATGGCCTGTAGTATGAATGATTTGATTGATTGCATATAGCGTGAAAATTTTGTGGTCATTGTGCTACATAACCTACGAGGTCTAATTGCCATCAACGACTCCTTTTTTGTTGTGAAAACAGCCATTCCAATACTTCCGGATTGTAATACACCACATTCCAGATATCGTGATACATGGTAGAGTATTCCGTGTAACGAACCTTGCCGTCTGATTTTTCCAGGGCCTGTACAATCTGCCTGGAACAACGCGGGTACACCACATCGTCCAATCCGCCGTGAAAAACCCAAAGCGGAATTTCCCGAATTTTATCAGCAAAAAGCGGGTCTCCACCTCCGCAAACCGGAACACCAGCTGCAAACAAATCAGGGCGCCGCATCAGCAAATCGAAAGTCCCGAAACCGCCCATACTCAGCCCTGTGATGTAAATCCTGTTGCGGTCAATATCCGGGTGAGCAGCCAGGGTTTGCTCAACCAATTCCAGTACCATCCGACCTGCGGTAGTTGGTTCTTCCTGGTAGAGGGTTTGCCAGTTTTGACTGCTGCCTCCCCAGCGCATTTCCGGCGGACATTGCGGAACCAGCAGGTAATGCGGGTATTTTTCGCGCACCCACTCCTCACAAAATGCATGCACGCCATTACGCATCTGCTCGTGGTTTTGAGTGCCTCTTTCGCCGGATCCGTGCAGGAAAATCACCAGCGGATACTTGCCGGCCGGAGTGGTTTTCCAGGGTGTCATCATCTGATATGGAAGAGCCGAACCAGCCTTATCCTGATAAATAGCCCGATGGAAAAATCCGTGTTGATCCAACGGAACCTGTTTGTTAGGTTTGGCTATCAGCGATTCCTGTTTGGAGAAATCAACGTTGCGATCGGCGGTGGCTTTATCCAACCAGCCACCGGTAAAACCAGCCCTTTTCAAGCCTCGAACGATGTACGGATTTCGTTTCATCAGGTCCCAAAGCAAGCCGGAACGGTAGTTTTCCAACATCAGCACAATAGGCCCCTGATCAATACCCAGGTAATCTTTATCCACCCAGAAGGAGTACCCTGGCTGAGCTTTAGGCGAGCGTTTTATTTCAGTAAAGGTTTCGTTATAGCCGTCAAAAAAGCCGTATTTCCCTACCGGCCATCTGCGCCACATTTCCTCCAGCGTTGGCATACAAATTTCAGGTGCAAAAGGCATGGAACTGATGGCAGCAGTTGGAGCAATGGTGCCATCATCGTCGAGGTAATCAATGGCTACCCCGCGTGCGCCATAGCCCGGGCAATAGATTTTTTTGCCCTCATGCATCATATCGGTATCCGGCCCGTCGCCGGCGGTGAGTCCCCAAATGGTGGGTCCATAGCCTTTGAATTTGCCAGGATTTTCTTTGCAATATTGTTGTTGGGCCAGTGTAGCCCTACGGGAATTTTCAAAATAATCGATCCCCATGTTTTTCATGTAAGGATCCTGAATGCCTCTGAAATCAATCCAGCAATGGCTGTACTGATGACCAAAGAGGGGACCGAAATTGACATGGTCCTGGCCTTTAAAAGTGGCGCGGAAATAAGGTTCGCACCATTTTTCCCAAGTTTCGGCAGGCAGTGGGTGTGTGGGAGAGCCAAGGGCCATGATGTTCAGGATCATGGCTTCGTTGTATCCTCGCCAATCGGCTGCCAGGAAGCCATCGCGTTCCGGGAACCAGCCCATGCTCAAACGTTGCTGTTCATTCATATACCAGCCAAAATCAATGCGGCGGTACAGAAAATCGGCGGTTTTGCGGATGGCCTCTTCGGTGGGATTGTGTTGATCGAAATAGGTCATGCACGACAACACGCCTGCCATGAGCAAGCCGGTGTCGATGCTGGAAAGCTCTACGGTTTTGAATCGAAGCGCATCCTGGGTAGTCAAAAAATGATAAAACCAGCCTTTATATCCTGCAACGCCTGAGGCTTCGGGGCCTTGTGGCAGGTTTTTTAAAAATTCGAGGGTTTTGAGCACGCGTTCAGCTGCCTGCGCCCTGGTAATCCATTTCCGCTCTGCACCCACCAGATAGGCTGAAAGCCCAAAACCGGTGGCAGCAATGCTGGAAAAATCATCGGTGGGATAGCGATCCGGCACCTGAAAGTTGGTGGGATGCGCCAGTTCCCAAAAATAGAGAAAATGGCGTTTCTGAACCTCGTCCAGGCTAAACGGAGGATTCTCTGCGCCAATGCCTTTGGCTGGCGCCTGAGCGAGCGCCAAAGCACTCCAGATCAACAAAATAAATAGAGGTAATTGCTTCATAACGGCTGGACGGTAGACGGTGGACGGTAGACGGTGGACGGTGGATGGTTGCGATGGCGTTGCACTTGAAGTCCAACAGCTTTACCTAAAGTCAAGCAATCCAACGTCCTGCAGTCCATCTGCCCAAATTCGGGCGGCAGCGCTGAACTGCCGCCCGAATACGACGTTGCATACATCGTTTTAATTTGGAACAGTAAGATGCCCCTTACAGGGCAACTTGTCTAACTAAACTCATTTTTTCACAAACTTAGCCTTGCTAATCAACGCGCCCGAACGATCAAACCCGTTCATCAGATACATGCCGGAAGGGAATTGTGATACGTTCAAATCAGTGTAGCTGTCGCCAGAATTATTGGCAACGGAAACACGACGACCGTACATATCAAACACTTCCAGGCGACTAACGCCGTCCATGTTTTCCACCAGCAGCCATTCGGAGGTTGGGTTTGGAGAAATACGCATTGACGCTACATCAGCAGGGCTAAAGGTGCCTACGGAACCGCAGTTGCCGTTGCCGATCACAATATCGTCAAAGTAAGAAGTAACATCAGTACCTGTTGCATCAATACCCAAATCGAAGAAGAGGGTCAGACGACGGTATTCGCCATTATCAGGCACAACAGAGAAATCGAAGGTGAGCTCCTCCCATTCGTTGGTTTTGGTATTAGCCACCGGAATTTCAAATGCAGGAGCACCGGTTGCAGAACCTTCCACTTTAACCGCGAAGTTGCCAATGTGATCCATGTGTACTTTGGCTTTCACAGTTTTTACACCTTTCCAGTCAATTGGAGATTCCAAATCCGGGTTAGAATACATACCGGCAAATGGCGCACCATCGCTGGCTTTTACAAACTTACCAACTTTGCTGCTGGTGTTAATGCCGGATGGATTCGGGTTATCGATAACCTCAAACTGATAACCTTCTGATTCCAGGTGACCATTTGCAAAATACTTGAAGGTCAGAGTGGTTGGAACGCTCTGGTGATCTACGATACAACCATTGTATCCAGCGCGTGCCCAACGAATGTTATCATAATAGTAAGTGCCACCGCCCACTGCGCTCGCTACGTTGGCAAAAATCACTAATTTGGTATTGGCAGTACCAACAGCTCCGCTGAAGTCGATATCAAACTTGTACCATTTATTAGCTTCAGGAACTGTGTCAAACACTTCCACAGCCGGGCCACCGCCCTCCAGCTTGAACAGGAATGGGACATTTGCCTGTGGCGACCAAACCAGCATAGACAGGTGATTGTACACGCTCAGATCCGGTGGAGCCGGGAATTCGATACCAATACCAGCGTACTCTGTACCTGCACCGGCAGGATCTTTGTATTCGCCTACTTTCAACGAACCGTTTTCTGGAGCCAGGTGCGGGTTATTCACTACTGCAATATCGCCTGCGCCATAGAAAATCTGTGTGTAGTTGCGCTGACACTCGTAGTCGTCAATGATATTTGGAATAGGCACTACACCTGCACATGGATCAATGGTTACCTCGGTTTGACCCAGGTTGTCGAAATACCAGATCTGACCCGGAGCCGCAGTGCCGGCATTAAAGATGATACGCACCTCGCCGAAATCTGTAATGCCGCTGAAGGCTGAGAAATCGAAGCTCAGCGTTTCCCACTGACCAGGGGTTGTAATTTCAGCTTCAGCTTCTTTGTTGCCCTCTGTAGCTGAGTTCAGGATGAGGGTAACAGTGCCGCCACCGGCCGGGCTCAGTACATCCAGATTGAACTGACCGTAGATGGAAAGATCCAGATTGGTCAGAGAAATACCTTGCAAAGTGGAGAACGGAGAAGTCCCCTTGGCGTAGCAACCAACCTGAGTTGAATTGTTTACGCTGTTTGGATTTGGGTTGGCTACCGGTCCCTGGAATACACCATGGATAGGCTCGTTTTGCTCCAAAGCCTGCCAGCCCAAATGGATACCGTCCTGGAAATCTTCGAGTGGTGGCGCTGCAGTTGGCGCAGACATTTTGATATTGTCTACAAAGTATACATCACCAGGTTCGCCATTCACACCCGCATTGAAGAACAAAACGAGTTTTTTGTGTCCTTTACCTGCCTGATCACTGAAATTGGCTGTGTAAGTTACCCATTTATTGAGTTCGGTCATGTCAACAAACACCTCTTTGGCTGGGTTCGGACCACCTTCCAGCTTCATGAGCAGTTTGCCGGCTTTGGCAGACCAAACCTGGCAGGAGAACTGGTTGCGGGTAGACAGGTCAATAGGATCTGCGTAGGCAATAGAGAGGTTAGACCACTCAGTGCCCGGGCCGTTTGGATCGTCGAAACGACCAACTTTGGGTGAGTTGTTGTCGCCCGTTACTGCCGGGTTGGACACCACAGAGAAGAAGGTCCAGTCGCCCGTATACGCAGCATTGCGGTTGCACTCGTAATCGTCAATAATATCTGCATCCGGCGTAGCGCCACTGCAGGCATTAGGGGTAGCACAGATGTTGTCGAAGTAATAGGTTTTGTCGTCGCCGGTTTGGCCGGGATTGAATACGATCAGAATTTTGTTCAAGGTAGTAAATCCTGATGCGCCCGACATGTCGAAACTCAAGGTTTGCCAGGCGCCGCCTACTGCCACGTATTTGGTTTTTTCCAGCGCCTGACCGGTGCCTTCCAGTTTGAAGAGCACTTTGGTAGCAGCAGGAACCCAAACATTTACATGGAACTGGTTGTACACGCTCAAATCCAGTGGTGCAGCAAGCGTTCCGAAAGCAAAGTTGTAGTCGAAAGCTGGGTTGTTTGTGAACGAACCTACCGTAGCAGAGTTGTTCAATGCATCCGGACCAGGGTTGGCAATGGCTCCATTGAAGGCGCCGTTCAAACCAGTCCAGTTTGCAGCAGCAGCCGGCTCAAATGTTTCATGACAAACCTCAGCTTTCTCGGCACGGATATCGTCGAAATAATACGTCTTGTCGTCGCCAAGTACAAAAGAGTTGAACGACACCAAAATGGTTTTCAAATTGGTGTATCCGGCTCCTGCAGACAGGTCGAAGGTATATTCCACCCATTTATTGGCTTCCGTGATATCAATGATTTTTTCTGCTGCTGGTCCACCTGGTCCTTCCAGCTTCAACAAAGCTTTAGCGGGTGCAGTAGGCGACCAGATTTTCATTTTAAACTGGTTAAACTCACTGATATCCAGTGTATTAGGAAAGGTGTACAGTGCAAAACAAAAGTCAAAAGCAGGTGCATTGGTGTAGGAACCTACACTTGAGCTGGTGTTGGCGCCTGTTGGGTCGGGGTTGGCAACAGCCCCGTTATACGTACCGTTCAGGCCATTCCAGGCAAGATCAGGGCCTCCTTCAAAGTCTTCGTAGGTAACTTGGGCCTGGAGTCCCAGAACGCCCACTACCAAAAGTAAGGCAGTGATAAACAAATTTTTCATAAGCACTTCTTTTAGAATTGGTTTGTGTGAAAATGATTTAGTTACGATAGTTTATGGTTCAATGGAGTATTACTTTTTTCACAGTAGTTTGCCCGCTGGCATTGGTTATTTCCAACAAATAAACACCAGAGGATCGCACCGCCAAGGGCCAGGATTGTTGTGTATGGCCTACCGGAAACGACCTGTCTGAAAACAATTCCTGCACCACCCCACCCTGAAGATCACGCAGGCGCGCGCTCAAAGTCTGAGTTTCCTGCAACTGAAAATCTACTGTTAACAGACCCTCAGTAACCGGATTTGGTGAAGTAATCACCTCAATTAGCAGTTCATTTTCCGGCTCAAATGCGGGTGTATTATCCGCCACAAAGCCAATGGCCGCCAATGCAGGAGCTATTTCCTGATTTTGCATAAAAAGGTTCCAGAGCAAACCCGTGCGGTGATTCTCAATCATGCCTACTATTGGCCCCTGGTCAATAGCCAGATACGAAGGAGCATACCAGTTTTGATTCAGGTTAAAAGCATCGTAAAAGCCGTAAACTCCCCAAAGCCGTTCGCCCCTCACCCGATAAAAATGGCGCAAGGCTGCCATGCCGGCATCAGGCGCGTAAGGCATGCTGGAAAGCGCCGCCGTAGGCGCAATGGTACCGTCGTCGTTGGCAGGCCACACATCGTGGGCGGCATAACCATTGGGGCTGTCGCAAGAAGTTAGACCCCAACAATCGGCGTTGTAGCCGACATGTTGCTTCGGGTTTGCCGCGGAGTATGCCTGTTGAATAAGCGTGTGGTTCCGGTTGCGCACGAAATAATTGCAAAAAGCATCTTTTTTACCCCTTGGATCGAAGCCCAGGTAAGAATAATGCGCAAAAAACATGGGGCCGCCTCCAAAGGGTCCGCAGTAAATTTTATAGCCGTAATGCACGCTGTTATTTGCGTAATTGCCTGAGGTCCAGCCTGTTTGATACAGGGTAGCAGGCACCGGATGGGTAGGCGAGGCCGCCGCAAGTATGTACACAATCTGCGCCTCGTAGAATCCGCGCAGCGGAAAATTCATCTGCCAGCCAAAATTGGGCGACCAGTGCCAGTACAAAACTCCGCTGTTGTTTTTGCGGTACCAATCCCACTCCACTTCTTCCCACAAGCCCGTAATCACATCCCGAAGGGCGTTTTCCAGTGGCGTATCCTGATTAAAATACTGGCGCGCGGTGAGCAAACCCTGCATCAGAAAAGCAGTTTCTACCAAATCCCCGCCATCGTCGTACTGGCTAAAAGGTATCACATTGCCGTTGGTACCGTTCATCCAGTGAGGGAATACGCCATGAAAACGATCGGCAAATTGCAGGAAAGAAGCAATCTGGATCATGCGGTTCACGGCCTCGGCACGGGTAACCCAACCGCGTTCAGCGCCCACCACAATTGCCATAATGCCAAAACCAGTACCGCCGGTAGTAACCACGTTTGGATCGCCATTTGAACGTTCTCTGGCCATACCGCTCACCGGGTGACCATAATCCCAAAAATACCGGAAGGTTTCCCTTTGGGTCATTTCCAGCAATTGTTCATCTGTCATGGGCACACACAAGGCAGAATCCACCACCGATGGTGCGCTTTCGCCGGCAGGATTGAAGGCTGTGATTCGGTAATATCGGGTTACGTTGTTGGGCTCATCGCCAGTCCAATCCACGGCAATCGGGTCTTTACCGGTTTGTTTCAAAAATTCCCAGGAAGTACCGCCATTGGAAGAACGGTAAATTTTGTAGCCGGTAATATTGGTTTCCGGATTAGCCTGCCAGTTGAGCGCCACGTGTTTTTCATAACCTGTGGCTTGTACCGATTGAGGTATACCTGGCGCCTGAGCGCACATCATCATGGGCAGGCTGATAGCCGCGAACAGAAGAGCGTAACGGAATTTGGTTATCATCCTGATTGTTTAAAACCACCTTTTTCCATTTCGGAGGAAAATTGGGTGGCTGGCTTTAATAGCAGGATGAAATTATGATGAAAATGAATTTTTAAAAGAAAAATGCACCTCACCAATACTACGCCATGTCGAAAATGAGCAAAAACAGGTCAAAAACCCATGATAAACTCAGTGAGATTGGCTTCTTCAGAAAGGCCTAATTTTTTGCGCAGGCGGTATCTTTTGTTTTCAATACCCCGAATGGAGATGTTCAGCAGGGGGGCAATTTCCTTGGAAGAGAGGTTCATTTTTAAATACGCCGCCAAACGGAGGTCGCCTGGAGTCAGGTCTGGATAAGCATGCATAAGTCTTTTGAAGAAATCATCGTGCACCCGGTTGAACGAGGCTTCAAAGATTTCCCAGTCGTGATCGCCCTCCAGATGGGCATCTATTTCGCGCACTATTTTCGACAGCGCCCGGGGTTCGTTTTTGGCATCGATCAGGTTGTCTTTCAAACTTTGCAGCGCCTCGTTTTTACGGATCAGGTTGAAAGCAGCGTTTGACAACTCCCGGTTTTTGTTTTCCACTTCCATCACCAGTATTTCACGCTCCTTTTCCGCCTCCAGTCTGAGCCGGTGCCGGTCCAAACGCTTGCGGTTGATAGATTCCAGCCAGCCCACCAGTACAAGCAGTAGCACGAGATAAACACTTATGGCCCACGCAGACCGGTACCAGGGTGGCGCAATCCGAAAAGTTACCACCGCTTCTTCACCGCCAGCCTCGCTGCGCACCCGAAACGTGTACCGACCTTCCGGCAAATTGGTGAATTCCTTATCTCCGTCAGCCGACCAGGGCGACCAGCTTTTGGAAAAACCTTCCAGAAACCAAGAATATCGGTTAGGCTGCTCATATACAGGCTGAGCAAACTGAAATTCCAGGCTGTTTTGGCTGTAGGGGAACCTCAGATTGGCCTCTGGCAACCTGGTTTCCTGCCCCGCAATGGTGATCAGGCGAATCAGGGTGGGAGGTATTTGAACAGACCTGGCACTAGGCGTTTCCTGGTTGTTTTTAAGCAACGCAAATCCGTTTTCAAGGCAAAACAGGTACATCCCGGAAGTCAACCATTCAACATTTTCATAAGACGGCACCAACGTTAGTGGAATTTTTTCGATCTGTTGGTATGCTCTGCTCAGCCACAAGCCGCTGCTATCGATCACAAAAGATTCATTTTCTGACCCGGGAAGCCATTTTTTACCGATTATCGGTTCCAGTACCGTTCTACCACCCTCATTCTTTAGGCGCACCGCATTGGGCAAGGTATTGATGATCAACTCATCAGTCATTTTACTCAGCCCAAGCTGATAGTCTGAAACCAGACCATCTTCCTTGCCAAACCTTTTAAATTCCTGCACTTGTGTAAATGCCTGATCCAAGCGCAGGCGGTAAAGGCCTCTGTTGGGATGCGTAGCCCATAAATATCCATCTGAGTCAAAGGCTATTTTTTTGAGCGGCTCTGCAAATCCACCAATCCGACCGCCAAACTTCCATCCTCCACCGGGATCTTTATGCAGTAAAACAAGCCCGGTGTAAGTAGCCTGAATCAGCACATTCGACTGGCCTGGCGCTTCCACGGTACACCAGCCGCCGGTGATATTGGAAATTTTAATTGCTGTACTGCCCTTCAACACAAAAGTGCCGCTATTGTGCCCACAAATCAACTGGCCGCCAAACTCTTTCAATTGCCAAACCTGCCCCTGGGTACCTTCCACCAGGTTAAATTTCATTTGCTGGGTCCCGATACCAAATGGCGCGGCAAAAACACCCTGATTTGTACCTATATATAATTGTCCCTGAAACTGGGCTGCAGCATAAACAGTCCCGATTTTGCCCGTTTGGTCGGTAAAAAACGTGAGCCGGGAGCGCAAAGCCGCCAAATCAATGCCTTTATCCAGCCCCAGCCACAAATTCCCATCCCTGTCCTGGTGCATGGCCAGCACGGTATTATTTTGCAATCCGTTCTCGCGGTTTACATGTGCCTGCAACTGACCGGAAACATTCAACCAATAAGCGCCATCCAGTATGGTACCAATAGCCCAGCCTCCTTCGCGGAGCGCCACAGCTCTGTTGAGCTGTTTTTTCCGAAAAATCTGATTCAACGGATTCGCCCAGGGCCTACACTGACCAGCCTGCCATTCAAAAATGCCATCGTTGGAGGTACCAGCCCAGATTCCGCCCTGACCATTGGGTACCAAAAACTGAACAATTTTATCTTTTAACACCTCTGAACCAGGTATGGCCCTGAAGGTTTGATCAGCCAGCAATTCATACAAACCATGATCTATAACCGGCACCACCACCCGGTCGTTCACCACCTGTACAAACATGATGGCGCCAGGCGGCTTTATGGCCACAACCTTTTGATAATCATACTTATACAACATGGAAAACGACTGAAACAGCACGGCGTCCGGCAACACGAGGATGTGCCAGATTTCTTCTTTTTCTATGGTGTTTTCACCCAGTGCGGCACTGAGAGAGGTGTAGTTAAAACGACCTTTCCCGTCTTTTTGCCAAAACCCAAATTCTGCAAAACCGCCACAAAATACCTGACCGGCCGGTCCGCAGGCAACTGTCCGCACGGCTTGCTTTTCCGGCAGCCAATAATGTCGCCAGCGTGTACCGTCGAACTCCATCAGGGCGCCGTTATTTCCTGCATAAATCCAGCCTTCAGGCGATTGTGCAATGGACCAGTTTTGATTTTGGCCTGCATATTCGGAGGGTTGGAAATTGCGCAACCTGGGCGCAAACTGCCCATTGGCTGGAGCTAAAAAGCCCAGTATCAACAAATGCCACAGTAAATGCCGGATGAATGATTGCACCGGGCAAAACTATTTATTTTGTTGCAGGAACTGCCTCGTTTCTTGCAGTAAATCTGGAAAAAAGAGCTTAAAATCTGTTGAAAACCCGTCCAAATCGGCGAAAAAAGCCTCAGAAAGAGCCTGTGGATCAAAGCGCGCCGGTATCCGCAAGCTAAAACGATTCAATACCCAATCAAGCCCTTCCCGATGTGTATAGCCGTGCAAAAACCTGCCTTCCAGCATTCTTGGCAGGCGTTCCGCCAAAACCGGAGGCATCTCTGCCCCACGATTAGCCAGCTGGGTGTAGGTTTTTTCGGCAAATGCTTCAAAAGGTTCCTCGCTGAACTGATCCCAGTGAATAGCCAACAGATAATCGTATAAAATATCTACCAAAGGCGGCGCATACCTCCCGGCCAACGCCCGAATCCTTCTTACACTTTGATCAGTAGCCGGGTGATTGTCGGTAAAGGAATCAATCGTTCTGTGCAATAAAATACCGGTTTGAACCCGGGCCGGATATTGTTGCCAATCCCTGCCCTTCACAAAATCCCCGATAAAATTGCCCAGCAATACCGATTCATCACCGAAGGAAAGAAAACAATGTGCGAGGTGGTTCATTGAAGAGTGTTTGAGTGTTTGAGTTTGCTAGTGTTTGAGTTGGCGTTCGGCTGGGCAGATCGCGTAGAGGGTGCGAAGATCGTAAAGTTGAAGCACTTGAGTTCGCTATTAAACGAACCTAACCCCAGCCGAACGCCAACTCAAACACTCAAACACTCAAACACTTAAAAACTCAAACACTCAAACACTAATATTAACTTTGCCTCCCAATCAAAGCCCACCATGTCTGAATCCAATACCTCCATACCCAAAGTACTGTGGCAACCCTCGCTCACCACACAGGAAGATAGCCACCTGAGCCATTTTATCTCTTGGTTGGCCACGGAAAAACAATTGTTTTTTGAAGATTACACCACGCTCTGGCAATGGAGTACAGAACACCTGGAACTGTTTTGGGAAAGTGTCTGGCAATATTTTCAGATCGAACATTCCGGTCAGTACCAGAAAGTACTTAGCGGCAATCAAATGCCTGGTTATCAGTGGTTTGAAGGCGCCACCCTCAACTACGCCGAACATGTTTTCCGCCAAAAAACGGATACCAGGCCGGCCATTTTATTCCAAAGCGAACGCCATGGCCTCACGGAAATGAGCTGGGCAGAACTCGAAGCGCAAACAGCTGCTCTGTCCGAATATTTCCGGGAACAAGGCATTCAACCCGGCGACCGCATCGCAGCCTATTTGCCCAACTCCCCACATGCCGTTGTGGCTGTGCTTGCAGCTATGTCGGTAGGCGCAGTATGGTCAAGTTGTTCTCCGGATTTCGGTGCGGCCAGTGTAGCTGATCGCTTCGCGCAAATCCAGCCGCGCATTTTTATTGCTGTTGATGGCTATGCATATGGTGGAAAATCCTTCGACAAGCGGGAAACCGTGCGCGAAATCTGCCAATTATTGCCCAGTGTGGAACAGGTTGTTTTCATCCCTTACCTCAACGAACAGGCTGAAATTCAACTTGACAAACCCATCACCCGCTGGCAAGACATCGTCCACCGTCCACCGTCCACCGTCAACCGTCAACCGTTAACCATCAACCGCCTCCCCTTCTCACACCCACTCTGGATCCTTTATTCTTCCGGCACCACCGGTATTCCAAAAGCCATTGTGCATTCCCATGGCGGCAATTTGCTGGAGCACCTCAAATATGTACATTTCCA
This sequence comes from Chitinophagales bacterium, assembly GCA_017303475.1. Taxonomy (GTDB): domain Bacteria; phylum Bacteroidota; class Bacteroidia; order Chitinophagales; family Saprospiraceae; genus M3007. The sequence goes on from JAFLBO010000020.1 coordinate 19,917, forward strand.
TAACGATATAAAGCCTGGCGAACGCTTTTTCTGGTATTCTACCACTGGCTGGATGATGTGGAATTTTACCGTGGGGGCTCTGTTGGCCGGCGCCACTATTGTATTGTATGATGGCAGTCCGGGCTACCCGGATATGAATGTCTTATGGGAACTTGCAGAAAAAACCGGCATCACACACTTTGGCACCAGCGCGCCGTTTCTGGTGAGCTGCATGAAAGCCGGCATTTCGCCGGGCAAACAGTTCGATCTCAGTCGGCTGCGCGGAATCGGCTCTACAGGCTCTCCACTGCCCCCGGAGGCTTTTGGCTGGGTATACGAACATATTAAAGACGATATCTGGCTTTCCAGCATGGCAGGCGGAACGGATGTTTGCACAGCCTGGGTGGGCGGTAATCCACTCCTGCCGGTGTACCAGGGCGAAATACAGTGCCGTTGCCTAGGCTGCGCCATGGAAAGCTGGGACGAAGAAGGTCATCCGGTCCCTGCTGGCGAAGTAGGCGAAATGGTGGTCACCAAACCCATGCCTTCTATGCCGGTGTACTTCTGGGGCGATACCAATGGGGAAAAATACCAGGCGTCCTACTTTGATCATTATCCGGGCGTTTGGCGGCACGGCGACTGGCTCCAGATTACCGAACGCGATACACTGGTGATTTTGGGTCGCTCGGATGCCACCCTGAACCGTCAGGGCGTTCGCATTGGCACCGCGGAAATCTACCGGGCGCTGGATCAGATCCCGGAATTAAAAGACACCCTCATCATCAATCTGGAACGGCCCGATGGCTCCGACTGGATGCCCTTGTTCGTAGCCCTGCAACCCGGACAAACACTCACCGACGAGTTAAAAACCCGCATCAAAACCGCCCTGCGCACGGCATACAGTCCGCGGCACGTACCAGACGAGATTCTGGAAATTCCGGATGTACCGTACACCATTTCCGGCAAGAAAATGGAAACGCCGGTGAAAAAGGTATTACAGAAAAAGCCGCTGGATAAGGCATTCAACCGCGATTCAATGCGCAATCCGGAAGCAATGGACTGGTTTATTCAATGGAACGGTGGACGGTAGACGGTGGACGATGGACGGTGGACGGTGGACGGTGGACGGTGGACGGTAGACGGTAGACGGTGGACGGTGGGATGATGAACCAAGGGATTGCGTGGGTATTTATAATAACGTGAGTTGTCATCCCGCGCAGCGGGATGACAACTCACGTTACTATAAATACCCACGCAATCTCATCGTTCCATCGTCCATCTTTCCATCGTTCATCGTCCTTCGTTTCATCTCAATTTTTCCAGCAGCCACTCCTTCTCAGCTACCTGTTTCTCGTTTTGAAGGTCTTGCAGGAAAGAGTTACGGGCCGCCTGATCTCCGGGAGGTAGTTTGAGTAAACGCTGGGTATACCGCACAAAATTCAGGTTCAAATCCCGGTGATAACCCAGGTTTTTCTGGCGATTCAACAGGCTACCGAAACTTTGCAACACTGATTCCAGCGCAGAAAACTCATCCAGTTCCACATAACTGCGCACCAGCATGCGGCGGGCGTGCAGGCTGTTGAGCGGGTCGTCCAGATCTACCTGTTGCAGCAGTGGCATGGCCTGAGCATAGTTGCCCCTTTCAAAATACAGAAATGCCCTGTTGTACAGGTAGGTGTTCTCGCGCTCGCGCGGGTGCAAGGCTGCGCGTTGTTGCTCGATGAATTGTTCGGTCCAGGCGTGCTCGCCCAGTGCCGCCCCGATACGGATGATATTTTTATAGGTAAAACTGGACAAAATGCCGTTTTCCATCAAAAATCCGCGTTCCAGGGCCAGGCGGTACACTTCAAAAGCTTCGCGGATAAAGGCTTTATGGCCTGCGTTCATGCGACGGATGCAGCCATTGATGACCATCAGGTAGAGACCGCGCATTTCCTCCTGGCCAAATTGTTTTTCATGTCGCACGAGCAACGATTTTACCTGCTCAAACGCATCCTGATCCTCCGGCGATTGCAGCATCCGGTAGGTGTGGTAGTACACAGCTACAGCAGGCGATTGGATCAGACTGCCTTTTTCCACCACACTGATCACGGCATCCAGGAGTTCCATTTGGTACGATTGACCGGCTACAGCCTGGTGCATGAGCGCCGAACAGCCATGGCGCAGCATTTCCGACACATAAAAGGCCGTGAGTTCGTCTGGCAAAGGCTGGAGGTTGAGTTTGGCGGAGCGTTCGTGGCGGGCTTTGAATTCCAGTTTTTCCTGTTGGATATGGTATTGCCGGAAGTGGTGCCGGGCATCGCGAATGGGGCGTTTTTCAGCATCGGTGTCTGCTTTTTTTATGGCTTTATCGAACAGTTTATCCAGGCCGCGGCGGCGCAGGGCGCTTACCAGATAGCGCTGGGTATCGTCCGGATCGGATTGCCATTCCTGCAAGGCGAGAAATTGCCGGTAGGCATCCAGCGTGTACGACATCAGGTGGCGGAGTTTGCTATTATCGTATGCTTTTCCGGGATATGCCGCGTCAAAAAGAGTTTCGGGGGAGAAAATTTCCGGTCCGGGGCGATCGGCATGGGTAGTCAGATACCGGCACAGGAGGATCATCTCCGGGCGCCGGTTGAACAGCGGGCAGGCTACAAAATCAGCGAACGCCAGCCGATCTTTGGGAGAAAGTTGGCGAATAGCGCGGGTAAGGAGGGAGGAAATCATGGAAGGATCAAGGATTAATTTCGACAAAAATAAATTTAATAATTTGATTATCAATATTTTATTAAAAATAAAATTCGACTTTAGTACATTTTTTTATTTGGAGGCCTCTGTAAACAGTTGGACTTTTGAGTCAAGAAACTTTCAATCCGCACCTAAAATGACAATGCATATGAAAAGGCTACTGACGATTCTAGGGTTATGCTTTCTGACAAACCTGTTGCACGCGCAGGATGGATTTTGGCAGGAGTTAAAGAGCCCGTATGGAGGTGACATGAATATCATACCAACTTCCACATCCACCATATTTGCTACATCCTCTGTTTCCCAAAAAGTGTTCCGTTCTGATGATTATGGAAGGAACTGGCTCCAAGTCCAAATAACAAAAGCTGATACCTCTTATGCAGGAATTCCAGAATTAGTTATAGCTCCTTCAGGTAGATTTTACCAAATTCTAAGATATTCAACAGGTAATTTGATTTCCCAAAAGCTATACACATCCTTTAATGATGGGCAAACTTGGGAATTACAGCTTGATACTTGTCCTGTAAATAGAATATTTGCGTTGCCTTCAGGGACTTTACTAGGAATTCAAGAAAACACCATAAATGGTGACTATCTATATAGATCTTCCGATCATGGTATTACTTGGAATCTAGTATATAACGATCCATCCGGTAATATATTTACCGTTACTGGCAACTACATTCATGCAATAAACGGAGGCAAGGCAATTATTTCCTCCAGACAGTTAAAGGATCTAATTATTACAGAGAATGATGGAATATCATGGACTTCTGGTAGAAGTTTATTCGCGAATTTTAACACAAACTTTATTTTATCAAGTGGTACTATTTTAAGTCTTAGGCGAAGTTCATTTAATCCTGAAATATTCAAATCAACAGATGGAGGAACAACCTGGACAAATCTCGATTTTAATTTTGACTTGAATGATAATCCATCTGGCCTTATTGAACTAAATTCAGGGAAGCTATTACTTGCAACCGACAAACATTTATACACATCTGTGGATGAAGGTACAAACTGGGTCAAAAAGGACGATCATTATACCGATGCTCATAAATTCCCAATGCTCTACCCCTTGGATAATGGCGACATTTTAGGTGTCGACCGATATACCCTTGTTAGGTCATCAAATGAGGGGCAAGATTGGTCTATATCGTCCACTGGTTTGAACCATAGTTATATGCTTGACTTAATAGTCTTTGATCAAAATAATTTTCTGTGCATCACCCCCTACGGATTGTGGTCGACTTCAAACACAAGTGATTCCTGGGAGTTATTGCTTGTAGATACCTCAAGAATTCTTCCTCATGCTTACTCCCAAATTGTGGCAATCAATTCAGATAGCTTCGCCGTAGCAATGGGCGATGACATTTGGGCTACGACAGATCATGGTCAAAACTTCATTAATATTTCTCCTCCTGGAGGTAATATTAATGGTGAAATTTACCTTACGTCAAATGGCTCAATAGTTTGTTCCAATCCCCAAGGAGTTCAGATATCCAGCCAATTCACCGGAAACTGGATTTTACTATTACCTAATTTTCAAGTTAAACAATTTTCGGAGCATCAACCTTCAGGAAAGTGGTTTATAGTGGCAATCCCGGATTCCATACCCTTTGCAAAACCTGCTCTTTTAACAAGCGTCGATCATGGACTTACTTGGATGGAGGTTAGCTTCTTTAATCAACCCGGGCTTTACTTTGCAAATTTGCGCACAGATAACAGTCATAAGGTTTACGTAACAGATTTAATAAATTCTACACCTCGAATATCCATTTCCGAAAACGGTGGATTAAACTGGAAGCACCAAATTGTACCCCATACTTTTGCCAATGGAACCTTTGATTTAAATGCTATGGGGCACATATTTGCCTCAATTAGTCTACCGACTGAGCAGATTCTATCAAGTACTGATCAAGGGTCAAGTTGGTATTTGTTGCCCGCATTTAAAAAAATTCAAACCTATAAAACGCTTATAGCAGGTGGATATATTTATTCAATAAGTTCGACTGGATATCTTATTCGTTCAACCAAATCCACCGAATCCGGCGCCTACATCCACGCTACCGTAAACCGCGATGCAGACCTCGATTGCAGCACGCCGGACGCACAGGAGCCTTTGAAAAACTGGAACATTACGGTGAGTGGTGAAGAAGACTATTATGGCACCACCGGTGAGAATGGTTATTGTTCCTTTTATCTCGACACTACTGTTTACTCCGTAAAAACCCGAGTTCCACAGGCGCTTTGGTGGTCGCTGTGCGATTCCGTTCAAACGGTAGAGGCTACCCAGCCCATGGGCAGCGATACAGTTCGTTTCGTGGCCCTACCATTAGCAGAATGCCCGCTCATGTCGGTAAATGTGGCCGTGCCCATGTTGCGCAGATGCTTCAACAATGAAGTTTTTGTCAATTATTGCAACCAGGGCACCGAGCCAGCTGATAGCGCCTGGGTGGATGTGATGCTGGATGAATACCTGACTTTCATCTCTTCTGCACAGGCTCATGAATCCCTGGGTAATAACATCTACCGGTTTTATGTTGGCGATGTCAACAGCGGTGATTGCGGCGATTTCAACCTGACGGTGTATGTCAGTTGCGACTCCACCGTACTGGGGCAAACACACTGTGTAGGCGCGCACGGCTTCCCGGACACGCTTTGCACCCCTACCCCCAACTGGTCGGGCGCCAATATTGAAGCCAGTGTGGTTTGCCAGGACACCCTGATACAACTCAAACTGGAAAACACTGGCCAGGCGCCCTCCAGCACCCTGGAATACATCATTATTGAAGACGATGTGGTGTTGTTTACCGGACAAAAATCCTACGCACCGGGAGAATCTATCCTGATGGATTACGACGCCAACGGCAGCACCTGGCGTATTGAATCCATGCAGGAACCGGGGCACCCGTTCTCTTTCCTGGCGCTGGCCTTTGAGGAAGGATGCGGCGGTTTTGAAAGCCTGGGCTTTATCAATCAGTTCCCGGTGAATGGGATCAGTCCTTCCTGGCATCGCGTATGTGTGGAAAACATCGGCTCCTTTGATCCCAACGACAAACAAGGTTTCCCTACCGGTGTGGGCGAAGACCACAACATCAGACCCGGGCAGGAACTGGAATACCTGATTCGGTTCCAGAATACGGGTACTGATACAGCCTTTACCGTGATGATCCGGGATACGTTGTCTGCTTTTCTGGACCCGGCCAGCGTTCGTCCGGGCGCCAGCAGTCATGCCTATACCTGGTCGCTCAGCGGCGAAGGCGTGATCACCTTCACATTCAACAATATCCATTTGCCCGATTCCAATATCAACGAACCGGCCTCGCATGGATTTGTACAGTTCCGCATTGCCCAGCAAACTAACCTGCCACTTGGAAGTGTGATCGAAAACGACGCTGCCATCTATTTTGATTTCAACGACCCGATCATTACCAATACCACCTGGCATACCTTGTATAAAAGTCCACTCATGTTGGCTACTTACGAAGCAGGCCATAACCGCACGCAGCAAAGTCTGGAAATTTGGCCCAATCCGGTCAAAGATCAAACCAATGTGCGTTTGAAAGACGCCAGCGCGGGGAGCAAAAGGGTGAATCTGTACAATAGTACAGGACAAATCCTGCAATCCCTCCACTTCACAGGACAAGAAACCAAATTAAAATGCTCGTCCCTCGCCCAGGGACAATATTGGATTCAGGTAACAGATGTACAGGGAAGAACCTTGGGCAGTTCGGTGCTGGTGAAGGAATAAGAATTGAGGCGGATAAACACAAAAACTACTTTTTATTAGAGGATGGCTCAAGGGGGGGGGTACCATGGAGTCTGAGAGAAGCAGAGGGCTTGAACTGAGAGTCTCACTTTGAGTGAGACTCTCAGTTCAAGCCCTCTGCTTCTCTCAGACTCCGCGGTGAAACCACCTCAAATTTCCTCATTCTCCAGCACCAATACTCCTTCCACATTTCGGTTGGCGGCAGCAACGAGCGCTGCTGCAACAGCCGAGGCCTGAACTCCCCGATAACGTTTGGGAATGATGGGCCTGAGCAACTGAGCCAGGAAAATGCCAATTTTTTCGCCTAACCGGAATTCGGTCCGGTTGCCCAACAGGAAAGACGGCCGAACGATCACCAGACTGGGGAAGCCGAGCATTTTCAGTTTCTCTTCCAACTCACCTTTCACGCGGAGGTAAAAAGTAGATGATTTGGCATCTGTGCCAACGGAAGATACCAAAAAATACCCCCGCACACCATTCTGCCGGGCTAAACGACCAATTTCGTAGGGATAAATACCATCAATGCGATGTTGTACCTCCTTCGAGCCTGCTTTCTTGATGGTGGTGCCCAGCGCGCAAAACAACTCATCGCCCTGAATTTTGGCAGGATCCGGATGATCAAAATCCAGGATCTCCTGTCGCAATTTCGGGTGGTTGATATCCAGTGGACGTCTCACCAGGGCTACTACTTCCCGATAGGCCGGATAATCCAGCAATTGCTGCAACAAATGACCACCTACCAGTCCGCTGGCGCCGATGATGAGGGCTGTTTTATTTTGATTGGTCATTTAGTGGTCATTTAGTGGTCATTGGGGGTCATTTAGTGGTCATTTAGTGGTCATTGGGAGTCATTTAGGCGTCATTTGGGGGGCATTGGGGGGGGGGAGATTAAAGCAGATGCCAGGCCGAACGACTTCTGCGAAATCTGTGGGAAACCTATCAAACGTGAGTAGGAAACCCTTAAAACGTGAGTATCTATTTTGGAAAGCGAATATGAGGTTTCGCACAGATTTCACACAGATTTTTTGCACAGATATTACACAGATAACATTCAGCCTGGCAAGAGCTTTGCTACGCTCAATATAACATCCCCAACCCTATTGCTTCACTGCCGGACGGTCGTAGTGACAACAATCATGCAGTTTCTTGTACACTTTATCTTCGGCGCGAACCTTATCCGTATCGTGTCCAACCGCCGCTACTGCCTGATGAATTTTGGTGGGTTTCACTTTGTTTGCATCAAAATGCACCGTCAGTATTTTACTGTCTACATCCCAATCGGCAAAGGTCACGCCTTCAATTTTGGCAGCTTTTTCAATGCGTTTTTCACACATGCCGCAATTGCCATACACTTTGAATTTGGTGGTCATAGCCTCCGTTGCCGGCGTCTGCGCCTGTGCAAACATGAAGCTGAACATGAATATGCTGAAAAAAAGAATCTGTTTCATGATGAAAAAATTTAATGGTGAAAAAATTCAAACCTTTCAAACCCCTCAAACCTTCGGCGGCTAAACCCGCCGCTACATCAAAGCCCCTTTGGCGCCCATCTTACTCCCAGATATCCCACCTGCCGCATCATAGGCGCCCAAACCTGGGAACCATTAAAGAAGGGCGAAGAAGGATCATCAGCCGCAAGGATTACATGGTGTTGCTGGTATCCGGTGATGTTTTCACAACCTGCGTACAACTCCAGATTATGGCCGAATTTGCGGGTGATCTGGGCATTCCACAAGGCAAACGTTGGACTGTTCACCGGGAAATCATGCGTAAGTTCATGTGGCAAAAAAGAATTATCCGGCAAACGCTGCGGACCCACAATTTGTACGTGGGTATTCAGGCTCCAGCGCTTGTTGGGTGTGGTATAATCCAGCGAAACCAATCCGCGCAACCTGGCTACCAGCGGCACCGTCCTCAGCTCACCGTCTGCATACGTGGCGCGCACGTCGTTCCATTTCATAGCAGCTTTAATATCCAGGCCAGGAAGTACGTTGTATTGTACATTGAGCAATACGCTGTTGCTGTAAGATTTTCCGGTACTATTGTAAAAGTAGACGGTCCAATCTGAATTTACAGGCGCTTCCTCTACATCCACCAGTACCTGACGTACAAAGTCTGTGCGGTAAACATCCAGACTGATGCTTGCTTCGCGCTGGGCAAGCTGGAATTTCTGAGTGAAATTTACCCCATAATTCCAGGCCTCTTCGGGTCCGAGTTGTTCCTGTGCCGTACCAAATGGCGGGCGTGAAAACTGAAAACTGCGATTGCTGGCCAACAAACTGATGTTTTCTGCCACCACATTCGGGGAACGAAATCCTTTGCCTGCCGAAAGTCGAATGATGCTTTTCTCCGTGAAATTATACTTGGCGCTCAACCTCGGCGTAAACTGCCAGCCAAAGCGACTGTTCCAATCTGCACGGGCGCCCAAAACAATCACCAAATCCGGAATTTCCATGTGCAAACTCGGACGGCTATAGGTGTATTCTGCCATCACACCAGGCACGAATTCCCGCCGATCAAGGTTACCTTCATTGACAGTTTCCCGAATATCATCGTAAACAATAGATGGGGCTGCAACAACCGTATGATTGGTATTCCCGATAATGGTTTGCAGCAAACTCTGCCAGTAAAGCGAACGTTGCTCCCCCCGGTATGTATTGGGACCAAACTGGGATTGGGTGCGGTGCCAGGAGCCACTGATGATGTTGCCAATTTCTAAAAAACGTTTGCCCAAAAACTCTTCCTTTCCATATTTACCCCAAGCCTCTATCCGGTCATTCTGTTGATCAATCCGAAAACGCGGACCCTGATACCCTTCAATATCCTTGAATTGTCCGCTCTGCCGCCTGTCGGTCAGGGCCTGAACATTGAACTGAGCACAACCTGCCGGTCCATCATATTTCCAGCGGTACATACCGTTTAGCTGCTGCCGGTCCGGGGAGTCCTTGAACCGGTCGCCATTCATATCCCATTTATTTTCCACAAAAGAGCCATGCAACAGTAGTCCATGGTGCGAAACCTCTCCTTTTTTATTCAGGTGAACGTTCACCTCTCCACGACCTTCCGTGCTGCTGAACACATTGACAAACAAAGGTTTATCCTGATCGGGCTTCACAATTTCAGCGTTTACCTGTCCGGTAATACCCGTATTGCCATTTTTCACACTGCTGGCGCCTTTGGCCAAATCCACGCCAGCAAGCCAGGTGCCGGGAATATATTCGAAGGCAAATGGTGTGGCAATTCCGGTCATTGTTGGCCGGTTTTCCACCAAAAATTGACTGTAAATGCCTCGCAGACCCAGCAGTTGAATTTCCTTTACCCCGGTTAAAGCATTGGGGTAAGTCACATCAATGGCGCCATTGGTTTGGAAACTCTCGGAGAGGTTACAACAGGGCGCCTTTCGAAGCTCCTGACTGGTAACGCTCTCCACGTTGCGTACACCGATGCTGGAGATAAACACATCTCCACCTTTTGCTTTTACCGTTACCTCATCCAGTTGTTTGACACCTATGATTTCAACCCAGATTTTGTCTTCACCGGGGAGCACCTGCACTTCAGCGGGAGTGTAGCCTACATAATTAATGACCAGGGTAGCTTCCTGATCGCGTTTGGGCACAGAAAAGCGCCCTTCAGTATCGGTGGTGGTGCCCTGACGGGTATCCTTCCAGAATACGGAAGCACCAATGAGTATTTCTTCTTTTTCGTTGGTAACAAGGCCGGTAACGAATCCCTCAGGCGTTTGTGCCAGGAGTGGAAGATAACCAGCCAAAAATCCCAAAAGGGAGAATATCTTTTTCATTTTACTGCATGATTAACATGAAATGTGATCCAATAAACCTTCGTGGCTTATTGGGCAAACTATTCAGCCTATGCAGTACTAACAACGGAAAACACCGTGGCGCACACAGATCATGCGGCCACTGAGCGGGGGGGGAGGACGTTCAAAACGGCTGATTTCCAGCGGGTGGGCAACAGGTAGCACAACCTGTTCAAAAGCTGGGAATACGGGCAGAAAGCACCATTTAGTGGTGTCAAGCTTTTTTAAACCTGGATTGCTTACTTCGTAATCAGCTCTGAGTTTAACTACACGGGTAGTTTTTTTGGTACAGCCGTCGTCTTTTTGCGCAGGTTTTTCACAACAGGATTTAGGGGCCTGGGGATCTGGCTTTTGGCAGCAATCTGCCACTTTGGCCATCATTTCCTGCATATGGCAGGCATCCTCAGCTTCAAAAAGAGACACCGTGGTTTCTCCGACACAATAGCAATACACCTGATGTATGCTGACCCCCGCGGTGGAACTCACCAACGCCAGGGCCCATAGCCAAACCAGGGATATTTTGAATCGAGAAACCATTATCTAGCAATGTTCCTGCAAAGATAGGTCAAATAGTGTTTCCCCAAAAACCCTAAACCGGTTTTGCTAAGCATTGACAGTTTATAAACAGTAATCATTGCTTAGTTTCCACAATGGAATTCTAACGGAAATGTACTTTTGCGACGTCTTAACGAATTTCAGCCCCCAGGCATACCAAACACATTCTTTCATGGAGACAATAGGTATATTAGGCGCCGGAGCTATGGGCAGCGGCATTGCACAGGTAGCAGCAGCAGCTGGTCATAATGTGGTGATTTGTGACAACCTGATTATTGCACTTACGAGAGCAAGCAGAAACATTCAGGCTACCCTCAAAGCTCTAGTGGAGAAGGGTAAAATGACTGATGCTGAATCATATGCATTGTTCAGCAGGTTGAAATTTACAGATCACATGAGCGAGTTTCGTGATTGCTCCATCGTGATCGAAGCCATTGTAGAGGATATTGAACAAAAACAAATTGCCTTCCGCAGTATGGAGGCCGTAGTGGACGAACACACTATTCTGGCCAGCAATACCTCCTCTTTATCTATTTCAGCCATGGGAGCCGCCCTGAAACATCCGGAACGGATCCTGGGTGTACACTTCTTTAACCCTGCGCCACTCATGCGTTTGGTTGAAATTATTCCCGGACTGCAAACCAGTCCGGATGTGGTAGAAATTGGCAAAAAACTGATCAATGGCTGGGGCAAAACCACTGTGGTTGCTAAAGACACCCCTGGGTTTATCGTTAACAGGGTGGCGCGCCCTTACTATGGTGAAGCGCTTCGGATTTATGATGAAGGCATTGCAGACGAATCCACCATTGATTGGGCTATGCGGGATCTGTGCGGTTTCCGGATGGGGCCGTTTGAGTTAATGGATTTTATCGGTAACGACATCAACTATGCCGTCACAGAGGTCGTATTCTCCAACTTCTTTTACGATCCACGCTATAAACCATCTTTTACCCAAAAAAGATTGGTTGATGCGCATTACTTTGGACGTAAAACATCTCAAGGGTTTTATGATTACCGACCCGGTGCTGTTAAACCCGAACCAGTAAGAGACGAGGCCCTGGGCAGAGAAATTTCCACCCGAATTCTGGCCATGCTCATCAACGAAGCTGCCGACGCCTTGTACCTGCGTGTGGCCAGCAGAGACGACATTGAATTGGCCATGACCCAGGGCGTCAACTACCCAAAAGGATTGCTTTCCTGGGCCGACGAAATTGGCATCCAAAATATTGTTGACAAACTGGACTCCCTGTATGTGGAATACCTGGAAGATCGGTATCGCTGCAGTCCACTCCTGCGCAAAATGAGCAGGGAAGGCAAAAGATTCTTTTGATTTTTGAAAGGGCACACCTTTTTCACCTCAAACACTCAAACACTCGAAAACTCAAACACTCGAAACCATGGCATCTATTTTCACACGCATTGTTAACGGCGAAATTCCTTGTCACAAAATTGCCGAAACCGACAAATACCTGGCCTTTCTGGATGTTCGTCCACAAACGTATGGACATACGCTTTGTATCACTAAAGAGGAAATTGACTACATTTTTGATGTAGACGATGAGCTTTATGCTGGCTTGTGGTTATTTGCCAAGCATGTTGCCAAGGGTGTCAAACAGGTAGTCCCCTGCAAACGGGTTTGCATTGTGGTAATTGGCGACGAAGTTCGGCACACGCATGTTCACCTGCTGCCATTTAACAGCATGGAGGATGTTACCTTCAGTCGTGGCGCCAAGGTGGACTTGTCCCAGGATGAGATGCGTGAACTGGCCTCCAAAATTGCCGCAGCAGTGGCAGCATAAGTCGTATCATGACTTTACCCTGGCGTATTCTTTTCGGATTAGATGTCTTGCTGAATATCTCGGGTATTCTGCTGGATCAACCTTTGCTGATTCAAATAAGCAAACCGCTGCTGATGCCCTTGCTGGCAGGCTGGTTTCTGGCAGAAACACCCAGGCAGGGCGGATTTTTCCGCAGTTCCGTTTTGCTGGCCCTGCTCTTTTCCACGTTGGGCGATATTTTGCTCATGTTTGAGGGCGGATTGTTTTTCCTCACCGGTTTGGGCGCTTTTTTGATAGCACACCTCTGCTACATAGGTGCGTTTACCCGCATCAGCAGTCTCGCCAAAGGGTATTTGACGAAGCACCCCCTGGTTAGCCTTCCATTATTGGCATATCCGTTGGTTTTGCTGTGGTTTTTATGGAACGGCATTCCCTCCGGCATGAAAATTCCGATTGGTTTATACGCCGGTGTAATCACCATTATGGCGCTGAGCGTGGTAAACCTGAAAGACAAACTGGGGGCCGGGCATTTCACGGCCATGATTGCCGGAGCCCTGTTGTTTGTGCTTTCAGACAGCCTCATTGCGGTGTCCAAGTTCGGCCAAACCTTTGCCGGCGTCCGGCCCGCCATCATGTTAACTTACGTTGCAGGACAATATTTATTGATTCAAAGCGCTATTAAGTGGTTCCAAAAGCCCGGATAACCCCGTCACAACCTTTAAAGGTTTGCCAATTTTCGCATAAGGGCCAATTAATTGCCTTTGTTTGAACAAAAAACCGGAACTTGGAGCCGGCAATGAACCCCAATGCTCTCCACCACATAACCAAACTGATTTTTTTCACCAACCGTTTCAGATGTACAAACTGACTATGAAAAGAACGCTACCCTTGCTGTTCGCGCTTCTCTGCGCCCTTTCCGCTGCCGCTCAAGTACCTACATGCGTACGCGATTCCTCTGTGATTCAATCCGGAGCACTCCTGGCGCCAGCACCTTACACTGAGCAAGCCCCAGATTACAATCTCGCTGATGCCTGCATTGACCATCCTTACAACCAGTCGGTTACTGTTAACGTACCTACTACTTTCCAGGGCATTCCGATTACTACGGTAAGCATTGCCACTACCGGCGCTATCAGCGATCTGCCAATTGGCCTCACCTATGCCTGCGATCCGCCAAACTGCGTATTTGCAGCGGGTTCTTTGGGATGTATCGTTATTTACGGCACTCCAACCAGTGCCAACCCTGCACCAGATACCTCAGACCTGGGTATTACAGCAACGGTAAATACGCCATTCGGCGGACTGCCTGTTCAGTTCCCTGGCCAGCTGGCTCCAGGCTCACACTACTACCTCGCAGTGAAAACTGCTGAATGCCTGGTAGGAACCTACGACCTCGGTGGTCAGTTCAGCCTGCTGAAAAATGCACCAAACCCATTCAGCAGTCAAACGGTTATCATTGCTGAATCACAAGTAGCCGACGAGTTCTTCTTTGAAGTATTCGACATGCTTGGTCAGCGTGTGCACCAGCAAACCCTGCGCATGGAAGTTGGCCGCAACGAATTCACCTTCGAAGCCGGCAATCTGGCCAATGGCGCTTACTTCTACACCCTCAGCAACAAAAACGGCAAAGCCGTTCGGCAGCTGATGGTTGCAAAATAAGTGTTTGAGTGTTTGAGTTTTCGAGTGTTTGAGTTGGCGTTCGGCTTGGTTGTTGTTCGGGCTTCGCCCTTAATCCAATTGGGATTCCGTGGACTACCAAGCCGAACGCCAACTCAAACACTCGAAAACTCAAACACTCGAAAACTCAAACACTCGAAAACTCAAACACTCAAACACTCTCTTTAATCCCTGCTCTCAATCGGTCTCATCGAAAAGATGGTTGCCTTTAATCTGACGAAGCGTCGTTGGTATACGTCGCTTTCGCCTTCTGGGTTTTGCAACATTTTTTCACTTTTCTAACCGGTTGTATCCATGCGACAACTTCTACTAACCATTTGTTTATCTACCCTCCTCTTTCCCTTTCTTTCTTTGGCGCAAACAGGTTGTCCGGGCTGTACCGTAAGTGTCCCGGCAAGTTTTCCAGCCGATACCATTTTTCTTCCTGACCTGCCAGACGGCGAAAAAGGCACGCCTTATCAACAGGATGTATCGTTCCGGTTGCCCAAAACCACTACTCCTGTTAATGCCATCGACAGCACTACCCCACCAGGGCTAACCATTTCCAAGTTTGAAATCCTGTCAGTTGAAGGCTTGCCTCAAGGCCTGTATTGGCAACTCAACCAATCGGAATTTGATCCGGCGGTGCAAACAGATGGTTGCATCAGGATTTGTGGTACGCCACTGGAATCTGACTCCTTCGAGCTTACCGTTACGCTAAAAGCCACAGTATTCATCATTTCACAGGTATCTACCTTCCCGATGTCGCTGTACATCGCGCCTAAAACCAGCATCACGGAAGGATTTTCACTGCTCAACCCAAGCGGCTGCGGCAGCACAACCGTTGAAGTGACCAATCTGGTGCCGTCTAACGGCAATGAAGGCTTTACTTATGCCTGGCAGTTCGGAGATGGCACACCAACCGATTTCGAGGAAAACCCAGCGCCACATACCTACAGCCAGCCTGGTGTGTATGAGATTGCTTACGAAGCCATTATTGACACAGCTGGTTACACCCTGGAAAGCGTTACGGTTCAGGACATTGACTGTACCGATCCACCGCTTTTTGGCAACCCTGACCTGTTTTTGGAAATCAAAAACCCTCAGGGCGACATCATTTTCAATTCCTCTCCGGCCATTAACAGCACGCCACTCCCCTACACCTTTCCCATCAACCTCAAACTGGGCGTAGGCAACTACACGCTACAGGTTTGGGATAACGATGCTGGAATCAAGGGCGGCGACGACGATTGTGGCATCCTAACCTTCAATATCCTGAGTGATGGAAGCCTGGTGGCTGGCGGCCTGACCGTAGAAATGAATATCCTGCACCCGATAGATACGGTGCGCTCGGTGGACACAGTGATCGTTTACCCACAACCTGCTGATCCCGTCATCAATGCACCCATGGGTCTAACAGCCTGTCAAGGCGGAGATGGGCCTAATTTGATTTCATCTTATGGTTTTGGCAATCAGTGGCTGCTGGACGGCAACCTGATTCCAGGCGCAACCGATTTTGTGCATCAGGCCGAAACCAGCGGTTCCTATCAGGTGCAGTACGTATCATCTTTTGGCTGTGTAGCCGTTTCAGCGCCAGTAGAGGTTGTTTTCCATCCGCTGCCTGCTGCGCCGGTATGGTTCAATTACAACAACTCCCTGCGCATGACAGACACCACCAATTTACCGGCACAATATTCCCTGCAATGGTATAAAAACGGCATTGAGATACCGGGAGAAACGGATTTCTGGTACTGCTCCACCACCAGCGGCACGTATATGCTGGTTATTGAAGATGAAGCCACTGGCTGTACCAATTCACACAGCGCAGCGGTAACCAATAACCCTAACTACAATTGCCTCACCGGTACGGAAGACATTGCTTACCAAAGCTTCATCATAATGCCTAATCCGGCCTTCGATTTGGTGATACTACAGCTGCCGGTAATGCTGGATCAGCGCGCCAGCATCCGGATTCATGACATGTGTGGACGGTTGATCCGTACAGAGCATCCGGGCAATTCCGAAAACACTTTCAGCCTTTCACTGGAACAGTTGGCCCCTGGAATGTACACCATTGAGGTTTTGTCTGAAAACTTCAGAGGTATGGCGAGGGTGGTGAAGATGTGATATTTGGGGGTATTTGGGTCATTTGGGGTCATTTAGGTCATTTAGGTCATTTGGGGTCATTTAGGGGTCATTTAGGGGTCATTTGGGGATATTAAATGCCCAAAAATAATAAGGGGTCATTTAAGAGTTACTTCAGGTTTTTTTGAAAAAACAACCTGAAATGACTCCCAAATGACCCCCAAATGACTCAAATGATCCCTAAATGACTCCCAAATGACCCCCAAATGACTCAAATGACTCCTAAAGTGCCCGAGACGGGACTCGAACCCGTACGACCGGTAAGGTCAAGGGATTTTAAGTCCCTCGTGTCTACCATTTCACCACCCGGGCATTGCGCTACAAAGTTGCAATGAAGTTTTCAATCGCACAAATCAGCAGGACAATTATTGTGTCTTGACACTTTTCATTGAAACAAAAAAGCCTCCCCGAAACTCCGGGAAGGCTTTGAGCGGAAAACGAGATTCGAACTCGCGACCTCGACCTTGGCAAGGTCGCGCTCTACCAGCTGAGCTATTTCCGCGATGGTTTGCAAATTCAAGTTTTGTGCCTTGCGTTTTGCGGGTGCAAAGATAAGCGCACAGGTTTTGGTTTGACAAACATTTTTTGAAAAAAATTTTTCAAAATTTCATTTTTTCTGAAAAACCCCGATTTCAAAGGCTTTTAGGGCCATTTATGCCTCTTTTTGATCAAACTCCTCCTGCCGCGACTCTTCCAGTTTGCGTTTGAGGAAAAAATATGTTTCCAATTGAGTCCGAACCGGGATATCACTTCCTGTGCGACGATAATCATTGCGGTTTTGGGCATCAATTATCCGAGCCTTCACGTTATCATTGAGCTGAATGTCGATCAACGCACGGATATCTTTTTGCAACTCAGGATCGTACACCGGAAATATGGTCTCAATACGGAAAGAAAGATTGCGTTCCATCCAGTCGGCACTGCTGAGGTAAATACGTTCTTCACCGCCATGATGGAAGATAAACACCCGGGCGTGCTCCAGGAATCGGTCTACAATACTTACCACCTCGATATTTTCACTCAAACCGGGCAAGCCTGGCACCAGGCAGCAAATTCCACGAACAATGAGTTTGATCTTTACACCGGCCGAGGAAGCATGGTACAGTTTTGCAATAATTTCTTTGTCTTCCAGGCTATTCAGCTTGAGGATCATTTCCGCTTTTTCGCCTTTTTGAGCAGCCGCTACTTCCTGATCAATGAGCTTGTACAATCCTTCGCGCAGGTTGAATTTACCTACCAGCAGATGTTTGAAGGGCTGAGCAGGAGGCATACTTTCGAGGTGAGCCAATACGTTGCTTACCTCATTGGTTAGCCTGGTATCGGCAGTAAGCAGGCCAAAATCGGAATACACCTTGGCCGTTTCCTCGTGGAAGTTTCCGGTACCGAGATACGCGTACAACCGGGGATGACCGTTTTCTATTCGGCGCACCAGTGCCAGTTTGGAGTGCACTTTTAATCCCGGCAAGGAATAGTGAACCCGTACACCGGCCTTCTCCAGTCGCTCCCCCCATTCCAGATTGGTCGCTTCATCAAAACGCGCCTTGATTTCTACAAACGCCGACACCTGTTTGCCGCGTTGAACCGCCTCCATAAGCGCTTCCAGGATGCGACTGCTTTTGGCCACCCGGTATTGGATAACCTTGATATGGGTAACAGCCGGGTCAGTGGCTGCCTTTTCAAAAAACTGAACCACCGGCTCAAACGACTGATAAGGCACATGCACCAGCTGATCGGCATCGGAAATGGCTTTAAAAAAATCCGGAGCATCAGTAAGCACAGGATGCGGCAGTGGTGCAAGCGGCTTGTTTTTCAGGTGCTTGAGACCAAAATCCGGGAATCTGAAAAAGTCAAAATTGTTGTGGTAACGCCCTTCCGGCAACATATCATTCTTTCGCAGATCAAACGTATCCTGCAGGTACGACAACAGGTGCTGTGGCATTTCCCGATCGTATACAAAACGACTTGCGGGCCCCACCTGCCTCTTCTGCAAGCTGGATTTGATTTTTTGAATCAGATCGCCGCTGTATTCATCCTCAATATGCAACTCGGCGTCGCGGGTAAGTTTGATGGAGTAGGTGTCCTGAATATCGTATCCGGGAAACAGACGCGAAACCGAATGACGCACAATATCGTCCAGCAGAATCACATCATGCCGGTCGCCTTTGGTAGGCAGAGGCACGAAGCGGGGAAGTTGATCTGAAGGAATTTTAACCAGAGCATATTCACTATCAGAAAGCGGCTTCTTTTTAGGACGCAGGTGTACGGCCAGATACAGGTGAGCATTGGCGAGAAACGGGTTAATCCTGCGTTTCACCAACAACACCGGCATTACGAATGGTAACAGGTTGGAGAGGAAATAATCCTCTACAAAGGCTCTTTGTTCATCGTTGAGGTCCAGGCGACGGAGAATATGCACATGGTGCTTGCGCAGTTCCGGTACAATTTGTTTTTCAAAAATCTCGGAAAACTCTTCCTGCTGCCGGTTCACAATCAGGTGAATATTCTTCAGCAAATCGGCGGGATCAAAGTCCAGTCGGGCCCGTGTTTTTTTACCCACTTTTTTCAATTTCCGGATTCCGGCTACCCGGATTCTGAAAAATTCATCCAGATTGGAGGAATAAATAGCCAGAAACTTCAATCTTTCCAGTAATGGCACAGCAGGGTCTTTCGCCTCTTGCAGCACACGATAGTTGAAAGAAAGCCAGGAAGCGTCGCGGTGGGTATATGGGAGCACGGTTGATGGTGTGGGTTTGATGAGTTTGAGGGGTTTGAGGGGTTTGAGGGGTTTGAGGGGTTTGAGGGGTTTGAGGGGTTTGAGGGGGGCAAAAATGTAATTTTTTACATTTTTAGTATATCAAAAAGCTGTCAGACGGCTTTTTTTGACAAAAACTTAATGCCCCAAAACGCCTCTGGTCATTTCCCGTTTTCCGGGTGGACCGGGCAACCGCTCGGTGGTGAATCCTGCCCGACGAAGTCGGCGGCGGAATTCTCCCTGAGCGCAATAGGTAACCAGTCCTCCGCCGGGATTCATAGCCTGGGCCAATTGGGCGAAAATAGCCTCTTCCCACAATTCCGGTTGAGCCTGGGGGGCAAATGCGTCGAAAAATATGACATCATAGGTTCGGTCTGGCAAAAAGTCCTGCAGCCGAACCAATTTCTTTTCCAGGGTAAAATGCGTTGAAAGTTCCAATGGCTGATCCCAGGCTGCTTTGTGCAGCCGCATAAAGTCTGAGGATCGGGTAGGTGCATCCAGCATTTTAGGGTAATTGAGGTCGGCCGCTTCTTCCACTGTTATTGGGTGCGCTTCCAAGCTTTGATAATCAAGCTTCCATCCCCTGCGTTCTGCCTCCAACCAGCTCATAAAGGCATTTAATCCGGTGCCAAAGCCAACCTCCAGCACAGAAATTTCGTTCTTCTCTAAAGCCTTCCAATGCAAACCCATACCAATGAAGACATGTTCTGTTTCCGTGATCGCTCCATGTTTGGAATGATACGTAACATTGTAAATATCTGATAAAATCGTGTGCGAGCCGTCGGCAGATTCAATAATAGGCATGGATTGGATTCGAATCTAATTTGTTCAATTCTGACAAAATTAAAAAACAAGCGCTTTGTTCAACCATCATCGTTAAACGTTCGCCCTACCTTCGCCCTCCACTTATGGAAGACTTCAAAATCAATCTCGACCGCGACCTTGTTTTTTTCGATGTGGAAACCACAGGTCTGAACGTTATCCGCGACCGAATAGTACAAATTGCGTTGGTTAAACTCCGCAAAAACGGTCAACCGCCCGAAGAAATGTCGATGCTCATTAACCCAGGCATTCCCATTTCTGAAGAATCCATGGCTATCCATGGAATTACGCCGAAAGATCTGGCAAACAAGCCCACATTCGGGCAGGTTGCACAAAAGATTATGGATTTTATTGGCAATGCCGACCTCGGGGGCTACAATTCCAACCGCTTCGACGTTCCAATGCTGATGGAAGAGTTCGCGCGGGTAGGTATGGAACTGGATATATCCAAACGTCGCCTGATTGATGCACAACGGATTTTTTACAAGATGGAGCCGCGTACCCTCAAAGCAGCTTACCGACTCTATTGCCAGAAAGAGCTGGAAGACGCCCATGATGCTCTGGCCGATGTACGCGCTACCGTTGAAGTGTTTAAAGGTCAGATAAGAGCCTATGAAGGCAAAGATTTGATGGATGAGGATGGAAAGTTGATTCCGGCTCCGATCCAAAACAATATTCAGGCAATACATGAGTTTACCAACGATCTGAATTTCATAGACGCTACCCAAAAACTGCGTGTCCAAATGGATGGAACCGTTGTTTTTAACTTTGGTAAATACGTTGGAGAATCGGTTAAAACCGTGCTTACCCGGGAACGCCATTATGCCGGATGGATCCTGGAAAAGGAGTTTTCTTCCCAGGTAAAACAGTATATCCGTCTGGTCATGAAAGAAATTGGATAGTCAATTACCCCTGCAAATGCGCACCTTAACTTGTCTGCTCTTGTTCTCTGTTATTTGGGCTTCCTGCTATGAACCCAAGGAAGGCTGCCTGGATATTTCTGCCACTAACTTCAATGCTGCTGCCGATGAAGATTGCTGTTGCGAATATCCCAAACTGATACTGGCAGTCAACCAGGTGTACGATACCCTGCCTTTCAAGTCCGATTCCTTGTACCCCGACGATCAGGGCCACCTGTTTCGGATCAAAAGTGTGCTGTTTTACCTGTCTGAGTTTTCACTAACCCAAAACAGCGTGACCTACCAGGTTACAGACACCATTAATCTGAAAACCTACGCTGGCGCCGATACCGTTCGCCAGCGTTTCACCGATGACTTTCAGCTGGTGCGGCGCTCGCCGGTAACCTACACCATAGGCACCTTTCCTCAGGATGGACTTTTCAATAACCTGATTATGCGGCTGGGGCTGCCGGATAAAGCACAACAGGTGGTACCCTCGCAGGCGCCTTCCTCACACCCACTGGGTGTTCAAGCAGAAAATTTGTGGGTAAACCAGACCGATGGTTACGTTTGGCTGCAGGCAGTTGTTGTGCGGGATTCCATGAGCAATACTGTGCCTGATACCCTTCGTTTCACCAAAGCAGACCTGGGCAACAAGAGCTATGGCTTTGCTGCCCAATTGATGCACCAAACCGGCTACGATTTCCCGGTTATCCTTACTGTTGATTATCAGAAAATGTTCAAAGGAATAAATTGGTCAATGCACGACATTTCAGCCTGGAAAAATCAGATAAACTCCAACCTGAACACAACTTTCTCTGTTTCACAGTAATTTTGAACCAATTTCCGACCAACAACTTTTCCACCACACCATGAAAAAATATTCATTATTCCTGACCATACTGAGCCTCCTGTTTGTCCTCTCCTGCAAGGATAAAAACGACGGCCCGTCTACTGATTTTTCCATCACTTTCAGCGCTCTATACGGAGCCGAAACCCTGGAAAAAAACAAAGACTATACCTTCAATGGCTTCCCCATTTTTGTGGAAAGCTGCCGTATGTATCTCTCCGATATCCGGCTGATCAATGCAGACCGGGAGGTCATTATTTCCGATGTGGAATACCTCGATTTCACACCGGAAAATGCGGTTTCTGCAAGTCCAACCATTGTATTTAAAAACGTTCCGGAAGGGGATTACACCTCTATACGGCTCGGGTATGGTGTTAGTCCTGTCCTGAATGCGAAAAAACCCTCCAATTTCCCGGCAGGCTCACCTCTGGCCATCGAAAACGACTATTGGGCTGGCTGGAAAAGTTATATTTTCTCTGTGCTGGATGGCAAAGCCGATCCCGATAACAACGGCACCAAAAACCTGTCGTTCTCCTACCACTGTGGCTCTGATGCAGTGTATAAAACAGTTGAATTTTTCACCCCCATTAAAGTACAAGCCGGCGCTTTCACCCAAGCAGCCATCACCTTTGATATGAAAGAGTTCCTGACCAACGATGATGGAACTCCCTACGATATGGTAAACAATCCTGCCACTTCCAATGATGCCGGCAACGTAGTAGTAGCGCAAGCTTTGACGGCCCATTGGGGGCGTGCCACCAAAGTAAGCCAGTAAGCGGGTCGTAATTTTTCCAATAACGGTTTAATTTCACGAAAAATGGCCACTTTCCTTCAAAAAAATGCGCTCTGGGTGGTAATTAGCTTCATTGCAGGATTTGTATTGCTGGAGGCTTGTCGCCCGGAAGACCCAGGCCCGGGCCCGAATCCAACACCCGGCGATCTGGAGTATATTGCATATGATCCCCAAACCTATGTGATACCCAAACCAACATTTTTTCCTGAAATTCCGATCCCGGCAGATAACCCCATGACCAAAGATGGCGTTCAGCTCGGGCGCCGGTTATTTTACGACCCCATCTTGTCGGCAGACAGTACTATGTCATGTTCTTCCTGTCACTTACCGGAAGGCAGCTTCACGGATAATAAGAAGTTTTCCATCGGCATTGACGGCATTGCCGGCAAACGCAATTCCATGTCGCTCCTGAACGTGGCCTATGTAACCGACGGTTTTTTCTGGGATGGTCGGGCTGCCACCCTGGAAAAACAGGCATTAGCACCGGTGGAAGACCCCATTGAATTGCACAATTCCTGGGATAATGTGGTAAAAAAACTGAAACTGCACCCCACCTACCCACAGTTGTTCCGCAAGGCATTCGGGATAAAAGACCGGGAGGAGATTACCAAAGAGCTGGCTGCCAAGGCCATAGCTCAGTTCGAGCGCATCCTGATCAGTAGCGGCAATTCAAAATATGACCGTTTTGTTAACGGTGATGTGGACGCCTTTGATGAGGAGGAAATTGACGGTAAACTCATGTTTTTTGACGAAGGTGCACCTTATAACCTTCCTGACGCCCAGTGTTTCCACTGTCACGGCGGCGTTACCCTTACAGGTGGCAAGTTTTTTAATAATGGACTGGACAGCGTAGGAAACCTCAGCGAATTCAAGGATTTGGGTCGGTTCCTGGTAACGGGCATTGAGTTTGATAAAGGGAAATTCCGGGCTACCACTATGCGCAACATCGCCCTGACGGCACCGTATATGCACGATGGCCGTTTCCAAACCCTGGAAGAGGTAATTGAGCAATACCACGACAATGGTTTTGGGGTAGTGAATGAAGGTGCATTTTTGAACCAAATAGGCTTCCCTAACGGCAATGGAACGTATAGTGGGTTGACCGAATATCAGAAAAAAGCGATTGTGAAGTTTCTGCATACCCTGACGGATACAGATTTTATCAACAATCAGGACATCCAGAATCCGTTCTAACAATCCCGGGTTCTTTTTAAATTTGGCCTGTTTTTCGCTGTAAATTCTGACATCGCTCACCCAATCATCCCGTTTGCTATGAAAAACCGACTTACCCTGCTATGCTTGCTGGCTGCGCTGACTGCTCAGGCCCAAATCAGCGAAGGAGGCTTGCCGCCTAGTTTTACCCCGGAATACCAGGCTTTGCTGGCCGGAAAAATGCCGGCGGCAAAAGCCCTACCAGTGGTAGACGCCGCCAAAGAAATGCTGGACGACAGCCAGCATCCGGGTCAAAATCGCTTTGCCGCGCCTGTGGGTGCGGATATTTCAATAAAAAACAGCGGAGTATGGCATACCCTACCCAATGGCGACAGGGTATGGATGTGTGCGGTGCAATCTACCGGCGCTTTGGGCCTCACCCTGATATTTGATGAATTTTGGTTGCCGCAAGGCGCCCGTTTTTATGCCTATGGCGCAAATCAACAAGTATACGGCGCCTATAGTGCCCAAAGCTGCCTGCCATCCGGTAAATTCCTGATTGGGGTAGTATCCGGCGAAACCACTTACCTGGAATTGCTGGAACCCGCTTCTGTGAGCGGACAAAGTAAAATCAGCACCCACCGTGTGGATGTGGCGTATGATAAAAATGCCCTGACCGGCGCCGAGGATTTTGGCAATGGTTTGCCCTGCAACGTCAACATCAACTGTCCAACCGGCGCCAACTGGCAAACTGAAAAGAAAGCCATTGCGCGGATTCTTATGGTGTTTTCCAATGGTGAAGGATGGTGCAGCGGATCGCTCATTGCCAATACCTCCAATACTTACGAGCCGTATTTTCTGACTGCGCACCACTGCCAGTTGATTGGCACCAACCCGGATTTCGATTTGTGGCGATTTGACTTTGACTATGAATCAGCCAACTGCAACAATCCCGCAATAGAGCCCACGCCCAAATCAGTGTTGGGCAGCGAACGAATTTCCTATCGGGCAGAAACGGATTTTATGTTACTGAAAATCAACCCGATACCAGCCAACTACAACATCTATTTCAATGGCTGGAACCGGGATAACAACCAGACCATCATCCCGCCTAACTCGGTATATATCCACCACCCGAGCGGCGACATCAAGAAAATATCTGTAGATACCCAGCAGGCCATTATACACCCCAATACCTTGAACTGGGGTGGTATTTTTGGCATTAGTCCGGCCAACTCCCACTGGAAAACAGTGACCGATATTGGCGTGTTTCAGCCCGGCTCTTCAGGCAGCCCGTTGCTGGATGCCAACAAACGTATTATGGGCCAGCTTCACGGTGGCAGTACGGCGATGGGGGATGACTGCAAGGTTACCGGAGCATATTTTGGTCGTTTCAACCAGTCGTGGAACGTAGGTAATACGCCCGAAACCCGCCTGAAGGAATGGCTTGACCCCACCAATACCGGAGCTGTTACTCAAAACGGTTATGCGCGACCTGTTATTCAGGGGTACAATATTACCGGAAATGTGCAAACCAACTGGGGTACTCCCATGGAAGGCATCAGGGTAGAATTATCCGGTACAGCCTCTGCCACTGCCTTTACGGACTCACTGGGCAATTTCCAGTTCAGCAACGCACCTGCAGGAGGAACCTATACGGTTAAGCCAATACACAACAGCAATGTGTTGAATGGAGTAACCACCTACGATCTGGTGCTTATTTCCAAACATATACTGGCCCTGGAACCCTTGGGTAACCCCTGGAAAATCATTGCCGCAGACGTCAATCAAAGTGGTTCGGTAACGACTTTCGACATGGTAGAAACCAGAAAAATCATCCTGGGTATCAATCAGACTTTCCCGGCTAATACATCCTGGCGTTTCTTCCCGGCCTTCGCCACCTTCAACAATCCGAACGATCCTTTCACCGGCGGCTTGCCTCCCGACAACATTTCTATCAACAATCTGCAGGCGCCCTACTCCAACGCCAGCTTCAAAGGATTAAAGGTGGCAGACGTAAATCAATCGGCGATAGGAAATTAGTGAATGAGTGAAAATCAGATGGATTTTCTGGCTTTTGCGCAAATTTTCAAGATTTCGAGGGTTTCTTGTTGCAAATATTTTAATCGTGGACTTTGATCAATTTTCAAGTCTTCAATGAGGCCTAACCAGAATTCTGTTTCATTTGCCTCTTCAATAACTATACTTAATTTAGAGAAAAATTCTGCTTGAGACCTGGCTCTACAGGCTGCTCTGTAATTGGCAGCAATGGAACAAACCGATTTGGTTAATTGGAATTCGATTACCCTTAGAGACTTATGCCATGGCAACCCATTCAGAAATTCGATGACAGCTACGGCCAACTTCCTTGTTCGGGCACGCATCATGTCGTTAAATGCAATTTTAGTCATGTAGTTTTCATTTTTTTTAGTGAAGCGATGATTCAAATATAAGAAACTAAATTTAAAACTCCAAATTTGCCCCCACTCACTCATTCACTCACTCACCCTCTCATTCACTCACTCACTCACTCACTCACTCATTCACTCACTCACTCATTCACTACCATGGTTCATACAGCGAAAGAACGCTTTCTGCACTACGTCACCATAGATACCCAGAGCGACCCGAACAGCCCGACTTGCCCTAGCACTGAAAAACAAAAAAACCTGGGTAAGGTCCTGGTAAAAGAATTACTCGACATGGGCATTTCCGATGCTCATCTGGATGAACATGGCTATGTATACGCCACCATTCCAGCCAATACCGATAAAAAAGTGCCGGCAATTTGTTTTTGCTCACACATGGACACCTCTCCTGACTGCTCCGGCGAAGGTGTAAAACCGATCATCCACACCAATTACAAAGGCCAGGATCTGGTTTTACCCGACGACAAATCGGTGGTGATTCGCATGAACGAGCACCCGGATTTGAAAGACCAGATCGGCAATGATATCATCACTGCCAGCGGAACAACCCTGCTCGGCGCCGATAACAAAGCCGGAGTGGCGGCTATTATGAGTGCTGCCAATATTCTGGTATCCGATAAAAAGATCAAACACGGCAAAATCCGCATCCTGTTCACCCCTGACGAAGAAATTGGGCGCGGGGTAGACAAGGTGGATATGAAAAAACTGGGCGCCAAATACGGCTACACCATTGATGGCGAAACAGCTGGCAGCATCGAAAACGAGACTTTTAGTGCCGATGGCGCCGTGATTACCGTTTATGGCGTTTCTGCACACCCGGGGTTTGCCAAAGGCAAAATGGAAAATGCCCTCAAAATTGCCTCCCGGATTGTGGCCAAATTCCCCGACAAATTAAGCCCGGAACACACCGAGGGTCGCGAAGGCTTCATCCATCCGGTGCACATTGAGGGTAACCTGGAAAAAGCCACCATCAAACTCATTATCCGCGATTTTACAGAAGGTGGACTGAAACGCCATGCCAAGACCATCCAAAAGATCGTAGACAGCGTTTTGAAGCCATTCCCGAACAGTCGCGCAGAGGTTAAAATCAGCGAACAATACCGCAACATGGGCAAGGTGCTCAAGCGCCACCCGCAGGTGGTGGCCCATGCCCTGGAAGCCCTCAAGCGCGCCGGCTTCCCCAACCCAATACAAAGCAGTATCCGCGGCGGCACAGATGGCTCAAGACTCTCCTTCATGGGCTTGCCTTGCCCGAATCTCTTTGCCGGCGAACACGCTTTCCACTCCAAACAGGAATGGGTTTCTGTGCAGGATATGAATAAGGCTACCGAAACCATCGTGCACCTCGCACAGGTTTGGGAAGAGCGTTCTTAATTCAAAATAAATTACGTATATTTAGGGCCTGGAAGCTGCCGAGTAGGTTACTTCCAGGCCTTTTTACGTTCTAACAAACACCCAAAAAACACTCACACACCCATCAACATTCTTAACCATGGAAGATTTCTGGAAAAAAGCATCCGATACCGCCAAAGAAACCCTTGATAAAGCCAGCGAAGCGGCTGAACAAGCTGCCGCAGCAGCAGCCGTAAAACTGAACGAATTGAAAGACGTTGCCGCTGAAAAGTTTCAGGAACTCAGCGACAAAGCTGAAGCAGCTGCCGCAGAAGCCAAAGCTGAAGCCGCTGAAAAACTGGCCGAAGCTCAAGCCGCCAAAGCCAAAATTGAAGCGCACGAAGGCGGCGCTCTGGGTTTCCTCAGCGATAAAGCCAAAGAAATCATCGGCGATGTAAAGGAAGAAGCCAACGAACTGGCCGAAGAAAGCAAGGATTTCTGGCAAAAAGCCAAAGATTACGTGGCAGGTGATGAAGGCGCGAAAGACGCCTGACACTAAGAAGGTGTCTCACAAGTCGCTTTTTTTTACCGCAGAGGCGCAGAGAGCTTGATAATCAATTATTTACTTCTCTGCGCCTCGGCGCCTCGGCGGTAAAAAACATTCACCCTCGCATCTTAGCGCCTTTGTGTCTTCGTGCCTTGTTGCACTTCGTGTCTTATCTTACAGGTAGCGCAAAGGAGACTTTGGTACCCTCCCCGGGCTTGGACATGATTTTGAGTTCTCCGCCAATGTCGTGGGCGCGCTTCTGCATGCTACCCAGGCCCACGCCAGAACTGATTTTCTCCGGCACGTTGAACCCAATGCCATTATCCGAAACCAACAAAGTCATTTTTTCCGAATCGGCCAGCAGACTGATTTCCATTCGGGTACATTCGCTGTGTTTCATGGCATTATTGATGGCCTCCTTAAAGATCAGGTAGGCATTACGGCGCGCTTCGATGTCCATTTCCATCACAGGCAAATTGCGCGGAATGTTCAAATGGTAGTCGATATCACGGGCATCCAGGAATTTCTGGGCATACTCACGCATTCGGTCGGCCATATCATTGAGGTAATCCGGGTGAGGTTTTACCGCCCAGATAAGGTCGGATATACTCTCCAGGGTGCTCTGGGCACTTTTGCTGATTTGCTCAAGCAGGGGCGCAGCCTCCGGTACTTTGCCTGAAAACTGCTGGTGGGCCACCTTACTCAGAATCCGTATACCCGACATGGATGCCGCAATATCGTCGTGCAAATCCCGGGCAATACGGTCTTTTACCTTTTGCTCGGCCGCCTGTACTGCCAGCAGTTTTTCCTGCTGTTCCATGGCCAGTTTCAGCTGCAAGATCTGACGATCCTGATCCAGATATCCATGCCAGCGAATGAAAGCAATAGAGAAAATAATAGCCTCCAGAATGAATCCCCACATTACCGCATACTGGATAAAGGGGTAGTTGGGCATGATGTTGATGTTGCGCAACAAATTCAGGATAAAGGCCACCGCCAATGGCATAAAGGCAAAAACCACAATCCGGGCCCGGATGCTTGTGCGGAAATTCCGGATAATAACAATGACGGAAATCAGGGTTATTACCAGAATAGACAGCATGGCCGCAGTGAAAATCACCTGCATCAGCGGACCATGCTCATATTTTACCAGCAGGGTAAAAATGATGGTCAGGGCAAACATTGCGCCCAGGTAATACTTGGTTACCCGATCAAGCCACGCGTCAATTTCCCACAATCGAATGAAATATCGATAGAACAGCCCGTAGGTAGCCACCATCAGGAAAGAAATGCCGTGCCGCTGCATAACCGGGAAAATATCCACCACCGCAGAGTAGTTGTACGCCTCCCGCAACAATACCACTGCCACATAAGCCAGGTAAAACAGGTATACCGGGTCGCGGTACATGAAGAACAATTGTAACGCAAAAACGATGGATACCAGCATGGCCCCCAGAAACAACCCAAACAACAGCACGTTCTGTCTGCTTTTCAACGCAAAATCATCCGGAGTGTGCAGACTCAAACCCAGGTACATGGACCCCACTTTATTCGAAGCTTTCGCCCAAAACTTGTTCTCTCCGGGCTGGGTCAACACCGCAATATAATAGCCATTGGATAAGGAAAACCGGGAATCGTCGTAAAACGCAGCACCCACTTCCGGGTACTTTTGCAGGCTGCCATCCGGTTTTTGTTGAAGCAGGGAGAATGCGTCAAAGTTTTTGCGATTCAGCCACAAAACCAGTGTTTTTTGGGTGGGCAAATCATTTTTTATGGTAAAATACAAATACCAGTCACTCGTGCTGGCATCAGCGCCAAACGTGAGGTAAGGACTCTTGGCCGGTTCAAACAACCGGAAAATGGAGTCAGATCGTACCGTGTCAAAATGAAGAACGTGCGCAGAGTCGCGCAACAGCTTAGGCGTAACCAACGCCTGCTTAAAATCCGCATTCAGTACAGTGCTTTCCTGCGCCCCAACCATGCAGGGCAACAAAAAAAGCATCCATAGCCATATCAATAAGCATCGGTTTCGGATACGGGGCGAATTTCCGGTCATAGCGTTGTCTGAGTAAATGAAGTCGCGCCGAAGGAAAGGGATTAAAGGATTAAAAAATTCGATCAACGGGGTTTAAAATGAAGTGGAAAACAGGGACAAGATAAGATAATTTTTTTCATGTATAAAAATGACTCATCTCTGTCCGGCAGAAAACACCCTGATTTGGCTATTGTTGTTGGCTAAAATCAGTACATTTTTACCAGACGCTTGTTTCAGCCAAACCAAATCTCTGGACTCTGACGCCGCCCAGATGCCTGTTTCCCGGTTAGATACCCACGAATAGTTTCCCTTACCGTCTCCTTTCAGCAAACACCCGTTGGAAGCATCTACATCGTAGGTTTCAGGGTCAAAACCGCTGTCGTTTCCAGCCAAAAACAAGTCTGCCAAACCATCCCCCGTTAAATCTGCGTGCAACATCCCGTACACAGGCGCCATCTGCGCTTCCACTGGCAAGGTATGTACGACAAATTGGCCGCTCCGGTTTTCAAACCACTGCGTTTCCAGGGTTTGGGTTTCCAGCACACGGTGCTCCAACAGCTTTTTTTCCTCAAACAGCCGGTTCACCGGCGCTTCTGCATACGGCGTGTACCGGAGGTAATTTTTCTTGACAGCAGGCACCTGCGCCGCCAGCTGATCCCTGGATACCACCGGATAATACGCGCCTTCCCAGGGCGTACACAGCAGCGGATCCAGACTGCCATTCTGATCCAAATTAGCGGCAAACAAGCGCAAAGGCGCACCATTGGAGGCCCTGAATCGGGTATTTAAGCCCACATTTCCCGCCAGAATATCCAGATCGCCATCGCCGTCCAGGTCTGATACCAGCACACTTCTCCACCAGCCATGGGTTTGGGCCAAGCCATTGTCTGCTTGGTCCAGCTCCCATTGTTTTCCATTAAAACGCAAAATGCGCACCGGCATCCAGTCGCCCACCATCACCAGCTCCGGCTTGCCGTCTGCATTAATGTCTGCCGTCTGTATGTCGGTTACCATGCCCAGTTCCCGGGCATTCGGCATCACTTCGGCGGTTACATCCCGGAAGGCGCCGCCGCCTGTGTTTTGTAATACCCGTACGCCCGCCGGTTCCGGGAATTTGCCCGGAAAAGAACGGCCGCCCAATACCAAATCCGGCTTGCCGTCTGTATTGTAATCCAGCACCGCCACACAACTGCCGGAATGCTCTGCCGCCGGCAAAGCTTGCGGGCTTTGGGTCAAATTGCCTTTTCCGTCGTTCAGGTACAAGCGGTCTTCGTAAGAAAGCGGCTCCCCTCCCCCACTCACCACGTACAAATCCTGGTCGCCGTCGCCGTCTGCATCCAGAAAAGCAGCGTCCGTGTCTTCAAAGATTGCATCGTTCAGGAGGGCCGGTTGCAACAGCCGGGTAAAACGCCCGTCCGACTGCTGCAGGTAAACAGCGCCGGGTTGCCCCGATGCCCCGCACACAAAAAGGTCTTCCAGGCCATCGGCATTCAGATCAGCGTGGGCCATTCGGGGGCCGGTTCGGCTGAGGCGGTAGGGCAGGAGTTTTTGTTGGTCAAAATCTTCAAACGGGTTTTCCTGATGCCGGAAATCCAGTCCGCTGCCGGCACTGACGTCTGTGAACCAGGCAGCAGGCTCCGGTG
Organism: Chitinophagales bacterium; assembly: GCA_017303475.1. Lineage (GTDB taxonomy): Bacteria > Bacteroidota > Bacteroidia > Chitinophagales > Saprospiraceae > M3007. Next base: position 51,600 of record JAFLBO010000020.1, read on the forward strand.
CTTCCGGACAAAGCCCAGGCGCCGCATCGGTCCATTTCAGGGTAATGCGCTGATTGGCGGGCAGGTTTTGCAGGATCTGGTGACGTTTATCGGGCCAGTTGATTTCAATTTTATCCACCTGGGTCAGGTTGCCCAAACCGATTTGAAAGATAGGTTCCACGCTGGAATAGAAGCCGCGCACATTGGTCATCTCTCCCGTGAAGAGTCGTTTCCCGCCCGCGTACACACGCACCTGCGCGCCCAGGCCGAAAGGATTTTGCGCCGTTCCCGTACACTTGATTTGCAGCCAATGGTGGGTATTCAGGCTTACCGACTTGTTTTCGTACACCGATGGCGGACTTTCCAGGTTGTTGGTAATCAGGTCCAGATCGCCATCGTTGTCCAGATCTGCGTAGGCGGCGCCATTGGAAAAGCCGCGCTGGGCGGTAAAGCCCCAGGATTCCGACACATCCGTGAGTGCCAGGCTGCCGGTGTTTTGGAACACATAATTGTGGGAGGGCGTAGACGGCATCAGGCCCACATATTGCTCAAAATCGGCAAAACGGCTCTTGTTCACCCCGCCGCTGCGGTTGATACTATCAGCTGTGTAGAGGAAAAAATCCAGGTCGTTGAGGTCGCGTTTTACCCCGCTGCTGATGAATAGATCGCACCAGCCGTCGTTGTCGTAATCTGCCAGCAGCGGCGCCCAGCTCCAGTCAGTGGCGTACATGCCGGCCAGGCACCCTATTTCCGAAAAACTGCCGTTCTCGTTGGCTATTTGCAGGGTATTGCGCATCACCTGCCGCCCGAATCCGCGCTCGCGCATCTGCCGGTCGCGCTCCAGACTCATGGTCGACATCAGCCGATGCCTTCTTGGCCAGTCTTCCGCCAGCATATCGAGCGTAACGAGATCGGCCAGGCCGTCGCGGTTCAGGTCGGCCATGTCTGCCCCCATGGTGTGGTTGGAGGTATGCCGGAACCAGCGGTCTGCCTGGTCTTCAAAGCGCCCGTTGCCGAGGTTGATGTAGAGAAAATCAGGCATCACAAAATCGTTGCCCACAAAGAGGTCCGTACGACCGTCATGATTGACATCTGCGGCCACTACCGACAATCCGTAGGCACGGTTGCGCAGCCCGGCCTGGGCGGTTACATCGGTGAAGCGGCTGCCGTCGTTGCGGTACAGACGGTCGGATTCAAATTCGTCTTTGGGTGGTTGTGCGCGTGCGGGACCGGCGGTATAGTCTAAGTTGTTGATGTTTTTGAAATCCACCGGATGATTGACCAGGTAGCAATCCAGGTCGCCATCCTGATCGTAATCAAAGAAATTGGCATGCTGGGAAGCGGAGAGGTCGTCCAGGCCATAGGCTGCGGCAGATTCGGCGAAGGTATTGTTGCCTTTGTTGATCAGCAGCAGGTTGCGACGTTCCGGTACGGGTGTGAGCCAGGTGCGGCACACGTAGAGGTCTTGCAGGCCATCGGCATTGATGTCTATCACGGTAACACCCGTTTTCAGGCCGCTGAAAGTGGCCACACCGGAGCTTTCGGAGATGTCTTCAAATTGCAGCCCGCCTTTATTCAGGTATAAGCGGCAGCCCTGCAGGCGGGCGGTAAAAAAGAGGTCTTGCAGTCCGTCGTTGTTCACATCCAGCACCGCCACGCCGCCGCCGTTGTAGATATAGGGATCGGCGATGAAATTGTAGCGGTATTCTTCCCGGACATTGGGCACAAACCGTATGCCGCTGCGTTCGGGCGACAACAGTTCGAAGCGGGTAGAAGGCGGCCGGGTGGTTTTAGCCGGTTTTTCTGCGGTAAAACGAGGATCTGAGCCGCAGGCGGGCAGCAGGAACAGAGAGCAAAAGAGGGCAAGCCGGGTGAGGTGCATGAGGTGTGGGTTGTGGGGGTGAAAATATGCCGGAATGTGACAAAGCAGGTTATTCCAGCCCCCTCAATCGCGAAACTACCCTCATCCCAACCCACGCTGGGCTTGGGATGAGGGTAGTTTCGCAATAATTAGGTACCTTAGACCTCGCAAGAGGTCCAACCTTTGTAGCATATTAAAGGCAAATTGCATCCCGGACCTCGTAAGAGGTCCAACTGACGCCGCGAGGTTGGACCTCTTACGTGGTCCTAAAATCATCTAAACCATGTTGCTACAAAGGTTAGACCTCTGCCGAGGTCTACTGCACAAAGCCAAAAACCAAACCTGAACCGCGGCAAAAATTCGGCAAGTGAGACGCTCACTTGCTACACCCTTCCCTCAATCGCGAAGCTGCCCGAATCTCAAGCCCAACGCACGCTGGCGCGACGTTTGGACTTAGTGACATACTATCCCCGTCGGCTTTGCCGACAACCGCAGTATGGATTTTAGCTTTGCCCCGCTTGCATCATTGTTTTTTGAGCTTAACTTTGAACAGCCAAACTACCAATGAAATGCTCCTGCACTAAGTTGAAGTTGGTCGCTTCGTGTTGCCGGCAAAGTCGGCGGAAATAATAGGCAAGGCGTTGAAACGTCGCGCCAGCGTGCGTTGGGCTTGGGATTCGGGGAGATTCGCGCAAGCGGGACGCGAAGAAGAACCTCGTAAACGCAGAAAAGATGCTGCGCGGGCTTGAATTCCAAGTTTCACCTATTGTTTCACAATCTTGGCTTGCAGTACCGACTCGTTTTGTTTCACCAAAACAAAGTACAAACCGGGCGCAAATCCGGAAAGCTCAATCGTCTCCTTCCGAAGGCCAAGTATTTTTTTTCAGGAAAACCGTTTTGCCGCTTATGTCGGTGATGGCGATAATCCCGTTGCCTTCGAGGCCATTGATATGGACTAGGTCGGTGGCGGGATTGGGAAAGATCTTGATTGGTAATTGGAGCTGAGCAAGCTCACTCACGTTTGACAAAGAGTCGCAATCCACAGCTGTAGGAACACTTCGATATTGCGGAAAATTGGGAATAGTAGCAAAATTGTAAGAAGGCAGGCTCAAACCACGCTGCTCAAACCCGCATTGGATGCCGGCACTGTCAGGATGGTGTATAACATGCAAAAAGCTATGGCTACTGGTACCCCCTATGTATATCTTGTTGTCTGGCGCTAAAGCCGCAAGATAAAATATGGTCGGATAAGGGTCTGAATACCCGTCCCATTCGGCGATCAATACCTTACTTGCAGCGATATCTGGCGCTTGCAGGTCAAGCTGATATGCATTTTTAAGCGCGGTAGCGTACAAATAACGGGAGTTGGGGGATACCGCTACACCTGCTACATGGAAGGTCAAAGGTTCATTAGGCATATCAACCCAAACGGGGTTCGACAGAATGCCAGTCTCATTGTTAAAGTCGTATATATTCACCCCACTTCGAGGAGTAAAGCGGATGAATTTCTTTCCGTCTGGACTAAAAACCGCTTGCCCTTGTGTGTCATAATCGCCCCAAATATTACCTGAACAAGTTAAAAAGGGAGGCTGTACTCCTTGCGCATTCACTAATGTCATGAAGTAACAGTTAGAATGGGATTTGGGGGTGATAATCCACCAGTCCACTCCATTGGCATGCTTGACGGCTTGAATATTCCCTCTGCCAAAAGTATCCTGCACCGCAATCTGTGTTTTTGCGATTACACTCCCCAACCCTGAGGCTTTTGACAGGTCAACTACCTGATAATAAAGTCTTTGGGGGGCAATTCCGATGAAAGTATCCACCATAAAATACGGCAGATCCATGTCGAGGTTGAACACATAGTACAGGCTGTCGCTTCCTGGAGCAGGAATTGAAATCACGCCTTGCGTCCAAGGGCTTCCCCCGGCTTTGCAGTAAGAAGTTTGGATCAACCCTGGGTTAATGGTATCCCCATTCTCCATTTTCTCCCCGGCAGCGTTCACGATATAACAGCCATTAGAATAGAACAACAAATTGCCATCCTTGTCGCTCATGCTCGTGTTTGAACCTTCCATCCAAAATTTATTGACCGTAGCAATTGGCGAAACATAAACCGGGCAAAAATTAAAGTTCAGATTGATGGCTTCATCCTGTGGGGCAACATGGTCATATCCGATTATCCATTGATAATCCCTTTTACTCTGGGCAAGTGCATCGAGCTTCGATATGAAGGAGATGAGCGTGAAAAATAAAAACAAACGAAAAGTTTTCATGATCATACGTTTGACCAAAAGCAGGAAAAGGCAAGGGGTTTGATTGCCCCTTGGCTCAAATTTAACAAGAAAATTTATTTGGGCTGGATAACGAGTTTCTCTGTTAATATGGCCGCTAGCGCGAAGCTGCCCGAATCCCAAGCCCAGAGCACGCGGGGGCGACGTTCCAACGTACTGCTGTCTGGAAGACGGAAAAAGAAAGAGATTTGTAAGTTTACGGATGAAAGTGAATCTGATCCAGAAGTAGAAATATTGAAAAAAACAGTCGAATTATGTCAAGGAACCCCACATTTGCTCGACTACTTCACTATCTGGTAAGTCTTCGAGACAGCAGTGCCTTTGAACGTCGTGACATACTATCCCCACTGGCTTTGCCGACAACCGGAGTATGGATTTTAGCGTTGCCCCGCTTGGGTGAATGTTATTTAGTGACGGGGTGACTGGCAGTCACCCCGTCACTAAATAACATTCACCCAAGCCTTCCCAACCCAAACGCCTGCACATCCATACTCGTAGACTTTCCGGAAGCCATTTCAGACACGAGTTTGCCCGTAGCGGCGGCCATACTCAAACCCAGCATGGCATGGCCGGTGGCAATCATCAAATTAGCTGTTTTGGGCGCAAACCCAATGTAAGGCAATCCATCGGTGGATAAAGGCCGGAATCCGTACCAAACCCGCTCCCGGAGGTGTTTTTGCAGCATGTCGGGATCTGCCAGCTTGACAAAACCAGGTTCCTGGGCGTATGCCGGGAAGAAACGCGGCACGGCTTCCAGGATGCCTTGCACGCGGGGCGCCAAAATCCGGTCGTTCACCGCGCCAATTTCCATGGTACTGCCAATGCGCAGGCGTTTGGCCCAGGGCGTAATGGCTACTTTGGCTTCCAGCAAAATGCAGGGATGCCGCAGGGGTTGATGCTCAATATCCACCGTCATGGAATAACCTTTGCCGGGCATCATGGGCAGGTATTCTCCGGCCATTTTGGCTATGGGTTGCGACCAGGAGCCGGCAGCCAACACAAAAAGATCGGACTGGATGGTGTGCTGTTCGCCACTGCCGGGCATTGGGGTTTCAGAACTGTAAGGTTTTTGAAACCTTGCAGGTCCGGATGTTGGCTCTGACCTGCGGTATTCCAGCGCCGATATTTTCCCCTGTTGTTTTTGCACACCCACCACCTCGGTATTCCGGAGGATTTTTACACCACGACTTTCCAGCAGGTTTGCCAGTTGTCGCATGAGTTCGTTGGGATACAAAATGGCATCGTCCTGATACCAGGCGCCGCCGCGCACCTCGGGCTGGAGTTCCGGCTCTATGGCCTGACATTCCTCACGACTGAGTACCTTGATTTTCAGACCCAGATCGTGGCCCATGCGCACGTTTTCCAGTTCGCCTTTTTCGTATTTGGCAGTTTGGAAGTAGTTGATACAGCCGGTTGGCGTAAATTCAAACTGCATTTCACCGCTTTGCTGCCAGGCGGCGGTGAGGTCTCTCGATAAAAGCAGCAACTCTGCCATGGGTCTGGCGCCGCGGGCTACATTTTCGGCCGTGCAGGCGCGCACAAATTTCAGGCCCCAATCCAGCAAATTACGGCTCAGGGCCGGGCGAACATAAAACGGGCTTTTTTGCCAGAACATCCACATAATGCCCTGGCTCACCACGCCCGGCTGCGCCAGTGGTGCAAAATGGGAGGGCGATAAATAGCCCATATTGCCAAAAGAACACCCGTCGGTGAGGTCGCCGCGCTCCAAAATGGTTACCTCCCAGCCTTCCTGCTGCAGGTAATACGCGGTACTCAAACCGATGATGCCTCCTCCGATGATGGTTGCTTTCATATTGACGGTGGACGGTAGACGGTAGACGGTGGACGGCTTACGGTGGACGGTGGACGGCCTACGGTGGACGGTGTGTGGGTAGTAGATTAATGTGAGTTGTCATTCAGAGTACTCGGAACCTACACAAGCTTGGCTGTGAGATTAACCCTGTCAAAAAGGATTGCCCGCAGCCAGGCTTGTGCAGGTCCCCTGCCGGGGATGACAACTCACATTAATCTAACTACCCACACACCGTCTACCGTCTACCGTCTACCGTCCACCGTAGGCCGTCCACCGTCTACCGTATGATCAACTTCTCTCTTTCCGGACCGGTGGAGATCATGTTGAAGGGTACGCCGAGTAAATTTTCGAGGTCTTCAAGGTATTCGCGGGCTTCGGTGGGGAGCTGCTCGAAGCTGCGAACATCGTCGAGGGAGCAATTCCAGCCTTTGTATTTTTTGAGCAGAGGGGCTACCTCTGTCTGGCACAGATCAAATGGGAGGTGCGTGGTGGTTTTGCCGTCGTATTGGTAGTGGGTGGCGGCGGCAATTTCGTTGAAGATATTGAGCACGTCAATTTTGGTCATGCAGATCTCGGTCACGCCATTGATCAGCATGGTGTAGCGCAATTGTGGCAAATCAATCCAGCCACAGCGGCGCGGCCGGCCGGTGGTAGCGCCAAACTCCATACCTTCTTTGCGCAAGAGTTCGCCGGTTTCATTGTCTTCTTCGGTAGGGAACGGACCGCTGCCCACCCGGGTGCAATAGGCTTTGGAAATGCCTATTACTTTGCCAATACGCTGCGGAGCCACACCCAAACCGGTGCAAACCCCGGCAGTAACGGTGTTGCTGGACGTTACAAACGGGTAAGTACCAAAATCAATATCCAGCATACTGCCCTGGGCGCCTTCTGCCAACACCCGCTTGCCGCTTGAAATGGCATCGTTCACAAAATATTCGCTGTCTACCATTGGGAGTTTGCGCAGGGTATCCAGGCTCTCAAACCATTCGCGTTCAGCGGTTTCCAGATCGAATTCCACCGGGGCATAAATCTTGAGCAGCTCCAGGTGTTTGGTTTTCAGCGTTTCATATTGTTCGCGGAAAGCCGGCGATTCAATATCGCCAATCCGCAGGCCATTCCGACCCGTTTTATCCATATAGGTAGGTCCGATACCTTTCAGGGTAGAACCAATTTTAGCCTTGCCTTTGTGGGCTTCGCTGGCAGCATCGAGCCAGCGGTGGGTAGGCAGGATCAGGTGCGCCTTGCGGGAAATGAATAGCCTGCGACTGAAATCCACGCCGCTTTGCTCCAGAGAGCGCAGTTCGCGCTGGAACGTAACGGGGTCCAGCACCACGCCATTCCCGATCAGATTCAGGAGATTTTCCCGGAAAATACCGGAAGGAACCGTGTGCAGTACGTATTTATTGCCGCCAAATTTCAGGGTGTGTCCGGCATTGGGTCCGCCCTGGAAACGGGCAACCATGTCGTATTCCGTGGCTAAGTAATCCACGATTTTACCTTTTCCTTCATCGCCCCACTGGAGGCCGAGTATAACGTCTATTTGTTGCATAAAATCAGGTTGAACGCAAAAGTAGGAAATGGCAGTGAGGGGAAGCCATTTCAAAGTCTTCAAATTTCCTTTTACATCAATAATTTGTCAAAAGCCAAGGTGTTACCGGTTGTTGCACTTTTAAAATTTTACACCTAACTTTGCTAAAAAATTACGGCATGTCAGTCCTTGAATTGAAAAACAGTTTGCTTAAAATGATCGTAGAAACTGACGATCCACTTTTGTTACAGCAAGCCATAGCTTTTCTTTCAACTATGAAAGGTGAGAAAGACTGGTGGGATCTTATAACAGATGAAGAGAAAAGAAAAGTTACTCAAGGTCTTGAATGCGCTCAAAACCAAAAAACCTTAACTCACCAACAAGTTAGGCTTGAAATCAACCTATCGATTTTCGATACCCGTGCGCAGCATCCATTCAACTGATGCGCACTATGTACGCCGACATCATTCTCCCCCTGGCACTTCCCAAACGCACCTACACCTATTCCGTACCGGAATCGGTGGCCTCACTTATTCAGCCGGGTGTGCGTGTGGAAGTTCAGTTTGGCCGCAGCAAACGGTATAGCGGACTGGTAGAACGGGTGCATGAGCAGGCGCCTGGTTATGACGTAAAGCCCATTCTTTCGGTACTGGATGAAGTAACCGTGGTTACTCCGCAGCAATTCCGGCTCTGGGACTGGATGGCTGATTACTACTGTTGCACGCTGGGGGAAGTGATGAGCGCCGCCCTGCCCGGCCACCTCAAACTCACCAGCGAAACCCGACTGGTTTTCAACGACCAGCATGGCGACAACTTTTCTGATCTCGACGATGAGGAATACCTGATTGCTGAAGCGCTGCAAATTCAGCATGAAATATTGGTGGAAGACGCCCGGAAAATCCTGAACAAAAAAACGGTTTTCCCGGTCATTCAGCGACTGCTCAACAAAGGTGTTTTGTTCGTTCGGGAGGAATTACAGGAAAAATTCAAACCCAAAAAAGTCAGCGCCCTGCGACTGGCAGAGCCTTACCGCTCCCAACCAGAATTGTTACGTCAGGTGATGAACGACCTGAGCGGTAAAGAGCGTCAGCTGGAAATCCTGATGGCCTACCTGGCACTGGAAAAACGTCAGCCCATGGTGCTCAAACAGGAGGTTTTGTACAAAGCGGATGTCACAGAAGCCTCGCTGAACACCCTCATTAAAAAAGGCATTCTGGAAAAATACGCCCGAGAGGTGAGTAGAATAGGCGGTTACGAAGATGACCTCACCGAAGCCGACACGCTCAGCGAACAGCAGGAAAAAGCAGTTCAGGAATTGAAGCGCTGGTCGGAAAGCGACAAAAATGTGGTGCTGCTGCACGGTGTAACCGGCTCCGGCAAAACGCGGGTGTATGTGGAACTCATGCGGGAGGCCATCCGCAATGGTCAGCAAGTATTGTATTTACTGCCAGAGATAGGGCTAACCACCCAGATCATACAGCGACTGGAAAAGGTTTTTGGAAACGATATTTCGGTGTATCATTCCAAGATCAACACCCAGGAAAGGGTGGAGGTCTGGAAAGCGGCAGCGGCCGGGAAACCGGTAATCCTGGCGGCCCGCAGTGGTTTGTTTTTGCCTTACAAGCAGCTCGGGCTGGTGATCGTGGATGAAGAACACGACCCATCTTTTAAACAATACGACCCGGCGCCGCGCTATCATGCCCGCGATACGGCCATTTACCTGGCTGGTTTGTATGGCGCTAAAACGGTTTTGGGCACTGCCACCCCTGCGTTGGAAACCTGGTACAATGTGGAGACCGGGAAATATGGCCTGGTAACCATGCCGGAGCGTTTTGGAGGACTGGAATTACCGGAGGTGCAAACCATTGACCTGCGCGAGCAGATGAAATACAGGCAAATGCAGAGCATTTTTTCCAAGCCCCTGCTGGAAAATCTGCAACGCGCGCTCGACAATGGCGAGCAGGCCATTTTGTTTCAAAACCGTCGCGGGTACGCGCCCATGCTCGAGTGCGAGGTGTGCGGCTGGAACGCCATGTGCCGCTATTGTGATGTGAGTCTTACCTACCACAAACATACCCACCGGCTGCGATGTCATTATTGCGGCTATGTGCAGGAACCGGTGCAGGTGTGTCCGGCCTGCGGTTCGGGGAAGATCACGTTTAAAGGCTTCGGGACGGAAAAAATTGAAGATGAGCTCAAGCTTTTTCTGCCCAATGCGCGGATTGGCAGGATGGACCTTGACACAGCAGGTACCAAAAGCAATCTGAGCGCCATACTCAATGATTTTGAGGAAAAAAGACTCGATATACTGGTGGGCACCCAGATGGTAACCAAAGGCCTCGATTTTGATAACGTAGGCCTGGTGGGTGTACTGGGCGCCGATGGGATGACCAAGTTTCCTGATTTCCGTTCGGGGGAACGCGCGTTTCATTTACTGACCCAGGTGGCGGGCCGGGCCGGGCGCAAAAACAAACGCGGTCTGGTGCTGATTCAGGCTTTTGATCCGAAGCATCCGGTGTTGAAGGAGGTTTTGGAGCATGATTTTCACACTTTTGTTCAGCGGGAATTGCAGGAGCGCATGACGTTTAAGTACCCGCCGTTTTACCGGCTGATTCACCTCGAGTTGCGGCACAAGGAACCCAAAATCGTGAACGAAGCTGCGTCGTTTTATGCCAAGGCCCTGCGCGCCAAACTCGGCGACCGGGTGCTGGGACCTGTTATTCCCAATATTGCGCGCATCCGGAATTATTTTGGGCAGGATATCATGCTCAAGCTGGAAAAATCTGCGCCTGTGATCAATACCGCCAAAGGACTGATCCGGCATACCACGGAAATTATGCTGGGCAAACCCGGCTGGGGTCAGGTGCAGGTGGCCGTGGATGTGGATCCGGTGTGAGGATTCGCACAGATCTATTTCGCGCAGATTCCACACAGATTTGTTGCGCAGATTTCACACAGATTTTTTAAAACACGTGACTAAAAATCTGTGTGGAATCTGCGCAACAAATCTGTGTGGAATCTGCGCGAAATAAACCTCTGCGTGAATCATCAATCCGCGTAGGATCTGCGTGCTGCCCCCAGTCCGGGGAATAGTTCCGGCAGCTCACCTTTATGTCCCCAGCGGCGATTGAGGTGCCTGGCAATGGCCCGGATCAGATGTTCGTAAGGTACAATTTCCAGTTCATGGGCCTGATTGCTGAGTTGAAGCGGCGCAGCACGCAGTTCGGCCAGGTAGGGTTCTGCCCGTGAGAGGAAACGATCGCGGTCGTAATGGTAGCGGGAAAGTATGGTGAGCATTTTGATAAACAACTGGGAGCGATGCGTTTCTTCGCTATTGCGCAGGTAACGCTCGCGGTATTTTTCCAGGGCAGCAATACGGTCCCACATTTCATCATCCCTTTCTTCTACAAAAAGCAGCAGTACCTCGGCAGCGAGTACGGCAATATTCATCCCCATTTTATCCTGCGCAAGGTCCTTTATTTCATTCCGGAATTTGCGACTTTTCACCTTGGGAAGGTGGTTTTCCGGGATGCTTACGCCGGTTAGTTGTTGAATAATAAACAAATATGCGCCCATAACATGCCAGGTTTCCCGTTGGGCTTCACGCAGAACGGCAAAACGTTTATGGTGCGTGGCCTGATACCAAACCGCAGCCGCACCAACATAATCCTGTTCGTGCATGCGCAGATAAAATCCCAATTCCAGGGTATTAAACCAGTTCACATTGCCCGGACTGCTATACTCAAGCGCCTGAGAAAAATGAAATCCACCAAGTTCATAGCGCCCCAGGTAAACGCAATTGGCAATTTCCAGGTAGTGAAAAACATTCAGCGAATGCTGACAGGGGTAGGTCCTCGACGCGAAATAGGCAATGGCCTCTTCGTGCACTTTGGAGGCCTTCCGCATATCGCCCAGGATGGTAAGTTGATAAGATTTCAGGTGGTAGTAGCACACATGAAAACTATGCGATAATGCCACGCCAACAAAGGGTTCCAGATCTGTGAGAAACTCACCGGCTTTTTCGGCCAGACCTTTCTGGATACTTTTCTTTTTGGCATATGGTATTTTGACCAAATTGTAATACATCTGGGCTTTTTCCTCCAGCAAACGCCATTTGTTGTGGATTTCATAAAGCTCCAGGTAGTTGGTATATTCCTTTAAATCATCGCCGGCTACGGAGACGTAATCCATGAGCACTTTTGATGCTTCCACCACAAATTCCGGGCGGGCGTATTGCAGGCCCAGTTGCAGCAACTCCTCCGCCGCTTTTTTACCGGCGTTTTTACAAGCCAGCGGACCGGAGGATTTGGCCAGGGCCATCAGTTGAAAGCCGCGAATCCGACCTTGCGTGAGGTCGTCAGACACCGGTTTTTCTGCACCGATATGCAAAACCATTTGTTCCAGGCAGCGAAGCAGATCGCGGGCTACCTGCCTGAATTTGGTACGCTCTCCTACCCTGGCTTTTTCAATAGCCTCTGCTTCTGTGCGAAAATGGTTGACCTGTATGGCATGAAAGAGTTTTAGCACCTCTGTATTGTTCCTGGATAAAAATCCAAGCATGGCCTCGTGCTGCGGCATGGTTTGTTCTACCAGTGTAACTAATTCAATAAGTTCCTTTATCATATCCAGAAGGTTTTGATGACGGGATAAAGGTGACCTTATTACTATCTGTAAAACTATAACACTTTTTGGCGTGTATTCCCCTGTTTGTTTGTGCTGTAGAATCCTCTCCGTACTGCAGTAACAGATCTCCGAGGTATCACAACACATATTTTAGTAACAGTTTACCCTTGCTTTTCCTCCTCTAAACCACTGAAAATCAAGGGCAAAACCCGACAAAACACTATTGATTTCCCCTTTTTTGCGAACATAAAAAACCGAAGCAATATCTTTTTAAAGCACTGTTATTCAACCACTTATACAATTTTTTTCAGGCCCCTCCCGCTCTTTTTTATCACAATTTGAACCTGCCAAGTGTCGGGAAACCGGCTGAAATGCCCCCTCACCTTTGTGTCATCAAACACGCTTCACCTTTTCCGCCGGTAAAACGGCCTCATTAAAAACCATTGCTTTATGAACCACTTCAACACTTTTCAAAGAACATCATCTGATCAGGTACACAGGCCGCCAAAAAGAAGCCTGTTGACCTTTCAAGTAATCGACATTGTGGGAACTGATATCGCAGTTTGTTGAGCAGTATGGCAGGAAGCGCGAACACTCCACCGAAACACAAAAAATTGATAATGAGACACTTAAAAGAAATTCATTTCCATTTTAGTTGCTTTTTGGATGCCAAAATCCTGCACAACTGTCGGAACCATTGCAAAATCAGTCACCACACCTTTGCCACATCAGGAAAGCATCAACGCATATGACACGTTTAGCCACACCGGCATACACCGGAAAAAATCTGACCATCAAACCCGGAACCGTCTGGGTACGCACCCAACTCGAAGGCGCGGAACGCTATACGTTGAGGGTACTGGAACGCTCCGGGGGGAATTTTCCGGACTTGCCGGAGGGCGCCACATGCGCCTATGCCAAGCTGACCTTGTTGGACAGTGGCGCTATAATGGCTTTTTTCCCCATTACCGCTATGGTTTCTGCACAGGCCAAATTATTGCTCGGCGCTACATGGCTTGAACTGGCTACACCGTTGGTGCTTCCTGATTTTGTCTTCGGATTTGATATGGAAATTCCAGCTGGTCGACACCCCTTGGTTTTCATTTTGGAAAGCTGGGTGGTACTGTTCAGACCCATTACATCAGGCCATAATCATCCAGGATAGTCCCTGCTGCCGCACGCAGGTTGGAAAATCTGCGTGCCGGCACAGGGCATCACCTTCCGGATGAACCCTCTATAAATGAAAACACCCGTTTCGCTTGTCCGTAGCCCGATCTCCGGGCTACGGCTGCGAATCGAACCAGAAATCATCATAACACGCTTCCCTCCCCCAGGGAACCAAATGTCCACGCCCACCAGGAATCCCGCTTTTGTCGGGATTCCGATGGTGGGATAGGCGCCAAAAAATCAGGGAGTGAGCCGGAAAATCCTTTAAAAGAGTACGGCCGCGTTAGCCGAAAAGCGTATAGAGTAGGCAAAAAATCTTCAATCAACCATTTAAAAATGAAACTTCAACTGATTTGCACCTACCAGGGTATGAATAACCGAATTGAGAGCTATTTCAGTCTGTAACTCTTTTCATGTTTCATAAACACTCATTCGTATGCTGACCATTGTTTCATTGACCTCACCCCTTAGCGCCATCAGGAAAACGATTCTTATTTCGGGAGTGCTCTTGTATTCCATATGCGGCCAGACGCAGGGATTTACGCCCCTCTGGACCAATCAAATATCAATCTCCCCCTACAACCTGCATGGGCCGGAAGGCAAAATAACAGTGGTTGGCACGGATGAGGACGGGAAGACTATTTTCGGAAGTATGGCAGATGATGGCACAGGAATCTCGTATACCCCGTTACCAGAGGTTTCTCTACTGGGCTCTTCCCTGTACGATCCTGCCGAAAACTGCTATTATGTGATGGGAACCTCAGACAATATTGACCAAATGCAACTGGTTAAGTATCAGGCTGATGGAATGGTTGTATGGCAGAAAAACTATGCATTCAGCGGCTTTAGATTTCCCTACCAAATTGTAAAGCATGGCAACTACCTGGCGTTTACGTTTGGACAGGTTTCTATTCAAGGGGTGTCCACCGGTTTGGGCTGGTGGCTACTAGATCCTTCCGGGCAACTGCTGAGTGAAAAGGTTTATTCCATTCCCCAATCCAGCTCACTGATACTCCCTTATGCCTCCACCTTTACGCCCTCCGGCAAGCTTATCATTACCACCAGCAACGTCGCATCAGGGGAAGGAGTGGTATATGCATTTGATCCTGTTTCGGGAGCACTGTCATGGTCCAGAAACATACCACTCCCTGCGCAATCCACTATTCAAAACGTGTATGCTGATGCAGCCAACGAGATATTTCTAACCGGCGAATACGGATTTTTTATCCGTCTGAACGCTTTGGGTGAAATTGTTTTCCAAAAGCAAATAGGTTATGCGCCAGTTAGCGCATCATATCAAATATTGGAAAAAAACGGCGATTTGTACTTGATCGGCGGTTGGCGCGAAAACATCAACGCCTTCGAAACCAAAGCGCGTGTACTGGTCGTCAAATGCAATCCGGAAGATGGATCTGAGGACTGGACCTGGGCATATGAGCATACCGGCGAAGACAATGGTCCGGTGGCTACGCACGGTTTTTTTCGGAACGACAGCACCCTGATTCTGCATTTTTCCAGAGGTTTTTCTTCGGATTGGATTGGCGCCTTTAGACTGAATGGCACGGTTGAAGTGCCAGAGCTGGATGTTCGGCCCCTTCACCCCAGTCCTAACCCCTCCTCCGATGGTTTTTTCAGTCTGCAGGGAGAGACGCAGGCCGGAAGATTGCGGTTTTACAACAGCCAAGGGCAGCTTGTTTGGGATGCTGATTACCAGCCGGGAACAACAGTCCAATTGCTTCAGAAAGGAACCTGGTGCATTTTGAGGCTGGAGACAAACGGTATAGCGGGAAATGGATCCATGAATAAGCCAATGTAATAATTTACAACAAAGACATAGTGGACCATGTGCCACAGACAACTAAGGATACTGGAGTGAGCCGGAAAATCCTTTAAAAGAGTACGGCCGCGTCAGCCGAAAAGCGTATAGAGTAGGCCTCATTTTATTCCAATTAAACAATGAAAACACGTTTTATCAACCTTTTTATCATGCTTTTAGCCTTTGGCAGCATATCGGCTCAAACGGAAGGTCCAATCCCGGGCCAGTACATCGTTTTGCTGAAAGAAAATGCCGCTACGCCGGTTGCCTTGCAGGAAGTAGCCTACGAAGACCGCGAAACGGCTTATCAGCAAAACAATACCAAGCGTTTGCAGAATCTGATGTTGTTGGCCAATCTGCGCAATGCAGCGGGTGTTGCTCCAGCCAACGTATTGGCAGATTACGCCGATGTTATTGTGGGCTTTTCTGCGCTCCTAAGTCCGCAGCAGGTGGCTCAATTGTCGGGAAATCCGTTGGTGGAAGGCGTATATCAGGATTACTACATCAGCGGTAATCCGGCCCAGGACCAGGGTATTCCGGAGGAATTTTCACCGGAGGGGCAAACCACGCCATGCGCCATCAACAATGCTGGGGGCTCTACGGATGGCACCGGCAAAAAAACCTGGATCTGGATTCTGGATACCGGTATTGACACCGATCACCCGGACCTGAATGTACACGCGGTAACGCCTTATGCCAAGTCATTTATTCCGGGCCAGTCGGTAGAAGATGGAAACGGACATGGCACGCATGTAGCGGGCATTGCAGCCGCTAAAAACAACAGCATCGGTATTGTGGGCGTATCTGCTGGCGCCAAAGTAGTTCCGGTAAAGGTATTGCCCAACTCCGGGGTTGGCGGTTCCATGTCGTACATCATTCAGGGTTTGAACCATGTGGCTTCGTATGATAAAACGAACGATGTAGTGAACATGAGCATTGGCGCATTTCCGATAGGCAATTGTGAGAATTCCAACCTGCCATTGAAAAACGCCATTGTCAATCTGGGCAATTCCGGCACCTGGGTGTGTATGGCATCAGGTAATAATGCCAACAATGCTGCACAATGTTCGCCGGGCTGCATCAACAGCGGTAAGGTATATACCGTTGGCGCCATGACATGTGGCAAGGGCTGCTACACGGGTCCTAACTGGAGTACTGCTGTGGTAGACTGGGTAGCTACCGGACAAAATGTGTATTCCACGTACAAAAACGGCGGATATGCTACCCTCACCGGAACCTCACAGGCAACGCCGGTGGTAGCAGGAATCATTCATGCGCGTTCAGCTGCGCCTGTTGGCACGGCCACGGTTACCTGTGGGAACAGTGTGATTCCGCCGGCGGCATATAAGATTGCCAAACGGATTTAGAGCATGTTGGGGATTTTCTTGCCGGGCCAAAAATTGTCCTTTTTCCGCCATTTTTTACCTTTTTTCAGTCACGTAACTCAGGCTATGCTTCTTCAAAAACGCAAAAACTGACGAAAAAAACTCAAATTTTTGACTCCGTCAGAAAATCCCCAACATGCTCTTAAGGCGAAATGGAGAAACTCCGGAAAATCCAGCAACAGAGTACGGACGCGGCAGCCGAAAAGCGTACAGAGTAGGCGAGATGATAAACTACCAACCAATGAAATTCTCTTACATCAAACTCCTGTATTGCCTACTGTTTTGCAGTCTGGCAATTGGACAAATTCATGCTCAGGACCCAAATTCTGAAGATCCAGAACCAGGGGCCACTATTACACCAGATCCGACCATCGCTGCTATGTTTCAAACCAACATTGTTCAAACACCTTTGGTTAAGTCCAGTTCGGTTATCGTATACTCGGATGGGCTCTCTGTAGAAATTGAATTTATGGAAACAGCCATGACGCCCACCAGTGTGCAATTGGTAAACCAAAGTAATGCTGCGGAAGTATCCACACTAAATGTATCCGGCGGAAAAACAAGTTCGCAAACATTGTCCGCCGGCAAAGTGTATAATATCAGAGCTACAGGTAGCAACGGTCAACCATATATCATTGGCACGGTAAATACACGGCCATATGTTGCCGGCGAACCGGTTATAGTGTCTGAAAAACTATATCGGTCCTTGTCGGAATACGTTACACCAAGCAGTCAGACAGTTACCTTGAGTAACTATCTCAAGCAACTGAGTGGCGTAAGTCAGCACGAAAAAATCTCTTTTCTGCAACGGTATGCTATGAATGGGGCGGTACTTCCTGCTTCAATCAAAGGTCAATATCCGGATGCTTATGTACGCTCGGCGCTTGTTCAACGCCAGGGAGAAGGTGAGTGTATTTGCAATTTTGTAATGAACCAGGTAACTGTTGTATCGCCGGATGAAACGGGGATTAAGGATTTTGTGATTGGGGCTAAAACACAATCTTTTGGGCCTGCATTTTATAACAATTCAAGTTTCAGATATCGAGGCATATCAGCACAAGGACCCGCAAAACGTCAGTTATTGAATAGCCTTGGTACAAAAGCCGGGAATAAACGAAGACTGGAAGTTTGGACGATTGGAGAAGAAACACTCTCCGACAATTTTGTACGGATTGGATATCACCTAATGTGTCTTGGTATTACGGAACTTCCAGTTGAATGTGATTGTGAAAAAACCATCCGATATGAATTCGGTTACTCCACACGAATTGAGGCTCGAGCTAATGTGGGTTGGGAATGTTTATTTCAGAAAGATGCCGCTGCCAGAGCTCAGGATTGGGCCGTTGCCTTAGTTACCAGAGAAAAGGTGAACAGCGTAAATGATGTTCAGGTGCTTCAGTCTGGATTTGGCGCAGCCACATCAACTTGTGATGGAGGCGTTCCAGTAAGTGCAATCATTGATGCGGTTAAGATGGGTGTTTCTGTATTTAAGTTGATAAAATCTGTAAAAACCGGGCAAATCAATGACATTCCGGGGCAAACAGATGAAATCATCGATAAAATTGGAAATGTATTGGAACCATTTATACAAGCTAAAGATTGCTCTGCTTCTATAATTGAGAAACCTTTACTACAGGGAACGGCAACTTTAACTTTTCATCCTAATGATCCTTTGTCATTTTTAATCATAAGTGGATCAACAATGGAAGTAAGTGGATTACGATGCTGGGAAAGTATTGCCGAAATAAAGAGCAGTTTTCACTTGGTTGGAGTTGTAAATGGCGGATCACCTTCTGTAAATACACCTCATTGCTGTACCAACTACTTTGCCAATTGGGCTTGGGCAAGCCAAACCGGGGATGCTTCCAGTAGAAAGAATTATATCAACGGATTTATGGCACTCAATAGTCCTGGAGGGTGGCAAACACTGAATGGATTGCCGAATCCGAGTGGAAATTCTCCTAATATCACAACGGATATTGGGTACGCAATTGGCGTGAACCTTCCGGATGGACAACAATGCCAAAAGGAAATTCCGATTTTCAACAATCCAAAATAACAAGATCATTAGAACAAATTGGGGAGAGTGTCAACAATCAGGCACTCTCCCTGAATAGCCCAATTCACCAATGAACGGTCCATGATTATTCATCAAATTCATATTTCAACACAATGAAAATCTCAATCATTTCAACCGTTTTTACATTTCTTGTTGGCACTGCCACATTATTAAGCTCCTGCAAGGAAAAATGTAGTACATGTCACACTGAGGCAGATTGTATACAAGGCAAATGCGTTTGCAACGAAGGCCGGTATTCATTCAATAATTCGTGCGTACTATTAGGAGATGAAAGCTACATCGGTATTAATGCCGCCTGTTATTGCTACGACACGCTGATTATGAGTATTGATACAGCTGGTGAAATACGAGGAATTGGCATTGCGATCAGAGGAGGCAGCAGTAGTGTAGGCTCATTATCGCAAACCGTATTTTACTACGAAACTTCTACAGGTGATAGCATGTATTCTCCTCAATTAGACTTGCGTTGCTTTGCTCCAGACGACACACCGCTGAAGCCTGCAGCTTATGGTAAAAAACAACCAGATGGAAATTGGGATTTGTTATTGGAATTCAGGAATGCTCTCACTTATGAAGTGGTAGATTCATGCCACATAGTTCTTGAAAAATTCAAAGGCTAATTTTTAATCACTTCTAAGTTTTAGTACGAATGAAAAATCTACATTTTTTTCTTGCTATTCTCATTTCAATACTAACCTCCACCCTCTCAGCCCAATCTAACTGGTCACTCCGTACCAACCTCGGTTTTGGCGCTGAACAAAACCTGGGCGACTTCGGTATCCGCTTTGCCAACCGAATTGCCCGGCATCACAACCGGGTGAACGGGTTTGTGCAATGGGAAGCTTTTCAAATGCTTAGTACCAATGAGAGCACTTCCTCTATTTTTAACTACGCGGAATTACGCTCACTTTCCACCACCCAATTAGATCTGGGAATGGGGTACAATCTGGTCCACAAACCCAAGGTTCGAATTGGACTAGACCTGGCCGGGTCCTACCGTTTCGGCCGCCAACTCTGGCCAGAAGTTGCCGTTGTCAACTTCCCTGAAGAGGAAATTTTTTACACACATGAAAAAATCAGGGAACTCGGCTGGGCTCTGGGCTTTGAATTAGGCATCAAAATCAACCAAAGAGTCTGGTTCAACGCAGATCTGCACAGCCACAACTACGGATTTTTCGGCGAATACATGGCCTTGGGGCTGGGCGCCACACTCTTCTTATAACCCTTCAATTTGCCACCAATGAAAACTCATAAAAACTGCTTGATTGTTGCGTTCTTCCTGCTGTTGGGGCTGCACCCAAATCTCCTTCTGGCAGGAAGAACGCCTTACCCTGTTGCCGATTCCACCAGCTGGTGGCAACCCATACTCGCTTCCACAGCCAATGGCCTGGAATCGCTGGAAAACGAATATTTACACCAGATTGAACCGCTTCAGTTCCGGCTGAAAGACCTGAACCAATCCTTGCAGGACCCGCGCAACCGGGTCCCGGAATGCGGTTTCCCTATGCTCTGGGAGAAAATGCAATTGCAGGAAACGCTCGTTCAGCTGGAACAGGAACACGAACTAAAGCTGCTCAAACTGCGCTATCGCAAAAGCATTGAAATTGTAAAAATGCTGTACGAAAAAGTGCTCAGTATGGACCATCACCTGAGCAGTTTGAAAGCCCAGCAGGGCCTCTCCAACCTGTCGAACCCACACAACTATCCGGAATTTAAAGAGGCCAAAAACATCGTGGAAGAACGCATGAAACGCAAGTTTAACTTCCAGATGCCGGCACTCCTGCAAACCAACCCCTATATCTCCGCCGCCTTTTCTATAGTAGGATTTGCTGTAGGCGGCGGCGAAGAAAAAGAAAAGAAAGAAAGCATAGAGAAAGTAGCCTGCGTATTGGATTTCACCGTGCGCATGCATAACGATCTAAATGTTATCTACTACGAAACCGGATATCTGCGCGAAGCCAACCTGACGCTTAAAAAAGAATGCGAATCGCTTTTTTCCGACTGCGCCCGACAGGTTGGTTACACCATTCCACTCATCAGTTGCCGCGATGGCGATGACTGGGAGCGCCTCTACGGCATGCTCGATGTGTATGTATCCAAAGCGCTGGGTGAAATACCAGCCAATAACAACGGGATGCCCGCCATTCCTGATCCGCGACTGCTGAGTCGGGCCACTACCAACCTGCAATTTTCCATAGACCGCGTGGGCTCCTTTATTGATAAGTACAGCAATTTCGTGAGCCAGGGTGGGGAATACTATAAGAAGTTTTCCAAAATAGCCGGCAACTATGAAAATGAAAAAACCTGTGCCGCCTCCCTGCCTGACCAATTTAAACAATTGAAAAACGACATTGACGAAACGCTCGAAAAATTCAACAGCGCCTATAAAATGCCGGAGGTACAAGGCTCCAAACTAAAGGACATGCTGTACGGAACAGCGCAGGATTGAGGACGGTGGACGGTGGAGAAACTAGCACATTTCTTTGATTTTCAATGTATTAAACCCACTTAAAACAACCAATCAGGCTTTGTTGCATGAACATTTTTTATTTCGTTTTTCGTGATTTCGCCAAACATTTCCAACAGGAGGAGCTTTTCATGAAATTTAAGTAATCAACAAACGTCTTTGGCCGAAGAAAAAATGTTCATGCAACAAAGCCACCAATCATGAAACCATTTGTACTCTTGACTCTGCTTTTTTTCAGCTTTTCTCTGGCTCATGCACAGGAAAAGTGGTTTGATCCGGCTTTGGATCCGGTAGCTGTGCAGAAAGACAGCAGCCTGCATCTGCTTATCAGTGAATACGTTCTGGCTAAATCACTGGAAATGCGTTTGGAAAAATCGGTGTGTGTACAAGCTGTTCTGCGACAAAAAGAGCCAGACGGACGGCAGTCACTGATCTTCACAGGCGTATATCCTGATAAAAACAAACAGCCTTTCACCCTCAGTCTCCGGCTGAACCCAGATAGAACAGGTCGATTCTATTTTGCAGATAATCAGGCTATTGTCTGCTACACGCCTGGCTGCAATAATTGCAAGGTAGTCAACCACCAATGTGAAGGCTGCTGCGATCAATCCGGACAATCAGTGTCCTTAATCAGGCCGCTTGTTAAAGTTGCAACCGGGGTTGAATAGTAGGGATTACATGATTGAAGAGTACATGAATGAAGAGTACATGATTGAAGAGTACATGATTACATGATTGAAGAGGGGAGGCGCTGGGTTTAGGATGGCACAGGCCGTTGGCCTTTTAGCCCCACAACATTTTGGACCTGACAAACAACCATTATGAGTAAATCCATTAGAAAACCAGCTCAAGTACTGGAGGATCGTCTTATTGATTTTGCTACAAGAATTTTGGATTTGGTTGAGGCATTACCCAATACTGCTCCGACCCAAAACAAACACTCATTAAAGCCAACAAAACCTCACAGTCCTTTCCTAATGGGCCTGCGGCCCCGATGGAATCCCAAACCCAGCGCCTCCCCTCTTCAATCATGTAATCATGTACTCTTCAATCATGTACTACAAAATTGCCGCCCCGATGGGGCTAACGGGCCTGCGGCCTATATTGATATGCTTTATCCTTGAATTGGCATGCACCTTTGCCCATGCACAATCACCCGACGGTTTCTTCGATCCTTTGAGCGATCCGGTGGCAGCTATGGTGAACAACCGTTTAAGGCTCGTGGTAAGCGAAGAAGTGCTGGTTCGTTCCGCATCCGCAAACATGCCTCAAATGGGCGCCATAGAACGTGTAGACAGGCAATTCATAGAAAATGCCTGGTGGCTCACTATTGAAAGTCGACACTCCGGAGATATGGAGCAATCTGTTTTCATCGCCGTTCGACTGAAAGAAGGTGCTGACCAAAATTTCTTTGCCGATCATTACTGGACCGCCTGCACTGGAGAAGGCTGCGGTGGTTGCGATTTCAAAATCCAAATGGACGGCTGTTTTTGTCGCTTTGATGCGCCAGGAGAGCCCGGTACTCCTGGCGCGTGTTATCAAACAGCCAGTGATGAAATGCTGTTGACTAAAGTACCTGAGTGAAGAGTACCTGAGTGACGAGTACATGATTACATGATTACATGATTGAAGAGGGGAGGCGCTGGGTTTGGGATGGCACGGGCCGTTGGCCTTTTTGCCCCACAACATTTTGGACCTAACAAACAACCATTATGAGTAAATCCAATAGAAAACCAGCTCAAGTACTGGAGGATCGTCTTATTGATTTTGCTACAAGAATTTTGGATTTGGTTGAGGCATTACCCAATACCGCGGTAGGGCGGCATATGGGTGGGCAAATAATGCGTAGTGGTACTGCACCAGCTTTAAACTATGGAGAAGCGCAGGCTGCGGAATCCAAGGCAGACTTTGTACACAAGATGAAAATTTGCTTAAAAGAACTCCGTGAAACAAATATCAGCCTCAAAATCATATTCCGCAGGAATTGGTTTCCAAAAGAAAAGCTCAATCCAATAATGGATGAGAATAACGAACTCATCGCCATTTTTATGGCTTCCATAAAAACAGCTCTAACCCAAAGCAAACACTTGTAAAAGCCAATAAAACCTCCCAGTCTACAAAAATGCCGCCCCGATGGGGCTGGGGCCAACGGCCCTGTCGGAACACCAGGCCGAACAACCTCCCTTCGTCAATCATGTAATCATGTACTCGTCAATCATGTACTACAAAAATGCCGCCCCGATGGGGCTGGGGCCAACGGCCCTGTCGGGACACCAGGCCGAACAACCTCCCCTCGTCAATCATGTACTCATGTACTCGTCAATCATGTACTACAAAAATGCCGCCCCTATGGGGCTGGGGCCAACGGCCCTGTCGGAACACCAGGCCGAACGCCCTCCCCTCGTCAATCATGTAATCATGTACTCGTCAATCATGTACTCTTCACTCAGGTACTCGTCAATCATGTAATTTCCACGGCTCTTCAAAACGCAAACCCGACTTTCAACTCGCCCACAACATTCAATTCATTCTCTCTGCCAATTTTTGTCAACGGCTTACCCTGACCTTCGTACCGGTAGTTATTGCCGCCAAAGGTGCTGCCTCCACCTATTTTGAATTGAATAAACCCGCGTTCCAAAATACGCTGTTGAATACCCCAAACCAGATTGGTTGTCCAGTAATCGCCGGTGATCAAGGCGCCGTCTAAGCTGCCGGGATTATCTGTTTGATAATTGACCGCGCTTTTTATCAAATTATGCCGATTAAGTTGCAACCCAAAAAAGGTTCCGGACAGGTTATTTCCGGATTTCCCGTTTAGCATACGCTTGCGCATGTTGTAGTACCAACGCAACTCACCGGTAGCATTCCAACTTGCCGATGCAATCCGGTTTGTATAGTTTTTCTGGTCAAAAAGATTGTAATAGCGGTATTTTCCGTTGCTGTATGAAGCATCCACAGCCAATTCAACAGAAAATGGCGAGCGACCAAGTTTTTGCTCATAGGCTACATTGGGACGAAGCTCCAGGTTGTACACAATGCCGTTGGATTGAAAAGCAATGACATCAAAAATATTCACTTTCAACATCTTGTATTGCTCGTCCTGACAGTGTAACACATCGCAGAGGTTACTATTTTGTGCTTCGTTTCTGATTTTGGGCAAAAACGCTGCTAAACCAACTGATATCCGCTGATCCGTACTGAAAAAGGTCGAATGTTTGAGAATAGGAGAGCCTTGTAATATGCCTGCCCCAACACTCACATCGAAATATCCGTTACGCATAAAGCGTTGTTGCAATCCATACCGCAAGGCTATTCGTTTATCATCCCAAAAGTCTGTCAATGGATTATTATTCGACCAGGTTCCTTCCAGACCCAGATATCTTCCTCCAAAATTGTTGGCACTGCGCCCTTCCTTAATCCGCCTTTTCATATCGTGATACCAACGCCCTTCTACGGCTACAGAAGCGGAATAAATCCAGCCATTTTTGTCCAGAAATTCACTCAACGGCTGATAGCCAAGTTGCATTTGATAATAAGCGCCAACAGAAAATGCAGGCGAAATCTTGTACTCTGCACCAATGCCAAGCGGCGTTCCACTAAGTGTATTGGCCGTTTGAAGGTCGTTCCGCCGGAAATTAAAAGTTTGTGCCAGGTTCAATTTAAACATCCATTTACTCGGCACCCTGGTTTTAAACAGGCGGTCTGATGGTGTTTCAATTACAGGCGCCTGATACTCGCCACTTTCCTGCCTGATGGTTTGAAAAGAAGTGTCTTTCTGGGCCATAAGGCTGATTTGCATGGCCAGAATGAAGAAAATGCTGATATGAAATTTGATTGACATGTTGGGAAAGTTGAAGTGGTTGAGGTTGAGATGGAAAGTGGGCTTAGTGCATGTTTGGCACTATTTTTCCACTTTGATATGCCCAAAAGAGGTTTCCACCTCTATGCTTGGGCTTTCAGGTTTTACCTGATAAATGGCAGAGTGCTCCTTTTCGGTTGAACCGGATTGATCAAATTTGTCGGGCACTTCCAGGTTTCCGTAACGGGTTTTAAGTCGGTAATTGTGGGTGTTTGCCTCCAGACCGCTGAGCGTGATGTCTGTCATTTGAGCATTTATGCGCACATTCCCGGTTTGTTGGTCGGCATGCAGCCGAACAGAGCCATATTCGGTTTGAATCTGGCAGTTTCCGGCCGTTTGCTGAAGGGTTACATCGGCGCGTTTGCCTTTGATGTCTACCGGCCCCTTCAGTTCCTTCCCGTCTACCGAGCCGTGTTCGCTTTCTACCTTTAATTCACCGTTGAGCGCAAACAGGTCGAAGCGACAGAAATAACCGTTGAGCGCTACCGGGCCATCCAGGTGTTCCAGTCTTGCCTTCCCAAAACGGTTGGAGAGATTTACGGCACATTGTCTGGGGGCCATGATTTTGATTTGCGCCCGCATGTTCGACACCGGCGCCCTTTTACCCGCCTGTACCCCTACATAAGCCCGTATGTAAACCTTTTTGCCAACAGTGTTTACCACCAGTTGCCAGGTGTTTACATCGGCTTGGGCAGTGTCCAGGCTGGGGTGTTTGGCGCTCAATTCAGCTGTCACACTGATGGCGGCCGAATCTGTTGGAACCACGGTTACATCGGCTTTTTCGCCATTGACAATCAACTCCATGCCCGGCTTCCAGGGCACCGTTTTTTCCACGTTTTTGCTGACAACCTGCAGGGTAACCTGTGCCAAGAGGCGCCCCACTCCACACCCTGCCAGAAGCAGGAGGATGAGCCATATTTTTTTCATAATCGAGGTGTTGTTTGGATAAAGCAGTTTGCCTACATCATTGCCATCAGTTGTTGCAGAACCTGATCTCGGGCATGCTCAATATCAATGAGTTGTGAAACCAAATCCGGATCATCGGCGTACTGTCCCAGGGCATTTTTGAGCTCCGTATGCGCCTGGGTCAGATCGTCGAATTCGGCTTTAAGTTGTTTGAACTGAGGTTCTTCGCATACTGGCAGGGCCTCTTTGCAAAGTGTTTCCACCAGATCGTAGTTTGGATCTTCCGCACGTCGGCAGGCCATGATCAGGTCATCATCTACTACCTCCGTGCGGTGAATCAGGCGGGGTTTGGAAGCAGGCTTAACCGCTTTTTGTTGTGTGTTATTTGTTTGGGTAGTTCTGGTTTGTTGGGTTTGGGTGTTTTGGGCAATCGGTTCGGCAGCTTGTGCCGGCACTGTTGGCATGGAGGCCGGTGTTGCGGGTGGTTCCACAGGAATAAACACCCATACTCCAAGTGCCGCCAGTAGCAGTACAAGCAACCATTTGTACGCTGGCCGAATACCTTTCTTTGGCGCCAGTTCCGGGACTTGCTCCATGCGCGCAGCCAGCGAATCCCAGATATCTGCCGGAGGTGTGTAAACAGGCAGTTCCTGTAATGGCTTTTCCAGCGTTTGATCAAAATCCAGTTCACCGGCAATGGCGTCCCACAGCCCGGCGGGAGGCTGGTATTCCGGCAATTGGCTGATTGCCTGCTGTAAATTTTCCCTGTTTAGTTCCATTTTAGTACATCATTTGTGGGGAAAGCAGTTCCCGAAGTCGTTTTTTGGCAGCAAACAATTGCGATTTGGAGGTTCCTTCAGAGATGTCAAGCATTTCGGCAATTTCTTTGTGCGCATATCCTTCCACTTCTGCCAGTACAAATACTGCCCGGGCGCCTTCGGGCAATCGTTGGATGGCCTGTTCCAACTGCATGGCATCAATGGGAGAAGTGCCCCAATCCAGCATGGTATCGCTGTACTCTTCCGGCCAGGAGGTCATGGCCGATTTTCGGCGGTCCACTTTTTGCAGTGCTGCACGCACTACAATCGTTTTAATCCAGGCGCCCAGGGTACTGCGCTGTTCAAAATTTCCGATATGTTTGAAAACCTGCATAAAAGCATCCTGCAGCGCCTCGCCAGCCCAGTCCACATCGCCGGTAATCCGGTACGCAGTTGTGTACATTGCCTTGCAATACCGGTCGTAAAGCGCCTTTTGCGCCCTTCGATCGTTCTGCCGGCAAAGCGATATGAGTTGTTGGTCTGTCACAGGTAAATCAGGTGCTGTTGGATGTCTTTGCTACAAAGAGTACAGCGTTGCAAAGAAAGGTTGGAATGGGCGGAAAATTTTTTTATTACATGATTGACGATTACATGAGTACATGATTGAAGAGGGAGGGCGCTGAGTTTGATGTATGAGCGGCATTTGGTCTTAAAATCAAATTCCATTGGCATTAGGGACGGCATCATAGTGCAGCGCCCTCCCTCTTCAATCATGTAATCATGTACTCATGTAATCGTCAATCTACTGCACTTGTACTCAAAACTGCCGCCAGCGCCGTACCTTTGCCGCTCTTTTCACGAATTTTACCACAAACAAGGTGCTAACAGTTCAGAACGTCGGGTTACAATTTGGAAAGCGGGTGCTTTTTGATGAGGTCAATTTAAAATTTACCAAAGGCAATTGTTATGGCGTTATTGGCGCCAACGGGGCAGGTAAATCCACCTTCCTCAAGGTATTGTCGGGAGCAATTGACAGCACCCGGGGTAGTATCGATATCACTCCGGGCGAACGCATGGCCGTTTTGTCTCAAAACCACTTCGCCTTCAACGAGCATATCGTACTGGATACCGTGATGATGGGTCACCCGCGACTCTACAGCATCATGAAGGAAAAAAACGCCATCTACGACAACCCGAATGCCACTGAGGAAGACTCTATGCGTGCGGCTGAACTGGAAGGCGAATTTGCGGAAATGAATGGCTGGATGGCCGAAAGCGATGCCGCAGAACTACTCAGCAACATGGGCGTGCCCGAATCTCTGCACTATGCACTTATGGCAGATCTCGATGGCTCAGATCGTGTAAAGGTGCTGCTGGCACAGGCCCTGTTCGGCTCGCCGGACATCCTGCTCATGGACGAGCCCACCAACGATCTCGACGCCGAAACCACCGACTGGCTCTGCGACTTTCTGGCTGATTACCAGAACATTGCCATAGTGGTTTCGCACGACCGTCACTTCCTGGATATGGTTTGCACTCACGTGGTAGATGTGGATTTTGGCAAAATCCGGATGTTCACCGGCAACTACACCTTCTGGTATGAAACCAGCCAGATCATGGCGCGCCAGATGGCCGATAAGAATAAAAAAGTAGAGCAAAAGCGCCAGGAAATGATGGATTTCATTGCCCGTTTCTCGGCCAATGCATCAAAATCCAAACAGGCTACCAGCAGAAAAAAGGCGCTCGAAAAACTCAATCTGGAGGAAATTCAGGTATCAAGCCGGAAATATCCCTACATCTCCTTCCGTCCGGAACGGGAACCCGGCGATGTGATCCTCGATATTCAAAAATTGAGCGCCAAAAACAACCTGGGGGAATATCTCTTCCGCGACCTTTACCTCCGCCTGAACAAAGGCGACAAAGTGGCTATTTTGAGCAGAAACGCCATGGCAGTGTCGGCCTTGTTTGATATCCTGTCGGGCGAGGAACAACACTATGAAGGAGAATTCCAGTACGGCCAAACCATTGCTTTTCAGTACCTGCCCAACGACAACGGCGCATATTTTACCGGCGATCAGGATCAGAACCTCATAGACTGGCTCCGGCAGTATTCCAAGGAAAAAGACGAAGCGTTCATCCGTGGCTTTTTGGGGCGTATGCTGTTCAGCGGCGAAGAGGTGTTCAAAAAATCCAGCGTATTGTCGGGTGGTGAAAAAGTACGCTGCATGTTATCCAAAATTATGCTGGCTAACCCCAACTTCCTGATCCTGGACGAGCCCACGAACCACCTCGATCTGGAATCCATTACTGCCCTCAATACAGGCATGCAGGAATTTACGGGCAATATCATCTTTACTTCTCACGACTACCAGTTGCTGGATTCTGTAGCCAACCGTATTGTGGAAATCACGCCAAAGGGTCTGATAGACCAGTCTATGTCGTATGGTGATTACCTGCACAGCGACAAGATCAAGCAGTTGCGGGCGGAAATGTATGGGTGAGGAAATCACAACACGCCTTAATGAAGAACTTCAAGGGCAAGCAGATAGTGTTGAAAAACGGCTCATTGGCAATAGAAGCGCTTTTTTTGCAATTTCACTTGCAATAGAAGCGCTTCTATTGCTAATACTTCCTGTCTTTGATTAAAATATCCTTATAGTCAAAAAAAGAATATTTGCGATTTTGGGGAAACGCATATAAAAGCAGATAAAGATATACTCAATAACGGGCGATGTCAGGTTGGGAAAACCATGTTTTCTCACACAGCTATTGGATGAAAGAGTATATTAGAGATTAATGATGATTAAAAACCCTGGTCCAGTAGAAATTTCACAAGGGTGAGTTATTGACTATATTATTAGGCAATTTATTTTTTAAATATCCATCTACCACAAAACAACTCACTCTTTATCAATCCACAATAGATTCCTTCTCCCAATTTTGTATAATTACTAAATCTGGCCCCTTTCTCGTTTGTGATAAAATAAGCATATTGGCACATACTTATCCCATCATATCTCAAAGAAAAGCTGCCATCTTCAAAGGTTGTAATGACCTCGCATTCAACACTCGTAACCAAATTTTTCAGAGTGTCAAATTCAGATTTTGATATTCCAATGCAGCCAATAAATTTCTCAAATTTGGGGTCTATTATTGTTCCTTCATAGTTCCATAGCCAATTCTCTTTTACTACCATTGTGTCCTCATTAGTAATTTGTACCTTACCATCTGGTAAAAAAATAAATTCGGACGGAGGAATATTTTGACTTTCCAGATTTAGCCAAAACGTATTATCGGAATGAGTGTTAGAGACTATTGGGCTTTGTAAATAGCCATTAATCAAACTATCATTCAAGAATTCTAGTTCAGCTTTCGATTTTATTCCTAATGCACGATAGTATTTAATAAGCCTCGAAAAACCTACTTTATTTTCTGCATAGTTCCTTTGGATACTCTCCTTGACTCTTTGTTCAGAAAATTCAGCCAAATAATCCTTAACAAAAGGAGTGCCTGCCCAAATGAGGGCTATCAAAATTGTGATTATCACTATACCCCATTTCAGATTTTTCTTGATATCCATGAACTGTTCAAGAAATAGACGACTGGATTTGGCTTATGGTAGCTCAAAGTAAGGCACTCAGTTTGAGCTACCATAAGACAGAAATCGTTGTCAAAACGATGAAAAACACCCCATTAAAATAACATTGCTTTTGCCACAATCAGGCCCCTTACATCAAAAACCCATTTTCGGCAGTCAGCGGCTTAGGCAGGTCTTTTTCGCCCAACATTTCCCTTAAATCTATTTCTATAGAACGGGAAATGGATGTGATAGGTACGTCATTGTATGTACCTTCAAAAGGGTTTTCGGAATAATCGCCAATCATTTCCATCAGGAAGTACACCCAAATAAGCAAGGCAGAAAAAGGCACGGTAAGCCAAACCGTATGGCTTTGCAGATCATGAAAGATGTTCAGCAATCCAAAAGGGGTGAGCAACGAAAAAATCATGGTCATCCATACAGCTACAGAGGCATATTGCCTTGGGAAGGGGAAGTTTTTAATACGTTCGCTCCGGCCCTGGTCTGCAAACAACTCCGTTACATGCTTATGGAATTCCATATGTCGGAAATCATCAAAAAGCCCCTGATCCTTGAGCTCCTGCAATCTGTTGGCCTGTTTATGCAGGATTTGAGCCGCCATATTGGTTTTACCTTTGTACAGGTCAAATTCTTCCTCGCTTAGAAAATTCTTGATTTCGTTTTCCAGATTGTTAAAATACCCTTCGTTCACTTTCGGGCTGTATCTCCCTTTGATGCGGTTTTCAACGTGTTCTCATTCACGTTCAAGTCGCAACTGGAACCGCAAGGCAGTTAACCAGGCAATATGCCGGTATATCAATTCCTTTTTGTACCCTTCGCTGTTTTCACCCTGAATAAAACTGCTTACTGCTGCCCCAAAACTCCGGGAGCTGTTTACAATGCCTCCCCAAATTTTACGGGCCTCCCAGGTGCGGTCGTAGCTGGCATTGTTTTTAAAACCCAGGTAAAATGCGACAGTAATACCCAAAACGCTGATGGGTTGCCAACCAAAGGAAAAATCAAAATTCAGTTCGTGAAAAACAAACTCGAACGCAATGGTTAATAAGAGTGAATAAATAGTCCCAAAAATAAAGGGCTTTCTACTCCAATTAAAGGTCATCCAAAAACCATAAAGACGGCTGGTGTACATATTGTAATGAGCTATGGCCTAAATAGCCGGTTAATTCGCAGCAAACATACCGATATCCACAAAAAAGGGGAACCATGCCGAGCACGATCCCCCTTTTTGATCAGGAAAAATTCCTCCTGTTTATCCTTTCGCTTTGGATGCGTCTACCACGGCTTTGAAAGTAGCCGGGTGGTTAAGCGCCAAATCTGCCAGTGCTTTGCGGTTCAGGCCGATGCCTTTTTGGCTGAGCTGGTGGATGAAGGTGCTGTAGTTGATGCCCATTGGACGCACAGCGGCGTTGATACGGGCAATCCAAAGACGGCGGTAAGTGCGCTTTTTGAACTTACGGTCGCGGAAGGCATATTGCCAACCTTTCTCGAGCGTGTTCTTCGCAACGGTGTAAACTTTTGAGCGGGCGCCAAAGAAGCCGCGGGCGGCTAACATAATTTTTTTCCGGCGGGCGCGACTGGCCGGGTTGTTTGTTGCTCTAGGCATTGGTGTGATTTTCTAGTACGATACCGGGATTGATTGTGTCAATACTTTAAACCAGTATCCTCGTTAAAAAATATGGTTTTCGCCTTGCGTTGGGCGAAAATCCGGTTTAGATGGCGAGCAAACGCTCGATACGTGCGTGTTCGCTGCGGTCAACAACTACGCCGCTGCGCAGATGGCGCTTGGCTTTAGTCGTTTTCTTACGCATCAAGTGACGCATGCGTGCGCGATTGCGCTTTACTTTCCCCTTGCCAGTCACCGTAAAACGCTTTTTAGCGCTGGAGTGGGTCTTCATTTTAGGCATGTCAAAAAATGTGTTTTTAAAACGGAGCGCAAAGGTACAATCCTTCTGCAAAATGCCAAAAGAAATACTGAAATTTACAAAAAAAGTGCTGAGGAATCGACGTTGGATTGCTGAACGTTTCAGTAAAAGATACAGACTGGGTGTACTTAAAATCTAAGACCCAGTTGTCCAATGTCCAGCAGTCCAACGTCTAAGGTCCGGCAAACTATTCTTCTCCGCCGGTCTTTTTCTTTTGTCCAGCTTTTTTGGGAGAAAGGATGACGTGCATCCGTTTGCCCTCCAAACGCGGCAACTGATCGGCGATGCCGTAATCTTCGAGTTCTTTCATGAAACGCAGCAGCAACAACTCACCGCGCTCTTTGAACACGATGGCCCGGCCACGGAACTGCACATAGGCTTTCACCTTGTTGCCTTCTGAAAGGAAGCTTTTGGCATGGCGCAGCTTGAACTCAAAATCGTGTTCGCCGGTTTCCGGGCCAAAACGAATTTCTTTAAGTTCCACTTTTACTGCATTGGCTTTCAGCTCCTTTTCCCGTTTTTTCTTCTGGTAGAGAAACTTGTTGTAGTCCACAATGCGCACAACCGGAGGCGTGGCATTAGGGGTGATTTCCACCAGATCCAATCCTGCGTCTTCGGCCCAGCGCAGCAATTTGCCGGTTGGGTAAACGCCGCTTTCGACAGTTTGGCCCACCGCTTCGCTGACTTCGTCAAGGTTGTCGCCTACAAGGCGCACCTCAGCGGCGCGAATGAAATGGTTGATGTTGTGTTCAGGACCGCGTTGACCACGGTTAAAAGGACGGGGGCCACCTGGACCGCCACCTGGACGGGGAGGGCCGCCAGCAGGCCGCGGAGGGCCGGAGTTGCCTGTGGGTTTAGGCTTGTAAGGTTTGAACGCCAAGTAATGGTACTGTTTGATGTAAAAATGAGAAGCAATCTGGTTCAGAGTATTGCTCCCTGTGTAAAAGACGGTTGCAAAAGTAACAATTGTTGGGCGTATATCCCGGAAGGCGATAGGGAATTTTTTTCCACGCCGAATACTACCCCAACTTTTCCCGGTAACCAGGCAAATGTAAATACCCTTCTTCTTTGATGGCCGCCGGCAAGCCAAATCTGGCTGCTACCTCCGCTACATCCCGGGCTTCCATGCTGCCTCTCTGGCCCAGTTCAACCGACAATTCCAACAAAAAGTCTTTATGCCGGGCCAACAAATCGCGGGTTTCCTGCACCAAACCTGTAATCATAGCCTCTACATCTTTGTCGGTAGCAAATTTATCCATCGAAAACCCGTATTCCAGGGTGTAATTGGCCTGATAACGCTCGTCGAACCCATGCCGACGAATATAATCCATAGCCAGCATGGTAACATGCTCACGGTCGTTGGAACGGCCAACTGTGGCATTTTCCGCTCCAAACACCAACTCTTCTGCCAGGCCACCAGCCAGGAATACCTTGATTTTTTTGATCAGGTTCTCCTTTGTTTCGTAAATTTCATGCGGGAACGTAAAGCCCGCCGCATAACTACTGGCCACCTTGGATTTTAATTGCAAAGGGGCAATGCCAAACAGCGACACATATGCAACAGCATGGCCCGACTCGTGTACGCTCACGTTGGCTACCACATCAGCAATATTGCTTTGGCGGATTTTATCAATCCTGCCTACAAACGGTATTTCCACCGTGCGCGCTCCTATCCTGGCCAGAATTACGCGCTCTTCTGTTTGATAATCAATAGAAAACTCGAAACAACCATCGTTCAGACATTCAAACAAAAATTTGCTCAAATGGGTTTCCAAAATGTCAGTTACACTACTGAATACCGGCCGCACACCCTGCACCGGGAATACCCCGTTTCGGTATATCAGACTGTATACCTGATCCGACACCTCGATTTTAACCCCAAAACGCTCTTCCGTGCGCTGAATAATTTTGCCCACCTCCTTGCGGATCAGCGCTTCAAAATCAGCTTTGCGCAAACTCGGATAAATCAAATGAATATTACCAAAACGTGCCACCTGCTCCGGACGGAAACGCCGGGTAAGGGCATTCTTGATGTCCACAGCCGTAATTTTCCTGGTAAATGCGTGGTAAATATCTGCGTCCACCTCACTGTCTGATGTGTGGGTGGCCATTTGAAATGCTTCATCGAGATTGCCGCTTACCAGAATGAGCATCTGGGAATAATCAATTGGCTCAAAC
The DNA here is from genome assembly GCA_017303475.1 of Chitinophagales bacterium. Lineage (GTDB taxonomy): Bacteria > Bacteroidota > Bacteroidia > Chitinophagales > Saprospiraceae > M3007. The sequence goes on from JAFLBO010000020.1 coordinate 85,834, forward strand.
ACCCTGCGCTTGCTCTTGGCCTCAATGATGATGTCGAGCATTTGTTTTTTGCTCATTTCTGCAATATCCAGCACATCTTCTTCCAACTCCAGCATCTTTTTGAGGTTGCGGGCCTCCCAAATACCTACCGTGTCCATCATTGGATCTTCAGCAGGTTCGCCAGGCGGACGCCGATTGCGCTGCCGCTGGTTGAACATGAAATCCGAAATGTAATAGTCGAAATCTTCCTTCTCGCGTTTGGCCAGGCGACCATCCGACAGCAGTTCCCAAAAGTCGTTGAACTTGGTTACCTGTACCGGCGAACCATCCGGTTCGATGGTATAAAAACGCTGGATCTCATCGAACAGCACAATGGATGGTCGGCTGTCAATCAGACCGTTAGATTTCAAAATAGCATTTACACTACTGAAATAGGTGGTTTGATCGGTGTTGCCCAATTCCACTTCGGCAAAGCGTTCCTGGAAATCCAGATACTGAACCATCTTGCGCACCAGATCCGTTTTACCCACACCTGTCATGCCCCAAAGACAAACAATGATGGGTCGGGTGAGCACCTCAGGCATCAGATACCATACCTGAATGTAGTCCAGTAAACTGTCAATAATCTCGTCAATACCTACAAAATCTTCCTTGAGCCGCAGACGCAGCAACTCCAGTCTTGCCCTTCTGTGAGCAAGCCGTTCTCTGTCTGGTGTAAACTTTGGTTCTTCCATATGAAGTGCAAAGAAACGAAATTTCCTCCATCACCTCGGTTTGACGGATAATCCCTATTTTTCGGCCAATTTTAGAACAACCTACAATGAAAGTAAAATTCTGTGGCGCTGCGCGCGAAGTGACCGGTTCCAGTCACCTGCTGACTTTGGACAATGGCTTTAAAATATTGCTGGATTGTGGTTTATACCAGGGTGGCGACGATGATGGCAGGGCAGGTGCTGGCAATCCCATTACCGGCTTCAATGAAAAGTGGCTTTTTGACCCCAAAGAAATTGATGCCCTGATCCTCAGTCACGCACATATTGACCACACCGGCCGTGTACCCAAGCTGGTGTCCGATGGTTTTCGGGGTAAAATTTATGCTACCCATGCCACCCGCGACCTGTGTGCCCTGATGCTGCTGGACAGTGCCAAAATCCAGGAAAATGATGCTGAATACAGCAACCGGAAATTCCGCCAGGAGGGCGAGCCGGAAAAAAAGCCGCTCTACACGGTGGAAGATGTGCAGCAGGTAATGCGGCAGTTTGTAAGTTACAACTATGAACAATGGTTCCATATCAGCGCCGATGTGCGGGTGATGTACCGCGATGCCGGGCATATTCTTGGCAGCGCCAGTGTTACGCTGGAAATTCAGGAAGGCGGTAAAACCACCCGTTTTGGTTTTACAGGCGATATCGGGCGGCCTAACCGTCCTATTCTGGGCGATCCGTTGCCTATGCCGGAATTGGATTACCTGATTTGTGAAAGTACTTATGGCGACCGTGAGCATGAATCTGCGCCAACGGAAGTGAGCAAATTTGCCGAAATCATCCGCTACACTTGCGAACAGAAAAAAGGCAAAGTGATCATTCCGGCATTTTCCGTGGGGCGTACCCAGGAAATTGTGTATATGCTGGACAAACTGCAAAATGCCGGCGAATTGCCTAAAGTGCCGGTGTATGTAGACAGCCCTTTGTCGGTTAACGCCACCGAAGTTTTCATCAACCACCCCGAGTGTTTCGACGCAGAATTGCACCGTTATATGGCTGAGGACGAAAACCCATTTGGTTTCAACAGCCTGTTTTACATCCGGGATGTGCATGCATCCAAGGAATTGAACAATACTAAAAAACCTTGTATCATCATTTCTGCTTCGGGCATGATGAACGCGGGAAGGATCCGACACCACTTGTTCAACAATATTGAAAACCAGCGCAATACCATCCTGATTGTGGGTTATTGTTCGCCAAATACGCCTGGCGGACAACTTCGCGAGGGTGCTAAAAGTTTGTATCTGATGGGTAAAAACCTTCAGGTTCTGGCCGATGTAGAAGTCATGGATTCCTTCTCTGCACATGGCGACCGCAGCGAAATGCTGAGCATGATCGAGAATCAGAAAAACTCGGTGAAAAAGGTCTGGTTGACACACGGCACCCTGGACCGTCAGGAAAAATGGCGATCCTACCTTATGGAGCACGGCTTCGGCAATATTGGCATACCTGCATTGGGAGAGGAGGAACAACTATGATCGCCCATAAAAAGATCTTCAATGACCCGGTGTACGGATTTGTTTCCGTGCCACGCGGAATTTTGCTCGACCTGATAGATCATCCTTTTTTTCAGCGTTTGAGAAGAATCCGCCAGCTGGGTTTGAGTTCTTTTGTGTACCCTGGCGCCCTGCATACGCGCTTTCACCATGCACTCGGCGCCCTGCACCTGATGCAGGAAGCCATAGAAACCCTGCGGCAAAAAGGCGTAGATATCAGTCCGGATGAAGCCGAGGGCGCTTGTGCCGCCATATTACTGCACGATATTGGTCATGGACCCTTCTCTCATGCACTGGAACATTCCCTGGCAGCCCTGCACCATGAGGAGTTATCGCAGTTGTTTATGGAGCGACTCAACCTGGAGTTTCATGGGCAACTTGAGCTGGCCATCCGCATTTTTCGGGATGAATATCCCAAAAAATTCCTGCACCAATTGGTATCCGGCCAATTGGATATGGATCGCATGGATTACCTCAACCGCGACAGTTTTTTCACTGGCGTAAGCGAAGGAGTGATAGGCTATGATCGCATCATCAAGATGCTGGCGGTGCATGAAGGCGAGCTGGTTGTAGAGGAAAAAGGGATATACAGCATAGAAAAGTTCCTCATTGCACGGCGTTTGATGTATTGGCAGGTTTACCTGCACAAAACAGGTGTTTCGGCCGAAAAAATGTTGATTCATGCGCTTCGTAGGGCACGGGAGCTGAGTCTTTCAGGCGTATCGCTGGAGGTTCCCAGGCATCTGGGCTGGTTCCTCTTCCGGGAGCCCGACAGCAACCCGGATGCAGCTGAAATGCTGGCTCATTTTTCCAAACTGGACGATAACGACCTCACGGCTGCTATTAAATACTGGTCGGAAGCGGAAGACTTTACCCTTTCTTTTTTGTGTAAAGGATTATTGGACCGCAGGTTATTCCGCTTGGAATGGCATACTGCGCCTGTTGAGGAAAGCCACGTACAGAACATCCGGGAACGGATTACCCAAAAATGGGGCAAAGAAGCCATACTGGATCATTTATTATACACCGGATCGGAAAGCAACCGGGCCTATAACGACACCAGAGAGCAAATCAAAATCCTGTTTAAAGACGGTACCGTAAAGCCCATTGATCAGTGCTCGGATGTGCCCATGTACACCCAGTTAGTGACTAAGTATTTCGTTTGTTATCCAAAAGGGCTCGACCTTTGACCAAACTTTCACACGGATAAGTGTATTACGCCAGTACCTGGCCTGTATTTTTGCCCCTCGAAACGGGCCATCTTGTCCCCCCTCATTTTTTCAACCTGATTTTTTGTCATGGCTAAATACGCATGCCTGTTCCTGCTTTTTTTTGTCGGGCTAACCAATTTTGTTGCTGCTCAAGACCTTCCACCGGATGCCATGCCGGGTAAGTGTTATGCAAAATGTATCATGCCCGACCAGTTTGAAACGGTTACTGAGCAGGTCACGGTGCGCCCAGCCGGCAAACGCAATACCGTTACAGCGCCGGAATTCGAAACTGTTATTGATACATACGATTTGAAAGAGGGCTACCAGCGCATAATTTATGTGCCTGGCGAGTATGAAAAAATTACTGAGGAAGTTCAGGTGAAAGAGCCCGGCAAGCGTTTCATCGTAACCCAGGCCGTGTACGAATCCACCAATGAGACGCTGCCCAACAAACCGGAATCCAAGCGACTGGTGGCTGTTCCGGCGGAATACGAAACAGTGCAGAAACAGGTGCAAATCAAGCCGGCCATGGTCAAAACCGTGGAAGTTCCACCGGTGTATGAGACGGTAGAAGAGGAATATATCATTGAAGAGGGCTATATTCGGTATGAGGTTCAGGAGCCTAAAATGGAAACTGTGACAGAACGGATTGAAGTGCGGCCGGCTACCACCAAATGGGTGCGCAAACAAGCCGATGCCTCCTGCCTGAGCGCTGATCCGGACGATTGTCTGGTTTGGTGTCTGGTAGAGACCCCTGCAGAGTATAAAACCGTTACCAAGCGCGTTAACCGCGGTTGCGATGGCTCCGGCATTCCGGATGCAGGCTGTATCAAATCAATTGAGGTTCCTGCCAAAATGGGCAAACGAACGGTTAAAAAGATCAAAACACCGGCAACCTTAAAGGAAGAAACCATACCTGCCGAATACCGCACTTTTTCTATCCGGGTATTGAAAAACCAAGCGTATGTAAAGGAAGAAATCATCCCGGCAGAAAATACGCCTTCTAAAAAACAGATCCTGAAAACTCCCGCCAGCGTACGTGAGGAAGTCATTTCAGGTGAAACGGTTAGTGTTACCAAAGAGGTATTAAAAACCCCTTCCGGCATTCGCACGGAAAATGTGCCAGGAGAAAAAGCCACAAATCCGGTAAAACGGGTAAAAAAGCCCGCTACCATTAAATCGGAGAATATTTTGCCGGAAACAGTGGCAATTACCCGCCGCGAGGTTAGAAAGCCTGGTGGTTTTACTGAATGGAGAGAGGTGTTGTGTGGTGAAAAAATAACAGGATATACCATTCGGCAGATTCAGGAGGCTCTGAATAAGAAAGGCTATAATATCGGCACACCGGACAATGTCATGGGCGCCAAAACAAAAGCTGCCCTCATTAAATTTCAGAAAGACCACAACCTGCCTGAAGGCAACCTGGACATGGAGACTCTGAAGGCCCTTGGAGTGAATTAAATTCCTGATATTCAACGATCAACAAAAACAAAATACCTTACTTGACCTCAAGTCAGGTATTTTGTTTTTGTCAAGCCCACCTGACTGCTTGTCAGTCTAATGAATTATTTGGAAAATTTGCACGGTTTTTGAAGGTTAATCACGCAGATAGCAGAAACACCTGAAGCGCCTGAAATTCCAAATCCTCTCACAACAAGAACATGGACAATAATCTCATTCAATACATGGTGGATTTTACCCTTCCCACGGATCTGCCGGAAGAGTTTGTCAATAAAATCCCCCAACAACGCAGCATGGTGAACCGCCTGCTCAGCGAAGGCAAAATTTTGAACTATGCCCTTTCCCTTGAGAACTCCAAGCTTTGGGTGGTATTTGCCGCCCAGAACGAAGCAGAGCTGATGGAAATGGTCCATCGTTTGCCCCTCACCAGGTATATGAAAGTAAAAGTGCACGAACTGACTTTTTACAATACCGTCAGCGCATTTGTGCCAGCCTTCTCTGTGAATTAAGGCACAAAGTGGTCTAAAGGCACGAAGGCACGAAGGCACGAAGGCACGAAGGCACGAAGGCACGAAGGCACGAAGGGTCTATTTGGCGCAGCCAAATAGACCCTTCGAATATAATTATTGGCCGCAGGCCAACTTCGCGTCTTTGTGCCTTTGTGCCTTCGCGTCTTGGCGCCTTTGTGCCTTCGCGTCTTGGCGCCTTGGAGCTTTTGTGTCTTACTACCCCCTTATATTACTTCCCCATCAGGAAACGGCCGGAAACGACTGCTTCCTCTGTTTGTACTTTGAGGAAATAGATGCCGGAAGGCAGATTGGATATCTCATAGTTGGTTTTTGAAGCCCACTGCATACATAGTTTACCGGAGGCATCCAGGAGGTATACCCGTAGTATATCCTGGTTGGGAATGTTGATTTGGATGAAATCAGTGGCCGGATTAGGGGCGATGATTATGGAAGACTCAGACAGGCTCTCCACAGCGGAAGTTGAGCATCCGTAGCTCTGCAATTGCTGCTGAAGAGCATTTCGGCGGGCTGTCACAAAGGATTTAAGTCCGGGAATCATTCCGCCATTGGGCCCCTGACCGATATTGACATCCTGGGAGAGATTTTGCTCAAAAAGTGCATTGCTGTGCGTTTTCAGGCTATCTGCCAAAACGGCCGGTCGGATTAGATTAGCAAGAGCATCAATGCGCAGATCCATAGATCCGTTATTAAAATCCTGCAAAAGCTCACACATGCGGTCGGCCAGACGCTGTTTGAAGACATTATCTTGCCATAATTTGTTCATCATTGGCCGCATATTGGGCGGATTGGGGATATACCCGAACGGAAGCGTTTTGAGGTTGTTCAGGGTGAGCCCCAGGTTGAAATTGCCAAACGCTTCGTTCACATCCCAGGATATCCACTCAAACTTATCGGTATCGGTGTTGTGGTACAGGAAATAATTGTGTCCGCTGCCAATATAACTATCCAGGTTCACGAACAGGTTGTGGGCAGCCCAGTAAGAAAACCAGGAATCGAGGTTCAGATAGCGGTCCAGGCTGTCGGCGAGTTGAGCGGGTGGGGTGTTGTTTAGTTTGTTCAGTAGGTTAACCAGGTCGGTCCAATCATTTTCCTCCTCGTTGGTTTTCAGTTCATAATCGCCGTAATACATAGCCGGGTCGGCGCCCTTCCAGGTAAGAGACCCATGCGGATCGCCCTTGAAAAGGTTGCCGCCTTTATTATCGAAGCGGGTTTTAAGGAAGGTTTTTTCCACGTCTTCCACCCCGGAATAAAGGCCCCAGTACTGATTGTTGATGTAGAGTTTAACAAATATGCATCTGGGTGCTGAGATGCCGTTTGCATTTAAAAAATCCAGCATCATCTTTTCCCGCAAAAAGGTGGGGTCTTTAAACGCGTTGTTCAGCACAAGTTTATCCATACCGTCAAGCTTTTGATTGTCGGTATATTCTTCAAAATCAATACGAAACGGCTTCTTTTTGCCCTGGTTGTTGTAGGAAGAATTACCCTTGTATTTAACACCGCTCACCGGGAAAGACACCCCGTCTACGGTTACATCGCAGCGCATGTACTGGTCCAGCGTGTAATTAGCCTTCAAACTATCCAGAAACCCGGTTTGCGAAAACTGGAACCGGATTTCATGAATCTGATCGCCGCTAAAAAAGGCATCACCCGGATTTTGGGCGGTAACGCTGGCAGCAAAAAGCAACAAGGCAAGAGTCAAATAAGGCTTCATAAACAAGATTTTGAACTGGATTAGACCTTGAAGCTGGGGCTTGGTTTAATGCACCACTGAGGCACTGAGGGCACTAAGGGCTTAAACTGAGAGTCTCACTTTGAGTGAGACTCTCAGTTTAAGCCCTTAGTGCCCTCAGTACCTCAGTGGTGAACCTAAAACACCAATCCACTCAAATACTCAACTTCCTCAACTCCGCCTTCAAATCCTTGAGCGGCATAGGCTGATATACCAGACTTGGCGTTTGCTCTCCTACCCGCATGTCTTTTTGCGAGTAATGTGCTACACCGTTTTCAATCTTAATGGCAACGATGGTGATTTTTTTACCTTTTGGCAGTCCTTTCGCTACGTATTGACCATTCGCCATACGGTTGAAAGGAAGCATCGCTTTGATATCGCTGCATATAGCATAAAGGGATGCATCTTCCTGTTCCGCAACCATGACTTCCATTTTGGGTGCTGGATCATTGTAAAAACGGTCACAGTTTATCCAGCCCAGCTGCCCAACACTGGCTACGTATGAACTAAGCATTGAGCTCTGTGCCTTGGGGCTCTCAGCATTTAAAAGGTTTCTTTCCTTTAATTCCATTTGTAAACTATCAGATAACGGCCTCAAACCAGTTGAGGCCAGCAAACGACTCATCACACGGCTAGTGGTGTCGGACGACAGACTTTGATAAACCTGGCTATTCATGCGCTGATAGCCTTGATATTGATCTATTACTTTCACACCAATCAGACTTTCGTACAGATTACCCTGAATTTTTACGTCTTTTTTGGTATTCGAAGAAAAACCGGCCATCACCATCATCATTTGCATTTCCTCAGAAGCTGCATCATCCAGCCCCCAGTAGAGGTTACTGTAAACCGGATATTTTTGGATGTTTTTGGCTTGCGTTTTCAGCGCTTTGGCCAGGGCTCTGGAGTAATAGTGCACACGCAATTCTCTTTGGTACATGGCAATGGCGGCCAACCGTGCGCGGAGCTCTGCTTCCCAGGCGCGATGGTCTTCAATGTAACGGACCTTTGCTTTTTCGTAGCCCGACATATTGACCTCGTAACGTTCCAGCAACTGTACATATTTGGCTGAATCCCGTGTATAGCGTTCTGATTGTTCCTGATAATAGACCTGTGCTCTTTTGGTAGCTTTTTTGCTCATTTTCTCCACATTGCCCGAGGTCGCAAATATTTTTTGCACCTCTTCCCACACCGGTTTTTTGGGCGCACGTGGTTTGTAAGGCGCCACCGGAGCTTTGGGCGCCAGCGGCATTTGCCCCTTAAACGCCGGATAATCAGGCTTGGGATACTCGGCCACTTTGATGGCAGCAATACGCTTGCCCAGCTCTGGGTCAATATTGAGTTCGGCACGACTTGGTTTCAGGGTGCGACGGAATTTTTGCCCGGCAGGCTTCCAGTTTACGCCGCCTGTAGACACCGGCTGGGCATAAAAAAGTTCCATTTGAGGATCAAAATTACCTCCATTGGGTATGGCCACAGTTAATTCCATACCATCGGCCAGGCGCAGGGGTTTGCCCTCCGATTGTGCTGTTACGCTCACCATGCCGCCAGTCTGCAATATTTGTCCGTCGCTGGTGGTGGTCAGGTTGTGCATAATGAATGCTGCCGGATCATATGCTTCCTGTATTAGCAGATCCACATTTCCGGTGGGCGCTGTGCCATCTTCAAACACAAAAGCATGCGCGGGCACCACAACAAGGGTTCCCTTGGCGGCAGTAATGGTTTGTTCCTGCCCGGTGTTTACAGGAAAAACCTGTTCTGTGTTGGCGCCAAGGCGTTCCCTCAAGTCCCAGAAATTATCAAATAAAAACGAAGTAATGGCCACATCCACACGCCGGTTGTTTTGCCGGCCCAGATCTGAGGTGTTCCAGGATTTTTCCTCACCCCAGTTTTTTACACCAGCCTTTTGGGCGGTAAGTCCTTTTTGTTCCAGATAGTTCTGCACCGCGGCTGCACGTGCGGCAGCCAACTCGCGGTTGTAACTGTTCGTACCACGGTCGTCGGTAAAGGCTTCAAGCTCTAATTGGTAATCGCCGGCCTGCAATAGTACAGGCGCCAGTTCGTCTAACACCTGACGGGCTTCGGCCGTGAGTTCAGACTTGTCGGTGTCAAAGTAAACGGATGTTTTTACAGGAGTTTGCGCTTGTTGCGCCATTAAAGAAAGGCTGCAAAAGAGCCATAGCAGTGGCAAATAAACTTTGTTCATACAGGCAGATTTATACGATGAAAAATGGATAAACTAATTGATGCTTACCCTGGCAGATATGCATAAAAAGCCCTAAACAGATATATTATTGCACGATGGATTTTTTTAGCATTTGTCATCCTCCGTTGCACAAATCGAGTAGGAGGAGAGCGTTAGCCCTCCGTCCTCTCACACCACCGGACGTACGGGTCTCGTATCACGGCGGTTCATTAAAGTTCTACGACGATGGGTGTACAGTTCCGTTAAGGGAGTGTACCCC
>JAFLBO010000021.1 GCA_017303475.1 Chitinophagales bacterium
ATTTTTGTGAGGCGGGTGTTGAAATGTGGAAAACGCAGAGCCCCAAAACAGCCAATGAAATTGATCTGAATCGTTCTTTGACCACTCAGTGAAGACCTTAGCCAGACACACTTTTTGAGACATTACCTTTGGGGCGCCAGTTTGATAAAAATTATTCCAGGTGTTGGCACACTGGTAGGTGAATTGAGCATGCCTGTGCTCTCCGGTGCATCTACCTGGGCCTTGGGCCGTACTATTGCCCGCCATTTGCATCAGGGTGGAACACTGGAGAACCTTGATTTAACCCAAGCCAAATCCACTTACGATGCTGAAATAGAAGAAGGCAAAAAAGTGGTGCAGGAAATGGCTCAGGAAAAACTTTCCACGAAGAGTCCATCTGAAGAGGCTATGGATAAAATCAAAAAACTGGCCGAAATGAAAGATGCCGGTATTCTGACAGAGGAAGAATTCAAACAATTAAAAGAGAAATTAATGGCACAAATCTGATGCTGCATTAACCGCCAAGACACCGAGGCGCAGTGGAGTAGTATCTCTATGCCTCGGTGTCTTGGCGATAAATCCGGTTATGCCCGGAAATATCCATAACTGGTAATTATTTTTTCGTCAGCTATCTGACTAATTCTTGAGCTCTGTACCTTTTACTTTCTTTCTTTGTTGTAATTTTACCTATCCTTTCCCGGTTACTTAATACTGATTCCCAGAACATATTTTGCTGAATGATTGGTGAATGCCTCCATACACCTCTGCCGTAGGTATGGGCATTCTATTATTTTATGCTTGCATCTAATTCACCTAACACTGTTTTTCACCTAATGAAAAATCTCCTTCTCCTTTGTTTAACCTTTTTGTGCGGCTATGCTACCTTGTTTGGACAGCAGTCGCAACGTTTTCCGGAGTTTATTTATCCTGATGCCCAGGCTAAAACAGACCGTCTCGATCAACAGGAAATATTTAGACATTATTACCTGTTAGGAACCGGAAATGAACTTAGGCTAAAACAATCTGACAATGATAAACTGGGCATGACCCATGATAAGTACGAGCAATTTTACAAGGGTTTAAAAGTGGAGGGAGCTACTGTTACCCTGCACGCAAAAAACGAACAGGTAGTACTGCTAAGCGGTAATTATCAAAACATCATTGACCTTGATGTCGTTCCTGCTATTAGTGCTTCAGATGCATTTCAGGCTGCTATGCAGCACGTTAATGCCAAGACATATATGTGGGAGGAGCCGCTTTCCGAACACAACGACTACCAAAAACCTTCTGGCGAACTGGTCGTTGTAGTGGACTTTTTTGCGAAAAATCCGCCTAAACTGGCTTACAAATTCGATATGTACGCCAAAGAACCGCTCTACCGTGGCGATGTGTTCATCGATGCAAAAACAGGAGCTTTTCTGGAAGACCGTCTTATCCTGATTCATGCCAATGTGCCGGCGACAGGTGAATCGCTATATGATGGAACCGTATCATTTACAGCAGAAAACGTAGGCCCATACCGGCTGCGCCAAACCAGCAGTGGCGGAGGTGTACAAACTTTTAACCTGAATAACGGCACCAATTACGGCGCTGCAACAGATTTTAATAACGCAACCACCCACTTTACTGCAGACGAAACAGGTGTAGAAGCTCACTGGGCTTCTGAACAAACCTACGATTACTTTTTCTCGGAACATGGCCGGAATTCTTATGATAATGCCGGCGCTGTATTGAAATCATATGTACACTTCAGTAATAATTATGTCAACGCTTTTTGGGATGGCAGTAGAATGACCTATGGCGACGGCGATGGCGGAGGTATTACACCTTTGGTAACACTGGATATATGTGGTCATGAAATAACCCACGCAGTGACCGAATATACCGCCGGACTGGTGTATCAAAATGAACCGGGCGCACTGAATGAATCGTTCTCAGATATTTTTGGAGAAATGGTAGAAGCGCATGGCAAAGGCGGCAATGACTGGAGAATAGGTGATGAAATTGGATTGCTGATCCGGGACATGTCGAACCCAAATGCTACTGGATGTCCGGATACTTATCTGGGGACTTATTGGTTCACGGCATCCTGGGACTATGGTGGCGTACACTTTAACTCCGGTGTTCAGAACAAGTGGTTTTATGTGCTTTCTGTTGGTGAAAATGGCACTAACGATTTGGGTAACGTATATTGTGTGGAAGGAATTGGCATTGATGCTGCTGCCGATATTGCTTACCGCAATCTCTCGGTTTACCTCAATGGCGGGTCTAATTATGCTGCTGCCAGAACTGGTTCAATCCAGGCAGCCCGCGATATTTTTGGCATTGGTTCCAAAGAGGAAATTGCGGTAACCAATGCCTGGTATGCCGTTGGTGTTGGAAATCCTTATCCGGTAGGCATCTCTTGCCCTGCAAGTGTAACCGTAAATACCAATGCCAATGTTTGTCAGGCTGTATACAATTATACCGCACCAGTTGGCGTGGGCAATTGCCCGACCACTGTCAGGATTGCCGGTTTGGCCAGTGGGGCTAATTTCCCGCTTGGAACAACGGTAAATATTTTCCGTGTAACGGATGCCAAAAACAATACGGCCACTTGTTCTTTCTCGGTAACAGTAGTGGATAGCCAGAATCCAACCATTACCTGCCCCGCAAATATCAACCAGAATGCCTTGTCTAATCAGTGCTATGCACCTGTAAGTTATGCTACACCAACAGCTTCAGACAACTGTGGCATTCAAACTTTGGCACAAATCAGCGGTCTGCCCAGTGGCGCTAATCATCCTGTTGGTACAACCACAAATACATGGCGAGCTACAGATGTGAATGGCAGGACCAGCACCTGTGCCTTTACGGTAACCGTTACAGATGCTACTAATCCAACCATTACCTGCCCGGCCAATATCAGTGTAAATACCGCAACCAACCAGTGTGGCGCAAACGTTACCTATTCTACCCCCACTGGATCTGATAACTGCGGATTGGCCTCCATTATCCTGCAAAGCGGACTTGCCAGCGGCTCTTTCTTCCCGGTTGGCGTGACCAACAACGTTTGGCGTGCCACTGATCTTGGCGGACGCACCTCAACCTGTGCATTCTCTGTTACAGTTAATGATGGAACCCCTCCTGTGATTACCTGCCCGGCAAATATCGTTGGGGCAAATGATCCAAAAGTTTGTGGCGCTAATAAAAACTATAACCCGCCAACAGCTACAGATAACTGCTCCAATCCTACCGTTACATTGGTGAGTGGTTTGCCGAGCGGCTCATTCTTCTCTGTAGGTACTTCCACGGTGGTTTATCGTGCTGCTGATGCAAGTGGAAACACTTCCTCCTGCTCATTTACCATCACTATCGTGGATACAGAAGCGCCCACAATCGTATGCCCTGCCGACAGAAACCTGCTTACCGATCCGGGCGAATGCACTTCCGCATACGTGCCACTGGGCGGAGTACAGGTGTCAGACAATTGTAGCCTGAGCAGTCTTTCCAACAATGCCCCCTCACCACTGCCAGTGGGCGAGAATCAGGTAGTGTATAGCGCTGTTGACCAATCCGGTAATGCCGCCACCTGTGTGCAGGTGATCACAGTTCGGGATCTGGAACCACCTGCAATTTCCTGCCCTGCTAATTTGGTTACATTGACCGACGAAGGCAGCTGCGAGGCTATTGTTGATTATCAAGGTGTTGCTTCAGATAATTGCGGGGTATTGAATGCTTCATGGAATGTTGATCCACAATCCTCTTTCCCGATTGGCTATACCGATGTGTACTATACGGTGGAAGACATTCATGGCAACACAAGTTCATGTCATTTCCAGGTACAGGTTAGCACCAGGAAAGAAATTTGTAACGGCGAAGATGATGATTGTGACGGACTCACAGACGAAGCTGAAGATTGGGAAAGGGTGTTAAAACAACTTGAAACTGGTGGCAACAGTCAGGATCGCTATGGTTTTAGTGTGGATATTATGGGCGATTGGGCTATTGTTGGAACCGACAAACACACAGCGCACATCCTTTCCCGCAACCAAAATGGTCCGGATCAGTGGGGTGAAATTGCCGAATTGACACCAGCTAATAACAACAACAGCGATCAGTATGGCGCAAGGGTAGCTATAGGCAACGGAATTGCTGCCGTTAGCGCACCTGGCGACAATAGTCAGGGGGCTGCAGCGGGCGCTGTATATGTGTATTATCAGAATGGACAACAATGGAATCTGCACAGTACCCTCCATGCACAAGATGCAGATGCCGGCGATCGTTTTGGTTCAGGACTAGCCCTGAGTGGCGATGTATTACTTGTAGGCGCCATGAGTGATGATGAAATGGGAGCAGATGCCGGTGCAGCCTATGTTTTTGGCCGTAACCATGGTGGCGCAGATCTATGGGGACAAGTGAAAAAACTGTTGGCAAACAATGGTTCTGCTCAAGACAATATGGGTATCAGCGTATCCCTGGATGGCGACTATGCCATTGCGGGAGCTCCCGGGGCTGATGCTTTGTTCCAAAACACTGGAGCAGCCTACATTTTTGGTAAAAATGAAGGTGGCGCCAACAACTGGGGTCAGGTAACACGTATTCGGGCCGCACAGTCCGGTCAGGATGATCAGTTTGGCGCTAGCGTTGGTATCAGCGGATCATGGGCGGTTGTTGGCGCAGCTAACAATGACGCCAAAGGACAGGACGCTGGTGCTGCATATGTTTTTGCTAAAAATCATTTGGGTATTCAAAACCTTTGGGGCCAAAGCCAAACGCTTTACAATTACAATGGAAAAGCTGGAGACCGCTTTGGTCATTCAGTAGCCATTGATCAGGACTATTTAGTTGTTGGCACACCTGGCGATGATCCATTCGGAGAGAACTCAGGAGGCGGTTTTGTATTCCTGTTGGAGGCTGCACAGTGGATTGAAGCCGGATACCTCACAGATGGCAATGGCCAGGCAGGCGATCAGCTCGGGCAAAGTGTAGCCGTTTCCGGTCGCAGAATTATGATGGGAGCACCTGAAGACCAACAAGCTCAGGGATCTGTTCAAATATTTGAAGGTCTTTGTGTGGAAGATAACAATGCAACAGATCCCAATGCAGAACGCAACCAGGCTGAAATGGCCCGCATGGGTCAACAGGTGCACTGCTATCCTGTTCCATTCTCCGGCCAACTGAATATTACCCTGTCAGGCATCAATTGTTCGGATGCTCAGGTATTGGTCACTAATATGCTTGGGCAGGAAGTTGCAACCATCTACCGTGGCACAATGGAGGGTGATATGACCTTGCAATGGTATCCAAACGATAACAAGGCGGGCTGGTATCTCATCCGCGTATTAGCCGGAGATACCGTGGCAACTCAGCCGGTTGTATTGGTGAAATAGGGAGTTGAAGAGTTGATAGAAGTGTGTTTTACCGCAGAGGCGGAGAGGGTGTCAAACTGAGAGTCTCACTCAGAGTGAGACTCTCAGTTTGACACCCTCTCCGCCTCTGCGGTAAAACACACTCAAATTTATAATTTCCGGGCTACCAGAATCAAATCAGTAACAGGTTCTCCTTTCCCGTTCAGGTATTCCTTTCGATCCTCAAACACGATCTGGAAACCCTGTTTTGCCAATAAATTCAGCAAAACAGGGCCTTCATAGTAATGCATAAACACAGCTGGTCCTATTCCTGTGCTGGGCAATGTATAGGCGGATTTTTCATAGGCATCTTCCATAGTACTCAGGTACAAAATACCATTAGGAAGTAATTTTTCAGCACATTTTTGTATCAGTAAAGCCGTTTCTTCTTTTGATAGATAGGGTAGAATAAAGCCCAGTATAATGCCATGAAAGGTTTGCTCCAACTGATCAATATCCCTGGCATCCAGTGATCTAAATAGTGCATGAGGGTTATTCTGTCGAGCCAGTTCAAGCATCTTTTCTGCCAAGTCAATACCTGTAGCCCTGATGTCCGGACCTTGGTCGCAAATAAAGCGAGTGATATTTCCCGGGCCGCAAGCCACATCCAATACCTCAGGACTAGGGCCATCCAGGTGCTTAACAAAAAAGGTCAGCGCATCTGCATACATCCCCTGATCCATGTAACGTACCTGATAGTCTTCAGCGTGCCTGTTAAATACCTCAATGGCGGCCTTTGTATTGTCCATGGCTAATCCGGGTTTGATACAATTAATCGAATAGAACCTGCCATCTCTGGCATGGATCGGTAGTGACCATACTTTTTATCCCACTCTCCGGACTCAAGCGCTTTCCTTAACCGGTCAACCAGCACTTCTTCCAATCCTTCAGGTAAAAAACTCCAGGCTGATTGTGATTGCCGCACCTTTTTTTCCAAAAAAGCTTCTGGTCTTCCAAAATACGCTTCCTGGAAACCATCAATACAATCAACTGGTACAATTACCGGGATCACCTGAGTTTTACCGCCCAAACTTTCGCATATCAGGTTCATAGCTGGTGTGCGGCGACTTTCGAGGGCCAACAATTCCGGGAAATACTCAACAGTCCAGTAAATATCATAGGCATCCGGATCAAAACTCATAACAACCACCGGACCCTTGGTCACACGTCTCATTTCGGATAAACCGCGCGCTACATCAGGCCAGTGATGCACCGTGGCAATAGCCATAGATGCATCAAAAGCGCCGTCGTCAAAAGGTAATGAATCTGCAAAACCTTGAACAGCGGGTAGTCTGCCCAGGGCCATACGTTGCGCGCGCATAACACTTGAGGGCTCCAATGCCACAACATATCGATCTTCCGGCTCGTAAGAACCCGATCCGGCGCCAACATTCAATACCGTTTTGGCATTGCCCAATAAACGGTGTATCTGAGCGGCTATACGTGGATCCGTTTTGCGCTGGCCAGAGTATTGCTGGCCTTTTTCATTGTAGTTAAAAGATGGGTCGGGGAGGCGATTCATTGAAAGGAGGGTTTGAAGGGTTTGAGGGGGTTGATGGGTTTGAGGGGTTTGAAGGGGTTGATGTACCGGCGGGTTTAGCCGCCGATGTTCAATTTTTTTGTTGGGTTTTAAAAAACTGAATTGACATACCTCTTGACCGGGATGCCAATTTCAACTAATTTATCATAACCAGACGATAAAAAGCACACAAAAACACGGAAGCCCAACTGGATAATCCATGGAACCTCCGTGCCTTTGTGTCTACGCGCCTTCTTGTCTTTGTGCTCTTTTTAATCCACTTTGACTCTTACCCCTTTGGAATGGCTGGTGAACTCCGGAGCGTACATGCACTGCATGGTGGTGATACCATTACTCATGTCGCCGCGAAGTGAAACCAACAGCGGGTATTCAAACACATAAGTGCCGGCTGGCAAGTAGTCAATGAAAAAGTGGGTGGCCAGATCGCGGGTGCTTTCGTAGTAACCCAGACCTCCCTGCCAACGATAACCGCTGAGAACGTTCACAGGTTCCAGGCCAGCAGCACGCATGTCTTTCAGGTGCACAAACTCCATAGGCCGGTCAACCCTGATTTCAATGCGGACTTTCACTTTATCCCCGCGTTTGAGACTTTGTCCTTCAGAAATAGGCTTCAATACTGGTCCTGTAGCTGAATTTTCTTCCAGATACAGTTGTTTGACAATGGTCAGCGGCGTTTTTTTGAAATCCTTGATTTTATCCAGGTCTTCAAAATATTGCCAGTATGCAGCGCCCCATACAATATTGCTGTTCGGGTTGTCCACTTTTATGTCTGCCCAGGAGCGTTTCACCTCATTGCCATTCCAGGCTTGTTTGAAATAGCCTGAACCTGGCTCTACTTCGTCAACTTTCATCGGTTTTCCACCGATGGAAACTTTCACTGTTTGGTTGTTGGAAAGCCAGCTATTGGCCTGACCATTGTTCAACAACAAGGCATAAACAGCTTCCGCCGTAGCTTTGGTGCTTTCCCAACGGTTGGTTTGCTTATTTTTGAGCAACCAAATGCGCAATTCTTCTACGGATTTCTGATCATTAGCCACTTCACTGAAAACTTCTACCATCAATGCCTGGGTTTCCACAGGCATTTGATACCAGTAAAAGCCCCAATCAACCGGCCAGTACATGCCCAGTTCATCTTTCATGGTAGCACGCTCGCGCAAACTGGCCACAATCCGCTGAGCCGCTTCTTTTCTGCCAAAACGATGCAGGGCCAATGCCAGCATGCCTTCCTGATACAAACCCTTCCCCAGCCAGTATTTCTCAGCCTGGCCCAGGTAATAACCAATCTGCTTGCTTGGCCGATCCATTGGAGCGAAGGATTGCAGGTACAAAAACTGAATGGCCATACCGTCCAGGTGGTCATCTTCCCATTTGGTATTTCCTTTTTGCACCTCTTTCTCCAGGCGTTCGTACTGATCGTTGAGCTTGCGCTGACAGTAATTCATGGCTTTATCCACCATCTGATCAGTTTGCGGGTCGCTGTTCAAATTGATGGCGCCCAATTTCCTGAGGTGCATGAAGCCAGTTGCAATATATTGGGTAATATACCAGTTGTCTGGTCCGCCGGTAAACCAGGGCCAGCCACCGGTACCTAATTGACGTTCTTTCAGGGTACGAAGGGCTTTTTCCTGTTCGGAAGCCATTTTGTTCAAGTCAAACAACAGGGCAATATTCTGCTTTTGTTGTTCTTCATTTTGCGCATCCAGCACCCATGGCGTTTCTTCCAGCAAGGCATATTTGAGTTCCTGGTTTTTACTCAGGTTGGATTTCATGGCATCGGTGCCTTTCCATCGCTCGTACACGCGTTTGATCTGTGGCATTTTTTCCACCACACTGGAAGCAAGTGTGTTGGCATACATCCTGCTGAAAATCTGTTCGGAGCACTCATGCGGGTATTCCATCAGATATGGCAATGATTGCACCGCATACCAAACCGGATTGCTGGTGAATTCCAGCGTGTATTTGTGCGATTTCAGGCTGCCGTTTTCAGGCTGTGCTTTGAGGTTTTCGAAAGTGAACGTCCGACTCTGGTTGCCCCGAAGCGCAATAGGCATGGTTTCCGTAACCAACATGCGGTTAGAAACCACTGGAATAGTGCTTTCCTCTCCGTCCTGGAAATTGCCGGCAGATGCGGTGATTTGCCAGGTGATGGCGCCTGCATAATCATCCGGCACTTTAATGCGCCAGGAAACGGCGCCCGACTGACCCGGAAGGATGGAAAAGCGTGCAATACGGTTGTTTTTTGCCAGCCCAAATGCCGCATCCACATTGCTTGCATCCAGGGCATTAAGCAGCGTCAGTGTAGCATTGCCTTCCAGTTTATTGGCTGAGAGGTTGCTGACTTTTGCTGAGATCTCAATATCGTCGCCCTGCCTCAGGAAACGAGGCGGATTGGCTATGATCATCAGTTCCTTCTGTGTAACCACTTCTTTTACGCTCCGCACCTGCTTCAAATCTTTGGTATGTGTATAGGTGAGCAGTTTCCAGCGTGTAAGCGCCTCGTTCATCTTGAACTTCAGGATGATATTGCCGTCTGCATCTGTACGCAGATCCGGGAAAAAGAACACCGTTTCATTCAGATTTTTACGGATGGATGGCTCTGGTTTGGCGGCCTCCGTCTTGATTGGCTCCGGCGTTTGTGGTGGTGCGCCCGGTTTAGCGGCAGCTACATTGCCAGCCTGAACATCAGCAACTACTTCTTCCTCCATTTTTTTCATTACCCGACCTTCACCGGCCGGAGCAGCCATCATCATGCGCTCCGACATCATATATTCCCGTCTTTGTCCCCAAATCGGGAAATCAAACAAGTTGAGTTCCTGGTAAGTTCGATAGGGGTTATTGGTGGGTTGGGAATAATCCAGATGGTTGATACCTACCTGTATCCCGAAACTTTGACCTGATTCGAAATGAATATAGCTGTTGGCAATCGGGAAAGGAATTTCCGACCAGGAATGTGGTGCAAATTGATCCAGTGAGGCATCATACATGGCCGCTACCATCTCTGCCGCTACTTTCTCCTTTTTGGGTCCGCTGATCTTGATGCGCCATTCTTCCTGTTGGCCAGGAGCCAGCTTATCACGGAATGTTTCGTAACTGATATTCAAGTCTTTGTTGCTCCAGGGAATTGTCAGGAAAATATGATTGACACCATAAATCCGGTTGTTTTTTACACAAAAACTGTAAGTCGGAATACCACCCCGATCCGATTCTGTAACGGGAATTTCCACCGAAGCCAGGTTTTTTACCCTGCCGCTCACCCATTCAGGTTTCAGCAGGTTGTCATTTTGCATTTGAGTAAAGAAAAAGTGCAAGCCTTCTTCCTTGCCACCAAATACAAACCGGGCTGTTTCGCCAGGTTCCAGGGTGGTTTTTTCAGCCGCAACACCTGGATACTCAAAGCGATTTCCAGGGCCCCATGCCCGCACGAATTTTTCTATTTCTATAGCTTCTCCATTGGAATCGGTGGTACGCAGGGTTACTACATACCAGCCTTCCTGCATTCTACCTTCATGCAAATCAACACTTTGCGCAGCGCCGGTATTAAATTTGACTGTTCGGGTAAAATCTTCACGTCCCCAATTTGCCGGATTGTCTTCATCTTTCCAGGCCAGATCCGGGAACAGGTTTTCAAAGGTTGCTTTAGGGATAACCGGCAGATCTGGCTGTTCCCATAACCTTTTTCGGTAAAGTATTTTCGGCGCAACCAGTTTTTGAACAGTAATAGTACCTGCAGCAGCCTGCGGCTGTCCAGCCATGTTCGTGGTATTCAAACCAATTTTTTTCAAACTATCCAACGCAATGGCATCAGGCAGGTTCCATTCCACTTGCAAGGCAACATAACCCACGCTCACAAATGCCTGGCTGCTATGGGTTTCGCCAGTGATATCGGTTACATCTACATATACCTGATAATCAAACACTGGTTTGTCCTTTTTAGGAATTGCTGCATCCGGTATAGCTTTAAAATTAATGGTAAAGCTGCCATCTGCACCGCTACTGGTGGTACCATTGGCGATCTCCATGGAAGGCGAATCTGAATAAGCCACCTTACGCCAATAGTTCATAAAATCCCAATAGGGGAAACGCGCTACCCGGACTACCCGGTATTTTACCTGAGCGCCGTCTACCACACTTCCGGCATAGTTTTTTGCCTCTCCTTTAACTGTAACCGTTTCATTCAGGCGAATAGCGCCTTCCACAGGCTTAGTGGTTACTTCAAAGCGCGGACGCTTGTATTCTTCCACGTTAAAAAAGCTGGAGCCCTGGGCGCCATCAGAAGCCTGAATACTCATGCTACCCATTAATCCGGTAGATGGAGCTGTGAAAGTGCCATTGAAAGTGCCGAATTCATTGGACTTCACTTTCAGGGTGCTTTTTACCTGTCGGTTGGCATCGTGAAAACGAACGGTTATGCTGCGGTTGGGTATAATGGTTGGGGTTTTACCGGATTTATACCCAGGGCTAAACAGGATGCCCTTAAAATATACGGTTTGCCCCGGACGGTATATTGACCTGTCGGTGAAAAACATAACCTGAGGCTGGATAGTTGGTTCTCCACCCTGGCGGTACGAATACGCCTGACCGATCCAAAGGCTGTCGGCGCCCATCCGAGCCAATACCTGCAAACCCTGGCCAACCGGAATATTTTTGCCGGACACAAAACCATCGCGGTCGCTGGTGGCAGTGGTAGACAGTTTAAACTTTTGCATACCACTATCCCAATCAGTGCGGAAAAAACTCAATTGAACATCGGCTAACGGGGCGCCGGTGTTCCGGTGAGCCATTACGAACTGGGTTTGTCCGTCTTCCTGATATTGTACAGCGGCCAGGTTGGATACCACAAAGTTGGCATAACTGGAAATGGTAGTGATGGGGTTGAGGTCATCGCTGCTGGATACAATAACCCAGTAATTGCCCAATGGAAGCTTATCCAGGTAAATTTCCGTTTGGTGTTGCTGATAATCTACAGGGTCCTGAATGTCCCAGCTTTTGGTTTGAACCGGTTTTTGTTTTTTCAGGAAGTCGTATTGTTCGTTGTAAGGAATAGCCTCCCAGCGTTCGCGGTCGAAATCCAGTTTAACCACTCTTACCCAAACCTTTTTCAGATTGCGGTAATTAAGTTGAACCAGCACGGACTGATCCGGCAGGTTTACACCTTCTACAGTGGAACTGATTTCAGGGCGTTCAATGTCTTTCAACAGGTTTTCACTGATCCGGGCGCCGTAGCTGCCAGGGTAGCGCTGCATGGCCTCTTTAAGTTCAGCCACCGCCCGTTTGGCATTTTCGGACTGCTTTGCTTTGTCTGAGGCATTTTCATATTGCATTCCGTACAGATGTGCTGCGATCTGGTAGGAAATTTCGGCCTGGGAGGCATAACCTTCGGCAGATTTTTTGAGGCTTTCCAGGGCTTTGAGGTACAAGGCAGATTTGTTCTCCAACACAGAGTTGCCGTACACAAATTGCAGGCGCAACAAATCGGCGTCAATCAGGGCGGGTTTCCTGGATGCCAAGTCCAGACCCGGGGCAGCGCTGTGAGCCCCCAGCACCTTTTGGAACAACCGGATGGCGCGCCATTTTTCGGAGTCGGTATCCTTTGTATCGTATGTGTTTTGTACAAACTGGGTATACGGTGCAAAATCTTTTTCCTGATCTAACTGGAAAACATAAGCAGGTTCTGTGAGGTAGCTGCGTTCATTGCTGAAATGTGCCAGTGCCCGGTGTGCCAGCAAATCGAATAGGGTAGGGCGGAGCGGCTGCTTGCCAATGGAGTCGTTGGCGCCGGGAGTCAATACATCCCGGAATTGTGTGGTCTGAATACCACGCAGCAGGGCATCCTGACTCACGGAAGCATCGTATAATGCCAGCGCATGTTTTTCAATTTGTGCAGCGCTCCAGGTGAGTATATCGCCTCCTTCTCCTTCCGGAATGGGGGTGCGTTGTTTGATTTTCCAGGATTGGCTTTGCAAGTAGGTGGCGTATAGTTGCCCCAGAATGCTTTGCAGCACCGATTTTTCCGGTTGCGCGGCGGTCAGGCTCTCTTTTTCCATCAGGTTGATGGCATTAGTGAGGCCGTCTTCATCCAGCATAGTGATGAATTTTCCCCTATGAAGCAAAGCTTTGACGATTTGCTGTCCGTTTTTGTCTTTTTGGGCACGTGCGTAGATGGCCTCTGTTTTTTCCAGAGCACTTTTGTAAAGCCCTTCAGCCTGTAGACTATCTACGATTTTCCAGTCGTCAGGATAATCGCCAGGTGCTGATGGCAGGGCGGAAATGGGCATGTTGGTGTCGGGTTTGTTTTTGATGTTTGTGGTGGGTTGTTCCTTTTTACCAAATGATTTGCAAGCTACAATAGCCGACAGAGTCAGGGTAGTAAACAGGGCTAAAACGGTTAAGCGGGATGCTTGATAAGGGAAATTCATATGATTGGATCAAAAGTTATTGTCTGGAGTACTGGGATAGGCTGTTTGGCAAAATTACAGCATTAGAGATGCGCCTGAACGTAAAATTACATGCCAAAAGTCAAATTTCTTTTTATCTAAATCGACGAATGACTATTTCCGTTCCCTGATTCCCTATTTCTTTGCTGGAACCGAAATCTAACTGGTATGGAACATACAGACGAGCCTCAAGTAGAAAAGCCACCTAAACGCCGTTGTAAAAATTGCGATGGTAAACTTTCACGCTCAGGTGATTTTTGTCCGCACTGTGGTCAGAAGGATTTTGACGGTCGGGTGCGTATGCGGGATTTATTGACCAAATTTTTCACCAACCTGACCCATTTGGATGGAAAATTCGTCAAAATGTGCTGGCATTTGCTCATTCCGGCCAAAGTGACCATTGAGTATTTTCAAGGGCGAATCAAGCGGTATCCACATCCGGTGCAGTTTTTCTTTATTGTCATGTTCTTTTTTCTGCTCACGTTCAGTGGCAAGTTTAATGGCGCCAGAATGGATTCTACCAACGGGAATTTCAACTTGAAGGTAGGTGGAGAGGATAGTACTATGAATAGGGAGCTAGCCAAAATATTGTCTGAAAAAGGTTTGATGGAAGTTTTGCAGGAATATGAATTGACCAAAAAATATACATCAAATGTTGATTCGCTGCCCATAACCTGGCAAACTCCGGAAGTCAGGATGGCTGTTGATTCCCTGGTCCGAAAAGTGGATGGACCCTTAATTCAGGCAGCGCGATATTTACTTCAGGTTAGTGCTTCTTCCAAGGATAATTCAGGACAGGACTCTATTTATCTGTCACTTCTGCTCACAGGAATAAATGTCTCAACCAAGGATCTGGTTGAACTTAGCCCGGACTCAATTATCAGCAGGTATAAAATTAGCAGCTGGGATGAGAAGATCATGCTCAGGCAGGGTATAAAATCGCTTCAGGACCCCAAAATGCTGGTCAACAGATATGTAGGCAGCTTTGCCTGGACCATTTTGGTGCTTATTGCATTGATGTCGTTGCTGTTATATCTGATGTATTGGAAAAGCAACAAATACTACGTGGAGCATTTTATCTTTACTATGCACCAGCAATCAGGCGCCTTTATGCTGCTGACTATTTTATTTGCTTTTAATGACTATATTTTGGAGGTGGAATGGCTGGGTTTACCTGTTATTGGTTGGATTGGAGTTTCATTGTTGCTGGCCATGAAACGATTTTATCAGCAATCGTGGCCCTGGACGGTGTTGAAGTGGCTGGTATTTTGTTCTTTGTATCTGCTTCTGATGATAGTGGTTTTTATTGCCACATTGTTGGTGGTGATTATATTGTTTTGAGGAATGTAAAAGGCTAATTGTTTATCATCACTTGCCGAGATTTTAATTTTCCAGGATTTGCTTTTTCAGGCCCCAAACTTTGCTGATGTTTGCCTTTTATACGGTTGACGGTGGACGGTGGACGGTGTGTGGGTAGTTAGATTAATGTGAGTTGTCATCCCCGGCAGGGAACCTACACAAGCCTAGCTGCGGGCAATCCTTTTTGCCAGGGGATAATCTCGCAGCCAGGCTTGTGTAGGTCCCGATTCTCGGGATGACAACTCACATTAATCTAACTACCCACACACCGTCCACCGTAGGCCGTCCACCGTCCACCGTCAACCGTAAGCCGTCCACCGTCCATGAATACATTTTTTCCCGGCATTGCTAAAATCGCCTTTGAAGGCCCCAAATCTGATAACCCACTGGCTTTTCGCTGGTATGATGCCAACCAAAAGGTGGGCGGCAAAACCATGCGTGAACATTTCAAGTTTGCCATGGCTTATTGGCATACACTCTGCGGTACGGGTGGTGATCCGTTTGGCCCGGGCACAAAGCAATTTCCATGGCTACAGCGGAAAAAGCCACTGGATCAGGCGCGCGATAAAATGGACGCTGCTTTTGAATTTGCTACCAAATTGGGGCTGGAATACTATTGTTTCCACGATTTCGACCTCGTTCAGGAAGGTGATACGCTGCGGGAAAGCGAGCGGCGTCTGAATCAGATAACGGATTATGCCTTGGAAAAACAAAAAGATACCGGCCTTAAGGTGCTTTGGGGTACGGCCAATCTGTTTTCCCACCCCAGGTATATGAACGGTGCGGCTACCAATCCGGATTTTCAGGTGGTGGCCTGGGCAGGGGCGCAGGTGAAAAACGCCCTGGATGCCACCATTAAACTTGGCGGCGAAAACTATGTGTTCTGGGGTGGTAGAGAGGGCTATATGAGTCTGCTGAATACCAACATGAAACGCGAACTGGATCATCTGGCGCGTTTCCTGCATATGGCCAAGGATTATGCGCGAAAGGCGGGTTTTAAGGGTGTTTTCTTCATTGAACCTAAACCAATGGAGCCGATGAAACACCAGTACGACTTTGATGCGGCTACCAGTATAGGTTTCCTGCGGGAATACGGGCTGGATAAAGACTTCAAGCTCAATGTGGAAGTGAACCATGCTACCCTGGCGCATCATACCTTCCAGCATGAGCTGCAGGTGGCTGCCAATGCAGGTATGCTGGGTTCCATTGATGCCAACCGTGGCGATTACCAGAATGGCTGGGATACGGATCAGTTCCCCAATAATGTTTACGAACTCACTGAAGCGTTTCTGGTGATCCTTCAGGCTGGCGGTTTTGCCGGTGGAGGTATTAATTTTGATGCTAAAACCCGGCGTAATTCCACAGATCTGGCCGATTTGTTCTACGCGCACATTGGCGGTATGGATGCCTTCGCGCGGGCGCTCCTGGCTGCGCATGAGATTTTGGAAAACTCGGATTACCGCAAACTGCTGCAGGAACGTTATGCCTCTTTTGATACAGAAGAAGGTCGTGCCTTCGCATCAGGCAAATTGAAAATCAAGGATTTGCGCAATATTGCCCTGGGAGGTGGGGAACCTCAACAACGCAGTGGAAAACAGGAATTGCTGGAGAATTTGTTGTCGAGGTATGTGTAGGTTATAGACCTCGTAGGTTTTAAAAACCTACGAGGTCTATAACCTACGAGGTTCAATGCCAACACCACCGTTTACATTTTGAGCACCTTGCCCGTCAGGATACCCTGTTTGCCTTGGTACATAATCAGGTATAGGCCACCGGGTAAATCACTTAAATCCAGGTTGATGCGGTCTGTTCGTTCCACTTTTTGCCTTTTTTCCAGATTGCCGGATAATCGGTACACCAATAGTTCACCATCGTTCCAGCCTTCTGGCAGTGAGATAGATATCGTATTCGTGGTCGGATTAGGCTCCGGCTGAAGCGTGGCTTTAATGGAAGGGGAATTGGTCTGGGTAAATACCCAGTCGGGCTTAATGGTTCCAAATATGGTATCACCCTGAATAACAGCTCCGGTCAGGGTTTCTCCGCCAGAATTATCTATAAAATTGTATTGGTAATTAGTCCTTCCCAATTGCTTTCGAAACACTTCACAGTAACGTTCTTCAGACCTACAGTCAATACCGCCATCAATAAAGGTCAGCCAATTATCTGGATCAACTGGCACCTGGTAAACGGCACATGTATCATTATCTGGCGCTCCAAAGAGCTGTTTTTTTCCCAATATTATACCCTGATTGAAAAAAGTGGCGTAGGAATAACCTTCCCATGGTACTGATAACAACTGGCCATGATGGTTGGCAATTCGAAGCCAATCCTGTTTAAAGTACTTAAGGACAATGGTATCTTTCTTGAATTCAGTGTAGTTAAACATGCCAAAAACCTTCTTCACGGATCTTCGTTCTACCGTATAGCTAAAGGAATCTGCGGCATTATTAACCTGGTTCTCCAGGAAAGTAAGTTTACAGGATTCAGTTGTTTCACCGGATAATGCATTGGAATAAAAACTATACTGTAGCACATCCCCCACCTGATAATCAAAGAAATCCGACATTCGATACAACCTGTCGCCCAGCCCAGCCGTTTCCAGTCCGGTAAGTTTAACCTGGGCATTTTGGTTCAGGTAATCAGGCGCTTCCACCAGGCCATGATGTTTGGATAGCTTCCAAACGGCGCCGTTGCTGAAAGTGATGGTTTTTACAGAATCCGTTACCCCTAAAATTTGCGTTTCTTCCAGGTTGGTTACACTGGCCTGAGTATTGCTTTCCTGAACTGCCAGCCAGGATTGTCCGAGGCCTGCATAAGGCTGCAGAACGATGGCGGTGTCCAGAAAAAAACTCTGATGCTCAATGATCAGCTGTCCATTCGCCGCCAGGGTCATGGTTTGCCCCAAAAATTGTCCCTGATCCTTCAGCGCCACCAGTTCCCCAAAGTTTTTCCATCGAATGATGCGGTTGAGGTAATAGATGGTGTTATTGCCGAATTGCCTTGTGGAATCAATGCGCAAACTGTGCGTTACATGATTGGAGTCTGGTAGTCGGTAATGCTGGGTTTCACCGGGTACAACCGGTAGCCAATTTTGGGCAAAAGTCCCAAAGGGCAGGCAGAGAAGTAGTAGCAAGGATAGTTTCATAAGTAGGTGTGTTTAGCCTAAAAGTACTTTGATAAAGCATATAAATTGATATAAACTGATGGTTTTGACTAATTTAAGCATAAAATCAGATGTAATGCAGGATCCTATTTCAGGTAGTAAAATGTCGGCAAGGCGGCAAAAGCGCAATTAGCCCCAATCATTATTGGTATTAAAAATATTTTTCGAGCCCGAAATCAAGCGAAATTACCTTGTGGGTTGCAAAATCCACGCCGTTTAACCAACACCGATTATGAGAAAACCGATACACCTGCCTTTGGGGAGAGGCTTATGCGTATTGTGGTACCTGAGCTTCGTCTTTCCGACAAGTCCACTTTCTGCGCAAGCCTGTTTCACCATCACCAATTGTCCACAAGGGGCGCCAGTCTATTGCGATTCCACCTCCAACGACATCAATTTCTGGAATGCACCTCCATTCACCTTTGCACCCAGCATTGGCACTACCGATATGCCTGAAACGGCAGTCCCCGGCATGAGTGTCCGCGCGAAGGGGTGTAATGGTGGAGAATTGACTTCTGTATCCTTTTTACTCTTCCTTGATCTGGACAATGATGATTTTCTGGAAACGGTGATTAACAGCGAAAACCCGCCACCCCCCGGACGCATCATGGCCAATAACTCCTTTAACCCGGGCTTTTCCGGTGGAGATACTGTTTGGTTTGATAATCGTGCGCTGCCGGATTCCTTGTTGTACCGGTTTGCACTTGAGGTAAATTATGCCGGTGATACCACTATCGGCTGGGTACGCTTTAATACCGATGCTGATCCATATGTTTACCTGCCCGTAGTTTTGCCAGAGGGCAAACATCGGGTTGAATGGACCGCAGAACAAGATGGCATTGAGCGTTATTGCGACCGGAATTTTACCGTTAAAGATTGTGCCGCTCCAGTGGTGCATTGCAAGCCTGGATTAGCGGTTTATCTGGATATTTCCCAATCAGCCACCCTGCATCTGGCAGATGCCTTGCTAAACTTCAGCGATAACCTTACACCAGACACACAAATGGTTCTTGGGCTGCGAAGGGCAGGTACAGGGCAGGGGATGCCGTATGGCGCCAATGGCCTGCCACAGGATACAGCCATGTTCAATTGTACCATGAACGAAAACCAGTTTATTGAACTTTGGGCACAGGATAAATGTGGTAATCTGAGTCATTGTATTCAAGAGGTATTGGTGTATGATACTGCCGGTTTTTGTCCGCTTGGACTGGCATCCACCGTTTGTGCTACTACTTACTGGAACAACGAAGTGGTGCAGGATGTAGATTTTCGGTTTAGCTGGCTTGGGCCCAATCAACAGCCGGTTTCCAGCACCCTGCAGAACCTTGGAGGTGGATGTACCATATTGAACGATTTCCCGCCAGCAAACCAGTTTTCTTTGTCGGCAAATAAAAACACTGATGTGACCAATGGAATCACCACCTACGATCTGGTATTGATTTCCAAACATATTTTGGCCCTGGATCCCTTTACCGATGGCTGGAAATTAATGGCTGCTGATGTCAACCAAAGTCACTCCGTTACCACCTTCGATATCCTGGAAATACGCAAGCTCATCCTGGGTTTATCGGATAAATTGCCGGGCAGTACTCCTTCCTGGCGATTCTTTGTTGATACCTGTCATGTTTGGGGAAGTCCGTTTTTTGGTACCTGCCCCTCGGCCTATGATTTGCCTAAGTTGCCTGTAACCAATTATCCGCCAGATCTTTCCTTTAGAGCGGTGAAAATGGGCGATGTCAACGGCTCTGCTTCTTCTGTAGACACTCTTCAATCCGGCCTGAACTCCAGAACCGAACCAATGTATTGGACTACCCCGGAAAAAGCCCTGGCTCCGGGCGAAGTGTACGATATTCCTTTTTACAGCAGCGAAACCGGACTGATTGACGGTTTTCAATGTTCCTTCCCCTTTGCCTCGTCGGTACAGGTTCTGGAAGTATTGCCCACTGCTCATTTGCCAATAGAAACAGAGCATTGGTCTGTTGGAAGGGGTGGTCAGTTGCACCTGAGCTGGTCGGGTCAGGAGCCGGTCTGGGTGGTGAAGGGTAAACCTGTTTTCTACGTGCGCGTACGCGCTCAGGATCAGGCGCTTGTGTCGGAGAGCCTTGCCGATCTGGCTGCTGCAGGGTTAACTCCTGAAGTTTATCCGCAGGATCAGGGCATACGCCCGCTCGCCGTAGCGGTGAGAAACACAGCGCCGGATGCCAATCTTTCTCCCTGGCCAAATCCAACCAGCGGGGGCGTCGTTTGGCCCCTGGAATTATCCGCAACCATGCCGGTCCAACTGGAACTGTTGGATGGTAATGGTCGCATCCAGTGGAATATTACGCAGCAGTTTTCAGCAGGAATGCATCAATTGGCGTTGCCAGCAGAGGCATTGCCCGGACCGGGCGTATACTGGTGGCGCATCCGAATGGGAGATGAGCTTGTTCACGGCAAACTGGTTCGGATTTAACCGAATTGTTTGTTTGATGTAAAAAGCTGACACATTTACGGAGGTTTTGGTTTGTTTTTTCGCAAAAAAACCGTATAACTTGCAGCGCTTTCAGGTTGCAGGGTATCCTGCTATTTGAGGAAAACACCAATTATTCACCGTACACCATAATCTCTCATGCAAAAGCTACTACTAACCTTGCTTGCCTGTCTTATCGGGCTCCAATCTGCACATGCTCAATGTGCCCCCACCATTTTAAATGCCCAAACTTCCATCCAGGGCTGCGATTTAACTCCTAACGATGCCCAGTTCTGGAATGAAATCTATTGGTGGGACAATGACCTTCAAATTCATGACCTGGTTGAAAAAGGGGTTGAACTGGAACTGACGCTCCGCGACACCTGCCCCGGTAGTATCCAGGTTCGGTGCTTACTTTTTCTGGATCTGGACGGCAATGGAACTCAGGAAACAGTGGTTGACAGTGACAATTTTCCTGATCCGAATACGGTAAACTTCAACAACGCTTTCAATCCAAACTACTCAGGCGGTACAGCGCGTAGTTTTGATGAACGTCCGGTGCCGGCCAATCAAAAATATCGCTTTGCCCTGCAATCAAGTGCGGCAGGAGATTCCAGCTATTTCAGGTTGGTATGGTCGCCGGCTGATAATCCAGCCAGTATCGTTTCGCCGGAACTTCCTTATGGCCAGCATAAAATCCGTTGGGAAATAAGGTATGGCGGCGGCCAGTTGTTGACAAACGAAAAGAGTTTCCAGGTAAAAGACTGTAAAAACCCCACGGTGGTTTGCCTCAATGGCCTGAGTGTTAATATTATGCCCACGCAGTTGATTACACTCTGGGCTACAGATTTTCTGCAGTACATGGAAGACAATGCGACTCCTGGGAACCAGCTCAAAACGGGCATTCGGAAGTCTGGAACAGGTACTGGGTTTCCAGTTGACAATCAGGGCAACCCACTGACCAGCGTAACTTTTGATTGCAATGAATTAGGTGAACAATTTGTGGAATTATGGAGCCAGGATGTGGCAGGGAATGCAGATTATTGTCAAACCTACGTATTGGTACAGGATAATTTGAACAATTGCAACCCAGAGCCCTTTGTCCCAATCGTTTGCGCTACAACTGCTTGTGGTGATGTTCCTGAAGAAATCACATATTTATTTGAGTTCCAGCCTTCTCCTGTTTTGCCGCCCTTTACATATTTTGATATAGCAGATGGCTGTGGCGGTCTGGATCCGAATTTACCCATCTCTCAAGATGTTGATATAACCATCTCACCTGAGAAAGATGATAATCCTCTTAATGGTGTAAATTCTTTTGATATGGTCATTTTACAAAACCATATTGATGGTATTGATTTGCTGGACAACCCTTATCAATGGATCGCAGCGGATGCCAACAAAGACAATGTGTTGGACACCCTGGATATACAGGAATGCAAAAAACTCATCTTGGGTATTTACACGGAACTGCCCAATAATTCATCCTGGCGTTTTGTAGACAAAACCTATGTATTCCCAACCCCTGATCCGCTTTCTGCGCCCATTCCGGAAAGTATAGTGGTGAATTCCAGCAACCCGCCTGCAACTCCGGTGGAATTTGTAGCGGTTAAAATTTGTGATTTGACCTGCGGAAACCTGGTTGGTTTTTATGATCAGGCCCCTGACAATCAACATCTTATTGGAGATGCTCAACCAAACCCTACCCAAAATGGCGCCGTGATTCCATTGCAGTTGATTGCTAAGGATCAGGTGGTGTTGGACTTGCTGGATATTTCCGGCCGGTTGCTTTTTCATCAGGAAGTTAACTTGCCGCAGGGTCCTGCAGCGCTGGAAATTCCTGCTTCTACAATGGCTCAGGCGGGCATGTACCTGTGGCGTGTGCGTGCGGGTGAGGCGGTTAAAACAGGTAAAATTGTAGCGGAGTAGCTTATTTAGTGACGGGGTGACTGCCAGTCACCCCGTCACTAAATAAGCTACTCCGCGCCTCTCCGCCTCTGCGGTAAATAATTTCAGGATGTTGTCCACCTTCATTTCAATCCTATAGCCTAACACTACTATGAAAGCATTTTTTATATTCCTAACGTTGTTATTTGCTATACATGCCAATGCCCAGCGCCCGGAGCCGGTTGCTGGCGCGGAGCGGAATCCGCCGTTGGTAGATCCAGCCCAGCTTCAGCCACCGCCTCCTCCAATAGATACAATGGCTCCAGTGCTGATTTGTGGTGCTGCACAAGAAGCAGTTGTATCTATTACAGGCAGTATTTCGATATGTTCTGCTGTTCCACTTAGTTTCTTAAGTGATAACGTAACGCCGAATCACGCACTTAAAAAGGCCATCCGGAAAGCCGGAACCGGCACTGGTTTTCCACTTGATGTAAACGGCAATCCAATAACCGAGGTAACCTACAATTGTCAGGAGTTAGGTTTACAGCTGGTGGAAATTTGGGTTATGGATGAAGCCGGGAATGCTAGTTTTTGTACTACTGAAGTCAGCGTTTGGGACATTTATGATTATTGTAACCAAAGTTATGATTCTGTATTACTTTGTGTGAAACGCCATTGCGATGATAGTCCAATTCCAGGTATTCCTTACAGTGCTGATGGAACGGCAAACTTTATTCCAGGTTTTAATTTTTGCCAAGTACCAACGGTAACAGATAGTGCAGGTTGCGGGGTTATATATATTTCTGAAGGAACAACCGTCACTGTAGCTGTTGAAATTGATGATAATCCACGCAATGGCCTTACCACATTAGATTTGTTGCTGATAGCTAAACATGTTATGGGGCTTCAGACCTTCACTGACCCATATAGCCTAATTGCTGCGGATGCGAATAAGAGCGGCTCTATCACTTCGTTTGATATCATTGAGTTCCAGAAACTCATAAAAGGACTATATACAGAATTACCCAACAACACTTCCTGGCGCTTTATTGACGCAGATTTTCAATTTCCCAACCCATTCAATCCGTTCATGACGGCTTTTCCGGAAGTGGTTACCCTTCATGACTTCGGGGGATTTCCGGATACCCTTCAGTTTTACGGTATAAAAATTGGGGATGTTAACTGCTCTGTCACGTTGGGCTCTTTGTACGATCCGGATTACCCGGATGTAAACCTGATCATTAAGGATACCCTTCTGCAAGCAGGTCAAGAGTATGAGATGCCGATATATTTGGAAGGAACTGATCCATGGGCCGGGTATCAGTTTGCCCTGGACTTTGATTCAACAAAATTTCAAGTCACAGGTATTATACCTACCCAATGGACGAATGCAGGAGACTGGAGTTTGCTCCCAGGCAGAATGGCCACCAGTTGGTTGTACGTACCTCATCCGGTAGACTTTGGACCCAATCAGCCAATCAGTATCGTTCGTATAAAGGCTATTCAAACACTTGCGTTGTCTGAGGTCTTGTCATTGTCTGCCACCTCACTACATGCAGAAGCTTACAGTGGAGTGGATGCTGTGCCACATGACCTGGTGCTTACCTTCCCTCCTCAGTTCAAAGTGCCGGACGTGCCTGTGGCAGATAAAATTATTCCCGGCCCGGATCCAACGCAGTTGGGTGATTTTGCCGCTCCTGTCGTTACTTGTGTCAACGGATTGAGCGCCAATATTATGCCAACAGGTGTGCTTACCCTGTGGTCTGTTGATTTTCTACAAGCTGTTTCGGACAATGCAACGCCAACCTCTGCCATTGAATTAGGCATTCGTAGAGCCGGAAGTGGGTCGGGATTCCCGGAAGATGCGCTCGGGTTGCCAATCTCCAATGTATTATTTACCTGTTCCGATTTGGGGACTCAGGGCATTGAATTGTGGGCACGCGACCTGGCCGGCAATATCTCGCAATGTTTAACCCATATACTTATCATGGATAATCTGGGCAATTGCTATGGTATGAATCAAGACTGGAATTTACAGATTTGTACAAGAACAGAAGCGGCCGATGCAGTTGAGGATGTTCAGTATATCATTATTGGCGATAACCCAACCGGGCCGTTTTATGCCAACCAGGTTGAAGGGGCTAGCAATGCGTGCGGATATTTTGACGTAGCCCCGGGCAGCAATATCACAGTCTCCGTGTTAAAAGACGATAACCCGCTGAATGGCGTAACTACTTATGACATGATCTTGATAGCCAAACATGTAGAAGGGGTTGAACCATTGAATTCTCCTTACAAAATCATTGCTGCCGATGTTGACAAAAGCGGGTTTGTTGACTCAACAGACATAACCGAGTTGTATAAACTCATTTTAGGGGTCTATACAGAGTTTCCCAACAACACCTCTTGGCGTTTTGTAGCGAAGTATTTTGGATTTCAGGATCCTGCTAATCCATTCCTCACACCTTTCCCGGAGTCTATTATGATTCCTCCATTTACAGAATCACCAGATTTTGTAGCTATTAAAGTAGGTGATGTCAATGGCTCAGCAACTCCAAACAGTATCCACCAGGTATCTGAGGAAAGGCATTCCGAACTTATTGCACCGTTTATTGGTAATGCATACCCCAACCCAACACCTTCAGGCGTCGTAATTCCAATGGAACTACATGCTAACACCTGGGTAAGCTGTAGTGTGTACACAATGCAGGGGCGCCAGGTCTGGATGAATGAATCTGAACTGCCGGTAGGTGTCCATTCCCTTGACATTCCGGCAGAAACTTTTGCACATCCGGGCATGTATCTTTGGCGTGTACGTGCCGGGGATACGGTAAAAACAGGTAAAATTGTGGTGAAGTAGTTTTTTTACCGCAGAGGCGGAGAGGCGCTGAGTTTTTTAGTGACGGGGTGACTGCCAGTCACCCCGTCACTAAAAAACTCAGCGCCTCTCCGCCTCTGCGGTAAAAAAACTACTCTGCACCTCCCCAAAAACCTACCCCAATCCCTTCTCCGGATTCAAAATGCCCAGCGGATCAAAGACTTTTTTGATCTCGCGCATCAGCCTGCGCTCTGTTTCCGAGAACACAATGTCCACATACGGTCTTTGCACCAACCCAATGCCATGCTCGCCGGAAATGGTGCCGCCCACACTTTTTACAAACTGAAAAATCTCCCGAATGCCTTTGGGTACTTCCTCCTGCCAGGCTGCTTCAGAAAGGGTTCCACGCAGGATATTAACGTGTAAATTGCCATCGCCGGCATGGCCATAACACACGGATTCAAAACCATATTGAGTGCCCACGTCTTTCACTTTTTTGAGCAAGGCTGGTAATTCTGCCCGAGGTACTACTGTATCTTCTTCCTTATAAACAGAATTTTTCTTTACCGCGTGGGCCACATTCCTGCGCAGTTTCCAAAGGGCTGTTTTGGTGGCATCGTCGTCGGCAAAAAAGATTTCACCGCATTCAAACTGTTCCAAAACCTGCGAAATGGTTTCGCAATCTGCCACCAGGCTGTCCATGTGGAAACCATCTACTTCTATGAGCAAATGCGCACCATCGCTTTCCTGAATGGGCACCGGTGTTTCACCCACATAGCGCACCGCCCAATCAATAGCATTTCGTTCCATGAATTCCAGTCCGCTAGGCGTAACGCCAGACTGAAAAATGGCTGCAACAGCGGCACAGGCGCTTTCGGCAGAACGAAACGGCACCAGCATCAGGAGGTTCCGGGTAGGGTAGGGCTGTAGTTTCAACACTATTTTAGTCACAATCCCCAGGGTGCCCTCGCTGCCCACTATGAGTTGTGTGAGGTTGTACCCCGTAGAGTTTTTCAGGGTATTAGCGCCGGTCCAGATGATTTCGCCATCGGGCAACACCACTTCCAGGTTCAGAACGTGGTCTTTTACCACCCCGTATTTTACTGCTTTGGGGCCGCCGGCATTGGTGCTGATATTCCCTCCGATAAAACTCCAGCCACGGCTGCTTGGATCGGGCGGATAAAATAACCCTTTGTCTTTCAGGGTATTTTGCAGGATTTCTGTAATCACGCCAGGTTCTGTCGTTACCTGAAAATTGCGCTCATCAATGTGCAGTATTTGGTCAAAACGTCGCATGGAAATCACCAGGCCGCCATGGGTAGGCAAAGCTCCGCCGGCCAAACCGGAGCCTCCGCCACGCACCGTAACAGGAATGCGCTCGCGTGTACACAGGCGCATGATCCTACTGATCTGTTCCGTATTGGCGGGTTCCAGAACACCCTGAGGCAGGAAAACGAGGTCTTCCGTTTCATCATGCCCGTGTTGCTGAAGTGCATGTTCATCCGTCAGAAGATATGGTTCACTCACTATCTCGCGCAATTCTGCCCAGATTCCCGGTGTGATCATTGGGAGCGTCGTATTTTTGCCGGAGTTGGACAGCGATTGGCCCTCCGTAAACGTTTCAGGGTGATTCATGCTTAGTCTGCCATTAATAATATGAAAAAGACAATCGTTTTTTGGATGGCCATGTTGGCTGGATTATGGGTAAGTGCACAAACAGCCCAACAAGAAAATACCCCCAAAAAGGAAGGCAAAAGTAAAGGGATATTGGCGCATTTTGCCCTCGGTGGTCACTTGCCTGCCGGCGAATTATCCAAACGTTTTGGCATTAACGGGACTATCGGCGCCGGAACCGAGTTTATTACTTCCAAAAACTGGATGTTCGGATTGGAAGGCGCTTTTTTATTCGGAAGCAATGTAAAGGAAGACCCCCTGGCTATTTTGCGTACTCCATCCGGAGATATCATTGGCAACGATCGGGCCATTGCTACCATTCGCCTGCAACAAAGAGGCTTGTATGTTGGCGCATTGGTAGGTAAACTGATCACATTCGACAATTCCCGGGAAGGGCTTCGCTTAACTCTGGGCGGCGGCTGGACCCAACATCGTATCAGGATTCTTGATGATGCCCGTACGGCTGCTCAGTTGACAGGAGAATACAAAAAAGGGTACGACAGACTCTGTGGCGGTCCGGCATTCCAGCAGTTTGTTGGTTGGCAGCATGTAGGATATGGAAAAGACGTGAGTTGGTTGATTGGATTTGAGTTTAATCAGGGAATTACCCAAACATTGCGGGATTGGGATTTTACGGAGATGCGCAAACTGGATGGCACGCGGGTTGACCTGCGTTTTGGCATCAGAATGGCTTTCACCTTGCCATTTTATACTGGTTATGCGGAGGAAATTTATTACTAAAATTCCATGCTTTTAGTCTATAACCTGCTCATTTCCCTTTATGTGGCGCTTATGTATGTGGCTTCCTGGCTGCATCCCAAAGCTCGTTTGTGGGTAAAGGGGCGACAAAACTGGCGCGCGCGTCTGCGCACATCAGTTGCGGATTGGCAGAAGGTGCCTGGCGTATTTTGGGTTCACGCCGCATCGCTGGGAGAATTTGAGCAAGGCCGGCCCGTTATCGAAGCTTTTCGCCAGGAATTTCCCGGCTGGAAAATTGTGCTGACCTTTTATTCGCCATCCGGGTATGAAATACGAAAGAACTATGCCTATGCTGATTTGATTTGCTACCTGCCCGCGGACACGCAGGCGAATGCGCGCGACTTTCTGGATATTCTGAACCCGGCAATTGCTGTTTTTGTCAAATATGAGTTTTGGGCCAATTACCTGCATGCCCTGAAAAAACGCCAAACATCAACCCTGCTTATTTCTGCTATTTTCCGTCCTGGACAGCCTTTTTTTGCCTGGTATGGGGCATTTTGGCGCAATATGCTGGGAGCATTTGAACACCTTTTTGTTCAGGATACTGCTTCCAAATCGCTTTTGCATGGCATCGGCATTCAGCAAGTGACTGTAGCCGGGGATACCCGCGTAGACCGTGTTTTGTCGATTGCCCGGCAGGTGCAGGAAAACCCTGTGGTAGCTCCATTTGTAGATAAAGCTGAATCTGTTCTGGTAGTTGGAAGTTCCTGGCAACCTGATGAGGAAATACTTTTCCCGGCAGTTCAGGCATCTCATATCGCCAAGGTGTTGATTGCTCCACACGAACCATCCCCAACCAATGTAACCCGCATTTGCAAACAACTCGAAGTATATGGTGTAACCCGATATTCAGATGGCTCGGGTGCTCGGGCAAGATGGATGGTGATAAACAATGTGGGAATGCTCAATACCTTATACCGCTATGGTCATATTGCCTACATAGGAGGCGGATTGGGCAAAGGGATTCACAATACCCTGGAACCTGCGGCCTTTGGTTTGCCCGTTATTTTTGGTCCCAAATACCGCAAATTTGAAGAAGCGCGGCAGTTTGTCGCACGCGGAGGCGCATTTGTTGTGCAAAATAGCCAGGAGCTGACTGAAGTTTTGAAACAACTCGAAAACAAGGAGTTTTACCAAAAAGCCTCTCGTGCGGTGCTGAGCTATCTGGAAGAAAACAGCGGCGCCACGGAAAAGGTAATGGGATTTATCAGGCGGGTTGCCTAATGTAGTTTGTTGGTCGGGCAACGGGGCGACTTAAAGCCACCCCGTTGCCAGGACCCATTAGTTCACTACTTCCACCCAGCGGCCCGGCTGAACTGCCCGGATACGATTGTCGTACATGGCCTCGCAGGCTACGGCAGGTAGGTAATATTTGCCGGTATAAGCAGCATTCAACTGGATGCGATAAGTGCGCGATTGTTTAGCGTTTTTATCATTGTTCCAGTTAAATGGCAGGTCGAAATAGGTAAATACCCGGTCATCCCGAACATCCTGATAATCCATGGCATCGGAGGTGGCGCCGCCAACCAGATTCATGCGTGTATTCAAAATTTCCCAACCTGACGGGAACACCTGAGACAGGGCGAGTTCGTTAAAGTCGAACCGCATAGCTCCGGTGCGGGTAACTGTCACTTCAGCCAGGAAATCGGTTCCTTGTTTGAGTTTGCCAGGATCGATACCGGATCCTTTTAGGTCGGTGTACCGTACAGCCAGGGAAATGTTGCTGCTTTCTGCCGGCAAATCTGTTTTGGCTGGGCGGCCGCGCATTACAATTCTGCTGTACAGTTTTTGTTTGCTTAGGTTTTTCACTGAAATGCCTCCTTTAACCTCATCACCCAGTGGATAGAGGTAGTAAGCAGTGGTGCTGTTTACAGGAATTTCCCGGCCACCGGCTTTAATGACAAAATCAGATTTATCGCCCAAAGTGGCCTTTTTCGCAAATTTACTGAGGGCACGGAGGCAGGTGGCAACCTCCTGGGTAGAAAACCACCGGGCTACATCACCAACCTGTGAGGCAATTTGAATGGCGACGTCGGTTCCACGTTTATTGTCGCTTAAAGCGGTTAATGTTTCCAACTTCAGGGCCAAATCCCGCAATTCGGAGCCGTAAGTATAACCCCACCAGGAATATCCGAACTTTTTGTTATTCGTATCATTCAACAGGTCGCGGGCGGCTTCACTTTTACCTGCAGTAGCATAGGCGGCTGCAAGCATAGTGGCTGAATTGTCAAACTTGATTTTTTGTTCCCGTAACCTGTTCATGCCGGCCATATCAGGTTTGCCGGCAAGTGCCAGGGCATACAATCGGTAAGCCTGTGCCATTTCAGAATCATGCATCCACCAGTTGAATGGATCATTATTTTGAACCGGCTCCCAGCCTCTGGAGGTTTTTTGTTGGTAATCAATCCATTTGTCCAGTATTTGCTGTGGCACTGAAAAACCTCTGGCCCGGGCTTCCAACAGGAAGTGGCCGGCATAGGTGCCTGCCCAGTCTGCCGCTTCGTTACCGCCCGCCCAATAAGAAAATCCGCCAGACGCCAGCTGGAAGTTTTGCAGTTTGGCAATTGCAGCGGTTACGTTCTTTTGGATCTCCTGTTGTTGTTTGCTGGAGAGTGGTGCAATCAAATCAACATAAAGCTGCGGGAATGCCGCAGAAGTGGTTTGCTCCACACAACCGTGCGGATATTGGATCAGGTAATCCAGTTGACGGGAAAGGTTTATGGGCGGGATGCTACTAATTTCCAATACCGCAGCATCCAGCTCACTAAAGTCGGTAAGCTGAGCGCTTTGGGACCAGCTTTGTCCGGGATCGATAGCTCCATCCAGTACGCGGGTAATCACTGGGTTAGGGTTGCGTACTTCAATTTCAATGTCGGAGCTGGCTATTTCACCTCCGCCCGTAGCACTGATTTTGAATTTGGCGACACCGGTTTTGTTGCCCACTTTTAAATCAAAATAAGCCATTTTTTGCCCGGGTTCGCTAAAGGCCAGGTTGGTTGAACTGGTGGCAACAGATACCAAACCGGTGGTTTCATCCACATCAACAGTGGCGCTGTTAATGGATTTTTCCATGGCAAACACTTCAACCGGCAAACGCAGGGTTTCACCCGGCCCCAACACGCGTGGAAGCGTAGGCATAATCATCAGCGGTTTTCTTACCGGACAGGTTTTCTCTGCATTGCCATAAGCGCCATCAC
The DNA here is from genome assembly GCA_017303475.1 of Chitinophagales bacterium. GTDB lineage: Bacteria > Bacteroidota > Bacteroidia > Chitinophagales > Saprospiraceae > M3007. Next base: position 30,650 of record JAFLBO010000021.1, read on the forward strand.
CATCAGCGCCTGGGGCCGACATAACCGCCATAACCCGCACAGAACCAACATAATTCTCAATTTTAACCCGGTGTTTGGCTACCTGACCTTTTTCCAGTTTGAATGGTCCAAGGTGTATAACACAAGGTTTGAAGCGATTTACCTGGTTGGCATTTTTGGCTTTTTGGTTAATGCCATCACCACCAATGGCCAGGATTCTCGACAACTCAGCGCCATAAGCCCCCAATACGAAATCGTAAATATCCCAGGTTTTAACGCCGTGCGCCTCCCGTGCATAGAAAGCATCCCAGGGGTTCGGCGTTTTAAAACGGGTAAGGTCGAGCAGGCCTTCGTCTACAATGTCGAGCGTGTACACACAGGCTTTTCCACCTTTTTCTTTCAGGCTGATATTGAAAAACTCATCCGGCCGCAACTGATCCGGCATATCAATCTGTGCTTCAAGGCGGGTGGATACATTTTCCACATTCACCGGAACCACACCGTACATCCGGATGGGCAGGTCGTTTTTGGTTTGGGCATGCGGCTGTATCAGGCTCACGTGTGCATACACAGTAGGAGCCATGTTCTTTTCAGCTTTGAATCTCAGGAAATTGTCTCCTGCCACAGCGTCAAACCACATATGCTTGGCTACACGGGTGCCGGTTTCCAGGGTAAGCAGAATCCGGCCGTTTTCGCTGGCGGGAACCTTCAATACCACCTCGTCGCCTACATTATACTTTTCTTTTTCCACCGTAAAGGGCAACATGGCGGCAGCGTTTCGGCTGTACAGGTCGTCCAATTGTTCCGGTTGACCCGACCAGAAGAAATCACCGGCCGTGTGGCCTTCTTCAGTGTCGGCAACGCGCACGAGGTATCGGCCCCATCCAGACGGTTTCACGCTCCAGGTAGCCTGGCCACGCGCATCGGTTACCAGTTCGGCATGATCCAGAGCATCGTTCATTTCACTGCTGTTGAATTGTCCGATACCGGAAAGGGCATCGTCATCCCACCACCAACGCCAGTCAACTCGGTAAAGTCCCACAGAAATTTTGTGGTTCGCTACGGGTTTGCCTTGATTATTTACCACCACAAAGTTCACCTTACTACTTCCGTTCCGATCCAGGGTTTTGCTACCCCATTTATCGGTTGGAATAAATACCCCCACAAAACGCTCATAAGGAAGCACATCCAACGCAAAATTATCGGTACTGAAATCCCCGCCGGCTTCAAAAGCTCGCACTTTGAAGTTGGCAATCAGTTTGCCTGGAGCGGCATTAACCTCACCGATTTTGAGCGGCACACTGGCCTGACCATTTTGGTCAATATTGGCGTCGAACAAAACTTCCGGATCTGAAAAGAAGTATCGGGAAGGGTCATCAAAAGCATAACCTCCATAACCCTTAAATTCTGTTTTAACAGCACGCACCTGCATTTCCACTTTTGCTTTCAGGTTTTGCGCCACTGCACCGTGCAACCAGTTCACTTTCAGGTTGCCGGTTAGTCCTTCCCCTTCGCCATTGATGCTGAAATCCTTGGCTGTCAGGAATTGCCGAGGACCAAAATTCAGGTCGAGTTTGAGTCGGTTGGGTTTAACTGTTTCTACTTTTACCTGCTTGGTAAATTCGGCTCCACCAACCATCACTTTCGCGGTCCAGTTGCCCGTTTTAGCCTCTGAACGAGTGGCGCAGTAGAAGGGATAAACGCCATTTATACCACTGTTGGAAACGGTGCGATATTGAAGGGAACCTCCCGGGTCGCGTAGTTCAAACACTACCGGGTGACCTTGCGGTAAACGACCGGTTTTGTCTTCCAGGACAAAATTGAGGTACAGGGAATCGCCCGGGCGCCAAACGCCTCTTTCTCCATAAATATAACCTTTTAGGCCTTTTTGAGCCTCCATACCGGCTACATCGAAACGGCTCAGAGAAAGCGAGTTCCCATCTGCCATGCGCAGATAACCCCGGCGACCATTGGCGCCGGTAGCTACGGCCAGAAACGGAGCTTCGCGCAACCCTTCTACCATAACAGTACCATCTCCTTCCGTGCGGGTTTTGGTAATAGGCTGAAGCTGATAGCTGAGCAGTTCAATATCAATGCCGCTAACAGGCTGTGCTGTGTGCAGGTCTGTTACAGCCAGGAATAGTGAGCCGTCACGACCTTTTTTGGCTGTGAGGCCAAGATCACTGACAAACACATTCCGTTGAGAAAAATGCTCCCGATTATAGTATTCGCGGGAACATGGGTTTTCACGGTTGTCCCAATTATAATCGTCTTCTTCACTCCACCAAGATTCGCTGTCGGTTTCGTCCCAGTAAACTCCGCGGTAGCCTCCCATAATGGAGTTGATAATGCCATCTTCCGGCTCCTGATCTTTTTCCTGGGAATACACGTTGTTGCAGCTGGTATAATCCATTTTAAAGGCCAGGCGCACCTGATAAATGGCGCCCGGGTCTTTTTGAATCATATCCTTGAGATCCAGTGCATATCGCTGCCACACTTTGGATGAAGCATCAGGATTGATAACCGCCAAATCAAATTTTTTCTGCAATACAATTTTGCCCACACGTTCCAGCTCGTTATCACCTTCAATATCGTTCACCTGAAGGAATTGCAGGATGTTGGAATTGAATATTTTGAACACCTCCACATTTACAGCGGTTAGACCAACTGCCTCGAATGGGAAAATAACGCCGCCGTTGCTTTGTTGCGGAATAATAGCACCTCTGCCAACCAGTCGTACCCCTGGCTTCAGGTCTTCAAAATTAAGCGTCCATTCGCCGGCGCTTTTCAGATACTGACCAGCCGCATTGCGCACATTGGCATCTACCTGCACTTTTTTAGGGCCAGTGATCCGGTCGCCCGGGTACACGCGCACGAAATTGCCATCGGTGACATACCGCAATTTGCCATGAAAGTTATCCACCCGAATCAGGCCGGAGAGGTCCTGTGCGCTTGAAATTGGATCGCTAAAGTTCAGTAGCACATACTGTTCTTCCACCTGAACGGCTTTGGCTGAAAGCAGGCTGAATTCGCCCAGTGGCGGAACCACCTGAGTTTCTTCCAGATCTTTATTTATGCCTAATGGATCGCCAGACCACGACATGCGCACTGAGCTGGGCACATTAGAGCGCTCCAAACCGGCCACTGTCCATTGGTGCGATTTGCCATCCGCATCGTGTTTCCAGCTTACCAGAAGGGCTTTATTACCTTGTTTGGCCTGAAACATCTGCTCAATTTTGGCCGCATCGCAGGCTTCATTTATCCGAACCGTTCCAATTACCTGCTGTTGACGAGGGTCGGCGGGATCCATGGTGATGCCATCGGTGCTGACCTCGAAGGCTAGTTCCCGGACATGAAAACTGAATTCAAATACACGGGCCAAATCTGGCGCTTCTGCATAAATGCGTTTCAGCGCCACTTCCGCAGTGTAGCGTTTGCCGGGCTGTAGCGGTTTGGCGGGCGTTAGTTTGATGGTGCGGTCATCTTCCCAAATGGTCTTGCCCTCAATTTTGGGGCTGGTAGAGAAAATGCTGGCTGGTACCTCCTGTCCAACCTGACCGGTCTGGATGGCAGCATTGACAAAACGTACCCGTATGACCTCATCCCTGCTGATAGAGCCGGAACTAAAGGCATAGATGTATTGGGAAATAGCTTCGTAATAGGCCTCGTTTTTGACAATTTTTTGGCTGTTTACGAGGAAAAAAATGCCTGTTGCAACGGCTGTTGTTGCAAGTAAGGCATACGCAAATGGCTTTTGCATAGGAAGTTAGAGAATGAGGTGATGGTGTTTGTATCAACTCCGATGGCGGGGTAGTCGGATGTAACTAAAAACGTTCAAATGTAGGAGCATTTCACACATTAACGAAGGACTTTACAGGAAAATATGTAAAGCGCTTACACATGAAAAATATTCTGGATGAAAAGTGTAAAACGTTCTGATTGGGTTAACATAAAAACAGCAAACAAGGCGACGGAATACCCCAAATACCATCTCCAGTCGAGCCATTGAGTGGTTTTTATACCATGTTTATTTTCCAGAATCCAGATCAGGCCCAGTTTTTCAATCCAAAAAGAAATTACCACGGAAAAGGCAAGCCCGGGAAGTCCCCAAATTTGAATAAAAACATATCCCAACACAATCTTTACCAATAACTCAAAAAGACTAATCCCAAATATGCTTTTGGAATCTGAACGGGCCAGCACCACAGAAGCGGGCAGGAGAATTCTGCTGGAAAGGGTGAGCAGATAAATATTGAATAACGTGGCGCTTGCCGCAAAATCGTGGTTGAATACCACCGGAAAAAGTGGCTTGCTGATACACATCAAAAACATGGTCAAGGGGAACAGGATGTGCATCAACTTTCTTGTTTTAGTTTTCAATTGTAACAGGCCTTCACTTTGGTTGGATGCAATGAGCGGTATTAGTGAGGTGCCCAAAGCACTAACCAGGGCTGTTGCTAATGGAAACTCTCTGGCGCCATAGCGGTATACGGCATACGTAGCCGAATCCTGAAAATGCCAGCCAACCAACCAGTTATCGGCCAGCATCAGCAGATTGCTCACCACATTACTCAGAACAAGGGGAAGACAAAAGGTAAGGTAACGCAAGGTTAGAGGCCAGTCAATGTCTATCCGGCCATATCGAAGTGCCATGCCGGCTGCCCACAGCCACTTTCCCGCGGCCAGCAAAACAAGGGCTTTAATGCTGCCTTCCAGCCCGTAGCCTGCCAGAATTGGATATCCCAGCGCTGCCAGATACAAACCAAAACTGGCTACGCCCCAAGTGACAATGTAACGAGGTTTTTCCTGCAGGAGGTAGATGTACTCCACTGGGAAACTTGGGAGGTTAAGGAGTAAATACAGGGCAAACCACTTGAAATGAGGTACTTCCGGCATGCCTGTCAGTACCGGTGTAACCCAGGGCTCCCCAAACCACAGTACCAGGAACAGAACCAAGGCAATGCCGAAAAAAATCAAAAAATGGTTGAAAATGAATACTTTACGTTGGTTTTCGGCCAGTTTGCTGTACACTGCTGTTATGCCTTGCAACAAACCAGCAACCCAGAAAAAGGTAAGAATGGTGCCTACATACAGCAGCATCTCCCAGGCGCCAATGTCCGATACCGACAAACCACTTTTTGCCAGCAGAATGCCAGTGAGCACCGCTGTGCCCAAACGCATAACCTGAAAAATTTGCAGGGCCAGGGTTGATGTTAGTGGGGGAAGCAAGGATGGTTGTTTTGTAGTGGTATGACTCAGCTATGCACCAAACGGGTTGCCAGCTCACGGGCAAAAAATGGCGCAAGCAATGTACCTTTTGTCCCCAAGCCATTAAACATGTACACTTTTGGATTCAGGTGACTTTGATTCAATACGGGCCGGCGATCAATCATGGTTGGCCGGATGCCGGCCACCATATCTACAATGTCAAACGGTACTGACAACATTTCGTACAGATGATCAAGCAGGAAAGAACGCCCATCCTCTCCGGGCAAGGTGTCTGGGAAATGCCAGCGATAGGTGCTGCCAGCCCAAAAGAGCCCATCGCCCAGAGGGGCTACCAGGACGGTTTTTTTGAGCATTTCCTCCGGCCATTCCGCGGCTTCAAGGCCCGGAAATCTTAACAAAAGCGCCTCTCCCTTGGATACCCTGAATGGCGTTTCCGGGAAAAACGGATTGGTCTCTCCACGCCATCCTTCGCAAAAAATGATCTGATCGTATTTGGTGGTCAATGCTTCAATTTCCTCCGGGGAAACGGTTTTCTCTTGAAAAAATCCCTTTTCCAGCGCATAATTGCGAAATCGTTCCATCAGCAGCGGTAAATTGACCCTGCCAGATTGATGAATTAATCCAAAATGGAAACCGGGTTTGAGCAGCTTGCCCCACTTGTCTGCATGATCTCGTTCGCTGAGAAACGGAAGGTAATCCTCCTGACTGCATCGAACAGACCAGTCGTTGGTTTCTTCCGGAGTAGCCAGTAGCCTGAGTATAGGCCGTTCTTCCCAGAGGGCTACCCCCAGCGCTTCTTCCAAATTGCGGTACACCTGACGGGCAATCGGGTAAAATTCCTCGAAACGCCAGGATTTGACATATCTTTTTCCGGTTACCGGATTAATGATGCCGGCCGCGGCAATGGAAGAGGCGCCGGGTAGCCTGCCATCCAGAATATGCACTTCAACGCCAGAGTTTCGGAGTTCCCAGGCCAGCAGTGTGCCGGCAATTCCTTGACCAATTATGAGCGTTTTGGGCATGCAGGATGCTTATTTATATCTCCTTCTGACCAGTTTTACAAAAGCTTTGGCAGTGTCCAAACGCTTTTTGTCGGTCCAGGTATAATGCACAACGTAGTTGTGGATGAGATAATCGCGTGCCTGATCGAAATGTGAAAAGTCGTTCAGGGCATTGAGTGCATTTTCAAATGCTTTGCCGTCGCCGGCAAATAATTCACTGGTGTACAGCAGACGATCGTTCAGCGCAATGGCCTTTTTCAAGTCGGCAATGGCTGATTCTGCCAGTTTTTCAGATAGTTCTTTAGCCTGTTTTTCTTCAAACAGCAAATCCAGTCCGGCGCCTGCAGCGGCTGGCGGCGATACCTTAACCGCAGGGGCGGGTTTTTCAACCTCAACCGGCGGTGGTGGGGGCGGCGGCGCTTGTACAACAGGCGGTGGAGGTGGGGGAGGAGCCTCTACAACAGGTGGCGGTGGTGGGGCGGGCACTTCCTCTACTACAGGAGGTGGCGGCGGTGGCGGAGTTTCTTTCACCACTTCCACTACAGGTGTTGGCGCAGGAGGCGCCACACGAGCTGGAGCTGGTTCCGGTTTTGGGGCAGGCACGGATGTATTGGCTTCAGACAGGATGGCGTCGTACAGTTCCCGAACGTAAGATGCGAGTATATCAACATCCAGTCGGACGATGTTTTCCTGATCTTTGCTCATTCGATTGAATTCGCGATGGAGCTTATCGAGGTAAATTTTTGCTTTTTGAAAATCCATTAGCGGGAGGGTTTGATAACAGTGCCTATTTTCACCGGCGAATTTCCAATTTTTTTTCAACTGTACAGGAGAAAGTTCAATCAGGATTGAACACCTGCATAAAATTAACTGTCACTGTGTTTTTAGAACCGCATTTTAAAGGACAACGTAAAGGCTGGATAGAGGTAGTTTGTGGTTGTATGTTTTCCGGCAAAACGGAAGAACTGATCCGGCGTTTGCGCAGGGCTAAAATTGCTGAAATGAAAGTAGAGGTATTCAAGCCCAAGGTAGATACGCGATATGACGAGATTGCCATCGTGTCGCACGATACCACCTCGGTATTGGCTCAGCCGGTTGGCCATTCTTCTAAGTTGCTGGAAATCAGTGAGGATACAACGGTTGTAGGGGTTGATGAGGCTCAGTTTTTTGATATGGATTTGCCGGAAGTTTGTCAGGAACTTGCCTTGCGCGGTGTTCGTGTCATCATAGCCGGATTGGATATGGATTACAAAGGGAACCCGTTTGGGCCCATGCCCGCCCTTTTGGCCGTGGCGGAATATGTAACCAAGGTACACGCAATTTGTGTTCATTGTGGTAACCTGGCCACACATTCCTATCGTTTGGCAGAGGAAGATTCCGTGGTGTTGTTGGGTGAAAAAGGCCAGTACGAACCCCGCTGCAGATCCTGTTATCATCAGGGAAATATACTCAGACTGAAATAGAATCAAATTTTCATCGGAAATTTGTGCCACCAAAGTATTTCCCCAATGGGGCTAAAAAGTCATTTGCTGAATAAAACCACTCACTCACCCACTCATTCACTCACTCACTCATTCACTTTGCAGCTAGTCAACGACAAATACCAATTCACCGGCGGCATTGACCCGCTGGAACTGTGCCGCGAATATGGCACACCATTATATGTTTATGATGCAGCCATCATTGAAAGGCAATATAAACGCATTACTTCGGCCTACACCTACCCCAAGTTCAAGGTGCATTACGCCTGTAAAGCACTGAGCAATCTGAGCATTTTGCGTTTGTTGCGCAGTATGGGATCGGCTCTGGATTGTGTGTCCATTGGTGAGGTACGATTGGGTTTGCTGGCGGGATATGCACCATCCGATATTCTGTTTACACCAAATTTTGCCGGCATTGATGAGTATGAAGAGGCGGTTAAGTTGGGTGTTAAAATCAACATTGACGCCATTCCCATGCTGGAAAACTGGGGTTTACACCACCCGGATGTGCCGTTTTGTATCCGTATCAACCCACATTTGATGGCTGGTGGCAACGAAAAGATCAGCGTAGGACACATTGATTCCAAGTTTGGTATCAGCATTCACCAGCTTCCACACGTTATGCGGATTGTGGAAAATCAAAAGCTGACGGTAGAAGGCCTGCATATGCACACCGGTTCGGATATCCTGGATGTGGATGTTTTTCTGCGCGGCGCTGAAATTCTGTTTGAAGCTGCCCGCAAGTTTCCGGATTTGAAGTATATAGACCTAGGAAGCGGATTTAAGGTGCCTTACAAGCCAGACGATATTGAAACAGATGTGGAAGAGGTGGGTGAAAAACTCAGCCAAAGATTTGCCGCATTTTGCCAGGAATATGGTCGTGAACTAACTCTGATGATAGAACCGGGTAAATTTCTGGTGAGCGAAGCCGGCTATTTTTTTGCTAAATGCACCCTGGTGAAGCAGACTACCTCCACTGCCTTTGTAGGTCTGGATACCGGGTTTAACCACCTTATCAGGCCCATGTTTTATGGCGCCTACCACAAGATTGTGAATGTAACCGAGCCTACGTTCAAACCCAGAATTTACAATGTAGTTGGTAATATTTGTGAGACCGACACTTTTGCAGCTGACCGGCGTATTGCAGAGGTGGTGGAAGGAGATATCCTGTGTTTTTTCAATGCAGGCGCCTATGGTTACACTATGTCGTCAAACTTTAATGCACGGTTACGTCCTGCGGAGGTGCTTATTTACCAGGGAAAGGCTTACTTAATCCGGGAGCGCGAAAAGTTTGAAGATTTGGTTCGGGGGCAGCATGAGGTGCCTTTTGTACAGCAAAAGGCAAAAGGTTAGCGGAATGAAATTTTGAAAATTTGACATTTTGCTTCGTTCTCAGAATAAAATTTTATTTCATGTTTTGTTGAAGAAAAGTTTGCGCTGGAAAAAGTGAATTCGCATACATTCGCTCCGTTAATCACTTTTTTCATCAAATCCAACTGTTCTTTTAACATGAAAAAACGTTTTCTGACCCTCGCTGCTCTCGCGCTTCTTTTTGCCGGTCTGAATTCCTGTTCCAAAAACGATCCGGTAGCTGCTGTAGCAGAACAAGGCCTGTCTACAGAACTCAAAGCTAAAATTACTTCATTAGGCTTTGATGCCGACGAAGCGTATCCGGTGGAAGGTGGCTACATCGTGGAAGGAGATATTTTCCTGAGTGATGAAGATTTGAATAAACCAATTGACCTGGTGCGTTCCTTGTTAATTGCAGAAGAAGAGCAGTATCATACAACCAATCTGGTGGAAAATCTTCCAAGAAATATTACTGTTCGGGTAGTTAGCACGTTGCCACAAAGCATTCACACGGCTACTGACAATGCCATAGCACGATACAATGCTGAAGGACTTCAAATCACTTTTTCAAAAGTAACTTCTGGTGGAGATATCGTGATAAAAAAAGCTCCAAACGGTGCACAATACATTGCATCAGCGGGCTTCCCAAGCGGTGGCGATCCTTACAACCAGGTTTTGTTTAACACCAAGTATTCCAACTGGAATGCCAATACCTTAACGTCTATCCTGGCACATGAAATTGGTCATTGCATTGGTTTCCGCCATACAGATTACATGAACCGTTCCTACAGCTGTGGCGGTGCACCGGTAAATGAAGGTGATGGCGGTGTTGGAGCTATCCACATCCCAGGTACTCCAACCGGTCCTGATGCTGCATCCTGGATGCTGGCTTGTATCGGCAACGGTACCAACCGTCCGTTTAATGCGAACGACAAAGTTGCTTTGGGCTTCCTCTACTAGTAGGCCCTTTTTGCAACAAGTCTGCTGAAACAACATGAGCCTCTCCCAATTTTTTGGGATGGCTCATGTTGTTTTAGGGCATCTACGGGACCACTACCAGCTTTAAGGTTACAATGATTTTTTCTTCTGAAGTGAGTTTCAAATAATAAATGCCGGTAGGTAAAAGTGGCCAGTTTATGGTTGTATTGACATCTTCCAGCACCTGTTGGTGTAGCAGTATACCCTGCTGGTTGATAATGTCAACGGTAAATGTGCCATCGGTTAAGCTTACCAGGTTAATCAGATCTCCTGATCGTACCGGGTTGGGAAAAAGCCTATACCCCATCGAGCCCGGGTAATACACTGATGTTGCATCCGTATCCAGCACCTGGCCATTCTGACGGATCAGCCGGAAGCGGTATTTATTCTCTCCAGCCAAAGGCTCCTGGTCAGTAAACATAAACAGGGTTGCGTTGGCTTCAAAGGTCGATAAGCTAACATATCTGCCACCTATCCATTTTTCTAAAACCAGACTGCCAAGACCATAATTAGTGCCAATTTGCAACTGAATTTGAATTTCTGTGGTCCCTTGAAACCATTCTGCCAAAAGGCTTTTTACATAACACTCTATCCACTGCAATGTAATGTCTGGTGCAGAACTCCTGGCGCCGGTCTGGTTCCCAAATCCGGAGGCCGCCACAGCAAACCTGTATTGTGGAAACTGTAGTCTGGAAAACACGATAAAAGTATCGCTAACCATAGCGAGTGGCTCCATATATTGATTTCCCAAACCATACAATCTGTATTTAGCCTCCGATCCGGCTTTATTCCAATACAACATAACCGAATCAGCACATTGAAATCCGATCTGCAACTTAAGCTCCGGACCAACCCAAAAGGTGTCTGAAGGGTATTCAATGCCATCCACCACCATGCGCAACTGCATTCCCATACTGGTGTCAGGGATAATCCATCGTCGCCATCCAGTGGTCAGTGTGGTCTGATTATCAATGGTTTGCCATTGGTTGCTGCGTACATCCCGCCATTGAAGATGGCCAGCAGGAGTTGTGATATTGGTTTGCCATTGCAGCACAACCGGAGCGCCTGAGTAAGCCGGAGCGCCAGACAACGGATAATGCCATTGGAAAGTTTGCAGTGTGTCCATTGACCAAGCCAGGCTGTAATGCTGCATACCTGTCTGATTGGAAGCCGCCTTCACCTGTATTTCCCAAAGTCCGGCCTCAGGGAACATTATCGCTACCTGCTCCACATTATTGAGTGTATCCAGCCCCTTGATAGCAGGAAGTGCCAGTGCATCCAAATCTGCCTGGGGATTCAATATCCAGGGCTGAAAAATCTGCCCACCCGGCGAAACGAGCTGCAGATCCAGGTCATTCAGCAAAGATTTGGGGGAATTGGCTGCCGCCGCAGGATCATTCCATGCCAGGGTAACTTTACAACGCTGCAGGTTCTCTGCAACAACCAATGGAATGCTATGCACTTGCGCAGGCGCCAGGGAGCCGCTGGCAAATTGCTGCCCTATGGCATGTTCCACGGCACTTAAGGCGTTCAACTGACCATACCCGGTTTCAAAATCCGGCCCCGGCGTTCCAATATCATCCGCACTGTTAATCAAAATAGCCCTAACCAAATCTGCATAGGGTAGGGTATCTGTTTTTTCCAACAAAACCTGCTGTACCACTGCTGCCACGCCGCTGGTGAGCGCCGCCGATTCAGAACTGCCGCCTTTCCCAAAAGCCATCAGATCAGGTTTGATGCGCCCGTCGTAAGCCGGGCCCTTGGAGCTTTTGAGCGCTGGCACTGAAAAAGAATCCACAGAGCCCACCAACAGCACATTCTTGGCCATTTTAAAAGCGCCACTCAAATTGCCGTATCCCTGAATGCCTGCATATGGCCCGTCTACTGCAGCGCTATCTCCTTTGTTGCCGGCTGAAATTACGTGCAAGAGGTATGGAAAATCCACCACAGACTGATCGTAGGCTGCCGCTCTTTCATCGTATTTACTGTGGATATCCAGTCCATAAGAGTGATTTTGTACTGAAATGCCGGTTTGGGCATAATCAGGGTCGGGTTGAAGGCCCACAAAACTGGAAGAGACTAACCAACAACCTGGTGCAGCACCCAATCCAGCCCAATCTGCATTTCCTGCTCCACCTGCCAGAGATGCCATGATATTCGCATGACTCGTTACATTTGTGGCGGCATTCGGGTTGGCTATTATTCTGCCTGAAATATCCACATCGGAGCTGTCAAACCGAAACTCCTTGATAGACAACCGAATACCGGCCCCATTCCATTGAGGATACCTGATTTGCTGCGCTGCAATTTTATTGACAAACAGGTTGTGGCCAGGCACCAGATACTCCTCTTGCTGCGCAAACAGCGGCAAAGGGGTAAATAAAATAAACAATACTATGCGCCAATTCATATCTGCAAACATAGTTTGGTTTGAGCAATTTATGCCCCACTGGTCGGGCTTGCGCCAATTCAGGTCATTTTTGCCAGTCGCTGCTGTATTGTTGTGGTTTACTTTAGCTTGTCAAAACCCGAAAGTGGATTCTTTAAACTACCTGCAATCCGTTAAAAACGGACAACTAACCTTTGCCGACGGCAGCACAGAGGCTATTCCTCACTGGGGCGATACCGCTTGGACCATCGTATTCTGCGTACGACATGCAGAAAAAGCCAAGGACGATCCCAGAGACCCCCAACTCACTCCCGAAGGTGAAGCCAGAGCTGAGCGTTTGGGCAGAATCCTGGCCGAAGCAACAATCGATTCCGTATACGCTTCACCATACAAAAGGACCCAACTGACAGCCGAGCCGGTGCAAAGACGGGGAAATACGGCGCCGGTTGTAACCTACAAGCCTGATAAACAGGATCTTTGGTTCCCGGAGTTGCTGGAATCCTCAAAGGGAAAAAAAATGCTCGTAGTTGGGCATCAGAATACCATACCTCAACTGCTGAACCTGCTGACTGGTAAAATGGATTATGATAACATCCCGGACCAGGATTTTGGCCGAATGTATCTGGTGGCTACTCAGGGAGTAGGTAAAACCGAAGTAAAAGAACTGCGTTACTAAACGCGCATCCTTTCCAAAAATAACCGCACATTCGTATGTTTTCAAACGTAAAATCTTCCTTACAGGCTGAAATTCAAGGTATTAAAGATGCTGGCCTGTATAAACAGGAACGCATCATTACCACACCTCAAGGGCCAGTGATCGACACTACGGCACAGGAGGAAGTGTTGAATTTTTGCGCCAATAACTACCTCGGACTCAGCAGTCACCCACAGGTAATTGATGCAGCCATAGAAGCCATCAAAACCCATGGCTATGGTTTGTCCAGTGTACGTTTTATCTGTGGCACTCAGGATATCCATAAAGAGCTGGAACAGAAGATAGCGCAATTCCTGGGCATGGAAGACACCATCCTATATGCTGCTGCCTTCGATGCCAATGGCGGATTGTTTGAGCCATTGCTCGGAGAAGAAGATGCCATCATCAGCGATGAACTGAACCACGCCAGTATTATTGACGGTATTCGTTTGTGCAAAGCTAAACGCTTCCGCTATAAGCACAACGATATGAATTCCCTGGAAGAGTGCCTGAAAGAAGCTGCCGGCGCTCGCAGGAAACTTATTTTTACGGATGGCGCGTTCTCTATGGATGGCACCATCGCCCAGTTGGATAAAATTTGCGACCTGGCAGATAAATATGAAGCTATGGTTGGAATTGATGAGTGTCATGCTTCCGGATTCTTAGGTAAAACCGGACGTGGTACTCACGAGTATCGGGGGGTAATGGATCGTATTGACATAGTAACCGGTACTTTGGGCAAAGCGCTTGGCGGCGCAAGTGGTGGTTTTACTTCTGCTAAAAAAGAAATTGTAGAAATCCTGCGGCAGCGTTCCCGCCCATACCTGTTCTCCAATACCGTAGCGCCAAGTATTGTAGGCGCTAGCATCAAAGTGCTGGATTTGCTGAGTGCCAGCACGGCTCTGCGCGATAAACTGGAACACAATACCCAGTACTTCCGCAAGGCCATGACGGCTGCCGGATTTGACATCATTCCTGGCGAACACCCCATTGTGCCCATCATGTTGTATGATGCGCCATTGGCACAACAATTTGCCGCAAAACTGCTTCAGGAAGGAATTTACGTGATCGGATTTTTCTATCCTGTGGTAGCCCAGGGCAAAGCCAGGATTCGGGTACAACTCTCAGCCGCACACGAACAGGAGCACCTGGAACGCGCAGTGGCAGCATTCACTAAGGTGGGTAAAGAATTGGGCGTACTGAAATAATTCACCGCAAATCGGCGGTTTTGTAGTGGTTTTGGTCGAAAGCTGCGGTGTGATTTACATAGTAAGTGCTTATATTTGAGCAAATATTCCCAACCTGGGTTGTCTTATGTCCGTACCTCAGTCAAGTTCCCCGTTTCCGAATCACCAGTTGAGTCAGCCACTGAAATGTATCATTGTGGAGGATGAGCCTCTTGCTGCGGAAATATTGGCAGAATACGTGCATCAAACACCGTTTCTGGAACTGACGCATATTTGTTACGATGCCATTAAGGCATTGGATGTTGTGCGCCAAAATCCGGTTGATGTGATGTTTTTAGACATTAATTTGCCTAAACTGGATGGTTTGGAGTTTTTAAAAACCCTGCTGCACCAGCCCAGGGTAATTATAACTTCCGCGTATCACCAGTATGCTGTGGCTGGATTTGAACTTCAGGTTACGGATTATTTGCTCAAACCCATTGAATTTGCTCGGTATACCAAGGCCGTGAACAAGTTGCTGAAGCCACAACGCCATGCCGATGGCACAGTGCTGAAACCTGCCGAACACCTCATACGTCCCTATTACTTTTTTACAGTAGCCAAACGCTCTGTGAAAATTTACCTCGACGAGATCTTGTATATCGAGAGTCTGAAGGATTCTGTGTCTATTGTCACCAAAGCCAAATCGTACAACACCCACTACCAGCTGGGTGAATTGGAGGATTTGATGCGATCAGATAATTTTCTGCGAATACACCGCTCTTTCATGGTGGCCATTGATAAAATCGAATCGTTTTCTGCTGCTGAGGTGGAAATTGCCGGCCGGACTCTTCCCATCGGTAGAAGTCACAAATTGTATGTGATGGAAAAGCTAGGCCGCGGCGCGCCATCAGTTTGATAAACATGGCATAAAATATCCTGTTTGAACGCTTTTTGTATAACTTTGTTCCTTCATGCAAAGTTTTACCCAACCTTCGAAATCCAACCTGCCGGATGATGGAGCCCTGCTTCGGCGGCTGACTGATAATTTGGCCAGATGGGCGTTCACTGACTTTGATCAGGCTCAGTATGCACTCACGGAACTAAACAGGTTGATTAACCCGCGCAGTCCGTTCGATGTGCGTTTATTATACCATCGCAGCGCGGCATTCCTGGAAAATCAGTGGTACCGTCATGAGCAATCCCTGTATCATGCCCGTCAGGCTATTTCTATTCTGGAAAGTCTGGCCGACGGTTGGGCACTGGCCGAAGTATGGGCAGATATGGCTGCTACCCACGTAAATCAGCGCGACTGGTCGGCGGCAGAAGATGCCATTGAACGTGCCAAACGTTACCTGGGCGAAGATGCGCCTGCCCGCCTGCGCGCACATGTAACCTGTTGTGAGGGCTTCTTTTACCTGCATTTGGGCAATCCCAGAAAAGCGCTTGATTGCCTTATGGAGGCAGAAAAAGACCTGCTGGATTTGGAAGAGCCCAAAGCCAAGCTGAAAGATTGGTATGTTAAAACATTGATCCTCAGCGGCTTGGGAGAGTTGTATGAGCATTTGGGAGAGGAAGAAAAAAGTCAGGATGCCTACCGGAGTATTTTGCCCATTGTGGAGAAATATGGACTTCGCCCTCGTTTGGCCTGGCATTATTTGAACGCCGGTCGCGCAGCTATGGCGCGTAAGGACCAGGATCAGGCGCAAATGCATTTTGAAAAAGTATTGAACGTGGCGGGCGCCGGAGAGGCAGAGGCCAAAACCCTGGCCTTAAGTAACCTTGGTATTTTGGCCACGGTAGCCGGAAATGCCCCCAAAGCATTTAACCTCTTTGGTCAGGCAGCAGCAGATTATGATCCGCCGGAAAAGCCATCCGATTTTACCAACCTTTCCAAAATTGAAAGCTGGAGTGCAGGTTTGTATTTTCAGCTGGATGATGTAGCAGAAGCGGAGCGTCACTACCTGAGGGCCTGGGAAATAGGCAAAAAGGGAAGCGATTTGTACCATCTTTCCCAGGTGAGTCAAAAACTGGCTTCTCTGTATGAAAACGCAGGCAACTACCAGAAGGCTTTTGAATGGCAACGTATGGTAACGGAGCTCAACCTCAACTTCTTTGAGCGGCTGCGCGACAATGAACGGGAGGAAATTGAGGCCCGGCACCAGTTGGAGCGGAGCAGGCAGGAGAGCCAAATGGCGCGTTTGAGGGTTGCCGGATTGCAACTGCGCGCGTTGCGGGCTCAGATGAACCCGCATTTTATGTTCAACTCACTGAATGCGATTCAGGGATTGGTTACCTCTGGCAGAAATGCGGAAGCCGAGTCGTACCTGGCCAAGTTTGCCAAAATGATGCGGCATACGCTGGAGTATTCCGAGCTGGAGGAGGTTTCGCTGGAGCAGGAGATTGAGTTTTTAGAAAGATACCTGGATATTAACCGAAAACTCAGGTTTAGGGAGCGACTGGATTTCCAGATCATTGCGCCAAAGAACGAGGAGCTGGACGAACTGTTTGTGCCCACCATGATTGTGCAACCATTTGTAGAAAACGCCATCGAACATGGTTTGCGTCCCAGGCAGGAAGGCAGGCTGACTATTCGTTTTGAGGTAATGCCAGACGATGAAAACCTGCTCCGTTGTACCATTGAAGATGATGGGGTAGGGATCAATAAAGGACGTGAAAAACAAGCTGCACAGGCCGGCGCCGGATTCCAGAAACACCGGTCACGGGGTATGGAAATTACCCATGAACGCCTGCTCCTCTTACATCAAATTCAGGAACGTTCCGGCGATAACTTCATTCATATCCATGATTTGGCAGATATTACCAATGGTAACAGATCTGGCACCAGAGTAGAAGTTTTGTTGCCTATTCTGAACGGAGAATGATAAATGTTTGTTTTTAGTAGTATATTTCCGAGCAAATTGGTATATTATTTCGAATGTTAACAAACTTAACCTTAACTTAATATACCATTTTCCACTTAGCCCAAGGTCCAAATCTACTTTTGCATCAAGTTTCCTAACCTTCTTAATCTGGGCAATTGGATTTGACAATTTGCTTTAGCAAACTTTGCAATCAATAGCCAGATTTTTTTAAGTTAACTACTAAACATCCGTCCCTATGATGCTGGGTTTCATCGCAGATTTGTCTGCGAATGCCTCTATTTTGCTCATTGTCTGTTTGGTTGCAGTATGCGCGTTTGAAGCCATCAATGGTTTCCACGATACTGCCAATGCGGTGGCAACCGTCATTTATACCAAAACATTACCTCCTGTATTTGCTGTAGTCTGGTCTGGCGTTTGGAACTTCATTGGCGCCATGTTTGGCGGCATTGCTGTTGCCATGGGTATGATTAAACTCATGCCCTTGAACGACATGATGACCATACCCCTGAATGAGAATATTGCCATGGTATTGGCTATTCTTTTCACGGCTATAGCCTGGAACCTGGGAACCTGGTATTTCGGTATTCCCTGCTCCAGTTCGCACACAATGATTGGTGCATTGCTGGGCGGTGGATTTGCCTATTATTCGGTACACGGCGGCGCCGGCCCGAACTGGGATAAAGCTAAGGATGTGGGTATGTCGTTGTTGATCTCTCCATTATTCGGCTTTGCCCTGGCAATTTTGTTGATGTTTTTGTTGCGGGCCACGGTCAAGAAGAAAAAGACCATATTTAAAGCGCCCGATGAAACCAAAAAAACGCCTCCTACCTGGATTCGCGCCATTTTGGTCACCACTTGCACCCTGGTTAGCTATTTCCACGGCAATAATGACGGTCAAAAAGGAGTTGGTTTGCTGATGGTAGTGTTGATTGCCTTCATGCCCATGCAATTTGCACTTGCTCCCCATTTCAATCCTGCTGGTCCTCGCGAAAGCGTGGTGAAAATTGAGCAATCACTGAACAAGGCTATTGTTAACGACAGCCTGCACCTTGATCCACTGGTTAAAGAATGTCGCAAAATGACGACGCAGTTGGATAGTTTCAACGCTGCAGATAAAGCGTCTGTTTTCGGCATGCGCAAAGCCGTGCAAGGTTTCAACAAAAAAATGGAAGCAGCCCTGAAGGCAGAAACACTGAAAGGCGAAGTAGCCACCGTTGCCAAAGCTGAAGTAAAAAAACTGAAGGACGTTTATGAATTCCGCGTTACCTGGGCTGTTATCCTCATTTCCCTCTGTCTTGGTGTTGGTACTATGATTGGCTGGAAGCGAATTGTGGTAACCATCGGAGAAA
The DNA here is from genome assembly GCA_017303475.1 of Chitinophagales bacterium. GTDB lineage: Bacteria > Bacteroidota > Bacteroidia > Chitinophagales > Saprospiraceae > M3007. Next base: position 49,151 of record JAFLBO010000021.1, read on the forward strand.
AAATCGGTAAATCTCACCTCACATATGCACAAGGCGCCAGCGCTGAATTGTGTGCCGCTGCAACCATCGGTGTGAGCAGTTATTATGGCCTTCCGGTAAGTACTACCCACGTACTCTCCTCCGGTATAGCCGGTACAATGGTAGCCGAAGGTGGCGTATCCAACCTTCGTAAAAAGACGATTACAAACATCGCATTAGCCTGGTTGCTCACCCTTCCGGTGACTTTCATCGGTGCAGCCATCATGTTCTTCGTGTTCAGGATGTTTGCTTGATTGAGTGTTTGAGTGGGGGAGTGTGTGAGTGTTTGAGTTGGCGTTCGGTTTGGTATTTTTTATTACTTGAGGATAGTGAGTCACTTTCCTATAATTTTCAAAAAATACCAGGCCGAACCCCACAACTCAAACACTCGCACACTCAAACACTCGCCAACTCCTTTTTCTTAACTTAAGTCTGTTCCTAACCTGACTATGTTGCTACGTATCCAATGGATAACGTTTGGCTTGCTGTGCCTGTGCGTACATGCAAACAGCCAAACTACTTCCGCAGATTCTCTTGCCAAAAAGGCGCCTGCCGCTGCTGTTAAGCCGGCCTCTTCTCCAAAATGGTATGATAAGTTGAGTTTGAGGGGCTATGCCCAATTCCGCTACAATCGACTTTTTGAAACAAACCCGGATCTCCGCTGCGAACAATGCGATCGGAGTATTGGTAGCGGCCAAACATTCTCTTTCCGTCGGGCGCGATTGATCTTTAGCGGAGATGTACATGAACGGGTGTTTGCGTATATCCAATTCGATTATTCTGCTGACGCCAGCAGTACGAGCAAACACTTCCTGCAGGTGCGTGATGCGTATTTTGACCTGGCATTGGACAAAAAGAAAGAATACCGTTTGCGTATTGGTCAAAGTAAAGTGCCGTTCGGGTTTGAAAATCTGCAATCAAGCTCTAATCGCTTGCCCTTTGACCGCGCTGATGCCTTGAACTCGGCAGCAGCTAATGAGCGCGATTTTGGCGTGTTTTTTATGTACGCACCTCAAAAAAAGCGTGAGTTTTATAAAAACTTCACCAGCGAAGCCCTAAAAAGCTCCGGCGATTACGGCATTTTTGCTTTTGGTTTATACAATGGCCAAACAGCTAATCGCCCGGAACAAAACGATAATCTGCACGCAGTAGCCAGATTGAGCTACCCATTTAAAATTGGTAAACAGGTTATCGAGCCTGGTATACAGGCATACAGCGGTAAGTTTACACTCCTGTCTACCACAAAAGGTGTTAAAACCAATGAGGATCTAACCTATATAGATCGCCGTGTGGCTGCTTCAGTGGTACTCTATCAGCAACCATTCGGTATTCTGGCGGAGTATAATATAGGTGAAAGCCCATCTTTCGATCCGCAATCCGACAGTATCAGGGTGCAAAAACTGAATGGAGGATTCATTACAGCATCATACCGAACCAAACTTGGCAAAGGCTTTATCAATCCTTACGCCCGCTATCAGGTGTATGATGGCGCCAAGAAACATGAGGTGGATGCCCGTAAATACGAAATGAACGAACTGGAAATAGGTGTTGAATGGTTGCCCTTGAAAAACATGGAATTTACCGTGGCATATGTTATCAGCAACCGCAAATATTGGGATTATGCCACTGATTATGCCGAAAAAGGCAATTTCTTGAGGATACAGGTGCAGGCGAATTACTAGGGTTCATTTAATTGGTCATTTGGGTCATTTAAGTCATTTAATCAACGTGGGTTGTCATCCCGGGAACCGGGACCTACACAAGCCAGTCTATTCGGGCAGATTGGGCCAGGACATTTTAGAAACCGAACTTATGTAGGTGCCTTGCTAACGCTCTGGATGACAACCCTCCTAGATTAAATGACCTCAAAAATGACTCCATAAATGACATAAATGACCTCAAAAATGGCCCCTTAAAAAGTATAACACTTAATCTTCTTCCTGTTCGGGCCGTTGCTTCGGCTGCCTCTTTCTTTGTTCAAACGGTAGCCTTTTTCTCTGGCTTTAAACTGGAAGCCATTGATTTTCAGCCCGATATAAAAATCAGCGCCGCTAAGTTTGTTTTTAGTGAAAAAGCTATTGAGGTTGTCGGTGCCAAGATACAGCCAGGCAATTCTGGCTGCAGCGCCAACCCGTACGCTGCGCCAGTCGTTTACTACCACCGGCAGGGAGGCAGAGAACCATTTGTGCTCAAACCGTGGTACTACAGCCAGGGTGGCCGGACGTTTCAGTGCATTTTTAGAGAACGGTGTGCGCTGCACCAATACTGCACCCACATATACCATGGGTATCACCTGGGCGTCAAATTGCAGGGATAAAGCCGTGGGCAAGGCCATACTGAACGCATTGCCCAGGAAAGAGGCCGCACTATCTCCCATGAAGGCCTGGCTAACATCCTGCATGATATCATCCACATTATCCCTCCCCGGAAACTGTGCCCCGGTAACGGTAATTGCCGTATCAAACACTACCCGATGTTTACGTGCGGTGTTCCGGAACCGTACCCAACCGGCATCTACCAACGATACACCTGCCCGCCAGCGATAGGATCCATCTTCATCTCCGGAAGGCATGGCCCAGCTCACACCCAGGTCGAAGGCCATGCCCATTCCCTGCCGTTTAACCGATACGTCTTCTGTATTGTCGGTCGTATTGCCGGTTGTAAAGCCATATTCCCACCTGCCGCTGCCAAATGCCAGGGTGTCGCCAGGTTTTTGGGTATAATCAAAGTTAGACTGCGCGCGCAGGTAGAAACCTTCATAACCCAGCAGTAGCTTGGGCGAAACTCCCCAGGCCATTTGCAGATCGCCCATTTCCTGCAAGTGACTGTAATGCAAACCTATTTCTGCCCACGACATGCCGCTTAATCCCACTGAGGGTACATTAATGGCTTGATTACGAGGCAAGTCGGATATGTTCCGATAGGCAAAAAACTCCGGAATGCGGTAGCTGGAAAAGTGGGTACGGAAAGCCGTGGTCAAACCCACGGTATGGTTATCTCCGAACCGAAAACTAAACCCGGGGCCTGCCACACGGGTTTGAACAACCGCATGCATGGGTCGGGTTGGATTGGCAAAATCCTGCAAAATGGCATCTCTGGCCGGCGGATTTTCCGCAGAGGTATCGGTTACGGATACAATTTTGTCGGTATTGCGCAGGGCGTTCTGCAAGCTGGTATTGCGCAGAAAAGCGTAGCTGTTCTCAATAAACAGATCGGCATTAAACAGACTTACCTCCCAGTTGTGTGGGGTGAATGCGGTATTGGCCGGGTTGATTCCGGCGCTGTAAATGCCAGAGTAGCGTTCCAGCCGCATACCCAGTTGTTCCTGGGCCTGGACTGCGCCAGCAGATAATACAAGGAAAAGGAAAAAAAGAAATCGGAGACAGGGATGGATTTGCGGCATAAAGGATGAATCAATTAGGCCACAAAACGAACAAAAACGGGGCCTAATTATTCAAGTGGGAAAAAAAGAGTGAATTATTACATGATTGACGAGGGGAAGGAATTACATGATTGACGAGTACATGATTACATGATTGAAGAGGGAGGGCGCTCGGCCCGGCATCCGTAGAAACGCCAAACCGAGCGCCCCCCCTCGTCAATCATGTACTTATGTACTCTTCAATCATGTACTCGTCAAGCATGTACTCTATACACTCATCGGATCCGGCTTGTCACTCACAATCCCATATTTCTTGATAAACTCTTTCACCGCTTTCTCCGTGATCTTGCCTTGTTTATGCAGCAATTGAACTGCTGCCAGGGCAATATACTTTGGGCTGATCTCAAAATAATCGCGCAGGTTTTCGCGACTTTCTGACAAGCCAAATCCATCCGTGCCCAGGGCTGTGAAGGATTCCGGCATCCAGGGCGATACTTGTCCGGCAGTTACCTTGATCCAGTCGTTGGCGCTTACAAAAACGCCTTCCTCGCCTTTTAGGGCTTGTTTTACAAACGGTACGCGCTCTGTTTCGCCCGGGTGCAACATGTTCCAGCGGTCGCAGGCCACGGCATCGCGGTAGAGCTCGGTCCAGGAAGTGGCGCTCCAAATATCGGTGCTAACGCCTTCTTTTTCCAGGATTTCTGCAGCATCAAGCACTTGTTTCATGATTACACCAGAACCAATCAAATGCGCTTTTGCGCCACCTTTGGTGCTGGATTTCTGATAGCGGTACAATCCTTTGCGAATGCCATCTTCCACGCCTTTGGGCATTTCAGGCATCAGCAGGTTTTCGTTGTACAGGGTGATGTAGTAAATCTTGGATTCGTTTTCCTGGTACATGCGGCGCAAACCGTCTTGTACAATCACCGCAAGCTCATAGCCAAACGCCGGATCGTAAGGAATAACGCTCGGCATAGTTTGCGCAATCATGATGGAGTGACCATCCTGGTGCTGCAATCCTTCGCCGTTCAGGGTGGTCCGACCGGCAGTTGCGCCCAGCAGGAAGCCTTTGCACATCATATCGGCAGCAGCCCATACCATATCGCCCACGCGCTGGAATCCGAACATGGAATAGTAAATATAGAACGGCACCGTAGGCACGCCATGCAGGGCATAAGCCGTTCCGGCAGCCGTGAAGCTTGCGGTAGCGCCATCCTCATTGATACCTTCCTGTAAAACCTGTCCGGTTTTAGACTCCTTGTACTTGATTACAGCGATACCAATTTCAAGCGGGGTGTACAACTGGCCTTTCTGGTTCCAAATCTGCACCGAGTTGAAAAGCGGCTCCATACCGAAAGTTTGGGCCTCATCAGGTACAATGGGCACGATGTACTTGCCAATTTCCGGGTTTTTAATCAATTGACCCAAAATATCCATCATGGCGCCGGTGGTAGAAACCGTTTTGCCAGCTTCGCTTCCTTTGAGTTGTTTTTCAAAACTGCTCAAATCCGGCGCCTTGAAAGCAGGATAAACATCAGAACGCTCCGGCAGGAATCCGCCCAATTTTTCGCGTCTTTCCAGCAGGTATTTCCGCTCCGGAGCATCAGCAGCCGGCCACCAGAATTTTGCTTCACGGGCCTCATCGTCGGTAAGTGGAATTTGGTAGCGGTTTTTGATCTCCACACGGAAATCGTCGCTCAAATCTTTGGTCTGGTGGGCCTTGTTTTTGCCCTCGGCAGATTTACCCATACCGTATCCTTTTACGGTTTTTACGATAATGGCTACCGGTTTTCCTGCGCGCACCGCGCGCTCGTAGGCGGCGTATACTTTATGCGCATCATGACCCCCGCGACGCATTTTACCCAGCTGCTCGTCGGAATAGCCGGCCAGCAATGCGCTGATGCGTTCGCTCAGATCGTCTTGTACTATTTCTTTGCCATTGTGCTGTCCAATCAGCATTTTTCGCACAAAAGAGCCATCATTGGTAGAGGCAATTTCCTGGAAATGCCCGTCGAGCATCCGGTCGAAGCGCTCCAGCAGAACACCTTCCTCGTCTTTTGCGAGTAGTTCGTCCCATTCGCTTGCCCAAACCACTTTAATCACATCCCAGCCGGCGCCAAAGAAATGACGTTCTACTTCCTGAATAATCTTGCCGTTGCCGCGTACCGGACCATCCAGGCGCTGCAGATTGCAGTGTACCACAAACACCAGATTGTCCAGATTTTCGCGGGTAGCCATACCGATGGTGCCGTAGATTTCCGGTTCGTCAATTTCACCGTCGCCAATGAAATGCCATACTTTGCCGCCATTTTCAGGCTTTAAGCCGCGATTTTCCAGGTATTTGGCAAAACGGGCCTGGTAAACGGCTGTCATTGGGCCGAGGCCCATACTTACCGTTGGCGCCTGCCAGAAATGCGGCATGCGACGCGGGTGCGGGTAGGATGAAACGCCGCCCAGGGTTTCCTGACGGAAATCGGCAATGGCCTGTTCAGGCAAGCGACCCTCAAAAACGGCACGGGCATACACGCCGGGAGAGGCGTGTCCCTGAAACATCAGCAAATCGCCGCCGTAATCAGCCGAACGTTTGCGCAGGAAATGGTTGAACAATACCTCCAGCATAGTGGCACATGCTGCATAGGTGGCAATATGCCCACCCAATGCCAGGTTTTTGTCCTGCGCATGGAGTACCATTGCCTGTGCATTCCAGCGAATAATATTTTCAATCCTGGCTTCCAGTTCCAGATCGCCGGGATATGCAGGCTGATCTTCCGGAGCTATGGTATTCATGTACGGGGTATTCAGCGCGGAGCCGCCTGTAGCCGCGCCGTGTTTGGCCAGCATACGACGCAGGGCTTGTAAAAGCTCCTCCGAACGTGATTTGCCCTGACTCTCCAGCACTTCCTCCAGCGCCTCCAGCCATTCTTGTTGTTCCAGTTTCCAGTCGTCTAGTAAGTGTGCGTCGCCCATATATTGTGATGTGTAAGAATGCGGAATGATTGTTTGAGAGGTTTGAGGGGTTTGAGGGGTTTGATGTAGCGGCGGGTTTAGCCGCCGAAGAGTTTGATTGGTTTGATGGGTATCAAAGCCCCTTTAGGGGCGCAATTTCTGTTGCGCAAAAATAGGTTGCCTGAATGGAGTTTGGCTAACAATAGCGCATAAATCCGTTCATCATTCTTCCATTTGGCATTGAAATACCTCTGCAAAATGGATTTTAATTTGTTGTTTGACCTCCTCCATCGGTAATTCTCTGCCAAGCAGCTGTGCCATGGAGGTTACGGTTTTATCATCGTCGTTTATGCCGCAAGGCACGATGTGCTGAAAATAACCCAGATCTGTGTTGACATTAAATGCCCAACCGTGCAGGGTTGTCCAGCGGGAAAGATGCACTCCAATGGCGCAAATTTTGCGTTGCATGGCGGGCTGGGTGGCGGTGGCGGGCGATTGAGTCCAAACTCCGGTATATTCCTTAATCCGGTATCCTTCAATGCCATAAGCGGCCAGGGTGCGGATAATCACTTCTTCAATATTGCGCACATATCGGTGCACATCGGTGAAAAAACGCTCCAAATCCAGAATCGGGTAACCCACAATTTGCCCTGGGCCGTGATAGGTAATATCGCCACCCCGGTTGATTGGGAAAAACGAAATACCGCGCTCATGCAGCTCGGTTTCTGTGAGCAATAAATGGTCCATAGACCCGCTTTTGCCCAGGGTATACACGGGTGGATGCTCTACCAGCAGGAGTTGATGCGCCTGAGTGTACGACTCCAGGGGCTGTCCGCGGTGATTGATTTTATGTTCAATCAACGCCTGATGAACGGCTGTTTGATAATCCCAGGCTTCCTGATAACCCATTCGGCCAAGATCTTTGTACAGGACGGTTTCCATGTTCGGCAAAGGTCGGGAAATTGATGAATGAAGTGGTTGGCAATTTTCCGTCAAATCAAGTCGCTGCGATAAGTACGGCATCTTCCTACCTTTCCGGGAAAATCTGTGTTCAATATGTTTCGATCTTTACTTTTTGCCCTGGGAATAATTCTGATGGGCACTTCGGTTTGTTTAGCGCAAACCTTCAGCGGAACAGGCGGCCTCATTCCTGACGATGGAACAACCATTGTATTCGATCTGCCGGTAAGTGGTTTGCCCTCAAGTTTGGATACTTCCCAGTTTGGTATAGAACGTATTTGTATCAATGCAGTTCATTCCTGGGTGGCTGATTTGTCGGTGCAACTCAGAACTCCGGATGGAACATTGATACCTTTGGTGTCGGGTGTGGGAGGTGATACAGATGGTTTTGTAAATACCTGTTTCAGTGGCAATGCCGACCAATCCATATTTGAAGTCTGGTATCCGTTTACAGGTGAGTTCAGACCATTTGGAGATATGGGGCAGGTCAACAACGGTCAAAATCCAAACGGAACCTGGCAACTGGTAATTCTGGATACGTATGCTTTTGCAGATGCGGGCGAACTCCTCGACTGGAGTATCACTTTTGGCGATAACCCCTGCAAACCATTTCCATTTGAATCCAGCAATTTGCCCATTTTGAAAATTTTTACCGGTGGTCAACCCATTGTCAATGATCCCAAAATTGATGCGCAGTTTCAGGTAATCGACAATGGCCCGGGTGTCAGAAATTACCTGAACCAGACAGATTATGCCTATGCCGGACCCATCGGCATCGAATTGCGTGGTAATAGCTCACAGGGAATGCCCAAAAAGTCTTTCAACTTTGAAGTGCGTGATGATGTTGGGGAAGATAAGGATGTGTCGCTTTTAGGACTTCCGGAAGGAAGTGATTTCGCGCTTTCGGCCAGTTTTTCGGATAAGACCCTGATGCGCAATGCCCTGGCATATGAAACCTTCCGTCAAATGGGCCATTATGCCACCCGAACCAGGTTTTGCGAATTGGTTTTGGACAATACCTACCAGGGCATTTATGTGCTGATTGAAGAAATAAGAAGAGACAAAGACCGGGTGGATATAGCCAGATTACGGCCAGAGGATACGCTGGGGGTAGACCTTACAGGAGGATACATGGTGCGCATTGACTGGAACCGAACCCCCGGCTGGAATTCGCAATTTTCACAACCTAATAGTCCCAATATCTACACCTATTTTCAGCATACCTACCCGCGTTGGGATGAACTTCACCCCACGCAGCAGCAATACATCAGGAGCTATATTGATAGTTTTGAAGTGGCTCTGCACGGCTTAGATTATCAGGACCCTGAATTGGGCTGGCGACGATTTGCTGCGGAAAATACGTTCATTGATTACCTGATTTTGAACGAAATTAGTAAAAATGTGGATGGCTATCGCTTGAGTACCTATTTCTTCAAGGATAAGGATGACGCGGCTGCAGGAGGTAAATTGCAAATGGGGCCACCCTGGGATTATGATCTGGCGTTTTACAACGCTGATTATTGTGAGGCTTTTAACACGAATGGTTTTGCTTTTAATATCAATTATGTTTGTGGGGATGCTGGTGTGCCATTTTGGTGGGAAAAATTGATGTCGGATACCCTTTTTACCCAAAACCTTGCCTGTCGGTGGCATGCTTTGCGTCAAACAACCCTGAAAAACGGTCATTTTTTTGGCGTAGTTGACTCCATGGCACAGGTAGTTGATGAGGCGCAGGAGCGGAATTTTCTGAAATGGCCTATTTTGGGTAAATATGTCTGGCCAAATCCGGGGGTATTGCCTCCCACCTATATCGGAGAGGTCAACAAAATGAAGGCATGGATCAACAGCCGTTTCGCCTGGCTGGATGCTACTTTTGGTCAATTTAGCCCGCAGTTTTCTGCTGCATTCAGTGCCATTTCGGGCAATGCCTTGGCCTGGACATTTGAGGCGCCTCAGTCGCCCGGTTATAGTTATACCTGGGACTTTGGAGACGGCACTTCAGGCAATCAGCCATTGGAGGAACACACTTTCCCTAATCCAGGCGTTTATACGGTTAAACTTACCGTTACCACTCCATACGGATGCAGCAGTACGTCTGTGCAAACCATTAACGTGGCTAGTGTAGGTACCCAGAATGCTGATTTGCCGGAAGGATTCAAGGTGTACCCTAATCCGGCACAGGAGATGTTATACCTGACTATGCCAGACAATTTTGCCCATTCCTGCACCATTTCGCTCACTAATATGCTTGGACAACAGGTTGTTTTCCTGGAACCCTCACAAGCTGATCATAAGGTGGCTATTCCGGTAAAATCATTGCCAGAGGGCGCTTACATCCTGGATCTGCAAGGTGTTGCTCAACGGGTGACAACCATGGTTTTAATTAAAATCTAAGGATACAATCAGATTATCATGCGTTACTTTGACGGACCAACCGATGTCCTAACTTCAGTAAAACAACCATGATCCGAACAAACAAACACTTTAAATATCTGATAATCCTCATAGCCCTTTTGGGCAGCAGCGAATGGCTAATGGCACAGGAAAAATCCGTCGCCCGGCGTTGGAATGAGGTTATGTTGCAAGCTATCCGGGAAGACCTCGCGCGTCCGCCTGTACAGGCGCGCAACCTGTTTCATGTATCCATGGCCATGTGGGATGCCTGGGCGGCATACGATACTTTGAGCGCAGATACCTATCTGCTGGGTAAAACTGTGGGCAACTACACTTGCCAGTTCACCGGAGTTCCGTTGCCGACTGATATAGAAGCCGCACGGAAAAAAGCTATGAGTTATGCTGCTTACCGGGTACTCAGTCGCAGGTTTCAAAATTCTCCCAACGCTGTTGCCAGTATTCAGCGGTTCCGCAATTTAATGGGTGAATTGGGTTACGACTGGACCTTCAACTCCAATTTTTATCAATCCGGCGACCCGGCGGCCCTGGGCAACTACATTGGAGATTGCGTTGGTTTTTACGGGCTAACCGACGGCGCAAATGAAGCGCAGAATTATGCGTATATCCATTACCTGCCGGTGAACCCGGCGCTGGTGCCGGATAGTGCAGGGAATCCTACCATCCTGGATCCGAATCACTGGCAGCCGCTTGAATTAAGTGGTGCGGTTGACCAACAGGGAAATCCAATTCCTTCTCTGCAGCGTTTTCAAAGTCCGGAATGGGGTAATGTAGTGCCTTTTGCCATGCCTGATTCCGTCAAAACCGTGTATCAGCGAAATGGTGTAGACTGGCCGGTTTATCACGACCCCGGACCGCCTGCCGCTCTGGACACCATTGATGGGGGAGGGGATTCTGAAATTTATAAGTGGAACCACAGCCTGGTTGCCATTTGGTCGTCGCATTTGACTACTGAAGACAGTGTAATTTGGGATATTTCTCCAGCTTCCATTGGTAATACGCCCGGGTTGCCTACTACTTTTCAGGAATATAAAGACTTTTACAACCTCAGTGGCGGCGGACCAAGTTTAGGGCGTCCGCTCAATCCTAAGACTGGTCAGCCTTACCAGCCACAGCTGGTACCTCGTGGTGATTATACGAGGGTTTTGGCACAGTTCTGGGCTGATGGTCCAAATTCCGAGACACCTCCCGGACACTGGTTTTCTATTTTTAACATGGTAATGGACCACCCGCAATTTGTACGCAAATTCAATGGCACAGGCGAGGTCATGGATACGCTTGAATACGATATCAAGGCCTATTTTACCTTGGGTGGCGCCTTGCACGATGCTGCTATTACAGCATGGGGAATCAAGGGATGGTACGATGGCACCCGGCCTATTTCAGCGCTCCGGTACATGGTAGACCGCGGGCAAAGTTCAGATCCCAATGACCTGAATTATCATCCTTCCGGTATTCCGCTTCAACCGGGATATATTGAGTTGGTTAAGTCCGGTGACCCACTTGAAGGGGCAAATGGTCAAAATATTGGCAAAATTAAACTATACACCTGGAAAGCTTTTGACTCCATATCGAGTCCAACTAATGACATAGCAGGAGTAGGCTGGATCCTGGCAGAACATTTTTGGCCCTATCAGCGCAAAACCTTTGTAACACCTCCTTTCGCAGGTTTTATTTCCGGGCATTCAACATACTCCAGGGCTGCTGCAGAGGCATTGACACTGGTAACTGGGGATGAATATTTCCCGGGAGGCATGGGTGAGTTCCACATTGCAGCCAACAGTGGTTTTCTGGGATTTGAAAAAGGCCCAAGTGTGGATGTAACCCTGCAATGGGCTACCTATCGCGATGCTTCAGATCAAACCAGCCTTTCCCGTATTTGGGGCGGTATTCACCCTCCCGAAGATGATATTCCAGGCCGAAAATTGGGCGCCAGGGTTGGTATTGATGCCTTTAACAAGGCCAAACAGCTCTTCTATTACAACGATGCAGATCTCGATGGCTTTGATCTGAATGTGGATTGCGACGACTCCAATCCAACTATTTATCCCAATGCGCCGGAACTTTGCGATGGCCTGGATAATAACTGCAATGGTACTGCCGACGATGGTTTGCCACAATACCTTTATTATGTGGATACAGACGGTGATGGTTTTGGAAACCTGGCCATTACGCTCCAAACATGTCAGGATACTGCTCCGGCCGGATATGTGCTGAACAATCTGGACTGTATTGATTTTAACGCAGATTCCTATCCAGGGGCGCCTGAAATTTGCGACGGTTTGGATAACGATTGTAATGGCGATGTGGACGATGGACTCACATTTACCATCTATTATGAAGACCTGGACGGTGATGGATTTGGTACCACTACCAGCAAAGCGCCATTTTGTACCCCTGAACCCCCGGCAGGTTTTGTGGCCAATAATCTGGACTGCGACGACAACGATCCGACCATCAATCCAAATGCATCGGAAATTTGTGATGACATAGACAATAACTGCGATGGTTTAGTTGACGAGGAACTGCCTACCCTGACTTATTTTACCGATGCAGACGGCGATGGTTTTGGCGATCCTGCAGATACCCTGATTACTTGTCAGGGAATCATTCCGGTTGGATTTGTGGGTAATGCACTTGACTGCGACGATAATAATGCCGCAGTAAATCCGGATGGTTCCGAAGGAAACGGACCTGACGGACTGGATAACGATTGTAATGGCCTGGTGGATGATTTCCTGGATGCCAGGGAGGTTGAATGGCCTATAAGCTTGTTCCCGAATCCGGTTACAGATCAACTGGTGGTAAAATTCGGCCAGTTAGCTGAGGAGTTGACGATCCAAATCGTTGATGTGCGTGGAAAAGTATTGAAAACGGCACAGGTAGCTGCTCATACCAGCCAAATCGTCATTGACTTTAACCCACTTCCCGACGGGGTGTACAGCCTGGTAGCCATCCGTACTGATGGACAGAGAATCAGCGCCAGAAAAGTGGTTAAGCTATAAATAGGGTTAATTTGGGGGCATTTTGAGTCAATTAGAGTCATTTAAGGTCAATTAGGGTCATTTAAGGTCATTTAGAGTCATTTAAGGTCATTTAGAGTCATTTAAGGTCATTTGGGGTCATTTAAGGTCATTTTCACTGTTTGGCGTTCCCGCTAATAGAAAAGGCGGAGTGAGTTCTCAAAATGACCTTAAATGACCCCAAATGACCTTAAATGACCCCAAATGACCTTAAATGACTTCTAAATGACCTAAATGCTCCTAAATGGTTAAATGCCCCCAATGACCTTAAATGACGTTTCAATACCCGGCAGCTGCATCATCTCCACGCTGATCTGCTACGCCTTGCCATTTGCCGTCAGGCAGCTTAATGATGCCCTCTACCCGGCCGATAGGACCTCGGTCCTGAATTTTATGGCCCATTTTTTCCAGTTTTGCCTGTACTTCCTCTGAGAAACAACCTTCCTCAATGGAAATCTGATTGGGTTTCCATTGGTGGTGGAAGCGTTTCCCTTGAATAGCTTCTGGAAGTGAGAGTCCAAATTCTGCCACATTCACGATAACCTGAAAAACACTGGTTGGAATGGTGGTGCCACCCGGAGTGCCCAGAATGAGCCAGTTTTTTCCGTTTTTGGTCACAATCGTAGGAGTCATGCTGCTCAGTGGTCGTTTGCTCGGTGCAATGGCATTTGCTTTCCCTCCTACAGCGCCATATAGATTTGGGGCGCCTGGTTTGGCGCTGAAATCGTCCATTTCATTGTTCAGGATAAAGCCTGCGCCACTCACTACGACACGGGAGCCATAACTATCGTTCAGCGTAGTGGTCACGGAAACGGCGTTCCCTTCGCGGTCAACTATGGAATAATGTGTGGTTTCTTCACTTTCCTTGATAGCGCCGGCAATAATATTGTTGCTGTTGGATGCACTATCAGCCTTGAAATCTGCCATTCTCGCCTTGATGTAAACCGGATCGGTCAGGGTCTTAAGCGGTACTTTCCAGTAATCGGGGTCTCCCATGTGCTCAGCACGATCGGCAAAAGCTCTGCGCTCTGCTTCCGTCATCAGGTGTACGGCTTGCGCCGAGTGATATCCATAGGATTTCAACGGATACTCGCTGATCATGCCTAGTAGTTGCCTAAGGATTATTCCGCCGCTGCTGGGTGGAGGCATGGTGATGATGTGCATGTCTTTCCAATCGAATTCCAGTGGTGTGCGCCAAACACTCTTGTAAGCTTTCAGATCTTCCAGTGTAATCAAACCACCTTTTTTCTCCATTTCCTTGACAATCAGGGTAGCCGTAGCGCCTTTGTAAAAGCCTTCGCGCCCGTCGCCTGCAATCCGGCGAAGGGTTTGGGCCAGTTCTTTCTGGATAAGCCAATCGCCGGCTTTCCAATCCTGATATTTCACAAATGCCGGGCTAATGGTGCTGTTGCGAACAAAAGTGAGTCGCTCGACGTTCAGGTTTTGCGCTTCCTGTTCGGTGATCTGGAAACCTTTATCGGCCAGTTCTATAGCTGGTGTAACCACTTCACCCCAGCTCAATCTGCCGTGGTAAAATTGAGCTTCCCACATACCATCTACCGTGCCGGGAACGCCGCAAGCCAGGGCGCCAATGCGGCTTTTGTTGGGTTGAACACGTCCCAGTGAATCCTGGTACATTTTTTCTGTAGCAGCTGCCGGGGCTTTTTCCCTGAAATCCAGGGCCAGTACTTTCTTTCCTTTGGCATCCCGGTAAATTAAAAATCCACCGCCGCCAATATTACCAGCCTGCGGATAAACCACAGCCAGTGCAAACTGCACGGCAACCGCAGCATCAATGGCATTTCCTCCTTTTTTCAAAATATCCAGGCCCACTTTGGTGGCTAGTGGGTGCGCTGTGACCACTACCGCCGTATCAGCAGTAACCTCCTTGTTGATTTGGTAGGGGAATGGAACCAGTTGTGCATATCCGGAAAAAGGCAGGAGAAGTGCAATCGAGTAAAAGAGCAATTTGATTTTGTGCATCGCAATATTGATTCAGTGGGCGCAAAGGTAACTCGGCATGCTTCATTTGAAAAGGATATAAAAAAAACAGGGCACTGACTGATTGCTCAGTAGCACCCTGTATAACCCCAAAAAACCAAATGAAAACTTCTTAAAATGACACCCGGAGGTGGAAATTTGCTGTACAAGTCAGGTTGACAAAACGTGTGTGATAACTCTGACACCACAAAGATAAAGGTGAGGCACTATGAAACGCAAATCTCAACCTGATTTTTTTATGGTAAAAAAAAACAATATGGCAAGGTTGATATTTGTTGAGCCCTGAAAAAGATATGTTTTTTTTGTTTAAAAAGGCATTTTTTGAGGGAAAATAGAGAAAAAAATCAAAAGATCAAAATAGCCATTTTGCAGATTGATCAAAAATCAGCCACTTTTGCACCGAAATTCTGAACATGAAACTGCACCTTCTGAAACTGCTGACTTTCCTGCTGGTTCCTGCGCTCTGGTCTTGCGGACCCGACAAAGAAATCGTCATAAAGGAAAAGGTGGCAGAACGAGTTAACGACTTCGTGCGCAAAAAAAAGGAAGAGTGCCGGGAGTCCTTGCTTCAATCTGCCGAACATATTGTGGATTCCCTTTTGCTCTCCGATGCCCAGGCTTCATTGCTTGACTCTCTTACCAGGCTACGGCCGGGCAGGCCATTTCAGCCAGCTCCGGTGCCTCCCATCGATTCGTTAACGGTTCAACCTATTTTCCCGAATGTACGTCCGGCTTCATCCACCGGAGGTGGGTAGCCATTTTCCCTATTCAACAGGAAGGTTTGTTACCTGGTTCACCCGCGCCACCGGATACATGCGGTGAGTAGGCTCATACCAGGGCGATTTCCGATATACCCAATCCAATTGCTGGGCTGCATCTGCAGCAAAATCGGGCTCTGCCGCCCTTTTGGCATCCAATTCGACCTTTACAGCAGGATTTTCTTTCAAAAATTGGGCGGCCAGATCCTCAAATACATAGGCAGAAAAATACTCCTTCTGCATCAGTACTGGCTCAAAAAAGTTCCAGGCAAACCAGGAATCTGGTGCATTGGGTTCCAGGGTTTCCAACAAGTAACGGTTGGCTTGCTGGTTGGTTAAAATGACCAGATCGCCTTTCTGAAAATGGCGGGTCATGGTTTTCTTTTCCAGGGTTACGCCATGGTGGAAGTAATGTCCTTCCCATCCGTTTCTGGTTTTGAAATCGCGGATGAAATAGGTTTCAGCTTCAACGTCAACATCCCTGCTAAGAGGTTTCATTTCTACTCCGTTGATTTTCAGTCGCTCAATGACGTTTTCCCAAGCTTGCGGAATGATGTAGGCTTCAGGTTTATCCACGGTAATCTGCGGCACAAAGTGGTTGTAATAAGGAATTTGCTTTTCATAAGGCGCATTCCTGTCGTACCACAGCCGTGGCAATCCACTCACCTCGGAAGGTTTGTATTTAGCCTCAAATCCCTTAAAAGTGATCATGTCCTGCTTGTGCTGATCCATGGCGTAATCCAGCACAAAAGCTTTTTTGGTGCGGGTATTATCCCAGGCTTTGGCTCTGGCATCCCGGATTTCAGGAATGTGCCTCGACATGAACTGCACCACCACATCCATGAAATGATACGTACTCCAAACACGGTCTTTAAACGGTTTTAGCATATGGGTTTCCGGCATAAAACCTATGGTGTTCCACAGTGCTGCATAACCAGTGGAGTAACGGCCATAATCGCAAAAGCCAACAATTCCGGAGTCGGGTGTTTCCTTGGGAGAATCCACGTAAGGGATCATTTCCCACTTTCTGGACTTCATATCGGCGTATAATTCCGGTAACATGGTGTTTTCCAGAAATGTACCCAATGGCGCTTCCAGTTTATTGTGTTGTGTGGCAATCAGGGTCATAGTGTACTGATAATCAGCGCCATTGCTGGTGTGGTTATCTACAAAAATGTCTGGCATCCAGGTGGTGAAAATCTGGTTGAAGCTGCGGGCGTTCCTGGAATCACATTTGATAAAATCCCGGTTGAGGTCGTAATTCCGGGCATTGCCGCGGAATCCATATGCTTCAGGACCATCCTGGTTGGCTCTGGAATAGGAGCCCCGGTTGAGGCACCCGTCGATATTATACACTGGAATAACCACCAGTACGAGGTGTTCGAGCGCTTTTTGCAGTTCTTTCTTCTCCAGATAATCACGGAGCAACATAATAGTGGCGTCAATACCTTCCGGCTCTCCGGGGTGAATGCCATTGTTGATCAGCAGAATACGTTTGCCGGATTTTCGGATAGCTTCCGGCTCAAAAATGCCGCTCGTATTCAATACTGCCACATGCAACGGATATCCGCTGTCTGTGCTGCCAACGGTACTCAGCTTGAAAATGTCCGGATAGGCAGCCGCCATTTTTTCATAGCAGGCAATAGCTTCGTGATAAGTGAGGGTCTGGTTCGGGTTCGACTCAAAAGGAATGGTAAAGTGCGCCATTTTGGATGGGTGGTTAAGGTGCCGGTTACAGGAACAAACCAGTAACAGGAGCGGCAGCCAAACATGTTGGATTTGCATGCGTGCTTTCACGCGGCAAACTTAGCAACAAAAAAGCGGAGGCAGTGCCATAAATCAACCGACATTTTGGGGCGATGCCCCAGGGCTTAGAGGCGCTTTCGAACTTCCACAATTTCCACCCTGCGCTCCCGGGCAGCATCCGGGTGATAAATAGAATTACGCTCGTCGTTCAACCGGTCACTGATACCTGATTTGGCTGTTGTTTCACCAAAACTGGTTTCTGTTATGACCAACTGACCGGATTGAAGATAGGGCTTCAACTGGCCGTCAGACCATTCCTCAAAATGATTCCTTACGCTGCTGATGCGGCGCTTGCCCAAATTAAGGTTGTAATCTGTTTCGGCCCTCGGACTGGTAAAACCTTTGATCAGTACTTCCAGCTTTTCTCCCTTAGCCAGAGACTCCGCTATGAGCTCAGTCATTTGGCTTAACCGGTCGAAACCTCTCCTAATGTTTTCTTCAAAAAAATCGTCAATCTGTTGTTCTGCCGTTTCAACATCCGTGGCCTTCAGGTTTTTGCTGAACTGTGCGCGGTATTCGTCCTGGCGCTCCAGATAACTGCGAACCGTTTCTTCATAACTTTTTTGAGTGCTGGTACGCCGGGTCCGTTTGTCGGGTTCATCATTGTCAAAATACAACGGCAGGCCCTGAAAGTCGGCTAAAGTTGGAATACGGGGCGTTTCCAAAACCGGTACTGCAGGCGGTTCTGGCTCCGGCTGTTTGCTCACCATCGGTTCAGGTAAACTGTCTTTCGATGGCGGCGGTGGTACCACCGGTTTCATGACAAATGAAAAAATATCGTGGCAGGTGGTTTTACTCTTTTCATCCAGATAAAAAGAGCCGGGGCGGTTACTGCTCAGATATCCCGACTGACCATCTTCTTTCAGGAAGAAATACAGGTCGTTGAAGCTGGTATTAATGCCTGGTCCGGCATTTTCAGGCAGTGCATGATGACCATCCTGTTTATCTGCATAATAAACATCATATCCGCCTAATCCCATTCGGCCATCAGAGCTGAAATATAAACGTTGTGAAGGCTTGTGGAAATAAGGAGTGCCGTCGTTCTCCGGAGTATTCAATGCTTCAGCATTCACAGGTGTCTCAAAATCAGGCAAATATGTCATTTTTTTGCCCGGTAGCGGCAGGTTGCAGGGACAGAAAAAATTGGTATCAAGTGGAACACTCCACAAATCCATTTTGCCTTTTCCTCCTGGACGGTCACTTGCGAACCATAAAACCGGTCCTTCCATTTGGTTATCGTATCCGATATTTGGCTGGGTGGTAGTGTAGCCGGGCAGGTTGATGGGCTCTGGCAAACGAATACCTGGCAGCCAACGGTTCCTGCGGTCGATGGCAGTAAGCCAGAGTTCGCAGCGTTTGTCCACCGCGCCAACGTCCTTGCATACAGTATAAAATACATAATGCCCGTCTGGTGAAAACGCAGTATGAGCAATGTGCGCGGTGTCTACAGAAGGGAATCCACGACCAGGTTCACGTCCGCGGCCACCTTTGGAGGCAAGCATCACCTTGTTCATTTTTTGTTTCTGCTTACCCCTGTCGCCTTTTTTATCAAAGCGATTGGAAGCATAAAACAGGGTGTCGCCCACAATGGTTGGTGCAAATTCATTCCAGGCACTGTTGATTTCTTTGCCCAGGTGTTTTACATCAGCTATGGCCGGCGATGCCGCGATGGTTTTGGCATTTTGGCAAAAGGCAATTTCCTCCTTGGCCAGCTCGAAATACTTTGGATCTGCTTTATTGGGCTGCTCCTCCAGAAATTTTTCAAAATACCGGATGGCCTCATCATAATGTCCCAAACTTTTTTGCACCTCTGCTATTCGGTAATGTACCAGCGGATGCTTTTCCAAATGTTTGGGCTGGGCAGCAATTTTCTCGTAAGATCGTTGCGCTTCCTGCCAGGCCTGGAACATGCGTGCACTTTCTCCATATTTCCACCACAAGTTCAGGTCGCTGCTCTGGCGTTTTAGCACATCGCCGTAAAGTTGCAAAGCAGCAGCATAATTCTTGTTTCGGAAAGCCTCGTCTCCGGCACGCACATAGGAACGAAGAGACTGGGCGGGTACTTGATGAAAGACGAAAAAGGTTGCTGCGATTAAAAGTACATGTTTCATAGTAGTTTGTTAATCAATCGAAGTTGGGGAAAAGTCAGTTTGGCGACTTTTCTAACGCATCGATGGTATATTTTGGTTTATCGAGGGTGGATTAAAAAACAAAAATATGAATTCAAATTGATTTAAAATGAATTGATATTCAATTGCTTAAGTCTTTAAAATTTTTTTCATTAAAATTTAAAAAACAGGACAACATTTAACAATTTTAGACACTTCAACCGGTACAATCCGGTAAACCAACGCCAGTTCAAACCCGCCTCGATTTCTTGTTGCCTGTTTAAAGCCTGAAATATTCAGGTCGTAGCTAAACCCTGCCAGCCAGTTATTACGTTCAATTTGCACTGCGGGAATAATGGCATCGCCCTGTCGCCAGCCAACAGAGGCCCGAACTGCGGTAACATTGGCCAAACCTGTGGTTAGAAACTGCCTTATTCCGGCCCCAATCACTATTTCTCGTGCCTGCTGCATGGATTGCAGGCTTGTATAGGCTAAAAGATCTGTCGACTCGCGCCATTCATACATGCCTTCTCCCCAGAAGCTCCAACGGACAGGCAAGCGCAGTGGATTCTGTCCGCCTAAAGTCAACTCAGGTCGGTTCAAATGTGTTCCTCCAATGGCCAGGTTGAGCCCTGTGCGGCTGGAAGGGGCCTGTATGGCAAAATGCACCCCAGTACTCAAGGAAACCGCCAATCCACTTGAACGGGCCAAGGGCTCGCCTGAGGCCAGATTTGGATCGTAGTTGTCGCCATTCCATTGGTTTTTAAAACTCAAACGACTGATGTCTACCGAACGTTGCAGGGCATTTGCACCAAGTCCTACGGATAATCTGCTGTTGGCGCCAAGATTGTGTCCGGCGCTTAGGTTGAGGCCCCCTTGCGCCCACGACATACGCCCGTCGCCGGCTTTATCGCTTTGCAACAAAAGCCCCAGAGAGATCAAACTTTTTCCTCTTTGTTTGGCTTTCCAATCCGTGGCAACGCCATAGGTTTGGTAATCTACAGGTACACTTCGCCACTGAGATCTGTATATACCGCTTGCACGCAGGCTGCCCTGAAAAGCCCCGGCAGAGGCCGGGCTCAGGTGTTGTGGATGCAGATAAAATTGGGAAAAATGCAAATCCTGCGCTTCCAGGCGCCAGAAACTGCTCATAATACCCGACAATAAAATCAGGAGTGTTATACGCATAGGCTTTGCATTCAATGGTCTAGATCTGCGAAGGTAACGCAGGAAGCTGGCTCAAACATAGTATTTTTGCCCCATGAATTTCGAAATCTGCGCCATTAACATTCAATCTGCTCTGGTAGCTCAGTCTGCCGGCGCTCATCGGATTGAACTTTGCTCCGCTCTGGATGTGGGCGGACTCACGCCATCCTTAGGATTAATTCGTGCTGCCGTAAGTGCGCTGAGTATCCCTGTTCATGTGCTTATCAGACCAAGAGAGGGCGATTTTTGCTACACGGAAACGGAATTGAATATCATGCTGGAGGATATCCGAATTTGCCGGGAAACAGGCGCGGCAGGTGTGGTAGTGGGCGCATTAACTCCTGACGGTCAGCTGGATTTGCCCAAAATGAAGGCTATGAAAGTCGCTGCCGGGGATATGCCTGTAACCTGCCACAGGGCATTCGATTTTACCTCCGATCCGGATGTGGCGTTGGAACAACTTATCGATTTGGGATTTGTCCGGGTTTTGAGTTCTGGTCAGTCCGATTCAGCCTTTGATGGACGGTTTTTGTTGAAAAAATGGGTAAATCAGGCTTCTGGTCGCATCGCAGTGATGCCTGGAGGTGGACTGAATGCCGGAAACATTCATGAGGTAATAGCGTTTACCGGAGCAAAAGATGTGCACTTTACCGGAAAAACAAAGGTAGATACCCTTAGTAAAAAGGATCTGCCTGGTCTGGAATCCTGGCATTGGGAAAGCAATGAGGCGCTGATCCGGGGGGTTATCGAAACAAGCAATTAAACTACAGCATTTTGGATTCACTGACACAAATTGTACTCGGAGCTGCTTGCGGAGAGGTGGTAGCTGGTAAAAAAATTGGCAATAGAGCGATGCTCTGGGGCGCTGTTGGCGGTACTATCCCGGATCTGGATGTGTTTGCCTCACTTTTTACCGATCAGATTACCAGTACCTCGTTCCATAGAGGTTTTATGCATTCCTTCCTTTTTGCCGCTCTGGCGCCCTGGGTATTGGCTAAACTCACCCAGTGGTTTTATGGCAACCAGGTTCACAACCGAAAAGGATATAAAGCTGTGGCCATGAGTATCTGGCTGCTATTCTATCTTGGAGCGGCGGCCGGAATAAACTTTATACCAGTCATGATGGGGGAGGGGCTGAGTTGGTATGTGTTGGCTCCAACCCTGATTCTGGGGAGCTTATTTGCAACCAAACTCTGGCGGGATTACTGGAAAAGCGACCTGAACATGGTAGATGCCTCTTATTTTACCTGGATTTCTCTATTTTTCTGGAGCATTTTTACCCATCCAATACTGGATTGTTTTACCAGTTGGGGAACGCAGATTTTCCAGCCATTTGACGATTTAAGGGTGCAATGGTGCACCGTTTCGGTGGTAGATCCGGTGGCAACCCTGCCTTTCCTGGTAATGCTGGTGGTAGCCTCGCTAATCCACCGCACCAAACCTGCCAGAACCTGGTGGAATATGGCCGGATTGGTGTGGTTTTGCGGGTATCTGTTGCTGTATACCATTTGGCATAAAAAACAGGTGAACGATCTGTTTGAAGCTTCACTCAAATCGCAGAACATTAGTTATCAACGCTATTATACCAATCCAACCATTTTTAACAACATCGTTTGGAGCGGAGTAGCCGAAGGCGATACGGCTTTTTATTTTGGCCAATACGGTTTCCATGATTGTAAAAGAGCATTCTCACCCATCTCCGTGATTCCTAAAAACCATGATCTTCTGAAACAGGTGCCTTCCGATTCCAGGGCTGCTAAATTCCTGCGTTGGTTCTCTGATGGGTACTTCAATGTAACACCCTATCGGGGAGATACCCTTCAGGTTAACGATCTCAGGTTTGGCTTAATGGGCGATACCTTTCAGGGTAATAATTATGTGTTCCCGTTTTTGCTGTTTAAAAACGAAAAAGGTGAGTGGGATGTGCTGCAAAACAACCGAAACAGGGAAAATATGGAGGCGAATAAACAGTCTATTGGGCAACTCATGAGCCGGGTTATTCACGGCAAATGCCAGGATCAATAAGCATCATTCAATCCGAAAAACATGCGTCAGCGTACCATCACAGCTTTCTTTTTCGCCCTTGTTATGCTGGGCGGGATATACGGCGGTCCACATACATTGTTTGTACTTTTTGGCCTGATTACAGCTATTGGCGCCTGGGAACTGGGTAGCCTGGCCTATAAGCACGAAGAACAATACCTCAGTTTGCGCAGATTAATAATGGCTGTATTAACTGCCGGGCTTTACACCTGGGTAGGTGGGGATTTGATGCATTATTGGCACATGAATCCGTTTCTGGCCACAGCACTTGTGCCTGTAATGTTTGGTTTGCTGGCTACTGTGGAGTTGTATCTGAACGGCAAAACGCCGTTTCCCAATATCGGAATGTATTTCCTGGCGGGTTTTTACCTGGCCATTCCATTCATATTATTGCTCATCATAGCCAATGGCGAATCTTATTACCCTAACAGGGTGCTTGGATTGCTGCTGTTGGTATGGACCAACGACACCGGTGCTTACCTGTTTGGACGTAAATTTGGCAAAACCAAACTTTTTGAACGCATTTCGCCCAATAAAACCTGGGAAGGTACCCTTGGTGGCGCCTTTTTTGCCCTCCTGGTGTCCTGGGGATTATCGCATGTAATCTACGATTTCACCCTGCTGCAATGGCTTACTTTGAGCATCGTGGCAGCTGTGGGTAGCAATATTGGCGACCTGATAGAAAGTATGTTGAAGCGCAGCGTTGGCGTAAAAGATTCAGGCACTATTATGCCCGGACATGGCGGCGTTTTAGACAGGTTCGACGCTTTTGTCTTTTGCCTGCCTTTTTACTGGTTGGTGCTGGAGCTGTTGCACTAATCCTATTCCACAGGCATTCCGCTGGCTTTCCAGGCATCAAAACCGCCTTTGAGGTCTATAACCTGGACAAAGCCCGCTTTAACCAGTTGATCAGCGGCCTTTTGGCTTCTGCCGCCTACTTTGCAATACACCAGTACCGGTTTTAACTTGTCGAGCGAGGCGGCCTTGATCGCCAGATCCCCATCGTTGATGTTCCAATTTCGCGCTCCGGCTATATGTCCGCTCTGAAACTCCTCCGGTGTACGAACATCAATTAGGGGCAGGTCAGGATTGCTCTTGAGCATGGCCGCAAAGGCGTCCGGCGCCAGTTTGCTGCTGCCTGATTCAGTTGCAGGATTGGTGCAGGCAAGTATCAGGAACATGCAGGATAATAAAAAGAATCTCATAGGTTGGTTAATTTAAGCTGTTGATAGTCAGTGTTTTGTTGCTCAAGCGGATTGAAGTTTTCTGCGCCATTCCACATATCCCCAAACAGCCAATGCCAGAAATACAAGGTATTGGAAGCTGGTGAATACAAAGCCCTTAATGAAATAGAGTGGAATAGAGGCAATATTGGTGGCTATCCACCAAAGCCAGTTTTCCAGTTTCTTCCGGGCCATCAGCCACATGCCCGTATAAGCCGTAGCAGAGGCAAATCCATCCGCCACCGGAACAGTACTGTCGGTAAAACGGGATAACACCCAGTAAAGCGCACCCCAAAAGGTCAAAAAGAAACCCATTGCCAGGAGCCATTCACTTCCATCGGATTGAGTAATGCGCAAGCCGTCGCCGTCCTGCGTTTTCCGACTCCACCACACCCAGCCCATTATACTCATGATAGTGTAATACACATTGACACCGGCTTCAGCGTATAAGCCAGCCACAATACTCAGGTAAATGTAAATGGTAGTGTTGATTATTCCGGTTGGATAAACGCCGATATGTTCCTTTCTGGATAACACGACACTGGTGATTCCAAAGACTACGGCAATAAATTCCAGCCATGTTGTGGCAAAAAGTCCGTCGAGCAATGCTTGCCAAATATTCATGGAATAAATTTGCGGTTCAAATGAACAGAAAGCAATTTGACTTTGTGGTGATCGGGGGTGGCATCTTTGGATGCTATGCTGCCATCTATCTCGCCGGCCGCGGGGCAAAAGTGGCAATTTTAGAGAAAGAATCCCGGCTTTTTCAAAAAGCATCGCTGGTAAACCAGGCCCGATTGCATAGCGGATACCATTACCCACGCAGCATCGCCACAGCAGCCATGAGCGATGAACACAAAGCACGCTTTACCTCCGAACACAGTGCTTTTGTAAATCATACCTTTGAAAAATTCTACGCCATAGATCGGTATGGCTCCTTTACTGACGGACAACAGTTTGAACGATTTTGCGCTTATCTGAACATCCGTTGTGACCGGATTTCAGAGCATTCTTTGTTTAATTTCGATCGGTTGGAGGCGCTTTACCTCACTGAAGAACACTCCTTTGACCCGGTGTTATTGGGCAATTTTTACCGTGATCAGGTAGAAAATCACCCAGGTATTGAAGTATATACAAATGCCCGGTTACAGTTGGTCAATAACGCTGGCAATCAGTGGAATATACAGGTTTCCGTGCCGGATTTTTTAATCCTGGATTTGGAAACACCGGTTGCTATCAATGCCACTTATGCGGCCACCAATGCCATAAACCGACTTTTCGGACTACGGGACCTGGGCTTAACACACGAAATTTCTGAAATAGCCTTCATACATTCCCAGGAATTCGGACTGCGCGGACTGACGGTTATGGACGGACCCTTTGGTTCCATCATGCCTTATGGATTGAGTGGTTTACTTTCCCTCTCATCTGTGGCCTATACCCACCACAATATTTCCTTCGATGCCTTACCTACCTTCGATTGTCAGCAGCCTTGGGAAGACCCATCCTGCACGCCTGATGCGCCAGGTATTTGTACATCCTGTGTTCGTCGCCCTGCCTCCAATGCCCCCAAAATGCTGGCGCAAATGCAACAATATTTTTCAGAGCAGGTAAAGTTTTCCACTCTGTTCTCCTACTTCACCATCAAATCAAAGCTCAAGTCGAGCTATATAGACGACGGGCGTCCGACGGAAATTTCCCTCCTGCACGAATCGCCGCGTTTTTACTGCCTGTTTGCCGGCAAAATCAACTCTATTTACGAAATTGAGAAAATAGGGTAGCCCGGAACAGGGCATTTTTGAAATACGAGATTTTCTTTGGATGTTTGCCGCAATTTGAACACTAAGTCATACCTAAGGAATGAGGATTACCTTTCTATCACTGGCTTTGCTTTTAGCCGGGCTTTTCTCCCCGGCCCTTGCGCAGCAATCACCCAATGAATTTTTGCCATATAAATTGGGCGAGCAATTCACTCCGCATCATTTGCTGACCGATTACTTTGAGCAACTGGCCCAAGCTTCCACGCCAACCATGCGCCTGGAAAAATATGGTAAAACCAATGAAGGTCGTCCATTGCAACTGGCCATTTTTTCATCCCGGGAAAATATGGCAAGGCTGGAGCAAATCCGCCTGAATAACCTGCGCATGGCTGGTATGGCAGATGGCGCTCCTGATATGTCGAACCCTGTAGCTATTGTTTGGCTCAGTATGAGTGTACACGGCAATGAGCCATCCGGCGCCGAATGCAGCATGGAACTGGCCTTTCGTTTGGCTACACAGCAGGATCCTAAAATTCAGGAATGGCTGAAAAATACAGTAGTTGTGCTGGATCCATCTCTTAACCCGGATGGTTACGACAGGTACACCCACTGGCAACGCATGTCCTCCAACCTGATGCGTAACACCGACCCGGAAAGCAGAGAGCACCGCGAACCCTGGCCCGGCGGTCGCCCGAACCACTACTATTTTGATTTGAACCGGGATTGGGCCTGGGCAACACAGGTGGAAACGCAGCAACGCCTGAAAGTATACCACCGTTGGCTTCCGCACGTGCACCCGGATGTACACGAACAGGGCATAAATGATCCGTATTATTTCGCACCGGCCGCAGAGCCTATGCACGAGTTAATAACACCCTGGCAACGGGAGTTTCAAACAGAAATTGGCGAAAACAATGCCCGGCACTTCGATAATCACAACTGGTTTTACTTTACCAAAGAAGTGTTCGACCTGTTTTACCCTTCTTATGGCGATACTTATCCATCGTTTAACGGGGCCATTGGCATGACTTATGAACAAGCCGGCGGCCCTAGGGCAGGCAGAGCCATAGAAACCGCCAATGGAGATACATTAACCTTATCTGACCGGATTGAACACCATCTGACCACAGCACTTTCCACCATTGAGGTGAGCAGTAAAAGTGCCAAATTGCTGGTGGAAAACTTTCGGGAGTACTACAAAAAGACCTCCTCTCAGCCACAAGGCCTGTATAAGGCTTTTGTGATTCGGGAGGTGAATGATCCTAACAAGGTAAAGACCCTCTGTAATTTGCTGGATCAGCATATGATTCGGTATGGCAGGGTAGGGGCTGGCTTAAGCGGAGTAAAGGCTTTTGATTATACAACAGGTAAGGAAATCAGCGCCTCTATTAACCCGAACGACCTGGTAATCAGCGCCTACCAGCCGCACTCCGTGATGGTGCAGGCCCTGTTTGAACCTGAGGCCAAGCTGGTGGATTCCATGACCTATGATATAACAGCCTGGTCATTGATTTTTGCCCACGGACTGGAGGCTTATGCACTGAAGGAACGATTGGAGCCTAAAAAAGCTTACGAGTCCTACAAGCCGCAAAAGGATTTGGCCACAGCCACTCCATTTGCCTGGTGTATCCACCGGAAATCACTGGCAGAAGCCAAATTTGTCATGGAACTGATGCAAAAAGGGGTGAAAGTTAGAACAGCTACAGAACCTTTCCTGATGGCAGAGCAGCAATACATGCCGGGCGCTTTTACCGTTTCCAAAGCAGATAACCGGCATGTAGCCAACCTGGAACAATGGGTGAACGAGGCGGCAGAACGCACCAATGTGCGACTTTATCCTGTGTTCTCAGGGTTTTCAGCCAAAGGCAAAGACCTTGGCTCGGATGCGTTTCAATTGATCAAACAACCCAGGGTAGCTATGGTGTATGGCGATGATGTTGACGACAATTCCTTTGGTCATACCTGGCATTTCTTTGAAACGGATCTGCGGCAGCCAATTTCTATGATTGAGTTAGACAGGTTACACCGCATAAATTTATCTCAATACACTACCTTGATATTCCCAAACGGCCAATACAATCTGCCTGAAAACACCTTGCAGATACTCAACAAATGGATGGAAAAAGGTGGTCGTTTGATTGCTTTTGAAGGCGGGGTAAAAGCTTTTGCGGAAAAAGACGGTTTTGATCTAAAAACAAAAGAAGCGCCTAAAAAAGATTCATCCATGATGCACCGTCCATATTCCGTGCGCCAGCGCGATGGGTTGAGCGATGGGCTTCCGGGCGCTATTGTGAAATGTGCCGTAGATAATACACACCCGCTCTGTTATGGGATGCCGAACTATTACCATTCGCTGAAAACTATGTCGGATGCTTTTGTTATGCCTGAAAGAGCAGATGCACCTATATTTCTGGAAGATTCTTACCAGAGTTACGGGTTCATTGGAAGCAGGGTTAAACCGATGCTGAAGAAAACGCCGGTAGCGGTTTTTCAAAGAATGGGCGAAGGAGAAGCCATTTTTATTGTAGACAACCCGCTATTCAGAGGTTTTTGGGAGCAGGGTAAAGTGCTGATTACCAATGCTATGCTCTTTTAACAAAGCGTATTTTCAACACTGAACAATATAAAAATGAGTCATCGCCGCAGGTGCGGCAATGACTCATTTTTATGGCAGACAAGTCAGGGTTAAGCCTGAAATTAGTCTTTGTTTTCTACGTAGCGCCATTGAATCTCGTTTTGGAGGTATTCGTTGGCTGCAATGATAGCTGTGTTGGGAAGGCGTTCGTAGAACTTGGAGATTTCGATTTGTTCCTTGTTCTCCTGCACCTCCTCGATAGTGTCGGTATGTACGGCAAACTCTTCCAGTTTGCGCTGGATTTCCCATTTCAGATCGCTGGAGATCTGGCGGGCACGTTTGCTGATGATCACGAGGCTTTCGTAGATGTTACCGGTTTTTTCAACCAGTTCCAGCACGTCGCGTGGTTGAACGTTGGGGTCGAGACCTTGTGCCTTGGTTTTGATATCGCTCATAATGTATCGGTTGGTTAAAGGCCCTGAGGCCGATAGCTTTTGAATGAATGTGTACCGGAACCGTACCGTTACACGTTTTTAAGTTTTTTGCGCACTGCTTTTTGGGCAACTTCTGCGCTCTTCCGGATGTCCTTGATTTCCCGGGCGTATTTTCCGGATGGGTATTTTTCCAGGAAATCGCTGCAGCGTGTCATCGCATCGCCGTAACGATCCACTTTTTTCTCTACAACAGAGTTTTCTGCCAACAAAAAGGAGGCTTTCGCAATCAGGAAACGAACGCGCTCAGCGTCCGGGCTTTCCGGATAATCACGAAGCAGGTTGTCAAACGATATAACAGCCGACTGATATTGCTTTAAATCGTAGTACAATTGACCTTCAGCAAAAGCTTTCTGCTCCAGTTTACGTCTGAGTTCGTCAATCAGCTCATTGCATTGACTAACCTTGGTTGAATTGGGGAAAAGATTGACAAACACCTGAAACTCTTCAATGGCCGAGATGGTTGCGTTTTGATCCAAACGAAAGGATGGCGACATCTGGTAGTTGGAATATGCCGACAAAAATGCGGCTTCTTCCCGAAGCGGAGAGTTGGTAAAGGTGTTGGAAAAATTCTTGAAATAAAAGGCTGCCAGCAGGTATTGGTTGGTGTGATAGTGGCAGTAAGCATACTCAAAGTAAGCCTTTTCTGCCCTGGAATCACCGCGCAAAGTATTGATAACCAGTTCAAACAGCGTAAGGGCGCGCTGATAATTCTTCTTTTCGTAGTATTTGAAAGCCGAATTCAGAATTAAATCCCCGTTGCCGCTTGTTCGGGTTCTTTCAAAGGTGCTTTTGCATGCAGTCAGACCAAGAAAACAAGAGATCAGGAGAATCCAGACAGACGATTTTCTCATAAGGGCGCAAAGGTACATGTATTTGGGTTATTTCTTCAAAAAAATGCGCATTCAATTCCAGGAATATTCCTGCAAAGATAAATGGACGCCATCATAACGATGGAAGTTGTCTGGAAGCTGCTTTTGTGTTAAACTTTCTGTCATTTTATCCGTTCTGCGAAATTATCCAAAGTAACGTACGCCTTTGGCATTCACCTCCCTAACTTTGCCTCTGAAAACGCCTTACCATCTCGTCAAATTACAATCATCTCATGGTACCTAACGATTCATCCGCAGTAGTTGTTTCGCTGGAAGAACAGTTCCAGGCCAAAATTGATGCAGATATCCGCATTGAACCAAAAGACTGGATGCCGGATGCTTATCGCAAAACATTGCTTAGGCAAATCAGTCAGCATGCACACTCTGAAATTGTAGGCATGCTGCCGGAAGGCGTTTGGATAACCCGCGCCCCATCCCTGAAACGCAAACAAATTCTGCTGGCAAAAGTACAGGACGAAGCCGGTCATGGCTTGTATCTCTATTCAGCGGCTGAAACCCTGGGCATGAGTCGCGACGACATGTACGAGGAGCTTCACTCCGGCAAGGCCAAATATTCCTCCATTTTCAACTACCCATCCATTTCCTGGGCCGATGTAGGCGCTATTGGCTGGCTGGTAGATGGCGCAGCTATCCTGAATCAAATTCCTATTTGCAGAACCTCCTACGGTCCGTATGCACGCGCCATGGTGCGGATATGCAAGGAAGAAAGCTTCCACCAGCGCCAGGGCTTCGAAGTATTGCTGACCCTGGCGAATGGCTCGCCGGAACAACGCGCTATGGCTCAGGATGCCATCAACCGCTGGTACTGGCCTTCTGTGATGATGTTTGGTCCGTCTGATGGGGAATCTACCCACAGCGAGCAAAGCATGCGCTGGAAAATTAAACGATTCACCAACGATGAACTTCGTCAGCGCTTCGTGGATATGGTGGCCGAACAAATCAAAGTGCTGGGTCTGGATCATCCTGACAAGGACCTGAAATGGAACGAGGAACGTGGTCACTACGATTTTGGACCCATCAATTGGGATGAGTTCTGGAATGTGGTGAAAGGCAATGGCCCCTGCAACCGGGAGCGCATCGAAACCCGCCGCAAGGCATGGGAAGAAGGCGCCTGGGTGCGTGAAGCTGCCGTGGCTTATGCCGAAAAGAAAAAACAACGTGAGGCCGCTGCCGCCAAAAGCAGTGCACAGGCCGCCTGATCAAACATTATGTCCTTACAGCAAGCCCCTATATACGTGGCCTATTCCGAAATTCATGGCAAAGGCGTGTTCGCCGGTCGTGATATTGAAGTAGGAGAGGTTATCGAAGTGTGTCCCATTATCCTGTTCCCAAAGGAACAACTTGCCGATGTGCGAAAAACCGTACTCGATGACTATTATTTCGATTGGGGAGAAAAGGGCGAATGGTTTGCGTTCTGTATGGGGTACGGTTCTTTTTACAACCACTCCTATGAACCGAATGCCGAGTATGGGATGGATTTTGATGCGCAAACCATTGATTTTTATTGCATTAAACCCATCGCTGCCGGCGATGAAATCATGATCAATTACAATGGAGATGCTGATAACAAGGAAAAAGTGTGGTTCATGAAATAGCCGTACATGAAAAAGAACATCGACGAAAACCTTACTTACGAATCCGCCTGGTCTGAATTACAGGTTATAGTAGCTGAACTGCAAAGCGGTCAAACTTCCATTGACCAGCTCAGTTCCAAAATTGAACGCGCTGCAGAACTGGTGCAGTTTTGCCGGGAAAAGCTTCGCGCCACCGAAAGCTCCCTCTCCAAACTTGGTTGAAAGGCACAAAGCCGGGGGTTAGGCACAAAGCGGGGATACCACTAAGGCACGAAGGCACAAAGACGCTAAGTTGTTGGCCTGCGGCCTCCAACTGATAAAGGCGAAGGGCTTATTTGGCATCAGCCAAATAAGCCCTTCGCGTCTTTGTGCCTTCGTGACTTAGTGGTATCCCCACTTTGCGCCTTCGAAGTTTACTTCTTGCCTTTCTTCCCGAGCTTATTCCAGATTTTCCAGTCTTTCACCTTCTTACGCTCTCTTTTCTCTATGATGTAGCGCAATGATACAGATGCGCCGTTCCATTCAAAGGGACGAGCCTGGTCGCCACTCAGGTGAAGTTCCGGCTTCCAGTCGACTGCGAGATTGATGCGACCAACTGAGAATTCCAGGCCGGCAATGCCGGAAAGGCCCATGACATTGTTGTGGATTTCGTCGGTGTCTTTTACAGAGTTCTGTTGCCAGTAGTAGTGCAAACCCGCGCCTGTGTAGAAATTGGTTCCACGAAACAAAATTTTGCGGTGTTTTTCTGCCAGAACTGTTACGCCCAGATCCTTGCTGGCAATCAATGGCGTGTGCAGGATACCTTCAACCGTCCAACCATTGGTGATGTATTGCTGGGCGGTGAGGTTAAACCCGTTGTCGAATCGGATACCGGCAGCAGTTTTGTAGCGCTGACTGAATGCCGGGGTGCTGCCCAATACGCAGCAAAGGAAAAGTGCCGTTGAAACAAGGATCTTATTCATGGAGAAAGTTCGTTTCGTTTTGTCTGAAACTGCCATTAAAACGGTGGCTATGTTCCTGAATTTGCAAGTAAAATTCGTTTAATGTTTTTTTAACCGAAACCTGCCCTATTTTGCAGCCAAAGTGTTAAAATATTTGACCTGCCAACATGAAGACCTTCTATTTGCCGGATGTCACTATTTGTCATGAACCATTATTTACGGTTTTACCAGCAGGCTGTAACCAAATATCAGCTTCATTCTCCCGCTATCTTCCAGCTGGTAATGGCTGTAATGGAGGATTCCAGAAGATATTATGCCTTTGATGACATTCCGCAGATGCGACAGGCCTTGTTGCAAAGCAAACAGGAACATCATTTAGCTTTGTCTGAGCGCATACGTACGCACGCGCCTGCCCAGGGCGTCTGCGAGAGGTTGTTTCGGTTGGTACAACATATTGCGCCTGCCCGAACCCTTATTCTGGGCAGTGGAGCAGGTTTGGGCTGCCTTTATGCCACGGCTTCCAGTAAAGGTCAAGTGATAATGTATGAGCAGGAGTCAGCGATGGAAAAACTTGCGCGACTGAATCTGACTTTTCTGCATTTGGACCAGCGGGTAACATTCATGAATAGCGTCCAATCTCTGCTTGATCTGGTAACTGATCAGGATTTGCTCATCTGTTTTACGGATATAGAGTGCATAAATCCAACTGATTTGCCACATATGCCGAAAGTCGTCGTAGGATTGGGTATGTATGGCACAGCGGAGCGATATCAAAGATTACAGCAATGGAATCAGCATCCCGGACTTAAAGCTGGAGTCGATTTTTTTGACATGACGGTTTGGCTGAAGGAGGAAGGAATGCGGGAAGTGCAGCATGTAAAAGTGGTTCCGGCCTGGTATAAACCCTGGAAATTTTATTAAACCTGACCCTTGCAACTAGATCTGACATACCGCAACATCTGGCGCATTTCAGCGCCGATCATGCTGGGTTCTGCGGCTCAAAACGTCATAGCCCTGAGCGATGCGGTATTGTTATATCACAAAGGAGAGGTGGAATTTGCCGCAATGGGGTTCGCAGGGGTGTTTTACATAACCATTGCTGCCATAGGTTTTTCATTTTCGAGGGGTGGGCAAATCATGATTGCGCGCAGGATGGGAGAGGTGAGGCATGGCGCTGTAGGGCATATTTTCCACACCATGTTGCTGTTTGAGTTGGCGCTTGCCGCCCTGATGTGGGCATTTATGCGCTTTGGAAGTGCCTGGTTTTTTCAATTTTTTCTTGAAAACTCTCCACATGTTTACGAAAAGAGTTTGGAGTACATTCATTACCGTTCATATGGTGTGTTTTTTAGTTATGCCGGTGTGGCCCTGATTTCACTGTACACCGGAATTGCCAGACCGGCTATTATTCTGGCAACGACGGTTTTGTTGGCTGTGGTGAATCTGTTCCTGAATTATGCACTGATTTTTGGTACGTTTGGTTTGCCTGAAATGGGAATTGGCGGCTCTGGTTTGGCAAGCAGTATAGCAGAGGGACTTGCATTTGTGTTTTTTAGCATGTATATGTTGTGGGATGCCCAAATTCGTCCTATGCGGATTTTTTCCCGTCCAACCTTTGACCTGGTATTGATGTGGCAACAATTAAGGATATCGCTTCCGGTGGTGGCGCAGGCTGCAGTAGGGCAGGGGAGTTGGGTGTTTTTCTTTGGCATGGTAGAAAATCTGGGAGAGCGTGCGCTGGCCATATCCAATCTGGCCAGAACGGTGTACCTTTTGTTGTCAATACCGCTGTGGGGTTTTTCAACAGGCGTGAATACCCTGGTATCTAATTTGATTGGGCAAAACAGGTTGCAGGATGTGTTGCAGGCAGCCTGGAAAACAGGTAAATTATGTTGGGCGGTTACCATGGTGGCGGCTATGCCTGTGTTGTTGTTTCCGGGAGAGTTGTTGTACCCATTACTGGGCAAGGAAGACATGAGCTTGATTCGGGAAACCCAGCCTGTTTTTTATTTTTTGTTGGGTTTGCTCAGTTTTTCCACGTTTGGAGCGGTGTTAATGAATGCCCTATCCGGAACTGGAGCCACCTGGTTCGGGTTAAAATTGCAGGCTATTTGTGTGACGGCCTACCTGGGATACGTTTACTGGGTTACCCATTTCAGCAACCTGGGATTGCTGTGGGTTTGGTCGGCAGAGTTGCTGTACTGGGGCTTGATGATAGGGATAGGTTTGGTGTATTTACGTTCTGAGAAATGGCATGGGATGCGGTTTTAGCGCTTGCGAAAAGGATTGTGAAAGAGGGGTAATTGGAAAAAATAATACTAAAAATGCCTAAAAAGTTAAAATAATGCTTTCTTTCGCATCGAAAATCGATCATAAACCTTTTTAATGTTGACCTATGAAACACTTAACCCTGATTAAAACTATTTTTCTGATACAGTTGCTGAGTATTGCAACGGCAAGGGCACAGACTGGCCCTTGCTTGCGAGTAAGTACGGATACCTGGACTACATGTCCGGCTCAGACGGTATTGGATGCCACTACATTTTTGCCTTCCAATTTGGTAGTTTTTAATGTTGCAGAGCCTAATGCTGACCTGGAAAGTAATCCAGGCGCCCGTTACAAGGCTTTCTGGATGTTTGGGGATGGGAATTTTAAGTGGTATGGCTATGGTACACCGGAGCAAGACTTATCTACCATGTCGCATACCCATCTATATGAAAATCCGGGTACTTATTTTCCAGTTGTGGTTTTGTCTGAAAGGAAAAGCAATACTACCCCACCTAAAAAGCCTAAAAGGAGCCTTAGTATTCAAGGGATGAATGTTGCACCACCTCCCGGAGGAAATTTTCAGCCTCAAATACCTACTGGCAGGTCAATGAATATTTTTAATCACGATTATAACAGGCCGCATTATCCCACGGTATTTGTTGTTTCTGCCAAACCGGGCAATGAACTTAGCCGGATTTACTTCTTTTACAACAGTAAATCTAACAATCGCGGTGGATACGAACCAATTAATATCCATAACCGGCTTGATACCGTTTATTTCCCCCATTATTTCCCTTCTACGGTAAACTACAGTACTTCACCAACGGCTGCTACTGCCTGGCCTGCTCAGTTATCCGAACTTCAGACAATCCTGGCATCACAGTTCGGCAATTTTTTGGTAGTTTCATCTGAAAAAGGTGGGTTCAAAGAATACGAGCAAGCGGCAGGACAAATGCAGGCGCTTTATCAAAATAGAGAGGATAATTCCAGAATTTCTCCTCCTCAAGAGATTCGAATTTTTCCAGAATTACTTTCTACGTGGGATGATAATTGGATAAACCTGGAGGCGAGAGACACCTCATTGCCCAAGGGATATTATCTGGCACTGGCTGTAGGCTCAACACCTGTGCCTGCTCAGGATCCTAATCTACCTAATTCACCTAATCCATTGTTTGGAGAGGTACTTCAGTATTTTCCCAATTTGGATCGATCAACATTACAATGCGGTTCTGGGGCCTACATTCAAGGGATAGCAACAGCGGAAGTTGACATGGTGGCCAGTATTGATCCTAATGGACTTACTGTTTTGGAAATATGCCCCTTAGGAAATGATAAGTTTAAGGTGAAAATTCGAATGGAGGTTTGTAATGAGGGTTATATGCATGAACAAAACTTTGGATTAAACTTGAAGGATCATACTGGACAAATAAGTAAACCCAATTTTATTTCTGGAAAAACGCCTAAATTCTTGAAGGATTCTGCCGATGTCTGGTTGTATGTTTGGGAAGTCTTTTTAGATGGAGTTCCATTGCCAAATGAGTCTGCCCAGAGCCGTGAGCAAGCTAGAAAATTGTGTGAGACTGCAGAGTTTGAGGTGGAAACAAACTGGAGTGGCGTCCAAAAAATCGTCCGTGGAGAAGGATTAGAACTTTGTGTGAAATTCGAGCATGCAAGAAAAGAATGTACTAAAAATTACAAGGTTGACGAAGATTTCTGTAAAGAATGTGGCTATGCATGTACAAGTGAAAGTGGCTGCAAATGCCAGGATCAGCATTGCACAATATTGCAAATATGTCTGTTGGTCATCTTGGTAATAATTTTGCTTTGGTGGATATTAAAAGGTAGAAGTGGCTCGGCAAGCATCTGAGTATTGGGCGAAACGGTATGAAATGTTATACCGATACATTAGCCACAACTGGCTTATTTTTGAATTTGATATGAAGCCACTAATGCTACCGCTTTTAATCCTGGGTTTGAGCACTCTCTCCAGTGCCCAAACCCAGGATTCTGTTTTACTGGCCGAAAAGATTGTATTTTGGGAAAATGCCGTTGCTGAAAAGCAATATGCAAGGGCATTTGAATGCCATGATCAGGCTTGTCTGTTGGCAAAAAAAATGGGTTTATTGGATAAATGGATTGATTTGAAAACTCAAAGAGGAGGGCTGATAGGTAGTATCCAGATCAATCAATTCGAGGCTTGGAACTACTTAGAGAACACTATCAAAGAACTTTGGAGAAAGCCTGACACTGAATCCGAATACTATGAATTATGTTATTTGTATCTGACTCAGGCGTTTGTTGCTAAGCAATATGATGAAGATTTTGTGAGGACAAAAAATGCCCTCGAAAATGCGTATCAAATATTTCACAATGGATTGAAAGGTAAAGATGATTATATCGCAGTATTCCTTTATTATCAACTTGGTAATGCCTATGTACGACTCAAAGAATTTAACAGCGCCCGAAAAATCTTTGAAGAAGGCCATGCTTACAGCATACAATATGATATCCCTAAGGTTGCTAAATACAATGACTATGCAGGTATGTATATTTCTATGGAGGACTATCACCAAGCGCAGAAAATTTTTCAGGAGGGGATTAGTCGCGAAAATATGACGGAGGAAGACCTCCTGTTCACCAAACTGGGATATGTAGAATGCCTGGTAAACCTTAAGGATTTTGAGCAAGCCCTAAAACTGAATAATGAGGTAGAACAAGTACTCAGGAAAGGCTTAAAAAGTGAAGATGCAAGGGGGAAATTGTCTGAATTTAAGATCTACCTGGAGGAAAATTATGCATTATTGTATGAAAAAAAATGCGACTGGACAAACGCTATAAAGTGGTATCAAAAAACTTACGAAACAGCAAAAGCATATCCTAAATCAGCAAAGAGATCACTGGGTTTCTATTCCGTTTTCATTGGTAACCTTTATCTGAAACAAAATAATCCACAACAGGCGCTTGCGTATTTTCAGCGAGCTCTCGAAATAATCATAATACCTCTTCGCGGTAAAGGTCAAAATCCATCGGTAGATATGCTCAGGGCTGAAACAGGGGTGCTCAGAGCGCTGTATGGCAAGGCAAAAGCATATCAGATGCAGGGCAACCTGGACCTCGCCCTCTCCTGCTACGAACTTATCCCCATCGTGGAAGCTAAACTTCGGGCAACCCACTTCTACGAATCCTCCTCCCTCCTCGCTCTCAAAGAAAGCCGAACGCGTTTTGAAGAAGCCATCTCCATCGCCTGGCAACTCTTCGAACGCAGTAATGGCAACCCGCAATACGCTGAACGCGCTTTCCGCTTAACCGAACTGTCGCGCGGGATGTTGCTGCTCCAAAGCCTGATGCAGGCACAACAATTCCTCCCGGACAACATTAAAAACAAGGATTACGACATTAAAGTACAGATCGCCTGGCTGGAACATGAAATTGCCCTGGAAAAAGAAAAAGGCGATCAACGCAATCAGGAGGTGATTGCCCGATGGGAACAACAACTGTTCGAACTTAAACTCGAACGCCAGAAACTGCTGGAGGCCTTTCCTGCTTATGCCCATCCGGATTCTATGGTACTGCAGGTGCTGGCCGCTAAAGAGGTGAGCCAATGGCTGAGGAAGGACCAGGCCCTGTTGTCATATTTTCTCGCCGACTCCTCGGCCTACATTTTTTCTTTCGATCCTGCCGGCAATATACGCTGGCACAAAACAGATCTGCCCTCCGATTTCCGAACCCTGACCCGCAACCTAATACAGTATATGTGGGATGGCAAAGAAGCCGGCAAAGATCTCTTCCTGCACAATGCCTCCCGTTTGTATGGCTGGCTGCTGGAAAAAGAATGCACCCGCCTTGGTTCCGGGATCACCAGCCTGGTACTCATCCCTGATGATGTACTCATGATGCTTCCGTTTGAGGTGCTGCTCACCCAGGCGCCATCGCCCGACAGGCCAAACTGGCGGGATCAGCCATGGCTAATATGGCAATACAATGTTTCCTATGCCTTTTCCGCCACCCTGCTAAAAGCGCAAATGGAAATCAGCAATGAACACCTGATTGCCCCATCCAAACCAGCCGAGGTGTTCGGCGGCTTCGCGCCTGTGTATGCGCAAGCGGGCGAGTACCCGCTGCAAAACACCTCCGGAATGGTCAAAACTGCCCGGAAAATGCTTGGCGGTGACGCCTGGACAAAGGAATCCAATCAGGAAGAGTTGTTCAAGAAAACCGCCAATCAATACCGTATCCTTTTGTTGGCCATGCACGGTATTTCCAACCCCGAACAACCAGAACTATCCCGCTTGCTGTTCGGCGATCCGGGTCCCGATTCTCTGGTGAATAACAACATCCTGTACGCCTCCGAGCTGCAAATTATGCAATTGCAGGCCGATCTGGTGGTGCTGAGCGCCTGTCATTCCGGCTCCGGCAAACTCGAAGTGGGTGAAGGCGTCTATTCCCTCGCTCGAGCCTTTGCTGCTGCCAAGGTGCCATCCACGGTGATGAGCCTGTGGCTGTTGCAGGAAAATGCCGCCCCGGCGCTGGTGGAAGCCTTTTTCAAATACCTCAAGGAAGGAAAATCCAAAGATGAAGCCCTTCGGTTGGCTAAACGGGAATTTTTGTGGAACGATGAGCGTTTTGAAATGACCCACCCGTTTTATTGGGCCGGACTGGTGGCTGCCGGCGATATGCGCGCCCTGGAACTGGATCAGTCGTATGGCTATATCTGGTGGGCGCTGGCAGCCCTGACATTGCTTCTGCCGCTTGTCTGGTTTGGGTATAAAAAAGCAAACCGAAGAATCTTAAGGTAGACTCGCCGCTATTTTTCCGCATTTTTCCGCACCTTTGCGCCTCCAAATCAGAGCCCAGGCTCCTTGACCATCCATTTCATTTCATCAGCATGCAAGAAGATCTGTTTAAGCGCATTGTATCTCACTGTAAAGAATACGGTTTCATCTATCCATCCTCCGAAGTGTACGACGGCCTCAATGGCGTGTATGATTACGGTCCGATGGGTGTGGAACTCAAAAATAACATCAAGGACTATTGGTGGAGAGCCATGGTACAAATGCATGAGAATATCACGGGCATTGATTCCGCGATTTTCATGCACCCGCTTATCTGGAAAGCCAGCGGTCACGTGGATGCGTTCAATGATCCACTGGTAGACAATAAAGACTCAAAAAAGCGCTTCCGTGCCGACGTGCTGATTGAAACGGAGATTGATAAACTAACGGCCAAAGCGGATAAGGAAGTAGAAAAAGCTGCCAAACGTTTCGGGGAGTCATTCGATGAAAAGCTGTACCGCGAAACCAACCCGCGCGTGCTGGAATACACCCAGAAAGCGGATGCCATTGAAAAAAGGCTGGCTAATGCCATGAAAGCCAATGATATGGCCGATTTGAAAGCCATCATTGAAGAGCTGGAAATTGCCGACCCGGATTCCGGTTCCCGCAATTGGACAGAGGTGCGTCAGTTCAACCTGATGTTTTCCACCCAGATGTCTAACATCTCCGGCGACGATGGCAAACTGTATCTCCGTCCGGAAACAGCACAGGGTATTTTTGTCAATTTCCAGAACGTACAAAAAACCACCCGCCAGAAAATTCCGTTTGGCATTGCCCAAATTGGTAAGGCATTCCGTAACGAAATCGTGGCACGCCAGTTCATTTTCCGTATGCGGGAATTCGAGCAGATGGAAATGCAGTTCTTCGTGCGCCCTGGCACCGAAATGGACTGGTACAATACCTGGAAAGAGCGCCGCATGGCCTGGCACCGCGCCATTACACCTGTGGAAAAACTCAAGTTTAAGGACCACGATAACCTGGCGCACTACGCCAACGCGGCCGTGGATATTCAGTTTGAATTCCCGTTTGGCTTCAAGGAGCTGGAAGGCATTCACTCACGTACCGATTTCGACTTGAAAAGCCATTCGGAGCTGTCGGGTCGCAAATTGCAGTTCTTTGATCCCGAGCTCAACGAACATTACATCCCATACGTAGTAGAAACCTCCGTGGGCTGCGACCGTATGTTCCTCTCCGTTCTTTCCAATGGTTTGATGGAAGAAACAGTGCCGGATGCACAGGGCGAAGACAGCACCCGTACGGTATTAAAGGTACACCCTGCGCTGGCGCCTGTGAAGTGCGCTGTGCTGCCGCTTCTGAAAAACAAAGAAGAACTGGTAGATAAAGCCCGGGAAGTGTACGACAAGCTCAAATTCCACTTCCTCTGCCAATACGATGAGAAGGATGCTGTGGGCCGTCGCTACCGTCGCCAGGATGCCATTGGCACACCCTATTGCGTGACCATTGATTTCGAAACACTGGAAAACGACACCGTCACTATCCGTGAGCGCGATTCCATGCAACAGCAACGCGTAAAAATCAGCGAAGTAGCAGCTATCGTAGGCCAGCGCGTTGATATGAGCAAATTGCTGGAGAGTATTGGGAAGTAGTCATTTAGGGGCATTTGAGGGTCATTTAAGGGTCATTTAAGGTCATTTTGGGGTCATTTATCCAATGTGGGGTTATCATCCAGAGCGCAGCGAAGGACCTACACAAGCCAGGTTTTCGAAATGTCTTGGCCCAATCCACCCGAATAGCCTAGCTTGTGTAGGTCCTTCGCTGCGCTCTGGATGATAACCCCACATTGGATAAATGACCCCAAAATGACCTTAAATGACCCCAAAATGACCTTAAATGACCCTCAAATGACCCCAAAATGACCTTAAATGACCCTTAAATGACCCTAAATGACCTCTCTAAATGACCCTAAATGACCCCAAATGACCTTATAACACATTCGCTATCTGCTCCTTCATTTTTTCCAGCTCATCTTTCATTTGCACTACAATTCGTTGGATATCAGCGTCGTAGGCTTTGGCGCCAAGTGTGTTGATTTCGCGGCCGATTTCCTGTGAGATGAAGTTTAAAGTACGTCCAAGCGACTCCTGTTTGCCATCAAGTTGTTCCAGGAAGTATTTGCAGTGCTGTTCCAGTCGAATTTTTTCTTCCGACATATCCATTTTTTCCAGGTAGAAAAGCAACTCCTGTTCGAAGCGGTTGGGATCCAGGTTTTCCTTACCGATACCCTCTTCCATATTGTTGCGAATGCGATCCCGCATGCGGGTAAAACGTTCCTGTTCAAATGGAGTAACTTCGGTGAGCAGAAGCAGGATATTGGTAACGCGCAGGCGCAGGTCGGCTTCCAATACCCGACCTTCCTGTTTTCTGAAGACTTTGAGGTGGTCCATAGCGCGGTTTACGGTTTCGCAAACGGCTACCCATTCTTCCTCATCCATTTCGCCGGAAGAGGCATTGATTACATTGGGGATGCGCAGCAGGGCGGTGAGCATTTCGCCACTTGGGATGTTCAACTCGGCGCTGAGTCTGGATAATTCGCGGTGATAGCCACGAAACAGCGCTTCGTTTAAGGTTACGGTAGCAGCCCCGTCGGCATTTTGGACTTCCAGCAAGACGTCAATTTTGCCGCGCTCGGCATGATCGGTTACCAGTTTGCGCAGTTCAATTTCTTTTTCCTTGTAATCTGCAGGCAATCTGAGTTTTACATCTGTAACTTTGGCATTGAGCGCCCTGACTTCCGCGGTCAGTGTCTTATCGCCAAAACTACCACTTGCCCGGCCGTAGCCTGTCATCGAAAGCAACATAAAATGGGTTGAAATAATGGATGATAGTGATGAAAACGGGTTAAGAAGCACCCTGTTTAGTCATT
This sequence comes from Chitinophagales bacterium, assembly GCA_017303475.1. Taxonomy (GTDB): domain Bacteria; phylum Bacteroidota; class Bacteroidia; order Chitinophagales; family Saprospiraceae; genus M3007. The sequence goes on from JAFLBO010000021.1 coordinate 91,255, forward strand.
CGGTGGTGTACCGATTGAATACTAAAGCACGCAAAAGTATATAAAACAGATTCTAAGCATGCGTAGAAGAAAATTTTTATGAATAATTTTGTAAATCGCTGAAAATGAACGAGGTTGCAGCCCGAAACAACATGTTTTTTGGTCAACTGTAATTTTTGTAGGGGTAAATCAGATTTGGAAAGTGGTTCAATGTTCGAAATTTTCAATTGAAAGTTTGCAAGGCTAAAATTTTGTGCGAACTTTGCACCTCGATTTTTGATAGAAACCCTGGTTTTTATATAATTCACTCAAAATCAACGAGTTAAAACATGAGAAAGGCTGACCTTGTGAACGCAATTTCCGAAAAGACCGGCGTTGCTAAAGTAGATGTTCTGGTGACGCTTGAAGAGCTTTTCAAGGAAATCAAATCTACCATGACAAAAGGCGAAAACGTGTATATCCGCAGTTTTGGCTCTTTTGTGATCAAGCGCCGCGCCAAAAAGGTTGGCCGAAACATCAAAAAAGGCAAGGCTATTGAAATCCCGGAACATTTCATTCCGTCGTTCAAACCTGCCAAGGTTTTCACCGATCAGGTGAAAAGCAATGTTAACTCCTTGCCCGACGAGGAATAATAAATTGGCCAGGGAAAGGGAAAAACACATACGCTTTTTCCCAAATGCTATCAAAAGGGAGAGCCTTACCGTTAGCTGCTCACACTAATGAATAAAGCGCAATTCGCGACCATTTTTGCCGCAATCGTATTGTTTTCGGTTCTTTATTTCGGATTCGATACTACTCCGGCAAAACACAAAGCCATTGAGAAAACACGAACCCTTCAAGGAGAAAGCACTAGTTTTCAAACCTTGCTGGAAGATGCAACGGCTCACCTGAGTCCGGCCCAAGCCGAACAGGTCACCGCCTTGCAAAAACAACTGGATGCAAGCACTTCCGATCAGGATAAAATTCTGATGCTTAAAAAACTATCCGGACTTTGGTATGATTTTGGCCAAATGCCGGTAGCGGGAGGATTTGCAGAGCAGGTAGCCGAACTGGAAAATGCCGATAGCTCATGGTCGGTGGCAGGAGGTACCTTCTTTAATGGCTTAATGGCCAGCCAGGATCCGGTTGTTCGGCAATATTGCGCAAGCCATGCCGTAAAAGCGTTCGAAAGTGCCGCCTCACTGGCGCCAGCCAAAGTAGAACATCGGGTAAACCTGGCTTTGGTTTATGCCGAAAACCCACCACCAGATAATCCAATGCAAGCTGTATTAATGCTGCGGGATCTGGAAGCCAAACACCCTGAAAGCCCTTCTGTGTATAATGCACTGGGCAGACTGGCCATCAAAACGGGCCAATGGCAAAAAGCAATTGAACGACTGGAAAAGTCCTGGTCGCTGGAAAATAAAAACCCCAATACTCCCTGCCTTCTGGCTCGCGCCTATGAAGGAGCAGGCAATGCAACTAAAGCAACCGAGTGGGCGGAACGCTGTAAAGACCGCTAACTCATAACTCATAACCCGCCTGCAGAAATGCAGGCCATTAAATTTTTAGAGCCGTATGCCTTGCGGAAAAAAACGTAAAAGACACAAGATTGCTACCCACAAACGTAAGAAGCGTTTGCGCAAAAATCGTCACAAGAAGAAGCGTTAAGTAACTGAACCACAGGCACTTGGTAGCTCTGCTATCAGGCACTGCCAGACTCAGCGACTACGACGCGGACGTCGAATCATAGCGAAACTTTCCGGTGGCTTGCGCTGCCGGAAAGTTTTTCGCTGTATGCTGCACCTGGAATCCGGTGGATTCAAAAGTTGATTGGCAGCCCTCTTATATTCAGTTCATTGGCAAGCTTTTACCCCAATTTTTGCCTGAAATTCAGGTGCTCGCTGCACTCTTGCATACCCAAAGCAAGAATGAATCAGCCCTCCTTGCTCAATGATACTGTCTTTTCCAACCCCTTACGATTGTTCAGTACAATCGTACTTTACCCTGCCAATCTAGCGGCTTTCCCCCCGACGGCCATTTCCCTGCCGCCTGCCCTCTGGTGCCTGGTGTGGAGGCTATTTCGCATTTCTGTCTACCGACATCTGCGATGCGCCCCTCATCCAAAGCTATTTCGGCGCCTGTGCTAACCAATCATACATCCTCGTGGATAAAGAACTAATCATCAATGCCTCTGAATCGGGCGTTGAACTTGCACTGATTGAGAACGGCAAACTAGCCGAACTCCACCATCAGAAAACCAATAATAACTTTACGGTAGGGGATATATTTATAGGCAAGATCCGTAAAATGATGCCCGGATTAAATGCAGCTTTCGTAGACATTGGTCACCGAAAGGACGCATTTTTGCACTATACAGATCTGGGACCAAAGCTCCGATCCCTCGTTAAATGGTCGAATGGGGTTATCAATGGCAGCATCAATACACCTAAACTCGACAATTTTAAGTATGATGAGGATATCGTCAAAACAGGAAAAGTAGACCAGGTGCTCAATAAGCGCCATCCAATCCTTGTCCAAATTCTCAAGGAACCAATCTCTACCAAAGGTCCGAGATTATCTTGCGAATTGACCCTGCCGGGACGCTACATGGTTATCTCACCGTTTTCAGATACCATTTCCGTATCCAAAAAAATTGCCAACCCGGAAGAGCGCAAACGCCTTCACGCTCTGGCAGAAAGTATCCGGCCTAAAAATTTCAGCCTTATTATCCGTACCGCAGCAGAAGGCAAAAAAGTGCAGGAATTGCACGAAGAACTCATGCAATTGCTCGGTAAATGGGAAGAAATTTTCAAACAACTCAAATCTGAAGCACCTCCTGCCAAACTGCTCAGTGAACTTGATAAAACCGGAAGTGTTCTCCGCGACCTCCTCACAGATAACTTTAGCAAGATTGTTGTCAACGACAAGGATTTATATGCCGACATCAAGGCATACATGCAGAGCATAAGCCCGGATCAGGTAAATATTGTGCAGCTGCACAGCGGCAACAAATCCATTTTTGATGTTTACGGGGTTACCCGCCAGGTAAAAGCGGCGTTTGGCAAAACCGCTACCATGAGCTCGGGCGCATATCTGGTTATCGAAAAAACCGAGGCTATGCATGTTATCGACGTCAACAGTGGCCACAAAATTGTGAGCAACGACGTGGAACAAACCATCCTGGGCGTTAACCTGGAAGCTGCTGAAGAAATTTCCCGGCAGATCCGTTTGCGCGATATAGGTGGCCTGATTGTGATCGATTTTATCGACATGAAAAATCCGGAGCACAAAAAGCAGCTCAGCAAGGCTATGGAGGATTTTATGCGAAAAGACCGCTCACAACATACCATCCTGCCATTGTCCAAGTTCGGATTGATGCAAATTACCCGTGAAAGGGCTCGTCCGGAAGTAATGGTGAACACCGCCGAAATGTGTCCGACCTGCAACGGTACGGGCCAGGTAAATGCCACCATCCTGCTCACCGATGACATTGAGCGCGATCTGGAGTTCATCATGCAGAGCCGTCCGAAATCGCCACTCGAACTCAGGGTGCATCCATACCTGGAGGCTTACCTGCGCAAAGGCTGGCCGAGTCGTCAGATGAAGTGGTTCCTGCGCTACAACAAGTGGATCAAAGTGGTACCCAATGCAGATTATCACCTCACGGAATACCGCTTTTTCGACGGCAACGAAGATGAAATCAGGATGAACTAAGCGAACTGATACAGATATTTTACTGGTTCACAGGGGCGCCCCTGTGAACCAGTTTTTTTGTGCGCCCGGCATGGGCGCAGACTCGGCGGTGGAAGTCCGCTATACGCTTGGCAGCGAGGAGTATTAGCCAAAGACAAGGGTGTCCGTTGCGAGGCGGAATCTGAAGGAAGTCGGCGGCAAAGT
>JAFLBO010000022.1 GCA_017303475.1 Chitinophagales bacterium
TTTTAACATAGGCGCCAAACACCAGAGTGGAGTCGCCCGCACAGATCTGGCGTGTCTCGCTCGTGGGCGCGGGCCCAGGTAACAATTGTACCGTTATGGTATGCACCGAATCGCAGCCGTTGGCGCTATTGAAGGTTTGTGGATAGACCCCGGCGGTTTTTACATAGGCGCCAAACACAAGGGTAGAATCGCCTGGGCAGATAGAGCGTGCTTCCTGCGTGGGCGCAGGCGTGGGTAACAATTCCACCGTAATCGTATGCACCGAATCGCAACCGTTCACACTGCTGAAGGTTTGTGGATAGACCCCGGCGGTTTTTACATAAGCGCCAAACACAAGGGTAGAATCGCCCGCACAAATCTGCCGCATTTCACCAGTGGGCACAGGCGTGGGTAACAATTGCACTGTGATTGTATGCACCGAATCGCAGCCGTTGGCGCTATTGAAGGTTTGTGGATAGACCCCGGCTGTTTTAACATAGGCGCCAAACACCAGAGTGGAGTCGCCCGCACAGATCTGGCGTGTCTCGCTCGTGGGCGCGGGCCCAGGTAACAATTGTACCGTTATGGTATGCACCGAATCGCAGCCGTTGGCGCTGCTGAAGGTTTGCGGATAGACTCCTGCTGTTTTTACATACGTGCCAAAGACCAGAGTGGAATCGCCCGGGCAGATCTGGCGCGACTCGCTTGTGGGCGGCACGGCTGTAGTTACTTGCACCTCTATGGAATAAAGGGAATCGCAACCAAACTGATTGGTAAAGGTTTGGGTGTATTGACCGGCTGTTTGCACATAAGCGCCAAAAACCAAAGTGGAATCGCCCGCACAAATTTGCCGGGTTTCTGAAAGGGTATCCTGAGGTAACAGGTCTACCACCACCGTTACAACAGAGTCACATCCAATAGTATTGGTATAGGTAAACTGCTGCGTATCGCCTGCCGGAATGTTCTGATTATTGTAGGTAAAGAAGGTTCCGGCGCAGGCTGTTGCCTGAATGGTTTGAAAGGATTCGCCAGGGGTCAGCAACACCGTATCCCGACGAATATTAAAACATAAATCCCGGGCTTCCACCCAGTACAAACCTGGCGCACCCACTTGAATAGACGCTGCGGTAGCGCCATTTTGCCACAAATAGGTATTGAATCCCGGCGTGGCTGAAAGGGTAATCGGGGTGCCGGCACAATACACCCGATCAGGCCCCAGGCTCAGCGGCAACCCGTTGGAGAGGTTCATGGTGAAAACATCCACATTGTTGGCCAGGTCACATTCCGGCCGATAAAACAGGGTGTCGCCGCCTGGCAATGGGGTTGAGAAATTGCCCCAATCATTCAATACCGCATAGATATTGCCGCTGGCAATGGGCAGGTTCAATGTGTAGGTAAAACAACTGTCCGGCGGAATAGCCTGGGTACTCACCGTGAATATGCCGCCAAAGGAATTGGAGCTGGGCACAACAAACGGATTGCCGCCCCGGTAAAACCGCACTTTCGTGGTATCTGCCGAAGGCATATCGCCCTGGTTACAAATGCGCAGGGTAATTTGAAATTGCGGCAACATACAAATAGCACTCTCTACTTCAACAGTCAGATCCGCTGAAGGGGCATAGGGATGGCCATCAGGATGGAAATAAGCGGGTATTTGCGACAGGAAAATATTGAGCGGTCGTTTTCCGCTGCCGGGTCCGGGCCATTCCAGTGTACTATTCTGCGGGACTACAGGAACCGTCAGATCATCATTGATCCCAGCCGGGAAATAATTATACTGGTTCCAGACTTTTCGCGCAGGCAGCCAGTGGGAATAGTCAGGGTTTTGAGGCGTTAAAACCAGTTGCGTTGACATTCCTACATTGTTGGTAATGGTAAAATCATAGGCCAGTATTTCCGTCAATCCATCTCCATCCACATCCGCCACTACCGGACTTTCCAAATAAGTATTTCCCCGCGCTGGAAAAGAGGTAATCACCCGGTTGGCGCCTACACCCGGCGGAAAAGGCGCAGAACCTCCATAAAGCATGTATAGTTTTGTTTCATCCTGGATTAACACCTCTGCCAGCCCGTTATTGTCAAAATCGAAACAGGTAGGCGCTCCTTTTCCAGAAGGATCATCTACTAGCAACCCGTCGCTCGACCACCAGAACGGCGCTCCGGCATTGGCCATTTGGGCGTGCAGACTAAAACAACGCAAACGTTTGTCGTACCGAACCAGAATCTCCGGCCAATCTTCTGCAAAGCCTTGGGTACGGTCGTCAAAAACATTATGAACAGAACAGGCGCCCATGCCATCCCAAGTACCCAATGAATTGAAGCCCATGGAAAAAAAACGCCAAAAACCGGTTTTATTCCACACATACACGCCCAACTGCTGATTTCTGGTACCCGGTACCACTACCTCCAGGATGCCATCCAGGTTGAGATCCGCTACGGCCGTATAGCCATCACCAAAATTTTGCCCGGAAGTGTTGTTGATGTCGCGTTGCAACTTAAGCTCCATGCCATCGCCATCATTGGGATCAATATCCACAGAATAAATGCCAAATCCGGCCGCTATTTCCAGTCCGGCACAATCCGGGTCGCCGTTGCAATCAGCAGGATCAAGCAGATCTGCAGCAATGGGACTGGTTAGGCGACCAATAACGGAGCCATTAGGGCCCGTACCCTTGGCGAGAAGCTTCAGTACAGGTGCGGCGGGATTGCTAAAATCAAGACCAAAAACTTCATTCCCGGCATAAATTTCTGAAATACCATCCCCGTCAAAATCTGCCGGATAGGATAAATATGTTGCAGAAGCAACGGTGTCAACAGATTCCATCCATAGTTGCATGGGTGGATTGGCGCCAGGCGTGTATTGGGTGAATACTTTGATTTTTTTATCGGTGCCTGTTATGATCAACTCCGGCACTCCGTTTCGGTCCAGATCGGCAATGAATGGAATTTGATACAAACCAATGTTGTTAGCGCCTAGAATTAATGTATCCGGGGTAGCTGAATTGGAACCATCTCCAGACACGATTTCAATCCATTCATTACCCATAGAGTTGAATGTGATCGTCAAAATAATTTCCGGAACGTCATCAACCCATGGGTTAAGATTCCCAACAATGGGTGTTCGTTGATTGGATATTGTTGAGGAATGCGACCATTTTAACTCCAGGTTTCGCGGCAGCCTGGTTTTTTCCAGGGTACAATCATGCACCGATGCACAGGGGCAATCAGCTAAATCATAGCAGTCTATCAGTCCATCGGCATCGTCATCGAGGCCGTTACTACAGTTTTCCGTGGTTTGGGCCGCCAGAAATGCGGAGATAGAAATCAGAATCAGGATGAGATATGTACGCATGAGATTAGGGGTCATTTGGGAGGTCATTTGGGGTCATTTAAGGGTCATTTTGGGGTCATTTGGGAGGTCATTTGGGGTCATTTGGGGGGGGGGCATTTAGGAGGTCATTTAAGGGTCATTTAGGAGCATTTGGGAGGTCATTTTGGAGGTCATTTAATTAACGTGGGTTGTCATCCAGAGCGCAGCGAAGGACCTACACAAGCCACGCTATTCGGGGGCATTGGGCCAAAGCATTTCGGGAACCGGGCTTGTGTAGGTCCTGGTTCCCGGAATGACAATCCACGTTAATTAAATGACCTCCAAAATAACCCCCCAAATGCTCCTAAATGACCTAAATGACCTATAAATGACCCAAATTTATTTCACCAAAACCACCTTGACCATGCGGGCAAACTGGTCTGATTGAACCCGAAGATAATAGGTACCGGCGGGCTGTGCACTAAAATCGAGGCTTAAGGCGCTGAACGCTCCGCTTTCTGCCCACAACCATTGTCCGGCGGCATTGTAAAGCTCTACTTTTTGTGCCTGTCGGCCTGATTGCATCTGCAGGTAACACAAACCATTCGAAGGGTTGGGTGTAAGGCTTACAGCTTCTTCCGGCAATTCCTGGATGCTTACTTCTCCGCCCACCAGGGTAACCACCGTCAGGCAGGAGGCCGAATTTTCCGAGGTGTCTATGCCGGTCAGCGTTACCTCATTTACCCCAATTTGCAGGGCAGATAATTGGGGCGGATCCACAACCCAAACCACTATCCCGCAGTTATCAGTGCTGCCGTTATCCAAATCCGCCGGGTTGATGGTCATCAAGCCAATATCGTCCAGCTCGATGGTCAGGGAATCTACACACCACATCACAGGAGGCAATTTATCCTGCACGGTCAGGATAGTCTGGCAGGTACTTTCATTGCCACTTTCGTCGGTACAGGTGGTGGTCACCAAATGATCCCCCAAATCGTCGCAATCAAAATAGGAGATATCCAGCGCAAAGGTCAGGCCACCCAGACAGTTGTCAAAACTGCCGTCATTAAACACATCTGGCTGCAATTGCACTTCGCCATTGGCATCAAGACTTACCGTGCTAACCTGATCACAAACCTGGGTTGGCTTTATTTTATCTACCACCGTAACCATGGTGGTACATTCATTCCGATTGAAATACACATCTTCCACCGCCAGCACAACAGGCTGTTCAATACCCAGATCAGCACAGGAAAAATCTGTTTTGCTGAGGTATTTCATCAGGGTATTACTGCAATTGTCATAACTGCCCTGATCCAGGGCATCCGGTGTAATGGTAGCCAGACCATTTTGATCCAGTCCTACCACCAGCTGTTGCGCACAAATGGCTATGGGCGCATTCACATCTTTCACTTTCACCAATGCGGTGCAGGTGCTGGTTAGGCTGCCATTTTCCACCACAGTAAGCGTTACCTGTTGCACACCCAAATCGGCACAAGTGAACTGGGTTTTATCCAGCCAGGAGACAATGATCGGACCGCAGTTGTCGTAACTACCTGCGTCTATATCTGCCGGAGTAATAATAGCCGGCTGCCCGAATGGCCCGATGGCCAGGGTAATAACCGGCACGCAAATAGTCACCGGCGCAAGGGTGTCGGTAAACTTAATAATGGTGTTGCAGGTGCCGCTGTTTCCAGCTTGGTCCGTGACAGTGAGTACCGCCATCTGTACAGGTGGGTCAGAGCAGGTAAGTTGGTTAATAGAGGAGCTGAATTGAAGGTTGGCCGTACAGTTGTCGGAGCTTCCATTGTTCAGATCTTCCGGAGCAATGGTAATCAGCCCTATATCATTCATGTAATATTTTACCTGGGGCAAACAAACTGCCAGCGGCGCCACCGTATCTGTGGCCAAAATACCATCGCAGTTTTCATCAATGTTGTTGCCACAAATTTCCAGGGCCGCCGGATTCACAGCCGCATTTGCATCATCACAATCATCAGCATTGGCCACATAACCCGGAGGTGCATCAAAAGCAAAAACCGTATCGGCTGGGTTGCCATAGCTGTCGCCATCCTGATCATGATACCAAATCACCGCACTGGTATCCGGCATAAAACGCGCCAGCAGTAATTGGTTCTCATCATTATACCGGATGCCGCAGGTAATTATGCGCCTATCCGGCAGAACGGCTACATCCTGGAAAATGGTATTAATCCCGGTAGTTGCCGGCGGTAAATACACTACGCCCAGGGCTCCAAAAGTGATGTCCAATGCACCATTGGGTAGGAAACGAGCTATGGCAGCCTCCTCATCATGAAGGGTATTGAACTCATACTCGCCACCTGCCACCACCAACTTGCCGTCTGTGGCGCGCGACATAGCCGGACGCGATGATACCACCGGAAAACCCGGGATGGTGGATACCCCGTCCACGCCAAAGGATGCATCCAGATCGCCATCGGCGGTAAATCTGGCCAGCATCAGGGTGTTGCCATCGCTTGTGCCAACGGTCACAATCCCGCCATCCGGCTCCAGCAGCATATCCGTCATCAACTCCTGCTGATCGTTGTAATCCGCCAGGGCAATACCGGTATTGCCAAAATCCTCGTCTGCAAAACCGGCTACGTCAAAGCGTTGCAGCACGAAATCTGTTCCATAAGGTTGCCCGCTAATAGGGTCACGTTTGCCGCCAACCAATATCTTTCCATCAGGCAAGACTATAGCCTGTGTCATGTATTCATCTATATCGGTATTGCCCCAGACTATTTCTTCATATCCGGGCAGTATATCGCCATTGGGTTTTAATATCCGGAATCCATACTCTGCCAACAGGGAATAATAGGAGTTGTAAATCAATACAATGCGTCCGTTAGGCTGCACTTCCAGGTCAACCAGCCTGGGTTGCAGACCATTAAAATCAACGATCTCCTCTAATTTCAGCTTGCCATTCACACTAAAATCTTCATCAGGTGATCCATCCGGATTCAGTCGGGTAATGGTGGTAAACAATTGATTGTTGGAAGACGTGGGTGTTGCCAGAAGTATTTTCCCGTCGGGCAGCAGGTTGGCGTCGTTAGTTATTGGTTCTGTATCCCAGAACATAGAATCAATCAACACCTGGCCATTTTGGCCAAATCCGGTATCCACGGTACCATCCAGCCCGAAACGATGCAGCCAAACGGTATACACATTCGTGATGGTGTCTCGTTTAATGACCCTGACCAGCACTTTACCATCCGGCTGCAAAGTAATATTGGCTCGTAATGGTTTGGCATCGGGCTGGTTGGCTGCCAGGGTTATGCCGTTGGTGCCAAATCCGGCGTCCAGCCAGGCCACCTGGGCATTTACCCGAAGGCAAAAAAGAGATAATCCAAAAAGCGGTATTAGTAGGGATTTTTTCATGAGTTGGTGGATTTATGGTGATGGGGTCATTTTGGGTCATTTAGGGGTCATTTGGGTCATTTTGGGGTCATTTTGGGTCATTTAGGGGTCATTTGGGTCAATTTGGGGTCATTTTGGGTCATTTGGGTCATTTTGGGGTCATTTTGGGTCATTGGGGTCATTTTGGGTCATTTAGGTCATTTGCCCTGCGTGGGTCTTATGACCCCGCAGATTGGGTGCCCTGCGCGGGTCCTACAACCCCGCAGTTTCTTTTCCGTGCCCGAGCTGCGGGGTTCTGCAGCTGCGGGCGCCGGCCTTTCCGTTGCGGGAGCAGCTTTAGGTTCAGGTTTGGCTGATTTTTCGTTGGAAGATTTTTCGTTGGAAGATTTGTCTTTAACCAAATCCTTGGCCTTGTTGAGGTTGATCTGGGCGAAGAGGCCCGTACAAACAAACATCAGGAAGAAGTACAGGACAGTTTTCTTTGTCTGGTGTGACATGATTGAATGGAATAAATCGGTGAATGAATAGGATGGCCTTCCCCGTGGGTGCAAAAGCGCCCGAGGCATACCACGAGGGCAGGCATAGTAAAGGCTACAGGATGATTGGGACAGGTTAATCCGGGGTGGATTCAGGAGGGCGGCACGAAGGTATGTTCCGGGATATTACCTGAAGAGTTACTCAGGACGAACGAGGCGATTGACTGAGGGAACGATGATGGGGAGTGTTTGAGTGTTTGAGTTTATGAGTGTTTGAGTGCGGGAGTGTTTGAGTTGGGGGGCGGCTGGGGGTTACCACTAAGGCATGAGGGGAGGGCACTAAGATATCCTCCCTTCTTAACACCTTAGTGGTGAAATTCCTTAAATTCAAATCTAACCCCCAGCCGAACGCCAACTCAAACACTCCCACACTCAAACACTTCCACACTCAGAAATTCACTTAGGTTGGTAACTAAAAACTGCACAGGTGCCGTGCTTCCCCTGGCTGGACTCCGTAACGTCTGTGAGTTCCAGTCGGGCCTGAATGTGGTGCAGTTCGTTGAGGGCATCAATCTTATTGTAGGTAAGCGCCAGCCCTTTAGAGGTATGTCCTTTTTTGCCGGCATTGATTTCCCTGGTTTTGTTCAGTCCCGCACCATTATCCAGAATGGTGCATACTATCCGTTCCTGCTGGCGGGAAAAGCGAACACTCAGGAACGAGGGTTTTCCGGAGGCCAACCCATGAATGGTGGCATTTTCTACCAGTGGTTGGAGAAGCATAACGGGAAATAAAATATTGCGCGGCAATTCCGGGTCTATGTCTATCTTATAAGAAAATTTATCGCCAAACCGTAAATGCGTCATCTTCAAATAATCTTCCAGATAGGTAATCTCCTGGTCAATGGGATAAAAAGTCTCCTCCGCATGTTCCATGGTAGTACGCAACAACCGGGTAAAAATCTCGATATAAGCATTTGCTTTTCTAAAATCCGGCGGGAAAAAGAATTGCTGTATGGCATTGATGCTGTTGCCAATAAAATGCGGATTGATCTGTAGTTTGATTGCCTGCAAACGCAACTCTGATACACGCATCATCAACCTACGATTTTCGCCAAATACCCTGGAAAAACGGTATAGCATGAAGACCACCAATATCCATATACAAAGGTGTACCCACAGTGTTTGATACCAATATGGGATTTTGGTAATGGTGACAAAATCCGGTTGCGTACTCACCTTACCGGCAGCATTTACAGCAAAAACGGTAACCTTATAACGACCAGCGGGCAGGGTAACGCCAAAATTCAGGCTGGCGGCCTCGCTCTGTATGCTGTCCGCTTTTTCTTCAAACCGGTACCGGATCTGGGTAATGAGATTGTCAAAAGTAAGCCAGGGCAAAGGCAACATACATTTTTCAACCAAACACAAAAAGCGCAGGTTCTTTGCGCTGCTATAATCTATTCCACCAAACCCCACTTCTATGAGCGAGCACTCCGGATCCAATACAATTTTTGGATGACCCGAAACGCTGTCCAGGAGGTTCATTCTTACATCCGCATTGCGGATTTTATAGTGACATTCGCTGATAAGAGAGGGAAAATCCGGTTGGTCAATCGCCCCTTTAATGGGCAACTTGGTCAACCCCGCAACGGTGGCTGCCCACAAGGTGTCTTTTACCATTATAACGGCATTTACATCATTGGCTGATATGCCGTTATTGCGGTTGTAACTGGTAATATTGAATTGTTTATCCAAACAATACACGCCATTGTTGGTGGCCATCCAAACCCGTTCTGTCTTGTCTACAAATAACGATTGGATATTGTTGACAGGCGCATAAAGCTGGCTATTGATTTTAACTATTTTTTCTATCCCTTCCTTATTCAAAGTCAATAAAAACAAGCCATCTGTAGAGGTAGCTACCCAAATACCTCTTGACCGCGCGTTGGCCATAGCTACTATCCTCGACTTTAACTCTGGAAAGGTTTCTGCCCAGTTTCTGGAAAAAGAATCTGATACAGAATACATGCCATCTATAGCACCCAACCAAAGTCGCCCCTCCATATCCAGGGTAGCAGCAGTGGTACGCCAGGGATATATATTAGCATAGGCGCCGCTTTGCAGTGAAACGCTCAAGACCTTGCTGGAAGATCCCACACAATACTGACCAGCCCATAAAGGCAATACGTATTTTGCAGCAGCTGAGGTAGGTATGTAGGTAGCGCTGTTTTTTGTTACCCAAAAGCCTCCCCGGTCACTGGCTACCACATTGGTTCCATTCATGCCAGCAATGCCCCTAATCCGGTTTAAGCCCGGAGTGGAGATACTGCTCCAAAGCTGCATTTTGCCATTGCTTACATTATAAATATTGGATTCATCATCGCCAAACCAAATCCCGCGCTCATCATGGCTCAGGCTGGTAATGTTGTTGCTGATGGTGCCATTGGAGGTATTGAACTGCGTGGCGTGATACACCGGCAGGTAATAAATGCCCTCGCCAGATGTTAGAAACCATTTTCCGCCATTACGGTCTTCAAAAAACTGATTGATTTTTTTATCCGGCAAATACACGGTCTGTTTCCCTTTTGGGTCCAGAAACTGATCAAATTTGACACACCCGAAACGATTGGAACTTATCCATAAATTACTGTTTTTATCCAAATATAGGCGTCCGCCCCAACCCTTAATTTTATTCAACGCTTTGAGGCTTTCTTGTTGATATGAAAATATTTCTGTATAATCTTCAATAGAAACAATAAGCATTCGGCCATCAATCATACAATCCTCCAGCTTCTGGGTCAAAATTTTGGAACCGAACGGTATATGGGTTGCATTATTTGGATCATTTAACAACGTAAGTCGCCCCTGTTCAACCCCCAGCAATTGTCCGTCAATGCGTCCAAGCCCCTGTATAGCGCCTACTTTAGGATACCATTCATGTAGCTGGGCTGTACCCTTTATATCATCCCAAAAAATAACCTTTTCTGAGTAACCAATCATCCATATACCCTTCCCTTCCTCTTCAAAAAAGTCGATCATGGCCGACTTCAGGTTCAGGTTGTTGATGAGAGAATCGTTGAATTCTGTATGAAACTGACCCTGATAACGATAACAGGGCTTCCTTTTAAAACACGAGATCCACAATCTGCCCCTGGTATCTGTTTTAAGGTTCAACACTTCGGGGTCGGGCAAACCCTCTGCCACGCCATAATTATGAAAGCGTACCCCGTCAAAACATGCCAAACCTTTATCTGTGCCAAACCACATCAATCCGTTTTCGTCCTGTGCCGCGCAATACACAATATTGCCCGGTAGACCCGCCGACACATCGTAATGCGTATACACCGGATCCTGAGCATAGCCCAACAATCCTTGCAGCAGGCAAAATACAATCAAAAAAACACGTAAAATCATGGTTAGCAAGCACCTATTCTCCCTTGATAAAAGCATCGAAACGGGCTTGAAACTGTGGCATTTTGGACACTGAAATATCCAGAGTAGAATGGGTACACAAATATAGCTTTCCCGCACGACCAATATTGATGTAGCGGGAAATTTTATCCATGTTCACAATGGTATTGTGGTGAATGCGCAGAAACTGTTCAGGAAAATCATCCTCTATTTCTTTCAGACTTTTATAGGTGATGATCTTTTGTTCCTTGTTGTTTTCCAGGTAAATGATAGACACACAGGCATCTTCCGCTTTACAGTATAACACATCAGCGTATTTGATTACCACATGCCCGCGTTTGCGGTCGGAAATGATAAAACCGGTTTTTTCTGTGGTTTTCTTTTCCGGCTTGGGTCCATTAAGGGTATTCAGTGTACTTTTCAACACTGCCACCAATTGATCCACGGAATATGGTTTGATTAGATAACCTGCCGGTTGAATGGCATTTACGCTTTGAACCGCGTATTGAGGATAAGCTGTGGTAACGATGGTTTGGAAAGAGCGCTCGGGCAACCGGCTAATCATATCAATACCGTTGGAAAAGGGAGGCATTTCAATGTCCAGAAAAACAATTTCCGGCTGGTGCTGATTGATGCCGCTAAGCGCTGCAGCTTCGTTGGACGCGGTGCCAACTACCTGAATATACGGACAAAATTCCTGCAACATACCCGAGAGCGTGTTGATGGCACTGATCTCATCATCGACAATCAAAGCAGAAATTTTTTTCATTTCCTTCAAGATTAATTGGATTAATCGGGCACAAACCTAAAGCTGGCCTGGTAAAGATACCAGGCCAGCCTGTAAGGAAGTAGTTTTGGCTTAAGAATTTATTTGGATGCTAATAAGGTTAATTACTAAGGGTATAACAGGGTGCCATTAGGTTATTTGGAGGTTTTTTGAGGTTTAATTTACCACACTTAAATATAGTCTGTCTGCTTCAAAAGCGTATTCTGAGCGTCCTCATTGTTTTTGGGTACATTAGTAGAATGTTCTCAAAGTTGGTCTCTTTCGTATGGTACAAATATGTGGGCGCCGGGCTTCACCCAAATCCGGATTCGGGCAAGTGTGACATTTGGGCTGACAGCCCTGCCAAAAGAAATGATAAGTGAACTTGCCGAATAGCCTGTAACAACGGACTCTACCGCACATTTTGGTTTCAGACACATTGAACCAAACGCTCCACCTCTTCCTCTCTATTGAAATAATGCGGAGAAACCCGCAATGCCCAGTCTACTCCCTTGCGACTAAAATCAATCTGCGCAGCTACACGGGTAGAAATTCGGGCATTGATGCCCTGAGCATGCAACTTGTTCATCAGGGCTTGTGGCTCCCAGTGCGGGGCATAGGCCGTTACAATACCACACAGCTCCGCCCCCTGATCCAGTACCTGTACGCCGGGCAATTCGGCCAAACGACTGCGGGTGTACCCGGCCAGTTGGTTTACCCGCTGATGGATGTTTTCCAGACCCGTTTGCAGGGCATAATCCACCGCCACTTTGCTGCCCAGCATCAGGGCATAGGCTATTTCCCAGTATTCAAAACGCCTGGCTGTGGGTTGAGTGCGGTATTCGTTCGCGCCCACCCAGTCGGCAGCACGCATATCTGGTAGCAGCAGCTCCAGTCCCGACTCCAGCATCCGGTCTGAAACGTATAAAAAACCCGCGCCACGCGGCCCGCGCAGGTATTTGCGCAAGGTAGCCGTGAGAAAATCGCAGCCTATTTGGGTCACATCCAGCGGCAGTTGCCCGGCCGACTGACAGGCATCCACCAGATACCAGACACCTTGTTCGCGACACATACGGCCGATCAGGGCAACGGGTTGAACCAGTCCGCTGTTGGTGGGCACATGTGTTACGGCGGCCAGTTTGGGACGGTGTTTTTTCAGCAACCGTTCAAAATCTTCCGGGTCTACCCCGCCGGAAGGCAGATCGGCAGCGCGAACGAGCTGGACGCCCAATTTTTGTTGCAGACTCAAAAAAGCAATTTGATTGGAGGAATAATCATTTTCGGTCGTCAGAATCACATCGCCGGGCTGCCAGGGAATGGCGCTCAGTGCGCGCGCATAGGCATCGGTGGCGCTCACTGCCCAGGCGATGTTGTGCGGTGCTGCATGCAGCAAACGCGCTACCGAATCGTAAAAGCCCAGCACATTTGCCTGGTGGGCATCAAAGGCTTCGTAGCCGCCCATGTCGGCTTCCAGTTGCAAGTAATGTGTCATGGCATCCACCACCCCTGGAGCGGGTAAACTGGCGCCGGCATTGTTCAGGTGAATAAGCATGGTTTATGGATTTGAGCGGATTGATTTCGCACAGATTGGTTTCGCACAGATTGGTTTCGCACAGATTTTACACAGATTAGGGGCACAGATTTTACACAGATTCTTTCGTCACTTCAAACCCCTCAAACCCTTCAAACCCCTACATACCTCTCCATCGCCCTTTCCAAATCTTCCCTGATCCATTTGACCAGAATCCGGGGGCTAAGTACTTTCATTCCGGAACCAAATCCAAGAATCTCGCGCTGTAGTTCAAAATTGAGTACCACGAAAATCTGAATAATGATGCGGCCTTCTTCCTCCTTCAATACTTCCTGTGTGTGGTGCAGGGGTTTGGTTAATACGTAAGGTTTCATTTTCGGACTCACCTCCAGCACCACCCGGGCCGGCTTGTCGTTTTCTGATTTGGTCACGCCAATGGCATTATCAAAATAATGATCGAAATCCACCTCCGGATAGTCGTGAAACGGTTCGTGTGGCAGTTCCTGCACCCCTTCTATTCGGTCCAGCGCCAGGGTGAGGAGTTGTTTTTTGTATTTATTTCGCACAATCAGAAACCAGCGGTTGCGGAATTCTTTGAGCAAATAGGGGTAATAAATGCCGAGTTTCACTTCTCGTGAACGGAACGACTGGTATTCAATCTGCAAGGTGGTGCGCGCAGCCGTAGCCCGATAAAGCGGGTCAATCCAGTTCAGGCCACGCAGCAGGGGGTTGGATTCAAACTGTATCACATTGCGCCCCTCCGGTTTGGCCCGCTGCAGATCATTTTCCAGTCGGGCAATCATTTCGCTCATTTCACCGAAGTGGTTGAACCCGTTGAGGTGTTTCAATATACCCACTACCTCGTTCATTTTCTCCAGATCGGAAGGCGTCAGTTTGGATTGGGTAATACTGAACTTAGGGTCGGAATAGGTATAGTATTTCCGGTCGGTTACCACAATAGGAGCGTTATACAGTTTTTCACTCCGCATGGACTGCAAATCCAGCTGGATAGTGCGCTTACTCACGCCATCCCGAATACCTTCATATTCATATAATACCTCAGAAACCTTATCGATCAGGTTTTCGAGGGTCCATTTCCTGGCCCGGTTGCGCAGGCAGGTATCAATGGTTTTGTACCGGATGAGGGCGAGTTTGTTGAGAGCCACGTTTTGGGAGTGTTTGAGTTTGGGAGTGTTTGAGTTTTCGAGTTGGCGTTGAGTTGGGTAGCCCAAAAATCTGGGCAGATGATGAGTGTGGGAGTTTTCGAGTGTTTGAGTTGGCAAGCCCCCTTGGGGATTGGGGGTTGTAAAATCTGTGCCCCTAATCTGTGTAGAATCTGTGCGAAATAACAACGTTCAAATAAAACTACGCAATCTATTTGCGCAGTTTGAAAACAATAAAAATATTTTTGAAAAATATTTTAAGTTAAAATAATGATAATCAAATAATTAAACAAAAAACACAAAAGAATTTTTACTCAAAATTTTACTACGCAAATATATTGCGCAGTAGCACATTCACCTTTGCATCATCCAATACAACAAAACATTAAAAGTCATGATAAAAGGAAAAGACCTTCTGTTTCTGGGATTCTCTGAAGGAAAAATACTGGGTGCTGCGCTTCAATTGGCGAATGGCATTTTTGCTGAAAACAAAAAACAGGATACCCTTACCCTGCTTCATAAAGTCCGCAAAAACCCTGAATTATACCTCGACGATCCTGCGTTGGAAGATTTTGCCACACTGATCCTGGAGGAAGCTGCCATAGAGGCCGCTAAAGCCACCATACCACTGAAAGAAACCGCCGACGAATATGCCGTTTACGGAAAAGACGGCATTGAGGAAGGCGCTTTGCAACAAATGAACATCGCCATGCAACTCCCGGTAGCGGTGGCCGGGGCCCTGATGCCGGATGCGCATCAGGGTTACGGACTGCCGATAGGCGGAGTGCTGGCTACACGCAATGCCGTGATTCCTTACGGCGTAGGTGTAGACATCGGTTGCCGAATGGCTTTGTCTGTTTTCGATATTCCGGAGGACCATTTTTTCGAAAACAAGTCCTTCTACAAACGCGAACTCATTGCGCATACCGCCTTTGGCGCTGGCAATGGATTCCAGGGCGCCTACCGCGCCCAGCACGATATTCTCGACCGGCCGGAGTTCGGAATGACCCCGTTCATCCAGTCGCTGAAAGATAAAGCCTACACACAACTGGGCTCTTCCGGGGGCGGAAACCACTTTGTGGAATGGGGCATCATCGAGTTCGCGGAAAACGACGAAGCGCTGGGTATCCAGAAAGGTCGTTATCTGGCATTGCTGACGCACTCCGGTTCCCGCGGATTTGGCGCTACCGTGGCCGGATACTACACCCGATTGGCCAAGGACTTGTGCAAATTACCGCCGCATGCCGCCAATCTGGCTTATCTAGACCTCAATACCGAGGCCGGACAGGAATATTGGATGGCCATGAACCTTGCCGGCGATTATGCCTCAGCCTGTCACGAAGTGATCCACCAAAAGCTTACCAAAGCCATTGGTGGAACGGTGTTGGCCCGGGTAGAAAACCACCACAACTTTGCCTGGAAAGAAACCCTCAACGGCGAAGAAGTGATTGTGCACCGTAAGGGCGCCACACCGGCCGGAAAAGGTGTCATGGGCATCATTCCGGGCTCCATGACCGCCCCGGGATTCCTGGTGCGCGGCAAAGGAGAAAGCTCTGCCCTACACTCTGCTTCCCACGGCGCCGGCCGACAAATGAGTCGTACCCAGGCCATCAAAAACGTGAGCAAGCAACAGATGAGCCAGATCCTGCAAGACCTCGGCGTAAGCCTCATCGGTGGCGGTCGTGATGAAGCCCCGATGGCCTACAAAGACATCCACCAGGTAATGGCCGCCCAGTCGAACCTCGTAGATATTGTGGCCCAATTCACCCCCAAAATGGTGCGTATGGCCGACGACGGCAGCCGGGAAGACTAGGGAGTACATGATTGAAGAGTACATGATTACATGAGGGGAGAGGGAGGGCAGGGAGTACATGATTGAAGAGTACATGATTGAAGAGTACATGATTACATGAGGGGAGAGGGAGGGCGTTGCTCTTCAAATTCCCTCAGACCTCCAGCCCCAGCGGGGCGGTGATATTGGTAGCGGGGCGGTGATATTGGTAGCAAAAATGATTATTTACGATAAAGCCGGCGGTTGTTCCCTGGTCGGGCGTTTCTGATGGCGCCGATGTATGGACCCGGTAGGGAATCCATATGCAGAGCAATTGTTTGGCCTTTGATGTACCGGTCGCGGGTTCGATTCCTGCCTTCTTCGGAAGTAGCTCAGTGGTTAGAGCAGTACAATGTATGCAGGTTCGAATCCTGCCCGTGTTGAGCGGAAGCATAATGGTTATGCACTGGACTGTTAATCCAATTCTCCAAAGCAGGGCGCTTTTCAAATGCCCAACCAACCTGTGCGCAGCGCTTCCGTTGCCTAGCAACAACGGTTAGCCGACTCTGTAGATATCCATCGCTTTCAGCACAGCATGAAGCGGAAAAAGTATTGCTCAGACAGGGCCCACGGAACTTGTTCCCAAAAGCCCGGCCCTGATCCATGCCCTATCCCGAATGCCCTGTTGCAAGCCACGGTTACCTCCGTTGGAAAGCCGTGAAGCGCTGACGCAAGGGTTTTTTGAACGATGATACGATGGACGATGATACGATGAACGATGGACGATGTGATTACGACGGTTCCGAAACCTCATAGGTTTTTAATACCTACGGTATGTACACAAGTTATAGGTGGATGTTAAGTCAATCTGGAAACACATCTAACATCTTGTAACCACTCGTTTCAACGAGTGGCCAGGAATACCCCACTAATCATATCTAGCATCTTTGCAGAGCATCAGCATCCATAACCTCTTGAAGATGTGATGTTTTGTAAAGATGCTAGATGTGATGGGTGGGTCGGCTTTTGCCCGCCGTTAAAACAGCGGGTTACAAGATGCTAGATGTTATGAGTGGGGGCTAACCTCAGAAATTGATTCTCCATTTAACTTATGTACATACCATAGGTTTTTAAAACCTATGAGGTTTAGCCGAACGCCAACTCAAACACTCCCACACTCAAAAACTCAAACACTCAACTATGCTTATTCCAACCAACCACATCGCGCTGGTATTCAAGCGTGAAAAACTGACCCGCATTTTGCACGACGGCAAACACTGGTTGTGGCCGGGCGAAAAAGCGGAATTATACAACATGTCGGAAGCGTTTTTGCCTTCGCAGGAACTGAACGTACTGCTGCAAAACGCCGAACTGGCATCCTTGCTTCAGGTATTTGAAGTGGCCGACCATGAAATTGCGCTGTTGTACCGCGATGGTTTATTCCACCAGGTACTCACCGCCGGCAAGTTTGCCTTCTGGAAAGGAGCCACTGCCTACCATGTGGTGAAGGCAGATATTACCCGCACCGAAGAGGTGAACATCGACCTGAACCTGATCTCGAAGAACAACCTGGCCAACTACCTGCGGGTGGTGCAGATTGCCGCTTTCGAAAAAGGTATCCTGCTCATTAACAGCGCCGTAGTGCGCGCCCTGGAACCGGGCAGCTACTTTTTCTGGAAAAACCAGGACTCCGTGTCCAGCGTAAAAACCGATATGCGCCAGATGACGGTAGATATCCTCGGTCAGGAAGTTCTGACCCGTGATAAAGCCCAGTTGCGCATCAATGCCACCGCGCAATACCGCGTGACCGACATCATGAAAGCCCTGGTGGAAAACAAGGACTTCGATAAGCAGCTGTACACCCAGATGCAGATGGCCTTGCGCGAAATGGTGGGTAAACTGAGCTTCGACGAACTGATGGAGAGCAAAGACCAGATTGCCCAACAGGTGCTGGCCAATGCCGCCGAAAAAGCCCGCGAACTGGGCGTTGAATTAGTAGATTTCGGGGTGAAAGACATTGTGCTTCCCGGCGATGTGAAAGAAATCATGAACCAGGTTCTGATTGCGGAAAAACGCGCCCAGGCCAACGTGATCATGCGTCGGGAAGAAACCGCTTCCACCCGAAGCCTCATGAACACCGCCAAGCTCATGGAAGAAAACGCCATGTTGCTGAAGCTCAAGGAAATGGAATACGTGGAAAAAATTGCCGAAAAGATCCAAACCATCCAACTCTCCGGAGGCGGCCAACTGGTAGATCAATTAAAGCAATTGTTTGTGCGATAGCACCCCAGCCCCATCGGGGCGGCATTTTTGTAGCCCCATCGGGGCGGCATTTTTGTAGCCCCATCGGGGCGGCATTTTTGTAGCCCCAGCGGGGCGATATTTTTGTAGGCCGGCGCAACAGGGAGGTTGCGCCGGCATTCGTGTTTTAAGGGGCTGGGCATAAACAACCTAAAAAAGTTGTTTATCCCCCCACCTCGCAACTAATTTTCTTCCCACTACCCACATACTTCGCGGCGCCCTACCTCTGTACCTTTTCCCCTCAAACCCCTCAAACCCTTCAAACCCCTCAAACCCTTCAAACCCCTCAAACCCCTCAAACCCTTCAAACCCCTCAAACCCATCCCTACTCTCTCATGCGCATTCTTCTATTCCTGCTCACCTCCCTTTCCCTACACGCCCAACCCGGCGCCTGGCAAAATTTTGACCGCAACTGGAAATTCGCACTCGGCCACGCCGCCAATCCGGAAAAAGATTTCAATTACAGCCTGGAAACCATTTTTTCCAAATCAGGCGCAGCACCTAACACCGCCATTGCCCCCACTTTTCCCGATAGCGCCTGGCGCACCGTGCAGCTGCCGCACGACTGGGCCGTAGAACTGCCTTTCGTGTTCGATCCGGCGTTCAACGTGATGGCGCATGGCTACAAACCCCTGGGCGGTAACTACCCGGCCACCAGCATAGGTTGGTACCGCAAACATTTCCGCCTGCCCCAGGCCGATGCCGGCAAACGTTTTCAGCTCCGTTTTGATGGCATTTTCCGCAATGCAGAAGTGTGGATCAACGGTTTTTACCTGGGCCAAAATGCCAGCGGCTACATCGGAAAGACCTATGATATCACGGATTTTCTGTGGTTCGACCGCGAAAATGTAGTGGTGGTACGCGTGGATGCCACCCAATACGAAGGCTGGTTTTATGAAGGCGCTGGCATCTATCGGCACGTTTGGCTGCATACCTTTGATGAACAACATATTGCCTCCGACGGCATTTTTGCCCATGCCGCTTTTCAGGGTGATTATGCCACCCTCACCGTGGAAACAGATTTTGTAAACGATGGCGCTGCCGCCGCCGAGCTCAGTACGGAGGTGCAGTTGAATGATCGCGACGGACATTTTGTGGCCAAAGGCAAAGCCCAAAACCTGCGCCTGGAACCCGGCCAAACCGGCGTTTCCAAACACGTGCTGAAACTGTACAACCCCATCCGCTGGGAACTGGATAATCCCTATTTGCACCGCATTGAAGTGCTGTTGAAAAAAGGCGGGAAGGTGGTAGACCGGCAGGTGCTCAAATTCGGCTTCCGCAGTATCGATATAAAACCCGATGGACTGGTATTGAATGGCAAAAAGATAAAAATCCAGGGCGTCAATTGTCATCAGGATCACGCCGGCGTAGGCTCCGCCCTGCCCGATTACCTGCAATATTACCGCATCAAATTGCTCAAAAACCTGGGCGTCAACGCCTACCGAACCAGTCACCACCCACCCACCCCGGAACTGCTCGATGCCTGCGACAGCCTCGGTATGCTGGTGATGGACGAAACCCGACTGCTCAATAGCGGCCCGGAGTACATGGACCAGTTTGAGCGCCTGCTCCGGCGCGACCGCAGCCGCACCTGCGTGTTCATGTGGTCTATCGGCAACGAAGAAGGCTGGATACACACCACCCCCACCGGCAAACGCATTGCCGAAACCATGCTGAAAAAACAATGTCAGCTGGATCCCACCCGCATTTCCACCTACGCCGCCGATGTGGCCAATGTGTATCAGGGCGTTAATGAGGCGGTTCCGGTGCGCAGCTTCAATTACCGGCAATACGCGGTGGCCGATTACCACCGCGATCACCCCACGCAACCCATCATCGGAACGGAAATGGGCAGCACCGTCACCACCCGCGGGCAATATGAGAAAGACAGCATACGCGGGTACGTGCCGGATCAGGACATCACGGCCCCCTGGTGGGCCAGCACCGCCGAAACCTGGTGGCCCCTGGCGGCAGAAAACGATTTCTGGCTGGGCGGATTTGTATGGACCGGCCTGGATTACCGCGGCGAACCCACTCCTTTTGTTTGGCCGAACATCAATTCCCATTTCGGCATCATGGACATGTGCGGTTTCCCCAAAAACATCTATTACTACTATCAATCCTGGTGGACCGATAAGGACGTACTGCACCTTTCCCCCCACTGGAACTGGCCCGAAAAACGCGGGCAGCCTATAGAAGTCTGGGTAAATTCCAATGCCGATTCGGTGGAATTGTTTCTCAATAATCAGTCCCTGGGCAAAAAAACCATGCCGCGAAATGGTCATTTGAACTGGACCGTTACCTACGAACCTGGCAAGCTCGAAGCCATCGGGTACAAAAAAGGCCGGCTCCTGAAAGCCCGCATGGAGAGCACCCGAACGCCCAGCGAAATTGTGCTTGCCCCTTACAAAACCACCATGCTGGCCGACGGGCAGGATGCCACAGTGATCAATGTGTCGGTGCTGGACAACGAAGGTCGCGAGGTGCCTGACGCCAATAATCTCATCGAATTTCAGCTGCGCGGCGAAGGTCGGATCATTGGTGTGGGTAATGGCGATCCATCGAGTCATGAGCCCGATCAGTGCGCAGAAGGCCGCTGGCAGCGCCAATTGTTTAACGGAAAATGTCAGATCATCGTGCAATCCAGCCTCAAGCCCGATCTCATTCACCTCGAAGCCCGCTCACCCAACCTGTGGAAAGGCGAAACAGATATCCTCACCATTGCTCCGGAAAACCTCCGGGCCGTTCACATTGATCCAAAATACACGCTCACGGGCGCAGCCGCGCAGGCGCGACCGGTAGACAAAATGATCGGGGCCGATATCTCCTTCCTGCCGGAACTGGAGGCCAAAGGCATCAAATTCAAGGTGGATGGCCAGGAGGTAGACGCCATTGAAAGCCTGAAAGCGCACGGATTCAACTACGTGCGCCTGCGGGTTTTCCACAATCCGGCTTTGCCAGACGGCTATTCACCCAAAGCAGGTTTTTGCGATCTGGAACACACCAAGGCCATGGCCAAACGGGTGAAAAAAGCCGGCATGAAACTGTTACTCGACTTCCATTACAGCGATTACTGGGCAGATCCGGGTAAGCAGTACAAACCCAAAGCCTGGGAAAACCTGCCCTTCGAAGACCTGAAAAAAGCGCTTTATCACTACACCTACGAGGTGATGCGCCAGCTCAAGGAGCAAGGTACCTCCCCAGATATGGTGCAAGTGGGCAACGAGATCAACCACGGCATTGTATGGCCGGAAGGCTCGGTGGCACATCCGGATAGTCTGGCGCAACTGCTTTGCGCAGGCACAGCAGCGGTTAAGGCAGTGGAACCTGCCACGGTGATGATGCTGCACATGGCCCTGGGCGGCCAGAACGACGAATCCGTATTTTTTGTGGAAAACATGCTCCGCCGCGGCGTGCATTTCGATGTCATCGGACTTTCCTATTACCCAAAATGGCATGGTACCCTGGACGACCTGCGCGACAACCTGCACGACCTCGTGCAACGTTTCAACAAAGACGTCATTGTGGTGGAATACTCCGCCAAAAAAGAAGAAGTACACAAAATTGCGTTCAGTGTACCGCGCGCAAAAGGCACCTGTATCTGGGAGCCTCTAAGCACCTGGGAAGCTATTTTTGACTGGCAAGGCAATGCCAACGAGATGCTGAAATGGTATGATGGGTTTAGGGAGAGTTACCTTAGGTTTTAAGACCACTAAGCCACTAAGGGCACTAAGTGTACTTATCAGAAACATACTTAGTGCCCATAGTGGCTTAGTGGTGAAAATATCCTCGCCCCTCTAATGTTAAGTTTTTCTCCACCCCCCAAACTTAATATTAAGTTTCTGTAAAGTCCGGGACATTTGCACACGCATTTCAGCATGTTCCAACTATGAAAAAGAAGCTCCAACAACTCATGCAGGATAGCAGACTGGCCGGCAATGCCGAGTGGACCGACCTGCAAAAAAGCCTTCAACAGGCCAAAAAGAAATACGAAAAGGCCAAAGCTGATAAAGAAAAAGCAAAAACAGCCTGGAAAGAAGCTGAGGAAGCAGAAGGCAAAAAAGATGCAGACCAACGAATGTTGCTGTACACCCGTTTCCACCAGGCCAAAGCCATGCATCATTTCCACAAGCTGGCTTACAAACTGATGGAATACCAGCAAAAACGCTGGCTGGAAGGCTATGCCCAATCGCAGGCCGACCAACCTGCCCTGCTCATGATTGATCCGAAAAAAATGGGTCGCAAAAAAGCGACGGAATCTCCCAAACGGGCTAAATCTGTATCCAAATCGACTAAAAAGTCATCCAAGGCGCCGGAGTAAGAAGTAAAGCGTGAAAAATTCCACACAGGCAGGTTGGCGTTCGCGTTAACCTGCCTTTTTTTGTGCCTGTTATGCCGCAACAAACGCCCAATGGATTTGAAGCCCTGCAAACCATGTTGAACCAGGCCGTAAACCGGTTCAACACACCAACCTTCATTCCCGACGATCCCATTTCTATCCCGCACCGTTTCCAACAAAAACAGGATAGGGAAATCATGGGCTTTTGGGCCGCAACCCTGGCCTGGGGCCAACGAAAAACCATCATCCAGAGCGCTGCCAAGCTGGTCAGCCTGATGGATAACACCCCTTATGATTTTATCCTGAACCATACCGAACAGGATCGGGCGCGTTTTGAATCTTTCAAACACCGCACTTTTCAGGCCACAGACACCCTGTGGTTTCTGGCTTTCTTTCAGGAATATTACCGCAAACACGACAGTCTGGAAACTGCTTTTGCCCGGCACCTCAGTCCTGATGACCAAACCGTGGAAAAAGCGCTGGTCGGATTTCACCGCGATTTTTTTGATCACCCGCATGCGCCCCTGCGCACCCGCAAGCACGTGGCCACCCCCGAACGGGGCAGCACCTGCAAACGTATCAATATGTTTTTGCGCTGGATGGTGCGAAAAGACCCCTCCGGCGTGGATTTCGGCATCTGGAACCAGATCAGTCCGTCACAGCTCCTTATTCCACTCGATGTACACGTGGACCGCATAGCACGCCAACTCGGTCTGCTGGATCGTCGCCAAACCGATTGGCAAGCCGTTCTGGAACTCACCGCCCGACTGCGCGATTTCGATCCCTCGGATCCGGTTAAATACGACTTCGCCCTTTTCGGAATGGGCGTCCTCAAACCGGAGGAACTCGGATAAATGCCATGCTTGTTTAAAAAAACTACCTAATTCCTGGTCCAACCTGTAACCTAAGTTCCAACACCCGTGTCAGAGTGAGTATTGAAAACGAAAACCACTTTTCACTCACAAAAAAACAGTACACATTATGGAACCAGGAATTGTAGTTTTTGCCGTACCCATCGCCGCTTTCATGATGGTTGTTGCTATCCGCTATCTGGAAAGCAAAGAAAACCTTTCCATGATTGAAAAAGGCATGAACCCCGCCGAAAACAAGCGTCAGCGCCGGCAAGCAAACCCCTCTATCACGCTGAAAAACGCGCTGTTATTCATTGGCGCGGGCATTGGCTTGTTGATGGCCATCGTGATTACCAACACTTTCCAGCTGAACGATCAAAGCAGCACGGGCGTATTTTTTGCCCTGATCGCCATTTTTGGCGGCGCAGGTATGCTGGGCGCCTACCTGTACGAACGCAAAAACCCACCCGACCCGATGGCTTGAAGGTTCAGAAAAGACTACTGGTTGGAGCATTGTAACCGGCAAATAGCCTATGTAATGCTCCAACCAGTAGTAAATGCTCATCTTGTTATCTGACTTTCATCATCCCCTCCGCTGAACGGCCTGGTTATCTTTGTTCATCATCTGACAGAACAGACGATAAAACCATATGCCGGTGTCATTACTGGAAAACCAACTGCTGCGCCAGATAGGCCAGCCCTTCCCGCGCTCTCAGGAACAACGCAACCAATTCCTGGAAAGCGACGCTGAACTCCTTCAGCTGCCCGACAGCAGTACGCTGGCCCTCACCACAGATTGTATTACAGAAGAGATCCAAACCGGACTCTACTCCGATCCCGAACACATTGGCTGGATAACCGTTGTGGTCAATATCAGTGATCTGGCAGCAGTTGGCGCGCGTCCGCTGGGATTGCTGCTGTCTGAGAGCCTGCCTCCTAATTTCCCTCCAGAGAAATTAAAAGCCCTGCAAGAGGGTATTGCCAGGCCATGGGCGTGTACGTGCTGGGCGGCGACACCAATACCTCTTCCTGCTGGCAAATGGGTGGCACAGCCATCGGCATCATCCCGCCGGGCAAACAACCAGCGTACTATGGCCCAGCGCATATGCGGAAAATGCTGCCATTCAGCGCGTGACTTTTCCAGACACTGGTAAAAGTCTTTACCCAGGAAAAAACGGAGCAAGGGACGTGCGTTGGCCAAAAAACGTTCAAAATGGCCCGCATTACATACTCCGGCAGTCAAATCAGCCCGCTTTCCAACCCAATATTCGAGGCATTCTTCAGCCAGCTCCGGCGCCAGTTGGGCAAAGCACTGCAGGCGTTCTTCAGCGGAAGTTTCCAGCACGCCAATAAAACGCAGGTAGCTCTGCACATCCAGGCTTTTCAGGGCCGCTATTTTCAGGGCGCAGAGGTATAGTGCCTCACGGTTGTTGTCTACCACATATACCTTGCTCAATCCGGGATGGTCCAACAGCGCCAGCACACGTTCGCCACTGCCTGCAATGACAAACAATTCCGTTACATGCATTCCAGCCATAGCCTTGCGTTCAACGGCATTATCTTCGTTGACGTGGGTGTAGTAAAGCATAGTACGTTTGGATCGTTGGCATTGATCTAAATGCAAAGTAGTAGTTATTAGCGTTAATCCATGGTGTCTGAAATTATTGCTGCGGGTGACTTTTATCTCAAACAACAAATAGGCGCGATGAAATGAATCACCGCGCCTATTTGTTGTTTTATTCATAAATGGGCCTCCATGCGCTATAAATCGGAGGTAAAGCACTGATGCCTCAGCCACCAGCCCTTCGTTTTTCCTCTTCTGCACCGCCTTGCCGGCGCCGGGCCTGTTGCACATCATTGCTGCCAAAACGATAGTTGAACGATACTGTAGCCACACGTGTTTCGCGAAATACCTCAAAGGTTTCTACATAATCGCTGAACCGAATGGTAGCGCTAGGCAGATTTTGCCAGAAAATATCGGTTACTGCCAGCTTGAGTGTGGCACGCCGGTCAAAAAAGCTTTTTTGCACTCCCGCACCCAACCCCCACATCGGATTGAGATCCATAAAACCATAAATCTCCCGGGTTTTGTAATTGAAATTGAGCTCCGCCGACCAATCCTTTTTCAGTTTAAAATTGTGGGTGGTGAAAAAATGTGCCACCAGATTGCCGTCGCTCAGGGTCGTATTGGCCAAATTTCCGGAATACTGCCCAATCCACGAATTGAAATTATTGATCGTACTCCACCAGGGTGTGATATTGAAATTGTAATTGACGGTCAGGCTGGCATAGTCCACAGTGGTCAGATTGCTGTCGGTTTGAATGGTCACGCGGTCAGCGCCCCCCACCGGAGCAATCACCTGTGTGATATTATCGGTAGTGCGTGAGGCCGCCAGGTTGATATTCAGTTTTTGCCAGAAAGTTTGCGTCCACTCTACCGCCCAGGTAAATTGTGGGTTCAGATAAGGATTGCCGGCGCTGTAAGTACTTGGGTCGAGAAATTTCTTGAAAGGGTTGAGTTGCTGGTAAGACGGCCGGTCCAAGCGTCGGCTTACATTAAACCCGGTTTCATATTTTTCCGAAAACTTGTAATTCAGGAAAAGACTCGGGAACAGATTGGTATACTTTCTGTCAAAGTTATCGCCATTCACTAACTGGGTGCCTTCAGCATGTGTGTTTTCTGCCCGCAAACCTGCCTGCACACTGAATTTGGCCCATTCCTGACTATAATTCACATAACCCGCGTTGATGTTTTCCTGGTAGATAAAGTGGTTGGAAATGGTGCTGTCGTACACCGAAGTACCCGGCACACTCTGGTCAAAAAATTGCAAATCGTTGTCGGCATCCACAATACTGGCCTTCACGCCGGCTTCCAGTTTGGCTTTGCCAGGCAATGGCAGCACATAATCCGATTTCAGTGATCGAATGGTCAGATGGCCCTGCAAATCGCCCGCCAGCAAGTAATCAGGCAATATTTTTTCACCATTCAATCCGGTATACAGGGTTGTAAACAGTTGATCCGTCTGATTGCCAAATTCGGCCAGATCGAGGTCGGCCGTAAGCTCATGTCCTTTATCATTGAATGTCCGTTTGACGTTGGCATTTGCAGCCCAGGAAAACCAGCGGTCTTTGCTGCGGTTTGTGGTTCCGAAATACGATACCACTTCGGGTTCCGGGCCTTCCACTGCCGAGCTGTTCTGTGCGCGTGGATTAAACCTGTTGAGGTTTCCGGAGGCCACCACGCCAATCACCGTTTTTTTGTTGGGGAAAAAATCGGCTCCCACCCGGGCATTCTGGGTATGATATGGGATGGTCAGGTAATTACGCTGATCATAAGCGCCGGTACGCGCTTCATTGTTGAAAAACGTGCGGTAGAGCCTCAAGTCATTCATACCCTTGCGAAAATTATAATTGTAGGCCCCAAACACATTTACCTTCTTATTGCGGTGATTCAAGGTGAGTCCTGTCCCTGCCTTTGGGTACACTCCCTGGCCATAATTGGCCGAAACAGAGCCGTTGGTGCCCAGATTTTTGTCTTTTTTCAATCGGATATCAATAATACCCGCATTGCCGGCAGCATCGTATTTGGCCGAAGGGTTGGTAATGAGCTCTATACGTTCAATGCTGTTTGAAGGCAGGGTGCGCAGAAAATTGGACAAATCTGCCCCCGACATCGGGTTGGGTTTGCCATCTATCATCACGATCACGCCCGAGCGCCCGCGCAGGGAAATGGCATCGTTTTGATCCACCACTACACCCGGCGAACGTTCCAGAATATCGAGTGCTGTACTGCCGGTGGCCAGAATGCTGCTTTCCACGTTAACGATGGTGCGGTCGCTTCGTCGCTCAATAAAGGGTTTCCTGGCCGTAACTGTTACGGTATTCAGGTTGATGGCGCTGCCGACCAGCGTAATAGGCGGCAATTCAATACCAGATGAGGTAGCCGATGCTTCAATGGGGTTACCGAACATTTTTTCGTAGCCCATAGCAGTTACGGCCACCAAAAAACGCCCGGTGTTAATACCGGAAAACTCAAATCTGCCCGTTGCATCGGAGAGTTCCATTTTGACCAGACTGCTGTCTGCCGCATACAAAAGACTTATGGTGGCCGCTTCAATGGGCATGCCGGCCGAATCGTTTACACGGCCGGAGATGGCAACAGATTGGGCGATAAGAAAAGAGTGCATTCCTGCCAGGAGCAGGACAAGGGAGACGAGTTGTTTCATGTTTTATAGCTTAAGGAAGCAAATGTGGCTGCTGCCGGGGCACAAGGCATAAAACATGGACTATTCTGTCACAGGAAAACCTAAAGAACGATTTAAACCGGGTGTATGGACGAATGGACGGAAAATGGAGGTTTTGGTAAAGTGACCACTATTAATGAACCAATGTAGTAGCTGAAAAATGCCCATCAGAATACCCCCTTGAATCTGTACTATTTTGGACTATTTCTAGGGTCGACTTTTGCCCCTGAAATCAGTTCAAAAATAAACACATCATGAAAAAAGCAATTTTACCCCTGTTCTTCGTTTCTTTTCTGGGCTTTTTGTCTGCCCAACCTGCTATTGAGTGGAAAAAGGCCTATGGAGGATCCTTATATGATACTTTTCATGAAATCAAACCTACCAGCGACGGTGGTTACATCGTAATTGGGTATGCTTCTTCCAACAACGGGAATGCACCCGGCAATCATGGCGACTATGATGTCTGGGTTCTAAAGCTAAACAATACAGGCGATATTGAATGGAAAAAATCCCTTGGAGGAAGTGGATCGGATGTAGGATATTTCATTGAACAAACCAAGGATGGTGGATATATCCTGACTGGGTTCACAGAGTCATTTGACGGGCAAGTGACCGGTTATCATGGAAAAACAGATGCATGGGTAGTCAAATTAAGTCCATCAGGAGAAATAGAATGGCAACGTGCTTATGGTGGAAGCGATACTGAATATGGAAACTGTATTCGGGAGACTGAAAATAACACCTACCTCTTTTTAGCTAATACGCAATCATCGGATGGCGATGTTACTGCGAGCTTACATGGTAAAAGTGACCTATGGCTAATGGAACTCAGCCTGACAGGTGATATTCTTTGGCAAAAAACTTTTGGCGGTAGTAATGATGATTTTGGCATAGCATTTAAAGCCATCGAAGATGATGGATATATCATTACCGGACAAACACAATCATCTGATGGAGATGTTCCCGGGCTGCATGGCATAACAGATGTTTGGTTACTGAGGCTGGATAAATCCCTGGAGATAAAATGGACTAAAACCTATGGTGGTACTGATTTCGATGAATTAGGGTTGGAATCATCCCATTTACAGATTATGAGCGACGGCTCCTTTATCATAGGAAGTACGGCTTATTCCAATGATGAAATGGTTGAAGGTTCGCATGGCAAATCAGATGTCTGGCTGTTCCGGGTAAGCGATACGGGAGCCCTTCTATGGCAAAAAACCTTCGGCGGTAGCGGGCATGATTACGCCAATTCTATACGATTGACAAAAGATGGTGGATTAGCAATTGTTGGGTCTACTGAATCCATCGATGGAGATCCTACAGGCTTCCAGGGGCAATATGACTGGTGGATAGTAAAACTCGACAGCCTCTATAACCTTCAATGGCAAAAAACCCTCGGAGGCAACGAATTAGATTATGGTCATACCATTTTACAAACTGAGGATGGTGGTTATTTGGTTTGTGGAAGCGCAGCATCAAAAAACGGAGATATGGCAGGTTTTTCCCATCCATTTAATGAAGGCTGGATTTTTAAATTTGCGCCGGATCTGGTTGGCGTACAGGACGTGTCGGCAGCATCAGCCCTCAACGTATTTCCTAATCCAGCCAGCCGGGAAATCCACTTTGACCTGCCAGAAGGAGAAATTTTGCTGTCGGTAAGTATCATGGATATACTGGGCCACCACATCCAGGACCAAGCGTACCGAAATGATCAAAGGATAGACATTTCAACACTTCCAAATGGCACTTATGTACTTCAAGCCAAAACGAATTCAGGGAAATTGTTTTATGGTAAATTCCAGAAAACAGAATGACATTAGCCGGTGGGGGTGACCAAAATATTACCCCCACCGGTTATCATTTGACTATTACTAATCCTTAGAGCATGGTGGGTGGATGTTTTTGGGGTAGAACGTGGAGTAGCAGGGGGATGTTGTGATGATAAAATAATCAAAGCTGTCTTTTAAAGCCAAGTAGGCAACTCGCTCCGCCCTTAAATTCAAGAGAAAATTTCTCCTGAATTTAAACAAAATTATTTTTTTGTAGTTAAAATTTCCTATATTTGCTTTTTTAAAGAGAAATTTTCTCAAAATGCTTGTCAGATTCACTGTTTCCAACTTTCTTTCTTTCAAAGAACCTACCGAGTTTAACATGCTCACCGGAAGCCCTCGTCGGCTGATGCATCATGTTTATGAGCCTGTAAAAGGACTGGAGCTCTTGAAAATGGCGGCAGTGTATGGCGCTAACGGAGCGGGAAAATCTAATTTGGTGAAAGCGATGGTTTTCATGCGTAATTTAGTGACGCATGGCTGGCAGTCACCGAAAGGAATGCAATATCAATTAGAATCCTCTCGGGAGGAGAAAGCAAGTACTTTTGAAGTAGAATTCGTTTGTGAAGGTTCATCATATCTGTATGGCTTTGATTTATTATCAGCATCTATATCAGAAGAATGGCTATACAGAACACAAGCTGGCAAGCCGGACGAGATTGTTTTTCATAGATATACTCAAGCTGGAAAAACCCAAATTAAAGTCGCAAATGCTTTAATAAATACCCCGGAGCAACAACTGCGGTTTCAACTTTATGAACAAGAGATCCTAAAAGATACCGACACTCTGTTACAGGTGCTTGCTATATCGAAGGCCCCTTTTGAACCGGCACAGGCAGTACACCGCTGGATCACTAAGTTGTGGATCGTTTTGTTCCCACACTCTCAACCTTTAGGGCTTGTATGGGACCTTATTTCAAATCCGGACTTCTTCCAGTTTGCCAAAGAGATGATGTGCACGTTCCATACAGGAATTTCTGATATAAAGATTGAGACCCAAAGCCTTACGGATTTCTTTGGGCATGATGACCCGGCATTGCTCCAGCGAATGGAATCAGATTTGGCTAAGGCAGAGTCCGTGGGCAAATCGTTCTATATCCGAAACACCATAATGGGCGAAGAAATACTGATTATTCGCGAAAATGGCCGCTCTGTTGTTAAACGCATAATACCTCTCCACCGAGGACAAGGCGATGCATTAGTGCCATTTACCATATCACAGGAGTCAGACGGAACAAGAAGGCTGTTAGATTTGATTCCGGCTTTCTTTGGAGCTATACAGGGGCCTGCCACAATCATCATTGATGAAATTGAGCAAACTATTCATCCCGTTTTGTTGCATGAATTAGTGTCTAAATTTGCCATGGACCCAAAAACAAAAGGTCAATTGGTATTTACTACGCACGAGGCACACTTACTGGATCAGGAATACATGCGTTCTGATGAGTTTTGGTTTGCGGAAAAAAATAAACATGGCGCTACTTCATTAACGCCATTAAGTGATTTTAAAGATGTCCGCTATGACTTAGATCTTCGCAAAGGCTATCTCATGGGGCGATTTGGGGCCATTCCATTCACGGGCGATCTTCGCCACTTTAACTGGGATGTTTATGCCGAAGCGGAACGTTAACCGAGCCTATAAACGGGGAGAGGCGCATAGAGATGCCAGGCTGTTCATCATCGTCACCGAAGGTGAACGGGAAGACAAGTATTTTGGTTGGTTTGACCGCAAAAACCAACGAATCAGGGTGCAACTTGTGCCGAGGCAGGAACAAGCCTCAGCTCCTAAACATTTTTTGAATCGCCTTCATCAGTTTTTGGACACCGAAGGGATTGACCCTCAGATTGGTGACAATGTGTGGTTTGTGTTGGATGTTGATAAGTGGACGCGTGAGTCCATTGAAGCGCTTATCATTGCTTGCGAACAAAATAATCAATGGCACATAGCCATCAGTAATCCTTGTTTTGAAGTTTGGCTTAATTTACACCATGGGCCACTGCCCAATGGGGATTTGGATTGCAACGCTTTAAAAACGATGCTAAACGCTCGCCATCGGGGTGGCTTTCACCCTGATACTATTTGCCCACTATTGGATGATGCCATCAGATACGCACAGGAAGCTGATACACATCCCGAGCAAATGTTTCCAGGCCGGATGCAAACCAAAGTACACTCGCTCGCCGTTGCCATGAGCGCAGTTTTAGGCCAAAACTGGCGCTGATTTTAATTTGAGCTTGTCAACCGCCATACTACCGGACATTTTTTCATATTCAACCTTGTTTCCTATCTTCGCCACGCAAAAAACTATTGCGCCTCCGCTGAATCCATGCCCGCATTACCCAAACAAACGCTTCGTCAACTCATTGCCACGGCCTGTACCGATGAGGCCATGACTCAGTTGCTCGAATGTTTGGCCGGGGCGCCCAAATACCAGAAAATCTACTCTAAAATAATCCTGCTCAATGGCCAATGGATGGAACTGGATGATAACGTGCGCCTCAACCTAGCTTCCCGAAAAGAAGTAGCCACCGAACGCGCCCGCATCAACGAAGCGGTGCTCGCTTATCTCGACCAGCTACCGGATGCATTGGAAGCGCCAGCCAACTCCGCCCAGGCTGCCTTGCTGCAATCCGTACAACAAATAGCCTCCGATGCAAGCTGGGAATACGATCTCTTCTTCAGCTTTTCCAGTAAAGACACCGAAGCTGCCCGTGATTTTTGCCACCAATTGCGCGGACGCGGCCTGCGTGTTTTTTTCTCGGCGGATGATTTACGCACGCGCGGCGGACACAACTTTGGTCAGGTTATTTCATCCGCCCTGAAAACCAGCAGGCATTTTCTCCTTTTTTGCTCGCCCAATGCCATGGCTTCTGAATGGGTAGAACTGGAACACGATACTTTTTTTCAACAATACCACCTAAAAAACAAAAAAGAACGGGGTTTTTATATTGCTGAAGGGCCTGATTTTGAAAGTCAGCTGGTGCCGGAGTTTTACCGCCGCATTCAAGCCATCCGCACCGCGGAAGAACTGCTGCAAAGCTTGTCTGGTAAAAAAATGGCCACCCCTAAGCCCGCTGCTGCACCCAAAACTCCGCCCCCTTCCCCCTCCAGCGCTGCTGAAGAAATTGCCTGGGAATTCACCGATGAAGCCAACACCCGCGCCGGATATGAGCGTTTTTTGGCCAAATTTCCTGATGGACATTACGCCTCCGCCGCCCGTCAGCACTTAGCCACTTTTGAAGCCGACGATACCGCCTGGGAGTTTGCCTCACACCACCCAAGCGCCAGTAGCCTGGAAAAATACCTGAAAAAATTCCCCAATGGGCAGTACGCGGCTGCGGCAAAAAATAAACTGGCCGAGATCAAGATGGAGGCCTCACTAAAATCCGCACTTTTTGACAAAGACATGGTCTTCGTGAAAGGCGGCGCCTTCCTCATGGGCAGCCCTGCCTCCGAAGCCGACCGGGAAGAGGACGAACACCAGCACGAAGTAGAGATCTCTGATTTTTACATCGGAAAATACGCCGTTACGGTGGAAGCATTTGCAACATTTATTGATGCAACAGGCTACCAAACAGAGGCCGATAAAGAAGGAACGAGTCAAATTTGGACTACTCAATGGGAATATGTAAAAGGGATAAACTGGAAATGCGATACCAAAGGGAACCCTCGCCCCGTAACCGAGTATAACCACCCCGTGCTGCATGTAAGCTGGAACGACGCCGTAGCCTACTGCCAATGGCTTTCCGAGCAAAGAGGCCAAACCTTCCGCCTGCCCACCGAAGCAGAATGGGAGTACGCAGCCCGTGGCGGAGGGAAAGCGGGCCTGTTTGGCAATGGTAAAAACGTAGCAGATCCAAAAGAAATCAATTTTGCCGGTAGTGAGGCCTACAAAAAACCTTATTCCATAGCCGGACTATACAGAGGCACTACCGTTCCTGTAGGCAGCCTGAACAGCCCCAATGCCCTGGGACTGCACGATATGAGCGGCAATGTATGGGAATGGTGCGCAGACTGGTATGGCGCAGATTACTATCAAAAAAGCCCGCGCAAAAACCCTTCAGGACCGGAAAGTGGCTCCAACCGCATCTTGCGCGGCGGATCGTGGGACGACGACCCGCCGCTCTGCCGGGTGGCGGATCGCGGCTACGGCACGCCTTCCTACCGCGGCATCAACGTCGGCTTTCGCCTTGCCAGGACGGTTTAGTTTTTAGCTTTTTACATTTTGCAAATTGTCGCTACAAGGAATTCACCACAGTAGTGGTTGTATTGCCTATATATAGGGGTGTTACGCTTATGTGTTTCCATTTTTCGGATATATCGGAAAAGCGCATTGGATATATCCGAAGTTTTTCCACACAGCGCCCCGGTTTAATGTTTTACCGAAGAAAATCAATCATTTAAACCTCTGCGCCTCTGTGCCTCTGCGGTAAAAATTACTTTTGAGACACCCTCTTAAATATGCTTTTGTTAATGAATTAACATTCCCTAACACACTCTAACTTTACCCCCCACAACCACTCTCCATGAAAGTCCATTTCTACCTGCGCTACGGCACCAAATTTGGCGAATCATTTTCCCTCCAACTCTCCAACGGCGAAACACACCCGCTGGAATACCTCAACGATGAACTCTGGCAACTGAGCCTCGACCTTAAACCGGCCTCCTTCCCCAACGGCCTGGCTTATACCTACCTGTTCCACAGCGCCGACGGGCTTCACAAACCGGAAGCTGATCCGGGCCGACACCTGGACCTGAGCCAGTTCCCGGGCGAGGTATCGGTGTTCGACTACTACAACCCCATGGGACAGGTAGAAAATGTGTTCACCACGCAGCCGTTCCGCAACCTGCAACACAGCCAAAACGCTGATAAAGCCGGCAAAAAAAACGCCTTCACCCACGTCTTCCGGGTAAAAGCACCCATGCTTCAGCCAGACGAAGCCGTTTGCGTCCTCGGCCACGGCATCGCGCTGCGCAACTGGGATACCGCCGCGCCACTATTGCTGCAGCACCACAACGGCTGGTGGGAAATCCGCCTCGACCTCTCCAACGAAGCTTTCCCCCTGGCCTATAAATACGGCGTCTGGAACACCCGCACCAACAAATTCCTCGGCTTCGAAAACGGCGGAAATCGCCCGATTCAATTTCCAATATCCAATGTCCAATATCCAATGTCCAATGTCTTGCACGACAACTTTGGACGTTTCCCGCTGCGCCAATGGAAAGGCGCCGGGGTGGCTATTCCGGTGTTCAGCCTGAGAACCCACCAAAGCTGGGGCGTGGGAGAATTCACTGATATCCCGCTGCTGGCCGACTGGGCAAAACTCACCGGGCTCCGGCTCCTGCAACTACTGCCCATCAACGACACCACCGCCACGCATACCTGGACCGATTCCTATCCCTATGCGGCTATTTCGGCGTTTGCCCTGCATCCCATTTTCATCAATGTGGAACAACTGGCGGGCAAAAAACACGCCTCGGTGCTCAAGCCCTACCTGAAAAAACAGAAGGAACTGAACGCCCAACCGGCGGTGGATTACGAAGGGGTGATGCAAACCAAATGGGATATCCTCCGGCAATTGTACGACCTGCAAAAGGCCGACTGGATCAAGGATGCCGATTACCAGACCTGGTACCAGGCCAATAAGCACTGGCTGGCGCCCTACGCGGCCTTCTGCTGGCTGCGCGACACAAACGGTACTTCCGACTTCGGCCAATGGAGTAAACACTCCGTGTACAAACAGGCCGAAATCGACAAACTCCTCGATCCCAAAAGCAAATCATTCGACCAGATTGGATTGCATCTGTTTGTGCAATGGCACCTGCACCTGCAACTCAAAGCCGCCGTGGATTATGCCCATGGCCTGGGTTTGTCGCTCAAAGGCGATATTCCCATCGGCATTTACCGCTACTCCTGCGATGCCTGGGTAGCCCCCGAGCTCTACAACATGAACGCTCAGGCCGGCGCTCCGCCGGATGACTTCGCCGAAAAAGGCCAAAACTGGGGCTTCCCCACCTACAACTGGGCCCGCATGAAAGCCGACGGTTTTGCCTGGTGGAAACAGCGTTTCGAGCAGATGAGCCTGTACTTCGATGCGTTCCGGATTGACCACATACTCGGTTTCTTCCGCATATGGAGCATTCCGATGGATGCCGTAGAAGGCATTCTGGGTCAGTTTGTGCCCGCCATCCCGGTCACAGAAGCAGAACTTCGTCAGGCAGGCGCCGGATTCGATTTCGAGCGTTATTGCAAACCTTACGTTACCGAAGAGATTTTGCACCAGATGTTTGGCGGAAATGCGGCACAGGTGGCCACACAGTTCCTACAGGCAGGGCAGCACGGACGCTACAGTTTCAAACCTGAGTTCGACACCCAGCGCAAGGTAGAGGCCTGGATCAATGCCCAAAAACCATCGGATTTTCTTGCGCAGGTGCGCGAGGGCGTGTACGAGCTGCAATCCAACGTGATCCTCATGCCCGCACCGGAAGGATATGCATTCCGGTTTGGGATAGAAAAAACCAGCAGTTTCCAGCATTTGCCGGAGGGCGTAAAAGCTGCATTGAAAAGCTTGTACGTCAACTATTTCTACCGCAGGCAGGACGATTTCTGGCAACGTGAAGCCATGGAAAAACTGCCGGCACTCAAAGCTGCCACGCAAATGCTCATTTGTGGTGAAGACCTCGGCATGGTGCCCGCTTGTGTGCCGGATGTGATGGAAGAACTGGGCATTTTAAGTCTGGAAATCCAGCGCATGCCCAAGGCCACCGGCATCACGTTTTTCCACCCCAAAGATGCCCCGTACCTGTCGGTAGTAACGCCCAGTACCCACGATATGAGCACCATCCGCGGCTGGTGGGAAGAAGACCGGGCACTGACGCAGCGTTTTTACAACGAAATACTCCAGCGCCATGGTGAAGCGCCGTATTTCTGCGAGGCCTGGGTGAACAAAATCATGCTGGAACAACATTTCCACTCACCGGCCATGTGGGCCATTTTCCAGCTCCAGGACCTGCTGGGCATGGACGCTGCCCTGCGCCGCGAAAACCCCGCCGACGAACGCATCAACATCCCCGCCAACCCCAAACATTACTGGCGCTACCGGGCCCACATCTCCCTGGAAGATTTGCTCAAAGCCGGAGGATTTAATGCCGGCGTGAGAAGACTTGTGGAAGACAGCGGGAGAGCAGATTGAGTACATGATTGAAGAGTACATGATTACATGATTGAAGAAGTGTGGCGTTGCCACTGGTATCAGTACGGATACCCGGCGCAGCGTCTTCCCTCTTCAATCATGTACTCATGTACTCTTCAATCGTCAATCATGTACTCTTCAGTCCAATCCCGCTCATCCCTCTTCCCGTAATCCCGCCGCTGTGTCGGTGAGAGAAGAAATCCTGAGGGTTAAGCAGGGTGCAGTAAGGTGATATTTCGATGTGCGGTTGCGGCACCCCGAAATCCAGCAGTTGGGCGACATTGGCTTTCTTCAGGTCTACAAAGAATTTGCCACGATCGGGATCCCAGCGTTTGAAGTCGTTCGCAAATTGCTCGGCTACTTCGGGGCCCACTTCGAAGGAACATTCGTCAATGCAGGCGCCGAGGTAGGCATAGCAATCGGCGCCGCGGGTACCGTACGTATCGGCCATCAACGCCAGTGTTTTGGCTACTATCTGTGCCACGGTACCTTTCCAACCGGCATGAATGGCTGCCACGGCCCGGTTGATATGGTCGTACACCAGGATTGACGCGCAATCAGCTACAGAAACCGCCAGCAGGATACCCGGCACATTCGTAATCAGCGCGTCGTAACCTTCCGAGCCGCCCGGAGCATCCACGATCCGGATCTGATCGCTATGTACCTGTTTGGACCAGGCCATTTGTTCAGGCCTAAAACCCAGCGCTGCGCAATACCGTCGGCGGTTTTCAGCCACATCGGATGGATCATCGGCGGTGCTTTTGCCCAGGTTCATAGTATCATAAGGTGGCTTGCTCACGCCACCATGGCGAGTGCTCTGTCCCGCAGAAATATCCTCAAACCGATCAAAAACCGCCGGACGAATGACAGCAGAATTCAGCATATTCAATTCAATCAAAGCCCCAGCGGGGCGGTAATATTAGTGGACAAAAATACGGGGTTGGTTTGCGCGGAATAGGTTTCGCACAGATTTTACGCAGATTGTTTCGCACAGATTTTACGCAGATTATTTGCACAGATTTTACGCAGATTGTTTCGCACAGATTTTACGCAGATTATTTGCACAGATTTTACACAGATTATTTGCACAGATTTTACACAGATTTGGTTTCCCACAAATTACGCAAATGAACCACACATTTTCGCCGAAGGCGATTAAAACTGCCGAAGGCAGCCCAAAATCCGCGTCATCCGCGTCATCCGCGTTCCAAAAAAATCCGCGTTCCCAGCGTTCCAAAATACGTGTTGTATCTTGTGCCCAATAAATCCGCGTTCCCCATGGCTAAACCACGTACCATCTTTTTTTGCTCCAACTGCGGCGCTTCAGCCCCTAAATGGCTGGGTAAATGCCCACATTGCGGCGAATGGAATACCTACCAGGAAGAAATTATTCAGAAAGAAACCGTTGCAGAGGAAAAAAGAAAATCCTGGGCGCCTACCACCGGCGGACGCGCGGATGCCGCCAAAGCAATCCTGCTTCAACAGGTGCAAACCGGCAAAACGCAACGCCTCGCCACACCGGATCAGGAACTTAACCGGGTGCTGGGCGGAGGTATCGTACCCGGTTCGCTGGTATTGATTGGCGGACAACCCGGCATTGGCAAGAGTACCCTGTTGCTGCAAATTGCCATGAAAATTCCGGCCAAAGTGCTCTACGTGAGCGGTGAGGAAAGTGAAGAACAAATCAAAATGCGCGCCGACCGCGTGGGCGCATTCAAATCAGAATGCTATATCCTCACCGAAACCAATACCACCAAAATACTCCAGCAGGCTCAGGAAATCCTGCCGCAGATGATGATCGTGGATTCCATCCAGACCATGAGCACCCCACACCTGGATTCGGCGCCGGGCGGTATCTCGCAGGTGCGCGAGTGCACGGGTGAGTTCCTGCGTTTTGCCAAGGAAACCAATGTGCCCATTTTCCTGGTGGGACACATTAATAAAGAAGGCGACATCGCAGGTCCTAAACTCCTGGAACATATTGTTGACTGTGTATTACAGTTTGAGGGCGACCGCCACAATACCTACCGCATCCTGCGCACACTGAAAAACCGTTTCGGTAGCACCGATGAGATGGGAATTTATGAAATGCAAAGCGCCGGACTGCGCGAGGTGAGCAACCCCTCGGAATTGTTGCTGAGTCAGAAAGACGAGGAATTATCCGGCTGTGCCGTGGCGGCTACCATGGAGGGGATGCGGCCCATGCTGATCGAAACACAGGCGCTGGTATCGAAAGCCGTTTTCGGCACGCCACAGCGCTCTGCCACGGGTTTTGATATGCGGCGTTTATCCATGCTGCTGGCCGTGTTGGAAAAACGCTGCGGCTATTTTTTCAGCATGAACGACGTGTTTCTCAACATTGCCGGCGGCATACGGGTGGAAGACCCCGCCATCGACCTGGCCATTGTGGCATCGCTCATCTCCAGTTTGATGGATGTGAGTATTCCGTCCAATATCTGTTTCGCAGGAGAAGTAG
This sequence comes from Chitinophagales bacterium, assembly GCA_017303475.1. Classification (GTDB taxonomy): domain Bacteria; phylum Bacteroidota; class Bacteroidia; order Chitinophagales; family Saprospiraceae; genus M3007. The sequence continues at coordinate 39,026 of JAFLBO010000022.1, forward strand.
GCCTTTCCGGCGAAATACGCGCCGTGCAACGGGTGGAACAGCGCATCACAGAAGCCGACCGACTGGGCTTCAAAGAGATTTATGTATCCAAATATGGCCTTAAAGGCGTAGATACCAAACGCTTCGGGATTAAAATACACACCATCGGAAAGGTAGAGGAACTGAAGCGGGCGTTGTTTGTGTAATTGACGGTGGACGGTGGACGGTAGACGGTAGACGGTAGACGGTGGACGGTGGACGGCCTACGGTGGACGGTAGACGGCTTACGGTGGACGGTGGACGGTGCGTGGGTAGCTAGATTAATGTGAGTTGTCATCCCCGGCAGGGGACCTACACAAGCCAGGCTACGTGTTTATCCCCTGGCAAAAAGGATTGCCCGCAATCTGGCTTGAGTAGGTGCCGAGTACTCGGCATGACAACTCACTTTGTTATAAATACCCACGCAACCCCACCGTCTACCGTCCACCGTCTACCGTCTACCGTCCACCGTCTACCGTGTTACGCCCTCGGCAACAGCGTAATTTGCTTGGAGCGAACTTTATCGCCCTGCTGTACGCTGATAACATAGTTGCCGGCTTTTTGGCCAAACAGGTTTACCTGTTCTGCAAAATTGCCGCTGAATTGTGGCAGTTCGCGTGTGAACACCGCTTTGCCTTCCATATCGTAAATGCGAACCGTTGTTGGTACGGCCTCTGCTTCGAAGCGGATATTTACCAAACCGTACGTTGGGTTAGGGTAGGCCTCCAGCGTAACCAGTTCAGCCTGAATGGTTTCCGGCTCTTTGCGCTCTGCGCTTTCTTCCAGCACTTCCACGGTTTCTTCTTTCACCGTTGGAGTATCGCAAGATTTAAAACGGGCGTTGATTTCCATCGTCTGACCATTGCGCAGCACCGTCAGGGTGAAGGCATCGCCAGGCTTTTTCTGGTCGCGCTCAGAGGTGAGTTCCTGGTGTGAGCTTACTGCTTTGCCATTGAAAGCCAGGATGATATCGCCAGGCTGCACATTGCTTTCTTTTGCCGGGGTATTGTCAATTACTCCGCTCACGAGCAACCCGCGACCGTTGGTATTGCTTGTGCTGGTATACACACCGATGAATACCTTGCAAGGGTCGCGCTCCACATTAAAGGTGAAGGTATTCTGACCGCTCAGGGTAACCGTTTTGGTGATGGTGCTGCCATTGCGTACTACAACAACTTTTACCGCATCGCCGGCTTTGTGCCCTTGCAGGGCGTTGCGCAGGGTCGAGGTTCCGGTAACGGTTTTGCCTTCAACGTTTACAATGACATCACCGCCTTGCAGGCCAGCTTTCTCAGCGCCTTTACCTGTTACCAGGCTTTCAATCACCAGGCCTTCGCCGGTGTTGGCGCCGGTATTTTCATATACACCGAGGATTGGTCGGTCGTTCCAGGTGAAATTTTTGAACGACTCTTCCATGTCTCTCTGGAGGTTGTTGAGCGTGGCCATTTTTTGTTCCAAACGCTCAATAGAAGCTTCGCGCTCTTCTTCCGTACATTCTTTGAAGCGGGCATTGATGGTTTGCTGCTGACCATCGCGCACAATAGAAAGTGTGAATGCTTCGCCTTGCTTGTGCTTGTCGCGCTCGCGCTCAAGTTCCCCCTGAGAACGCACCTGTACGCCATCCAACGCCAGAATCACGTCGCCAGGCTTTACGCCATACATGGTGGCAGGGGTGTTATCTACGGTATAGTCTACGCGCAAGCCGCCTTCGGAACGACTGGTACCCACGCCAATAAATACGCGGCAGGGATCAGAGGGGGAAAAATGGTTGCTGGTAGAAAAGCTGTAATAAGTTTGTGCAGAAAGATTGGCGCTCATCAGAAGCGCCAGGGCTGGCATTAAAAAGGAAAGACGAGTCATACAAAGCTTATGTTTTTAGTGAAGAATTGATTCAAAGACCAATCTCTTTACTATGCGTTGCATGACGGATAAAAAAAAGCCATTCCGCGAAGAATGGCTTTTTTTATTTGCCCGGAAAGCACCTGTATCCAACAGTCTAACGTCCAACAGTCCTACTTATTGGGATACACGTACAAACGAACATCTTCTTCTGTTACCATCTGATCACAGAGGATGAAGAGGCGTTCGATCACGTTGGCCAGTTCCCGGATATTACCGGTCCAGTTATAGTCTTGTAATGCCTGCATGGCGCCCGGGCCAAAGGTTTTAGGCGAATGGCCGTAATCGTCAGCAATGCGGCGGTTGAAGTGTTCCACCAGCAGTGGAATATCCTCCCGGCGTTCATTGAGGGATGGCACCTGAACCACAATCACCGCCAGGCGGTGGTAAAGGTCTTCCCGGAACCGTCCGCCTGCAATTTCGGCGCGCAGGTCTTTGTTGGTTGCGGCCAACACGCGCACATCCACCTTGATTTCTTTGGAATCGCCTACACGGGTAATCTTGCTTTCCTGCAAAGCGCGCAACACCTTGGCTTGCGCATCGAGGCTCATATCGCCAATTTCATCCAGGAACAAAGTACCGCCGTTGGCAGATTCAAATTTGCCCGGACGATCGGCAATAGCGCCGGTGAAGGAGCCTTTTTTATGTCCAAACAGTTCGCTTTCAATCAATTCTGAAGGAATAGCGGCACAGTTTACTTCCACCATCGGGCCGTCTACACGATTACTTTTTTCGTGTATCCAGCGCGCCACCAGTTCCTTACCGGTACCGTTTTGACCGGTAATAAGCACCCGGCTATCCGTAGGCGCCACCTTTTCCAGCATTTTTTTGATAGCCAGAATCGGCCCGCTGTCGCCAATCATCGTTACTCCTTTGCTGCTCTTAACCTGTTTGCGCAGCACCTGCGTGGTGTTCACCAGTTCGCTGCGGTCTAGCGCATTGCGCACCGTGATCAGCATCCGGTTGAGATCCGGCGGCTTGGAAATGAAATCAAAGGCTCCTTTTTTCACCGCTTCAACGGCCGTATCAATCGTGCCGTGTCCGCTCACCATGATCACAGGGGTTTCCGGCGACAGGATTTGTAAACGTTCCAGCGCTTCGATACCATCCATTTTAGGCATTTTGATATCGGTAATGACCACGTCGTATTTTTCCTTCTGCACCTTGGCAATGCACTCCAGGCCATCAGAGGCTTCATCTACCTCGTAGCCTTCAAACTCCAGGATATCGCGCAGGGTGCGGCGAATAGGCACTTCATCATCAACGATTAAAATTCTTGCCATTTTTGAGAATGTGGTGAATGTGATTATTAGTGGGACAAGGGGGCCACAAAGAAACTTCATTTAGATGCAAAAAGGGGTACCGGGTGTGTTATTTTTCTTTTGTGGTTGTGACTTTGGGGGAGCCGGGCGTTTTACCTTTGTTAGTGGTTGACTGGAAACATCCGGGCCATTTGAATCATTTTACAAGCACCATCCAAAAATTATGAACAAAAAATCCCTTTTTCCGCTGGTATTTTTCTTCGTAGCAGCCTTTCATCTGAGCGCTCAGTTTGAGGTAGTGCGCGAAACAGAACGTGTTATGTCGTTCGGAAGTCGCCCGGGATTCCGCATGGAATTCGTCAATACAGATCCCGCAGTGATTGAATCTGTGTGGAAAGATTTTGCCAAACAAAATTTCAACGCCAAACTGAAAAAAAGCAAAGGCGAGTGGACCGCCACCAAGCTCAAAGCAGCCTTTATGGGCGACGAGCCGTTTGCCCTTTATTCTACCATTGAAAAAGACGGAGAGCGCACTTCACTCAACGTATGGGTAGATGCCGGCGCTTATTTCCTCAACCGTCGCGATGCCCGCGTACGCACCGACGAAATGATGCGTACCCTTCGCCAATGCTATTTCGATATCCGTCGCGCAGCCATAGGCAAAGAACTCAAGGCCCAGGAAGCTCAAATGAAAGAAATGGAAGCGCGCCAGAAGCGACTCGCCAAAGAAAACGATGAACTCCGCAAAAACATCGAATCATGGGAATCCAAGATTCAAAAAGCCAAACAGGATATCATCAACAACGAACAATCACAGGAAACAAACCTCATCGAGCAGGAAAACCAACGCAGACTCTTGGAAGAAACCCGCAGGAGATTGGAGAATGTGGAGAATGAGGGATAGTGTGTGAATGAGTGAATGAGTGAGTGTGTGAATGAGTGAGTGAGTGAGTGGGTGAGTGAGTGGGTGAGTGAGTGGGTTTTTAGCCCCGGGCGCCCTTCAGGGTGGGGCTAAAAACCCATTCACTCACTCAATCTTCTTGTTCCTCTTCGATGGGTGGGAGTTGCGCTACGCCATTTCCGCCATTCAGCATACCTAATACCGTCATGGCTCGTTCGCTGGCAAGTTGTTCAGCGCTTTTCTTGTTGAAATCGTCGGCAGTGCCCACTTTGCGACCGTCAACGAAGACAGCCACCTTGAATTTATCGCGTTTTTCGCTTTTGTACTTGGCCACAACCTTGTACTCAATCTGCCGACCATTTTTCTGGCACCATTCCAGCAGCTGACTCTTGTAGTTATCGTCAAAACCTTCCAGTTCATGAATGTCTAAGTATTTGCGCAGAATACGGCGTACTACGAAGGTTTTGGTGCCTTCGTAGCCTTGCTCAATGTACACGGCGCCTACCAAAGCCTCCAGGGCATTGCCCAGCATGGATTTCGACAAACGGGTTTGATTGTAATTGGCCAGGAACAAGTCCAGCCCCATACGGTCGGCTATTTCATCCAGCGAGTTGCGCTTCACAATCTTGGAGCGCATTTTGGTCAGGAATCCTTCGTCGGAGTTAGGGTATTTTTTAAACAGGTATTCCCCCACAATGGTACTGAGCACTGCATCGCCCAAAAACTCCAGCCGCTCATTGTTGGCAATGGCGTAATCTTTGGAATTGAAGGTGCTTTTGTGGAAAAAAGCCAGCTTAAACAGCTGCAAACGCAAGGGCGTAAAACCGATCAACTGTCGGAGCCTGCGGGCCAGTTCCCTCTCGGGATGGAAATAATAATTGTACAGCCTTATGATAAATCGCACAGAATGAATGTTTTAGCAAGGCTGGCTGTGCTGCGAAAAGGGACAAATCTTGAAATAATACGTATGGTGCACTAGTGCGGCTGTTTCAAAAATGGTACGATTTCGCCGCAGAGACGCGGAGGCACAGGGTTTTTGAAACGTAACGCTGTGCCTCCGAGCCTCTGCGGTGAAATCAATTGTACGAAACAGCCTCACTATCCAGCCATTTTCAAGAAGGTCTCTCCGCGCCAAAGCTCACCTCACTTTTAATTAGGCCCTCAAACTGCTTTGAAGGCTATGGATGCATTGTGCCCGCCAAATCCGAAAGTATTGCTGATGGCAGCTTTTACCTTGCGTTGTTGGGCTTCATTGAATGTCAGATTGAAAATCGGATCGATCTCCGGATCGTCCGTGAAATGGTTTATTGTAGGAGGAATAAAGTCGTGTTGCATAGCCAGAATGCTGGCAATGGCTTCAATAGCGCCGGCAGCACCCAGCAGGTGACCGGTCATGCCTTTGGTAGCAGAAATATTCACCTTGCCGGCAGCATCGCCAAATACGTGCCGGATAGCTTTGAGTTCGGCTACATCGCCCAGCGGGGTAGAGGTACCGTGGGTGTTGATGTAATCGATATCAGTAGGTGTCAGTCCAGCTTCTTCCAGCACCAGATTCATCACATTGATCACCCCGATACCGTCTGGGTGCGGGGCAGAAATGTGATAGGCGTCGTTGGTCATAGCGCCGCCCACGTATTCAGCATAAATGCGCGCGCCGCGTTTTTTGGCGTGCTCGTATTCTTCCAGAATCAGCGCGCCGGCGCCTTCACCCAGCACAAATCCGTCGCGATCTTTGTCGTACGGACGGGATGCGGTAGCCGGGTCGTCGTTGCGTTCACTCATGGCTTTCATATTGGTGAAGCCACCCACCGCCGTTTTGGCAATGGTAGCTTCAGAGCCGCCTGTTACCATCATATCAGCTTTGCCCAAACGGATGTAATCGGCTGCATTGATGATCGCGTGGCTCGACGAAGCGCAGGCAGATACCGTAGCATAGTTGATACCCATGAACCCATACTGAATGGAAATCATGCCCGCCCCCATATTGGTGATCATTTTCGGGATCAGGAATGGGTTGTGGCGAGGAGTGCCACTGCCCAAAACGTGGTCTTCCACTTCTTTTTCCAATGTATGCAACCCGCCAATACCGGAAGCCCAAATCACACCAACACGTTGCTTGTTGAGCGATTCTACATCCACACCGCTATCCTTAATGGCTTCAGCTGCCGTAACCATAGCGAATTGAGTAAACCGGTCAATACGGCGCACTTCCTTGCGATCAATAAAATCTTCCGGAACAAAGCCTTTGATTTCGCAGGCAAACCGGGTTTTGAAAAGACTTGCATCGAATTGCGTGATCGGGCCGGCGCCGCTGATGCCGCGCTGCAAACCGTCCAGATAAGCCGGAATGTTGTTGCCGATGGGAGTGAGTGCACCAATGCCTGTTACAACGACTCGTTTCATAAAACTGTTAGCGTTAGAAAGCAGATTCAGAATTCAGGGGGCAAAGGTAGAAAACAGTTTCCATCCGTTGGTTATCCCTGAAAGCAGGTTCTTTTGCTTTCATAAAGGTCTTTTTGGCAGGTATAAGCGCCACCATGCAACTTTTGGGAAAATTTTATAGCCAATTTTTCTTTTTTACAGAAAAAAGGCTACCTTTGCCCGCCCAAAACGAGAACCAAACAGAATTTTACTAAAAAGCACCATTTTTGCTGTAAAATATGGCACATCACAAGTCCGCCCTGAAACGCATCCGCCAAACGACAAAGCGTCGCCTGGAAAATCGCTACTACAAAAAATCTGCACGTACGGCTATCAAAAACCTGCGTGAGATGAAAGATAAGTCTGCTGCTGAGACTTTTCTGCCTAAAGTAGTGAGCATGATCGACCGTCTGGCCAAGCGTGGCAACATCCACCGCAACAAAGCCGCTAACCTGAAAAGCGGTTTGATGCGCCACGTGAACACGCTGGCAGCATAATTAGGAAGAGCGCTACACAGCACTCCTCCACTCAACCATTTTACCAAAAAGTGTACCCCGTTGTTTCGAGGTACACTTTTTGTGTTCCAATTGCCCAGCCATGTCCGTTCAGTTTCATACCCTAACAGTGCGCGAACTGCGCCGGGAAACACCTGATACCGTTTCTGTTTCCTTCGACGTTCCTGCCGACAAGCGCCAGACCTTTCAATTCAAGCAAGGTCAGTACCTGACGCTGAAAACCACCATCGGCGGCGAAGAAGTGCGCCGGTCTTATTCCATTTGTACCGGCGTGCAGGAGAACGACCTGCGGGTAGCCGTTAAAAAAGTAGACGGCGGGGTGTTCAGCACCTGGGCCAACGAACACCTGAAAGCCGGCGATACCCTGGAAGTAATGCCTCCTCAGGGCAACTTCTTCACCGAACTGAACCCGGCCAATGCCAAATTGTACGTGGCTTTTGCCGCAGGCAGCGGGATCACGCCGGTGATGAGCATCCTGCGCAGCACTCTGGAGCTGGAACCACAGAGTCGCTTTGTGCTTTTTTACGGCAACAGATCCTTTGATTACATCATTTTCCGGGAACAGCTGGAAGACCTGAAAAACCACTATCCGGAGCGACTTTCCGTACATCATATCCTGAGTCGGGAATCCCTGGGCAGCGATTTGTTTCAGGGACGCATAACGGGCGATAAATGCGCGCGATACGCCAGGGTGTTTTTTAACCCGGCAGAAGTAGATGCGTTTTTCCTCTGCGGACCTGAAGAAATGGTTTTTGAGGTGAAAGACACCCTCAACCAATTGGGCGCCAATCCCAAAAGTGTTCACTTCGAATTGTTTAATACCTCGGCCGGCAAAGCCAAACCCGTGGCCGCCTCCAACAGAGAGGTGTTCGAAGCATCTATTACGGTCATTCAGGATGGCGCAGAATTCGACTTCAAACTGCCTTCCGACGGCTCCACCCTGCTGGATGCTGCCATGCGCGCCGGCGCCGATCTGCCTTTTTCCTGCAAAGGAGGTGTTTGCAGCACCTGCAAAGCCAAAATACTGGAAGGCAAAGCCGAAATGCGCGTCAACTACGGCCTGGAACCCGATGAAGTAGAAGCCGGCTATGTACTCACCTGCCAGGCGCACCCCGTAAGCCAAAGAGTAGTGGTGAGTTTTGATGTGTAAGGTGACTTCGTGGGATTTTTTTTGCCATAAAGTATAACCTCGTGGGAAAAATTTTGCCGTAAAGTTAGTTTACCATTTTCCACCCCAGGCAAATAAACACAACCGGGCGACCCTGCACAATGCAGAGCCGCCCGGTTTTTTTATTCTACGATCAAAACTTACTTCAGGGTAGCTTTTACCTCGTTGATTACGTAGGATTCTACCACGTCGCCCACTTTGATGTCGTTGAAGTTTTTGATGGTAATACCGCATTCCATACCGGTTTTGACCTCTTTGGCGTCTTCCTTGAACCGTTTGAGAGAAGCCAGTTCGGCGTGCTGGTTGGCGTTGGTAGGATACACCACAATACCATCGCGAATGATACGCACGTGGTGGTTGCGGCTGATTTTGCCTTCCTGAACGAAACAACCGGCCACAGTGCCCACCTTGGAGATTTTGTACACCTCGCGGATTTCCACCTGACCCATGATCTCCTCCTCCTTGGTTGGCTCCAACAGACCCTCGATAGCGGCTTTTACCTCTTCGATAGCCTCGTAGATGATGGAGTAGAGCTTGATTTCTACGCCCTCTTTTTCTGCCAGTTTGCGGGCAGTAAGCGATGGACGCACCTGGAAGCCGATGATGATGGCATCGGATGCAGAAGCCAGCATAACGTCGGAATCCACGATCTGACCAACGGCCTTGTGGATAACCGAAACCTGTACTTTCTCGATAGACAGCTTGATGAGCGAGTCGCTGAGTGCCTCGATGGAACCGTCCACGTCACCTTTAACAATGACTTTGAGTTCTTTAAAGTTGCCCAGTGCCAGACGGCGTCCGATTTCCTCAAGGGAGATCCGCTTGTTGGCGCGGTTGGCTTGCTCACGAATGATCTGGCCGCGTTTGGAAGCAATTTCCTTCGCTTCGCTTTCCGTAGCGGTTACTTTGATCTTTTCACCGGCCTGAGGCGCTCCAGGCAGACCCAGAATCACCACCGGCTGAGCCGGACCGGCGCTTTTTATTTTTTTACCGCGTTCGCTGAACAAGGCTTTCACTTTACCGGCAAATTCGCCGGCAATGATAGGATCACCTTGCTGGATGGTACCGTTTTCCACCAGCACTTTGGCCACGTAGCCCTGACCTTTTTCCAGAGAGGCCTCCAGTACCGTACCAATGGCGCGGCGGTTAGGGTTGGCTTTAAGTTCCAGGATTTCGGCTTCGAGCAGCACTTTTTCCAGCAGCTTGTCAATGTTCAGGCCTTTTTTAGCGGAAATATCCTGGCTTTGGTATTTACCGCCCCATTCTTCCACCAGGAAGTTCATTTGGGCCAGTTCATTCTTGATACGTTCCGGATCGGCGCCGGCTTTATCAATTTTGTTGATGGCAAACACGATCGGAACACCGGCCGCCTGCGCGTGGCTGATAGCCTCACGGGTTTGCGGCATGATGCTGTCGTCGGCAGCGATCACAATGATCGCAATATCCGTCACTTTGGCGCCGCGCGCACGCATGGCCGTAAAGGCTTCGTGACCCGGCGTATCGAGGAAGGTAATTTTCTGATCTTCGTGTCCGGGTACAATTACCTCATAAGCGCCCACGTGCTGCGTGATACCACCGGCCTCACCTTCAGCTACATTGGCAGAACGGATAAAGTCGAGCAGCGAGGTTTTACCGTGGTCAACGTGACCCATCACGGTAACAATTGGCTGGCGCGATTTGAGGTCTTTTGGATCGTCCACTTCATCTTCTTCCACCTCAACCTGTTCTTCTGCGGAGATGAATTTCACCTCGTGGCCAAATTCGTTGGCCACCAGTTCGATGATCTCGGCGTCGAGACGCTGGTTGATGGATACAAAGATACCAAGCGACATACAGGCCTTGATAACATCAGATGGTTTGATGTTCATCAGAGAAGCCAGGTCGGACACAGAGATGAACTCTGTAACCTGCAGTACTTTTTCGCCTTCGCTGCGGGCCATTTCTGCCAGTTCGGCGCGTTCGCGGCGTTCATCACGCTTATCGCGACGCACTTTTTGGCGTTTTTTGCTCGCACCTGCGCCCATACGGGCCATGGTTTGGCGAATCTGGTTTTCGATATCTTTTTGCGAAACCTCCTTAGGCACATCCGTACGGCCACGACCTTTTTTGTCGCCCTGATTGGCGGCCATATTGGATTGCAGGTTGGCAGCTGTAACGGGTTGATTCGGAACGGTTTTGCGTTTACGGCGCTGACGGTCGGCATTGTTGCCGCCCTGACCGCCGCCTTGTTGCTGGTTGCCGCCCTGCTGGTTACCGCCGCCTCGGTTATCGCCGGGGCGATTGCCCTGGTGCTGTCCACCCTGGCCGCCACCGCGGTTATCGCCCTGACGCTGGCCGCCACCGCGGTTGTCGCCCTGGCGTTGGCCGCCGCCCTGACCGCCACGGTTATCGCGGTTGCGGTCATTGCTGTTGCTGCTGCTGGCAGGTTTTTCTTTTTCCAGGTTAATACGACCCAGAATTTTCAGGCCGCGCAGGTTAGGCGCGGTGCCGCGAATGAGTTCGTTTTCAGGCGCTTCAGTAGGTTCCGTTGCAGATCCTGCAGCAGGCGCCGGTGGCGGAGGTGGAGGGGCAGGGGCCTTTGGCTGCTCTTTTGGCGGAGCAGGTGGTTCCTGTTTGGGAGCCTCCTGTTTAGGGGCTTCCTGCTTAGGCGCTTCCGGTTTGGGCTCCTCTGCCGGTGGGGGTGGCGGAGGAGGGGTAGGCGCCTGTTTAGGCGCATCCAGGTCAATTCGGCCCAGGATACGCAGGGCAGGGCGCTCGCGCTTAACGAGCTCCTGTTCTTCTTTTTTAGGTTCGGCCGGTGGCTCAACCTTGGGTGCAGCGGGTTCGCGCGGAGGCAACAGCGAAGGGCGCGGAGTGGCTGCCGGGGCAGGTGTAGGGGTTGGGGAAGGCTCAGAACCGCCAACGGCATCTTTTTTCAGAACCGGGCGCAGCAATTTGTCTGCCTCCTGTTTGATAGCAAGATCCTTTTGGAACTCCTTCTGGAGCACCACCAGCATCTCGTCGGTGATATCCGTCGTAGGCTTTTGCTCCACATTAGGGAAACCTTTTGCGTGGAGGGTCTCTACGATGGTGTGGAGGCCGACGTTGAATTCTTTTGCTACCTTAATTAATTTAATCGCCATGCAGTGATTTTTCCTGCTAAGAGGGGCATCGGGTGAAAAAAAACACAGAATGTAAGAAAAAAATCCCGGATCGGTGTTTTTTATGGCCCAATGCTATGGGTAAAATTTTGTTTAAACCAGTGAGCGCCGCGGGGTTTCGCTGTTTACACCGCTGTTTTAATTGCTTTAGAAGGCCAAAAACGTTTAATTTTAATTTGCGGGGGCAAAAGTACGTTAAAAAAGCAATGCTTAGCGTGGAAATGTTGATGTTTCGGTGAGATTAAAAGGTTTTTTTTCGGAAGTGATAAATTTTCACAAAAAATGTACTGACAAATCTCCTAAAAACTATCTTTGTTCATTCATTAATCAAAAACACCTTTATTTATGAAAAACGTATTGCGAATATTCGCCCCCCCTCCCTCCCCACGCACGATTAGCCATTTTAAACCCATTCATTAAATGGGTAAGGGAAATCACCTTTTACTTGATGTTGATGATTCCTGGTGTACTTTCTGCTCAATTCATCACTGAGTTCCAGCCCGGGCAAATTCAGTGGCCAGCTGGGGGATACACCCGTTTCCAAACACTCCAATCATCCGACCTTTGCTCAAGTGTTAAAATTGTGTCTATTCAAGATGTTAGAACCGCACAAACTAATGGGACACTAACTTTCCAGTTACCAGGTTCCTCCACCTCCATGACTGCGGAAGCCACCCTGATATCTGAAGATGTTACAGGAGCCTTTATTTGGTCCGGCAAATTGACATCATCTCCAGCCCCTGGGTATGTTTCTTTTGTGATAAAGGATGGTCAAACCGGAGGCTTTATTCAGGTTGGTCCGGATTTTTACGAGGTATCGCCCATCAGCAGCACTTACCAATTTTTAGTAAAGCGGAATAATGATTACAACCCGTCTCACGGTTGTGCCAGTAGCCCGGATTCACTTTCCTCACCACCGGAAGGACCCGATGATTGTGACTACTTTCCGGATTATAATACCTGTCCGGCACTTATTACAGTGCTCTTAATCCTTACACCAGAGGCTGTAGACATTGTTGAAAACATGTATGGGAGTGTAGATCTATTCGCCCTTTTAGGCCAATCCTCCGTGAATACTGCCTTATGGAACAGCGATATTCCCAATAAGGAAATCAGGGTAAAATGGGTAGAGAAGAGTGGATTTGATTTTTCTTCAAGCTCCGTGCCTTATGTTGATGACTTAGATGAATTGATAAATTTTTCTGAACCCGAGCGCACTCTTCACCATGCTGATCATGTAGTATTTATTCCTCACATAGATTATGATGGATTAGCAGGAGTAGCCAATTTGCCAGACCTGCCAGATCCTAACCGAGCATACTCCATTGTAGAGCCAGAATTATTTTTAAGTAAATTTGTTTTTGCGCATGAGCTTGGACATAATTGGGGATTCCATCATAACTGGCCTATTGATATTGGTTCTGACCAAGATAAAGTCTGTGCAAAAGGTAAAAGATGGATTCCATTAAATACCCTTCCTCCCATTGACTGGTATCAGGAAATCCCAACCTGGAAAACAATAATGGCTGAGCCAATATCCCTGGACGTTGACTATAAGTTTGATGTTAATGGTGTAGAAGTATATGCCCACTTTATTAGTGATTATACTATTCTCCACTTTTCAAATCCCGCGGTTTCTTACAACGGCGAACCTACCGGCCGCGCACTTGGAAAAATTGCCGACAATGCCGATCACTTTCGCAAATATGGATGCGAAATCAATGATTACAATGAGTCCAATGAGTTGGAGGTATATGTAACAGCATCTCCCTGCACTGTACCTATTTCATTGACTGCCGACATCAACCCACCTGATGCAGGCTTACCCGGTGTTGGCCCATATACGGTTTATTGGTTCTGGAACACCTCTGGGGTATTTGGTAATGGAGGTTCGCAACAATTTCTGGGAACAGGAGCTACTCTAAACCTTAACTCCCATCCAGCGTGTCCAACCTTTTGGATAAAATGCGTGGTAGTTTCATCAGACAATGTAGCCATCAGCCGAATACAAAAAGTTAACTTAGGCAACTGCGATTGTCTTCAGGAAGAAAGACCAGGCCGGCAAAGAGAAGAGTCGTCTTATCCCTTGAATGCCAATAGTATTCAAATATACCCCAATCCTGTGGAACAAGATTATCTGATGGTTGACGGTATGCCTGAATCCGAAGTTGAAATATCCTGGAAGATTTGGGATGCGCTGGGCAGACTTTGTCTAAAAGGGCAAACTCCAGTTACGGGCAATGCCCCATTCAGCATACCGGTACATACACTGGAAAACGGACTTTATTTCATTTCCCTACCCACAACCGATGGCGAAACCGAATCTCACAAATTTATCATCACAAAAAACCAGTAATCATGAAAAGCTTGATATTAACATTGACACTGATTGGCTTACTCGTTGGCTGTACCAAAGAAACACCTATTGATCCAACAGAGCCAACCCCGCCAATTGATACCACTACCCATATCATTGAATTGGGGAGGGGATCTGTTCTGAGAAATGGGGTATTATGGACGCCTGCCTTTTCGGCGCGATATTACTTAAGTGATAAAAGTCGAATTAATATCACAGCTAAACTAAGGGAAAACGGATTTGACCACAATTTGACTTTAGCAGATATTGAAGTCTCCAAGGGTTTACACATTTTTGAATCTTCAACCTATTGGAATGGGAACAATAAAATTCCAGAGGTGGGTTATTTCGTATCCCTAGATTTAGATCAACAACTAAACTCCTACAATGTAGACTCCACCCGCACCAACCAATTCATCGAAATTCTGCGTTACGACTCTGTTGAACATATCGTAGAGGGTCGGTTTCAAACTTTCCTGGAGGGGCCAAACACCTGGTGGTTCCTGCCTGACAGTATGGCTATTACGGAGGGTAAGTTTCATTTGAAGATTCAATAGCCCAGAAAAAGAAGCGCCAGCCTGATTGTTGATGCCAGGCTGGCGCTTTCCGCCTTGCCAATGTGCTGATGCCCAACCGCTGCTGGACATTCCCCCAAAAAGCCTTTTACAGTAAATCTCACAAATTTATCATCACAAAAAACCAGTAATCATGAAAAGCTTGATACTAACATTGACACTGATTGGCTTACTCGTTGGCTGTACCAAAGAAACACCTATTGATCCAACAGAGCCAACCCCGCCAGTAGATACCGCTACCCATATCATTGAATTGGGGAAGGGGGGGTTATTACGGAACGGAGTATCATGGAATGCTATATATTCAGCACGATATTATGCAACTGATTTTAGTCGTTTCAATATCTTAGCGAAATTGACCGAAAGTGGCTATCTCCACACCTTTTCGATTGGAGACATTAAAACAATTCCGGGAATTTACCATTTCGAGCGCTCTTTTTTGTGGAATGATAATAATGGGATCCCCGAAGCATTGTATTTTGTGGTTCTTGATGGAGATCAACTTTTTAACTCCTACAATGTAGACTCCACCCGCACCAACCAATTCATCGAAATTCTGCGTTACGACTCTGTTGAACATATCGTAGAAGGCCGTTTTCAAACATTTCTGGAAGGGCCTAATTCCTGGTCATTCCTGCCAGACAGTATGGCAATTACGGAGGGGAAATTTCATTTGAAAATTCAGTAATGAGTGCCAAAAAGCCCGGCTTGTGTAGGTCCCCTGCGGGGATGACAACTCACGTTTTTTTACGTTTGGCACGGCAATAGGCATATCAAATCGAACGGGCCTTGGTACTTAGTGTCGGGGTGACTTCGGAGTCACCCCGACACTAAGTACCAAGACCCGTGCCTTTTTGGAACAGCGAATAACCCGCTTAATCCCTTACCACCACCAACTTACCCAGCGCGAGGGTCTGGCCACCTGATTCCAGGCGGAACCAGTACACCCCGCTGTTCATGGTTTTTGTATTTAACTGAAACTGGTTATTGGAAAACGGTTGCTGGGCTACCTGCCGCCCAGCCAGATCGTACAGCAGCAAATTACCCTTCCAGGAATGCGGACTCTTGATCAGGAAGGTAGCTACATCGCTCGCCGGATTGGGGAATACTTCCAGCGCAACATCCGGCATTTTGTTCAGGATATTGGCATCCAGGAATTTCTCGCCCAGGGTGTGCCAGGTAGTATTGGTGATTACAGGCGCATTGAAATCAAAATAAATCGCGGCGCTGTTTTCTACCAGGGTTCCGTGAGAGAGCCCAGCCTTGGGCGCTATCTGGAACTTCACAAATCCGTGGGATGCCGGCTCATTCACATTGCTGTCGGGCAACAGAATGTTGGTGAACAGGAATTCCAGCACATTGCCGCTGAGCTGGTTGAGGTAGCAGGGATGACTGGAACCCAAAAAACGCAAAGTACCGGGGTCCAGAAAGCTGCTGAGCGTGTCCAGTATTTTTACGGTAAAGGCTGTATCCGTGCCGGTATTCTGGAAACGAATCAGGTAATCAATGGGTTGCTGGAGCGGAATGTAATGCTCCTCCATGGCACCGCGCGGGAAACCCTGCTTGTCATTTGGATCAAAAGAACCGTTGTTTTCCACGCAGTCTATATCAATAATCGGCGATTCATCATCAGGGGGAAACAGGTTGACCATACCCAGGGAAACACCACCGTTGGTATTTGTGCCGCAGCCTTCCACCGTGGCGCTGGCCACCAGCCCCCAGGGGTATCCAGGGGCTTGTTCGGCCTCCAGACGCCAGGTAGCGCCATTGGCCGGCACCGTGATAACCTCCATACCTCCAGCCGTCAGGGTAAAGGGGTTGTTGATGGGCGGAGTCATCACTACAATGTCTTCTACCACAATATAATTGGAAGGCACCTGCATGGTTCCGCCCAGATTATGGATCAGGAATTTCACCTCATCGCCGGTGCAATAGCCTTTCACACGCAGTTCAGGGCCATCCCAGTTGAAGGGTTCGGTGCAGGAAGTATCCGGATAAATGCGCGCTTCGGTGCAGTGGGTTTGCCCCAGCGCCGCATCGCAGCTAAGGTTAAATATGACGGTGAACGCGGCACATTCTCCCGGCCCCACATTCCCAACCGGGAAAGTGTAGGTATTGCCATCAACGGTTGTCCAGGGAATACTGCTGTTCAGCACGGTAAAAAAGGTATCAAAATGAACCTCCACCGAAGCGTCCTGCGCCTCCTGGGTGCCGTTATTGCAGTAATTCACCACATAATAGTTGTCAAAACAACGGCGCAGAAAGGGGGCCGACAAAGAAACATCCATGGATGCGCAGAGCATATTAGCCTGCAAGGCGAAATCGTGGTCTTCTGTGGGCATATCTGTCACCACTACCCCAAAAAGCGTGTCCTGACAAGCGTCCCATAGACCATTGGGTTTGTGCAGAATGACATCGAAAGTGCCCGGAACGGCAGCAATATTGTATTTGCCCGTGAGCGTGGTTACGCCAAAGTAGCTGTCTGTTCCGTTGGTTGCTTCCACCGTCCAGCCCTGCAAGCCAGCCTCAGTAGAATCGGAGGCGCAGTTGGCATTTTGGTCGTTGAATACCCTGCCGATGATGCGCGATATGTTATCATCGCAGACATCTACTACAGCTGTGTTATTGACGTCGCCTATTTTGATGCCAACAAAATCTGCGGTATTGAAGTCGGCCTGCAGGTTGGTGATCGTTATCGCAGAAGGCGGCGCGGGCACGAATGGATTGTTTTGATCGGGGAACACATAATCTTTCCGCACGAACCTGAAACTACCGGCTGGGAAAGTTGGTATCTGATTGATGATGAGTTGGCGGATCAGGGCGGTATCCTGAGCATTGATTGAATTAGAGCCATCTACATCTGCAGCCAGGATTTTATAGGGGGAATTCAAGGGCTCCAGACCATCCATATGCTTCACTATCAGCACCAAATCAAAGGTAGTAACCCCGTTCAAAGGCCCTCCTTCGCAGGAAACGGGAGTGATCTGGTAGTCGCCGCCGGCATCCAGGGTAAAACTGAAATGACCGCTTGCGTCGGTGATAGCTACCTGGTTATCGGAGCCGGTTACCATAACCCGAAACTGGCCCATCGGAGAAACTGCCTCGGTTTCCAAACGTCCGGAAACCGTAAACTGCTGTGCTATGGCCAGGTTTGCTAAACTGAGCAAGAAGCCTAGTAAGTAAGTTTTTGTAAGTGTGTTTTTTTTCATGGGAGATTGATTTATGCGGGTGAATCAATTTTCACGATACAAAAGTGCGGGGTGTTGCCGGGGTTGTCAAAGACATTTTTCGTATTTTGTAACAAAATAAATGTTGCATAAAATTTTATAAAATATTGACTATCATAATTATAATATGTATTTTTGTAACAAAAAATAATAAACAATCGTTTGGTTTTGTGCTGATATGCTAAAGGGACAAAACATTGGGAGCCTAAGCATTAATGGAGAATCCCCTGTCACATCACGACAAAATCCGCGCTCAAAATTTCCCCTGAAGGTAATTTGGCATTAGTTCAACAGTATGGCATTGTTACTTTTCTTTTTGCTTTCCCAAAAAGAAAAGTAACCAAAAGAAAAAAGGCAGTCTTCCCGGCAAAGCCAACGACCTGCGGGGATTGCGCTGCTTTTTAACCGCAGGCCGTCGTATTTAGCATCATCGTGCTGTACTGCCGGTTAAAAAGAAGGCGCTCCCTCCTTACGTCGGGACCATCCCCTTCGGTCGGGCTTGCCTCGCAGACGGCGGGGCCCTGGGCAGAGGATTGGTGGAAATTCTGGTGTCTTATTCTGTGGATAATTTAAGACTTTGAAAATTTCTTAACCGGTAAAGGGGACAAACGAGAGGCTACGCCATCCCTTTAGCTTCGCAAAGCTATGTTTTAACCCATGAACAAAAGTAAACTCATTCAACTGCTTCAGGTGTTTTCCAAATCTGAATTGCGGGAACTGGGACGTTTTTTGACTAATCCGGCGTTTAATGTGCGCCAGGAGACTATTCCATTACTGGAAATACTGGTCAAAACAGGTCTCTCCGGCAAAGCCTGGCCCAGCAAAGAACAGGTTTTTTCAGCTGTATTCCCCAAACTGGCATACGATGATCATCGGCTGAGATTGGCCATGTCGGCCCTGCTGACCAGCGCAGAAAAATATCTGGTCGTGACTGATTTTTTACAAGATTCTCCCGCATTTCAGTCGCGATTAAGCAAGGTGTTACGCAGTAGAAACAGACATGAGGCCTCCGGACAAGCCCTGAACGCGGGCGCGGCTTCCTTGTCTGCCCAAACCTTGCGCCATGCTGAATACCATTTGGAACGGTACAGGTTTGAAGAAGAGCAGTTCCGAATGCTGCTGGAAGGCCCGGAGGCAGCTCAGGGACAGCCACAAATGCTTTCCGATCAACTGGATACTGCTGTGCTGGCCTTGAAATTGCGACAAGCCTGCTCCTTGTGGGCTTACCAGTCGCGTTACAATGTACCCTGCGATTTTCATTCGGTGGAGGCACTTTTGCCTTTGGCAGCGTTACATTTACATACCCCTGCGGTTGCCTTGTACTACCATTGCTTTCGGGCGATGACAACCCCGGGCGATACCCGGCATTTTCTCACTTTCAAGCAGGAGTTGCTGGCACAAGGAGCCCTCTTTCCGCCGGAAGAACTGCGGGATCTGTTCATACTGGCCAATAATTTTTGCACCCGCCGGTACAATGAAGGTGACCACTCTTTTTTACCCGACCATCTGGACCTCTACCGCATCGGTTTTGACCGGAACTATTTTTTATCTGAAGGTATTTTATCGCGTTTTACCTACCTGAACGCCGCTACTATAGGGCTGGTGATGCAGGAATATACCTGGACGGAAAAGCTGATCCGGGAGCAACAGGCGTTTCTGGAGCCCGCCTTCCGGGAATCGGTGTATGCCTTTAACCTCGCCCGGCTGGAATACCAGCAAAAAAACTACGGCCCCGCACTGCAACTGCTGCAACGCGCCGAATACAAGGAAACCATGATGGCCCTGGCCGCCAAAACCATTCAACTGAAGATCTATTTCGAAACAGAAGAATTTGACCTGCTGGAATCTCATTTACAGGCTATTGCAGCTTATATCCGCAGAAAAAAAGTGATTGGTTACCAGCGGGAAAATTACCTGAACCTGGTGTACTTTGTGCGCAAAATGCTGGAAATCAATCCTCTGGATAAAAAACAAAAACAACAACTCCGGGAAACCATCCGCCAAACCCGTCCACTGGCCGAAAAGGAATGGCTATTGGAACGTTAGAGCATGTTGGGGATTTTCTGACGGAGTCAAAAATCCCCAACATGCTCTTAGCCAATACCTTTGCACGCATTTACCCGACGCCACAACTATGGTTAACATCACACATAAATCTAAAACACACCGCACAGCCATTGCGCGCGCCATCGTGCGCGTAAGCAGTCCGGACACCATGGAAGCTATCCGTCGCCGCACCGTACCCAAAGGCGATGTGCTGGAAGCCAGCCGCATTGCCGGATTGTTCGGGGTGAAACGTACCAGCGACATGATTCCGGATTGCCATCCGCTGCCCGTGGAATTTACCCAGATTTCGCACCAGATACACGAGCTGGATGTGGAGATTCTGGTGGAGGTGCAAACCCTCTACCGCACCGGCGTGGAGGTGGAAGCCATGCATGGGGCCTCTGTGGCGGCACTTACCATGTACGACATGCTCAAACCCATTGATAAAGGCATTGAGATATTGAGTATCAAGCTGCTGGAGAAAAAAGGCGGCAAATCGCAATATAAAGACCAACTCAGCAAACCCGTCCGGGCGGCCGTAGTGGTTTGCTCAGACAGCATCGCTGCGGGAGTGAAAGAAGACCGCGCCGGGCTGGCTATCCGCGAAAAACTGGAAGGTTACAAACAAGTGTCTGTACAGGATTTTTCGGTGGTACCCGACGAGGTAGACGCCATCCAGCGCAAGGTACTGGCATTGCACGAGCAGCAATACGACCTCATCATCCTTACCGGCGGCACAGGATTATCGCCCCGGGATGTGACGCCTGAAGCCATCCGGCCACTGCTGGATCGGGAAATACCCGGCATTGGGGAAACTGCGCGCAGCTACGGGCAGGAACACATGCCATATTCCATGTTGTCGCGCAGTTTGGGTGGCTTGAAAGGGAATACGCTCATTCTTGCGCTACCCGGCTCTACCCGCGGCGCTCAGGAAAGCATGGATGCGCTATTCCCGTATTTGCTGCACATTTTCCGGGTAATGGAGTTTGCGCGGCATGATTGAGCACACACCCTAATTCAGGTTGCGGTATGCAGAAGGCGTCATTCCCGTTTTTTGTTTGAACAGCTTGCTGAAATATTGGGTGTACTCGAACCCCAGTTCATACGCTACCTCACTGACTGAGGCGCCAGACTGCAGCAGGACCGTTTTGGCTTCTTCAATCAATTGATAATGAATATGGTCCTGGGCTGTTTTGCCGGTTTCTTTTTTCAGCAAATCGCTCAGATAATTAGGCGATAAATGAACCTGCTCTGCCAGGTATTTTACCGTTGGAAGTCCATGCTCTTTCAAGGCTCCTGAACGGAAATAATCTTGCAGTAGTTGCTCTGTCTTGCCAACAACATCTGCATTGGCATTTTTTCGGGTAATGAATTGACGCCCATAATAACGGGAACAATAATTCAACAACAATTCTATGTTAGACACCAGAAGGGTCTGACTATGACTGTCTATATTTTCCTGCAACTCCTGCTCTATCTTTTGTACGCAATCAAACAGGATCATTTTTTCTTTTTCTGATAAGTGCAGGGCCTCCGTTGTTTCATAGGAGAAAAAATGATAGTCCTTCATTTTACCGGCCAATGAGGTTCCCCGAATCAGATCGGGGTGGAAAAACAGGCCCCAGCCCAGCTTGTCGTCCCGTTTTTCCACCTCTGTGTCCAGGGTAATAACCTGCCTGGGCGCAATACAAATGAGGTTGCCTTCCTGAAAGTCATAGACCTGACGACCATACTTCATTTGATTGACGCAATAGTTTTTGAACATAATGGAATAAAAATCGCAGGAGAGCCTGGTACCTTCTTCCATTTTTTCATCAACTTTGGAAAAATCCACCACTGCTACCAAAGGGTGTTTTACTACTCCCTGGATGAACTGGTTAATGTCTGAAATACTTTTCAGGTGAATGACTGGTTTCATATCCATTACAATTGTGTTTTCAGGATTCTGTCAAACAGACGGTCGCCCAGATAGATACGCATCCAAACCATAGGCTTGGCAAATTTACCCACACGGTAGCGGGTTTTTGGTCGGTCGGTGCTGATAATTTTGCTCACGGTGTCTGCAATGATGGAAGGTTTGGAGGAACCTCCGGCAGAAGAGGCGTTTTTGGTGCCGGCAGCAATTACGTCCATCATGCCGCGGTAAGCGCTGTCTTTAGGCAGTTTATCAAAATTATCGAGCAGCACATGACCAAACTCGGTAGCAATGAAGCCCGGTTCCAGGATCACCACCTTGATATTAAACGGCTCCAGTTCGAGGCGCAGGCAATCGCTCAGGCCTTCCAGGGCGTGTTTGCTGGCGTGGTACCAGGCGCCCATGGGGAAATACATTTTACCACCCATGGAAGAGGTATTGATAATGGTACCGGCTTTGGCCTTGCGCATGTGCGGGGTTACCTTTTGGGTTACGGCAGCCAGGCCAAAAAGGTTCACTTCCATTTGTTTTCTGGCTTCTGCCAGAGGGACGTCTTCCACCGAGCCATACAAGCCGTAGCCGGCGTTGTTCCACAGCACGTCAATTTTGCCTTCGCGCTGCATGATGGCGTCCACCACTCGTTGAATATCAGCTTCGTTGGTAACATCCATAGCCATCGGATGCCCGCCCATTTCCTTCAGGTCCTGCATTTGCTCCACCCTTCTGGCTACAGCGTAAACGGTATGTCCTTCGCGGATGAGTTTGACAGCGGTTTCTTTGCCCATACCGGAACTTGCGCCGGTGATCAGAATTACTTTGCCCATTTTTTAGTTGTTGTTTTAATTATGGTGCAAAGGTCTGGCCGGCACAGGCTTGTGCTTTTAATCAAATCACGGGTAGTTGTATGCTTTTTAGGGATAGTACACTTTTCATTCAATACCCAGGGCTTTTCGCCATTCCAGTAGCCTGGCAGGGTCTTCCAGCGGGAACAACTCCATTTTACCTGTTTCTTTGGTAGAAGGACGGTACTGTGTTCCGTACCGCTGAGGCCTACCGCGAAATACAGCCAACCGATCATAAAGGGTAGCATAATGAATCCAGGCGGCTTCACCTTCCTCGCAGCGCCGTTTGATGAGCGGTAAATACTGCGCAATCAGAGCGGTATCGGTTGTATGACTGATCAGCCAGAAGGCTGCTTTGGCCGGGCGATTACCCACATCCGAGATTTTTGGCCAGTTAAAGCCTATTTTTCCTGTTAAAAACTGCATCCTAAACGAATCTTCCCTTTCGGTTACCTTTTCATCTGCGCAGGAAAAATGTACATCCCAACGCCGGTCAACGCTGTCGAGCGTTGCCATATAGGTATGCAGGTTTTCCAGGTAGCGGTCGAGAGTTCTGCATTTTTGATCTTCCAATCCTAAGGAATCCAGCATGAATGCCAGAGCAGGCTGAGGTAGTTTTTGATAACAGGCCTGCACTTTTTTCAGCACCTGTGCATTCCAGCGCGCATCGGAATGAAGCGGACTGAGGCGCGGATCCATCAGCGCCATCATTTTTTGTTTATCCGGCGCCAGATGCAGCCAAATATTCATGAGCCTGAATGCTTCCGCTGTTTGCCCCTCAAATACAGCCTGGAGAAGGTATCTATACACCATCAAATACACCGGTCCGTCCATTTGTTGGATAAGTACCGAACGGTTGAGCGCTCTTCCGGCCTCGGTGTTGTTCTCCGCCAGGGGAATATCTATGCCAACCGGCCAGGCAAAAAACCGAAACCTGGGCAACTTATGCACGCTTTCCAGATAATCCAGTGTGCTCTTGATTCGAGCTTGTGCCAAAGCCTGATGATCGGTACCGATGTTGTCGGTCCGGCCGCTTACCATAAAAATAGCGCTGGTATTTACCCGAGCCCTTTGGGCAAAGGAATCGAGTGATGATCGCGCGGATTCAGACAAAGTGCTATCCCCGGGTGTAAAAAAACAGGCCGAACCGGCAATTTCCGGGGGGGAATCATCCTTTTCTGCAGGGGTGTATTTGCAATAAGGCACAATGACATCCTCCCGGGTGGTTTCCGTTAGTTTTCGAATCGAAACATCATCAAGGTAATAACGGTTATGGAATCCATTGAGGTTAACAGGAGGCCGATCTTCACCGTAAAACAATCCAAACAGCACGTATTGCAATCGGCAAACCGGTCTTACCAGCCACTTTACCTGATACCATTGGCCAATAATAACCGTATCTATAGTAAAAGTGCCGCCTTCCAGCATTTTACCTGCCGGATTACGAATGACATCCGGATAAAGGTTGAACCCTATAAATCGTGTGTACTCTTCATCGCCAGGAAAGGGTGGCAGGATATACAACCATAAAGAAAACTCATATACACTGCCTAACTCAAGGGGCGCTGTCAAGCGGGTAGCCAGGTAGGATGGTACACCCCGGTTTTCGTGGTTTTGATCCAGACAGGAGGGCGTGTACTCCATTTCCATCATATTGCAGCCACTATGCGGTTTTACTTTGGAAAAATCGCAAATACCCACATTGGAAGCGGCAGCCTGTGTCTGTAACTTGCAATCACACAGGAAAGGATAGCCTCCATTGGCTGTTTTCCAATGAGGGATAACGGCTGCAAACTTTTGCTCCGTCATGGGGCAGGTAATACAATCTAATGGGGCATGTGTTTCAAAACCGCCATTAGGAAGCAGATTTTGTGCCGGGAGGGAGATGGGAAGGTTTATCAATAAAAGTGTAATGGAACAGAGGAATAGAAGCATTACGGGTTTATGTCATTTAATCTGAACTTTATTAAAGTGTGAAATTACGGTAATTAATGCTTCCACCTCACTAATTTCCTTTTCTATAGTAATCAAATGAAGGAAAATCTCTTCAATCTTTTCCTGGTGAAGTATTGTAACTTCTCCCAATTCAAATCCACCAGAACTTTCGATACTATTACCACTTGGTATACCCGGCAAATGACCATTCCTTTTGATGTAAGACTCCACTCGGTCTAATGAGGCTAGAGGGTATTGTTTGTCAAAAACATAATCCGCCCATCCATGGTTTGTTATCTTGACTTTATCCGTAATTATTCCGTTTTTAACAGTCAAAGACCTATTAGGTGCATGTTTATCTGTTCCGATAGCAACTTTACCATGCCTGGTGATAATGTTTGTTATTGTGCATGGACCAAAAGTCATCCATTGTTGGCATGGAATTGAATATTGCGCCTCAGCCAGAATCCCAAGCAAGTCATACAAACATTCATCAAAATAGGGAGAACAATCAGAACTCAAATTGTTTGGAACTTCTGCCCAAGGCGGACAAGTTAGTTGCCCATTAACAAAATGGCAAGTAAATCCATTAATCGTTAAAATTGTAGTGCCTAACATTAACTGATTACAATCCATAACAGGTAAAATTATTTTAGCAAATGCGTTTTCTGAAGCAAGGTATGCATCAGGCACACTAGTTATGTCTATACCTAAACTGGGAATCTGAAACCTAATCAGCGTAACGCTTGATTGGTCAATAATAATTTCACCTGGATCAAATTTTATCAGCAGTGATCTGCCACTACACTTAATTGACCTTGGGCAAGTTTGAATAGGCCCACCAGATTCGGGAAAATAGTTTCCCATATTAAATACATAGTGTTTTATAGTGGTTCCTTGGAAGTTTTCTGTGGCGATAAATGACAACGTATCTCCCATTTCATAACCTAAATCACTAAAGCGAATGTAAATTTGGCCATTAGGTTGCGGCATCGGTAAGCCAATATGCACCCCATTTCTTGGGTCATCCAAGCCAAAATGAAATTCAAGATCTACATTTCCATTATTCAAGGAAAAATAGCTTGTGAATGCCATAGTGCTGGATACACGAATTACGATATTACCATTTAATCCTAATGCCTTTAAATCATTAGATACAATTTGTGCCGACATTTTGAAAGAGCCAAACACAATCAATAGAAGTCCAAACCATGCCCTGAATAAACGTTGCGATTTCATCAAATTGTTGTATTTCATGGTAATTAGTTTTGGTTTAAGAGGAGTATATTAATATCGGACTTGAGTAGCTCCTTACGTTTGTTCAACGCAATGAGATGCAAGTATGCCTCCTCAATTTTCTTCTGTTGATCTATTTTAACACTTTTTAATTCAATACCATCATTTGAAATGACTTCTGCTTGAGAAATAGTCCCGGGTAGATGCCTATACTCAGTAACGAAGGATTTGATTTCATTTAATGGAGTTAGTGGGTATCCCTCACTAAAAACATAATCACACCAGCCTTGACTCTCACAAAGTTCAACACGGAGTCTATCAGTAACAATTCCGCCTTTGACTGCCAGGCTAAATCCTGATCTGCCAACGCTTGTACCTATACCAACATTTCCCAAGCGAAAAATTGGATCCGTCTTTGAGCATTGATCTCCTTCCCACTGCTCACAATCAGAAGGTGTTGAGAAAGCTTCTTCTTGCAACACATTTAGAATCGCCTGGCGGCAAGAAGGGCTGTTCAGTGCTGCGCAAGTGTTAGAATTATTTTGAGTAATAGTGAAACTACAAGTACCAATACTTCCAGAAATATTAGATACAGTTACTACGTACAAGCCGGCAATTAAATTAGGGATTTGAATAGCCCCTTCTGTACAAGGCATAAAAGGGATATTTCCGCTACTTGGTCCTGACCAAGAAACTTTATACGGACCCAGATCTGGCGAGACTTTAATTCCGCCAATCCCCGCAGGAGCTGGTTTTACCTGGAAACATTCTATCTGCAGCAGATTTTCTACATTAGTTAAAAATGGCTCGTTAATATTACTTTCACTCTGGTAATTTTCATAAGATGCTTCATTGAGTAAATGGATGCCCACTCTTTTTTGAGCAAGGGCAAGCCTCTCGTTCAACGAAATCAGATGCAAAAAAATCTCTTCTATTTTTTCTTGCTGACGAATGGTTTCATCGGCAAGCAAGAAGCCGCCATTTAATGCAATTTCTGTTGCGGAGGTTGTATTTGGCAAACGGTTATGTTCTTCTATGTATGCCTCTACATCCTTTAATGGCATTAAATTAAAGGTATCCGAAAATACATAATCACACCATTCCGCCTTACAAATCTGAAGCATTTCGGTTGTAATCCCACCTTTAACCCCTAGTTTATATCCACCCAACGAAACAATTGATCCGATATTAACATCTCCGGTTCGCCAAATTTCACTTTCTGTTGCACATGGACCCTCCCAAAGCTTACAATCCATTGGTGCAGAAATAAAGTTTTGCGCAACGGTGATGAGATCGTCCTTACATTCTGTAACTAAGTCATTGCAAGGAACAAGTTCTCCTTCATCATATATACACACTAGCCCGGTATTAAAAATTACCGTACCTGTTGGCGTTGGATCCTCACAGTACGGAGGTTCATTATCCCCTATAAAATGCCCAAAACTGCATGAAAACTTGATCAAATCAATAGTTGTATTACAGTTCAGATCATTTCCTTCAAAATTTAGTGTAGCTGATGTAAGTACGTTATGGGATGGGTTAGTATTGTAGAAATAAAAACCCGATCCAACAGACTGACAGGTGGTACCCCGAAATCCTACAGACGATGGACATTCAACTTGAGCTTTCAAGCTGTGAATAGGTCCTGCTACTATTATCAAAAGTAAAAAAAATATGATCTTTTTTGATTTCATTAGAAGTGTCGTTTAATGATTTGTAATTTTCACCAGTTTGCGAGAAATACGCAGATTATTGCAAGTTTTAAGTTCACAGAAATATATCCCTGAAGGAATATTATCTGTTTTAAACCGGGTTTGATGTACCCCACTTAGACAATTTTCTTGAAGATACACTATGGATTTTTCCTTTCCCATAATGTCGTAAAGGACTATTGAAGTCCTGCCTACACAGTCTTTTGGAATATGAAATTCAATATTTACTTCATCTTCAAAAGGATTAGGGAACACATCCAATAAAAGAGGATATTTCTGGGAGAAATCTGTGTTTATACTCCTTTCTTCTACTAAAGCACTGCTAAGCAAACTATTAGGATTGTCCCCAACAGCTTGAGGAATGATACATGGATCGATACCCAAATAGGCCCCCTTGTTGTAGCTACCTGAAACGGTGCCCGGAATAAGTTCCAGATCGTTATCCGGGAGCAGTTCGATATAGTCTCTTGCGAACGTGTAGGAGGCTGCATTGTGAACTGCTGAACCAGTACATTGCAAGCCAAACCTGTATGAAAGGCCTCTTTCATGTCCATTGTTAATGTTGATTGGCAAGCAATTAATTATATGCCCATTGGATGTAGAGGTTTCATTAACTGCCACTTCTACACTTGCGCTTTCTACGTTACTCCAGACACCATTTCCCATACTTAGCGAAGCCATATAATGTGACCCATTATACGTTTCGTATTGAAAAAAATCAGTCTCACAAACCTTGGCCTTATACAAACCAGAGGAATTTTCCAATAATAACTTGACTGGAATGCCTTTAAAATCTGGCTGTTGAGGGACATTGTTTGGGGCATGTATTGTAACCATTGCGGTTATATGGTCTGGAAGGAGCGGTGTCGTATAATTTTCTAATTGTGCATCAAACACTAGGTCAAAGCAAACCGGATCGCCAATACAAGAAGCGCCATTTCCAGCAAAAATGTTCAGCCTTGGTTCATACTCAGAAATGATATATCGCATCGTTCTTACCGTTTTGGAGCATCCACTCACATTATCATATACCGTCATGGTCAAAAATGGCACTTCCTTTGTAGGAGTAAAGGATCCATTAGTAGGCAATGCTGTATTTCCATAATAGGTAATGCTCCCTTGGTGAGGAGGATACGGATGCCAACTCACCTCAATGTTATTCAAATTTGGCGGATTCGATGTGAAGTAGTTATTGCTTCCAGGCTCCCATAATGGCATACTTGAATTTTTTGTTGCAGATGCAATCTTGGACACATAGCCTACATAACGCCACGGCGCCCTTACGGTCAAGCTGGTTGTCGCTTCGGCGGTGCATCCTGAAACAATATCCGTTGCCTTTAAAGTTATATTATAAGTGCCCGGATAACTGCACATGATTTCTGAAAAAGTAAGCTGCTTTTTAGGGCCACTCCCTCCATTTTGTACCAACTCAGTTTTTGGGTGATTCGTTGTCCATTCGTGATGAATTTGGCTGAATGGATTAACGTTCCCCGTGATGGTCACCTCCTCTCCATAACATACCGTTGTGGAACTTGGAAGTGTAACAGAAATATTGTTTGCTACACTAACCACGGTTAGCTCGTCACTTGTTGTGCACCCCCCAAATAAATCTGTAACTGTGAGTGTATAAATGATAGATTCTCCAGCAGGAATACCACTAATCAAAGGATTTGGTACATGTTTATTACTGAGATAATTGAGGCCAGCGGGATTGGAGCATGACCATAAAAAGCTATATTGACCTGAACCACCTAGGTTGGTAGGGTCAGTGGGACCTATTTTTTTTCCACCCTCCCGACAAACTGGTATGGTAATATCAGGCAAATTAAGACTTATATTGGAAATATTTACCGTTATGTCTTTTTCAACTTGACAAACTAATTGACCATATTCATTGAGGCTTTTTATTCGCAAATGATATTGTTTAGTTCCGTTAGTTGGGGCTGTGAATAACGGATTTGGGTCGTTAGGGTCATTTGAATCAAAATCCAAATCACCTCCAATAGGTTGGACAACCGTCCATTTATACTCATACCTATTTATTCCGCCCACAGCTATTGAGGTCTCTAAAAAATGCGATTCCGCTCCGGAGCAACGATAAATTGTAGCAGGGAGATCTATCCTCAACGGTACACGCATTGTCACCAGTGAGGAATATTCAGCAGTGAAGCCGTAAATATCTACTACTATCACTTTGCATCGGAATCTAACAACAGCACCCGACTGGTATTGAAAATACATATCATGGCCTAGATCAGGATAGACTGTAGCAGCATTTGTATTTCCAGCAAAAAAACCTTCGATTTCTTCATTTGAACTTGGGTCGTAAGCATGCCATTCGTAGGATGCAATGCTGCAACTTGAGGACAGTTTAACTTTTACTGGTAAATCACATGCATCATTATTTACAGAAATTTCAGAAATTACTGGTTTTCCAGGGTGTAAATCAATATAAAGTGGAATTGGTGTTAGGAATTCATTTTCACATATGAAATTACCAGTACAGGAGCTAAATATTTCTGCGGTTATTTTTATCGTACCTTTGCTATAAATTGGAATATCACAATCAACTGAAAAAGTTCTTCCGGTCCAATTAATTCCTGTTGGACCGGTGTCGTCGCAATTTGTACAATAACAAACATCACTTCCAATAGTTACAGGAGAAATCGTACCGATGGTTTCATTAACTTTAGTAGTAAGATTCTCAACATGCCAAACTATCATATATTCACCACATCCATATTCATCTGGGTGAGAACCCGATATTCCCACTCTAATCGGACTTCCCTCCTTAACTATGATATTTCCAGTTTCAAGATCTATTTCTGGGTTCGATGGAGATTTAACCTCTATCCACATATCAGGCGGGTCTGGAGGCAGTGGAGGCGGGTCTCCAATGGTAATGAACATGCAGTCTTGGTAAGTTCCTGCATCATCTTTCACATCAACACAAAGTTCATAGTAGCCTTCTGGTACTTGATCAAGTGTGCAATCCCAATCTCCATTAAGCCATTTATTGAGGCAAGTTCCATCAGCATCAAAATTCTGATTTCCTAAAGGTTTTAATTTAAAAAAATATTCCTCTAATCCGGTCAGGTTAAAAAAATCAACAAATGCTACTACTACCAAAGGTTGTCCATCCTCAAATGATCCAAACGCGGCAACTTCCACATCTGGCACATTGCCACCAATCGTAATTGTATGATAACATGTTGAAGGATAATTATTGTTATCGAAAACTTGAGCAGAAAAGTTAAGCTGATCTCCGTTGTCCAATGAATTTGAAATCAGTCCTAACGTATTTGGATCATTAGAACTAAACCCTGGGGCTAGATCAAAATCTGTTGGAATTGACCATTGATAGGTAAATGGTGAAATGCCCATAGGTACCAAATCTAAATGTATTTCTTGACCTGGTGCTGCAATCGTTGGGGCATTTATTTGACAATTCGGAACAGGGTTATTGTAATCCGAACATGCAGCAAGGCAAACTACTTTAGAAGCTTCGCGTGTTAGTGATCCATCAGTTGCTTCTAGGGTTACATTGTAACATTTAGATTCGATGTATGTGTGAATAGGGTTTTGGTCAGTAGATTTAGTGCCATCACCAAAATCCCATTCCCATTCATTAGCGTCGCCATGAGACCAATCGTAAAACTGGACTGTACATCCATCGAATGTATATGCAAAATCAAAGTTGGCTATGAGGCACCCATCAGTAGAACAAGCTTCCTCAAACTGGAAGCAGGTTTGAGTATAACAGCCGCTTCCATTGCTTACGCTTAAGCAATAATATTTAAATCCCAAATTTGTATACGTCGCCTCTCCAGACGAATTAGAAATCAATTGTGAATTTTCACCAAGTACAGTCAATGAGAAATAAAACGGAGGTGGGTTTTGGCCGATTCCGAATCCAACATCTTGGACCTTAATCTCAAGCTGCCCATCTAGAGCCCCTGGATATGATTCAGGAATTGTGTTAATTATTATGTCTTGGCAAAATATTGTATTTATTTTGACATAACAGCAAAAAGCAAAACTAAAGGCTCTAAAGTTGAAGTAATGATGGTTTTTCATTAGTAGATTTTTTTTAAAAAGGCATAAACTATTTATGCCCTGAAATCAACAATAGTATTTCGTCTATATTCTTCTTTGTGGAATGTGTCCCATTATATGAGTTCTTTAGAATGTTAAGAACTGTATCAACATTATTATCACAAACAGTTGTTAATACTAAAGTTAATTTTGTTAACATTTTTTTATCAAAAATAATTGTAGATTGCAATGCTTTTCGAATTGATTTTACCACACTCCATTTATTTTTCACTCTTTCGGAAAGCACGACAATAAAAATCTGAGTTCGTGCCAACCCTGTTTCACCCATTGTGCCAGTAGTAAAAATTTGATAATTAAGATTATTAATTAAAAAATCAATACACTCTTCAGTTCCAATTTCACCCAATAAAATTACAAATTCTATGCGCTCAGCCTCAGTATACGATGTATCATATACTGCATTCATCAAAGAATTTGATATTGAGTGGATTTCCGCCTCTAACTTGGCAATTGAACTTCGAGATTTTAAGCTCAACTCAGACGCATCGCCAAGCTGGCCGAAGACATAGTTAATGTTACAATTAACCCAAAAAAACATCAAAATTAAAATGTAAATTTTTGCTGAACCATTCATTTTAGATACTTTTTTGAATTGAGTTATAACGTTCTAAATATCAAGATCGTATGGTTAAATCTTAAGTAATTATCCAGTTAATATCCTGAAACTTTTAACCCAAGAGCAATTTCATTTGCTTTGTTTGCACTATCAAATATAGTGAAAGCAAATACGTTATTAAGTCCAAAAGGAATGGGAGGTGTTGATGTATCTTCCGTAATTATGAGGCGGGCTCTCATTGGATCTTCTAATGTCCATTGTTTGATAATCGTGGGAGGTACAGCAATATTAACCCAGGCCATTGCTCCCCCAATATTACCTGTTTTTGTAGCATCAGTTAATTGCCATGTATCAGTGACTACGTCAAATAGTGCCCAATAGCTGCGATTAATAGGATTAGCTAAAATGTTAACAACACTTGTTCCATTCCATCCAAAAGGGGCACTTGTTAGGGGGCCTGAATTAGATGTTGGCAATGGATCTAATTCAAAGTTGTTTGACTGCCCCGTTCTAACATTTATAAACATATGCCAGCTTACCTTCTCTGAAATCCTACTTCCTATTAGGTTTTCTCCCCAAGCCGTGGGGCTTAAAGAAACCCTAACAAATTCATGGAAATTATCTTGGATTATCCCAAAACGGCTGCTACCCATACCCATAAGTCCAGGGGAGTCAAATGAATATAATAAAGGTGGAGTATTGTGTTCATCATTAGCAGAATTATCATCATTTGGCAGTTCATTATCGTGGCCATTATGGTAAGGGAACAATTCTACTCCTGACACACATCCAGGTGATGACAAACTAATACACTCTGGAATTGGAGCATCTAGACTCCCTTTGAACTTCCACTGTTGGGCTTCAATTTGCCTTGTTATATCAAAATTTAGACCAAAAATTGCATTATAGTTAATCCCGCCTGGAGTAACTTCAAATTCATAAAGCGCTCTTCCCCCTAGAAATTGATCTGTTCCTGGATTAATAGGGTCTTCATAAAAATGGCCAAATCCGTAGTTAGAGCCATCAAATGATTGAACAGTCATTATTGTGTTAACGATGGGGAATAAAGCTTGAGGGCCTATTAATACAGTTGGATCAATATTATCAGGACAGACGCATGTCGCATTTATCAACCATGAGCGACGAAAATCAACAGTTACCGCCGTTAAGTGTACAATGTCTAAGTTGCCTTTGTAGTCCATAGTAACTACTATATCTCCTTGTACGGTACTTGGACTGATAGATTCAATATAGAGTATTTTAGGTAAATCTGTGGATTGATAAACTATTGAACCAATTGTATGCAAATCAGTTTCTTCTACCAATTTAGTAGGATGATTGTAAAATTTGACTCTCGCAAAATTATTAACCGTAATTATAACCGTTTCCCCAGAAATCATTCCTGGGGGCTTTTCGATTATCAATTTAGCTAAATCAATTTCATTGCGACCATTAGCCCCTAAACTTACGACTTCAGGATCAACATAATCTTCTATGCCATCACCATCAGTATCATTTTTATTTACAATTATGATTGCGCCCCGAGTTGTTTCATCAGCGGGTAGCACCTCCTTACCACCACTATATGAAACCCCCGAATTCCAATCCATCAAACCATCAAAAATCGCCATATTAACCGTAGGTTCATTAGTACAGACAAAATTTGGCAGCATTTGGCCATAAATATATGGAGCTGAGAAAAAACTAAGATAACAAACTAGCAACTGAATCAGTTTCATGAAAAATGCAATTGTTAATTAAGATTTTTTCGAATAAGCTGTGCGGAGATTCTTCCGATTTCCGTAAGTGATTTATTAAACTTGATGTTTTTTGCACGGTGTGGATGAACTTGCTCCTTCACCTCAATAGATCACAAACAAATAGTTTCTTACCTAAGGTTAATCCTTCAGTCAGGAATGCCTGGTTATAAGTCGAAGAGAATCAATTGATTAAGGTTATAAGGGGCAATATTTTTGGAGGCAAAATCAATTTTAAATCGTTCATATCCAAAAGCCTCTGTAAAAAATTGAAAATCAATGAATTACAGCAAATTGAAAACCTCTTAACTGGACACTACTGTCTTTCATTGTGCCTTAAATGCTTCCAAATGTGAGGTGGTTTAAATCCTCCGCCAAGCGCTGCTTTTCCATCCATCGGAATTTATGGTTCCGTTCATCGGAAATTTTCCTGTCGGGCATCTTGAATCTCATGCTCAAAACCTTGCTGCACAGCAACCAAAAGTAAGTACGCCAATACTCCTGATCGGTGAGTTTCATACTGATGTCACAAAGATAATAGCATAATTGTCTACTTGCCACACATCCAATACCTCTCCCCCTGGTTTATTTTCCGCTTATCTTTTCCTGCCTACAAATTTCAGGCAGTTTGCAATCTCCACCAAACTTTACCATTCCGTTCATCGGCAATTTTGTTTCCGATCAGCGGCAATCATTCTGATGGGCATCTGAACCAAAGTACTCTAAGCACGCTCAAAATCTTGTTGCCCGGAAACCCAAATGCCGTTATGAGTACCCTAAATACCAAAAAATAATTTACCTTTGTGATGGTTTAATACTTATTTTAAGTTTGCGGGCTCATAAACTTACCCCTAATCTTCAAAACACTTTCTTTACAATGGAAACCCACGAAAAAGCAGCCCGTATCAGGCTTTTCCGTAACATCAAACAAAAATACATGGCAACGCAATTGGCAATTTCAGAACGAACCTTCAGGAAATATGAACAAGGTAATGTCTCTATACCCGAGGACAAATTGGCTAAAATTGCTGAATTACTAGAAGTTTCACTCGAAGACTTGAAAAGTGATGACGATCGGATAGTGCTAAATAATACTTTTCAGCACCAAAAAGGCGGCAATGGGGTGGTAGTCAACCAATCTATGCCTGAAACTGAAAAGGAATTATACGAGCGAATCTTACAAGAAAAGGAGGCTATTATCCATCGGCAGGATGAAGAAATCCGATTTCTAAAGAATCAGCTAAAATCAGAAAAATAGACTTGTTGTGCTCATGGAATTGCGGCCTTAAAGCAAAAAATATCCCTCCGGGGGGAATCGGAAGGGCATATCTGGCATTAATGGGTTGGCTCTGGTTATTCAGGGTGCTCCTCAGGCAGGGGCCGGCAACGAATGATTTTGAAATGAATGCCGGATAGCGTTGGAATGTGAACAGATGTTGCGGGTTTTTTCGCACAGATTTTACACAGAAGAGATTTCCCGCAGATTCTTCAAAACACTTTCTTTACAATAGAAACCCACAAAAAAGCAGCCCGTATCAGGCTTTTCCGTAACATCAAACAAAAATACATGGCAACGCAATTGGCACTTTCAGAACGAACCTTCAGAAAGTATGAACAATGAAGCCTCTCCATTCCTGAAGACAAATTGGCTAAAATTGCCGAAATACTCGAAGTATCGTTAGAAGTCTTAAAAAGCGACGACGATCAGATAATCCTAAATAATACATTCCAGCACCAGCAAGGTGGTAACGGTGTGGTTCAAAACCAGTCTATGCCTGAAAGTGAAAAGGAGTTATACGAACGGATTTTACAAGAAAAGGAGGCAATAATCCAAGGGCAGGATGAGGAAATTCGGTTTCTAAAAGATCAAATTAAACCAGGCAAGCCAGCCAGCCAAGCCACTAATAGCCTAACCCACCTCAGACCCATGCAACCAATCCAGCGTATTCTGGTAAAAAAGCTTGTCGAGCGTTTCCTGCGCCAAACCCATTTCCGCTATGAATTTCCCAATCTCCAGATCCCCCAGCGGGAACGGATAGTCGGTGCCCAAACAAACCCGGTCTTCTCCAACCACCTCCAGTATATACCTCAATAGCTGCGGATCGTGGGTGGCTGAGTCGTACCAGAACCGACTCAAATACGCACGTGGCGACACCGGATTGTCTACCGCTACCAGATCGGGCCGGCAATTGAATCCGTGTTCTATACGGCCAATGGTGGGCACAAAAGAGCCCCCCGAATGCGCCAAACAAACCCGAAGTTTGGGCAGGCGCTCCATTACCCCGCCAAACACCAGCGAACAGGCCGCACGAGCCGTTTCGGCAGGCATGCCCACCAGCCAGGGCAGCCAGTATTTGCGCATATCGGCCTCTCCCATCATTTCCCATGGATGCACAAAAACAGCCATATTGAGTCGCTCGCAGGCTTCGAAAATGGGGAAAAACTGCGCTTCACTCAGGTTTTTCTGGTTCACATTGGAACCAATCTGCACACCTGGAAAGCCCAGCTCATGCAGGCGTTCCAGTTCCTGAATAGCCAGGTCGGTATCCTGCATCGGAATGGTACCCAGGGCGATGTAGTGCTCCGGATAATCGTCAACAATACCCGCCAGATGGTCGTTCAGGAACATGGAAAGGTCCAGACAATCAGCAGGTTTGGCCCAGTAGCTAAACATGACCGGAATGGTGCAAACCACCTGTACCGGCGTGTTAAAATGAGCATATTCGCCAATACGCAGCTGCGGATCCCAGCAATTGGAGGCAATTTCCCGAAAAAAAGTATTGCCCTTCATCATGCGGGCAAAGCCCGGAATATGGTGCTCCAGGTGGATAAACTCGCCATACCCGAATTTGTCGGCAAAATTGGGCAGCCGTTCGGGCAGGATATGCGTGTGCATGTCAATCTTTTTCATCGGAGCAATGATAAGGCAGTTTCTGCGATTTTCTTCGTCTTTCAGCGACAATGACCTGATCTGAACCGCCGCCGCTACAAACAAACCCTACCTTTGGCACAAAAAACAACGGCTCATGAAATATTTCTGTCTGATTTTGGCGCTTGCCGGCTGTATTAACTTCTCTGTAAATGCACAAGGGAGTTACAGCTTTAACCTACTGGGACACTGGGATGACAACTCCTTGCCCATTGCTTCACCCGACAATTTGAAATTGCAGTATAGCGGCTGCTGGGGCATTGCCGTGAACGGCAGGGAGTACGCTGTGGTGGGAGGCGCTGAGCACGTATTGTTTTTCGATATTACCACACCTGCCACGCCCAAACTGGCAGGCAAGTTCAAAGGCACTGCCAACACTGTTTGGAGAGAATTCAAATCGTACAAAAACCGCATCTACGCCGTGTCAGATGCTACTACGGAAGGGCTCATGATTTTTGACATGAGCCACGCCGAGGATACGATTGTGCGTACCTACTGGAGCAATGCTATTTTTGAAAAAGCGCACACGATTACGCTGGATACCACATCCGGCCGTATTTACCTCAACGGCGGCAATGCCACCATGGGCATTATGGTGCTTGACGTAAGCCAAAACCCCGATCAGCCCACGTTCATTACCCACGCCGCTTTTCAGGGTGAAGGTCTGCACGATTCGTATGTACGCAACGACACTATTTATGCCTCCTCCGGAAACGAGGGTTATTATGTCTATGACATGAAAAATCCGTTTTCCCCCAATTTGCTGGCGCATATCAATACAGGCGGCTATAACCATAATTCCTGGTTGAATACGGAGGGCACTTATGCCTACTACACTGAAGAAATTCCGGCGGGAAGACCCGTGCGGATCATCGACCTGCAGTTATTATCAATGGGCGAAATTGAGGTAGCCGGCGCTTTTCTGGATAAATTTTCTATTAATAATGGCAATAATACAGCCATTCCGCACAACGTTTATATCAAAGACAACATCCTGTTCAACTCGCAATATGAAGACGGATTGCTGGCTTATGATATAAGCAACCCCACCCAGCCGGTTTTGTTGGCTCAATATGATACCCATCCTGAAAATCAGGTTTACACCGGCTACTTTGGCAACTGGGGCAACTATCCCTGGCTGCCCTCCGGAAATATCATTGCCTGCGATATGCAAAACGGGCTTTCAGTGTTATCGCTTACCCCAACAGTATCAGCTCAGGAGCCCTCCCGCACCCTTGATCTGCAGTTGCAGCCCAATCCGGTGCAGGATCAGCTGACCATTCGTTTGCCTCAGCAGGAAAGCGCCCATTGGCAATGGCGCCTCACTACGCCAACCGGCCAACTCCTGCATCAGGGTCAGCTCAACAACACAGCCGAAACAACCCTTCAGCTGCCGCAGATACCCGCAGGCCTGTATTTTATCCATGTGCAAAGCGGAACCGGCAAGCAGGTGGTGAAGAAGGTGGTGAAGGAGTAGGCTATCCCGCCTGGATTTAGCAATGAACTACTCCAAAGGAACAGGCCAATTAGATGCGTAAATTTTATAGGGACTATCGCGTTCAAGGCCTCTTTCCAGTTGAATTACTATGTAATAGATCTTGCCTGAAGCGTCTTTCAGATATTGCCATTTCCCGTTAAGAAAAGATACCACTTGCACTATATCTGTTGGCAGGCAGATCCGATCCAGGTTTAAACTCCGTTTTTTACCCTCGCCCAATTGACTCGAATAGGATTGGATACTTTTATGGCCCAAAGAATCGCGTGTTACAATAACTTCATAAGGCCTGGGGGTGACAGTTACTTTCCCGGCGCCGGTTTTGCAAATGCTATCCAATAAGGCTATAAAATTCCCGGTATAGGTAACGGAAGTCTCCGGCTTAACAACTTTCACTTCCTGGGGCGCAGGCTCTATAGGAATAGGTTTTTCTGGCATTTTATCGCCACAAGAGGATATTGTCAACAATAATCCGGTAGTAATTGAAAATACGATTTTGTTCATGTTTTTCATTGTATTTTTTAAATTAGCATACATTTTTAATTTGAGAAGCGACTCCCACTTTTGCCCTATAAAATGAAGGGGCTAAAGCCCCTCCAACTTATTGTAATCCTCAATCCCCGCCCTAAAGGACGGGGCAACGTGCCATTCTAAAAACACTTGACAGTACATCATCTGGCACCCACAATGCCGGACCACAAATGTTTCCGGGGCACTGCTTCTTTATAGACCTTTATAGGGTAATGGGATTTGGGATTGGTGTTCTTAGCGCTTTAGCCTTTCAAACTTATGCGCCTTATAACAGCCCCTAGTTTCTTATAAAACTCAGGCAAATACCTGAATGCCCGAAGGGCCACCACCCCAAATGTATAATACAAATACGTCTGCATGGCCAGAAAACTGAGCATGTACCCGGCCAAGGTGGCAAAAGCAGCTCCTTTCAAGCCAAATATCGGAATTAACCAGTAGCCCAGGGCAAGGTTGAGCAGTGCCGTGCCCAGGGTAAAAACAAAATTAACAGCCGGTTTACCACCTGCGTCCAATGCAGTACCAAACTGCACGGCAAATGGCATAAACAAGCCAAAAAAAGCGGTAATCCGAAGCAACTCCACCGACTCCGGATACTGTGTGCCGGCAAAAAAACGCACGATCAACTCCGGAAACAACAGCACCAGCAACACAAATGGAAGGATAACGGCCAGGGTAGCGCCCACACTTTTTTCGTACAAATGCCTTACTCCGGAAGTACCTTCCAGCGCCATTCGTTCAGCGCTTTTGGGAAATACCACAGAAGCAATGCTGAAAGCCGGCGCTTCTACCAATTGCGTAACCCGCCCGGCTACATCGTACACTGCAAAGGCCGCCGGACCAAGCAGTTTGCCCAGTATCAGCTTGTCGGCATTTTTGTACATCATGGTACTGAGGTTGGTTCCCAGCACGTATTTACCAAAGTTCAACAAGGTTCTATACCATTTCCAATACGTAATTCCCTGAAGCATTTCCCGGTTAAACAACACTTTCCGGTGCCACCACAAGGAGATGGCTGCACCCAGCAACTGCATAGCCGGCCATTGCCACAAGGCAATCTCACTCTGGGTATACCAGCATACAAATACCCATAAAAAGGGCACGCCTCGGTAAAAAATACTCGTCACCAGCATACCCCGAAAATCAAAATGCGCCTGTTGCACATAAATACTGTGCGTGCAACCTGCCCATACCAGATTGGTGAAGTAATACACCGGCAACATGGGCAAAAAATCCGGTACCTGGTACTGCGTAGCCACCCAGGGCGCACCTCCTGCCAGTACCAAATTGGAAAAGAGCGTATAAGCCAAATGTAGCCCAAATGCGGCACTGATCAGTCTGGCTTTATCTGCCGGCTGATCAAATGGCATTTGCAGAAACCGGATAAGCCCGTTTTGCAGCAACCCGCTTCTGCCCATTTCCACAAAATAGGTGAGTAATACAAAGATCCCCCAGGCCGCAAATGCCTCCTTGCTCAGCAGGCGCAGCAATAACATAGCCGAACCCAGGTTGAATCCCATGGAAACAACCCTTTCAGCCAGGGAAATGACCCCTGAACGCAGCCAATATGCATCGTCTTTGTTCGACATGGACGGGAGACGGTGGACGGGAGACGGTAGACGGTGGACGGTAGACGGCTTACGGTAGACGGCTTACGGTGGACGGTGGATGGGGGACGGTGGACGGGGGATGGGGGATGGGGGACGGTGGACGGTAGACGATGGACGGTAGACGGTGGACGGTAGACGGTGGACGGTGGACGGTAGACGATGGACGGTAGACGATGGACGATGGGGTTGCGTGGGCACTTAGATCAATGTGAGTTGTCATGCCGAGTACTCGGCACCTACACAAGCCCGGCTGCGGGCAATCCTCTTTGCCAGGGGATAATCTCGTAACCAGGCTTGTGTAGGTCCCCTAACGGGGATGACAACTCACATTGATCTAAGTGCCCACGCACCGTAAGCCGTCTACCGTCCACCGTAAGCCGTCTACCGTAAAAAACGCATGAGCCATCCCGGAAAGGCCCGGAATGACTCATGGTTATGCATTAAATCGTTTCGATTAGATTAATCGTAACGACGGTTTTGCTTTTTGCGGCGGCCTTTGAAGAAGTGACCATCTTTGTCGCCGTTGCCGGTAACCGCACCTTTGCGGATCATTGCGCAACGGAAACCAACCGTACGGCTGGATTTGTCTTCTTCGAGGAAGCGACGTGCGCCTGGAGAGAGCCAGAAAGCACGGTCGGCCCAGGAACCACCTTTGATCACGCGAGCTTTGTCGGAGATCAGGGTGCTAACACCATAGCGGTATTCTACGTTAGACTCCTTGTCACCGTCGAGGTAGTTGAATACTTCCGGACGTTTGTAGTTGTCGCGCAGCGCTGTAGTGGTTGTGTCGGCCATTTCGTAGATCAGGCGACCCAAGCTGTCTTTCTGAATCGGAGCACCGGTTTCAGGGTCGAGCTTTTTAGTCATGAACACGTTACCACGGAATGGGTTCAACTCGTGGCTCTCAGTGTCTTCCAGGTCGGAAGCAGTGAGCGGACGATACAAGTCGGAAGTCCATTCGTTTACGTTACCGGCCATGTTGTACAGACCGTAGTCGTTCGGGTAGCCAGAGAGTACTTCAGCAGGGAAGAACGCCTTATCGTTGAGGGCGCCAGCCATACCACCATAGTCACCACCGCCACGCTTGAAGTTGGCGAGCATTTTACCCTGGTTTTTGTTGCGCTTTTGATAACGCACGGTGTTGCCGTCCCATGGGTAAATACGACGGTCGGTAATCAACTCGTCTTTGGTAGTAGCCTGATTGCCAAGAAGGCCAAGAGCTGCAAATTCCCATTCTGCCTCTGTTGGGAGGCGGTAAGCAGGAAGCAGGATTCCATCTTCCAGACGAACCTGACGTTCGCCACCGGTACGCTTGTCTTCCAGCAATTTGCGTGGAGAAGGCTGGTACTGACCAACCAGGTAAGCGTCGGTGTTGAAGTTGTTGTCGTCTTTCTGGTCAGGAGACAGTTCGATGATGCCACGTTTTACTAGGATCATCTCGTTCACGCGGTCTGTACGCCAGGCGCAGAAGTCGTTGGCTTGCAACCAGCTGATACCCACTGCAGGGTATTGGTAGTAGTCAGGAGCGCGGAAGTAGTTTTCCACCATTGGCTCGTTGTAAGCCAATTCGTCGCGCCAAACAAGGGTGTCCGGCAGAGCGCGTTTCCAAA
Organism: Chitinophagales bacterium; assembly: GCA_017303475.1. Taxonomy (GTDB): domain Bacteria; phylum Bacteroidota; class Bacteroidia; order Chitinophagales; family Saprospiraceae; genus M3007. The sequence continues at coordinate 80,795 of JAFLBO010000022.1, forward strand.
CTTCGGGGTAGGTTTCGCCAAATACCCGCTTGACCCAATACAAGTATTCCTGGTAGTCAATGTTGCGAACCTCGGTTTCGTCGATGTAGAACGAACCTACCGTAACGCGGCGCTCGATGTTGTTCCATTCGTACGTAACATCTTGCTGAACTTTACCCATTACGTAAGTACCGCCTTCAACCAGAACCAAGTTTGGACCAGTAGCCTGACCTTCGTAATCGGTTTTTTCGAATCCGCCCCATTTCTGGTCATTGTACTTCCAGCCTGTGGAGGAGGAGCTCTCAGACTTGCGTCCGCAGCTGGCCAGAACGAACACCAGGAGGGCGAGATTCAACCCGTGCAATAGTGTTTTCTTCATTGTATTAGATATACAGGTTTTGAAAAAAATGAGTGGCAAATGTAGAAAAAGTAAATTTCTTGATGGTTGTCTAATGTTGAATTTTAACGAATCCGGGTGCAAAGTAAGCCTTTACAGTAAGGCCGCCCGGTCGCAAATCATTGTTATTCAACACCTTAAGCAAACCAAGCAAAAAACGCCCTGAAACGCTTTATTGGAACATTCGGGTACAATCGTTGATGTCCAGGCGTTTTTTATGCGGGAAAAGCACGCCCATGGTTACCTCAAATGTGCCTCCGGCATTGTTGGCCAGGTTGGAAACCGTGGCATCATAACTGATACCAATCTTGAACGGACCCTCCCTGAAACCAGCCAGCAGTATAACGGCATCAGCGTTACCAAAAGTATGCCTAAACCAGCTTCCGGCAAAAATAGGTCCCAGACTTGCGTACGCTCCCACGTTTAATTGTTTGTAAGGCCCCTGCGCAACAAACAAGAAATTTGGAGACACAAACGAGGGTTCTTTCCCTTTATTGCCCTTTTTAACAACCCATTCTGTTCCGCCATGAAAAGTATACCGGATGGGCAGGCCCGGAACCAGATTGTTTTTGATCCGAAGTATGCTCTGGTTTGGCGTATTGAGGTGTTTTAAGCCCACTCCGAGGTAAAATTTTTCACTCAAAATCAACAAACCACTGGAAATATCCAGGCTTGTACGACCCGTATTGTCTGGCCGTATTTCTTCAGAATTGTAGGTTATTCCGTTCACATCGTCAATCTGATCCGGGAAAATCAGCTTGTCCCAGTTCAAACTCACGGAATGTACGCCCATCTCCAGGCCAAGCTTCAGGGCAATGAAATCGTTCACTTTCAAACGATAAGCATACGCTGCCGAAAAACGGTTGGTTTTGAAAATGCCATCGCCGGCATTATCGCCCTCCAGATGAAAGCCAATGCCGCTGTTCAACCGGTTAAAACTTTGCTCATAATAGGCGGCATAGGTGCGGTAAGCGCTGTTAAAACCCGTCCACTGGTTTCGATAGGCAATACCCGCCCTCGGCGCCGCAGCAGTGCCGGCAAAACCCGGATTCAGCTGCAATGGCATGGCATAAAATTGCGAAAAAATAGGATCTTGAGCCCCTGCCATGCCTGCCAGGAACATCCCGAAAATGAGCGTAAGTAGTTTTTTCATGCGGATAAATTTTGACGGTGGACGGTGGACGGTGGACGGTGGACGGAAACAACCACTAATGTATTTGGTTTTTATGCCAGTAGCAACGCAAATCGTTCATCATCCATTCTTCATTTCAGTTTTTTTAAAACAACGAAACATACCCGAGGTGAAATTTCGTTGCCCTAAGATCGGGGGTTTGTCCGCTGTCTCTGCGACCAACCGCTGCCGATATTCCGAAAATACCTGCACGGGTTTCCACATTCAGGCCTGCACCAATCCCCAGGGGCCGAAGATATGACCTGTTTTGCCCACTATGGTTCTCTAAATAACCATAATCGGCAAAAGCGGACAAAAATGAGTTTTGACCGATCAACAAACGGTATTCTGCCGTGGCCACCACAAAGCGGGTCATGAACAGACTTTCTTCATCGAAACCACGCAGCAGTTTATTGCCTCCAAGCCGGAAATTTTCGTTATTATAGATGGTTTTTGCCGAAAAAAGGCCTCCACTGCGCAAGGCCAGCTTGATGGTGCTGCGCTGAAATACAGGCACATACCACTCGCTCCGCCATTCCAGCCGGTACCTGGCCGCACGCCCCTCCAGCGAATCATACAAACTGCCAAAGGAAAACGCCGGATCCGATAAATCGCGCAGATTTTCAATCTGACTGTTGCGGCGGATGGTGTTAAAACCCGCCACTGCCCTGGCCCAGAACAACCAGCCACTGCGCGGATTGTAGCGGTAATCCAACCGGGCAAATTGGGCCTCCAAGCCAAACCCGTTTTGCCGGTAATCCAGATTTTCCGGCAATTGGCGACTCAATTTTACCTGCAGGGTATCCACCACCTGCAGGGAGGAACTTTTGTTTTCCCAAAAAAACTTGACCGTGTTGGCGCCTGCAAACCAATACGTTACGCCCAAATCGCCCTGCGCGTCGGTCCAGGTACTGTCTCTGCGAAAAATACCCAGTCTGCCGTCTGCCCCGAAATTGGTGCCAAACAGGTACGGAATACCCGCCTGGACGTCTACTTTTTGGGTTTCCGGACGCAAGCGCTCCAGGTCTGCGGTTATTCGTTCGCCCAGATTCAGGGCGTTTTGAAAAGCCGCACTCAGAGAACCCGTGAGCAGTAATTTCCCGCTGTTGCTGTTGGGTTGCGGCAATAAACCAATGATAAAATCGAAGCGACTGGCCTTCTTTTTCCGCAAAAACACATTGATATAGGCATCGCCGGTGGCAGCATTGGGCTCGCTGGAAAAACTGACGGCCGGATTAGCGGTGGTTTCTACAAACAAGAGGGACTGCAACTGACTGCGCAGACGCAACACCCGGCTTCGGCTGTAAGGCATACCGGGCCTAAAACCCAGGTAATTGGGCAAAAAACGCCTGGGCAGCCGCACATCGCCCTGTAAACGGATATCGCGAAAGGCAAAATACCGGCCAGCATCCAGTTGCAAAATCGCCGATACCTGTCCGCCTTCCTGAATCTGTACGCTATCCAGCCAAATCCGGGCGAAGGGATAACCATTGTCTTCTGATTGTTCCAGGATTTGCTGTTGCAGTTGCAACACCACCGCTACCTGAAGCGGTGCGCCGGAAAAACGTTTTTCTCTAAAGGGAATACCCTGCAACCAACGGGCATCCCGCAAGCTCGCACCAGCCCGAAGCGACAACCAGGTCATGGCCGGCCCCAAAAAAAGCTGCTTCAGCGAATCCGGACCATCCAGAGAAGCCTGCAAAAAGGAACGCTTGTAGAAATGTTCCAGCAATTGCCGGTAAAAGCTGTCGCGGGCAGCTGCCGGAACTGAAAATTCCAGCGTATCGGCCGAATTATCCCGGGCTTGCAGGTAAAAACCGCGGATGTTTTCCTGAAACAACGATTGCTCCCGGGCATCCAACAGCACATAAACCCGCTGTTGCTGCGCCAGCACACCGGTACAGCAACAACAAAGCAACCCCCAAAGCACGATGAAACGCATTTGTTGTGTCAGCATCTTATACCATTGACGGTTTATGTTATTCTTGGTTGCCTGGACGGGGGACGGCTTACGGTGGACGGTGGATGGTGGACGGTGGGGTTGCGTGGGCACTTAGATCAATGTGAGTTGTCATCCCCGGCAGGGGATGACAACCCTCATTGATCTAAGTGCCCACGCAACCCCACCGTCCACCATCCACCGTCCACCGTAAGCCGTCCATCGTCCCCCGTCACTCTTTCATGGAGAGCACTTTTTCTGCATCAGGAGCGGGGTTGAACACGGGTGGTTCGTGATGGAGCGTATGACCGTTGAGTACTTTTTCGTAGAGTTGAAGGTAGTTTCGGGCCATCAGGTCTGCGGAAAAATGGGCTACGGCGTGTTCCTGGCATTTTAGGCGATCAAAGGATGCGGCATTTTTCATGGCTTCCACGAGTTCTGATCTTTTCACTGAAAGGCAGCCGAAATCTGAATAATAGGCATCCACGGTGCCGTTCCACTGTGCTTTTCGTTGTGGTGTGCTTTTTTTACCCAGCAATTCCGGCAATGCGCCAAAAGGTGTTCCAAACACCGGACATCCAAAATACAGACTTTCTGCCACCGGCAATCCGAACGGTTCGTGCCACAAAACGGGGAAAACCAGGCCTTTGGAACCATTGATGATGGCGTTTTTTCCATCGCCGCCCAGCATGCCGTGAAAACGTACGTGGGGGGTGAGGGTAATGCGCAAGCCCGAGCGGAAATTTACCCGTGTTCCGCCGATTACGTGGAGGCGTTCGCCGGCTTTTCCGGCCAGGTCAATGGCGCCGCGCACATTTTTTACCCGCCAGGCGGCATTGCCCAGGAAGTGAAAATAGAGTCGTTTGTTGTCCAGATCCGGTTTGCCGTAATCGTCGAAATCAATACCGTTGTGCACATACACCGAACCGCCATGTCGCTGGGCATGGTTCTGCGATACAAAAACCGTGTTGGGATGGAAGGTGTGGGCTTCGCTGAGGTTGTGATGGAGGGTTGTGAGGGCTGGTTTGGGTAGCGTTTCAGCAGCATCAAAGTGCAGGTGTACCACGTCACAATCGTCTGGAATTTGTTCGGTGAGTGGCTTTTTATCGTTGATAAACAGCACATTGGCAAAAGGACACTCAGAGCCGGTCTTTACCAGGTAGGTAACTTCATGGCCGAGTCGTACCAGGCTTTTTCCGAGCCACCATATCACTCGTTCGGTTCCGCCATACAGGTGCACCGGGATTTTGCTATTGTTGACGATCAGGATTTTCATGCTTCAGAGCTGCTTATTCTCTCCAAAAATTCCATTTCGTTCCATATCTCCACAGTACCCAGATCCTGGGCTTTTTTGAGCTTGGAACCGGCCTTTTCGCCCACTACAAGAATACTCAGGTGTTTACTAACGCCGCTGGCAATGGATGCGCCGGCTGCCGCTGCGCGCTTTTCGGCCTCTTCACGGGTCATTTGGGTAAGGGTGCCGGTGAACAGGATACTTTTTCCGTACAGAGGGCCATCTGTGTTTACATCCGCTTTTTTGTCTTCATCGGTTTGGCGGAGGTTAACGCCCAGCCTTTCCATGGTTTCCAGCAGTTCTATATTATGCGGATTCTGGAAGAAATTAAACACATTGCGGGCCAGCACCGGACCAACATCCTTGATGGTCTGGTATTTCTCCAGGTCCCAGTTGCGCAAATCCAGCACATGCTCTACTTCTGCCGCCAGCAGTTTGGAGGCTTTTTGGCCCAAATGGTGCACACTCAGGGAATGCAGCAGTCGTTGAATCGGGTTCTTTTTGGCTTTTTCCACGGCTGCGCGCATATTGGCCGCCGATTTTGGCCCGAAACCTTCCAGTTTGGCAACCGCCTCGTAATCAATGCGGTAGAGATCGGCAATGCTGTGCAGCCAGCCCAGTTTGTAGAATTTTTCAATGGTGCTTTCGCCCAGTCCTTCCACGTCCATCGCATGTTTGGAGGTGTGGAATACCATACGAGCCAGCACCTGGGCCTCGCACTCGGCATTTTCGCAGCGCCAAATGGCCTCGTCTTCAGGCTTTACCAGCTCCGACTGGCATACCGGGCAATGTTTGGGATAAACCACTTCCTGCTCTGTGCCGTTGCGCAGCTCGGGCAAACTTTTTACGATGTAGGGAATCACATCGCCGGCGCGTTCTACCAGCACCTGATCGCCAATACGAATGTCTTTGGAGCGGATAAACTCTTCGTTGTGCATGCTCACATTCGACACGGTTACACCGGCCAGCGGCACGGGCTCGAGTTTGGCCACCGGAGTAATGGCGCCCGTTTTACCCACCTGAAACTCCACATCGCGGAGCCTGGTGGTGGCTTGCCGCGCCTTGAATTTGAACGCTATGGCCCAGCGCGGGTGGTGACTCGTGTAGCCGCATTTTTCCTGAAGTTCGAGGCTGTTTACCTTCACTACCATGCCATCCAGCTCGTAGGGATATTCGTCGCGGTATTCCTGCCAGTCGTTGCAGAATTGAATTACTTCAGCGATGTTTCGGCAGGTTTTGGTGGCCGGGAGATGTTGTTGGGTGCCGCCCTTGGCCAGCGGTGTTTTGAAGGAAAGCGATTCGAGCAGGTGGATGCTTTCGTCGTGGGTTTGGAAGCGACTCATGACGTCGTTGCCATCGGCATCTACGGCATACCCTAATTGGTATAAAAACGCTTCCAGGCCGCGTTCGGCCGCCTCGCGGGGGTCTTTCATACGCAGACCGCCGGTGGCTGCATTGCGCGGGTTGGCAAAAACCTGTTCGCCAAGTTCCTGACGCGCTTTGTTTATTTTTTCAAAAATGTCTTTCCGGATCAATGCCTCGCCGCGCAGTTCAACCTTGGCTATGCCTTTTTGGGAAAAAGCAGCCTGAAGCGGTACGGTACGCAGGGTACGGATATTGGCCGTTATTTCATCGCCCACATATCCGTTTCCGCGTGTGGCCGCGCGCGTGAGACGGTCGTTTTCATACACCAGCGCAATGGTACCGCCGTCGTATTTAGGTTCAACACAATAAGCAATATCGGAATCCTTGTCGAGGCCGCAGAGTTTTTTGACCGACTCATCGAAATCGCTCAGATCTTCAGCGTTGTAGCTATTGTCGAGCGAAAGCATGGGGGTGAGGTGAGAAACCTGCGCGGCATTTTCCGTCAAATCCTTGCCCACACGTTGGGTAGGAGAATCCGGCACGATGAGTTGCGGATGAGCCGCTTCGAGGGTTTCCAGTTGCTTATATAGTTGATCGTATTCAAAATCACTCAGAACCGGATCGTTTTGCACGTAATATCGCCACTCATGGTAACGCAGCACCCGGCGCAGGTCTTCCACGCGTTCGGCTGGCGACTCGGCAAAAAGGTCTGCCTGAGGAGAGTAGAGAAGTTGTTTGGAAAGCTCAAAAAGGGATCTTTGCTCGTCTTTGCTAAACACGGTATGAGTAATTTTGGACAAATGTAACGCGGATTTTTTGGAACGCGGATGGGAACACGGATGGGAACGCGGGTTGGAACGCGGATTTTTTTGGAACGCGGATGACGCGGATGACGCGGATTTATTTTTTGGGAACGCGGATTTATTTTTTGGGAACGCGGATTTATTTTTTGGGAACGCGGATTTTGAAATTGCCTTCAGCAATTTAGCGTTTAACCGAAGCTAAAATGTCAAATTCCTTTGAAAAAGCTGCCGAAGGCAGCACAAAAAAATCCGCGTCATCCGCGTCATCCGCGTTCCAAAAAAATCCGCGTTCCCATCTGCGTTCCCACCCGCGTTCCATAACAAATCAGCGTTCTCTGCGTTCCTATGTCTATCTGCGTTCACTCATGCGAAAGGTGGTTGCTTTTATTGTTTTTTGTGCATTTTGGACCTCTTTGAGCGCCCAGGATACCTGTGTTTATCTGTTTTCAATACCCAAAAAAGCTGATTTTGGCACCACAGATCACCTGGGAAATGCTTATTTGTTGAGAGGTTTTGAGGTGGAAAAATACGATTCTACCGGCCACTTCGTCTCTCGTTTTTCTACCAACCGATTGGGTGTTCCGACCTACGTGGATGTGTATAATCCACTCAAAATAATGCTCTGGTATGGGGAGTTCCAGACAGCTGTTTTCCTGGATAGAAACCTTACGGAACTGGGCAGAGTAAACCTCGCGCAGGCGGGCTTGCCGGCTTTGCGCTGCCTGACTGTTGCCGCAGATGGGAATTTATGGGCCTACGATGAGGTAAGCACTCAACTGCTCAAACTGAATCCTGCCGGTCAAAAGTTACTGGAAAGTCAGCCCCTGGCCCTGGAATTTGGTCGGCAACTGGCGCCCACCTGTATCCGCGACAACAGCGGGCAGGGGCCCTGGATGAGCGATCCGGAACTCGGCGTACTGGTGTTTGACCCTTACCTGCGGAACAGTTCCACTACTTTGGTCAAAAACCTGCAATCCTTTGTTATACAGAGCGATATGACCTGTTTTATAGAAAAAGGAAACATCCGTATGGAGCCGGTGCAAGGCTTAGGAGGAAAAACTGTTCCCATTCCCGGCAACCTGGCTAACAAAGCCCAAAAAACATGGCTGGCAGCCGGCGCTCTGCTGGCATTGACGGATGCCGGAGTGGAGGTTTACCACTGGCATTGATATTCAGGGAAATTCGATTTAGGGCGCCAGACGTTCAATCCGCCATTGGTTCTCGTGCAAGGTGTAGCGTATTCGGTCGTGCAACCTGCTCATGCGGCCTTGCCAAAACTCAACCACACTGGGACGCACCAAATACCCACCCCAGTAATCGGGCATGGGCAATGTTTCCAGACCGGCAAATTTGGCCTCCATGTCCTGTTCCCGCATTTCCAGCACTTCACGTCCGGCAATAACCTGACTCTGCGGACTTGCCCAGGCGCCAATCTGGTTGCCGCGTGGCCTGCTTTGAAAGTAGCTTTCGGAGGCTTCCCGGCTGATTTTTTCCACCGTTCCTTCTATTCTGACCTGCCGTTGCAATTCCAGCCAGGTGAATAAAAGGGTAGCACGAGGATTGGCGGCCAATTCCTGGCCTTTTTGGCTCTCATAATTGGTAAAAAACGTAAATCCCCGTTGATCATAACCCTTCAGTAAAACCGTTCGGGCGTTCGGATAACCATCCGGCGTGGCGGTGGCAAGGGTCATGGCATTGGGTTCCAGCAATTGGCTGTTGCGCGCTTCTTCAAACCAAAAAGCAAACTGTGCAACAGGATCCGGACGCACATCGGTCTCTGAAAGGGATTCCAAAGCGTAGTGTTGACGAAGTTCGGCAAGATTCATAACGGTGGACGGCCTACGGTGGATGGTGGAGAGCTGGAATGTTTGTGCAAAGGTCTGGTGTAGCAAGAGATTTGTGGAGTTTTCAGCATTCTTTCTTTTTAAGTGGGGGAAAATCTACCTTTGCGGCTCTTTAATTCACCCCGGGCGCTAAAAAGCCCGGATCCACCACAAATCTGCACTTACGGAAAAGTCGGCAGTTGCAAATCGAAAGCCGTATATCGTAAGTCATAAGTCGTAAGTCATTAAGCCATGGCATATCTATTTACCTCAGAATCCGTTTCCGAAGGGCACCCGGACAAAGTGGCCGATCAAATCAGCGACGCCATCCTCGATGCTTTTCTCACACAGGATCCCAATTCCAAAGTTGCCTGCGAAACGCTGGTTACCACCGGTCTGGTGGTAGTAGCCGGCGAGGTTCGTTCCCATGCATACGTTGATGTGCAGGAAGCAGCCCGCAAGGCCATTCAGCGTATTGGTTACACCAAAGCTGAATATCAGTTTGATTACAAAAGCTGCGGTATCCTGTCGGCTATCCACGAACAAAGTGCAGACATCGCCCAGGGGGTAGATGTGGGCAAAAAAGAAGAAGATCAAGGCGCCGGCGACCAGGGTATGATGTTTGGTTATGCCACAGATGAAACCGAAAACTTCATGCCGCTTCCGCTGGATCTGGCTCACTTGCTGCTGCAGGAACTGGCCGCTATCCGCAAGGAAGGCAAACAAATGAAGTACCTCCGCCCGGATGCCAAAAGCCAGGTAACCATCGAGTATTCCGACAAGCATGTGCCCAAGAAAATTGATACCATCGTGATTTCCACGCAGCACGATGATTTCGATGCGGATGAAAAAATGCTGGCTAAAATTGCTGCCGATGTGCAGAAAGTCCTCATCCCACGGGTGAAAAAACAACTGCCCAGCCGCGTAGCACGCCTTTTCACCGCCGATGTGAAATACTTTATCAACCCAACGGGCAAATTCGTGATTGGCGGTCCGCACGGCGATACTGGCCTGACCGGTCGTAAAATCATTGTAGACACCTACGGCGGAAAAGGTGCACACGGTGGCGGTGCATTTAGTGGTAAAGATCCTTCCAAGGTAGACCGTTCTGCGGCTTATGCTACCCGCCACATTGCCAAAAACCTGGTGGGCAGCGGATTGTGTAAACAGGCGCTCGTGCAGGTGGCTTATGCCATTGGCGTAGCCAAACCAGTAGGCTTGTATGTAAACACCTATGGCACCTGCAAAGTCAAAGGCCTGAACGACGGCGAAATTGCCGAAAAACTGCTTAAGGTATTTGATCTTCGCCCGGCTGCTATCGTACGTCGCTATGGTTTGAAAAACCCGATCTTCTCCGAAACTGCTGCATATGGCCACTTCGGCCGCACGCCGGAAAAGAAAACCGTAACCATCGGCCTGGAAGGCGGTAAAACCGAATCCAAAACGGTTGAAACCTTCACATGGGAGAAACTGGATGCCGTGGCGGATATACAGAAGGCTTTCGGGTTGTAATTTTACCACTCAGCCACTAAGAACACAAAGGGACACTAAGGTATATTATGCTTAGTGTCCCTTAGTGTTCTTAGTGGCTTAGTGGTTTAACCTCGTTCCACTCATGAAAAGCACCCACGCGAAAGGAAAACTGTTGCTGACCGGCGAGTATTTTGTGCTGGATGGCGCCTGGGCGCTGGCGTTGCCGGTTCGGCTTGGACAATCGCTGCGGGTTACTGGAGGGAAAGAGCCCGGGGTATTGCATTGGCAAAGTCGGAATCCCGATGAGTCGGTGTGGTTTGAGGCTAGTTTCCAATGGCCGGATTTGTCGGTGCTGAGTAGTTCAGATGAAGCTACCGCCCGTACCTTGGCCGACATACTGCGCGCCTGTGGCAGGCAGGTTCCTGACCTTTTTTCGGCTTATCCATCGCTTGATATCGTTACCCAAAACGATTTTCCCCGGGAATGGGGTTTGGGCACCAGCAGTACACTTATTGCCGCGCTTGGACAATGGACCGGCGCAAATCCCTATCAGGTGCTGTTTGAAACCATGGGCGGGTCAGGCTATGATATTGCCTGCGCTTACGCCGAAGGTCCACTGCTTTACCGCCTGCAACAAGGAACGCCGCAGGTTCAGGCCGTGCAATTGGCCGGCCCGGTGGAGCAACTGTTTTTTGTTTACCTCGGTAAAAAACAAAACAGCCGGGAGGGTATTGCACGCTACCGGGAACGGGTACAACAGCAGCCGGAACTGGTGGAAAAAGTGAGCGCCCTGAGCCTACGTTTTCTCGAAGCTACTTCCTTGGAAGCCTGGAATGATCTGATCCGCGAACATGAAACACTCGTGAGCCAGACCCTGGATTTGCCCCGCGCAAAGGATCTCTATTTCCCGGATTTTCCGGGAGAGATCAAAAGTTTGGGCGCCTGGGGCGGCGATTTTGTACTGGCCACCAGTCAGGAATCTGATGCAGACACCAAAGCCTGGTTCAAAGAACGCGGCTTCCCGGTTTGCTTCAACTGGGCTTCTCTGGTGTAGCCACACTAGCGCCCCTCGAAAACTACTTTCCCACCCACAATCGTTTTCAGCACCTTGGCCTGCAGGATTTCTTCCGGCTGACATTGCAGTAGGTCTTTGGAAAGCACCACGATGTCGGCAAGTTTGCCAGGGGTAAGCGAGCCTTTTTCCTTTTCTTCAAAAGCACCCCAGGCATTCCAGATGGTGTAAGAGCGCAGGGCTTCTTCCCGGGTCATTTTTTGTTCTGTAAAAAATTCGAATCCGGTGTCGGCGCGTTTGCGCGTAACAGATGCGTAGAGGCAGGGCAGGGGATCTACATCTTCCACCGGCGCATCAGTGCCGTTGGTGAGGTGGGCGCCGCTGTCTATCAGACTACGCCAGGCGTAAGCGCCTGTACGCGCGCGCTGCTCGCCCAATCGTTTTACCACAAAGGGCGCATCGCTGGTGCAATGAATGGCTTGCATGGAGGCTATCACACCCAACTGCGCAAACCTTGGAATATCCTGTGGATCAATATGTTGTGCGTGTTCTATCCGCCAACGCGCATCTTTATCGAGTTGGGCATTTTCGGCTACGTTTAGCACTTCGCGGTTAGCACGGTCGCCAATGGCATGCACACAAAGTTGGAGGCCGTATTTTTTACACACCTGCGCCATGTTGGCAATGGTATCCAGCGGGGTGGTGTTTTGACCCACAAATCCGGGTTTATCGTCGTACGGCGCCAGCAACCAGGCGCCATACGAGCCCAATGCTCCGTCAAAATAACATTTCATGGCCCTGCAGGTGAAAAAACCTTTACCCAGACCAATTTGCGGATAATTGGCGAGTTTCGGGATATCATGGGCCTGCGGCTGACTGGCCATAGCCCAGAGTCGCAGCGGCAACTGACCAGCTTCAGCCAGGCGACGGTATTGCTCCAGCTCCCAGAAGCCGGAGCCGGCATCCTGAAACGAGGTAATGCCTTTAGCCAGACATTCCTGCGCCGCCAATTGCGTGGTTTTATCGAATGCGACTACCTTTTCTGCCTCTGAGCGCTTGTTCAACCATTCGGAAAAAGGTTTTTCAATCAGCGTCATGGCATTTTCTTCAAATACGCCGGTTAGGTTGCCCCGGGTATCGCGCACAATGCGTCCGCCCACGGGGTCGGAAGTTTCGCGGGAAATACCGGCCAATTCCAGCGCCCTGGCATTGGCGATGAGTCCGTGGCCGCTGGCGTGGTACAAAATCACGGGATTGTTTGGCGACACGGCACTTAGGTCTGTGTGGTATGGATACCCGTTAACGGTAGTTCCGGCAGGTTCTATCCATTTTTCCTGATGCCAGCCACGACCTTCGATCCACTCGCCGGGTTTGGCATTTTTAACTTTTTCAGCCACCAAACCGGTAATTTCTGCCCAACTTTTGGTTTGTATCAGGTTCAGGTTCTGCAAACTTTGACCCAATCCATTGAAGTGTCCGTGCCCCTCAATAAATCCGGGCATGGCAAACGCGCCCTGCAAATCCAGCACCTGCGTTTGAGGCCCGGCCAATTTTTTCATAGCTTCATCTGTACCCAGCGCCAGAATACGCTCGCCGGCAATAGCCACGGCCGTAACCTTTGTTTGGGCAGAATCGGCGGTAAAAAAGTTGCCGTTGACCAGAATCAGGGTAGCTAATGGCTGTTCAGGCGTTTTACCAGACTGCTGGCATGCCATGAACAACAGAGAAAAAAGGGCAAGAGTGAGAATTCTTTGCATAAGAAAAAAAATATCCAATGTCCATCCCGAGGATTCGCATAGGCGTTCGGGAGATTTTAACACATATGTCGTTCTTTGAAATTTTGTCGATTTTTTCTTCGATCGTAGGTTGCATGTATGGCAAAATGATGGATTAGTGTATCCAGTTCTTGAATTTGCTTGATAGCGTTTATTTGACAAGACAACAAGTTTAAGACACCAAAGTATTTGAGGATACTCAAAGGTCGGTCGGTTAATTTAGCTACGCCATTTTTAATGTAGCGATAGACTTCCAAAGACCAGTAAGCAATGCGGATAAGGACGAGGACAATGGTAATGTGTGCTCTCCAATAGTTCATCTTTTGCGTCTCGAACACTTTGGTAAAGTTAAAGTGGGATTTCCATGCTTTAAAGATAAGCTCGATGAACCAACGGATTCGATACACTTCTGTGATCTGTTTAGCATCTAAGGATTTGTCGTCAATATTGGTGACAAACACTACCCAGCCTAACAGCTCATAATATATCTCAGAATGGTTGGTTTTTTTGTTTCGGTCCATGCGAGCCTTTTGCCGTTTCTTCCGGGCAACATCTTCGGGTAATTTTTCGGCCACCAGGCGCAGTGGTAATTTTTCTT
>JAFLBO010000023.1 GCA_017303475.1 Chitinophagales bacterium
CCGGTTTGCCCAACAGATGACTATTCATGAAGCAAAATTAAATTTTCCCATAAATTGCTTCCGCAAAATCACCAAAAAATGATCCGTGGACCACTTTTTTTTCAAAACCACTTCGCGGTGGCTATATATCCCAATGCAGAAACCGTCCCTGGTCGTTTTCAAAATTGTATCTTTCAGGGCAATACCTTCATTACCCCAAACTACTATGCGCTTTATCCATCCCTGACTTTTGAAAATTGTTCGGTGGATTATCCGGATAGCTCTTATTTTCCGCCTAATGTGACCTGTATTAATACGCTGTTTAATCAGGATCCGCTTTTCCGGGATCCAGCCAATCAGGATTATTCACTTCTCCCTTGTTCTCCCTTAATCAACGCCGGTACAAACACGGCTGTGGTGGATGTTCCTACGGATATTACCGGCGCGCCGCGTATTCAGGGTGGGCGGGTAGACATTGGCGCATTTGAGGCTCCGGCCTTTGCCTTAGCGGCTACGCCGGCTATATCTCCGGCTTGTATGGGTGCTTCCAATGGCAGCATATTCCTGCAGCCGGATAATGGCTGTGAACCCTATACCTATGCCTGGCTGCCTAATGCCGGAACCGGGCCGGAGTTGAACGGGCTTCCTCCGGGCGCTTATCAGCTTACCATTACGGATGGTGCAGGTCGTCAGATCACGGATACGCTCTGGGTGCCGGAAGCGGCTCAGCCTGAGCTCAGTCTGAATGCTACGGATGTGCTGTGCGGCAGCCTCTCAGGAGGTTCCCTACAGGCAAGCCTCAGCAACGGCGTTGCCCCCTTCCACTACCAGTGGCTCCCGCTCGCCCCGGATACCTCCAAACTCACCCACTTGCCCCCGGGCGCTTACGCGCTCACCATCACGGATGGTAATGGCTGCCTGGACTCAGCTTCAGCACAAATATCGCTTGTAGGGGCCATTACCCTGCAGGTATCGGGGCAGGGCATCAGCTGTTTTGGCGCAGCCAACGGCTGGCTGGCGGCCACACCGGTTACCGGGGCAGCTCCGTTTGCCTGGCAATGGACCGGTTGGCCCGGCACAGATTCTCTGGCACAGCCACTGGGTCCGGGGCAGTATGCCGTAACGGTGCATGATGCCTATGGCTGTTCGGCTTCTTTTGCGTTTCCGCCCATGAGCCAGCCTGATTCGCTCTGGGCCTTGGCCGCCACCAGTCCGCAAACCAATCCGGATGTGCCCAATGGCGGCGCGGCTGTTACGGGTATTTTTGGCGGCACACAGCCCTATGATTTTGCCTGGAACACCGGCAGCACCCAACAGGCCATTGCCGGCCTGGAGGCAGGGAGTTACACCGTGACGGTGGCAGACAAAAACGGCTGCGAAACAGTAGTGGAGGTCGTGGTGCAATTGGTTGTCGGCACGGACGATCCTCAACGAAATGCCTTTTTGATATATCCCAATCCCACCGCAGATTGGGTGTCGGTGTTGCTTCCGGAAAGTCTCCGGGAAGGTGTCATCGAGGTGCTGGATGCCTCCGGCCGGAAAATTATGTCCGTTCCAGTAGCTGGTAATCCAACTCCGCTCCATCTCCAGTCGCTTCCATCGGCCCAATATGTCATTCGGGTGCAGGACCGAGCCGGGAAGACAGTGTTTGTGGGAAAGGTGAGCCGGTAAGAGTACATGATTGACGAGTACATGAGTACATGATTGAAGAGGGGAAGCGTTCGGCTTGGTGTTCCGACAGGGCCTTCGGCCCCGATGGTATGGTAAACTCAGCGCCCTCCCTCGTCAATCATGTAATCATGTACTCGTCAATCATGTACTCTTCAATCATGTACTCATGTACTCTTCAATCATGTAATTATGTACTCATGTACTCCACCAGCTCCGTCTGCTCCATCAGGTGTTTGCCTTCCGGTAATAACACGAATCTGGCGCCGGGAATGAGTGCTGCTACTTTCCGACTTTCGGCCTCACTGACCACATTATCCAGCGCGCCCCAGCCAATGGTTACCGGACAGGATATTTCTGCAAAGGCATTTTCCGGTATTCCGTTGCCATTTCCCAGCTCGTGCAGAAATGCCGCGGTATCCCGGCAAAGATCTTTCCAGCGTTCGGCGCCGTGCTGTTGAGCCAGGGAAGCTGCCAGAGGCGGAGCTTTAGCCTCTATTTTTTCCGGATCAAACATCCTGCTCATACCCGCTGCCACCTCCGGGGTCCATTCCAGTTTGGTGCCGTAGGTTTTTACACTGCGCACCCGCTCCGGATGTTTCCAGGCCAGCCAAAGTGCCACATATCCACCCATAGAGTAGCCAAAAATATCAGCCTGTGCTATGTTACGCGCATCCAAATCCCGTATTACTGCTTCTGCAAAATCCGCCATGCTAAACGCAGCGTTTGCCGGTACGCCTCCGTGTCCGGGTAGATTCAGGGCAATAGATCCTGGTATGGCTGCCAGGTAACGATCAAAAGCTGCGGCGCTGCCCAGAGCGCCATGTAGGAAGATAGTATTCATGGGTTTGGTTATTCGTGAAAAGAGTTTTTTTACCACTAAGCCGCGAAGGTGCATTTCTCCGCGCCTCAGCGGTAAACCCCTACAATCCGTATTTATCAATCAAATACACCAACGCTGCCATACTGGCCGTACCCAGCTCCAGTTCGCGTTGGTTAACCTTGTCGAAGGTGTCTGTTTCGGCGTGGTGATAATCAAAATAGCGCTGCGAATCTGGTGAATAACCGCTCAACAGACCTTTCATACCGCGCAGCGGACTGATGTCGGCGCCGGAGCCGCCTTTGGTGAAACGCAGGCCATAGGGCTCAAACAGGGGTTCGAAGGTCATCAGTTTTTCAAAAAACTTCCCGAAAACCGACTCGTCTCCTTCAAACGAAAAGCCCCGCGGGGTAAATCCGCCGGCATCGCTTTCAATGGAGGCCAGAGGGAATTCGCCTTTGCGCTCGGCTTCTTTGGCATATGCCTTTCCACCCCGCAATCCGTTTTCTTCATTCATAAACAACACACAACGAATGGTGTGCCGTGGTTTGTATCCCAATGATTTCAGCACGCGCAGCACGTCCATACACTGCACTATGCCCGCGCCATCGTCGTGCGCGCCATGACCCACATCCCAGCTGTCGAGGTGTCCACCTACCAGAATGACATCGTTCGGGCGCTCGGAGCCGCGAATTTCTCCAATGACATTGTAAGAAGGCTCATCCGGCAGGGTTTTGCAGTTCAACTGCATAGATACCTTTAATCCGGGATCTTCCCTGAGCGCTTTGCTCAGTTTTTCGGCGGCCATGGTGCTGATGGCTGCTGCCGGAATTTTTTGGTACAGGCTGTCGTAAATCATACTGCCTGTATGCGGATGGTCGTCGATGCGCATGGTAACGGAGCGCACCAGCACGGCCACTGCGCCGTATTTGGCTGCCCGGGATGCGCCGCCCACGCGTTGATCCACGCAGCCGCCATAGGCTTCAAAAGTGCGGATTTTGGTGGGGTCCATGGGGCGGTTGAAAAACACGATTTTGCCTTTCAGACCCTTGGCGCCCAGGGTTTCCAGCTGGTCCCAGGATTTGATTTCCACCACTTCGGCCTGTACTTTGCCGGGTATGGAGCCGCCCAGGGCCAGGGCTGCCATGGGGAACGACTGGCCTTTTTTGGTCCCGATTGCCTTAACCTGTTCTTTCTCCCCGCGCACCCAGTGTGGCACCATACAGGGCTGCAGCCAAACGGCGTCGAGGCCGAGGGTATCGAGCATGGATTTACCCCATTGCACGGCTTTGGCGGCGCTGGGGCTACCGCTGAGCCGGTGCCCAACGTTGTAGCTCAGATATTCCAGCCAGGCATAACAACGCCCTTCGGTGAGACTGTAGTCGTAAATTTTGTCAATAAACTGGCCATCGGCCTGAAATTCTTTGGTTTGCGCAAACGCAATGGGGCTTAGTGTAAAAATGAAATAAAGGGTAAATGTAATACCCCTGAGCAGTGAAAGACGTGGCAAAGGATTTGTCATAAGCGAGAGAAAATAAAATTATGTTCTGTTGAGCCTGCTTTCTGAATGGTTATTGGTTGAAACTTGCATTTGTAATTTAATTTGGATTTATTGGGTTTTGATTTATTTTTAATTGCCGCTGTATCGTTTAAGCACAATGAAAAATTTTTTTAAAAATTTTTTTTCAACTTGTTGTAAAAACGACACAAAGCCCATTACCTTTGAGGCAAGAAATCAATTCAATTGAAAGAATAATTTGGTTTTATTTGGTTAGGGCTGAGGTAGTGCTGTGGTGGCACTGCCTCATTTTTTTTGTCCTGAACTGAACTCTCTTACCTTTCCGGCTGTTTTCGGCGTTCAAATTTTACACATGGGCAAGGTCAGAATTGACAAATGGCTTTGGAGCATCCGCATCTTCAAGAGTCGCACCCTGGCTACAGATGCCTGCAAAGGCGGTAAAGTCAAAGTAGCCGGATTCTCCGTTAAACCTTCTTATCAGATTTCGGAAGGCGATGTGGTTGTGGTGAAGAAAAATGGCTTCAATTTTGAATTTCGCGCCAAAACCCTCATCGAAAAACGGGTTGGCGCGCCAATCGCTATTACCTGCTATGAAGATGTGACCCCCGAAGCAGAAAAACAGAAATACGCCTCCTGGTTCCTCAATACCGCTCCCACCTCCGAAAAACGCGAACGCGGCGCAGGCCGCCCAACCAAAAAAGAACGCCGGGAAATCGACGACCTCAAGGAAGTGGACCCGTTTGACTGGGATGATGAAGAGTGACGGTAGACGGCCTACGGTGGACGGTGGACGGTATTGGGCTCGGGGCAGCAAATCATTTCTAATTACCCCGAGCCCAATACCGTCTACCGTCGTCCTACATCAAACCAAACATCTTGGCGTATTTCAACATCTCCCCGACGTTGGAAATTTTCAGTTTGCCGGTCATCATGGCCATCATTGGGTTCAGGTCTTTCGAAAGCAGTTTTTCCAGCACATCCGCACTGGTGGTTACCTTGCACACCGGATCGCCGGCCAGGCCTTCTGATACCTCGAATTTACCGTTATCCAGTTTTACCGTGAATAAACCGGCATCGGCTATGTCAAAATGAAACAGGGTGCTGAGACCTTCTACGGCTTCCGGGGCTACCTTCTCGGGAAGGGAAAAAAGGAAAGACTTGATATCCATGAAAAACAGTGAGTGAGTGAGTGAATGAGTGAGTGAATGAGTGAGTAAAGTTCTTATAAAAATAACCTTCAACATCATTCTTTTTCGGCTGGTTTGGGGCAATTTCGCCCAAAGGTAAAACTGTAGCTGAAATATGAATCCTTTGTACCGACCGGCGATTACCGGTTTTTCCGGCTCGCTGGTATATCTTGCCGGCATCATGCTGACGATTCTCACTTTTATGGCCTGCAAAACCACCGAAACCCGACCGGTGAAAGTCCCATTGGGTTTCGACTGGCAGGGACACCGTGGTTGCAGGGGGCTTATGCCTGAAAATTCTCTGCCGGCTTTCCTGAAAGCCCTGGATTTTCCTCAGGTAAAAACCCTGGAGCTCGATTTAGCTGTTTCCAAAGACGGCCAGCTCATTGTCAGCCACGAACCCTGGTTCAATCCGAACATTTGCCGTAAACCAAACGGCGATTCCATCACGGCAAAAGAAGCTGAGTCTATCCTGATCTACCAGCTTACTGCCGCCGAAATTAAAGGTTACGATTGCGGAAGCTCCGGAAACCCGAGGTTCCCCGCACAACTCAAACAAAAAACCTATAAACCCGGCTTCCGGGAAGTAGTGCAGGCGGTGCGCGCCGTGCGGCCGGACATCCGCTGGAATATAGAAATCAAATCAAATCCTGCCTGGGATGGCCTCCGACACCCGCCGGTAGAGCAGTTTGTACAGCTCGTGGTAGCAGAAATCAGGGCGCTTCAACTGGAGAAACAGGTCACGGTTCAATCCTTCGATCCCAGGGCTATGAACGCGCTGCACCAACAGGCGCCGGAACTGCAACTGGCTTTCCTTATCGAAAACATCAACAGCCTGGATTCCAATCTGGCCCGATTAAACTTTACACCGGCTATCTACAGCCCGTATTATTTATTGGTGAACCGCTCGCTGGTGAAAAAATGCAGAAGTAAAAACATCAAACTGGTTCCATGGACGGTAAATGATGTTAAGTCCATGCGCCGCTTGGTGCGTTTGGGAGTGGATGGAATAATTACGGATTATCCGGATTTGATAGAAAAGGTGTAGCGGCAGACACACTAATCTGCCCTTAGTCTGGCTTCGCATTTAGCGAGCTCTTTTTGCACATAAGTGCTGGGCAATTCGTTGATTTTGAGCGCGTTTTGAAGGTCTGCCTCGTCAGACGGGTGCTTTGGCAGGAGTTGTTTCATGCGGCGCAGGTTGCGTAACGCCTGCCCCCATACGCGCGCCTCCGCGAACGATTCGTATTCCCGCTGGCTGATCTTGAATTCTCTGATCAGGGTTTGGTTGGCATTCACAATGCGTGTGGAAATCAACTCGGCTTTATCCTCAATCAACTCGGGCTTTACCCGGAAGTGGTTGTTCAGTGTGTCGTGCGAAAAATGGGCGTTTAACTGCTGGTAAGCTTTAAGTGAATCCTCCGCCACCCGATAGTGCTTCAGTGCCAGGGCATAATGGTTCACCAGCATCAGCGAATCCGCATAGGTAAAGTTGTTGTCTACCACCTGAAACGCGTGGTGAAACTTTTTCACTACCTCGTATTCTGCACAAACATCTTTGTGCGGTTTGGTGTTTTCCAGCACCCAACAACGTCGCGGATGCGCAATCAAATCGTCGTATGCACGGTCGGCGGCATTGTAGAGCTCATTGTGCACATACACCTCTGCCTGGTCCAGCTGCCCGCGCGCATTTTCCACATATTCATTGATGAACCACATGGCAAATCCCAGGCAAACCAACAGGGATAAAAATGAGGTTGCAGCTACAGTTCGTGCCAACTTGCGCTGCCGACGTGTAGCAATCAATTCAGCTTCCACCGCCTCACGCCTGCGCGCTTCATCGGCCAATTGCTTGAGGTATTCTGCTTTTTCGCGGTCCGATTGTTCCTTGTCGCGTCGGGCATTGCGCGATTCAATGATGGCCGGCAGCAGGGTGTCGTGGCTGATTTCGTAGTAAAAATCATCCAGTCGCGGCTCTTTGCGCAGCAGGCGACTCTTGTCTACCAGCGTATCCAGAAAATCCGGCGAGATATGGTACTCGCTGATCAGGGTATCGTCTACCACTGAGTTGCGTCGATTCCCCGGCGTAATCAGGCTTTCTTCAATCAGGCGCCTTGCCGTATCGCGCAGCTGCTCTGGCGATTGGGTTACGAGATGTTCATCAAGCCCGGAAATATTGACGCCCTGCTGTTTTTTGAGGTTAATCCGGTCGGAAAGCGCTTTGGGGAACTGCTGCAGCTGATTTTGGTAAAAATTCCGGATAGAACTGCGCAATCCTT
This sequence comes from Chitinophagales bacterium, assembly GCA_017303475.1. Classification (GTDB taxonomy): domain Bacteria; phylum Bacteroidota; class Bacteroidia; order Chitinophagales; family Saprospiraceae; genus M3007. The sequence goes on from JAFLBO010000023.1 coordinate 7,453, forward strand.
CTTTTCCTTCATAAAACGGACTGTCCACCTGGAAGTTGGCCTCCTTGTGGTAGTCAATGATACGTTCTTCTACGTCCTGACAAATAATTTGCAGGTTTACAGCCTCTATTTCATCCTTTTTATCTGAACTCCCGTTGTTTTCGCTGTCGTGCCCGGATAAAAAATTTAGCATTTCGTCCAGCGCTTCCGGGGCGTATAAGAAAGGAGGGCTGGCATATTGACCTTGTTCCTGTGCCGGATTGACGATAGCAATGCGGGCCTTTTCCCGGTCGAGTGGCAAAAGTTCGTAACGATTTCGCAGGATGCCCGGGATGTTTTTACTCACCCGGTCGATCATGTGCAAAAAGTCGGAACGAATACTCAGCACGATGCGCACATTGGGCTGTTGTTCCCACCATTGCATGGTTTGCACGTCAATATGCCCGTATTCGAATTGTTCGAGCAGGTTGGCACGCAGGGATTCTGGCATGGTTTCGTTGGCCAGATCCGCCAGTTCGTTGAAGAATTGCCGCCGACTTTCGTCGGTATGGGAAAGGGTAAAAGCCTCTTCAAATTGATCCAGTACCAGTACTGGTGTGGCGGGAAGACCATTGAGGTCGAACTCCAGCCGCTTCATTTTTTCCCACAGGGTTTGCGGGGCGCCCGGGCGCAGGCCTGTATTGTCAGTACCGCCAATTTGCGGGTTTTTATCCAGCATTTCACCAATGCCGGTTAGGATGGGCCGGTCGCTTCGTTCGGTACGCAAAAAAACGGGCACAAAATCCTGACGTTCCATTTCCGGAGCGCAGCCGGCCTGCAGCAGGGAGGTTTTGCCCATGCCGGATTTGGCAAACAAAACTACCAGTCGTTCCCGCAGAATCAGGTTGGTTAGTCGGGTAATATCATCTTGTCTGCCGTGGAATACAGCGCTTTGGCTGCGCTCAAAGGGGCGCAGGCCAGGGTAGCGGCGGGGTAAATGATTGGCAGAGGCACTCATGAGAAACCGGACTCCTTGTTTTCGCCGTGCAAGGTCTGAAAAATTACCGAAAAAAAAATCACCGGACGCAAGTTGCTGCGCCCGGTGCCAAACCAAACCCTTACTGTGTCTCTTGTGTTTATTTGACGGCCTACGGTAGTCGGTAATAGCGTTTTACCTGTTCCAGAAACATATCTTTCTGGCCGATGGAAACGGCAAGGGTGATACCATTGGGCAACAGCACATGGCCCCCCTTGCCGCGGATGTATTTTTTGAGGTGTTTCAAATGGATAGCGTGGGATCTATGGATACGCACAAAGGCGCTTTCTGGCAGCATTTTTTCTACCTCTCTCAGTGTTTTACACACCAGAATTTGTCGTTTGTCTTTGAAATGAAGGGCGGTGTAATTACCGCTTGCTTCCAGGTAAATGATGTTTTTTACCTTTTCAAAACAAATACCTTCCATGGTAGGCAATGCAATTTTTCCGCTGCCTTCACGGGGCTGAAAATCCGTATTGGCCTTCATGGAAAAAGTGCGCGGAGGGGCAGCGTTTGGCTCCGGAGATTCCGGCAGACGGCGAATGGCGATTGCGTTCAACATGATAGTGATTATTTGATCTGGTGATGCGTTGTATGGATTGCTGGACGACACAAAGGTGAGGACGCATTTACCCTGGCACAATTCAATTATTTACATAAGTCAGGTTTCAGGAGCGTTTTTATCATTTGGAAATATGATAAATACCTGACAATTTTGCTGGAAATTCCGCTCTGGAAAACATGTCAAGAACACCTTCCGACAAACTGCACCAGTTAATCCGTGCCCTCAGCCCGGCAGAGAAGCGTTATTTCCGGGTGTATGTGAAGGGCAAACACGGTTTGGATGCCAAATACGTGCAGCTGTTCGAAGCCATGGATGCCGCCGAATATTTTGATGAAGAAAAATGGCGACAAAAGATTTACCGGACTTCCGTAGTGGAAGGCAAAAAATTCACCGAACTAAAAGCTTATCTGTATGAGTTGCTGCTCAAATGCCTGCAGCAGTACGACGAACTCAACAGCGTTCAATACCGGCTCAATCACCTGTTACAGAGTGTGACGGTGTTGTTTAAACGGGGGCATTACGACGACTGCCGGGAGCTGCTGATCCGGGCCAGAAAACTGGCTGTGCAATACGAACATTTTTTACACCTCATCGAAATTGTGCGCTGGGAGCGACAGCTGGCGTACACCCGCATGGACATTGATTTTTTGCATAAATATCTGGAGCAGTTGCAGGGAGAAGAGATCCGCGCACTGGAGCAGATGGAAAATGCTTCGGCGTATCGGCGCGCGTTTTTTGAGGTGTATGCTGCCATCAAAAAAGATCCGCTGCAAAGGGGGCCTGATCGGTTGATGCGACTGAAAGAGCTGATGTCGCGCGATCTGTTCGTCTCACCAGATGTTGCCATTTCTCACACTGCCCGAGTGCTGTATTACCGCACCTTGAGTTTGTATTACCATACCGCACTGGAGCAGGAGAAGTTTTATGAAACCGGCAAAATGCTCATCGCCCTGCAGGAGTCGAAGCCGCATTTTCTCAAAGAAAACCTCTCGGATTACATAGCTGCACTGAGCAATCAGATCCTGGCTTGCGGTTTGCTCCGAAAATACGAGGAAGTGCGGGATTGTTTGCAGAAAATCAATGATTTACAGGCTATTACAGAAGATGACCGGCGAAAAATTCACCGGCAATACTTTAGCGGTTTTTTTGCTCTGTGTACGTATACCGGAGAGTTTACGGAGGCGCGCCGGGAAATGGAACGCTGTTTAAAAGAGGCGGAACGCTTTGATCCGCACGAGTACGAAACCGGCAGTTTTTACCTGCAGTTTGTGCCTATATGTATCGGTTGTGCAGATTATAGTGCGGCGCTGGATCACCTAAATCATTGGCTGGCACAGCGCCGGACAGTGGGACGTGAAGACTTGCAAAGTCTGGCGCGGATTCTGCAATTGCTGCTTCACTTTGAGCTGGGAAATTTCCTGCTGCTTGATTCCCAATTGCGCACGGCTGCTCGTTTTTTGAAAAGAAAAAACCGGCTCCATGAATTGGAACGCCGGTTTATGCACGGGATTTCGGAGGCCATAAGGTTGCCTGATGCCAGAAGCAGAAGAGCTGTTTTTGCCCGGGTCAAAAACGACCTGGCGCCCAAAGCTAACGAGCCTGAAACCAGGGCACTCCTACAAACGTTTGACCTCCTGGCTTGGCTTGATAGCAAGGCAGGAGGTCAAACATTTGAAGAAGTAGTGCGGAAGAAGTACGAACTGGAATTGATCAGTTCCCGCCATTGAAACCAGACAGGCTGTCAGGTTGAGTGCGGGTGTCGATCATGGTCCAGCGAACGGTGTAGGAACGCCGGCGACCAACAACTTCCTTGCCGCCTTTAAGGGTTTGCATCTCGTTTTTCTCCAGAGAGGTAACGATGCTTTGTACCTTAAGATCGTCGAGTTTGAGTTTATCCTTTGCCATACGCGATAGAATTGAAAGATGATTTGGAGATGTGCGTCTTTTTATGGAATAAAGTTACTCGTACAATCAAAGGGCTGCCTGGACAAATTATTGGAATAGTCAGGATTCAGGGTGAGGAATTTGATTGGTTTTTCATGAGAGGATGGCCGTTTTCAGACCTGTAAGGTTTCTAAAAACCTACGGTATGTACACAAGTTGAATGGTATGTCAATTTGGGATACGTTCCTCCACATCTAACATCTTGTAACCCGCCGTTAAAACAGCGGGTTACAAGATGTTAGATGTGTTACCAGATTGCCTTAACATCCACATATAACTTATGTACATACCGTAGGTTTCTAAAAACCTTACAGGTCTGAAACCAAATCATCCGGTTCCCTTTCGTTCTTACTGACGGGGTGACTGGCAGTCACCCCGTCAGTAAGAACGAAACAATCACCGTCTCATCATCAATTGACTGTAGGTTCTGTAACCGGGTTGCACCGGGCTGGCAATAATAAACAATTGAGTGGGACTATTTGCCTTGATGTCAATTTGCGACTGATCAGAAATGAGCAGGAAATCGCTCTCCTGGGTAGCCTGGTTATCAATTTGCGGTTCGCCAGCTAACACATAAACGGAGTAGATTTTGCCGGCTTCCATGGGTTGAACATGACTGCCTTCGTTCAAATCCAGGCGGAATACCTCAATACCCGGGGCATCCATGTGAAACGGACTGCCCTCGCCCACCAGGGTAGATATACGTGCAGAGCCCAGCGTTTGCTGCGGGAATACCTCCGAACGGTAATCGTCGTAGCTGGCAGGCTTAGACAAGGTATTTTCCAGACCCGGATCAAACCAGATTTGAAAAATCTCACTGTCCTTACTCATAGCTTCCGAGTGACTGATGCCATTTCCGGCCCGGATGATCTGTACGTCGCCGGCGGTCAGGGGGCGCCATTCCTGCAATTTGGTGTCGTAGTGCCGGATATCGCCTTTCAGGACAAAAGAGCAGATCTCAAAACCCTGGTGTGGATGCAGGCCAATGGTGCTGTCTTTAACCGCCCGGGCATGCGCCCAGTAGAATAAATTGGAGTATGGCCGGATGCTGGAATGGTCCTGCGGAAAACCAATGGGTTTGTTTTCCACAATTTCTCCGCCGTTGAAAGCGCCGTAGCCTTGCTGTGATTTGGGAATGTGACGAATCATTGAGAGAGGTTTGGAGGGTTTGAGGGGTTTGGAGGGTTTGAGGAAGCTACGCTCGTGGCTGCCAGGGCCTGTTAAGGGGGTGAATAGGATGAATAAACAATGGGTTTTGGAGAAAGTTCGGAAAATTCGGGCTGGTGTATAAACTGAGAGTCTCACTCAAAGTGAGACTCTCAGTTTATACACCAGCCCGAATTTTCCGAACGCTTCAAACATCGGCGGCTAAACCCGCCGGTACTTCAAACCCCTCAAACTCTTCAAACCCCTCAAACCCAAAAATCCCATTATCTTTCCGCACTTAAACATTTTCCCATGAAAAAATTTCTACCCGTTATTTCTATACTTTTCCTGGCCGCATGCGGCTATATTTTTTGGCAAAACCCCTCAACCGGCAGCGTAAAAATGCCCAGCGGCGCTTCTGAAGAAAATGGCCCAAGGCGTCGTGCCTGGGAAAAAATGCGCCAGGCTGATCCGGCTACCGGCGAAATTCCCGCAGGTATCAAATTCCTGGAACGCCAATTTGCGGCAGGCATCCCGCATGCAGCGCTGGATCGCGGCGGAAACGGAGAGTGGATGTCGCGCGGACCCTGGAACGTGGGCGGACGCACGCGTGCGCTGGCCATTGATGTCGCCAATGAAAACCGCTGGCTGGCCGGTGGCGTTTCCGGTGGCATGTGGCTGAGTGAAGACGCCGGACTCACCTGGAGTCGCAAAACACCCCTGAACGCACACCCCGGTTGCACCAGCATTGCCCAAGACGTGCGTCCGGGTAAAACCAACACCTGGTACTATTCTTCCGGCGAGCTCTACGGATCTTCTGCCACCGCCGGCGGAGCGTATTATTTGGGCGATGGCCTGTTCAAAAGCACAGATAACGGCAATACCTGGGCGCCAGTTGGTAGCACCGACGATGGCTCTCCACACTCCTTTACCACCGTTTGGCAAGGCGTTTGGCGCGTAGCCACGGATCCCGTTGCCACACAGGATGTGGTATATGCCGCTACTTATGGCGCTATTTTCCGCAGCACAAATGGCGGCGGTGTCTGGACGGTGGTTCGTGGTAGCGCAACTGCAGCTCCGTTCTCTTATTACACCGATATTGCCATTACCTCAACGGGTGTGGCCTACGCTACCATGAGTTCCGATGGTAACCAAAAAGGCATCTGGCGCAGCACCAACGGCACTACCTGGACCAATATCACCCCTGCCTTCATGCCCAATGAATACAACCGCATTGTAATCGGAATCAACCCGAACAACGAAAATGAGGTGTATTTCTTCGGTACTACGCCGGGCAGCGGCCATTACACCAAGTATATTGGTTCCGACGACTGGACCAGCCTGTTCAAGTACACCTATGTGAGTGGCGATGGCTCCGGTGTGGGTGGACAGTGGGAAAACCGTTCTGACAATCTGCCATCATCAGGCACAGAATTCGATCAGTGTGCTGCACAGGGCGGCTACGATCTGGTGGTGAAAATCCAGCCGGGCACCAATAACGTGTTTATTGGCGGCACCAACCTCTGGCGCAGTACCGATGGTTTTGCCACGCCGGATAACACTACCAAAATTGGCGGTTACAAAATTGGCACCACCCTGCCGTTCTTTGAACTCTACCCGAACCACCACCCGGATGTGCATGAGGTTCTGTTCCTGCCTTCCAACCCCAATGTGATGATCACCGGCAGCGACGGCGGCATTCACCGCACCGAAAACTGTAATGCCTCTTTTGTGGACTGGGTTTACCGCAACGACAGCTACATCACTTCGCAGTTGTATTCTGCCGTAATGGATAAAAATGCGCCGGGCGACAACATGCTCATTGGTTGCATGCAGGATAACGGCAATTTCTTTGTGAATTCCGGCGACCTGACCGCGCCCTGGCGCCAAACGGTAAACGGCGACGGAGCCTATGGCGCCGTAGCGCCCAATAAGGAATATTATGTGTTGTCTATCCAATTGGGCAAAGTAGCCAAGGTGAAACTCGATGCCGCCGGCAATGTTACTGCCTTCAGACGTATAGACCCTGTCGGTCCCACGGAAGACGATTACCTGTTCATTAATCCGCTGGCCATGGATCCGAACGACCATAAGATCCTGTACCTGCCGGCTGGACGTAAATTGTACCGCCAGAACGACCTTTCCGCCATTGCTCTTACGGGCGAGTGGGATGCCATTTCCACGGGTTGGACTCAGTTTCCTGACACCCTCACATCCGGGCAGTTCACGGCCATTGGCGTATCAGAGGCTGCTCCGGCGAACCGTGTGTACCTGGGTACCAACAACAACAAAATTTTCCGAATAGACAATGCCAACACCGGTACGCCGGCTATGACGGCCCTGGTACCGCCAAGCGGCATGCCCATTGATGCCTATGTGAACTGTCTGGCTGTGGATCCTACCAATGCAGATAGGGTAGTACTGGTTTATTCCAACTATGTGGTGTACAGTATATTCCTGAGTGAAGACGCGGGCGCCACCTGGAAAAAAGTGGGTGGCAACCTCGAAGCCAGTGTGGCCGGCAATGGCGCGGGTTCCTCCGTGCGCTGGGTAAGCATGTTGCCTTTGGACAACGGCAAAATCAAGTATTTCTGCGGCACCAGTACCGGCTTATACAGCGCCGACACCCTGAAACTGCATGCCTCTGGTCAGGCCGGCACGGTATGGACCCTGGAGAGCCCTAATGAAATAGGCAGCTCTGTGGTAGATTTTGTGGATGTGCGTCGTGCCGATGGTTATGTGATAGCTGCCACGCACAGCAACGGCATTTTTGCCGCCAATTTCCAGACCGGTTCATCCAGCACAGAGCCGCAGGCATTGCATGCGGTTCGTGTATCGCCCAATCCGGCAAGCTCCGTGGCCAGCTTCCGCTTGGATGGCCCGAGCCTGCAAAGCAATCGCCTCCGAATTTTCGACCTCAAAGGCAATCTGCTGCGCGAAACCGCCTTCTCCGGCAACCAGACCGATCTGAATGTGCAGGATTGGCCTACGGGCGTGTATGTCTGGGAATTAAGAGGGCCGGGCTGGCGGAAGAGCGGGAAGCTGGTGAAGGAGTGAGGTTGGTGAATGTCCAATATCCAATGTCCAATATCCAATGTCCAAATAGGGCGGGCGCCTGGGATCAGCACAATGGCTTGGCGTTTCGCGCCTTTCTGGCTATGTACTGTGGCTTATGCACTACCTAACTGATAATTCCAGGCGCGCGTCACTTGGACATTGGATGTTGACATTTTTTCGACCCTGCCTTCGGGCACGGGCAGGTTCTCAGCCATAGGTCTTTACCTGTTCCGAAGAAGTCGGGAAGACCTAAGCGCAGCCAAAACCTAATAACCAACCCAAAAAATGAGCATAGAAACTACCCTTTATCAAGACTTTACACTGTCTGAACTGGAATCCTTTCTCAAGGGATTCCAAGTAGTGGAATTGCGAAATGCTCTTCTGCATTTATTCGAGAAATACCAGTATTACCAAAATCTAACGGAATGGAATAGGGCGGTAAGAATTTGTGAATCACTGGCAATCATTGGGTGGGGAGAAGCAGAGGGGTATGAAGCCCTTCATTTCACCTACGTAAATGGCAATCCATATACCTGTTTTACTGATTATTTAGATAAGGAGCGGATCCAGTCCGCTAACTGGTCGAAAAGTAAATCCGGCTACACCCTGAAACCCGGCCAGGTTTACAGGTTCAACGAGCCGAACGAAAAGGCTGAAATAGTCCAGGATATCCCAATAGATATCCAAAATGGAAGTTTTTTAACGCAGCGAAACTGGTTGCCGGGCAACCCTGTCAAGCCTAAGCCGTTTATACAAAATGCGTTGCCGGGATTGATCTTTATCAGAGATCAGTTGATTCAGCTGAGGGTGTTTCTCAACGCCAGATTATCGGGTCATCACTACGGAAAAAGCCTGAATTACATCTATATACATTGTCATATCAGTTCCGAATTCACCCAATACGAGCTGACGGATACAATTCCTGAATCCGGGCAAAAGTATGCAGGCAAAACGATGCTGACGCCAAAGATTGTTCCTGGCAGATTTAATCGAAAAACAGGGGTTTATACGATAGATTATTTTATTCCTAAAACGTTCGGTGAACAGCCGGAGTCGTTGCAGCTGCAAAAGCTAAAGCAGGATATGGTAGAAATCATTGACCTTACTGTTGAAAAGCTGCGACAAAAGTGTGCTGGGTTTGATTTTGACCAAATGAAGAAAGATGTGGAGCAGTGTTTAGACGAGTGGGGGTAAGAATTATCGTATATCGCGATATGCGATAATGCGTCATTCAACGAAACTCTTACAGAATAGAGCAGTGCCCCGGGGCACTGCTCCAAAACGTCGGTAGCCCGGGAGGCATGATGCAATCTTCCTGCCGCGTTGTGGTAAAAAAGCGGTGGAATACCTAATTCATTGGTGATTTCTGCAATTCCCTTATTGAATGAAAATTCCATTCTTTGGTGCTCCTCAAAGGTTGTTGGTAAAACCAATATAAGCTCTGGTAATTATTCTATTATATTAAAAACCTTTAAACAAGAATTACTTCTAGACATTTCGGTATCCAATGATGAGTCAGTACTCTTGTTGAACAAACGTACCATGCATCAAATTGATGATTGTTATATTGATAGTAATTATGATTTCTTTATTATAGATACAAAAGGTAAAATTCAAAAAAAGTTGATTTTTTAAATCTTGTTTTCACCTTTATGATTTTGGTAAAGCAAATACCGAGTATTATCTCGGCTTATCAAAAAAATGCGGGTATTTCGGATGTTTATCTGTTTCTATGTCACGATACCGGACGATCAGGGTATCTTTCCCTTGTTCAAAAAAGGGGTTGACCAGGTATTTTACCAGATTGACCTGATTACCCATGCTTCCTGGTTTGGGTTCCCGGCGGATTTGCCGTTTAGGTATTAGTTTGCCCGCTTTCCAGCCAAATACAGTTTGTACCTGATCTGTGTACCAGGCGCCTCCGGAACTTGTCCATATCTCCTGCTTTTCCGAATTTTTTTCCATGTGACCCCACAAGGAACCAGCACATTCCAGGCTGCCAGTTGATTGATTCCAATAATAAATTGTACGCTCAATGTTGCCATGCATATTTGGTGATGCGGTGAAAACCAGTTCATAAATACCATCAAAATTCATATCTTCAAAGAACGTCTCGATACCTTCCGTATATTCGTTTATCGGACTCTGTTTGAGCGCATGAAGTACTCCTGATTTAAGGGTGTAACAATACACTAAATTGGTATCGGGCATTAGGATAATAGCTATTGTATCTCCACTATTAAAAAAATCTCCAACAAAAGCAGGCGCAAAAGGCGTAGTATCCCGGGGCAGAGTATGAGTTACAATCAGCTTTTGTATATGAAGCAAATAATTAGATCTCGAAATTCCATCCTGCCAACATACCTGATAAATGGCTGTATCTTTATAAGTATCATAGATTAATATCGGGAAATTAAGCGTTTTGGTCCATTGTCGCAAAAATACTTCGGCCTTCGGCCCGGCATCTACTTTCAACGCTGATATCTCGCCCAACTTGTTGATACTAAAGTCTATACGAGCATTTCGGTGATAAGGGTCAAACAAACTATCCAGTGAGCGGTGTAGGTCGAGCGAATCATATTCCACGACTGCACTGAGGTACGAAAAACCGGGCATATTCATATCCCTGCGCGGCTGCATTACAATGGGTTCATTACATAAATATTGCGCACAAAGACTTTGAAAATGCGATGCAAAGCTGGGCGGTATTGGGAGCCAGTTTTTCTGTTTATCTGTTATATATATTTGTTTAAAGTTGAATTCCTGGTATTGTTTGAATATGATAAATTCCATTTCATAACCCTGTACGCCAAATGATTGCGGAGCCTTCCACCGATAAAATACATCGTTGTAATGCGATTCATTGTAATTGACCGGAAGAGAAGGGCCAAACTCTTCAAGCAGCGCTGCGCATAATTTCCGGTAATCCCTGAGCGTGGATATTTTTAGTCGGGTTCCTTCCGCGTCTATAAGAACGGTATCCAGACCTTCCAGGAAAAATTTTACCGGCTTACCGCTGAAGCCGACAGGTCCCCCCGTGTTGCAAAAGCAAAGAAACAGCCCGGAAATAATGCAGATAAGCAAGCGCATGGAGGTCTTTTGTTCCAAAGTTATGAAATTTTGGTAGCTTTTCAGATATTTACATTGGCTTATTGCACGAATACCCAAGCCAGGTATAAAATGACGAATTGATCAGACACAAGAAAAACCCCACTATGCAAAACTACTTATTGCAACAGCCTGGTTGCCTGAAATATTTACTGATGTTGTATGTATTGAGCTTCTCCGTTCATTCCATGCAGGCACAGTGCCTGAACGAAATACAATATCTTGCAGGAAATCATCAAATTGCCTGCACTAATGTAGATATCACGTCCTGGGGAAGTGTCAGCGGAGGGACCTCATGCACCGGCTCTATTGGCCCATTTGTGATAGGTTTTGATAACATCAATGGGGGCTACACCTTTACATTTTCCCCTCCTGTAGCAGGTGTAAGTCTTGGTTTTGCGGTAATTGATAACCAGGAGTTCAATCCTGTGGGGCGAGAGGAAGTGTCGCTTATGATTAACGGTGCACCATATGCTTTTCCGGACAATGGTTCGCCAAACTGCGACGATTTCCAGGCAATAGTCTCACCTGGTGGAAATCTCAGGTGTCCAAATTGTCCCGATCCGTTAGGGTGTCATGCCGGTTGTGTTGATGTGAATATTTATGAAACAATCAATACCATAACAGTCAGCGATACTCATTTTGGTACAGGAGGATGGGGAGTAACCTTTTCGATCAGTTTTTGCTGTGAACCCCCATGTTTGGTGGATGCAGGCGTGCTCGCATCCCAGGATTTGGAGCTTTGCGCAGGTTCAACTGCCTCGGTTCCAAATGCGGCAAATACGTCATTGCCACCAGGATCTCTCCTCCAATACATTCTTTTTTCCGACCTGAACGACACCATAGGTAGTATCCTGTTAACCAGCAATATACCAGAGTTTTTGTTTGATCCTGATATTATGCAAGTGGGGCAGACATATTATATTGCTGCGGTTGCAGGGCAAAACATTGGTGGAAATGTTGATTTAACGGACAATTGTCTGGATTTTTCAAATGCGATCAAGGTATTATGGCGCCCCAGTCTCAGTGTTGTTTTTTCTCAAGACAACCCAAATTTGTGTGCAGGTGAATGCACCTCTGTAACTGTTACATTTACTGGAGATCCACCTTTTTCATTGACTTATACTACCGGAGCTGGAAATTTATCCATAGCTGAGTTTCAGGAAAACACTGGCACTATCGTGGTTTGTGCTGGGGGCAATTCAGCTTCCGGCAGCCTGGTTATTCAGGCAATTAAGCTGGAGGATGCGCACTGTGTTTGCGATTGAGAGGAAGGCAAAGGGGCGCAAAGCACACTAGAAACACTACCACTTCCTTTCACACAATAACTACCCATATCTTTATACAGTATTTTTTGAAACCCCTCAAGCTCGGAGCTGGGTGTGCTGCTGGCTGACTCGGTACAGGCCAAAAATGCATCGTAGTTATCAGGCCGGAATGCAGAACAAATGGCGATAGCAAAATCATCCGCATACGCGAAAGCTCGGCCTGTTATATTGTAGAAAATCTCCGATTTTCAGGTAACTTTACATGCCTTACTGGGCATTTCTCTCTCTCCCGCGCCATATTGCGCAAGTACCTCTTTCCATCTCCATCATGAAACAACTGGCTCTACTTGGCATCCTGGTATGGTGTTTAACACCTTCGTCCACGGCACAGATCACCATTACCAATGCCGTTTTTCCGGCAGTGGGCGACACCCTGCACTATGCTTTTGGCAACCAACCCGGGGCTATTAACCAGATATTTACGCCTCCGGGTGGAAATCAGCAGTGGGACCTGAGTAATCTGCAGCCCACACAATTCTGGAATCAAATCATGCGAAATCCGCAGACGGGTGTACATAATGCCCTATTTCCCGGGGCTTCTTTGTGGTTCTATCCTCCCAATTCCACCGACGAGGTCTATTGGCAGGTAAACGGAAACCAGGTGCTGGATATGGGCTATTTTGGTAAAGATAAACTGGGATTAGACCTGAGCTTATGGTTTAATAAAATACCGGATCTTGAGCATGCCTGGGCTCCGGTCAATTTCTTTGATCTCCATCAAAGTGCCAGCAACGTACTGATCGCCTTTGATGCCCCTATAGCTCCGCCTATCCTGCTGAACCTGGTCCCTACGGCTGATTCTTTCCGCATCAGGGTTACTTATCAACGGATCAGTAGTATCGATGCTTATGGCACTATGTCTATACCTGGCGGCGACTTTGATGTGCTTCGGAAAAAACAAACGGAATATTATTCCACAGCAGTGGATGTCAAAGTGGCGCCGCTCGGTTGGATTGATATCAGCACTATTGGTGGTCAGCAGCTCCTTCCTTTGGGTACTGATACGGTCACTACGTTTCATTTTCTTAACGATGTGTCGAAGGAAGCTATTGCCATTTGTACCCTCAATACCGCGCAAAACACAGTAACAGGCGTTCAATACAAGGCAGTTCCTGCTGCAAGCACCACTCAGACACTTCTGTCTCCAGGGATGCTGGAGGTATATCCCAATCCGGTTCAAAATTCCCTTTTTGTGCATCTCCCTGACGATGAAACCGGATCAGATTCTCAATTGATTCTCATCAACACGGAGGGAAAACAAGTGCTGGAGCAACAAGTACCTACTGGCATAACAGAGCGTGAAGTCCATATTCCGGTGAGTCATCTGGCGCCAGGCATTTATACACTGGTGCTTCAACGGAATGCTATAGTGGCCGGGCGTGCCATGGTGGTTAAGAGGTGATACGTGGCTGCGTCAAAGGTTGCATATCTTTTGACGTCTGGTCATTAGACTTGTTGCGATAGGGTACTGTTTGTGCGATGCGGCCAAATTTTCTTTTATACTGCGTTAAAATTTTCATCGAATTGCCCGCATTCGACTGCAAATTTTGCCTTGTCTAAAACAAAATTTGTTGCCACCTCGCACAAACGCCCCCATCGCAACAAGTCTATTATGAAGAATCCAGCTCTATTTTACACCAGCAATTGCTCTGTTTGAATACCCATCGCACAGGCAAAATGGCCTTTGGGGCACGAGCGGTGTCCGTGAATGCCGCAGGGGCGGCAAGGCAAATGTTCGCGGGTTTCTACCACAAAAGCCCGATCGGAAAGCGGCCCAAAGCCAAAATCTGTAACCGTTGAACAAAATATAGCCGCCACCGGCGCATTCATGGCGGATGCGATATGCAAGGGGGCTGAATCGTTCACATAGTTCATTTGAGCGTCTTTCATCAGGGCGGCAGATTGCAGTACAGTAAGGGCGCCGGCCAGGTTTTGTCCATGCACATCCGGGCATTGCCGCAGCATGTCTGCTATCAACGGGCGGTCTGCAGCGCTACCCAGGAAATAGATTTTCTTTTGCGCCATAGCCGGCAAGCGCAGGAAATCTATCCAGCGGTCTGCCGGATACTGCTTGGTATTCCACACAGAAGCAGGGGCAATGCAGATGTATGGAGCCTGTTTAAGGCTACTCACTTGGGCAAAATCTTCCGCAGATGGATATAACGCCGGGCGGCAAACGGGATCGTCGACCAAGCCTTGCAAAAGTTGGTGATTGCGTGTGGTTTCGTGTATTCCACGCTCAAATACATGCCGTGCCTGGTGGTGAAACAGTCTGGAAAACGGGTTTTTATCAAATCCTGCAATATACCCGGCGCCGGAAAATGCCGCCAGAAACCCCGTTACAGCAAACCGGTGTACATTGATCACCGCATCGTAATGCCGCTGCCGGATGCCTTTCCAATGTTGCCAGATATTCCGGAACTTATCTTTTTTCTTATCCAGCGTATATACTGTTCTGATATACGGATGGCCTTCAAACAATGCCTCGTTGCCTTTTCGCAAGAGAAAATCAATGCCTGCATCCGGGTAGGCAGCATGCAGGTTTTCCACCAGCGATGTGGCCAGGACCACATCGCCGATGAAGGCGGTTTGGATGATGAGGAAGGTTTTGGGGGGATGTTGAAACATATGCTTGCAAAGCTATCCGCCTTTGCCATATCCTGTCGGATTAAAAAATGACAATTTTGGTCAATTGCATAGATTTCCAAAGTAGTGTTACCGCGTACGTACCTTCGCAACCCAATACTTACCATCTTCATGCGTACACTATTCCTTACCCTGATATTTGGTTTTTCCCTCGTTCTCCTGAGCGCGCAATCCAAAGAAGCCAAACTGGTTATATCCCCTCTCACCGGCGATTTTTACATATACACCACTTATAACCGTTACGAAGACTCCCGGGTAATGGCCAATGGGATGTACCTGGTAACCAATAGCGGGGTAGTAATGTTTGATACGCCCTGGGATACCACACAATTTCAGCCGCTGCTGGATAGTATTCAGGCCCGGCACCAACAAAAGGTAGTAATGGCTTTGGCTACGCATTGGCACGATGATAAAACCGCCGGACTGGAATATTACCGGCAGCAGGGCATTCGTACCTACACTACCATACAGACAGATGTTTTTAGCAAGAAAAACGGGCATAAAAGGGCCGAGTTTCTGCTGGCTCAGGATACGGTTTTTCGGGTTGGACAATACAGTTTTGAAACCTATTATCCTGGTGAAGGACACACAGCAGACAATATTGTGGTTTGGTTTGGACAGGAAAAAATCCTTTATGCCGGTTGTCTGGTAAAGGGGGCAGACGCCAAAAACCTGGGTTATCTGGGCGATGCCAATGTGATGGAGTATGCTAATACCCTGAAGCGGGTACAGCAAAAATTCCGAAAACCAAACTATATCATTATTGCCCACAGCGATTGGAAAAACAAACGTTCATTGAAACACTCTATCCGGTTGGCGGAAAAGTTGCGCAAAAGCAGTAAAGGATAGGCAGCATTTAAGTTGCAGGGGTTATCTATGATATAGCGGTAACAACCACACCTAACCTATGCACAAACTAACCCTTTTACTCGCTGCTTTTTTATATAGCCAAACTCTTTCCGCGCAGGTGTTTGCTGGCGTGTCGGATCAAATGATCAAGGGCGAGGAGTTTGTCAACCTGACAGCATTTGCATTTTCTTTCGGCAATTTTCAGCAACTACAGGATAGTCTGGACCTGGATATGGACGGCCGTTACGATCTGGATTTTTGGGTGGAAGCGGCTAAGGTGCCGGATTACTTCGGGGGAAATATATATTTATACGGCAAACATGCAGATGTATCTGTTATGCTGGATTCTGCCAACGAAATTCGGGCTTTGCAGGCGGGGCATCCCATTCTCCCCGTTGATCATTGGAGCAAGCCAAGTTTGGAAGATAACTATTATCAGGGTGTGTTTCTGGCCAAATACTTCGGTATTTCCGGCGATTTACAGCAATATGGAAACTGGCTGACTACTGCCACACAATACGCGGCATTCCGGATAAAAAACACGGCTGGCGACACCCTTTTGGGCTGGCTAAAGGTAAACGCATCGGTGGCGCCAAATGGCGCAAGCGCGGCACTCAAGGTGCAGGAATGGGCTATTCAATCTGCGCCAGTGGTGAGTGTATCTGCTCCGGAATTGCTCTGGAAGCCGGTTTTGTTTCCTAATCCAGCCAAAGATCAGGTTTGGCTTTCGGGTCCTGAAAATCAGTTGGCTACACTGCGCCTGTGGGATGCCCGGGGCAATTTATGCCTCAGTACCTCCGTTCCCGGCAGCGCCTCCATCTCTCTTACAAACTTGCCCAATGGGATCTATTTTTGGCAATGGCAGGGTGCTTCAGGTGTTTTGCAAAAGGGGAGAGGATTCTAAACAAGCGATAAATCTTTTTGACACGAAGACGGAGAGGCGCAGAGGATGGATAAATCTGTTCCTCTGCGCCTCTTTGTTCGCCTAAAATCACATCCTCACCACCTTGCACCAGCCCACCCGGGCGCCAGCCTCAAGGCGTATAAGATACACCCCTGAAGCGCCCCAGGTTTTGGCATCCAGTGTGAATAGTTGTGTTCCGGCATCATGGGTTGCTGTTTCTTGCTGCACCAATTGCCCGTCTGCACTGAACACCGATAGGACGGTTTGATCCCTTTCCGGCAAATACACAGATAACCGGGCCTGATCTGTAACCGGATTGGGCTCCAGGCGAATAGAAAGCAATTCCTTCTGTATTGATTTTACTTCTGAAACCTCGCCTGCTGCTACATTGAAAGTGTAATCACATACTCCCTTGTTGCCACATCCGTCAGTGAGAACCCATCTGATTTTGTGTGTGCCTACCGGTAATTCTGGTACAATTCCTGCAGGGTTTTCAGCAGATACCCACCTGACGGAGGCCGTACTGGTAGTTCCCAGGGTACTTTGCGCCATACGGAATTGCCACTTCTGCGTTTGTGGTACCGGACGGTTATCAAAAGGTCTGGGCGTACCGCCTATGAAGTTTGGACTCAAATGATTATTGTAATAAATGGTGTCGGCGGGCGGAGGATTTATGGAATTGATCACCGTTTCCATAACACCATCAGTATCCAGATCCAGATAAAGAAGGTAATTGAACCCAACATTTGAGCCTGAGCAGGCATCAGTGCCCGTTACGCTAAGCAGGGCGGCTGTTTCGGTTAAATCCTGGGAAGGTAAGGAAGGATTGAACACGCCATTCCAATAGAAAGGATGGTTGAACGAAGAATCTTCAAACACCAATCCTGAGTGCGGACAAGGCTCAAACACCGGATCTGTACTATCCAGAATTTTGATAATCTGCTTATACCTATAACCGTTGGCATTAGCGCTCCAGAAAGTGCAATAATTAGTGGCGGCTGTATCTACGGGTGTTATTTTTACAATGGTGGGCTGCCAGGGGGGCAGGGTACCGCAAGCCGATACGGTGGGTCCGGGCAGGTTGACCGGATTGTTCGCAATAGGATTAGGGGTAGGATTGGGCACCAAAATCAAGGGTGCATTAGGATTGTAGGTACACCAGTTGATCACCGTCCAAACCCGTTCTATCCGGTAACAGGCATCCGGTACTATATCAATGATCTCATCCTCATAAGAAACGCCTATCAATTCACAATCTTCCCCAAAAAACACTGGCTCGCCATAGATTCCGGTACTGTTGCAATTGGTGGCAACCACATCATTAGGAAACTTGATGTAATAATCCTGCTCGTAACTCACCATAATGCGTTGTGTACAGGTGCTGAAATTGCCGGAACAATCTGTTACCCGAAACGTTCGTGTAAGCGTGCCTTTGTTACATACAGTGTCGAACTGGTTATAATTGGCAGTAAACGTGACGCCATTAACACAACAGTTATCAATGGTAGTAGGTGATCCATAGCTCTGTAAACTGGGATCAAACTGTTCGCAGGAAACAGATACCGTGGCAGGTGGCGTACACACAGGCTTTATTTTATCCTCCACGCTAACTGTTACGTAACATTCGTTGTAAATGAGACCGCCATTGGCATCCAAAGACGGCGTACCATCTTCATTCCATTGATAAGCGCGCAGCGCAACCGTTTGGGTGGATCCGGCTTCCCCACAATAAAATTTAATGGAATCCTGCTCCGAAATGGCCCGCTCAAATTCGCTGGGAAAATCCGGAAACGGATCATTGCATGGTGGCTGACCATTTACGTGGTTCAAACCATTGATAACAGCAGAATAGGGCGCCACCCTGCGAATAGTAAGGATAAAATCGCTGCATTCATCGTAAGTGCCATTGTCGAAAACATCCGCTTTCAACCAAACAGCCCCGCCAAATTGTCCGTTTCCGGCTTCATAACAATCATTGGGGTCGTCGCCAACGCCAATTGCCACCGTAACTGCCTGATCGCACACCATTACCGGAGGGTTATAATCGAACACCTTCACGGTAAAGGAACAGGACGCGGAATTTCCCGCCGTATCTGTAACCACAAAAGCATTGGTTGATAGTCCAACCGGGAACAAACCGCCGGAAGGCAAGCCAGCCGTTTGAATCAGCGACAAAGGCCCCTCGCCGCTCACCACAACCTCGTAGGTATGAGGTACGACGCAGTTAAATGGATCTGTGCTGAGTGTAACATTTCCCGGGCAGGTAATGACGGGCAACGAATCTGAATCCCAATGGATTAAGGCAAAATGGTTGCCGGCATGAAGGATTTGAACGAAGGCTGTTAACAGGAGTAAGGTGAATAATCGCATAAGTAGTTGGTTTATTATTCGGAAAATTACGGCAAGTGCCCGAAGGATCTTGATATTTACCCAACAAAAACTTACCTTTGTTTAACAGGCTACATTTTTAACAATCTGTCTATGCGTAATTGGTTACTCCTGCTGCTGTGTTTCGGCACTCCGGCGCTTTTCGCCCAACGGTATTTGCAAATGATCGAAGCAGGCACTTTTTCCCTGCAGGAAATTCAACAGGAAGCGAACGCCTATTTCAAAGAAGTGGGCACCGAACGCGGCCGCGGATACAATCCCTACAAACGCTGGGAATACGTAGCCTCCATGGAGCTTGATGCCAATGGCGTCAAAATCCCCAACAACGAACTCGCGCAGCGCGCCCGCGCGTACCGCAGGGCTGAAAAGCAGCGACAGCTAACAGAATCCGGGCAGCTTTCTGCCGGCAACTGGAAACAACTCGGACCAACCTACTGGAATGCTACCTCCAGCTGGAGCCCGGGCCTGGGACGGGTAACGTCGATTGGTCTGGATGAACAAAACCCGCAACACCTCATTGTAGGCAGTCCCACCGGCGGCGTTTGGAAAACACTCGATGGATGTAATACCTGGACGCCACTTACCGACGATTTTTCTACCGTGGATGTATATTCCCTGGAAATTTCGCCCTTCAACGCCAATCATTACCTCTGGGGCAGCACCTCCGGCAAAATTTTCCGTTCACAGGATGGTGGACAAAGCTGGAGCACTACCAGCAATGTTTCCGGTAGTGGTAAAGTGATCCGGATACTTTACCACCCCGTTGATCCCAATATCGTTTATGCCGTTTCAGAATCCAATGGCCTCTTCCGCTCTGTCAATGCCGGCCAAAACTGGACGGCCATGCCAGGAGTAAGCAGTATCAAAGGCCAGGATGTGGAGTTTAAACCAGGCGATCCGAACACCATTTATTTCTCTGGAATCAATGTGTTTAAATCCGCAAATGGAGGCAATTCCTTCACGCAAATAACCGGATTTGGTACAGCAGACAACAACCACAAAATGATCGGGGTAACACCAGCAAACCCGGCAGTTGTTTACGTGGTTGAATCCATTGGAGGACGTTTTAACGGCTTTTATAAATCAACAGACAGCGGGGATTCCTTCACCAAACTTCACGACGACTCGGTTAATTTTTTTGGTTACAGCGCTACCGGCGACGACGACCGTGGCCAGGCGCCGCGCGATATGGACGTGGCTGCGCACCCTTTTGATGCCGAAGAAGTGCATATTGCCGGTATTCATACCTGGAAATCGCACAATGGCGGACTTAATTTTGAATTAACCTCGCACTGGGTACCCAGTACAGCCGCCTCCCTGGGGGTTGGCTACAACCATGCAGACGTAGACTTGCTGAAATTTTACGGCGACAGGCTTTGGGTAGGTACAGACGGCGGTATTTTTTCCAGCGACGATCACGCCGAAACTTATCAAAACCGCTCAGTGGGTTTGGGTATCCGGGAATTTTACAAAATCGGGGTGTCCAAAACCAGCCCCAATGTGGTGTCTGGCGGCTCACAAGACAACGGCACCAGCGTAATGCGCACTAACAACCGACTCTGGGTAGACTGGCTCGGCGCTGATGGTATGGAAACCTTTGTAGACTGGAATAATGCCAATATTCTGTATGGCACCTCCCAATACGGTTCCATGTACAAATCCACTAACCAGGGCAATACACGCAGTTCCATCAGCAAGCCGCCCGACGTAGAGGATGGCGCCTGGGTAACGCCATTCGAGCAGGATCCTCAAGTGTCGGGAACAATTTATGTGGCATTTGAAGATGTTTGGAAAAGCCCCAACAGCGGCAACAGCTGGGTGAAAATCTCTGATTTAGCGGATGGTAATTTCAACCACCTGAAATTGGCTCCTTCAGATCGCAACCGGATTTATGCTGCCCGCGGTTCCAACCTCTACACCACCGCCAACGGAGGCGGCAACTGGGCAACCACCACCAAGGCCTGGGGTACCAGCAGCATCAGCTTTATCACCGTTCACCCACAACAACCTCAACGCGTAGTAATAGTTACCAGCTCCAATGTTTACCAATCTATGGATGCCGGAGCCACCTGGACTACCATGACCGCCGGCCTGCCTTCTGGCACCAAATATTGCGCTATTTGGGAAAATACAGGCAAAAACGGACTTTATGTGGGTGGATTTGGCTTTGTGGCTTACACCAACGATGACCTCAATGGTCAATGGGTGGGGTTCTTTGACGGGTTGCCTAACGTACGCGTGTATGAGCTTGAGATCAATTATATTTCCAATACCATTTTTGCCGGCACATACGGTCGCGGACTCTGGGAATCGCCGCTTTACCAGCCGGCGCCTCCGACAGCTGCTTTTCGCTCAGACCAGCAGGAAGGATGCCAAAATCTGGTGGTTCAATTCACAGACGAATCTACCAATACACCCAATTTCTGGGAATGGCAATTTGAAGGCGGCAATCCTGCAACCTCCAATGATCAGCACCCACTGGTGAACTATACTGCACCTGGATCCTATAAAGTCAGTCTGCGAGTGGTGAACAATGCCGGCGAAAACACCCTGGAAAAAACCGATTTCATTACCGTGGTTCAGGCTTCCACACCTCTCAGCGCCGATGTAGAAAATTGTGGCGCGGGCGAAATCAGTCTCTCTGCCCAGGCAACAGCCGGAGAAAACCTGCAATGGTATGCCACAGAACAAGCCACAACCCCTGTGTTTAGCGGTGCACAATGGCAACTTAATCTGGCTTCGGATACTACGTTTTATGTAAGCGCCAGTGTGCCCTATCAACAAATACAGACTTTGGGCCCGGCAACCAATGCTATTGGTACAGGTAGCGATCATGCCGGCGATCAGTATTTGCTCCTAAACGTTCTTCAACCTGTACGTCTGCAATCCGCTCTGGTTTACGCAGCCGGAGCTGCATTCCGGGTGTTTCAGTTGAGGGATGCTTCCGGAGTGGTTGTGCAGGAAAAAACCATTTACGTGGAAGACGGCGCCACCAGGGTTACGCTGGACTTTGATATTCCAACGGGCAACGGCTGGCAAATAGGCTGCCCGGCAACAGCTAATTTGTACCGGAATAATTCCGGCCCTGCTTACCCGTACACACTGCCCGGGTTGGTATCTATAACGGGTTCAACGGCCGGCCCGGATTATTATTACTACCTGTACGATCTGGCTTTTGCTTCCACGGCCTCCTGCGAGAGCGCACGCGTGTCTGTGCAAGTCAAAATATACACGCCTCTTGAACCACCTGCAATTCTACTGGAGGGCAATCCCCATTTCTGCCCGGGCGATACCCTCAGTCTGACGGTTACCAATGCTTGTCCGGATTGTGTGGTACAGTGGTCTAACGGCGCTACCGGTCCAAGCATCCGGGTGGCGGAAGCCGGCCAGTACACGGCCACTATGAGCAACCCACTGGCGCCTGTTTGCGGCATAAGCCCGGTTTCAGATACCATTGTTTTGATAGAAAATGCTGTCCCTGCTGAAGAGCCCGAAGTACAGGCTTCCGCAACCAGCCCGTTGTGTCCGGGCCAAACGCTGGAACTTTCAGTGAGCCAGATTTGTGCAGATTGCCAGGTACGTTGGTCGGATGGCACGGTGGCATACAGCCTGACAGTAAGCACCGGCGGCGTTTACACCGCAGTGTTTGAAAACGATTGTGGCGCCGGACCTGAATCAGCAGCCTGGGAAATAAATACCCTGCCCCTTCCCCCTTCCCCTGAGTATGTGCAAGATGGCGCTTCAGTGCTCTGTCCGGGTGAATCTGTAGTGCTTTCTGTGCAAAATGTATGTGCAGGGTGCATCATTTCCTGGAATCATGGGGCAGACAGCAGTGTGGTGGAACTCACCCAGGCAGGCGAATATGTTGTCACACAAAGCAATACATGTGGTACAAGTCAGCCTTCTGCCGCGTTTACGGTATCGGTGTCAGACTATCCAACCACAGCCGAACTTGCCCTGGATGGCGCCATTGTGCTGTGTCCGGGCGATTCTTCTGTGCTCACGGTTGTCAACCCTTGCGCTGGCTGTGTACAACAATGGTCTACAGGCGCTACAGGGATACTACAAAGCCTGGGCAATGCCGGAGTTTATACCGTAATACAACTGAATCAGTGTGGTGCAAGTCAGCCCTCAGATCCTATCATCCTCACGGAAAAATCGTTGCCGGAAGCGCCTGAAATTCAGGCCAACGGACTCACTATTTTCTGCGAAGGAGATTCGGTGGTACTCAATGCCACGTTTGGCTGTTTGGATTGTCAGTTGACCTGGTCCAACGGCTCCACGGAAATTACACTGGTGATCAGCGAATCCGGCATGTTCACGGCTAGTTTGAGCAATGTGTGCGGCACAGGTCCGGCTTCAGCGCCGGTCTGGGTGTCTGAGCAGCCACTCCTGCCTGCCCCCGAAATTGTGGCCCTGGGTAATACTGCATTGTGTCCGGGCGATTCCGTAATGCTTCAGGTATCCAGTCAGGTTTGTCCGGAATGTGTGATACAATGGTCAGACGGCGCTCAGGGAATTATTCGTCCGGCTGTAGAAGCCGGCGTTTATACCGCCCAATTGCTGGATCCCAATAGTCTCTGTGGAGCTGGCCTGGTATCCAATGCCTTGGAAGTTAGTGTTTCTCCTCCATTTGTGCCAGTGGTGCAATTGCAGGGACTGTGCAACCTTTTGGCTCCTGGCGGATCGAATTATCAATGGTATTTCAATGGCTTGCCTATTAACGGAGCAGTTTCATCTGAGTGGACGGCTGAAAACCCTGGATTGTATGCGGTATCCATGACTGGACCGGATGGTTGTTCAGGTACTTCTGTGCCTGTTTTTGCCGAAGCCTGCGTTAGTGCGGTTTTTGCGCCCGGTGCTGCCATTCAGGCCATTATTTATCCTAATCCGGCGCAACAGAGGATTTTCCTGGAAACAAATTTTCCGGCGGCCTCTGAGATACAGCTGGAACTGTTTACGACCGATGGCAGAAAGGTAGCTTCACTGTTACAAAGCAGGCTGAATGCAGGAAAACAGGTACAGGATATCCTGTTGCCTGAATTGCCTAATGGAGCTTATTTGTGCCGTCTGTTGACCGATTGGGGCATTCAGCAAAGCGTATTGATGTTGAACAGATAATTTAAAACAAAAAATGTTAAAATAATGGCTGTGAAATCCGATAGCTGTTCTAATTTCGCGCCCATTGCAAGAGGGTAATTATAAGTCATTTGGGGTCATTTAGGTCATTTGGGGTCATTTAATGTCATTTAATGCCCCCAAATGACCTAAATAACCCCAAATGCCCCCAAATGACCTAAATAACCCCAAATGCCCCTAAATGACCCCAAATGACCCTAAATGACCCCCAAATGACCCCAAATATCTTACTATAAACCCTTCATAAACCAAACCAAACGACAACTCTGTGTTAAAACGACTGCACATCCGAAACTATGCCCTGATTGATGAGCTGGAAATTCATTTTTCCGATCAGCTTACCATCATTACCGGTGAAACCGGGGCGGGTAAATCCATTTTGCTTGGCGCTCTGGGACTCATCATGGGCGATCGAGCCGACACCAAGGTGTTCTACAACGATGCAGAAAAATGCGTAGTAGAAGCCTTTTTTGATGTTTCTGAATACGATCTCCAGGCATTTTTTGAAGAAAATGAGCTGGATTACGATCAGGAAGTGGTGATTCGCCGGGAATTATCGCCGGCCGGAAAAAGCAGAGCTTTTGTGAACGACACACCTGCTAATAACCAGGTATTACAACGGCTCACTGAAAACCTGGTTGACCTGCATCAACAATTCGATACCCTGGATATCCACAATGTGAATTTCCAGCTTCGGATGATAGATGCACTGGCTGATAACAACCTGTTACTCAAGGAATATCAGCAAGGTTACCGAAAGTATGCTTCTGATAAAAAACGTGTAGCAGAACTCATAGAACGCAGTCAAAACGGTGCACGTGAAATGGAATTCCTGCGTTTCCAGCTGGAAGAATTGCAGCAAGCCGCTTTGCTGGATGGAGAGCAGGAACAACTGGAAGGAGAACTGGCGCAGCTCACCAATGCAGAAGACATCAAGCGAAACTACGGCGCAGCCTACAATCATCTGGCCGACAGTGAATTGAATCTGGTAGGGCAATTGCAGGAACTCAACCGGAGTTTGGCGCCTACCCGCAAGCTTTCCCCCCAACTGGCCGGCATCAGCGAACGTCTGGATGCATTATTGGTTGATTTACAGGATGTTGCCAAAGACTGTGAGCGCATCGCAGAAGGCACAGAATATGATCCACAGCGCATCGGTGAAGTGCAGGAGAGGTTGAATGTGTTGTACAAACTGCAAAAAAAGCATGGAGCAGGCACGGTCTCCGAGCTGCTGGAAATTCAGAACAACCTGGAAGCCCAAACAGCAGGATTTACCAATCTGGATCAGGAAATAGTGGCCTTGGAACAAGCCATTGCTGCTCAGGAGAAAGATCTGCGCACGCAGGCCGCAACTCTCAGCCAACGCCGTAAATCTGTACCGGCTTCTTTCGAGGAACGGGTGCAGGCTATGCTCACTCAGTTGTCTATGCCGCATGCCCAACTCAAAGTAGATATATCTGAGTTGCAGCAATTGGGACCTACCGGTTTGGATGAGGTGCAGTTCCTGTTTGCCACGAATATTGGCGCTCGTTTTTTGCCCATCAAGGATGTGGCCTCAGGTGGTGAACTTTCCCGACTCACTCTTTGCACAAAGAGTTTGGTGGCAGATGCCATACCACTGCCCACCCTTATTTTTGATGAAATAGACACCGGTATCAGCGGTGATGTATCCCTGAAAATGGGCATGATTATCAAGGAGTTAAGTTCCCGTCACCAGGTGATCAGCATTACCCATACCCCGCAAATAGCAGCCCGGGCAGATGTACATTATTTTGTGTACAAGAAAGTAGACGGCCAGCGCACCGTTACCAATATCCGCAAACTGGAAACAGATGAGCGGATCAGGTCCATCGCCGTTATGCTCAGCGGCCATCCGCCCAGCGATTCCGCCCTGGCTACCGCCCGCGAACTCGTGGGTGAACGCTGATTGGAACGCGGAGAACGCGGATTTTTTGGAACGCGGATGACGCGGATGACGCGGATTTTCTTTTTGCTGCCTTCGGCAGCTTTTCAGTATGATTTAAGATTTCATGCCTTTTAAATCACAAAATTGCCGAAGGCAATTTTTCAAAATCCGCGTCATCCGCGTTCCAAAAAATCCGCGTTCCAAACAAAAAATCCGCGTCATCCGCGTTCCAAAAAATCCGCGTTCCAAACAAAAAATCCGCGTCATCCGCGTTCCAAAAAAATCCGCGTTCCAAACAAAAAATCCGCGTCATCTGCGTCATCCGCGTTCCAAAAAATCCGCGTTCCAATCCGCGTTCCAAAAAATCCGCGTTCCCACCCGCGTTCAAGCGCCCTGCTCAAGGCGGCCATCCGCGTGCCGGGCGAAGCGCCCCAGTTCGCGGTCATGAACCTGGTCGTAGCGACTCCAGGGCCAGCCCCCGAATTTGGTGGCGTGATAATCTTCAAAAGCCTGTTGGATTTCTTCCTTGGTATTCATTACAAAGGGTCCGTATTGAATCACGGTTTCGCCAATGGGGCGTCCTTGCAGCATGAGGATGCGCGCCTCGGTTTCGCCATTGATGATAGATAGATCAACTGCTGCGTTGACTACTGCTGATTGATATTTTTCAATGATGTGGCCACCAAAATTGATCTGATTGCCCAGGTAATAGTACAATACCCGGTTAACACCTTTACTTGCTTTGGGCAGGGTAAAGCTGGCGCCAGGCTCCAGTTTCAGGTTGAAAATAGCCACTTCATTGGCCGGATCGGCTGCCCAGGAATCAGGAGGTGGCGCCGGAGCGGTGTGTTCAAAAAGTTTGCCGGCAATTACCTCAACTTCGGTTTGTTTGCCCGCTGAATCCTTGCGCACCACCCTGGGAATATTCGTTCCCCAGAGCATTTTGAAGTGCGGCTCCACCATTTTGTTCTTTTTGGGCAAATTGAGCCATATTTGAAACAACTCCATCGGATTGTCTTCTTCTTTTTTCAACAAGGGGAACATTTCAGAATGTTGCACACCTTTACCAGCTGTCATCCATTGTACATCACCTTCACCATAACGTCCGGAAGCGCCAAGTGAATCGGCATGGTCTACCAGGCCATCGCGTACAACCGTTACGGTCTCAAAGCCACGGTGCGGATGCCCGGGGAATCCAGGCACTTTTTTGCCGTGGTACATGCGGAATCCGTCTTTGATGATGAAATCATCGCCCAGCGAACGGCCCTTCAGGGAAACAGCAGGGCCCATTTCATCGTTACCTTTGGGGAACTTGTCTTCATGGTGTACACAAAATAGGAACGGGTCCAGTGTATCCCAGGCAAAGCCCATTGGTTTTACTTCCAGTACGGGATCAGCTTCTTTTTCTTCCATTGTGGAAGTGGTATTTTCCTGTTTTTTATTCCAGGAAAGACCCAGCATAGCGAGCATTCCGAGGGAGGCTTTGGCCAGAAACCCCCGGCGATTGTCTTTGAGTTGTTCCATAATATTTTACCTCTAATGACGCGAAGTTCGCAAGTGAGCATGAGAAACAACAGAATTTATTGAATGTTTGCCCTAGATTTACGAATCCGAATCCGCTATGAAATACCTGCTGTTATACATACCGCTCCTGTTTTGCTGGCATTGTCAGCCAGCGGCACAATCCAGTCCTGCCGCCAGGGCTTTGCCGGAACCGGATTATCCGTTTACCGGACAAATTGCCGCCGATGAAAAAATGCACGGGCTCACCTTTGTAGCTCCCCCCGAACCCTTTCCGGAAAATCCCATGCCAGCAGTTAAATCTGTAAATGCGAACTGGATTTCGGTGGCGCCTTATGCATTCACCCGCCCGGGTGTCCCTAACGTGCGTTTCAGTGAGCATGGCGGACAATGGTGGGGAGAGCGACCGGAAGGGGTGCGCGAAACCATTCGGCAGGCGCATGCGCATGGCATCAAAGTGATGCTCAAGCCCCAGGTGTACGTACCCAGAGGTTGGACAGGCGCCCTGGATTTCCCCACGGATGCAGATTGGGAGCAATGGGAGGCTGCTTATGAGCGCTATATCCTGCGATTTGCGGCGCTGGCCGATTCTTCCGGCGCAGAACTGTTTTGTATTGGAACGGAATTCAATGTGGCCATTCAAAAACGTCCACAATACTGGACCAGCCTGATTGCCAAAATCAGGAGTGTTTACCGCGGAAAACTCACCTATTCTGCCAATTGGGACGATTGGGAGCGGGTGCCATTCTGGAAGGAGTTGGACTATATCGGGTTGGGCGGCTATTTTCCGCTGGTGGAGGCTGTAACACCGGAGGTAAAGGACCTGCAGACTGCCTGGAAACCTATTTTTGAGCGACTGAAAACCTTCAGTCAAAAACAGGAACGACCAGTATTGTTCACCGAGTTCGGATACCTCAGTGTGGATGGATGTGGCTGGCGCAACTGGGAGCTGGAGCGCGGCATTGAAGAACGCAACATCAACGAACAAGCCCAGGCCAACTGTCTGGAGGCCTTATTCGCTACCTATCAACCTGAATCCTGGTGGGCCGGTGGCTTTTTGTGGAAATGGTTCCCCAATATGCGCGGCCACGAAGGCTATCCTGAAAGAGATTATACGCCCCAGAGTAAACTCGGTGAGAAGACACTAAGGGCTTGGTATGGGAAACACTAAGGCACAAAGGCACAAAGGCACAAAGATGGCCTACGGCCATCTTGTGATATAAGAAGAGTTTAATTGGCTGCCGCCAAATACACTCTTCGCGCCTTTGTGCCTTCGCGCCTTTGTGCCTTAGTGTACCTCGTGCCTTTTATTTACGGTTGGCGTCTTGCTTCGCAAATACTTTTTTGAGCAGGTCGGTGGTACGGGAGCCTTTGTTGCGGCGGATGTTTTTCTCTTCCTCGGCTATTTTGGCAAACAGTCCCTTGAGAGCTTCTTTGGTTACATAGTCGTCGAGGTCGTTGTTTACTTTGGTAACCAGTGGGATTTTGTTGTAGGCATCAGCCGCTTTTTTCCAGAGGTTGTTGGCGCCGATTTTATCCAGGGAAGCCACAATTTTCGGATTGAACTTGTCGTACAATTGCTGACTGGTGGTTCGGTTCAGGTATTCTGTAGCAGCATTATCAGAGCCAAGCAGGATATTGGTGGCATCGTTGAAGGTCATGCTGGTAATGGCAGAAACGAAAATTGGCTTGGCTTCTTTGGCTGCATCTTCGGCCCCGCGGTTCATTTTTTCCAGCAGCTCATCTTCCAGATTACTGAATCCGGGCACATTTTTGAGTTTGTCGGTTACCTTGCGTACATCAGCCGGCAACAGGATTTTGTAGGCGCTCTTGTAGTAGCCATCGCGCTGGGAGAGCGCATCGGCGCCTTTGGAAATACCATTTTTGAGGGCTTCTTTCAAACCCTGACCAATTTCAGCCAATGAAGGTTCGGAAAGTGCCTGATTGGCGACTTCCTGCAAAACATCGCAGGAGGAAAAAGTAAACGAAGTGAGCAACAGCAGGAAAAAGAATGACTTACGCATATTTGAGTGTTTGAGTTTGTGAGTGTTTGAGTTGGCGTTCGGCCGGGCTGTATTGTCGGGGTGACTCCAGTCACCCCGACAATTAGGCTTCGTGCCTTCGTGCCTTCGTGCCTTCGTGCCTTCGTGTATTAACCTTTGTGTCTTCCAAATCAAGACTCGGAGCGCCTTATCTGGTCACTTAAGACAAGGTTAAAGCCCGAAAAAACCGTCTTTTTTGAGGAGGTCCATGTACTGCATGCTACCTTTTTTATTGAGGTGCATATAATCTCCAAAGGCAGCTGGGTCGGTAATGGCATTGCGGTAATCATGTACAGGCAAGCCTGTAGCCTTTTCTACTTCCGCTTTAAGCTGATCAAGGTTTTTTACCTGAAAACCAGGGAAATAGGGTCCGATCAGCAATCGAACCTCCCATCCGGCAGTATGCCTTGCCGAGGAAACCGTTTCAGCCAATTGCTTAATTAAATGGGGGTGAATTTCCATGTCATAGCTGTTTTGGGCAGCCCTGGCCGCCATCTCGGGGGTAATTTCTCGGTCGAGGAGCCAGTCTTTGTCTGAACGGTTTTGGTAGTACAAGGATCGCTGATAAATTTCGTGGTTGAACCGGTATAGATGCGATACCTGTGCGCCCCACCAAACCTTGGGCATCTGGTTTCTGATCAGGGTATCCAGATTTTTGGAGCGACTTATATAAGGTAAAAAGCCCGGCAGCAGGGAAGAATTATCCCGATCGCAGAGGGTTATGTCGATCAGCATCTGCTGTGGCTTAAGATCCCACTCAAAATTTTTCAGGTCCAGGAAATCCAGTACCAGGCACCGGGCGGCATTCATGGGCAATCCGTTGTAGCTCAGGTTGCAGGTGCTGCGCCCCGTAATTTCCTCAATATAGGGCTGGTAAAAGCACAAACCTCTTGAATTGCCCACTAATAACAGGTCTGCCGCAGCCTGGCGGCGGTATAATTTGCCATACCGAAACTCGCTGTGCAGGGCTTTGTCGCGCAGTAAATGCCCTCCGATACGATCTCCGGCAAACAGCAGCAGCAGCCAAAAGGTGTACCAGAGTATATGTTTCATTGCACTAAAGTTATGCCGCAGCCGCAGCGGTCATGAACTGTTTTTCATACAGTTCGCGGTATTTACCGTTTTCAATGCCCAGCAACGTTTCATGCGGCCCAAACTCTTTCACTTCTCCTTTGTCGAGCACCAGAATATTGGTTGCCCTGCGGATGGTGCTGAGTCGGTGCGCAATGATGATGCTGGTGCGACGAGCAATCAGCTTCTCAATGGCATGCTGTATAATACCTTCAGATTCCGGATCAATAGAAGAGGTGGCTTCGTCCAGGATAAGAATGTCCGGATTAAATACCAATGCCCGCACAAAGGAAATGAGCTGGCGTTGGCCCATAGACAGGGTAGCGCCGCGTTCCATCACCTGATATTGATAGCCACCAGGTAGTTTTTTGATGAACTTGTGTGCGCCAATCATTTTGGCAGCTTCCACAACCTGTTCCTCCGTGATATTGGGGTCGCGCAGGGTAATGTTTTCCAGTACCGTTCCGGAAAACAGGAAAACATCCTGCAAGACCACCGCAATATGTCTGCGCAGGGCAAATACATCGTAATCGTGCAGCTCCTGACCGTCGATACGGATATTTCCCTTTTGAATTTCGTAAAAACGGTTCAACAGACTGATGATGGTAGTCTTACCACTTCCTGTACTTCCTACGATAGCCAGGGTTTCGCCGGGCTGAATCCCGAACGAAACATCGCGCAACTGGGCATCTGTTTCCAGATTGTCGGAATAGGAGAACCAGACGTTTTCAAAGGCTACTTCCCCTTTGAGTTTTTCCGGCGCCAGATGCCCAGAATTTTGGACGGTTTCCTTGTTTTCCAACAGTTTAAACACCCTTTCTGCCGCAATCAGGCCCATTTGCAGGGTGTTGAATTTATCCGCCAGCATCCGGATAGGGCGGTATAACATGCTGATATACAGCGGGAAAGCCACCAGAATACCAATGGAAATTTCGTCGCTCAAAACACCGCGGGCGCCATACCATACCATCAGGCCCAGGGAGAGGGCCGAGATGATATCTACGACAGGGAAGAAGATGGCGTAAGCAAAAATGGCCTTTAAGTTGGCTGAGGTGTAGTCGTGATTGATTTTTTTGAACTTTTCTGCTTCCCGGGATTCTGCGTTAAAGATCTGAACGATGCGCATGCCGCTGATACGTTCCTGCAGGAAGGCGTTCATGGTGGCAATGTGGTTGCGCACTTTTTCAAAACTTTTGCGCACGCTTTCCTTGAACTGATAACTGCCCCAAATGAGTAGTGGGAAAACAGAGAGTACCACCAGTGTAAGCTTCCAGGAGGTGGTAAACATGACAATCAAGACCGCAAAGATGGTCATCAGATCGGCCAAAATGGTTACGCTTCCTTCGCTGAAAATGGTATTAATGGCCTCAATATCGTTGATGGTACGCGTGGTGCTTTGCCCGATAGGCGTTTTATCAAAGTATCTGAGATTCAGCGAAGTAATATGGTTGAACACCTTCACGCGCAGATCGCGGATGGTGGCCTGCCCCAGCCAGTCGGCATGATACAGGAAAAAATAGCGCAGCACTACTTCCAGCAGCAATACCCCCAGGATCAGGCTGGTCATGAAAGTGAGTCCGGCAATATCTCCTGGCACGATGGCGTCGTCTACCATTCGCTCAATGAGTTTGGGGCGCAGGACAGCCAGCGGGGAAAGTATGAGGGTAAGTACAACGGTGAACCAGAAGACCTTTTGGTAAGGTTTCACCATGCGCATAACCTGCCGGAAGAGCGAAAAATTGAATTTTTGAGCTTGATCAGCCATATTGTGCGGGGCAAGAAAGAAGGATGCAGTGCCTCAAACCATTTTTAGGGGAATTGGTTTCCGGGTTTCTGGTGTTTTTCAAAAACTTCAAAATTAGTTTGATCTGAATCAAATGTATTCTTTATTCCAAATGGTTTGGGTATTAATAAAATTATTCCACCCGCAACTATTCCAACTCCCAAAAATGCCCATGGCCAATAATTACTTTTTTCCCCTCGGGCAAGTTGATAATCAGTCCTTCCAGCATTCGAGATGGCCTGAACCAAAAAGGCAAATCCTATGACAAATATACCCAAAACGATAGACAAGGAACCAACTATACGTCTAGTCAAACTTCTTTTTTGATGCCTTATTTTTAAAATATCCTGTTTAGCTATTCGGAAATTATGTTTTTTGATTGAAATGCAAACGGAGTCAATTTGAATATCCTCAAGCACACAACTAGTATGTATCGTTCTTTGACTACCTGTCCATGAAATAACTACATGGTTCCCCTGAGAAAAAAAATGCTCAGTTCTGTTGTTTGCATCGAAAAATCGCCATTTTTTTTGAATAGTTTGTGCCTGTAATTCAACTATGACAAGAAAAGCCGAGAGGAACAGCCATATACGCATGATATAGATTTATTTTTGAAGGTTTTCGATAATTCCAGCGCCCGATTGATCAGCAAAAAAAGTGTAATAAAAATCGAAATATGTGTCTACAAATCTATCAGCACTTTCACCGGACAATGATCCGAATGTACCACATCATTTAATTGCCTTGCATAGTTTATCTTTTCTTTCAAATTGTCTGTAACCACTTGATAGTCAATTCTCCAGCCCTTGTTCCGCGCCCTTGATCCTGCCCGGAAACTCCACCAGCTGTACTCAGCCATATCGGGGTTTTTGAACCGGAAGGCATCCGTAAAACCCTGAGCCAGCCATTGGGTCATCCAGGCGCGTTCTTCGGGCAGGAAGCCGGAACTGTTTTTGTTGCCTTTCGGGTCGTGAATGTCTATTTCTTCATGGGCAATATTCATATCGCCTACGATGATCAGTTTGGGTCGCTCTTTGCGCAGGTTTTCTACCCAGCCGGCAAAATCCTCCAAAAATTGCATCTTGAATGCCTGACGTACATCGCCCGTAGTGCCTGAAGGGAAATAGCAATTCAGCAGGGTCCAGTCGCCAAAATCCGTGCGCAAAATTCTGCCTTCGCCGTCGTAGCCCGGCATGCCGCAGCCTTGTGCTACCAGAGTGGGCGATTTTTTACAAAAAGTAGCCACCCCGCTGTAGCCTTTTTTCTCGGCTTCAAACCAGTGATGTTCGTAACCCAAAGCCTCCAGTTCCAGCAATGGAACGTCTGTGCGCAGGGCTTTTACCTCCTGCAAACAAATAATATCAGGGTTTTCTGCGGCCATCCATTCCCAAAATCCCTTGGATATGGCAGAACGGATGCCGTTTACATTGTATGAAATGATGTTGAGCATAGTTACGGTAGACGGTTGACGGCTTACGGTGGACGGCTTACGGTGGACGGTAGACGGCCTACGGTGGACGGCTTACGGTGGACGGTGGCGTTGCTCTTGTAGATTGTTTCTTGCCTCAAACTTAAAAACAATCTACAAGAGCAACGCCACCGTCCACCGTAGGCCGTCCACCGTCTACCGTCCACCGTCTAATATTTCAAAAATTTCTTCAATTTCATCAAATGACTTCACACCAACTTGTTCCTCTTCACTGCCTGTGAGGCCCAAACCGGCGAGTTGGTATTCCCGAATCAGTTCAGGCAAGGCATCAGGCGGTACATTGGCCTGAAGCAATGAAGGTTTTTGCCGGAAAAGGTTGCGCCAGAAATCAGGGTCTTTCGCAAAAAGGACTTGAATATCTGTGTCAGGTGTAACTTCAAACAGTAAAATATCCACCAGCGCAGCATACATTTTCAAAGTTTCAACAGGCGTTTTTAGTCCATTTGGGCCAATTTCCGCTAAAAGAATGACCTCAAGTCCGCCTAAATCTGCCAACCGATCTCCGTGTACGGCTGCTGAAACCTGTACGGCATCGAGGCCAAAAAACGAGGCAGATTCTCGAACCACTTCAATAGGCGAACGACTAAATTCACCTACAATCTTCGGACCCTCCACCCATTCCCGAATAGCTTTCATGTACATGGGATCCAGATAACCTTCGGTACCTTCTTCCAGATTAAAACCGAGATAGGCTACTTCGCGGGCGGCAAAGTAACGGGCGTCGGTAAGATGTGCGATGCGGGAAGCTTTGATCAATGAGTGAGTGAGTGAGTGAGTGAGTGAATGAGTGGGGGATTGATGGCGCAAAAGTATGAAATAGGGCGGCAGCAGGATGTTTTTTTGACATAAACCTTCTCTATGCTCTTTGCCAAATCAGTTTGGATGCAGGAAAAAGTGCCTGTTTTATGGCCCTAAACCACTTTCGCAGGAAGTCTGCTATCTTTGCGCAAAAATTTGTTTTGAAACAACGTGCTCTGATCTGGATTTTGCTTTTGCTTCTGACTGCTGTGGCGGTCTGGAAGTTGTTTATGAACAAACAACAACTGGATACAAAAGCAGAACTTTCCAGACTTCAACGTGCTTTTGTACCAGTGGAAGTGGTACAACCACAACTCGAAACCTTGGCTAATCACCTGGAAGCTGATGGTATTTTCCTGGCTTCCAAGGAGATGTTCGTGATCTCTGAAACCGCAGGCAGGGTGCTGGAAACCTATAAAAACAAGGGCGAATGGCTCCAGGAAGGTGAAATTATTGCCAAGGTAGACGATGAACTGCTGCGCATTGAGCTGGAAGCCACCCAGGCCAATCTGGCTAAATTGCGCAAAGACCGCGAACGCCTGAATAACCTCATTGAAGGAGAAGCCGCACCTAAGAACAAGATCGAAGACCTGGAACTCGGCATTCTGGCCGCCGAAGCCAAAGAAAAAGGACTCAAAAAACAAATCTCCAATACCAGCATCAAAGCGCCCATGACCGGCACGCTGGGCATGCGCTTCATCGAGCGGGGCAGTGTGATCGGACCCGGCATCCAGATCGGACAAATGACCAACCTGGAAAAATTATTCCTGATGGTAAAAGTCACCGAACGTGATGTCCTTAATGTCAAAAAAGGTCAGCTGGTCAGCGTCCGTGCCGATGTATTCCCCGACATGAATATTCCCGGGAAAGTAACCAATATCGGTTTGCGGGCCGACAATGCCTTCACATATGATGTTGAAATTGAAGTAGTTAACCCCAAAGGAAATCCATTGCGGGGTGGTATGCATGCTAAAGCCAAATTCACATTTGATGCCAACCGCCAGGGGTATACCCTTCCCCGGAAAGTTATTGCAGGCAGCCTGCAGGATCCCAAAGTGTACGTGGTTCAGGGAGATACAATGGCTGTTTTGCGTGCTATTACTCTGGGAAGTGTTTATGGCGATAAGATTGAAGTTAGCACAGGCGTACAACCTTCGGAGAAAGTGGTTGTTACAGGTCAACTGAATCTTGTAGACGGCGCAAGGGTAAGCGTGGTGAAATAAATCGTCGGCAGCAGAGCCACTTTGATCGTTAAATTATCTACAAACCGCTGAAAACACCGCAACAGCCTTTACAGACCTAAGCTCCGTTTTGTATCTTTGTCCCCCTTATGGCTGATGTGATTCAATTATTGCCTGATAGTGTTGCAAACCAGATTGCCGCAGGTGAGGTCGTTCAACGCCCCGCTTCGGTGGTAAAGGAATTGCTGGAAAATGCCGTTGATGCAGGCGCCAGCAAGGTTCAATTGATTGTGCGCGACGCCGGAAAAACCCTTATTCAGGTTATAGACAACGGCTGCGGGATGTCGGAAACCGATGCCCGCATGAGTTTTGAGCGCCATGCTACTTCCAAAATACGCGAAGCTAAAGACCTGTTTAACCTGCATACCTTCGGGTTTCGCGGGGAGGCGCTGGCCTCTATTGCCGCTGTTGCCCAGGTGGAAATGAAAACCCGTCGTGCCACCGATGAACTGGGTGTCCGCCTGGTGGTAGAAGACTCGTTCGTGAAAATTCAGGAACCCTGTCAAACCCCTCAAGGCACCAGCATTGCGGTTAAAAACCTGTTTTACACCGTTCCTGCCCGTAAAAGTTTCCTGAAAGCCGATCCGGTTGAAACCCGCCACATTCTGGACGAATTCCAGCGGGTAGCCATGGCTAATCCGGATGTGTTCTTTTCCCTGCATCACAACGATGCCGAAATTTTCCACCTGCCTGTTGGCAACCTTCGCCAGCGTGTGGTGAAAATTTTTGGCGAAGCCGTTAATAAAAAACTGGTGCCAACCGAACAGGAAACGGATATTCTCCGCATTTCAGGTTTTGTTGGTAAACCAGATTATGTAAAGAAAACCCGGGGAGAACAGCTGTTTTTCGTCAATAAACGGTTTATACGCAGCAATTACCTGCATCATGCCGTGATGAGTGCCTATGAAGACCTGCTGCCTGCCGATACATACCCGTTTTATGTGCTGTTTTTGGACATTGACCCGGGTAGCGTGGATATCAATGTGCACCCAACCAAACAGGAAATTAAGTTTGACGATGAGCGGCTGGTGTATAACTTCCTGAAAGTGGCCGTGCGGCATGCCCTGGGTAGCCATAACGTAACACCCACACTGGATTTTGAACAGGAGCCAGCCTTTCAGCAGCGCCTCACGCCCGCGCCTGTGCTCCGGCCCGAGCGCGAGTCAAATTCTGTGGGTACTTACCGCCCATCCAAATTTGATGACGATGAACCTTCCGGCCGGCATGCTTCCAACCTGGAAAACTGGGAAAAGCTGTATAAAGGACTGGAACTCTTTGAAAAAGACTCCGGCGCCTCGCAACCCGGCCAGGACAATAACCCTCTGCCATTTGGCGATCTGCCGCCAGTAGTAGCCCGTTCTGGCGTGGAAGTATTGGAAATGGACGACGATGCCGAGACTTTTTCCAAAGGACAAAGAGAGCCGTATCAGATTCACGGACAATACATTATCAGTCATATTAAATCCGGTTTTTTGCTCATTGATCAACAGGCTGCCAGCGAGCGGGTATTGTACGAACGTTACCTGGCTGCTTTGGAAAATCAACCTATTGCCACACAAAAAGCCCTGTTCCCCAAAACCATTGAGCTTTCCGCAGCTGATGCCACCCTGCTTCGGGACATCCTGGATGAGGTGAATTGTCTGGGGTTTGAAATTGCAGAATTTGGCGGCAATACGTTCGCCATACATGGGTCGCCGGCCGAATTGCGCCCGGGTATATCCGAAGAAGCCTTGTTGCAGAAAGTATTGGGCCAGTACAAAGACAATCTGGAATTACAACTTGGCGCACGAGACAATTTGGCGCGATCCATGGCCCGAAACGCTTCCCTGCGAAAAGGCCAGCCGCTGAGTGTGCCTGAAATGCAGGATTTGATAGACCGTTTGTTTGCTTGCGCAGTGCCCTTCAATAGTCCGTCGGGGCGTAAGTGTTTCATCCAATATGATCTGGAAGAACTCCAGAAACAGTTTACCTAGTTATGTCGAATTCCTTTTTTAATACGCCGTTTCGCGGGGTGTCTGGCCAATTGATTCTGATCAACATTGTGGTCTTTATTGGTTCCTATTTGTTGTTGGGCAATGAGGTTTTCAATTATGAAACAGGC
Source organism: Chitinophagales bacterium (assembly GCA_017303475.1). Classification (GTDB taxonomy): domain Bacteria; phylum Bacteroidota; class Bacteroidia; order Chitinophagales; family Saprospiraceae; genus M3007. The sequence continues at coordinate 45,473 of JAFLBO010000023.1, forward strand.
GATTATGATTCCATGGGCAGAATGTACCTGGCGTCGTTTCTACCGGGTTCCACACATTTTGAGCCGTTTCAGATTGCTACACATATGTTTATGCACGGTGGTTTGATGCACCTGTTGTTCAATATGCTGGGTATTTACTGGTTTGGTACAATGGTAGAAATGGTGTGGGGGCCTCAGCGTTTTTTGTTTTACTATCTTTCCTGCGGTATTGGCGCCTGGGCCATCCATATGGGTGTTCAGTATTGGGAACTCCAGCAAATGGGCGTTGACCCGAGTACCTGGAACGGCGCCATGCTGGGAGCTTCCGGTGCGGTTTTCGGGATTATGGTAGCTTTTGCTGTCAATTTTCCCAATCTGGAAATTCGGATGCTTTTTCCGCCAATTGCCCTGAAAGCTAAGTATTTTGTGCCCATTATGGCCCTGGCAGAGTTGTTTTTTGGTATTGGAGGCGTTTCCACCGGAATCGCTCACTTTGCCCACCTCGGCGGCGCCATCACCGGATTCATACTCATTGCTTATTGGAAAAACTTCAGGTTTTAACCACATATCCAGCCATGTCGCTATTTAAATCCATCTGGGACGATCTGCAATATTCCCTCCGGGCCGGGAACATGGTTACCAAGCTCGTGGTGGTAAACTTTGCCGTGTTTGTTATCATCAAACTGATCTACCTCACCATGAGTGTGGCAACTATGGGTGAGGCAGACGGTATGTACGATAATATGCTGGGATACTTGTGGCTTTATGCCGATTTAAGTGCCCTGCTCTGGCATTTTTGGGGTATTCTGACCCATATGTTTTTGCACGACAGCTTTTGGCACCTGGTGAACAACATGATGGTGCTCTACCTGTTCGGGCGCCTTGTGAGCGACTTGATTGGCGAGCGACGCATCCTGCCCCTGTATTTGCTGGGCGGCCTGGCGGGAGCCTTGGTTTATGTGGTAACGGCCCAGTTTTTCCTCGATGTTGGTTCTTATGCCCTCGGAGCTTCCGCAGCTGTTATGGCATTGGGCGGGGCGGCGTTGATTTTGGCGCCAGATTATCGGGTGCATTTATTGCTGCTGGGCGCAGTCAAAGTGAAATATATCGTGCTGATGCTTGTGCTGCTGGATCTGGTAGCCATTGCCGGCACTTATCCGGCGGGTGGTCATGCGGCGCACATAGCCGGCTTTGCTATGGGCTGTTTCTTCGTATTTCAATTGCGCGATGGTCGGGATTGGGCCATCCCGATCAATCAGGCGTATCAATGGCTGGGCAGTTTGTTTGCCTCCAAGCCCAAATCCAGGTTTCAAAGACCTAAAAATGCGCCGCCTATGCGCACCACCTTTAAACAACCCAAACCCGGCAGCCGTTCAGATCAATCTGATCAGTCTTTTCAGGAAAAACTGGATGCCATCCTGGATAAAATTAAAGCCCAGGGCTATGAAAGCCTGACCCAGGAGGAAAAAGACTTTTTGTATGAGGCTAGTCAGAAGTGAGGTCAATTTCCCACTACCGGCTCCGTAACATACCCCCACAACATGGCCATTTGGCGATAGATGTCGGTATTGTCTATCACGCCGCCAAAATGCTCGGCGCCTGGTCCGTAGGCAAAAACGGGTACCAGTGAGGCCGTGTGTTGACCGGTGTTGAACTCCAGATCCAGCACTTCAAAACCTTCGCCCTGCTCCAGAACCATACCTCCGGTTTCGTGGTCGGCAGTAACGATAACGAGTGTTTGGCCATCGGCTTCGGCAAAAGCTAGAATCTGGCCAATAGCCTGATCAAAATCCAGCATTTCTGCTACCGCTCTCGGACCATCTTTGCCGTGGCAGGCCCAGTCGATCTGCGAACCCTCAAGCATCAGGAAAAAACCTTTGTCTGAACGTTTAGAAAGGTGTTCGGTAGCCATTTTAGCGGCCAGGGGTAAATAATCCCGCCCGGCTTTTACAGAATCCGGTTCGCCCAGCGCTGAAAACCAGGCAAATGGATATTTAGGGTCCGGTTGGAGCTTTTGCAGTGGTTTTTCCTGAAAATTATACACCTGGCAGCCCTTTTGTTGTAATTCCTGGTACAAATTGCGCTGGTCCTTGCTGCGTTTGTTGAAATATTTCAACCCTCCGCCCACCAGAAAATCCAGCTCTGTCTGGGTAAAAAACAGGGCGATATCTTCCATGTCTGCGCGACTCTCCACATGGGCAATAAAAGAAGCCGGGGTAGCATGCGTAATACTGGAGGTAGCTACCAGCCCGGTTGCCAGCCCGTTTTGTTTGGCCTGCTCCAGGATAGTCAGACAGGGTTTTCTGGAGCGGGTCATGCCTATAGCGCCGTTATAAGTTTTACAACCGCAGGAAAAAGCAGTTGCCCCTGCCGCCGAATCCGTTATGAGGTGACTGGCCGATTGGGTTTTCATCAAACCGGTGATCGGGAAACGGTCCAGGTTGAGTTTTTTGCCATTGGCATACATGCCTGCGGTAACCTGGGTGAGTCCCATCCCGTCGCCAATGAGCAAAATAATGTTTTTGGGCCTGGGCGCCGGTGCAGCGGACAGACTAGCCAGCCATAGGGCGCAAAGCGCCAGAAAGTATCTGATCATGGTTTAATAATCGGAGAAAAGTGCAAAACGCCACAAAATCTAACACACCCGGTATCTTTTACCCGGCAAAGTTCGGATAATCCCTTTGAATTCAAGATCAAGAATACGTGAAGCCAATAATCCGGGTTCCAAACCAGCTTCTACTGTGAGCCTGTCGATGGGAATATCAGGCTGACCGCGAATTATGTTCACCAGCTTTTCTTCGGTGTCGTTCAGGTCGTGAAACAATTTCCCCTGTTTGTTTTGACCAGCTTCCTCCCAGCCCATGCGGTAGGCGATATCGGCAGCAGATTCGGCCAGTTTGGCGCGTTCTGCCTTGATAAGGTAATTGCATCCAATGCTTTTGGCATCCCCGGGCCGGCCGGGAATAGCAAAAACCTCACGACCCTGACGTTCAGCAAATTGCACGGTAATCATGGAGCCACCGCTGGCGGCTGTTTCCACCACCAATACCAGATCCGACATGCCGGAAATGATCCGGTTGCGCATGGGAAAGTGTTCTCTGTCGGGCAGGGCATCGTGAGCGTATTCACTGAGCAGACCGCCGTTTTCAATCATACGAAGGGCCACGCTTCGATGTTGGGCCGGATAAATACTGCCCAGCCCGTGACCTAACACACCGATATTGGGCATACCCAGGCTAACTGCTTTGCGGTGGGCTGTTACATCCACCCCAAATGCCAGGCCGCTCACCAGGAGCACATTGTAAGGCAGAAATCCTTCTACCAGCGCTTCGCAGAGGGTTCTGCCATGATCGCTGGGCTGGCGGGTGCCAACTACAGCCACGATGCGTTCTTTTTCCATCAGATGTAAACTACTGCCCTTGAAATAGAGCAGTGCCGGACTGTCGGCACTTTGTCGCAACCGGGCCGGATATTGCGGATCTGTGTAAAAAAGCGCCTGAATATCGTATTGTTCCAGGTAGCGCAATTCCTGTTCGGCTTGTTTCAGGGCTTCAGCGGATTGAAGGATGGACTGTACCACCACAGGGCCTATGCCGGGAATCCGTAACAGTTCTTTTTGCCTGGATTGGAAAACAGCCTCTGCGCTGCCGCAGTAGCTCACCAGGGTTTTGGCGGTCATAGCGCCGACTTGCGGCACAAGGGTAAGTGCGATTTGATGGAGTAGCGACATTTGGTTTAAAACAAGGGGTGTATGGGAAACTTTCTACTAAGTTAGGGGTGTGTATGGAAACTGCCAAATAATTTGGATGCCATGAGGTGAAAAATGTGTTTTAGTTGGAGACTTGTTGATGAAAAAAAGCTCTTAACAAATTGAAAAGATTTTGAATTGTACGATTTTTCAGTCCTTTACGTTTTGACATGCACCACGTCCTGTGGATGGAGCACCTGCAAATTTAATTCATGAAAAAAACGTCCCTCTCTGCCGCATTCCTGGCAATCGCATTGCTGGCGGCCTTCCCTACTTTCGGTCAAGTAGATGATGTAACCCCCAAGGCTGGCGTAACGGAATCGCTGGATCTCGAAGCTTTTTCTCCCAAACCTATCGATACCACAACAGCGCCAACCATTATTACCTTCGGCTCCTGCAATAAACTGAATATGCCACAAACCATGTGGCAATACGTGAATGCCAATAACCCACAACTCTGGATCTGGCTCGGCGATATTATCTATGCCGACACCTCTGATATGCGCGCTCTGGCGGCACACTATAAAAAACTGAAAACCTTGCCGGAATACAAAAAACTCCGCTCCAAGACTCAGGTAGTGGGTGTTTACGACGACCATGACTATGGTATCAACGACGGGTGCAAGGATTATCCCATGAAAAAAGGCGCCAAGAAATGTCTGATGGACTTTCTGGATGTGCCCATGAACAGCGTGTTGCGCCGCAGGGAAGGCGCATACAGCAGTTATACCTTTGGTAAAGGGCCTCAACGGATCAAGGTAATCGTGATGGATACCCGGTATTTCCGTGATCCTTTGGTGAAAGATCCAACCAAACAACGGCGTTACATCCCGAATATGGATGGCGATATGTTGGGCGAAGCCCAATGGAAATGGCTGGAACAGGAACTGCGTAACAGTACCGCCAACCTCAATATCCTCTGCTCCAGTGTACAGGTGGTAGCTGATGATCATGGCCATGAAAAATGGGGAAATTTCCCCAACCAGCGCAAAAAACTGCTCTCGCTGATCTCCAACGTAAAGCCTAAAAACCTGCTTATTCTTTCCGGAGACCGTCACCAGGCCGAAATTTCCAAAATGCAACTCGATGGCCTGCCATACCCATTGTACGATTTTACATCCAGCGGCATGACTCACCTGCGCAGCGGAACCGAAGAAGTGAACCGCTACCGTGTAGGCGACCTAATTCTGAAGAAAAACTTCGGCATGCTTAAAATCACCTGGAATGGCGACAAACCCATTGTATCCATGCAGGTGCGCGGCAACCTCAATGAAATGTATCAGGAGGTGGTGGTGAAGTATTAGTTTGTGAGTGTTTGAGTGTTTGAGTGTTTGAGTGTTTGAGTTGCGTTCGGTTGGGCTGTGGCGCTGATATTGAGGCAATGGGGTGTCCTACTTTTTGCGCTCTTAGCGTACTTTGCGGTGACCTCTCTTCTACACTCAAAAACTCAAACACTTAAAAACTCAAGCACTACCTTTGCCGAATGGAATTTCTGAAACAGCACGTTGAAGCGCTCATCTTTGCCGCTCCGCAGCCGGTGGCCGTTGTTGATTTGAAGGCGGTCATGGAAGAAGCCTTTCAGGCCGAAATCAAGGAAGAGGATATCCTGAAATCCATTCAGGAAACCAAAATACAATTCCAGCAGGAACAATTCCCTTTTGAGTTGGTGGAAATAGCCGGTGGGTATCAATTTCTCACCAAAGGCGCTTACCATACTACTGTTGCCATTCACCTGCGCCAGGCTACCAAAAAACGTCTTTCTCAGGCCGCCCTCGAAACCCTGGCCATTATTGCCTACAAACAACCTGTAAGCAGACCGGAAGTGGAGGAAATCCGCGGGGTGAATTGTGACTATGCTCTGCAAAAACTTTTAGAGAAAGAACTTGTTTTCATTGCCGGCAGAAGCGAAGGCCCAGGCCGGCCGCTGCTGTATGGTACCACTGAAAAATTCATGGATTATTTGGGTATCAACAGCCTCACTGATCTGCCCAAACCCAAGGATTTTAAGGAAATTGAAAATGTAGTGGGTGATACCCCAGCCCTCGAAGAACCCAGTGCTTAAGGCACAAAGAGCAAAAAGGCACAAAGGTTAGGTACACGAAGGCGCTAAGGCACAAAGACGCGAGACACAAAGGCGCTAAGGCGCGAAACCCACTCAAAAACTCAAAAACTCGAAAACTCAAACACTCGAAAACTCAAACACTCAAACACTCAGGCACTTAAATATGGAAGCCATACTTGATCAACCGTTGGTAAACCGCGTGGCCAATAGCAGCCTGGTAACCATTGACCTGGAAGAACTCTATCCGGCAGGTGAAATTGTTCCCTTCGACTTGAAGTCGTACCTGTTTATGGAGTTAATTTTGAAAGAAAAGGACTTCCGCGAAGCGCTTAAAGCGCTTGATTGGGAACAATACCGTGGCAAAAACCTGGCAGTTTTCTGCTCAGCCGATGCCATTATTCCGATGTGGGCCTATATGTTGGTGGCCACTCATGCTGCTCCGTTTGTGGAGGATATAGCCCTTTGCGAGCCGGCAGAATTTGTGGAAAAAGCCTACCTGAAGAAAATCGCCGCCATGGATTTAACGGCATACGAGGGCAAACGCCTGGTGGTAAAAGGCTGTTCCGACAAACCGGTACCGCCCTCTGCTTACCTCGAAATTACCCGCAGATTGCAACCAACTGCACTCAGCATCATGTTTGGGGAACCTTGTTCCACTGTGCCGGTGTTTAAACAGAAATAACTTTGCACATGCTGAAGCTCAAGGTCCTGGATAAATACCTGATCCAAAACTATCTCAACACGGTATTTTTCTCATTGCTGATTTTCAGCATGATTTCCTGTGCCATTGATTTCAGCGACAAGGTGCAAAGCATCATTGAAAAGCCTTGTACCTGGAAAGATGTGCTGGCGTATTACATGGGTTTTGTAACCCACATGGCCAGCCTGCTATTGCCGCTGTACACCCTCATCGGCGTGGTGTTTTTTACTTCCCGACTGGCCTCCAATGCAGAAATTTTGTCGGTGTTCAATGCCGGTATCGGATTCAACCGCCTGATGCGCCCATACCTGCTTGCTGCTTCTGCAGTTATGCTGCTGCATTTGGGCATCAACCATTTCGGGGCGCCTATGCTGAACAAGTGGCGGTTATGGTTTGAACATACCTTTGTTTGGACCGACCAGGATAAAGGCAAAACCACCAATGTGCACCTTCTGATCAACCCCAACACCAAACTGTTTGTGCGGGGTTACAACAAGAATTCCAAAACGCTCTCCGGACTTCGTCTGGAGCATATTGAAGGCACCAGGGTGGTGAGTATTTTGGAAGCAGAATCTGCCCGTTGGAAAGCCGAACCTGATCGCTGGGAGATTCCCAAGTGGTCGGTGCGCACCTTCGACGGGCTGCGGGAAAAGTTTATACAAAACACCACGCCGCTGGACACAGCCATTAATATTTCGCCCTCAGATTTTGTGTATTATGCCAATCAACGGGAAGAAATGACAACCCCTCAGTTGATGGGGGCCATTGATCGCGACCGGGGCCGGGGTTTGCCTTATACCCGCAGTTACGAGGTAGAAATGCACCGCCGCACCGCCGATGCGTTTACCATCCTTATTCTCACCATCATTGGCCTGGCGGTAGCCGGCCGAAAAGTGCGGGGCGGTATGGGTTTGCACCTGGCCGTTGGTATCGGGATTGGCGCGGCATACATTGTATTTTCCAAATTCACCGTGTCGTTTGCTACCGGAGGTTCCATGCCGGTTTGGCTCGGTATGTGGCTGCCAAACATTGCCTTCGCCATAATGGCCTGGTGGCTCGTTAGCAGAGCACAGAAATAACTCGAATTGTCCTGCATCCGCGTATTTTTGCGCCGAAATTGGAGGAGCAACACGCTCTCCGTCCATCGTTTAATATCATGTCCAAGAAAAGATACCTCGTTACCGCTGCGCTTCCTTATGCCAACGGACCACTGCACATTGGCCACCTGGCCGGCGCCTACCTCCCTGCTGATATTTTTGTGCGGTACCTGCGTCTGATGGGTAAAGATGTGGTGTTTGTATGCGGCTCCGATGAACACGGCGCCGCTATTACCGTGAAAGCGCGGAAAGAAGGCACTTCGCCAAGAGCAGTAGTGGATAAATACAACGCTATTTTGCGGGATACCTTCCAAAAAATAGGTATTTCCTTCGATATTTATCACCGTACCAGCGAACCCCTGCACCACGAAACCTCACAGGATTTTTTCCGTAAACTCTTTGAAAACAAGGAGTTTATAGAAGAAACCACCGAGCAATATTACGATGAAACCGTTGGTCAGTTCCTGGCCGACCGTTATATTGTGGGTACCTGCCCTGTATGCGCTAACCCTGATGCTTATGGCGATCAATGTGAAAAATGCGGCTCTTCCCTGAGTCCCACTGATCTCATTGAACCCAAATCTATGCTCAGTGGTTCTGTTCCGGTAAAGCGACCAACCAAACACTGGTTCCTGCGCCTGGATCAGCACGAAAACTGGCTCCGGGTGTGGATTAATACCGGCGTAGCTGATCACAAACAACTGCACAACGCTTCCGACTGGAAAAACCACGTGATCGGTCAATGCAATTCCTGGCTGGATCAGGGATTGCAACCTCGCGCCATGACCCGCGACTTGGACTGGGGTGTAGATGTGCCGCAGGAAATTCCAGGTTCGGAGGGTAAAAAGCTCTATGTTTGGTTGGATGCGCCTATCGGGTACATCTCTGCTACCAAACAATGGGCCGCTGATCATGGGAAAGACTGGGAACCGTATTGGAAATCAGAAGATACAGCGCTCATTCACTTCATTGGCAAGGATAATATTGTATTTCACTGCCTGATTTTCCCGGCCATTCTGAAAGCCCACGGCGGCTTTATTTTGCCGGAAAACGTACCGGCTAACCAATTCCTGAACCTGGAGGGCCGCAAGTTGTCGACCTCCAAAAACTGGGCGGTTTGGGTGCATGAATATTGTGAGGAATTTGCAGGGCAGGAAGACGTGCTGAGGTACAACATGATTAAAAAGATGCCGGAGCAGAGCGATTCGGAATTTACCTGGAAAGGGTTTCAGGAAACCAACAACAATGAGTTGGTGAACAACCTGGCCAATTTTGTAAACCGGGTATTGGTGTTGAACCAAAAATATTACGACGGTGTATTGCCCCGGATAGATGAAAACCGCTTGTTTAAGAGCGGTTGGAATCAGGAAAATGAAGGTCAGTACAACGAAGAGCTGCGCGTACTGCACAATAAACTACAGGAAATAGGCGCCGCCATTGAACGCTACGAACTTCGGGAAGCACTCCGGATTTTGATGGAAATTTCCAGTGCAGGCAATGCTTTGCTGCAATTTAACGAACCCTGGAAAACCGTTAAAGACGATCCTGAAACCGTGAAGGTGGTGATGAATCTGGCAGTGCAATACGTGGCAGCGATTTCCGTGATAGCGCGTCCGTTTATGCCATTTTCTTCAGATAAATTGCGGAAAATGCTCAATTTAGGTCCATTGCAAGACAATGGTGATCTGCTGGATATACTCAACGATCTGGTAGAAGGCAATCCTATTGTGCCTGCCAACCATGCCCTGAATCAGCCTGAGCACCTGTTCAGCCGCATTCCGGATGAGGTTATCGAACAACAAATTGCCAAACTCACTCAAAACGACGTCGCCAAGGCGCCAACAGAACAACCCTCCGATACTGTGGAACCAGCTGAAATCCAACATACACCGCTTGCTCCGGTCATTCAGTTCGACGATTTTGCCAAACTGGACCTGCGCACAGGTACTATCCTCACTGCCGAAAAAATGGAGAAGTCCAAAAAACTGCTCAAACTGAGTGTGGACCTGGGCTTTGAAACCCGCACCATTCTTTCCGGCATTGCTGAACATTTCAGCCCGGAAGAAGTTATTGGTCAACAGGTGGTTATTGTGGCTAATCTCGCCCCAAGGGTGATGATGGGCATCGAATCGCAGGGTATGATCCTGATGGCAGATGCTCCCAACGGCAAGCTGAGTTTCGTTAGCCCGCAGGCAGGCTGGGGGAATGGCATGGGCGTGAAATAATCAGTTTTTGCGGCTGTTTAACCAAATATTCACCTCATAGTGGAATAAACTTCCATTATATTTGTTGTTCAAAATCAGCGCTCAATGTCCATTTACACTGCATATGACGAAATTGCCAGCTTGCTTGCTCAACTGGCTCCGGCTAAGGTTCTTGCCTTTCAAGCATCAAAGGAAATGCAGGATCGATTAGAATTACTAATCGAAAAATCGAAAGAGGGAGCATTGACAGTCAGAGAAAAGGATGAACTGGACCACTATATTGTGCTTGAGCGTTTGGTAAGACTTGCCAAAATCAGAGCAACACAAGCCTAACTATGCGGCGTCAAATACCCGAAAATGTCAGGTTGTTAGTGGCTAACAGAGCTGGCAGAAAGTGCGAATATTGCCAGATTTCAGACGAGTATACACTTTTTGCGTTTCATATTGATCATATCATCAGCATAAAACATGGAGGTGACACTCATGCAGACAACCTTGCCTATTCTTGCCAGATTTGTAATCTAAATAAAGGCACCGATATTGCAACCATCCTAGACAATTCTGATACTTTAATCAGGTTATTTAATCCAAGGATTGATGCATGGTCGGAACATTTCAGTATTGATTTGATGGGAGAAATCTTGCCTTTGTCTGAAATTGGTAGGGCAACCATTAAACTGCTTGATTTGAATCACCCAGAAAGTATCATAGAACGCCGTGAACAACTTCGTGTGAAACGGATTGAATAGAACCATCGTACATTTGTCCACTCAAAACCATACAACTCATCATGCGTAACGTACTTTTCATTTTCTCTCTGCTTCTTTGGAATGCCTTGAGTCTGAATGCACAAGGCGAAACGCGGTTCTACGCGGAAGTAAAAGCAACCGAGGTAGCCGTTGGAGACCCTGTAAAAGTCTCTTTTGTGTTGGAAAACGGTAAAAATAACGGTCGCTTTACCCCTCCGGATTGGCAGGCTGCAGGTTTTCTGTTGTTGGGTAGCAGCCAGTCGTCCAATATTTCCATCTCTAATGGCGAATCTACCTCCTCCGCCACCTATCAGTACACCGTTACCCCAATGGAGGAAGGCACCTGGACGATTCCGTCTGTGCGCATTAAAAGCAATGGCACAGAATTGCAAACACAACCCATAGCAATCCACGCAGTACCCAATGCGGATGGTACCCGTCCCGCACGTCCGCGCAGCAATCCGTTTGAAGAACCTGCTCCGGAACCTAAAAAACGGATCAAAACCATCAAAATGTAACCTGTATGGGTCATAACTGCCCCCGCACATACCGGCTTTTCCTGCAATACGCCCTTTACACATGGGCGGGGGCATTTTTCCTTCTTTTCCCTAACCCGAAACTACAAGCTCAATCCGGGATCAGTTTCGAAGCGTCTGTCAATACCAAAGAAATCGTTGTTGGCGTACCCTTCGAACTTAGTTTTACGCTCAAAAATGCGGAAGGCAGCCGCTTCACCCCGCCACCCTTAAACGGTTTCAAACGCGGCGGCATCTCTGAAATGCGCGGCATGAGTTTCAACAACGGTCGGAGCAGCAGTAGCCAAAGCTGGACCATGGAACTGATTGCCTCAAAACCGGGCACCTTCGTTATTGGCTCCGCTACTGTGTCGGCTAATGGCAAACAACTGAGCTCCAATCCGCTTACTATCCAGGTGATCCCTTTGTCGGCCAGCAGCAAGGGTCAGGTGAATGTGCCACCGGGCGCTGACGGCAAGGTGTTCGTGGCAGCAGAGTTCGACCGGAAAGAAGCATGGGTTGGGCAACAGCTCACCTGGCGCATTCGTTTGTACACACAGGTTTCTGTGGAAGGATACGACTTGCTGGAATTGCCCGATTTTGAAAAATGTTTTACCCGGGAAAAAGTGCGGTACGACAAGCGTGTGGAGTATCTCACCATCAAAGGAAAAAAATATGCCGTGCGCACCCTCCACGAGGAGGCCGTTTTTCCACAGGAAGGAGGTGAATTTACCATTCCGCCAGCGCGGGTGAGTGTAGGAATTGAACAGCCCGGGGCACAAGGATTTCTTTTCGGGCCCAAACCGGTTACTTTGGAAACCCAGCCAATCAGTCTGAAAGTTAAAGATCTGCCCCAACTGGCCCCGACTTTATTCACTGGCGGAGTAGGTCGCTACGAGTGGACTGTCCAGGCTGATACCACCTTGCTAACCACAGATGATGCCCTCACTCTCGTGTTGGAGGTGAGTGGTAATGGCGATTCCCGACGGTTTGCTGCGCCAAAATTGCAGGTTCCGCCGGCTTTCGAGGTGTTTGAGCCACGAATACTGGAGGAAGAAGAATATGAAAGCGAAACAGAGATTCTTCACCGGAAAAAATTTGAATACGTGCTGCTACCCAAAGATACCGGGGTACAAGCACTCAACCTCAGCCTTAGCTTTTTTGATACCGATAGCAACCAATACCGGGAATTGCGCATGACGCCAATTCAGGTGCAGGTAAATGCTGGAAAAAACTTCAAATCGCCCGCCCCTCTGCCCCCCCAGGCGCCGCCTCCTGCCGATACATTTTCTGATAAAATCAGCGCCTGGCTACAATCGCCACTGCTCTGGAGCATACTCGCCCTGCCTTTCCTGGCCCTTGGCTTCATCGTATTCCTCAAAAAAAGGAAAAATCAACCCACGCCCCCTGCCCCTTCAAACCCGCCCCCTGCCCCCTCAAACCCTTCAAACCCATTCACACCCTTCCCAAAACTCCCGGACACCTCTGATCCAGTAGGTTTTTACAATACCCTTTTTCATGCGTTGCAGGATTGGCTGGCAGCTAAACTCAAGCTGCAGCCTGCACAAATGAATGAGGCTGATGTAAGTCGGGTGCTGCAACAACGCGGTGCAACGCCTATACGCGTGCAGGCGCTCATGAGTGTTTGGCAACTCTGCGAACAAGCTATTTATGGCGGTCACGCGCCTGCTGAAGAAATGGAAAGCACCTTGATGCTGACCAGGCAGGTGGTAGATGCGCTGGAAAAGGAGATATAGGGGTATGTTCAAAAAAAACAGGCGCGTAGACAGGTTGTAACCTGCTCCGCGCCTGTTTTTTTGAGGGGCTCCGGAACCTTACTTCCGCAAGCTATTAATCCACATCGCTATTTTCTCCAAATCTTTTTTAGGTACCTGTGGCATGGGCGCCATGGGCGTGTAATCCGGCCAGTTTTCCGGCTTTGGATTGTGTACCAGGGCTATTATCTGGTTGGTGCTGTACCTGCGTTTGGCTACCTCTGTGTACGCCGGCCCTACCGAGCGTTCACTTTTTTTGTGGCAGGCTGTGCAGGTATGCTTGGTGAGCAATGCCATGGCTTCGGCATCCGTTGGCGCCTTGGGTTTGGCCGGCGCAGGTGGCGGAGGCGGGGCAGCCGGTTTGGCTGCTGCCTTGGGCGCTTCCGGCGTGCCCGGGCGAGCTTCCTTCATCTGGTTGTCGGGGGTATTGGCCTTGGCGCCAAGGTCGGCCATGGGCTCAGCTTTTTTCGTTTGGCGCTGGGCCAGCGGGAAGCTGGCTTTGGGTCCGTCGGGAATCTGGTTTAAGGTGTAATAGCCGGTGCCATGCAGCAGCGGTAATTTGCCCTGTGCCGAGCGCACGCCTTCCGGCTGAATGGCATGTACGTACCCGCTGCGCAAACTATCAACCACCAAACGAACACGCAAACCATCCGCACTGGCCTTGGCGCCCAGAACCGGATTTTCCTTGTAATCCACCATGGGGCTGCCATACACCGGGTAATAACGGTAGGTGAAGCTGCGGGCGGCGTAATTTTCTACATTTTCAGCAGTAGCCAAATCTACCGGCTGCGTGAATTCAATCTCAAAACCATCTGGCATGGCGCGCATGGCCTTCATTTCAAAAGGTGTTTGGCCGGTCCACACCAATCGCTCCAAACCATAAGGTTCTTTACCTGTACTTCCCCAGCCGCGGTTGGTGCCGCCTATGTACATGGTTTGGTCGCTTCCCCAACACATGCGCAACACCCCGGAACGGAAACCATTGCGGAAATCAAAGGATGCGCCCTGATATTCACCTTTTACTTTTTCCAGAAACACCCTGGCAATTTTCGACATGCCCTGATCGCCTACCAGCAACTGACCGGCAAACGGTCCAAAAGCGCCATTGGTTTCGTCGGCAATTATTTCTGAGGTGGATACCCCCAAAATGCCGTGAGGAAGCCATACCGCCGGGCTCTTGATTTGTTTGTCGGGGTAAGTTTTATGGCCCATCTCGTAGATCGTGGTCATAGGCTCTTCGGCTATGTATTCCGGCTTTTTCTTGGGATCGTCTTTGGGATCTACCTGCTGAAAAACCAGATCCTTGCGCATCTTAACTGGTGATTCCGGCCGGTCGGCCCAGGCTAACGAAGCGGGATGGCCTACAAAATCGCCTTTTTCCACATGGGTCACAAATCCGGAACCCATCCAGTCGCCCTGGTTGTCGCCATAGAAAAATTCTCCGTTTACCATGCCAATACCACATGGGGAGCGGAAGCCGGCTGCCCATGGGTCCATCTTGCCATCAGGCGTAATGCGCATGGTCCAGCCGCGCCAGGGTACTACCGATTTGCCCGACCACCAGTCGCTGGAACCAAAACTTACATTGCCCGTAACCAGGAATGAACCATCCGGCAGCACTTTGGGTCCAAACGAATACTCGTGGTAGTGGCCGGAAAGAGGCCAGGCATACACTGTTTCGTAACGGTCCGCCATGCCGTCGCCGTTGCGGTCAGTAAGTTTGGTTAGCTCTCCGCGTTGGGCGCAGTATAGGCTGCCATCTTTATACACCAGGCCCAGGATTTCGTGCAGGCCAGTGGCAAAACGCCGGTAATTGGGTTTGTTAGACGTAGGATTTTCCACAATCCACACATCCCCACGACGCGTACTGGCCGCAATATGCCCGTTAGGCAGGCTGCACAAACCGCCTACCTCCAGTACCACACCTTCCGGTACAGGAATTTTGATGATGCGGTAGTAATCGTCTTCGGTTGGAAGTACAGGTAAACTGTCTTGTGCCCAAACAGCAGAAGTAGAAAGAAGGCCCAATAAGGCCAGGAGTGTCAAACGAATATTTTTCATGTTTTTGAATGCATTTGAGTCAAAAATTGGCATTATGTGGTAGATGATTAGTTTTTAGTGACGGGTTGACTGCCAGTCACCCCGTCACTAAAAACTAATCATCTACCACATAACATCATATTCCACCTTACTACCCAGTGGAACATACAGCACTGCCATTCCTTTTGATTGCTTTAAAACAGGTTTTACTCCTGTTGGAACCTGAATGAAATATTTGTTGCCGTCAACCTCCCAGGTGTTTTTATTCACCTCACGTATGTCGGCGCCAAAGGCAATCCGACAAACATACCCCGCCTGTGCATTGCGGCAATCCAGTGTTCGATGCAGGTATTTTCCGTCCATCACACGCAATCGATCTTCTACCTCCATGCCATTCAGGGAGTAGCGGAAGGTTGGCAGCCCTTTTTCGTCAAGATCGTATCCCAAAGGCCGGAAACCTTCAGCCGGAGCATCGGCGGATGTTTTTACATTCCAGATATCGGATTCCGGTACGATAGCGGATGCATTGCTTAAAGCCAGTACAGGCCCGCGCGGGCGCGAAGAGCCGTCGCCCCGATCGTCCCACATAGGCGACACGTCCAGAAAATCTCCTTTCCAGATTTGGGGCACCGAGCCGTTATCCAGATCGTAGGTGTAGTGTACACGTCCCGGGTCACCCACCTGTACCCCGTGTACCACGCGTTTTTTAACGGAGGCATAGGAGCTAATGTCCATAAATGAGCGGAAAACTTTAGGCTCCGGGGCGTCCAGGTAAATAGGATCGGGCGCAGTTAAAGCCAGAGTAGCGCTTTTACTGTGCAGGCCAACAGCACGCGCTTTCGGACCTTCCACCCAAAGGGCCAGGTATGGTTTGAGCCAACTGTCCATTTTGTATACAGTCAGCGTTAGGCTGTTGGCGCCGGTAGGTAAATCAAGCGTGAGTGTGCGCGGCCTGTTCCAGGACGACCATTCATCGGCCATGACTTCTTTTCCATTGAGGATA
Source organism: Chitinophagales bacterium (assembly GCA_017303475.1). Lineage (GTDB taxonomy): Bacteria > Bacteroidota > Bacteroidia > Chitinophagales > Saprospiraceae > M3007. The sequence continues at coordinate 61,345 of JAFLBO010000023.1, forward strand.
AGGGATGAGCGTCCGCTGTTGAGCAGGGTAATCTGATGTTTACCTGGTTCCGTAACCGTCATTTCTCCACTAAAAATGATGGCATAGTCGTTTTCGCGTTTGGCCACCTCCCAGCTCAATTGGTCGGTACTGCCTTCCACATCAGCTTTTTTTCCGACAAAGCTTTCCGGTGTTCGAAAGGAGCCATTGATTACCCGATAAGAAAAAGGTTTGTTGACGGTTACCGGAGCGCCGCGGCGGTCGGTAATTCGGAAATTTCGAAAAGCTACCGGGCCGTGATCGCCCTGAATCATGAACGGACCTGTGGCAGCTTCCTTTTCAGAGATTGGACCGCCGGTAGGGCCGGTTAATTCGAGGTTTTCGTGAATAACCATGCCGTTCAGCATTACTTTCAACAGGCGGGCATTGGCAATTTTTTTGCCGGATGCATCAAAGCGCGGGGCCTGGAACTCAATATCCATGTGTTGCCAAAGGCCGGGCGCCAGGCAGGCATTTACGCGGGGAGCTACGCCATCGAAAAGTTCTGCATCAGGACTCCAACGTCTGCGGGCATAGATCCCACCACAATCGCCGAAGCCAGGATGCTGAATGCCCCAGCTGTCGAGCAACTGAACCTCATAACGGCCCTGGAGGTAGAACCCGGAATTGGAGTGCCGGGCCATCATAAAATCAAATGACACGTCTACGTCGCCATATTCGCGGGTAGAAAGCAGGTTGGATCTGCTTTTTTTGCTTGGTAAATTGACCAGTATGCCGGCGCCTTTAGCGGCAGTCATGTGGTCATCTTTTTCTAATGAGGCTTGTACTTCACCGGCAATTTGCCAGTTGGAACCATTGTTTTGGGTCCAGGCCGACAAATCGTTTAGGGGTAATGTTTCCTGAGCGGAAACCGGGGAAACCGAGACCAGCAAGAGGGCTATCGGGAGGAAAGCAGTAAAACGCATGCGCAAAAATCTTGTTTGCGCAAAAGTGGGAACAAGTGCGGGAATGTCAGCTCTTTTTAGGAAAATATTACGATGGTATGGCTAGTTGAATGGGCTTTTAACAAACATCATAAATATCAAATTGAGTTTTTCTTAACACCTCAGGCAGCGAAAGTATCCTAATAACTGCTCTTTAATCCGGATCCAATAATCAAAAAACCGAATCTACGGCGTCTGAATGTTGCCATAAAGCACGTTTTTGTCCGTTCCCTTTATCCATTTCTATACACGGTTATGCCTCTGATGTGTATACACGTCAAACTGGTCTTGATTTGCCTATGATTCACCTATAATTCGTTTCCCATGAAGAAACTAGTCCTTTTAACAGCCTCTTTATTTGTTGCCTTTGGCTTATGGGCCAACTCAACATACGTACCAGTCATTGGTTTTGGTACTGAAAAGACTAAGCCCCTGACAGATACCCTGATTCAAATACCCGTAACCGTCTGCGATGAAGATTTGCCCTATGCCTTTGGTAATCAGTTGATTAATGATCCTGGCACATACTGGGATACGTTGCAAACCTCAACCGGAGGCGATAGTATTATCCAGTTGAACCTTCTTGTGAAATGTTGTCAGTCTTCTTCCAATACCCCGAATTTTGCCGATATCTGTGCTGAAGCGCCTTTGCTTTGCGCCTCCTATTTGGACAATACGCCTTTCCATTTGCAGAATAGTACTGCAGATATACCGGGTAATCTGGCGGCGCAGTTCTGTTTCCCCATAGATCATAGTCGTTGGTTGCGATTTTCTGCCTGCGAGCCTACAGTGACGCTGGAGCTGACTGTGCAGCAATGCTCAGGCGCCAATCCTGCACAGGAAGGGGTAGAAATGGCTTTGTTTTCCAGCTTGGATTGTTTGAATTTTTCCCGAATTGGAAATTGTTATCAGACACCACTTGGGCAAACCCAAACCATGCAATTTGATGGGCTTATCCCGGGTGTGGAGTATTACCTTTTTGCAGATGGAATCAGTGCAGAGGTTTGTGCATTCAGGCTTAAAGCGCTTTCAGGAATCAATACCGGCGTTCCAGACGATTTTATAAGCTCCGGCACAGCAACAGATGGTATGATTAACGGGGATAAGGATGTTTGTCCGGGAGAAATAGTAGTGTACACCCTTACCCCCCCAACTTGTAAAAAAACAACACCAGAATTTGCCTGTTCACCACCGGATGATGCCTGTGGATTTTGCGGCACAGTCTTAGAACTGGATACCGTAACCTATAAGTGGCATATCCCTGAATGCGCCCGTTTTCTGGGCGATAGCACGGGGTTGAGTGTAGAAATTATTTACGATCAGTGCGTGTTTTTTACAGATACGGTGGTTATTCAACAAATCTGGGTAGAGGCAATATGGAGCTTTTCCGACACCACTTTTGTGCAAAATGACACCCTGGTTTTCTGCGATTGTTATCCTGGAAGCATTACTTGTGGAAATATTCCGCCCTGTGATGTGCGAATCCATTTTGATGTGGAAGATGTTTTTCTAACCATTCCGTGTGTTGGTCCGCCTCCGTCATTTATGGGTATCCCTTATCCTGATCCAGGCATTTTTACCCAGTCTGATGTGCCAAACTGCATATTGTATATTATTCATGTGGATAAGGAAACCGGACCGCCTATAACGGCTAGTCCTCCTATTTCGACAATTACATGCGTATTTACTCCGGGACTCCTTGCCACTTCTACAGGACAAATTACCTGGTTTCCACCTTTTGGTTTTCCTGAAAATACTCCTGCTATAAATGCCTACGATCCTGGCGTGTATACAGCGGTTGCTACAGGAGCAAATGGTTGTACAAGTTCAGCTTCTGTTGTGGTTCAGATGAACATAATTTATCCCGGTGCTTATGCCGGCCCAGATCAGGTGCTTTGTGCAGAGGAAAATCCTGTTCAATTACATGCAGGATTTGGAGGGCCCAATATATTGTATCATTGGAGTAATGGCGCTAATATTTCCAATCCTGTTGTTAATCAACCTGTTGGGACAGTCAACTATACGCTTACCGTAACAAATGCTGCGAACGGGTGTACCAATACCGATAATGTAATGGTCACGGTAAAGCCGCCTATAGTTACTTCATTAGCCTCTATATCTCTTTGCCAGGGTGATTGTTTTACACTTGGCGGACAGCAATTTTGTCCAACCGGTCCCAATAGCCCGGCTCAGGTGGTATTAACTTCCTTCAACGGCTGCGATTCTGTGTTATTTCAGCCCTACACGCTAATTCCGCCTACAATTCTTCAGTTGGGTATAATCGCCAAATTAAACTGTAATCTGACCCAGGTCAGTTTGCATGGAGAAATATACGATAGTCCTGGTAATTACATGATTGAAACCGGGCCATGTACATATGAAGCATTCACCATTTTGCAGGATATACAGACGAAGTTGTTGAACCTGCCTCCTAAAACTTTGTGCCCCGGTGATTGCTTTACTTTTCAGGGACAAACTATCTGTCCGCAACCGGGTGATACACCTCCGTCCATCCTGCTAACGGCTGCCAATGGTTGTGATTCCATCGTTACACAGCCCTTTGTTTTCCAGGCGCCGGATACGGTGCAGACAGGGCAGGTGGCTGTATTGAATTGTGCCATTACTACAGCAACGCACCATGGCATAACCTACACGCAACCAGGCGTTTATACCTTTCAGGTTGACCCATGTACGGTAGAGCAATTCAGCATCGGACAGGATATCCAATCGCCGCCGCCAACAATGCTGAGTGCCGTATCTGTTTGCCCGGGAGAATGTTTCAGTTTCAACGGACAAACAGTTTGTCCGCAACCGGGGGATACAGCTCCGTCTATGCTGCTGGCGGCTGCCAATGGGTGTGATTCCGTAGTCACTCAACCTTTTGTATTCCAGGCTCCGGATACGGTGCAAACAGGGCAGGTGGCCTTGTTGAACTGTGCTGTTACAGCAGCAATGCATAACGGCATAACCTATACACAACCAGGTGTTTATGCTGTTCAGGTTGACCCATGTACGGTAGAACAATTCAGCATTGGGCAGGATATCCAAACGCCGCCGCCAACCATGCTGAGCGCGGTGTCTGTTTGTCCGGGCGCGTGTTTTACCTTTAACGGACAAACCATATGTCCGCAGCCGGGCGATACGCCCCCCTCCATGCTACTGACAGCAGCCAATGGGTGTGATTCCGTAATCACTCAACCTTTTGTGGTTCAGGCGCCGGATACGGTTCAAATGGGTACGGTAGCCAAATTTACCTGCATAGATACTTCCTTTACCTTGAATGGAATAACCTACACACAGCCAGGCGATTACCTCAAACAGCTTGATCCGTGTACTTACGAACGGTTTATTCTGGCTAAAAATGAGGATGAATGCCTGAATGTATATGTGCCTAATGTCATTCAAGCGGAAAGTGAAGGAGAAAACGGCTGGTTCACCATTTATGCCAATAGTGGATCTGGAATACAGATCAACTACCTGCGTGTTTTTGATCGTTGGGGCAACCAGGTGTTTCAGAACAAGCAGTTTTTGCCCAATAATCCACAGTTGGGCTGGAACGGCACCTTAGGTGGACAGCGATGTCAGTTAGGCGTATATGTGTATGTATGCGAACTGCAATTGCCGGATGGCAGCACCCAGGTAAAATCTGGTGATGTAACACTGATCAGGTAAGGTGTTGAGGTCGACATTTTTAGTTTCACCGCAGAGTCGGAGAGGCGCGGAGAGGTGTAAGTCATTGATTATCAGAATCTCTGCGTCTCTCCGTCTCTGGGGTAAAATTACTTTTGAAACACCGGAACTACGACCTCAATATCTTATCCATAGGCTTCCCTTTCGCCAGCTCGTCGATCAGTTTATCCAGATACCTGACTTTCTGGATAATGGGATCGGTTATGTCTTCCACCCTGTAACCACAAATGACGCCGGTTATTTTGCTTACATTGGGATTCAGCAGAGGTGCATTGTTGAAAAAGGTCTCGAAATTGGTTTTGTTTTCCAGGAGAGCGTTCAGAGATGATGCATCATAACCTGTGAGCCAATAGATGATTTCATCCACCTCGTCTTTGGTGCGGCCTTTTTTCTCAGCTTTGGCGATATACATGGGGTAAACGCCTGCAAAGGACATTTTATAAACACGTTCGTTGTTTTTGTCGGTCATGATTTATTCTTTTATGTTGGTTCCTGATAAAATTCTTTTTTGGTGAACAGGTGAATCATAATAACTGCGCCCAATACCAAAGTTATCAGGTTCGGAGGGAAAATACTGGCAAGCATTGCTAAAATATTGACAAACAACATAGTTTTCCAAATCCAATAAGGCCTGAAATTGAACCTGTGAAAGCCTATCAACTGGATTACAAAACCAAGGATTAGTGCAATAGTAGTTCCCATTTGTGCCAGTAAGGAAATAAGCATGCCGTCAGCCAGCTGAACGGAATCTGGCGCGCCTTCAGTTTGCAGCGATGAATAACTCATCCAGGAACCAACCAGACTTACTATAGCGCTTACAGTGCAAGCTATGAATACAAATCCGACAATATAGCCTATCATTCGGCTGTTTTGCCTAGGTTGGGGTATTTCATTATCAAGTATTTCCATGGTGGTTAAAATGGCTGCTTTTGAACAGGTTTTGTTTTTGTGCATGTTAGTGACATGGGCAAAGGTAGTGTTTAGAAGACACACGCTAACGCGACTATGATTTTATCCTGTTTATGATACAATCCTCAAATGCTTTGGTCAATTCTTCTTTGTCATCTTTCCCTTTTGGACATCTATGCACGGAAGAAATAAAAATCAGGCCGGTTGTTTGAGGCGAAAGTTCCAACACCGAAATGGTGGCTTCAAAATTGGAAAAACAAAAGGAAGATGGCAAAGAAATGGTAAGTGTATCAGGATTATTATCGCTGAATCTTACACCATGGCCATAATTCAAACTATCAATACTATTTAACCTGGATAATAAGGTGTCTTTTGGATATGGCAGCGTATAAACTTTTTGGATGTCAACCTCGGTTCTGTAACTCGTTGCCATAAATGCAAATGCTGCAGTCAATATGGGTAAAATGGGGTGCAGCCTGAGTAAGGGTTGATGTTGCCCGGATTTAAGATAGCCAAATGCAAGGGGAAGCATGACCAAAGCCAGCAGATCTGAAAGATCCACTGTTCTTTGAATAGAAAATGGCAGGAGATTATTCCAACTATCTATAAAAGGCTGACTATATGCGGATTTCCAGTAAATGAAAAATAAACCGATGCCCCACAATGTTATGGTGCGATACTGCGGGAAAAAACCAGTCCAGAAAAGGGCAAATACAAACAGCCCTGAAAAGTCGGACAGTTTACCTGTCAGCCAGTTGTGGTATTGATTTTTCCAGATGAAATCATTCAATAGCAGGATACTGAGTCCGAGCAAAAAACCGGTGGAACTAAAAAATGAGTACTTTTTTTTCATGATATAAGAAGGTTTGGGTGAATTTGATCAAACAGGTAAGGCTATTCCTCTATAATCTTGTTTGATATACTTGCCGGCAAATGCTTGAATAGGGCTATAACAGGCTCCTCTGCCATCAGTAACACAACACCATCCTGACTGGTTATCAGCACAATTCGTTGTTTGGCATCCTGAATAGATAACTCCTGGTTCAATACAGACACAAATTTTTTTACGTAGCGCTCTATCTGAGGTGCTTCCAGATTGCCTTCTGCAAACACTATATTTTTTCCCTTTATTTCTATCTCATGTTTAAAGTATTGACTCTTCAACAGTGGAATGCAGTAGAATAGCAACAGGGTAAAAATGAGTCCTTTCATGCTCTTAAAATATGCGCTTTCAGCAGGGCAAAAAGCATCAAATCTTTACAAATCTGCCAAAACCGGTTTTTCCGTTTAAATCAGTGGTTTTTATGCCGTAAATGCCTGGCGGCAGGGATCCTATGGATAGCTCCGGTTCTGTCCATACGCCAATCAGTATAGACTGAGGATTGTACAGTTCCATGCGCGTCAGTTTGGCACCAGATTCCACAGTAATCACATCAGAAGCCGGATTGGGCGAGATGCGGATTCTTTCCCTTGCATTTTGCGGAGAGAAGGTATGGCTGATGATATTACAATTTTCCCAGGAGCCTTCGCAATACGCTTTCAGGTAGCCATATCTGAAATGAAATATGCCCTGGTATAAAAAGCCAACGCCTTCCAAAATTCTCACTGGTCCTTCCGGAATTGGACCGGGATTTTGCAGGTTTTGTAAATAGGATGGTATTCCGTAAGAATAATAGGTTTTGCGCAATTTATTGAAATGGGTTTCATATCTTATAGAGTCAACGTACCTCACGGGAATAATCCATGGATTACTCATGGGCACATAGGCGCAATAGTTCAGGGCATCATCTTCTACGAGGTTGAAATCAAAAAGCAGATGCTCCTGAGTGGAACAGAAAGCAATGTCTATGCAATCGTTTTCATAAGTGGCAGGATTATCTTCACAAGGGTTAGTAACGGGTATGGGCCAGTTATACACTTGTTTGGTGGTTATATCTTCCCTTATCAGGCTAACCAGCTTTTGAGGGCCTAATTCATAAGGAAATGTGGCAAAAAACTGCAAAGGTTCGTTGACAGGATTTGCCTCCAGGGTGCCTTTTAAAGGATACTGATACACCTTTTTATAGGTTTTACCATCCACCAGCGTGTCTCCTTTCATGGTAATGAGAAAACCCGTGGTAGGGCGGGGTCTGTCGGTAAAATCATAATAAATCCAATATTTATTTTCCTCTACCATAGGGATATAACTGGCTTGTGCGAACAGGCATTGCCACATGGCCAACATAGTGAAGGTCAAGAAGATAACTCTTGTTCGGATGCGGCCTCCTGCTCCCGACATCGAACGAGTAAACAGTGCCCCGGAAAGTGTGGAATATGCCATGGTGTAGTAATGGTTGGAAATTACCGTAAAAGTGCTCAAAAATGCCCATATTTTGTTGGGTTGACAAGCGATTTGTCGGGTATTGGCGCAATGTTTATGGAATTTCACAGGCTTGTGCTTCCGACAGGGCAAAAAAAAACTCCGGCGGTTTCCCGTCGGAGTCTTTGAATCGTATCGTCAAGATGCTTGGATCGCTTATGCGAGTTGTACATTGACAGCGTTCAAGCCTTTTTTGCCTTGTTGCGTATCGAAAGTGACAACGTCACCTTCACGTACGTTGTCAACCAAACCGCTGACGTGGACGAAAATCTCCTCGCCTGAGTTTGAGTCAACTACGAAACCGAAACCTTTGGTTTCGTTGAAGAACTTGATAGTTCCTTGATGCATACTAAAAAAATTGAAAAATGAAAAAAAGTTGTTCCGAAGAACGCATCAAAGGTAATATAAATAATTGAAAATCAAAGTTTTTTGCTTTTTTATTTCAATTAATAAATATTGAATGGACTGTTTTGCCACCGTTCAGACCAGTAGTGTGAATGGGGTAAAACCTGCTCAGTTGCGGTAAAACAGCACTTTCGTACCATCCTGAGCAGTAATCATCATCACATTTTCGTGGAAGCCATATTTGCCCAGGCATTGGATTTGTGTTTGTCCGTTTTCGGTAGCAGTCAGGTAAAGTTGCTGGTTTTCTGTGTGCCAGGTGAGGCCGGCCACGATACCGTTGCCGCCGCTGCTTGAGCTGCCACTGTAGTCGGAACCGCCAACTACTGTACGGCTGCCACCGTCTGCTACCCGACCATCGGCATGGAACACCAGAGAAGATTCGTTGGACATGGAGCCGCCGCCGTATCCACTGTTGTAGTTTTCCTGCCGGGTCCATTTGCCCACCAGGGCCGGATCCCGCTGTTTGCGATCGGCACTTGCTTGTGTTGTGGGTTTTTGTACACCTGTTTGAGTACCGTTTTTTTGTAGCAGGATTTCTTGTGTGATGCCCAGCAGTGATAATTGAAGGTTCAGGGTATTGCCTTGAAATACACCGGCGAGACCAAAACTAAAGCCCAGATTGACCTCCGTGCAGGTGCCGTTTAGTTTTTTATCCAGGATGTTGGCTTGCACTGTATACCGGTTTGAGCCGTCGTACAATTCGCCGGTATAATTGGCCCCACTGCCTTTTAGCGAAAGGGTTACGGCGTCGCCGTTAAGGGAACCGGTGTATTGGCCGGAGTAGTCTTGCGCCAGGAGAATGCCGGGTAATAAACAAAGGAAAAAGAGAGGGAGCCATTGTGCTGCTGAACGGATAGTCATGGGTGTATGGGTTTTTATGTCGAATTACGAGAGGATCTTGTTTGTAGTAGTTTTTCCCGATATCAATGTTTAGGTTAACAACAGAAAGGAGCAAAAAACATGGCCACTTTTTCGATCAGCTTCCCTGGTTTGGCTTTTGAGGTCAGGTATAAGAGTACTACACGGCCTTTATCGCCAAAATGAATGATGTAATCATCCTTTTCATCTCCGTCCAGGTCGCCCATGAAAGTAATTTCATTCGGATAATCGTACTCAGGCTTGTTCAAGAGCTGCTTTTTGTTGTCACGCTTTAAATACAATTCACCTGGCTTCCATTCCTTGAGGCCATCCAGCTCAATAAGTTCAACGGATGCACGCTCCAGATCAGATTGGTTTATTGGATTAGCCTGATTGTAATGGTAGAGCCTGATGCTTTTGCCCTGTACAACTGCATTGCGGGAAAGTCGTCCTTTTTTGTTGCCAATAATGAAAGAAAGGCGATCGTTCTTCGAGGCGGAAATGATCAATTCGCAGGTAATTGTTCTTGAACGATAGTAGCTAATGTTAATTTCTTCAATGGTGTAATTTCCATGACTATCCTCGAAGTAACCAAACCATTTCCAGCCAGAGGGATCATGTAAATTATTGAATGCACAGCCGCAACCGGGAAACAGCAAAACAAATTCTTCTGTAAAATTTTCGGCGAAAAAGTTTTTATTGTCTGGTGGGTAGCCCAGGTAAAAATCGAGCACATACCCTCGTATGTTCTGGTATTCCACCTGTACCCAGTTACCTTCTATCAGTTCCTTTTCTTTATTATGGCTATGCCGAACGTAAAGAGAATCGGTTTTAAATGATTTTTCCGACAAATATCTAACCGAGGAGCCGAAGGGGATATTGGCAATTTTCTTCGAATCAACCCCAGGCTTGCTTCTGAGATTTAATCCGCCATTGGCTATTACAAATGTTGCATTTGTATCAACCGGGATATTTTGACCAGACAAAAGTGTGGCAAAGAAAAAAACAGGGCTTAGGAGCAAAAAAAATTTCACAGACAAATTTATCCTGTTTTATGTCAAAATTCCAAACAGCCAGCGGGCTTCAAACTTTTTGATGGTTAATCCGCTAATTTATAATTCGGTTACCCGAATTCGGCCTCTGGCTATGGTAATAAAATAGTTGCTATCCTGAGTTACGTATTTTTCGATAACTGTAAGAAGCAGAGCGCGTATTTCATCAATGTCAATTTTGTTATAGCGTAAAAATACGATGGTTAAACGAGCGATTTTATGAGCGAATACCAATTCGCCAAAATCTTTATCTTCAGTTATTAAAACGGCTTTTTCTTGCATTGCCATCGTTACAACAGAAGTGTCTGATATCCCTCTGAATTGTTCATAAACAGATAGGACTTCATAGCCAGCCTCACGCAGATCACTAATAAACCGGAAATTTAAATTTTCATCTGCAAGAATCATCAGGCGGTAGCTTCAAATACGATTTCATCCGCAATTTTGTCGGCAGCATATGCAAATGCGGCCTGTATTAAAGGAAGGGTGAGATGAGGGTACATCTCCAGAATATCATTCACCGTGAAGCCATCGGCGAGTTTGCGCATAATATGTTCAACGGTTATGCGAGTGCCTTTAATAACTGGCTTTCCAAGCATTACTTGTGGATTGCGCTCGATGAGTGGATGCTCCATATTAATATTTTTTCAGTCTCAAAAATAGGTTATTTTTGTGAAAATCTGGCTCAATGTAACTTCCTTCTTGCAATTTATTTCTTTGCCTGATCTTTGCCCCCCAATGCAATTACTCCTCACCACACTCAACGCCAAATACATCCATACCAATCTGGCTATCCGGCTTCTGTACGAGCTGAACCGCGATTGGCCGGGATTGGCGTGGAAGGAGTTTACCATCAATCAGGATCGCGACGAGATTGCGCGCCAATGTGCGGAGTACGATGTGGTGGCTTTCAGCTGCTACATCTGGAACATCACCCAAACACTGGAAACCGCACGCAAAATCAAAGCGCTGAATCCGCATACACAAATCCTGCTCGGCGGACCCGAGGTGAGCTACGATTGGCAGGAAGTAATTGCGCGGCCTGAGGTGGATTACATCATCACAGGAGAAGGAGAAACGCCGTTCCGCGAGTTTCTCTATGCCTGGCCTGAGGTGGGGCATTTGGCCAATCTGGTGCACAAAACGCCCACGGGCGAGGTTCGGTATTTTTCCAATCCGGTCATTTTTGAGCTTTCACAGTACCGCGATATTCGTCCATGGCAAAACGATCCGCCGGAAACCCTGGCCGGAAAGGTGCTCTATGTGGAAACCTCCCGCGGATGCCCCTATAAATGCGAGTTTTGCCTGGCCAGTCTGGACAACAAGGTGCGCTACCTGCCAGATGAGCACATCAAATCTTCGCTGCTGTACCTCATGCAGCATGGAAAGGTGATCAAGTTCCTGGACCGCACGTTCAATATGAAACGGGATTTCACCCTGGATATCTTCCGTTTCATTCTGGAACATCATCGCCCGGGTAATATTTTTCAGTTTGAGATCACTGCTGATATTCTGCATCCCGATATCATCCGGTTTATTCAGGAACAGGTGCCACCGGGGCTATTCCGGTTTGAGATCGGGATACAATCGGTGAATGCACAGGTGAACCTGGAAGTAAGCCGAAAACAGAATTTTGAAAAAACAAAAGGGATTATTCAGGCCTTGCAGCATAAGGTGGAGATGCACCTGGATCTTATTGTGGGACTGCCGCTGGAAACACTGCCGGATATCCGGCATGGCTTCACAGAAGTGTTCCGCTTGTTTGCTCCTGAATTGCAGCTCGGGTTCCTGAAATTTCTCAAAGGAACGCCCGTGCGGGAAAAATATGAGCAGCACGGTTTTGTATTCGATCCTGAACCGCCCTACGAAGTTATTGAAAGTAACTACCTGTCCCGGTCAGAGCTGGACCGCATCCGACTGGTGGAGCACGCCCTGGAGATCTATTGGAACAAACCTCGAGCCATCCGCACCCTTAAATACGTTACGGAACGCTATCAGATTTTTGATTTTCTGGAAGGTCTGGGAGAATGGTTCGCGCAGGCGCATCCGTTCCACCAGTATACCCAGACCAATGCTTACGAACGATTGCTTTCATATGTTCAGCAACATTTTCCGGAAGATTTTTACCTGCCGCAACTCATTGAGCTGGATTATTGTACGCAGCACAAATCTCGCCCTAAACCGCTCTTGTTGCCCGAGCTTGATCAGGATACCAAAGCTGAACTGATCGCTGCGTTGTACCCTGAGGCTTCCTCCAAAGCGCGTTTTCTGGCCTTCTCCATGGGTTTTGATCTGCATCTGCTTGATCAGGAAAACCGCTTCGTGCCGGGCGATTTCCAGGTGTTGCTAAAGTATGAAGGGCAACAGGCATGTGTGTGGAAGGAGACGAACGTACCGGCGGGTTTAGCCGCCGTGTATCCTGGAATGGTATTCCGGGAAGATGTTTGAAGGGTTTGAGGGGTTTGACGTACCGGCGGGTTTAGCCGCCGATGTTTGAAGCGTTCGGAAAATTCGGGCTGGTGTATAAACTGAGAGTCTCACTTTGAGAGAGGGTGTTCAGAAAAGTGTGACACACTTTTCTGAACACCCTCGGCTAAATCCGCCCATACGTCAACCGATAGAACCATTCAAGCGTCCTCAATAATCATGGTCGTCCCATCAAACCCTTCAAACCTTTCAAGCGGCGGCGGCTAAACCCGCCGGTACCTCAAACCCCTCTTCACTCATCTCTTTCAACTGTACTACAACACGAGCGGAAAGCCCTACTTTTGCCTTTTCAAGTATACATCACCCATGCAACTCAGGATGCACACCAGATTGATCCTTTTCCGCAAGCCAAACCTTGCCCTTTTTCCTATTGCTTTTTTGCTGCTTCTGGCGGCCTGCCAGCCACCAGAGTTCAATGAGAAAAAAGAGCCTGAATTGGGTAAGGTAAACCTCGATTTGCGCAACAAGAAGGTTCAAATGCTGTACAATTTGCGGGATCACCGCAAAACAGACAGTCTGATCCTCTTTCTGAAAGACCGGGATGTAACGCTGCGTTACCTGGCGGCCCTTTCGTTTGCTTCCGTAAAAGATACCAATGCCATTTCTGCCCTGGTGCCTTTGTTGCAGGATCCGGTGGAAGACATTCGTATTGCTGCAGCATTTTCTCTGGGCCAGATTGGTTCTGCCAGAAGCGAACAGCACCTGATTGATGCCTTCATGGCAGAAGATTCTCTTTCCCAACATCAGCAATTCAATGCTACTGTGCTGGAAGCCGTTGGTAAATGTGGTACGCGCAAAAGCCTCAAAAATATTGCTGCTATCAGCACTTACCAGAGTTCTGATACCCTCCTGCTCTTAGGACAGTGCCGGGCCATTCTCCATTTTGCCCTGCGTGATTCGGCGGTGATTGAACCTGCCGCCACCCAACGAATGGTGGATTATCTGGGCGATGAAAAAATTCCCACATCTGCACGTTTGGTGGCGGCATATTACCTGGCACGGGCCAAGGGTGTGAAACCAGACAGTGCACAGGCTGTTACCCTGGGGCTTGGATTTGTACGGGCCATTAACGCCCCGGAAGTGCGTGCACAAATTGCATTGGCTCTGGGCAAATCAGCAACTGAGCCGGCATTCGGTATGCTTTCTAAGGTGATCAGGACTGAGCAAGACTGGCGGGTAAAATGTGAACTGATCAAGGCAATGGGTGGATTCAGCTACGATACTGCCCGAATCCTGGTAGTGGAGCGTTTGTACGATCCCAATATGCATGTCACCCGTTCAGCTGCCGAGTTTTTTGTGCAACATGGAAGACCCCAGGACGGGGAATGGTACTGGCGTATGGCCCGCGATAATGCCAACTGGCCAATGCCAGTGCAAATTGCCCTATACCGTGCTGCCAATAAAAACCTGTCGTTCCGGGGCGATTCCACAGCTAAGGCCGATGTCAACTGGCGCCTGAAACAGATGTATCAGCAGGCCAAAAATCCTTACGATCGTGCTGCGTGTTTGCTGGGTCTCGCCGAACACGGCTGGAACTACTCCTGGATTCATCAATATGGCTTCAACGATGCTTCGCCGGCTGTAAAAATGGCCGCAACAGAAGCTCTGGTTACCATTATGAAACGTCCGGATTTCTGGGCTCATTTCGGAGAAGGAGCCAAAGGCGTTCGACGTACGCTATATAATTACACCAGAGAAATCATTGCAGGAGGCGATCCGGGTATGATGCTGGCGGTAGCGCCGGCATTTTCCAAGGAAAATCCACTGAATTTCCGGGATATTCGTGATTCCACGCGACTTGGGGATTTCCAGGAAGCATTGGGTAAATTAAAGATGCCACGCGATTTTGAAGCCCTGGTGGAAATGCAAAAAGTAGTGGCTTATCTGGAAGGACAACCTGTGCCGCCCATGCCTAAAATTCCGTACAATCACGGTATTGACTGGGGCCGTATGCAGGTAGTTGGACCGGCCACAGAAGTGACCATTCAAACAGCGAAGGGGAATATTGTGCTGGAACTTTGGCCGCAATGGGCGCCCGGCTCAGTGGCGAATTTCATTGAGCTGGCCAGCACCAATTTTTACAACGGCAAACCCTTCCACCGCGTAGTACCTGATCACGTGATTCAAAGCGGTTGCCCCCGCGGCGACGGGTCGGGGTCCCTGGAATATTCTCTGCGCACTGAAATCGGGCTGGCCTGGTACGATCAGCCTGGTTTACTGGGTATGGCCTCTTCCGGTTTTGACACAGAAGGTACGCAGTTTTTCATCACCCATGGCGCCCGTGTACATCTGGATGGCAAATACACTATTTTTGGCCGGGTGAAATCCGGTATGGAAGTGGTGGATCAAATCCAGCAAGGGGATGTCATGGATAAAGTAACCGTCAAATACTAATTTGGAAGGAAGACCTCGGCCATCATGCAGCGGGCGGAGCCGCCGCCATAGGTTTCGATGGTGTTGATGGGGGCGTGGAGCAATTGGGTGTGACTTTCCAATTTTTGAACCTGTGCGGGTGTGAGCGCATGAAAGGCAGTGCTGGACATTACCAGAATGGTTTGTCCTGAGGTATTGCGTACCTGAAGCATATTGCCGGCAAAGGCGTTCATTTGTTCCAGGGTAATGTCAACGATTTCTTTGTTTGTTTCCCGGAATTTTTCTTCCAGCATGCGTCGCTCTGAGGCATCGCGCACAGAATCCATACAAATCACCACAAAAGTCTCGCCGAGAGCCATCATTACATTGGTGTGGTACACATCCTGGCCATGGGCGTCAACTGAATGAAAAACCACTTTTTGATAGCCCAGGTGTTGGCAGAGTTCTTCTAACAGGTTCGCATCTGTGCGCGGACTCAGGCATGCGTACGCTAGTTTGTGCTGATGATCAAAAATGATGCTTCCGGTGCCTTCCAGAAAGGTATTGGTGGCTTCATGCGTTTCCAGACAAATCCGTTTGTTGGAATGGTAACCTTGTTCCAGCACGGTTTCAATCACGGCATCGCTGCGTTCGAGTCGACGGGTAGGGGCAAACATGGGGTAAGTAACCATGAATCCTTCCTGGTGAAAAGTTACCCAGTTATTGGGAAAAACCGCATCGGGTTTTACTGGTTCTGCGGTGTCCTGAGCCACGATAACATCAACGCCTGCGGCACGGAGTTGGGCCACAAACCCGTCGAACTCTTGCATGGCACGTTCCCGCATTTCGGCAGGTGTGAGTTTACCATCCCTGCTTTGGAAAGCATTATTGGCTGCGGTTTCTTCATTAAAAGCAAAATTGGCCGGGCGGACCATCAGGATGTGTGGTGTGGTTTGCTGACGCATATTTGAGTGTGGAAGTGTGCGAGTTTTGGAGTTGACGTTGCTTTCGGGATTGTTGCAAAGATTTTTGGAAAGAAGATTTTTGACGGAAAAAAATGCTTTGATCAAATGATATTTGCGAGTGCAAAGTTAATATAAACTCGGCTGATGGCCTATGCCTGACAGCCTTTGGTTGTGATTAACGCTAACTCGCACACTTGCTAACTCCCATACTCAAACACTCGGCCTCCCTTGAAGCGCTACTGCCGAAATTGTTATCATCCGCTTTCTTATAAAGCTAAATTCTGTGCCCAATGCGGGCAGAAGGATACGGATGGTCGTGTGGGCATGAAAAATTTATTGAGTCGCTTATGGAACAACACCTTTCATTTGGAAGGCAAGTTTATTCGTACGGCCTGGCAATTGTTTATTCCGGGAAAGGTAACGCAGGAGTTTTTTAAGGGTAAACAGGATCGTTATCCGCACCCGATCCGCTTGTTCGCTATTGTGATGTTTCTGTTTTTGTTTATGGTTAACTCCATGCTCAAAGATGTGGAAAACGGTGGCGATGGCGAACTTTTTAATTATCAGGAAACTGTAGATACAGAAGTTGGAGATACAGTTGTAGCGCAGGAGTCGGTTTCTGATTATGAGCGGATGAAATTTGAAGCGGCCCGATACGATATGATACAGGATTACAAGAAACTTCCTGAAAATCAGCGCACACCGGAGTCTCGTCTGACGCTCGATACCCTGCTCAGATCATACGCGCACCGGCACAAGATGTCGGTAGAACCCCTGGATTCTTTATATGATGATCCGCCAGATACCATTGGAATGGGTATAAACTTGTTTCAAGGAAAGGGCAAAGCAGAAATTGCGGTCATGGACCTGGTTCGGTATGAGCCTGAGGAATTGATCCGGAGGTATAAACTTGATAATTGGTTCCAACGTACCCTTGTAAGGCAGGGCGTCAAGGCTTATAAATCGCCGGAAGCATTTATTCACGCTGCTGTGGGTAGTTTGACATGGGCCATTCTTGCCCTGGTGGCCATTATGTCGTTTGTGCTGGGATTATTGTACATCCGTCAAAACCGATATTATGTAGAGCATTTTATCTTCCTGTTGCATTTCCATACCGGAGCTATGCTCTTGCTGTTGATAGCCACACTGGGCGAATTATTACATCTGTGGGGTGAAGAAATGGTTGGTTTCGCAGCATTTCTCCCATTCCCGGGCATGTATATGGGTATGCTCAGGTACTATAATCAGGGTTGGTTCAAGACCCTGGTCAAGTTCTGGTTCTATTCTATAAGCTACCTGATTGCTTTTGTATTGTTGTTTGTGCTCGGTATGATCGTGGTGTTCGCCTTCTACTAAGTGCAAGGCACTTTGTGCCTTGTCACACGAGTCGCTTGTGCCAGCTTTTGCTAAATGGTACCAGCCATTTTTCTGTTAGTTGCCGCTTGGTTTGTACAAGGGTATCGGCTACGAGCGTATCGGGTGTGATTTGGCCTGACTGAACCAATTGGGCAAATTCCGGCTTGCCATGGAATTGAAGTTGACCACTACTGTCAACCCATCCAAAGCGCATTCTTTCAAAGAAATCTGCCCCGATTTCCTGTCCGAGCGCCTCCAGAAAATGCACAGATTTGTCGATTGAGCAACCGCTGGCGCCGGCCTGGGTTTCGTCTACCATGAGTACCAGCAACTGACCTTCAAAAACCTCTGCACGCGCTTTTAAAGCATGGTTGTGCGCAGTCCATTGAGCGCAAAAAGCATCCAGGTTATGTTGTACAAATGTTGTCTCGTCAGCACTCAGCGGACGGTTTGATACATACACCCACACCCGGGAATCCGGGGAAAAGGAATCGGCAAAAGAAAGGGATGGAGTAGGCATGTTGGGTGTTATTTTGTGGTTATTTGAGTCGTTTTGGGGGCATTAGGAGTCATTTTGGGGTCATTAGGAGTCATTTTGGGGTCATTAAATGGTCATTAGAGGGGCATGGGTTGATTTTTCGCACAGATTTCACACAGATTTATTGCGCAGATTCCACACAGATTTTTGTTGTGATAATTCCCGAGCCCTCAAATTACTCCTAAATGACCATTAATGACCCCTAAATGACCTAAAATGACCCCTAAATGACCTAAAATGACCCCTAAATGACCATTAATGACGCTAAAAATCACAACCTCGTCAAAATCATCTCTGAAATATCATAAACCGGAATTTGTTCATTTTTCTCCTTGGCTTTCAGTCCGTCCTGAAGCATGGTGATACAGAACGGACAGTTGGCCACCACGGCGCCGGGATTGGTTTCAAGCGCGTCTTCAACGCGTTCAATATTGATGCGTTTATCGCCCGGCTCATCTTCTTTCCACATCTGGGCGCCACCTGCGCCACAGCAGAGTCCGTTTTTCCGGGCGCGTTTCATTTCTACCAGATCAACATCAAGTGCCTCGAGCAGTGAGCGCGGCGCCTCGTATACATCGTTGGCGCGGCCCAGATAGCAGGAATCGTGATAGGTAATACGTTTACCTTTGAAATCACCGCCCTCCTTAAGCTTGAGTTTGCCGTTGGCAATCAACTCGTTGAGCAATTGCGTGTGGTGCAACACCTCGTAATTACCGCCCAGCTCAGGGTATTCGTTTTTCAAAGTATTGAAGCAGTGCGGACAAGCAGTTACGATCTTTTTTACGCCATACATATTCAGCGTTTCAATGTTCATGGCTGCCGTCATCTGGAATAAAAACTCATTCCCCGCCCGACGCGCCGGATCGCCCGAACAACGTTCTTCGCTTCCCAGAATGGCAAATTCCACCCCGGCATGGTTCAAAATTTCGCACAAGGCACGTGTCACCTTCTGCGCGCGAGCATCAAAGGAACCGGCACATCCCACCCAAAAAATGATTTCAGGCGTACGACCCTCAGATTGTAGTTCAGCGATTGTTTTGGCAATCATAAAGAAAAGGTTGAATGATAATACTAAAACACCAAAGCACTAATCCCGCCATGCTTCCCGCGGTTCACTCATGGCCCAGGCAGCGCCAGCATTCTCAATCGCATTGAACATAGGCAACCATTCGGCCGGACCAGCACTTTGACTGAGAATTTCGTGCCTACGCATCTGCAATATGATATCCAACGGATTAATCATAACCGGACATGCTTCCACGCAGGCATTACAGGTGGTGCAGGCATGCAGTTCTTCCGCTGTAATCCGATCAAAGAGCGATTTGCCATCGTTGTAGTTTTCTTTGCTGGCCTTACCGCTTGCAATAGCCGCCCCTATTTCTTCCGCCCGGTCGCGCACGTCCATCATGACTTTACGGGGCGATAGTTTTTTACCCGTTTGGTTAGCCGGACAAGCTGCTGTGCAACGCCCACATTCGGTGCAGGAATAGGCTTGCAGGATGTTTTTCCAGGAAAGTGATGTTACATCATTAGCCCCAAATTCCGGCAACTCCGCAGGAGCATTGCCATCCGGTTGGTCCAGACCCATCATGATGCGTACCTCTTTCTGAATATCCGGCATGTTTTCCATCTGTCCTTTTGGCGTCAGGCGCGCATACCAGGTGTTGGGGAAAGCTAAAATAATGTGCAGGTGCTTGGAATAAGGCAGGTAGCACAAAAATCCGAACACCGTCAGGATGTGCAGCCACCAGCCGAAACGCTCAATCACCATTACGGCGCCATCAGATAAGCCGCCAAACAATGCCGGCCCAAGCCAGGTGCTCACCGCAAAATTGCCCGTAAGGTGGTAATGCTCCACACCACGGGATTGCAGCACCTTGTCGCCTCCATTCATGCAGAAAATACCCACAATCAGGATAATTTCGCCCAAAAGGATCAAATTGGCATCCCGGGAAGGGAATCCTTTAAGCTCCGGTTTTTGAAAACGTGCAATTCGAAGCAGGTTCCGGCGGGATAAAAATGCAAGGGTGGCCACAAAAGCCAGTACCGACAATACTTCGATACTACTGATAACAAATGTGTAAAAACCGCCCAGATAAGGAGCAAAAAAGCGGTGGGTGCCAAAAATGCCGTCCACAAAAATCTCAATCAATTCCACCTGCGTTATCACAAAAGCCACGTAGATAAACAGGTGTAAAACCGCCGGGAGCCAGTTTTTGAACATTTTTTGTTGCCCCAATGCCACTAAAAACACATTGCGCCAGCGCTCGCCGGTATCGCCTGTGGTTGTTTCAGGCTTGCCAAGCTGGATATTTGTCCATACCCGACTGAACCCTTTCCAGGCAAACCAGGAGCCGGCGCCGGCCACCAGAAGGAAGAGCAAAGATTGTAGCATAAAAATTTCGTTTTCAGGGCGCAAAATACAGCGAGAAGGGCGGACTTTTGCAAGTAGTTCCGGGCCACTTGCTAAATTGGAATGATTCAGATTTATCCCGGCTACTTTTTACCGTCAAGACTTTGCCACATGCAAATACTTACCGACCGACAGATTCGTCAGAAAATACGCCGTATCGCCATTGAAATCCTGGAACGCAATTACGGAGAACCGGAAATCATCCTCGCCGGACTCAACAACAATGGCCTCGGCTTTGCCCGACTCTTGCTGGCCGAACTTGAGGCTGTAGGAGCATCCAATACACGTTTCACCCTTACCCGTATCCGACTCAACCCGGCCAATCCGGTGGAATACGAACCCGAAGTGGAATTGCCCGCCGATGCCCTGAAAGGCAAATCTATTGTCATTGTAGACGATGTGGCTAATACCGGGCGCACCATTTTTTACGCCGTACAACCCTTGTTGAGTGTTGTGCCTAAAAAAGTAGAAGTAGCCGTTTTGGTAGACCGTCAGCACAAATCTTTCCCCATCAAGGCAGATTATGTAGGTTTATCACTGGCCACCACGCTGCTGGAAGATATTGATGTGCAAATTCGTGATGTACAGGAAATGGCTGTGTATTTGAACTAAAATGCTTTGGTCGGCCCGTCACCGAAGCCTGTACACCCAAACTTCCTGATCATTGGCGGTAACCAGCATGCCTATATTTCTCCGTTGAAACAAGGTAAACGGAGTGCCGCCACCCAAGGGGAAACCGGGTTTGGCCTTTCCATCGTCGTCAAAAAGCCACAAACGCCTGCCCGGCGTATCCACGGCGCCAATACCCTGCTCTGGCGGGATAAACCAGTGTGATGGTTTGTCTGTTAGTTTTTTAGAAGCCAGCACCCGCAATTCATGTTGTACAATTTGACCGGTTCTCAGCTGCTGACCAGTCCATTGCATCCACTCCACCGGCTTATCTGCCCTCCACTGCCCAAACTGCAGGGGACTGGCAAATCCTGTTTCCAGGGTGTGTAACAAGCCCTCAGGGTCGCATTCAAATACCTGTCCGTTCGTATTGGAAGCATATAAATGCGGTACCGCAGACTTTGAATCCACCCACAAGGGCGTACTAAAAGAACCAGTTAGAGCCAAGACCGGGAACCGTAATTTCCCATCTCTGCCAAAAACTGATAAGCTCCCTAGTTTGGTCAGGATGGCCAGATAATCTTTTCCCGCATGTTGAAAATGACATAAAGGTGCTACAGCCGGGCTGCCAAGGTCCAAACCGTTCCATCCGGGGAAAGGGCGATTGTGTGGATCAAATCCGTAAGCTTTACCATTTAGGCAAAGGGCAAAAAAACTGTAAGCCTGATTGCCGCCAAAATCTATCACTGTGATGGGTAAATCTGTTTTTTCAGGTAATACGAATGGGAAACCTTGGACATCGTTCCCGTTCTCATCCAGTAAAAAGACCGCGCTGGCTGTATTGAACATCAAACACGGATATCCACTCCTAAAATAATCCACCACCTGAGGTTCGGATAGTAAGGGGCCGGAAAATTGCCTTGTCCACCAAAGTTGTCCATCCGCCACATTAAGGCAATACAGTCGGTGCTGAAGGTCTTGCACCAGCACAACGTCTTTTCCGTTACGAAGTGCCGCCACCCAGGGCTGCCTGGCCACATTTGCCGGCAAGGGTGTTTTCCAAAGCATTTCTGCCGCTTGCTCAGATGACTCAACTGCCTGATTGCTCCAGCGCACCCGGACTTTCCCACTTTCTTCCGGCATAACCGATGCTCTCAGCCAGCCCGGCGAAGTCCAGGCCTCTTCAGCTTCCCACTGTCCCAGGGCTGAGAGCAAGGCCTGCAAAAAATGAGTGTTCAGCAGCAATTCCAGATGTCCGGTTTCTGGTTGTTTGTTTAATAATGCCAAATAATCCTCCCTGGCGCCAAGTGTTTTTCCCACCAGGTATTTATCCAAAAAAACCTCCATGGAGGCTCTATCAGGGGCAAAAACCGCATATTTTTCCAATATGGCACAAACCGGGTTCCGAAAGGATTCGTCTTTTCCGGCAAATGGCTCCAACAGTCCGCCTTGCTGAAACCCCATTAATTCAAACATCTGGTAAGGCCTGGATGATTCGGGGATCAGGCCATGGGTTGCGCCATATGCCCGCAATTGATTGATGGCCAGTGCGCTGTCCTGCACGGCAAGCAGCCACAAACGGTCTGTACGCAGATCCTCCGACAAAGGCTCGGTTACGGCCAGGATGGCTTCATTGCCTATCCATGGGAGTATATAATGGTTGAAATCAGGGTTTAAGGGCCGGTTCAGGGCTTCAAAAAAGGCGTTTTTGTGTTTTATGCCCGTTTTCAATGCAAACACTACATGATCAGGCAATAACATGTCCGGGGAGTAACTGGCCGCGCCGCTGTTGTCCATCCATGATTTTCCAAAGCCTGCTGGCTCTAATAAACAGTTTAGGCTTGCGCCATCCCAGGCCCATCCGATCCATTCGATGTTTTGGGCAGCCAGATCCGGCAAGTGTTGCCAGGGGGTATGCAGGCGCGCGCGCAGTTGCTCGGCACATACAGAAGGACGCAGGTGAAGGCGCAAAGGGGCATGGGGGAGTGACCTGTCGGTCCACCATTGATTGCCTTGTTCCAGTTGTGCCAGCGCCGATTCGACCAGGGCGGCTTGTGTGGAAAAGATAAGCAATTGGTTGGATGCCACTATTTCCAGGTATTGCCCGTTGCCGACTGGAGCCCGCCATATGTTCTGGTTGTGGAACAGATGACGGGTGGTTATTTTGTTGTTTATCAGCCATTTATCCAAATCAATAGCTTCAGGAAGCTGCACAATAAAAAGCGGATGCAGGCTATCGGCCGGGTGCAGGGTATAGGCCAACAGGGCCGGTGATTTGGCCAGGTTGCGCAATAGCTCAGGTTGTTGTCGGAAGAGCTCAAACGCAGCGGAAGCATCGTTAAAGCCGGTTTGAAACAGGGCTGAACGGCCCAGGGCCTGCCATTCCGGGGCTGGTAAAGACTGTAGGAGTTGCTGTGCTTTAAGGATACCATTGCATTCCACAACCAACGCGCTTTGTGCTGGCACAGCCTGAAACAGCGCAGGGGTACGCCATTGATAGCGGATTAGCAGAATGGCGCCAACTAAAAAGGTTAGCAGGAGAAAGATATTTCGACGCGTGATTGTCATGGAATCCTGATCTTGCAGCCATAAATTCAACGTGTTATGGCAAATATCAATTTCATTCGTTTAGGGGCGGTTTTAGGAGCGCTTACGGTGGTTATAGGCGCATTCGGGGCGCATGGTCTCAAGCCACATTTATCGGAGTATCAAATCGCCATTTATGAAAAGGGCGTTCAGTATCAGTTTTATCATAGTTTGGCCATTTTGCTTGTCGGCATATTATTGCAGCATATGCCCGATGGAAAGGGATTGCGTCAGGCCGGCTGGTTGTTTCTGGCAGGAATCCTGTGTTTTTCAGGTTCTCTTTATCTGCTGGCGTGCCGTGATATCATTTCTATTCCAGTGGGTTGGGCAGGCCCGGTTACACCCATTGGCGGGGTTTTGTTCATTGCAGGTTGGTTGAGATTGGCCTGGCGATGAGGATCAAGAGCGTTAGTCCTCTTCCTGAGATTGAATCAATTCCAGCTGGTTTTTCACATAATTAATCTGGCATTGTTTCTGGAAGAGATACCATCGCTTCAGCTGCTCCCCATCTTCCTGAATAATTGCCTTGAACTTTCTGAATGGTTTATTTTCATTCAAAGCGTTGGATAATTTTTGGCGCAGAGGCTTGTTTTGACTAAGCTGTCTGGTGAAATTTTCCATTACGATAAAGTCATCACTCGAGGTCCATTTTTCTATTTCTTCATAATCAGAAGGATTTGCTTCTACTAACGCCACTTCATCGCTCCAGAGTGTTAAATCTGCATCCGCGATATCGAGTTCATTAGGAATAAAAACAGTTTCTCCAGTTTTCTTATGCAAGAATGCCCGGAATCCTAATGAAAGTTCTTCAGCAATCTCAGCTATTTTTTCTGGTGTTGGAAAGGATGTCATGATTGAAGAGCGTTGATAATTAATGTTCAAAAAAACTTGTGGAGTTGGCACGATTCCATCACAATCCCCAAATTTTGATCACGACAAAAGCCGCCACTACAAAAGCCAGGATATAAACGAAGTAGGCCAGTAATACCACCATGGTAGATTTAAGCGCTCTGTGCAGCCAATTCGTTTCTTGTGTGAAGGTGACAAAATTAAAAAGAATCAGCAGCAAAACCGAGTAAAGATTAAAGGCTACAACCGGGGTAGAGTGACGCAAAACGGGAAAAAAGACTAACCCGATGAGACTCATGTTGCAAACGATAAATGCTTGAATATAAATGTTTTCAATCAGATTGTATCGTGTGTTCACCCTAAAAAATTGACTGGACCAAAACGCTAGCGGAAGTACCAAAAGCGCCTCAAAATATTTAGACCAATCGCGAAACATAGCAGCGGCTGTTTTGCCAATTTTATATCCCATGGAATAGGCTTCGCCTCCCAGTGACTTGGTTTCGACCTTGATGGGCACTTTAAAAGTAATTTCCACGTAGGCCAAAATGCCGCATACAAACAGCAACAACACGATAGGATTGTAGAACCCAACCCGTTTGCCGGCGATGTAATCCCGGATGAGCGAGGGCATCCAAATGGTTTTCAGGTTTTTCAAAACACCTTTATCCAGATGCAGCAATACATGCTGCAGATCGTGTGAAATCTGGTGAAAAGTAAGTCGCGCGGTAGTAGCTTTTTGGCCGCATTCAGGGCAAAAATTGCCCTCATACTGGTTATCACAATGTAAGCAGCTGTTCATAGGGTGGCAAATTTAGGATGAAAAACTACAAACGTGTTTTACCAAAAAATAACCTGCCACAAACCCCTGTTAGAGGCTGTGAATTTGCTACTTTTGCGCCAGTTTTTGACCTGTATACTCTACCAGCATGTTACAACCAGGCGATAAAGCCCCGGATTTTGCCCTTAGAGCCAGCGATAAGTCGCTGGTGAAATTATCAGAACAAAAAGGAAAAAATGTTCTGCTGTTATTTTTCCCCTTCGCGTTTACCGGCGTTTGCACCAAGGAATTGTGCATGATGCGCGACAGCTTGGCTGAATATGAGCGCCTTGATGCGCAAATTTTTGCCATTTCTGTTGACAGCCCGTATACCCTGGCCAAATGGCGGGAAGAGCAGGGTTTCAACTTCCCGCTTTTGTCGGATTTCAATAAAACGGTGAGTAAAAAATACGATTCTCTTTACAAAGAATTTGGCTTGGGACTCAAAGGCGTTTCCAAGCGTTCTGCTTTTGTGGTAGACAAAAAAGGCGTCATTCAGTACGCTGAAGTGCTCGAAAATGCCGGAGAACTGCCAAATTTTGAAGCGATAAATCAGACATTACACCGGATTGGGTAGTTTGTTGGCGGTTAGCGACGGGGTGACTGCCAGTCACCCCGTCGCTAACCGCCAACAAACTACCTGCAAAAACAACACACAATGCCAGCAACCAAGCCATTTTGGGAAGAAGATGAGGATATCCTCGTAGACGAGGAGACGGATATAGATGCTGCCTCGCCGGCACAGATAGTGGTATACAATGATGATGTGAACACCTTTGAATGGGTGATCGAGTGTTTCATGACGGTTCTTGGACACACCAGCGAGCAGTCTGAACAACTGGCTATCATCATTCACAACAATGGTAAAGCCACGGTAAAATCCGGCCCCAAAAAAGAATTGTTGCCCAAGTGCGAAGCCTTGCAAGACAGGGGATTGAGTGCTGAAATCGAAGAAAATTGAGTTTTTTAAGAAAAAAGTACCAAATGTATTGCCGGATAAATACTTTAGCGTCCAACAATCTTCGTTATCAGAAAGGTTGAACAAACACAAAACCCGGTATTTTTCACCAAATCCAATTTTCTCATTTTATGGAAATTCTTGATCAATCTGGCAACCCTGAACTCCGCAAAGCTGATCCTGGCAACCGCATCGTTGCATATCTGATCGACGTTATCATGATCGGTGTGATGAGCTTTGTACCTGTAGCAGGCTGGATCGCCGGGCTGGCTTACGCACTTACCCGCGACTCCCTGCCTTTCCTCGACGGACAAAGTGTGGGCAAAAAAGCGATGGGTATTCGTGCTGTAACAGAAGACGGTCAGCCGCTCACCAATAACTGGGGCCCCGGCATCATTCGAAACATTGTACTTTGGATTCCGTTGTTCCCACTGGTTGAATTGATTGTTCTCCTCACCAACCAACAAGGCCTTCGTCTCGGCGACCAATGGGCGAAAACCAAAGTAATTTCTGTAAAATAAACCTATCTCAGGATACCATACAACGGCGGCAGGCGCAAACAGCACCTGTCGCCGTTGTTATTACAAACATCGGCTACAAATATTGCCGCCCCGCTGGGGCTTGGAATTCAAACCCTTCAAACCCCTCCAACCCCCTCCAACCCTTCTATGCCCGTTTATTACCTTCCCGACGACGATTTTCGTGTTTTTCCCCATCCCGACCAGGCTGAGCAGAGCGGGTTGGTGGCGGTAAGCACAGATTTACACCCGGACCGGACGGTAATGGCCTATGCCAACGGGATGTTTCCCTGGTTTGAGGACCGCGGACATTTTTTCTGGTTTACACCGGATCCCAGGTTTGTATTGTTCCCGTCGGAAATCAAAGTGCAGAAGAGTATGCGGTCCGTGTTTAATCAGCATAAATTCCGATATTCGCTGGATACATGCTTTGAAGATGTCATGCGGGCATGTGGATCGGTGCCCCGCAATGAGATTGGGCCGGAAACCACCTGGATTACGGAAGATTTTATTGATACGTATAAGGAACTTTTCCGTCGCGGGTTGGCGCATAGTGTGGAGGTTTGGCAGGGCGACGATCTGGTGGGCGGTCTTTACGGACTATCATTGGGCAAAATATTTTATGGGGAAAGTATGTTTGCCAAAGTGCCCAACGCATCAAAAGCCGGATTTATCACCCTGGTGAGGGCGCTGGAAAAATCCGGTTATTGGCTGGTGGATTGTCAGGTAGAAACACCGCATTTGGTTAGTTTAGGCTCCCGAGGCATTAACAGGGCCGATTTTTACGATTACCTGATGCGCAACAGTTATGAAAAAACCTTGGTAGGTCGTTGGAAACTGGCTGAGGATGGTGGATTGGCCTTGCAATGATATAATCTGCCTTGTGTTTTTTCAAACCT
The DNA here is from genome assembly GCA_017303475.1 of Chitinophagales bacterium. Taxonomy (GTDB): domain Bacteria; phylum Bacteroidota; class Bacteroidia; order Chitinophagales; family Saprospiraceae; genus M3007. The sequence continues at coordinate 88,927 of JAFLBO010000023.1, forward strand.
GTAAGGTTTGTGAAACCTACGGTATGTACACAAGTTATATATGGATGTTAAGGCAATCTGGAAACACATCTAACATCTTGTAACCACTCGTTTTAACGAGTGGCCAGGAATACCCCACTATTCACATCTAGCATCTTTGCAGAGCATCAGCATCCATAACCTCTTGAAGATGTGATGTTTTGTAAAGATGCTAGATGTAATGGGGGGGGCGACTTTTGCCCGCCGTTAAAACAGCGGGTTACAAGATGCTAGATGTTATTAATGGGGATAATCTCAGAAATTGATTCTCTATTTAACTTGTGTACATACCGTAGGTTTGTGAAACCTTACAGGTTTGAAAAAATACAAGGCAGACGTCACCTTGAAACATACATACTATGCTCCGATTACTGCTTTTTTGCTTGTTGCCCGGCACTTTATGCGCGCAAAATGCAGGCAAAACCGATCTTCTCCTGTGTTCCCTCCGAAAAGGGGGCGACAGCCTTTGGCGCCCGGATTTGCCCAAATTTATGAGCGCTTTTAACCGGGGAGGGTACAACAACCAGCCGAGTTTTTTCAGTAATAATGAACTCTGGCTTACGGTTCAGTTTGCCTCGGATACTACCCAAACAGACATTGTCATGCTTGATTTGGTTCAAAAGACCCAAACCAGGGTTACGGCAACTCCACAAACTGCTGAGTATTCTCCCACGCTTATGCCGGGAGGCAAGCGTTTCTCCGTAGTGCGGGTGGAAGAAGATGGCAACCAGCGTTTATGGTCGTTCCCCATCGATCGATCAGATAATGGTCGGGTAGAGCTGCCAAAGGTGTACAACGTAGGCTACCATTGCTGGTTACGCGACACCCTGTTGGCGCTGTTTATTGTTGGCGATGAAGGGCAGCCCCACACCCTGCAATCAGTGGGCTTAAAGGGCCAAAAAACACAGAAAATTGCTACCAATATTGGCAGATGCCTGGTGAAACGTTCAGACGGGAAACTGTTATTTGTGCAGAAACCAACCGAGCAAACATGGTTCCTCAAGACCTGGGATCCGCAGACCAATACCCAGGAAATTGTAGTAAAAATGCCTTCCGGGACAGAAGATTTCGCCTTGCTGCCTGATGGTACCCTGTTGGCTGCAAATGGTGTAAAGTTGTTTCAATACAAAGCTCCAAGGGATACAGACTGGAAAGAAGTGGCAGACTTCAGCAAATACGGTATCCGGAAAATTACCCGCTTAGCGGTAAGTAAAGATGGGAAATTGGCGCTGGTGGTGAATTAGGTCATTTAGGGTGTCATTTAGGGGTCATTTAGGGGTCATTTAGGGTGTCATTAGCAGCCTGGCCAAGTCATGATATAATGCCCAACCGAACGTCTCTGCGAAAATCTGCGGGAGAATCTGCGTAGATCTGCGGGAAACCTCTCGCGCGTTGGGTTTCCCGCAGATTTTCACAGATTCACCCGCAGATTCTCGCAGAAAGCGTGCGGCTTGATGGCTCACGGTGACTCTGGCCCCAAAATGACCTTTTAAATGACTAAAAAAATGACCATAAATGCCCCCAAAATCCCCTACCTTGCTTTCTTTTTTTCAAGAGTCGCAGGGCCGGAATTCGGTTTTTTGCGGCTCTTGTTATTTAGGTTTGACGACTTCGCAGTCGCGATTGCGAAATTTTCGTTAGATTAGCGGGCAATTTTGTTATTGATTGCAAAACAAAATAAACATTACAGGAAAATTTCAAAAGAAAATTCGTACCTTTGCGGCCCTCCGGGTAAAGGACTGTTGTGATGGGCTTTAGCGCTTGTTCGGGTTTGATCCGGAATTCATTCATTATTTCATGCTTGGGCAGTGTTGACGTTAGCTTTCGTAATGCAAGGGAAAAGCGATCAACGTGAACGGGTCCCACGCGCAACGTATCGCTAACATGTCAGCATTTAAAGATCTCGGCATTGCCGACGACCTCCTGCAGGGTATTACTGCTATGGGGTTTGAAACCCCAACACCCGTACAGGAAATGGTTATTCCCGTGGCTCTTGAAGGAGACCACGACATCATTGCCCTGGCGCAAACCGGAACCGGTAAAACCGCTGCTTTCGGACTTCCACTGCTCCAACGTATTGATCCAAAAGAGCGCAGCATCCAGGCGCTTATCATGTGCCCTACCCGCGAACTCTGCGTTCAGGTGGCCAGCGATCTGGAAAAATACTCCGAATTCGCACATCAATACAAGGTAGTTGCTGTGTACGGCGGCGCCAGCATCGAAACACAAATTCGACAGATTAAAGCCGGCGCTCAAATTGTAGTGGCCACTCCAGGCCGTTTGATGGACCTCATCACCCGCAAAGCCATCAAACTGGAAAGTGTACGCCGCGTAGTACTCGACGAAGCCGACGAGATGCTGAATATGGGCTTTAAAGAAGCCATTGACTTCATCCTCTCAGAAGCTGAAGACCGCGAATCCATCTGGTTGTTTTCTGCTACCATGCCACGTGAAGTGCGTGCCATCGCCGCAGATTACATGGACAACCCAAAAGAACTCACGGTAAGCGGCAAATCGCAAACCAATGAAAACATCGAACACGTTTACTATGTGTGTCGTGCCGATGATCGGTACAATGCGCTTAAACGCGTGGTAGATGCCTTGCCGGGTATTTATTCCATTATTTTCTGTCGCACCAAAAACGAAACCAAGGAAATAGCCGAGCAAATGATTCGCGATGGCTATAATTCGGATGCACTGCACGGAGATCTGGCTCAGGATGACCGCGATCGGGTGATGCAGCGTTTCCGCGAGAACAACCTCCAATTATTGGTAGCCACCGATGTAGCTGCACGCGGCCTCGATGTGAGCAATATCTCCCACGTAATTAACTATGGCCTGCCCGACGAAATTGAGGTGTACACCCACCGCTCTGGTCGTACGGGTCGCGCAGGTCGCACAGGTGTGAGTATCAGCATTGTAACTCCGAAATACGAGGAGAAAATCCGCATGATTGAGCGCAAAACCAAAGCGCCATTTGTGAAAAAAATGCTGCCAACCGGCATGGAAGTATGTGAGGCGCAGCTGTTCAACATCATTAAGGGGATTCACGAACAGGAGGTTCACCATGCTGATATTGAGCCGTTTATGGAGCGTATCCAGGAAGAACTCAAAGATTTGAGCAAGGAAGAACTGATCAAGCGCTTCGCCAGTGTGGAGTTCAATCGTTTCCTTTCCTACTACCGCAATGCGCCGGATATCAATATCTACCCAAAAGGAGATAAACGTGCCACCAAAGCCACCTTCGCCGCGGCGCCGGCCGGCACTATGGTACGCCTGTTTGTAAGCGTGGGAGAAATGGATGGCGTAAGTAAAAAAGATTTCCTCAAATTGCTGGATCGTTCCTTTGGAGTGCCCAGCCGCGCTATTGGTCAAATAGATCTGAGCCGTACCCACCTGCACTTTGATCTGGATGCTGCCTATGTAGGTGTTGTTCGGCAGGGACTACCGGAGTTTACCCTCAATGGTCGGGCCATACGGGTTGACGATGCCACCCACCGCGATCGCGGACACCGCAGAGACCGTGACGAACGTGTGTTTGAAAAATGGGATCGCAAGCCTAAAAAAGGCGGTAAGAAGGGTAAGTGGTAATTAGAGGGCGCGAAGGCAGAAAGAGGCCGTCTCAAAAGTAATTTTCACCGCAGAGGCGCAGAGGCGCAGAGGGATTGAAAATCAATCATTTATACCTCTGCGCTTCTGCGCCTCTGCAGTAATAATTACTTTTGACATTCTGGTATTACCACTCAGCTTTGATCTCTGCCCAGTGTAAAGTTACCGTTGAGAGATTTTGATAATAATCCGCCTGATCCCAGATAAGCCCTGAAGTTGGGGCTACGTATTGCTTTTTGATAGTGTCGGGAGCAATGGAAGTGCCCTGAAATCGAAGTGGAATGATATTGCTGTTAAAGGTCACAAAATCAATCATTTGCGGAACTGTTTCCTGAGTTGTTGTTCCATCGCATGAGGTATAGGTTCGATGCGAAGTAGTGGCATTCACCACATTCAAATCAAGCATTATATCGAATCCGTCAATAGCCTCTCCGGCATCTTCACTGTCCAATGCAGCATGAATCTGGCCTCTGAAATAACTCGATCCGGAAGGATCAGGTCCGGAATTGGGATAAAGGTCAACAGAGCCTAATATTTCATCCCAGGAAACATGTACCTGATTACAATCTTCATAGGTGGATTGTCCGGATCCACTCATTTTAAAATCGCAGAAGGAGAACAGGTATAACTGGTCAAAATGATTGGGTATATAGTGGATTGGCAGGACGCCAATATCGCCCCTGATGGTAAAATGAAAGGTGGCTTCTTCCAGCAGATTTCCGTTTAGTCCGCTTTGCGGGAATGTGTAATCTATTTTCATGCGCCAGCGGTATAATCGTTTGGTGGCGCTTTGGCCGGAACCCAAACTAACTACCACATCCCCAAAAGAGCCATCCGTAATACGGGGAATGGTGCAAACTATCAGATTGGGAGCCCAGGTGAGCACGTTGGTAACCGGAACGCCTTTTACGGTTATACTGCGTTTTTCCCAGCCAAAATTTTCACCGTAGATATACAGTTTACTATCAGCCTCCCAAACCTGTAAATAATTGATCCGGATTTTGTTTGAAGGGATTTTGACCACCTTGGCGTTGCTTTTTTTACCTTTACTTACCACCTCTACGGTAATCTGATCCTTTATTTCGGAGTCGAGCCGACAAAGAATGTTCGCCTCCTGCCATTGGTTTATCTGGTCGTTGGTCAGGGGGACATTATCTACTAAAACGGTACGGGAATTTTCACCCGGATCTTCTCCAAATTGGCCTTTAAGGTCCAATTGATTGTTTTCATTTATACCTGCTGTTTCAATAAAAGGGCCATCAAGGGGGGCGTCTTTGTCTTTTTCGCAGGCTGAAAAAAACAGGATGGTACAAACAGGCAAAATATGCCAAAGCAATTTCCAATGGGTTGCAGAAATAGGAGTCATGGTTACAAAAGATTTTTGAGGTGCAAATGTGCCCTCAATCCCCATGGTAATCACCATTTATGCGTACCAACCCCCAAATCCTTGCTATGAATGGCCATTTTTGATGGATAGAAAATAGGGTGCCTCAAAAGTAATTTTTACCGCAGAGGCGCGGAGATGCAGAGGGATTAAAAATCAATCATTTAAACCTCTGCGCTTCTGCGGTGAAAATAAAAAAGCGACTTGCGAAACAGCCTCTTATATGATTCCACCCCTCCCATGCTTAATGTCCGGACGATGGCATTTAATTAAAAAAATAGTGGTTTATAGCCACCGCGAAGTGGTTTTGAAAAAAATCACCGTATCCCCGGCAATGCCGAGAACCGTTGAAAATTTGGTGTGATGAGCGATTCCAGGTCCCACTTGTATTGGTCGATGTTTTGGAAAAAA
>JAFLBO010000024.1 GCA_017303475.1 Chitinophagales bacterium
ACTTTGCCGCCGACTTCCTTCAGATTCCGCCTCGCAACGGACACCCTTGTCTTTGGCTAATACTCCTCGCTGCCAAGCGTATAGCGGACTTCCACCGCCGAGTCTGCGCCCATGCCGGGCGCACAAAGAAAGCGCGCCGGGAGATCCCCCCCGACGCGCTTATTGTTCACTGTTTAACCTCTTCTTTATCGCTGAACCACAAACTTCTGCGTACGCAGACCTGCATCTGAGCGAATTTCCAGTTGGTACATGCCAGCCGGCAATTGTGCCACTTCAATACGCTGTGCAAACTCGCCTGCACCTACTTGACCGAAATCGCCTTCCAGCATCATGCGGCCAGCTACATCACGTACGGCATAGCGCAGGTTCTCTGCTTCCGCGAGTGTGAGGCTCACCGTCAGATCCTGACTGGCAGGATTTGGCGACAGTTGTACATCAGACAGTTTGTTATCCAGTTCGTTGGTTCTTACAAATTCAGGCAATGGGAAAGTAAAGCCATCAAACAAGGCCACCCATACTTCGAAGTCAGGCTGCTGTCCGGACAGGAATCCGGATGCAAATACCGTGAATGCTTCGCCTTCGAGGTCGGTTAGAGGCGCCAGATAGCTTTTTACCACTACGTTGTTGTTGTCAGCCGGAGTAATGGAAATCACATACTCGCTGGCAGGCACGCTCAGGTAGCTGGAGAACTCCCCGAAAGAGATGTTGTCTACCAGTACCGGACCACCAAACAATGTCACGTCTACTTCAGGTGCATCCGGAGAACCATGGAATACTGAAAACTCTACATTTCCAGATTCCAGCGCTTTGAAACGGGCATTTTCATTCACGATCAACTCAAAACCCGGGTTGCCGCCTACCACGCCGCTGGCCATGATCACGTAGGTCTTAGCCGTTTCCAGGCCGTCTACCGGCAAGGTGTAGATTGCATCGTTGATACTGATGCTGTTTTCTCCTGCCACTGCCAGGTTGAACGGCGAACGTGCCGGGAACAAACCATATCCGGTAGCCTGACGGAAAGCAAAGTTGTCGAGAACTTTAACACCAGCAGGCTGGAAATCATCAGAATAGTATACGTCTACCGTTGGGTCCGGGCTATTGTGGATCACCTGAACGCGAGCGTAAGACGGGATCGGGAAGGTTGTACCATCAGGCAGTGTCGCCCATAGGTCAAATGAACCGTCGTTAAGCAAACCAGATGCGTAAGTTACAAAAGAGAAACCTGCCAGACCTGTGAAATCACCGCCCCAAATACCTACAGTTGCGTTTGGAGAACTGCTTGGAGATACTTCCAGGAACAATGGTTCAGCTGGGATAGACAAGTAGCTGGTGAAATCGCCGTATTGCAAGTCGTTTAGCACTGGTAGACCGCCAAGATACGTTTTCACATCAACGGCTGGCGCATCAGGACCACCGTGCAGTACAGACATTTCAAAATTATCCGGGTTGGTAGAACGCTCACGGGCATCGTCGTTCACAAGCAATGTGAATGGCGTAGTAGCACTACCTACGATACCGCTGGCTACTACCACATAGGTCTTGCCGTTAGTAAAGGTGACAGGGAAGTTTACCAGGGTATCAGCTACAGACTGGCTGTTGCCGGCTGCAATACCAAAGTTAATCTCAAACTCAGCAGGCACATAAATAAATGGAGTTGCTGTGCGGAATTCAAAATCATTGAGGAACAAACCTCCCTCTGCGTACACATCCACCGTAGGAGTTGGGCTGTTGTGAATCACTTGAACACGTGCCACTGGGAAAAATGGCAGCTCAACGACTGTACCATCTGCCAGAGCAGCAAACAAACCAAATCCAGGTGTTCCACCCAGGTAGCCACTGGCAAACACACGGATTGCCTGACCAGACAAACCAGACAAATCTGCGCGGTAGGTGGATACAATCTGTGGTGCGCCGGTTACACGGATATCCAGGAAGTACTCTGTAGATACCAGATCAAGGTATGGCGTGAACTCGCCAAACTCCAAACCTGTAACCAGATTACCTGCCAGGCGCTCATCCACATCTACTGCCGGAGCATCCGGTGAACCGTGGAAAATCCCCACAGCAGTAATGCCAGCAGAAGCAGATTCGCGGGCATCATCAGCAACAGCCAGGGTGAATGGTTTATTTGGATTGCCCACTACGCCATTGGCAAATACAGTATAAGACTTGGTGGCAGAAAGATTTACCGGGAAAGAAGCAATCACATCTGCAACAGAGTTACTGTTGCCCGGGGCCACACCGATGTTGAATGGGCGATCTGCAGGAATGTCCACGAACGGAGTTGCCGTGCGGAATGCAAAGTCGTTCAACAACAGGGTGTTGCCTGCATATACGTCTACGGTTGGATCAGGAGAGTTGTGAATCACCTGAACGCGTGTAGTTGGGGTAATTGGCAAGGCAATTACGGTACCGTTTGGCAGCGCTGCGTACAAACCAAAAGCCGGAGAACCACCCAGTAAGCCACTGGCGAACACATACGCAGCACCGCCTGTCAGACCGCTAAGGTCGGCGCGGAAAGAAGCCACTACATCCGGGCTGCCGGAACCACGTACAGCAAAGTCGTAGATAGCTGCTGGCAAGCCCAGGTAACCGGTGAACTCACCATAAGCCAGGTTACTAATTACATTATCGGCTACGAATACTGCATCAACGTCTACTGCCGGGGCATTGGTTGAACCGTGCAATACAGCAATATCCACATTAGCCGGGTTGCCGGCTGCTTCCTGACCTGCATCGTTGATGATCAGGGTGAATGGCGTAGTTGGATCGCCTACAATACCGGAAGCAGTTACGATGTACGTTTTGCCTTCTTCCAGATTTACATCAAATGTTGCAATAGCATCTGCAGCAGAAGTGCTGTTTTCAGGTGCAATTCCGAGGGTAATATCTACACCGGCAGGCACATCAATGAACGGTGTTGCGGTGCGGTATACGAAGTTGTCAATCAACAGATCATCGTTGGCGTATACGTCAACCGTTGGAGATGGGCTGTTGTGAATAACCTGCACGCGGGCAGTAGGAGGTTGAGGCACCAATGGGAGCTCAATTACAGCGCCGTTTGGCAGTGCAGCAAACAAACCAAAAGCAGGGGTTCCGCCCAGCAAACCGCTGGCAAAAACACGTGCAGCACCGCCAGCCAAACCGCTCAGATCTGCCAGATAGGTTGCCAGTACATCACTAGAGCCTGAAGGAATAATCTGAACCAAATAGGAGCCTGGATCAACACTCAGATAACCGGTGAAATTTGGATAGGCAAGATCAGAAATAACGGTACCCAATCCAACTACAGCAACATCTACCGCCGGAGCATTTGGAGATCCGTGCAATACATTAAAATCCACCTGAGTAGCCAACAATGCAGCCTCGCGGGCATCCCCATCAACTACCAGTGTGAATGGCGTAGTTGCATTGCCTACAATACCTGAAGCTGTTACGGCATAAGTGCCGCCTGTTGCCAGGTTTACGTCAAATGTAGCGATGGCATCTGTAGCAGCAACGCTGTTTTCAGGAGCTACACCGAGGGTAATGTTTCTATCAGAAGGAACATCAATGTACGGAGTGGCAGTACGGAAAACAAAGTTGTCAATCAGCAAGGTATTACCTGCATACACATCCACAGTTGGTTCAGGGCTGTTGTGGATCACCTGAACGCGTGCGGTTGGGGTAGTTGGCAGGGCAATTACGGTACCGTTTGGCAGGGCAGCGTACAAACCAAAAGCTGGTGTATCGCCCAACAAACCGCTGGCAAATACATACGCAGCAGCACCCTGAAGGTTACTCAGGTCTGCCCGGTATGAAGCTACTACATTCGGATCGCCAGTGGCGCGCACTGCGAAGTCGTATTTTCCTGGAGACAGGCCCAGGTATGGCGTATACTCGCCGTAAGCAAGGTTGGAAATGACATTATTAGCCAGGAGAACAGCATCTACGTCCACTGCCGGAGCATTAGTGCTTCCGTGTAATACAGCAATATCCACATTCACCGGATTAGCTGCTTTTTCCTGTCCCGTATTATTTACATTAAGGGTAAACGGAGTGGTTGGATCACCTACAATACCGGAAGCGGTTACAATGTAGGTACTTCCGTTGGTCAGGTTAACATCAAATGTTGCAATAGCATCAGCTGCAGAGGTAGAATTTTCAGGCGCTACACCCAGCGTGATATCTACACCAGCAGGAACAAAAATGAACGGGGTAGCCGTACGATATACAAAGTTATCAATCAACAAATCTGTGTTGGCATACACGTCTACGGTTGGTGATGGGCTGTTGTGAATCACCTGCACACGAGCTACCGGAGTGGCCGGGAGCGACAAAACGGTGCCGTCGTTCAAAACGGCAATCAGTTCAAATGCTGGTGTTCCACCCAGGAAACCGCTGGCCAGCACACGGAAAGATGCACCTGCCAGACCACTGAGATCTGCCTGATAGGTTTGTACAATGGTGTTGCTGCCGGCAGGCTTGATATCCAGGTAGTATACACCCGGATCAACACTGAGGTAAGGAGTGAAAGCACCGTAAGACAGGTTGGAAACGATTTTGCTGCCGGTGCGCACCACAACATCAACCGCAGGAGCATCTGGTGCGCCGTGAAGCACATTGAACTGTACTTTAGCCGGATCTGCAGATGCCTCTTCTGCTGCATCGTCAACGATAAGTGTAAAAGGTGTAACAGGATCTCCAACAACGCCGGAGGCTGTTACCACATAATTTTTTCCGCTTTCCAAAAGGAGCGGGAAATTGGCAATAGCATCGGCAGCGGAAGTACTGTTATCCGGCGCGATGGCTACGTCCAGCGGCAAACCAAAAGGTAAATCCAGAAAGGGTGTAGCCGTTCTGAATTCAAAGTTGTCAAGGGCCAGAATGCCATTCACATATACGTCCACCGTAGGGTTCGGGGCATTGTGAATGATCTGTACCCTAGATGTTTGAGCAAACGACGCTGCCGTAACCAGCAACATCGTCAACAGGGTAGTAAGAAAGCGATTCATGTGAAACAGGTTTAATTGTAAGGAATGTTGGTTGGATGAACATGCTTGTTCGCATATTCAAAGCGGTTGTTTAACAGCCCCTTTCAAAAAGTGTTTAACGATACACATTCATTAGTTAAACAAAAAATCGTTTTGCTATTTTTAGGCATATCTACTTTTCCCCAGCGACTTTATCTGTATAAGTTGCTACTATGAGGCTTCGCAGAAAGCGGTTAGCGCCCTTGTATAATTGGAAGAATCGTCCAATTCTTCTGACACCACTTGAAAAACAAAACAAACTATTTTACATTTGCATACACAAACTAACTAGTTATGTCAAATTTTCTCCAAAACCAAGGAAAAGAGACTGCTAAACTTGTTTGTTCAGTTTTGTCAAATAATAAAAATAGGAGACGACCAAACCCACCTTTATCCCCCCCCCTTCAAACCCCTTCAAACCCTTCACCCGCCTCAAACCCCTGCATGCCCAACCTAGACTCCAATATTGAATTCCTGAAAGGTGTTGGTCCGCAAAGAGCTGATACCCTGAAAACAGAATTGGGCATTTTCACCTGCCGTGATTTGTTGTTCCATTTCCCGTTCCGGTACATTGACCGAACCCAGTTCCACCGTATCCGCGACGTACATAATGAAGGGGAAAACGTTCAGTTGCGTGGCATTCTTCGTCGCCTCGAAACCATGGGCGAGGGAAAAGCCAAAAGATTGGTGGGTACCCTGCGCGACGACAGCGGCATCATGGAACTCGTTTGGTTCCGGGGCATTCAGTGGCTGGAAAAAAGCCTGCAGGTAGGCAAGGAATACATCGTATTTGGCAGGGTAAGCGAGTTCAATGGCCGGATGAACATTCCCCATCCGGAAATGGAAGAAGCCACTTCCGAAACAGGGCAAAAAGCCAAAAACTTCGACCCCGTTTACCCAACTACCGATAAACTCACCCAAAAAGGGCTGGATGCCAAAGGGCTGCGCAAATTGGTTCGCACCCTGATCGACGGGCTTTCTGCGGCAGATATACCGGAAACCATGCCGGATTACCTGATCAGGCAATTCCGACTGACAACCAGGCATGAGGCTTTGCAAAAAATCCATTTTCCGGAAACCCAAAACGAGCTGGACGGCGCTACCCGGCGACTCAAATTTGAGGAGCTGTTTTTCCTGCAATTACGTCTGTTGCAAATCCGCACCCGCCGGAAAGACAGTTTCCGCGGATTTGTTTTTTCCAAAATTGGCGACTATTTTAACGGTTTTTATCAGGAAAAACTCCCTTTCGACCTCACTGGCGCTCAAAAACGCGTTTTAAAAGAAATACGCTCCGACCTGGCTTCCGGCAAACACATGAACCGTTTGGTGCAGGGAGATGTAGGCTCCGGAAAAACCGTGGTAGCGCTCATGACCATGCTGATGGCGCTCGACAACGGATTCCAGGCCTGCATGATGGCGCCAACAGAAATCCTGGCCCAGCAACATTTCGAAGGCATTTCCGCACTGGTGGGCGATTTAGGCATCAACGTAGGTTACCTCAGCGGCTCTGTAAAGGGCAAAAAACGGGAAGCCATCCTGACACAACTGGCCTCCGGCGATATGCATATCGTAATCGGAACACATGCCTTGATTGAAGAATGGGTAAAATTCAAAAACATCGGCATCAGTGTCATTGATGAACAGCACCGCTTTGGTGTGGAACAAAGAGCCAAGCTTTGGGCCAAAAACCCGGCCGGGCCGCCGCATGTGCTGGTTATGACCGCCACCCCGATCCCGCGCACCCTGGCCATGACCTTGTACGGCGATCTGGATGTTTCTGTTATAGACGAACTTCCACCCGGCAGAAAGCCCATTACCACCATGCACAAAACCGAACACCACCGGCTCAGGGTGCAGGGATTTATGAAAGAAGAAATTGCCAAAGGCCGGCAGGTGTACGTGGTGTATCCCATGATCGAGGAAACAGAAACCATGGATTTACAGAACCTGATGTCGGGCTTTGAGGCATTGAGTCGTGACTTTCCGCCACCGGAATACCATATTTCTATTGTACATGGTAAAATGAAACCTGCCGACAAGGATTACGAAATGCAGCGTTTTATCCGGCGGGAAACACAGATTATGGTGGCCACAACGGTTATTGAAGTGGGGGTAAATGTGCCCAATGCCTCTGTGATGGTGATCGAAAATGCCGAACGATTTGGACTTTCCCAGCTACACCAGCTGCGCGGCAGGGTGGGCAGGGGCGCCGATCAGAGTTATTGCATTTTGCTCACCAGCTACAAGCTCAGCCATGAAGGCCGGGAACGTATTCAAACCATGGTGCAAACCACCGATGGCTTTGTCATTGCGGAGGCCGATTTACGCCTGAGGGGGCCAGGCAATATAGAAGGTACCCAACAAAGCGGTATGCTTCGCTTCCTTTTGGCCGATCTGGCGCGCGACGGTCAGATGCTCGCAGCTGCACGGGAGGTAGCCACACAAATTCTGGAAAAAGACCCGGCGCTGAGTTTGCCGGAGCATGGCAGATTGCGCCAACATCTGGCATCAGAGGGCAGGGATGCCAGGGTTTGGAGTCGGATTTCCTGATAATAAAAGCAGCTGGATGGCCCGCATTACGTCAATGTGTTTTCCTGGATTTGGCTTTGTTGCATAAATAAAATGAATTTTGGCATTGGTCATTTTTAAAACTTGACAAGTTTACCGGATTTAATCCGTTCCCCTTTTGACTTTACTTCCCACAAATAAAGCCCTGGCTTTATTTGTGATGATTCCAGTGAGTTGATTCCAGAAGATAACACATCCTCTCGGACTAAACGTCCCATTTGATCGTATAGCCTGAAACCCGGTTTGGGCAGGTTATCGCTAATGGTTATTAAAAGGCGGTCCCGGAAAGGATTTGGCGAAATTTCAACCTGATGCTCGACAAAAGGGGACTCCGTTTTAGAAACGCCCATATATAGCGTCTTACATTGTGTATCGCTGCCATATTGGTTGCTTACTGTGAGGCAGACCTGGTAAATGCCTGTACTGTCATAAGTATGGAGTGGACTCTGCTCTGTACTAATTGCGCCATCGCCAAAATCCCATTGCCATGACACAGGCTCATGGTGCGACAGATCATAAAAATAACGCGTGAAAAAATCCAGAGAGTCGTCCATTCTAAAATTTGCTACCGGTATATTATTCAATCCCAGGGTATCACAGGGTGAGCCATCAAGTGGGCCGAGGCGGTAGTTGGGCATGTAAGGAATGGCTGAACCGATGACTACGTCAAAAAACGGCTTGTCGTGCACGAACTTGCAGGCCTTGCCTTTAACGTTGGGATATTGCACCGTGCAATACCCCAGGCCTGAATGCACCACGTAGATACGACCGTCTGGGGCGAGTTCGGCTCCATAGAAGCCGTCCCAGGTAATATTTTCAGGGAAATGATAATCGCTGCTATCAATAATATTGATGGTGTCAACTGACTCAGACAAATTTGAAAACGAAAGATCGTACTGTAGCAGGTAGGGTAATGTTCCGTAAGGTATCCAAGGCTCCCAACCTACATCAAATGTAGTTGTCTTGTAAAACAATTGCTCATCGGGTGAAAAAACGGCCCCTGACCCAGGTGCATTTCGATAATAATTCGGATATGTGGGAGGTGGATAATCCACCCGCCGTTCATGGGAAAGTAATCCACTGCATCGATCAAATTCGAAAATGCTAAACCCTAAATAGTCATTGATATCTGTATAGTAATTCCCTTTGGGAGAAAAACTGTTTCCTACAGCAAAATTGTTTTTGTTTCCTCCCTCAAACGGTATCGGATTGGGCTTTGTACCAATAAATTGGGTATCAGGATGTGAGAACCCATCTGGTGAAATTAAAACACGATAGTGTATATTCTCATCCGCATTGGAAACCAGAAGCCACCAGTCTCGTCCGTTGGCGTGACGGCATGCGGCAGGGGACATCAAGGTCCCGGTGAGCAGGATTTTGTTTTTCTCAAGCACCTTTCCAGTTCCGTTGTTGGCCATGATGTCTATGGTGGCCACCATCAGGTTTTGGCCAACATACTTATAAGGCCATTCGTTTGCGGGATGAAGGCCAAAGTCAAGGCTTATAAAATAAACAATATTCTCATTGCCGGGCTTCTCGAGAAAAAATCCGGATTGCCCTCCAGGGTAGCTCTTGTAAGATTGCCACTCAACAACAGTAGGATTCAACCCTTCGCCATTTTCTACGATTACTCCGAGCTTATCAAGGATTTTTAGTCCATTTGAAAAAAAAAGGATTTCTCCATTTTTATCACAAAAAGAAGCCGTGTAACCTCCAGTGCTGAATGTATCAACCCTCATAAGTTTATCCGAAGACTTGAAGTCATAAAAAAAACGATAGTCACTAAAATTCGGCCCAGAACCCAATGGCCACATATAGTCGTATTTTTGGGCGGCGATGAAATTAGCCCAAAATACTAAAAAAAAGAAAGGGAAAAAAGAACGATTGTTCATACGCTGAAAATGAAAAAGCAGGATGCCCTTGACAGGACACCCTGCAGTGTTAACTAGTGTGTGATAGTCAGCCTTTTTACCATTGACTTTCCAGATTTATCTTTGACAGAAACCAGGTAAATGCCATTGGTAAGTTCCCCTGTGGGCATTGTCAGCGAAGTAAGTCCTTCCAAATCGGATATCTTGCGCTGAAACAAAAGCCTGCCCCATAAGTCGGTTAGGGTCAAAATGCCATCTTCAATTTTAGCAGGAAAGCTTACTGTTACACTGCCATTAGCGGGATTTGGCATTAACACCAAATCTTCGTTATGTCCTGATTGCAGGTCAATATTACGATCGCCTCCAACAAGCGGGGGAGCAAAACTCCCGCAATCTGCATAAACCATTTCCCCAGTTTGTAAATAGTACCATGCCCTGGCCAGATAGACGATACTGCCCGCTTCACCAGGGCAATACAGGCCGATCTGTCTTACGGCCTCCAACTCGGTTACAGAAAGCGGCCGTGGCGCGGCAAATTGGGTTTCCAGGTACAAACCGTTGAGGTACCGTTCCGTTGTACAGGGCAGAATGGGAGCACTTATATTGTTATTGGTATTGCTTACGGCAGCGGCGCCTGTTGCCATGCTGCCCAAAGCAGATGACAGGAAAGACTGTAGCAATTCATCCAATGCACCGGCCTGAGCGCTGAGCGCCGTAAAGGATGCCAAAGCATTCGGGTCGCTGTCAATACTCCCCAACAATGCCAGCATATTGGCTTCGGTTGCATCCAATTGAGCTAATGTGTTCTGGATACTGCCAAGTAATGTTGGAGAAATGGCGGCCTCAAGTCCATTGATACTGTTTCGCACCCCATACATGGCTTTCACCGGCTGTCCCTGTTGTGACTGTAGGAAACTGTTTATAATAGCATCTCCTGTCGCCAAGGCAGGGTTCTCCGTAAATTTACGGATCAGCCCCATTTCAGATGTCCACTTGTATCCCGGGCTAAGGTTCAATGTACCGCCACCAGCCAGATTCAGGTCCGCTTCGTTTTTGGAAGGTGTGCCGCTCCCGCCTGTTGTTCCTCCGCAGGTGTAGTCGTTTTCCTGCGTTTCCAGCGTAGTGAACCATGTACCACAATTTTCAACATCGCTTACTCCTACGGGGTTGTTGTTGTTGTTTACGTTGGCCCCCGGCGAGACATGGTATCTAGAATTACAATAGGTATATGCACCCATTCCTTGTTCATAAGTCGCGCCTTGATTCAAATCGCCAATCCAATCATTACCTCTTAAGTACTGCGGCCCTGTGAGCGCTTCATTGTAAATCATCCCAAAGGCAAAGACTTCTCCCAATGAAACTCGGTTGATGTCATTGTAAGATATATTACAATCAGTTGCATTATCAAATGCAAGCCCAATAGCGCTAACCGCATCAGTGATAGTATTTTGACTAATCTCAATACTCGGAGTTGACTCACTAACAATCCCACCAACAACACCTACCGGGCCACCTTGCGGAAGGTTGGTAACGATATTACACGTCGCCACATTGTTGAAACCTCCAACTATAGAAATACATCTATAGACATCAAATGACTCCATTGTTTTAGTAATCTCATTACTGGAAATTGTTGCATTTGCAACATTTTCTGTCGTTATACCATTCACCCCCGCAGTCAAATTTACTTTATTTGAGCCTATATTCAAATGCATCGCATTATTTGATGCCTGATTGTGCACGGCCACCACATTGATTCCTGTCGGAACAATTAATGGATCAACGGCTGGAAGACCGTTGAACGCCAACGGCTGCTCTACATCAATATCATTGCCATTAATTTGGAAATTACTGTAAGCGATGTTCGGATCCTTAATCTCAATACCCGTTGAGCGTTTTTTGATATTGGGTTGGTATTTGGTGCAGCCAATGTAACAATTACTCACCCACCCTTTTGCAAGATTACCAGCACCGGTTTCTTCCATTTCCACGCCGTTTTGCACTTTGATAATCCGGCAAGCTGAAATATATGCTTCTGTTGCAGGTTTGGAAGTAAGGGTATACACCCCCCGTTCGCAGTTATTTATGGTGGCAAGAGGGTCATCCTTACCAAGCCCTACAAAGTTCAGGCGTTTCCCCCCAATGTTATCAATGAAGGTAACAGATGTTCCTTGGTGGGCTGCGGGCGTGGCAGTCAGATAAGTGATATCCACAAACCGGCATCCTGTAATTCGGGTTGTGCCGTTAATAGCAACAATACCTGCCTGCATATTTTGGAATAGATTACCGGTGCTTTGGCCTGCCAACAACAAACTTCCTCCAGATGATCCATCAAAGTAAATACCACAATATGTTCTTTGAGCGTATGGAACGCCATTAATTTGAGCGAGCGGACTGCATGAACTTGCAGGATAAGTTGGGATATTTCCCGATCCAGTCATGGTGTTATTTAAAAACAGGGACACTGCAAAAGGTCCTTGAGTAGCATATATGCCTATGAAGTTTCTTTGAAAAGTAGTGCTCCTAAGGCTGAGTTTAGGTAGAGGGTTGTTGTTGCCGGGGTTGACAGGACTTATGGCAAAATATGCATTTCTAATACTGGCGCCATTGGTGGTCAGCGACCCTCCAGAGAAAACTTCTATACCGTTCCAAAGTTTCTGGCAATTCGCGTCGTTTGAATTATAAATTGCATCCAGCATTGTATTACCAACCAATGTCAATGCACCACCAGATGTCACGGATATCTTACCTCCCGGTATAACAAATATACTGCATCCATCAAACTTGTAAGGAATATCTACTTCCAGATCGCCATAAATAAGCAGCGTCTTACCTATTAACTCCGTGGAAGGCAATTTATTGGCAGCAATCAAAGCGCTTACAGTTCTTTGACTTCACAGCCGGTGCCAATTATTATATATGGCAAAATCTCTTTCAAAGGTATTTCGCACCAATTTGCGCCATCTTGGCTGTGTCTTGCAACCGGAAGAGGAGAGGCAAAGGGATTGATATCACCGCTGTAATCGTGAAAAACCTGAAAGAGTCCTGGGCCGCCACTAATTATTGGGGTTCCATCACCGAAGTCCCAATGGTGTGTAAGCCAGGTATCGTTTCCGGTAAGGCCTGCTGATACTTTATCGCAATGGGGAGTATGTCCGGTAGGAAAAATTTCACAAGGTTGCGCAGTTGATGATTGTGGAACCAAAAAGATTCCAACTATCCAAAGAAATCCTTTGAAGATGATAGAGAGCAATTGCTCAAGTTTGTCAGTGCGATGAAATCTTAAGATTTTCATACTTTTGTAAAGTTTTAGTGACCCTTACTCTGATTGTTTTACCCGGCCATTTCAGGATGAAAACCGGGGGCTTTCGGGGGATGGTTCCGGAGGTGTCCCGCTGCAACGGGATGCCTCTTTTTAAAACACAAGGAAAAATGCGCAGATGGGTTGCACTCAGGTTGTAATCCGAAGCAACGTAATATATACAGGCATCCGTTACTAAGATGCTTCTGTGATGAAAGGCTTTAACTGGCCTAAAATGAACAATAACAGCGGGAATGGTTGGTTGGAATTGCCTCTAACTTAATATGGAATAGCAGCGATAATTGAAAATGAATCATTTTAGAAGGTTTTTGATGGATGGGAAATAAAATCTGAAAACGAAATTAAGTCAATAATTTCCAACTGGTTGCGTTTTCATTTGGCTATTTTTGGTCAAATACTGTATTCAAGCGATCATTTGGTTGTTGCCGCCTTACCCCCCCCCTGCACAGAATAATATTTTGAATTGAAACCCTGCCTATGGTTGAGATGGTTCTGATTTGATCTAAGACTTATATATGCTCTCATTTTTCCGGGTGGTTGTTGTAGCCCCACCTGTGGGAGTTCTGTACCTTTGCGGGCTCTGTAACCAATTATACCATTTTACATGAAAGGCATTATCCTGGCCGGCGGACTTGGGACCCGACTCTATCCGCTTACCCTGGCAGTGAGCAAACAGCTCATGCCGGTTTACGACAAGCCCATGATTTACTACCCGCTCAGCACCCTGATGCTGGCTGGCATCAAGGAAGTGTTGATCATTTCCACCCCACAGGACTTGCCGAAATTCCGCCAACTTTTTGGTGATGGCTCTGATTTAGGCATGCAATTCTCCTATGTGGAGCAGCATGTACCCAATGGCCTGGCCCAGGCATTTGTGCTGGGCGCCGATTTTATTGGCAAAGACCCGGCTTCTTTAATCCTGGGCGATAATATTTTTTACGGCGCCGGCCTGGGCGATATGGTGCGCTCCTGCTCCAATCCGGATGGAGGAATCATCTTTGCCTATCAGGTAGCAGATCCGGAACGATACGGGGTGGTGGAATTTGATGGCCAGTTTAAAGCCCTAAGTATCGAAGAAAAGCCGGCTCAGCCAAAGAGCCATTTCGCGGTGCCTGGTTTGTATTTTTACGACAATCAGGTAGTAGATATTGCCAAAAACCTGCAACCCAGTCCGCGCGGCGAATATGAAATCACCGATGTGAACCGCCATTACCTGTCAAAAGGGCAGTTGGAAGTACGCGTAATGGGTCGGGGATATGCCTGGCTAGATACCGGCACACATGAATCGCTGATGCAAGCCGGCCAATTTGTTCAAGCCATCGAAGACCGGCAAGGACTCAAAATAGGCTGCATAGAAGAAGCTGCCTGGGAAATGGGATTCATCAATGATGAATCATTGGAACGCCTTGCCCATAAATACCTGAAAAGCGGGTATGGAGAGTATTTGTTGAGGTTATTGAAAAGTGCGTGAGAAAGTACATGATTGAAGATTACATGAGTGAAGAGTACATGATTGAAGAGGGGGGCGTTGGGTTTGCAATTTCGGCAGGGCCAAAGGCCCGGATGCCATTAGGGACTGTCAATAAGGCCAAAGGCCGTTCCATAATCAAACCCAGCGCCCCTCCCTCTTCAATCATGTACTCATGTAATCTTCAATCATGTACTCTCCTGGCTTCTTCAATCAGCAGCGCAAAAAATTCTCCGAGCGCCCAGCCATGAGCAACAGCTTGTTGGGGCACAATACTGGCCGGTGAAATGCCCGGAATGGTATTGGCTTCCAGGAAATGGAAGGTTTCTCCCACCAAAATGTAATCAAACCGCACTACCCCGCTGCATCCCAGCGCCTGGTACAGGAATTTGGAATTAGCCTGACATTGCGCCGATAATTCTATTGAAATCTCTGCCGGAGTAACTTCCTTGGAGCGTCCTTCATACTTAGCGGCATAGGTGAAGAACTCATCGTCGGGAATAATTTCCGTAACCGGCAACACCATGATTTCGCCGTTGACACGCAATGCGCCGTTTGAAAATTCCCGGCCGGGTAAAAACGATTCCACCACCACTTCTTTATCAAAACGGAATGCTTCCTCAATAGCTCCCAACAAATCGCCGGCCGTTTTCACCTTGCTTACCCCAAAGCTGGAGCCATGTGTATTCGGCTTCACAAACAGAGGCAATCCCAGTGCCTCAATCCGGGCCTGATCAATCGTTTCTCCCCTGTGCAGCAACACCGATTTGGCCATGGGAATACGGTTTCCGTATTGCGCCATCTGCATTTTGGTATTGTGCTTGTTCATGGTGAGCGCGCTTACAAAGCCATTGCAGCAGGTATACGGAATACCCAGCATTTCCAGGTATCCCTGCATTTTCCCGTCTTCCAATGGTGCGCCGTGCAGCGCGGCAAATGCACAGGCAAATTGGATTTTTTCTCCGTTGAGAGTCAGGGAAAAATCGTTTTTATCTATTTCCACACCGGAAACAATGTCTTTCCAGCTGCTTTTTTGTACATCAATCATGAAGCAGCGGTATCGGTCTTTGGGCAAATGATCGAATACCACTTGTCCGCTTTTCAGGGAAATTACCCGCTCTTCAGAATCGCCGCCGGTGAGAATGGCTATATTGACCATAAGGTTTGTAATGTTTAGCTGTGTAAAAAAGAAAGGCGAAGCGCCTACCTGTGAGCAGGGCGCTTCGCCTTGGTATAGCGTAGAAGCACGGAACCTGAAAAGATTCAGATTCCCTTATCCATTTCGGGAAGAAATGAATGAGTGCGAAGGCTTTTAATACCTGTTGTGAGGCATTAATGGGCTACATCGCGCTTACTTCCAGTCGTCGTCCAGTTCGTCCTCGTCGCGACCTTTGCTGCGTGGTTCTTCTTCACCCTCTTCGCCGCGATCGTCATCTTCGTCCATATCACGGTTTTGGGCTTCCCATTCAGCCTGACGGCGATCAAATTCTTCGTAATCGAACTCTGGCATGAGTTCAGTTTTTACGTGATTGACCACTTCATTCAGAGAAGCAACAAAGCGATTGAAATCTTCTTTGTAC
Organism: Chitinophagales bacterium; assembly: GCA_017303475.1. Lineage (GTDB taxonomy): Bacteria > Bacteroidota > Bacteroidia > Chitinophagales > Saprospiraceae > M3007. Next base: position 15,822 of record JAFLBO010000024.1, read on the forward strand.
AGGAAGAGTTTGTGGCGTTTGTAGCCAAAGCCGTCTTCCCGGCGGGTGCTTTCCGTGATGGTGATGAAGAAATCTTCACCACGGGTTTTCTTCACGTCAAAGAAATAGGTACGGCGTTTGCCGGCACGTACGCGCTTGGAAAATACGCTTTCTTCTTCAAAACGTTCTCCACGTTCTCCACCACCAAATCCACCGCGGTCCCTAAAGCCGCCGCGTTCGCGGAAACCACCACGATCGCCATAACCGCCGCCGCCACGCTCGCGGAAACCACCACGATCGCCATAACCGCCGCCGCCACGCTCGCGGAAACCACCACGATCGCCATAACCTCCTCGGTCGCCATAGCCGCCACGGTCGCGGTCGCGGTCCCGATTATCATTGTCTCTCCGTTGAAAATTCCCGTATTCCACCTGTCAAATTGTTTCGTGAAAAAATAATTTTGTGAATAATGTTTCAGCAAAGGTAGATTTTACCCGCAAACAAGTGCATCGTTTTTAAAAAAATTGTACGCAAGCTATATTCTACTTAATGCGCCTGTTTTTCAGGCAAAAATTTCACTTATCTGCCAAAACAAGAAATCTTTTGACCCAAAACGCGTTATCCCCTGCCATTCTGTCAAAATTAGACGTTTTTATCTGCATGGAATGAAATGTGCAGGCTTCTCCTGCCGTGACCATACAAACGGTTATCTTTGCGCTCCAATTAACCACATTCACCATTTTGACCACATTCACCACATTAACATAAATGTTCGGATTTCTTAAAAAGATCATTGGAACCAAACAAGACCGTGATCTAAAACAATACCAGGCTCTGGTCATCGAAGTCAATAAATACTTTGAACAATACCAGTCAATTTCCAACGACGAACTGCGCTCCAAAACCCTGGAGTTCCGCCAACGTATTCACGAATACCTGAGCGATATTGATGCAGAAATCGCCTCAGTCAATCAACAAGCCATTGACTCCGAGGACTTTAATGAAAAAGAAACCCTCTTCAAAGAGGTGGACGACCTGCGTAAAAACCGGGACAAAGCTCTGGAAGATGTGCTCCAAAGCATACTGCCGGAAGCCTTTGCCGTAGTGAAGGAAACCAGCCGGCGCTTCTCTCAAAACGAATCCATCACCGTTACTGCAACCGATCACGACCGGCAGCTGGCAGCTAAATCGAACAAAACATATGTTACGATTGAAGGCGATAAAGCCACCTGGAAAAATCGTTGGACCGCCGCCGGTGGCGAAATCGTTTGGAACATGGTTCACTACGATGTGCAGCTGATGGGTGGTATGGTGCTGCACGATGGTAAGATCTCCGAAATGGCCACTGGTGAGGGTAAAACCCTGGTGGGTACCCTGCCAGCCTACCTCAATGGCGTGGCCGGCGAAGGTGTTCATATTGTAACGGTGAACGATTACCTCGCCCGACGCGACTCTGAGTGGGTAGGCCCAATTTATGAGTTCCTGATGCTCACCGTGGATTGCATTGATAAATATCGTCCACATTCGCCAGAGCGTATTCAGGCTTACCGCTCTGATATTACCTTCGGCACAAACGCTGAATTCGGTTTTGATTACCTGCGCGATAACATGGTAACGACCACCGAAGAACTGGTGCAACGCAAACACCACTACGCCATTGTGGACGAGGTTGACTCAGTATTGATTGACGATGCCCGTACGCCATTGATCATCTCTGGTCCGGTAACCCGTGGCGCCGAAGATCAGGAATATGTAGAGCTGAACCCAACCGTAAAACGCCTGCTGGAAGAGCAAACCAAACTCTCTTCCCAATTACTCACCGAAGCCAAAAAACTCATTGCCGAAGGCAATACAGGCTCTGAAGAAGGCGGTGGCGGCCTGGCGCTCCTGCGCGCGCACCGCGCACTGCCCAAGGCACGCCCGCTCATCAAGTTTTTGAGTGAAGAAGGCATGAAAGTGCTCCTGCAAAAAACCGAAAACGTTTACCTGCAGGAAAACGCCCGCAGAATGCCCGAGGTAGACCGCGCCCTGCTGTTCCACATTGATGAGAAAAACCGTTCGGTTGAACTAACCGAAAAAGGGGTGGAATACCTCTCCAAATTCAACAACGACCCGGAATTCTTCGTAATGCCGGACATCTCTGTAAGTCTGGTGGAAATTGACCGGAATACAGAGCTTACCCACGAACAAAAAGTTGAAGCCAAAGAACGCCTTTCACAGGACTACGGTGTAAAAAGCCGTCGCGTTCACGCTATTCAGCAATTGCTCAAAGCTTACGCATTGTTTGAAAAAGACAATGAGTACATCGTGCTGGACGGTGAGGTGAAAATCGTGGATGAACAAACCGGTCGTGTTATGGAAGGCCGTCGCTACTCCGATGGTTTACACCAGGCACTTGAAGCCAAGGAAAACGTAAAAGTGGGTGAAATAACCCAAACCTACGCCACCGTCACCCTCCAGAACTACTTCCGTATGTACCACAAGCTGGCCGGTATGACCGGTACAGCCGAAACGGAAGCCAAGGAGCTCTGGGACATCTACAAACTCGATGTAGTGGTGGTGCCAACCAACCGATCCATCTCACGAAAAGACCACGAGGATCTGGTGTACAAAACTGCCCGTGAAAAATACAATGCCGTTATTGACGACATCGTGAAGCTCCGCGAGGCTGGCCGTCCTTGCCTGGTGGGTACCACTTCGGTTGAGATTTCGGAGTTGCTATCCCGTATGCTGAAAATGCGCGGAATTGACCACAATGTATTGAATGCCAAGCAGCACCAGCGCGAGGCTGAAATTGTGGCAGAAGCCGGTCTGGCCGGAAAAGTGACCATTGCCACCAACATGGCAGGTCGTGGTACCGACATCAAGCTGGGCCCTGGTGTGAAAGAAGCCGGCGGTTTGGCCATCATTGGTACCGAACGCCACGAAAGCCGCCGCGTAGACCGTCAGTTGCGCGGACGTGCCGGTCGTCAGGGTGACCCGGGTTCTTCCCAGTTTTATGTTTCGCTGGAAGACAACCTCATGCGTTTGTTCCAGAGCGACCGTATTGCCGGTTTGATGGATAAAATGGGCCATAAGGATGGTGATGTAATTCAACACTCCATGGTGACCAATTCTATTGAACGGGCGCAGAAAAAAGTGGAGGAAAACAACTTTGGTATCCGTAAACGTCTGTTGGAATACGACGACGTTATGAATATTCAGCGGGAAGCCATTTATAAGAAGCGTCGCAATGCACTCTTTGGCGACCGCCTTGCAGTAGATATCAACAACGCGTTCCAGTCTATCACCAGCGAACTCGTTCAGGTACACCGTCAGGATGGCGATTTCGAAACCTTCCGTCTGGACAGCATCCGTTTGATCGGGGTAGATCCGGAAATGGACGCCGCCTGGTTCAAATCAGCGCCGCTGAACACAGTGCTGGCCACTTTCCAGGATCAGGTAATGGGCTTGTACGACCACAAATCCAAGCAGGTTGGCGAGCGCATTTTACCTGAGATCAAGCGGGTATATGCCGAGCATGGCCAACGTTACAAACGTATTGTAGTGCCATTTACCGATGGTTCTGCAGGATACAATGTAAGCGCCGACATGGAAAACGCTATCCGCACGGAAGGCAAATCCGTGATGCGCGACATTGAAAAAGTGGCAACGCTTGCCCTGATTGACGATGCCTGGAAAGAGCACCTCCGCAATGTAGACGACCTGAAGGAATCAGTTCAAGGCGCCAGCTTTGAACAAAAAGATCCGCTGGTGATCTATAAGATGGAGGCGTATAACCTGTTTGAGAGTCTGATTGGGCACATCAATGCCAACGTGACCTCCTTCCTGTTGAAGGGTTCTTTGGCCCTTCCTTCTGACGATGATATGCGCAGGGCGCAGGCGGCAGCCAACCAGGCCGAGGCCATGCGCAAGGCACAGGCGTCCAGATTACGTACCAATACCCAGCAACAGCAAACCGAGACCCAGGCAGCGGCACACAGGGCTGCAGAATCTGTGGGACATAACGGGCCGGTTCAACGTACTCAACCCATTGTACGGGAGAAAGTAGTTGGCAGGAACGACCCTTGTCCTTGCGGCAGCGGTAAAAAATACAAACACTGCCACGGTCAGTAATGGAAACAACGCCCAATCCAATAACAGACGCTATTACAGCGTTTTACAGCGCCTTTCAGCGAAAGGATTGGGCTGCCATGGCTGCTATGTACCATCCTGAGGCACAGTTTCAGGATGGCGCTTTCCAATTGACCTCCGGAAAAGAAGTCGGAGCTATGTGGGAAATGCTGATTAAATCGGGGAAAGACCTGGAAATGACCTTCAGTGAAGTACGTGGTGGGGGCCATTCCGGTTCGGCGCGTTGGGATGCCTGGTACACCTTTTCCAAAACAGGCAGAAAGGTGCACAACATCATTCGGGCAGAGATAGAGTTCAAAGACGGTTTGATTTACCGGCATCGGGATCATTTTAATTTTTGGCGCTGGAGCCGGCAGGCATTGGGTCTGAGTGGTTGGTTGCTGGGCTGGAGCAATTTTTTGCAAAACAAAGTGCGCCAGACAGCCATGCACAACCTTCAAAAGTTTATGACACAAGGTTGAAAACGCCGCCTTCGGCCAACCGGAAGTGACCGGAACACGTCAGAGGCGTTTTATACATTGACTCATCTTTTTACAAACATGAAAAAACTCATTCTACCCCTTCTGTTGCTGCTGGCTACCGGCGCAACATTCGCACAAACAACCACCTTGAAAACCAAAGTGGACAGCCTCAACTATGCATCCGGTATGGTTGCTGCTGAAAATGCCAAACGTGTTTTGGGAAGCGATATCAATGTGAAACTGTTCCTGGAAGCTTTCAATGCCGTACTTAAAGGTGAAAAAACTGCCTTTACTGCCGAAAATGCGCCAAAAGTAGAGCAGTCCATTTCTGCTGGCATGTGGAAAGACAAAAACGCTCAGTTTTTGGAAATGAACAAAAAACGTGAAGGTGTAATCACCACCGCAAGCGGTCTGCAATATGAAGTAATGACCAAAGGCAACGGAACAGTATCTCCAAAAGCAACCGACAAGGTAGAAGTGCACTACCACGGTACACTGTACGACGGCACCATTTTCGACAGCTCTGTACAGCGTGGTCAGACGGCTAAATTCCCGCTCAACGGCGTTATTGCCGGTTGGACAGAAGGTTTGCAGTACATGAAAGAAGGCGACAAGTTCAAATTCTTCATTCCATACAACCTCGCTTATGGCGAGCGCGGCCGCGGTGGCCTGATCAAAGGCTATTCTGCCCTGGTGTTTGAGGTGGAGTTGTTTAAAGTGAATCCTCAGTAAGGATTAGCACACAACAGTACGCTACAAAATGAACATGAGTCCTCCCGGGTATTCGGGGGGACTCATGTTGTTTAATGAGACGTGTTACGATGGGAAGAATCGGAAATTTACATCGTTATCCGTCCAATTGAAGGGAGGCATTTTCTTTCCCTAATGAGTGGAGGAGCTTTCCATCGTATTGATTGTTTAAAAGCTTAGAGCATGTGGTGGATAGGCTTCTTACAAAGGTGGTTTCGGTGCGAACAGTTTAAATGCGCTCCAATACAAATTTATGTAATTGCGTCTCCTGGCCTTCCATCTTTATTTCCAATATATAAAGGCCATTGACCAGGTTTTCCGGCAGTTGTATTTTGATTTGTTGTTTATCGGCAGGAAAGCTGTACTTATGTAAGGCTCTTCCCATCAAATCCTTTATGACAAAATCCCCCTCCATTTTTCCGCTCCATTGTATGCTTAAAGCCCCGTTGGATGGATTGGGAAATATTTGAACAGCAGGTGATTGCGGTACCGGTCCTGTATTTCTGTCATGCAATCTATTCGCCAGTTCCTGGCAATTAAAGGTGTTCCATTTGGCTTCATATACATCGCCATCAACCAGCCTGGCCACACATTGTATGAAAGACATAGCGTATTGGGATGGTATGGTATACGTGAAGATATCCTCTAAACCATTGGCCAGCAATGGATTAACCGCTTTAAATCGGATGGATGTAAAGGGAGAGGCGCTTGGATTTTTTATCCCATAGGTTCTGTCTGCCTGCGTATGATAAATACTGCCATGTACAGGAGACTGGGCGTTTGCGCCATCTGGAAGCTCAAAAGCCAGATAATCTACCGCAATAGCGCTCTCATTGCGAATCCTCATTCGGTAAGTGATATCTCCGGTTGGCTCATTCGATACATCCAGCAATTCAAATGCAATCGGGCCACTTTGTTTTACATCGCAAGCCTCAAGTTCGGTAACCTCCACAGTAAAACAGCATTCTACTAATGCGTTGCAATAGTCTCCAGCCACTAAACACACTTCTGTAGTACCTGCGGCATAGTCAGAACCAGAAGGCAGCCCACTTGCCAGCCAATACACGAGGGTATCGCAGGGGCACGTTGTGGAAGCTTCGGGATTATCAAAAAATACCGGTACCGTTTTCCCGGGGGATGTCTGAACACTGATGTTTTCAGGGCATTTAAGGGTAATGGTTGAGGCAAAATCCGGATAATCCAGTTTCTGAAACAAAAGGGTATCGCAGCCGTTTGGTGGACCGGCTATAGTATCTGGCGGAAAAATAGTGATCGCGTGGGTATAGGGTAAGCCGTTAAAATAAACCGTATCGCCGGCGCAAATTTGAGTGATTTGATATTTTTTGGGCCATTGATCGAACCTCAGATTAACTACAACAAAGGTGTCGCAACCAACCGTTGCCGGAGCTATATAGGAAAAGGACACTGGTTGTGTATAGGTTACACCGTTGAAAACGATCTCTTGTCCGGGACAGGTTGACAAGTTTACCGATTTATCAATGCGTGGCGTTGGCAGCAGATTGTACACATACAAGGTATCGCAGCCCCCTGTCTGGCTGATTACTGTGTCGCGAACAACATTAGGCGCTGCATATTGCTGTCCATTAAATTCCCATAGTTTTCCCTGACAAACCGGAATAGAGGTAGCAATCGTGGCCATCGAGGTTTCACAGGCATTTTCGAGATAAAGCAAAGTATCTGTATCTGCTTTCAGGGAATATGGCTGACCAACAAGCCAATCCGTAGTAAACAAACTGAGCGTCTGTATGGGCGGGTTATAATCGGTTACCTGATATTGGATCGGAACCGGGCAACATCCATTGAAGGTGCGGCCATCTTCATTGATTTTCAGGATTTTTCCGGACAAATCCAATGCCACGTACCCATTATCCGTGGTGCGTGTTAAAGGCCTTAAACCAGACTGAAAGCCGGAGGTGTAGTTATAAGCCCAAACGAGGTTTCCCAGGCTGTCAATTCTGGCAAATATAGATGGAGGTGTTGCCAATCCCTGATTATGACTTACTGTAAATATACCTCCACCATCGCCTGTGCCTGCCAGTTCACAGATCTGATTCCATCCAGGCAAATTATAAGTCTTTGACCAAATAAGTTGCCCGGTTCTGTCCACTTTAATAATCCAGGGACGTTCTTCTTCACTATCCGTTGTAGAGCGGGTCATTCCGGCAAGGAGAAAATTCTTATCAGGAGCTTCTACCATACTCAAAAACCCTTCCATATAAATTCCCCCCATTGAAGACACTCCGATGACCTCACCTGTTTGGGCATTTACCCGTAAGAAAATACCGTTTCCCTGTATTTGTCCGGTTGCAAACAAGGTATCTCCCTGTATAGCGCTGATCTGGTAAAACCCATGAAATGTTGGAAAACTTGTTTTGATAATTTTACTCCAGAGTACATTCCCCTGAGCATCCGTGCGGTACATTACCGGGCAATTTCCTTGTACAGACACATTGGCCCCACCATGCAATACAAACCCGCCATCCGGGAGCTCAAACACATGATAAGGGACATTTTTAAAGGGCTGGTTATTAATTTTTTGCGCCCAAACCACATTCCCTGACATATCCAACCTGGCGAAATACAACACCTGAAACTGGTCTCCAGAAACAAAATAATCGCCGGTAATCATATACCCATCCGATACGGTTATACACCCTCTAATTTTCTGAAATTCCGGAAAATGCCTACGCCACTCCACATTCCCTTCTGCGTCTAATTTGATCAGGATTCCTCTATGGATATCTTCACTCGAAGTATGTTTAATATAATCCCCTCCTGCTATAACTCCACCATCTGGTGTTGGAGATACCACATGGAGATTCCCATTGTGTATGGATTTAAAAAAAGTGGCTTGGGCATGCAAGGTAACCTGACCACAAATGGTCAGACATAGAAACAAAAACTTATACATATTATTAGGGTTTAAATACAAAAAGCTGAATTACATACAAATACCAGGCCCGCAACATTAATTTGTCTCAAACCCGCCACAACTCACTTCCCCCTCAACACCGCCTCCAAATCTGTCAGCAACTTCTTACCCTCAGCTGAAAAACTCAGGGAAACCTTCTGTCCGTTGCGTTCCTGCATGATGAAGGCAAAATTGTCGGCCAGCACTTCATCCGGGTGTATGATGTATCCGGTATTATCCTTAATCTGACGGAAAAAATCCGGTTGTGCTTTCAGGTCAATTACACTGGAAAAACCGTCGTCTTTTACCAGTACTTTCCATTTCCCATCTTCCTGTTTTTCAATTTGAAAAAGGTTAAATTCCAGGTAGGCAAAAAACGTTTTTTGCGTTTCCGTCCAGCCTTTGTTATTGGCATAAATAATCGGGATAGCGTAAATTTCAGTACCGTTCTCCTGCTTTAAGGTAATTTTTTGCGCAATATCCACCCCGTCAGGATTGTACAGCACCCGTTCTGCCAGTGCAGGTGGAATCAGCAAATTTTGAAACCCAATACCCTCAAATCCTATCAGTTTATATGCCTGATCGCTTTGCTTAGGATTAAGTCTGGACCATACATGAGATAATTCATGGTACATGGTAATCCGGAACGGAACGGTCTTTTTTCGGCCCAGTTCATCCGCCGGAATGATGATACAATTATCCCGGGTATACCACACACCATCGCCGTAGTGCCGCCCCTTGGTTTTGATCAGTTTCAATGTATCCGGAAAGAGGTATGGCGCCACCTCGGTAGAGGTTTGGTATACTTTTTTAATGATTCCTTCCACAAAGGAAGCCTCTTCAGCCGTGAAACTTTCCACGTCAGTTTTCAGGTATTGCACATAATCCTGCAGCACTGCGGCCCTATTTTTTCCCGGGTCAATGGGCTGTTGCATCTGAATAGACATTTCAGACACATTTACCTTGTCAAAATATCCATCGTAGCGATCGGTGGTTATGGCTTTCCCGGCGTCTACACTATCCAGTAGCAGACAGATTTTACCATTGGGGAATCGTATTTCTTTCAGGGGAGCTACCTGAGCCTGGCAGGAAAATGATAGCAGCAGGCATGGAAAAAGGAGAATTTGTGTTAATTTCAGCATGATATGTGTTTAAAGGCCGGTTATTGCGCAGCAATATAAGGGCTGGGCGGGAAAGCCAGGTGAAAGATTGCCCCTCCTTCTGCCGGGCTTTCGACGGAAAGACCAATTTCGTGTAGTGTGAGTATGCTTTGAACCAGTGAAAGTCCCACCCCTGTGCCTTTTACGCCCAGGTGGCGTGGACTTCTGAAAAAAGGTTCGAAAATGAGCTTTTGTTCCTCTGCCGGAATACCCGGCCCCTTATCGCAAACCTCCACAATATGTGCGCCGTTTTCCCTGAATTGGGCTATTACTTTCACCTGGTGATCCGGTGAGTATTTACAGGCATTGTTCATGAGGTTCAGCAATGCTGTGAGCAATAATGCTTCATTGGCTTGTACAGAAAGGCATCGATCATCCTCCGGCAAATCGCCAAATTCCACCGTTGCCTTGTATCCCGGATGTCGTTTATGCAGCTGCTGACGCGCCTGCCAAAGCAATTCATCCAGGCGCACCGCCCCGAGCGGAATACTGTTGGGATCGTTGTAAATACGAGCCAGCTGCAGCAACTCTTCTTCCACCTCGGTGATGGCATGTACATCATCCAGCACGCTTTGCAGAGCCTTCTTATACGCTTCGTTGTCGCGCTCGCGCTGCAGGGTAACCTCCAGTTGCGACCGGATAACGGTTAGCGGGTTCCGGAGTTCGTGTGATACATTGGAGAGAAACATGCGCTGCATACGAAACGCCTGCTCCAGCCGGTCCAGCAAACTATTGAACGTAACAGCCAGTCGCGCAATTTCGTCTTCATTATTGCCCGTTTCAACCCGTTTGCTCAGGTCGGACGGCTGAATGTTTTCCACCTCACCAACAATACTCAACACTGGCGCCAGGGCTCTTCCTGCGTAATACCATCCGGCCATGCCCACCAGCAATAAGCCCATAATGAAACTGATGAGCAGGATGTTGCGCAGACGCTGTATGGCAGTGGTATCAAAAAAGCCCTCTACCACAACTACATACGTAGAGCCATTTCGGGCAATGATCTTTTTGCCCAGGGCAAGCACATTGTAATGACTGAAATGCAATTCTCCGTTTCGGTAAATATCCTGCAGGTCTTTGGCAGACACTGGCGGGGCATCCGGCCGAATGGCGAACACCCTTTCGTAGCCATTATTGTAAATGCTGATATTGTCCTGATAAGGCAGAATGCCATCATCCGGGGCCAGCCAGTTATTGGATAGCGGCTTTAGCTCTGCATCGCCCTGCAAGGCGGCCTGGCCAGTCATTTCAAGTTTGGATTCCAGGCTTTGATAAAATGTGGATTCCGTACTCTGCCTGTAAACCACATATACAGCCAAAAGCACCCCTGCCAGGATGCCGGCAGTAATTAGTCCGAAAAGTAGGGTTAATCTGGTACGGATTTGCATAGTTAAACTTTCCTAACCTCTGAGCAACTCAGCTACTTTCCGAACACCGGTAGAGGCTGGCTCGGGAATTACTGTCAGATTAGGCATTCTACCAAGTTCAAAGTTAAGCTGCGGGCGTGGATCAACATAGTACACCGGGATATGATGCGGAGCATAATGCATCAACCCTGCTGCAGGATAAACCTGTAGTGAAGTACCCACAATCAGAAATACATCTGCTTCAGAAGCCAGATCGGCGGCCGGCTCCAGCATAGGAACGGCCTCGCCAAACCAAACAATATGCGGTCGCAATTGAGCGCCTTTTTCGCATAAATCCCCGATATTCAGGTCATTATCCCAGGAATAAATCAACGACTGGTAGCGTTCGGAACGCACCTTGCGAAGTTCTCCGTGCAGGTGCATTACCCGCGTACTTCCGGCTCTTTCGTGTAAATCATCCACGTTTTGGGTAATCACGTGCACTTCAAAATCTTTTTCCAGATCTACCAGCGCTTTGTGTCCTTCGTTTGGCGACACTTTAAAGAGCTGTGCCCTGCGTTGGTTGTAAAAATCAAGCACCAATTGAGGATTGGCTGCCCATCCTCCCGGGGTTGCAACGTCTTCAATCCTATGGTTTTCCCACAAGCCATCGCTGTCGCGGAAAGTGCTGATACCACTTTCGGCGCTGATTCCGGCGCCGGTGAGTACTACGATTTTCTTCTTCATGCCTCAAAGATAGCATACCTGATTTGCGCAAATACAGGATATACATGCAGATTCTAACAGGAGTTTTTTTTCTTTGGGCCAAATAAGATTCACATATGGAAAAAACTTCTCGAAGAGCATTTTTACGAAATGCTGCCCTAGCCTGTACCGCCACCACCATACCAAATTCACTGCAGGACCTTTACCGCCCCATGAAACACCTGGGTGTACAGCTCTGGAGCGTCAGAGACGACATGAACAAAAATCCTGCGGGAACGCTGGAGGCTATTGCCGGCATGGGCTACAAAGAGGTGGAAGCCTTTGGCTATAACGACGGTAAAATGTTTGGCCTCAGCACTACCGCATATGTTAAAGCACTGAAAAACAACGGATTAAAGATGCCTTCCGCGCATTGTGGATTCTCCATTGCGGATTATTCTGAAGCCGGGGGCTTATCTGATAAGGCCAAAAAAGCGATAGATGCCGCGGCGTCTATGGGGCAGAAGTACATCATTTACCCCTGGGTTCCGGATGCGGAGCGCAAGGAGGTTAAGAAAATCACCCAAGTAGCTGCTGCCGCTGCGCAATACGCCCAAAAAGCCGGCATTAAGTTCGGTTACCACAACCATGATTTTGAATTCATCCAGCGAGGACCCGACGGGCGCCTGCTGATGGAATGGTTGCTGCAGGAAATTGATCCAAAGCTGATTAGTTTCGAAATGGACCTCTATTGGGTTTGTTACGCCAATCAAAAACCTACCGAATGGTTCAAACGCTTCCCCGGACGCTGGCATTTGTGCCATGCCAAGGATATGGCCAAAACGGAAAAACGCGAAACTGTTGAATTCGGCGATGGGTCCATTGATTTTGTTTCCATTTTCCGCCAAAGCAAACTGGCCGGATTGAAATACTACATCATTGAGCTGGAACATTACAAAACCACTCCAATGCAAGGCATAGGACGTGCCAGAAAGAACCTCGTAGGTTTGGATTGGTAACTATCCCGACTAATATGTAGTAATTAAAGCAAGAGCCATCCCGGAATCCGGGATGGCTCTTGAATATAACTCCAGGCCGGGTTGTTTAACGATACAGCGTCACGTCGCCTTTAAAGAGCTTGGTTTCGCCATCAATAAACTCAACCTCAACGTACCAAACATAAACGCCCAATTGGCCTTTTTCGCCACGAACGGTACCGTCCCAGGCCTGAGCGCCATCGCCGTTTACTGGCACATACTCGTCCAGATAGAACACCTGATCGCCCCAACGGTCGTAAATGGAGAACTTCTTGATCTTAGCAACATCAATACCCACAAACACGCCAAGGTTGAAATTCACATCGCTGTCCGGGTTAAAGATGTTAGGTACGTATACCTGACGAAGCTTTTCTACCACTACCAATACCTCATCACGGGCAATACAGCCATTGTTGTCTACCACCGTCAGGGTGTGACGGTAAGAGTCGAACGGCAGGTAGGTGAATGTTTCACAGAAGTCTGGTGAGAGGGTATCACAACCAGGAGAATAGTTCCAGGTTGCGGAAGCAATACCGATGGTGCTGGAAATTTGGGCAGTTACGGTAGCTTCTTCACCCAGGCTAACTTCTACGTTCGGGCCAAGTTCAACTTGCAATTGGCCAGCATCGGCAATGATGATGGTAGTATCCAACTGACAGCCATTGGCATCTTCCAGGGCCAGGGTGTATTCTCCAGCGCCCAAACCAGTGTACTGGTTAATTACACCGTTGGCATCGCTTAGCGTAAAGAAGAATGGCTGTGTACCACCAATAACACCATTCACATTGATGGCGCCGTTCACATCGCCGAAGCAGCGGATATTGCGCACATCTACATCAAAACCGGATGGCACCTGCGGATCTACTTTTACCTCAACCTGTTTGGTTGAAGTACAACCATTGATAAGGTTGGTTACCAAAAGTTCGTAGAAACCTGCACGGTCAACCACCGGATTCAGAGTATTATCACCGGAGACAATATTACCATTGGTTACAATTGACCATTGGTAAGTAAAGTTTGGTCCGGTAGAAGTTCCATTGCCATTAATGGTCACCTCTGTGGTATTACAATCAATGGTCTGGTTAGCCACTGCAATTATGGTAGGCGCCTGGAAATCAGACAATACGTTTACAGTAATCGGACGAACACAGCCGTTAGGCGCTACAATGGTAAAGGTGTAAACACCTGGCTGAGTAACGTTAACTGTTTCGGTGGTTACGGTGCCAATGCCAGGGCCACTCCAGGAGAAGGTAGATCCGGCAGGAGAAAGCACCTGACCACTGATAGTACTATTGCCATTATTCAGGCAGTTGAGGGTGGTGCCCTCGGCTGCTCCCTGTGGCACGTTCTCGTCTTCTTCCACAATGGTGCTGGTAACAGCTGTACAGCCATTCGGGCCGGTAACTGTTACGGCATACAATCCAGCTACGTCAACTAAAATAGTTTGGTTGTCGTTATTTCCATTGTTTACATCCGGTCCTTCCCAGTGGAATACTGAGTTGGTGGCGCTGGTTGTAACGGTAACAGTAGAAACAGGATCTGTGCAGGTAATGATTTCAGACGTTGCAGCAATGGTTGGCGATTGGGTATCCAACAATACTTCAACCTGATCTGAGGCAGAACAGCCTGTTACGGTATTGGTAACCGTAAGGTTATAAATACCGCTTTGCAATACTGTTGGCATATCGTTGGCGGAGTTACCGCCATTAATTCCAGGGCCAGACCAGCTATAAGACAGTGATCCCGTTGGAGTAGAAGAACCAGTGGCATCCAGTACTACAGATGTGATCGCACAGGTAATGGTTTGATCCTGACCGGCATCTGCCGTTGGGAGGTTCTGGTCTGCATTTACCAGCGCTGCATCTTCTGCCGTACAACCATTCACTAAATTGGTAATCACCAAAGTATAGGTACCAGGCACAAGCACTGTTGGATTGGCCAGTGTTTCGTTGGTGGCGTTAATACCAGGGCCAGCCCACAAATAGCCGAAATTGGCGCCTGTGCTACTGCCTGTAGAATTCAAGGTTACCCCTGCTGCTGCATTTGCACAAGTGATGGTGAGGTCGGTACCGGCTACCGTTATTGGCGGCAAAATATCCTGATTTACATCTACCTCATCAATGCTCGTACATCCGTTAGCATTATCTGTTACAGTTAGTACATACGCGCCAGGTTCATTGATGGTTGGCGTTGTTGTGGTTTGACCACCGATAATGCCAGGGCCGCTCCACGCATACGTAATATTCGGTCCGGATGCAGATTGACCGGCATTCAGTTGAATATCTGTAATAGCGCAGGTGAGGGTGGCATCAATACCGGCTGCCGCTGCCGGAGCAATTTGGTCAAGGTTAACCACAACTACATCCACGGCTGTACAGAAGTTTTGGGTATTGGTAACCGTTACGGTGTAGGTACCGGATGCATTTACTGTAGGACTTTGCAGGTTGAAGTTGGTACCATTGATACCCGGACCTTGCCAAATATAGGTAAACAATACACCCGTGCTGCTGCCAGAACCATCCAGCACCTGTGTGAGTTGAGCGCAGGTAATCAGGCCATCAGCGCCGGCAGAAGCCGTTGGATTAACGTTGTCTTGGGTTACTACTACCTGGTCAATAGCCGAACAGCCGTTGTCTGTATCGGTAACCACCAGATTATAGGTACCTGGCACGTTAATCGCCGGGCTTTGGTCGTCCTGATTGGTACCATTGATACCCGGACCAGTCCAAACATAAGTAATGGTAGGACTAACCGTAGACTGGCTACCGTCGATGTTGGTGTTGGTGAGCTGGCAGTTCAGGACGATGTCCAAACCAGCGCTGGCAGTAGGCACTACGGTATTTTCCGCTACAACGACAGTATCTTTGGAGATACAGCTGTTGGTGGTATTAGTAATGGTCAGAATATAGGTACCGGGCTGATTTACAGAGGGGGCAGGTTGGTTCTGGTTGCCGCCGTTGATACCAGGACCAGTCCATACTATCTGGAAGTTAGGTCCGTTGTCTGAAGCTGAGCCATCCAGCACAGCGGCTGGGTTGGCACAGGTGATCAGGCCGTCATTACCCGCCAGAGCGCTCGGATAAACAGAGTTGGTAATCACCTCCACATCGTTGGAGGCGGTACATCCGTTTATGGAATTGGTTACTACCAGCACATAATTACCCGGAATAGATACTACCGGCGCGGCCTGATTGGCATTGGCAGGTGTAATATCCGGACCAGTCCAGGTATAGGTAAAGTTCGGCCCCGTTGAAGAGTTTCCTCCAATACTGGTAGACGTAGTAACACAGTCGACAATAACGTCGGTACCTGCATCAGCTACGGGGGCCACAATATCGGAGGTGACTGTTACCTGAGCAGTAGCGGTGCAGGTGTTATCTGTATTGGTTACCACAAGCTGGTAAGTACCAGGTTCGTTGTTGATTACCGGATGTACCTGATTTTCATTGGCAGGTGTAATACCCGGGCCACTCCACAACAGAGAGAAAATAGACCCGGTGCTGCTACCAGAGGCATCAAGCGTATCGATAGAGTTGTTGAAACAATTGAGAATCAGAGCATTACCAGCATCCGCATTTGGCGCCACTGTGTCAATGCTAATAACCACAACGTCGGTATTCAAACAGCTGTTGTTGGTATTCGTTACCGTCAGGTTGTAAGTACCTGGCTGACTCAAACCCCCGGGGCTTTGGAGGTTCACGTTACTGGCATTGATACCAGGGCCGCTCCAGGTGTAGGTGATACCCGCACCAGAAGAAGACGCGCTACCATCCAGATTTACGCTGGTAACAGTGCAGTTCAGCACATGATCAGGACCGCCGGCAGCTGTTGGCACGTTAGCATCCTGGGTAACAATCACCTGGTCTGTTGCGGTACAACCATTAATTGGATCTGTGGTTACCAGATCATAAGTGCCTGGCTGGGTTACCACCGGGTTAGCCAATGTATCGTTGTTTCCGCCAATACCAGGACCCGTCCACAGGAAGAGAATATTGGCTGGTGTACCTGATCCGTTCAAGGTTACACCTCCGGGGTTTGTACAGGTAAGTTGTTGGTCAGTACCCGCACTTGCAGTCGGCAGGTTGGTATTGATATCCACCACTACCTGATCCGTAGAGGTACAACCATTGGTAGTATTGGTGATTAACAAGGTATAGGTGCCTTGCACACCTACTACAGGATTATAGCTGTTTTGGTTGCCCGGGTTGATGTCCGGGCCGTTCCAGAGCGCGGTAAAGTTGGCGCCCTGGCTGGAACCAGATCCAATCAGAGAAACGGTTGGTTCGGCACAGGTAATGATAGAATCGGTACCGGCGCTGGCCGTTGGAAGAGCCTGATTGACATCAATAAGCACAGTATCTTTAAGAGAACAACCATTCAGGGTATTCAATACCGTCAGGATATATGTACCACCAGCGTTCACGTTGGGTTGTGCCAGGTTCGACTGGAAGTTGTTTGGGCCGGTCCAGCTGAAGGTGATTGGTTGACCACCTCCATTTCCACTACCTTGCAGATTGGTGTTAGGCAGCGTACAAGTCAGGGTTTGATCTGGTCCGGCAGAAACCGTTGGAATAGCCGTGTTCAGATCAACAGTAGTAGTAGCCGTATTGGTACATCCGTTTATGGTATTGGTAACGGTCACATTATAGGTGCCGCTCACACTTACCGTTGGATCTTCCAAGGATTGATTACCCGGGTTGATACCAGGACCAGTCCAGTTCCAGGTTGCCGTAGGAACATTAGTGGTTCCATTGATGGTTACATTAGCCTGTGCACAAGTAATTGTATCGCCGGCAACCAGGGCAGAAGGTGGAGTAAGATCGCCTAATACGGTAACAGTTGCCGTGGAAGTACAACCATTTGCAGGATTTCTTACCGTTACAGTATAGGTTCCTGCAGCATTTACTGTAGGATTTTGCAAGAACTGGTTGGAAGGGTTTATGCCTATACCTGCCCAGCTATAAGTAACACCACCGGTGGGTGAATTACTTTGAAGCGTAACCTGGGAGTTAATACAATTGATGTTGCCACCAGTAGCGCTAGCCCCGGGAGGTGTTGTATTACCAGTAACTACCACAGAAGCGGTGTCGCGACATTGAATACCGCCAGCTGTTTGGGTAATGATCAGATAATAAGTGCCTGTGAGGGTTGCATTATAGGTAGCAGTTCCTGCCAGGAAACTCCAATTCGCGTTGTTCCAGGCGTATGAAGCCTGTCCAATTGGCGTGGACCCTGTACTGGTGAGCACTACACCCGAACTGTTGCAATCAATGGAATTGGCCGGTGGTGGAATAACAGCCACCGGATCAAGCACTACCAGCGAGAAGGAAACAGCAGAGTCGCATTGATTAAACGACTCAAATACAATTGTATAGTTCCCTGGATCGCAATATTGTTCTCCTCCTAACTCAAAGCATGAACCGGCACAAACGTATTTAGTACCGATATTGGTTGGAGGAATTTGTTTAATGATAATAGTTTGGCGAACAGAACTGTCGCAACCCAAATAAGATTGGTATGGGTTTGAGGTCAATGTGAACACCCCCGGGGCAGAAAGCACTGTATAGGGGTCTTCGTCCCAGGTGTACGGTGCGTCTTCATAACAGATTGTGATAGAAGGGCGAACCGTAAGTGGAATTGGTTGATTCACTACTGGCAAGCAGTAAGGTGAAGATGGCGGATAGCAGGCATTGTCTGCTTGCACACAAACGTTACCACCTGAGTTGCCAAATGTAATGGTGACTGTGTTTCCTTCCGGTGCATCTACGTTCAGGGATGAACCCTGGCCGTTAATGGAAGACCCTGGAGGAGCTGTCCAGATATAACTACCAGCTGCCAATGCATCCGGTATGGTATACACTGCTGTTGCGCCTGGACAAACTACTGTTGGTCCTTGAGGCTGGCTGGCGTCAGCCGGCGCACCGGCATCAATAGAGCCCTGCGTAATATCAATTTCGAAATTGCAGATATCACCACTCCAGCCGTCAATCATCAAAAAGTAAGTTTCTCCAACGGTAAAGCCATCATAGCTCAACACTAGTGGCTGTCCGCCGCCACCTCCGGTACCTGGGTTACAAACAATGGCATCCGGGTCAGAACAGTCATCGAAAAATGCAGATTGCATCCCATCGCCATTCTGACAATTGCTGGTAATTACGGTGATTTCAATGGAAGTGCTACCTGCTGTAAAACCAAACCATTGGTCGTTGTGGATAGCAATCTGGCCACATACGGTATTACCGCCTGAAGGGGTACCATTATTAATACCCATGTAACCATCGAAATCGCAATATACACAAGCAGCTTGACAGTTTTCAGCGCCCGGAGGAGGGGGAGTTGGGCAAGGGGGGTTTACCTGGCCAAAAATTTGCCCGCTTACGAGCATAATCATAGCCAAAGGAGCTAGTAGCTTTCTAATCATGTAGATCCGCATTAGTTACGTTAAAAAAGGAGAACAGTCAGCCATAGAAAGATACTGCGAAGCAGGAAAACGCTTCCTCAAACCATAAAAAATTTGGCTTACAGTATGTCTTTCCAACAAAGTGAAACAGTGCCAGCTTTTTGGAGGCCCGAAAGATAAACAGTCTTTTTAATTACAACCGGATAATTACACATGGATTTGTGCTGACAATTGACGCAAACGCCATGGAATCTTTTCTTTAGCCTTAGTATTGCTCCTGGTCGTTGGGAAAATTGGTGCTTTTTACGTCTGCAATGTATTGCCGGGTAGCATCTCCGATCATATCAAAAAGTTCCAGGTACCTGCGCAAAAATCTGGGCTTGAATGCCTTGGTAATACCCAGCATATCCTGAGTAACCAACACCTGGCCGTCGCAGTGCTTACCGGCGCCAATACCTATGGTTGGAATATCAATACTTTCCGACACTTCTTTGGCGAGAGTGGCCGGGATCTTCTCCAGCACCAGAGAAAAACAACCCAGGTTATCCAACAATATAGCATCATCGCGCAGTTTTTGCGCCTCTGCATCTTCTTTGGCCCGAACCGAGTAGGTGCCAAACTTGTAAATACTCTGTGGCGTAAGTCCTAAATGCCCCATCACCGGAATGCCCGCGCGCAAAATCCTCCGTATACTTTCTTCCACCTCTTCGCCTCCTTCAAGCTTAACGGCATGTGCGCCCGATTCTTTCATGATCCGAATGGCGCTGGAAAGGGCAATTTCAGAATTGGACTGGTAACTGCCAAAAGGCAAATCCACTACCACCATCGAACGTTTCACCGCCCGAACAACTGATTGTGCGTGGTAAATCATTTGATCCAGGGTAATAGGCAATGTTGTTTCATGGCCTGCCATTACGTTCGAAGCAGAATCACCTACCAGAAGGATATCAACGCCGGCTTCATCCAGAATGCAGGCAGTTGAATAATCGTAGGCCGTAAGCATGGCAATTTTCTCGCCACGGTTTTTCATGGCCTGAATGCTGTGTGTGGTTACACGCTTGGTTTCGCCGGTTGCAGTAGACATAGTATCAGATTTAGGCCCGAAAGGTAATTATCTAAATAAAAAAAGCCGCATCACATTTGATGCGGCCGCTAAACAACAAATTATAATCCCATGAACATTTATGCACGTGTAGCAGCCCCCCGGGTGTAAGGGACAGGCTAAATGCAGCAAATGAGAGCGGGAAAAGAATTTAAAACAGAACGAACGGTGAACTTCCAGGTTCAGCAAGTCCCCCCATTAGAGGAAGGACTTGCTCTCTCACCTGAATTTGTATAATCCCATGAACATATCTCTGGGCGGCAATACTTTTACTACCACCGTTCATGATACAAAAGTGCGGGACCTTTGATGGGCTTACAATTACATTTTTTCATCATTGTGAAAAATAAAATTAACAAATAACATTATAATAAATTGACTATCAATATTTTAAATTATAAATTTGTGACACTAAAATGAATCCTTGCGCCAAAAACTTCTCCTTTTTTCCTGAAAACAAAATGCGCCGGGTCGTATTAACAACCTGGCGCATTTTGATTTCAGGAAAAAATAGCCTGAATCAGTTGATAAATCCAAGCGTGTCGGCAATAGGACTCATATTCATGGAATCCACCGTCAGTGCATTAATCCGGATATTTTCAGCCAACGTGCGGTTTTTGGCCGTAAACACGCCATAACCTTCTGAGATATTACTGTAGTTCGGGAAAACCTCGGCGCCAGTCAAACCTGAGTTTGCCGCAACTGTTTCCAAAAACTCCTGAATTTCCTTACCTCCACCGTCAATAATGATATCACAACCGGCAAATTGACGATACCTGTTGGCTGGAGGACGTTGCAGGTGTTGTGCCAGGAAATTATAAAAGCTATTGCCGGAAATAGCCGTATTGGCTTCATACAATCCGTTTTGTGCAGGTACATCAAGCGCGCGCTTAATGTTTTTGGCAGCCTCCCATACCAATGTATAAGATTGCGCCAGGGTTCCGTTCAAATTTCGCTCGTTAATCCGAATACGGAAGGTCAGGTTGAAAAAATAAGCATTTTCATCAGACCGCCAGCGAATTGGGGTAGCCACTGAACCGGCAAAGGAAATATTTGGCACCGGATCGCCCAGAAAAGGCTTCACCAGTGTGAATGTGGCTGGAATAGTGGTTTCTGCCGTGATATCCTCCTTACCATCGTTGCGCTTGATAACCAGTTTGTAAACCTTTCCGGTTTGCATCTGGAAATTTGGATCTTGCTTGAACTTGTAGAGCCAGTTGGGCGAGCCTGCAAAAATGCCTTCTGTTCTTGGGTATCCTTCCAAACCGCCGTCCACCCGTTGCAATTGCACCCTGGTATTTGGATTGCTGGCCAGTTCGAGCCAAACAGCAATGGCATCAGCCGGGTAATATAATGAATCCACAATTTGTGCAATCTGAAGCGAGCTGCGCTCCGGATCCAAAAAGGCCTTTTCAATACGAATGTAATGCGCCGTATCCTGTGGAGAAAGGATACCATAAACCACTGGAATTTCTTTCCAGGGCGCCGTTACATCAAAATCGTTAGAGCAGGCCGACAGCCCCAAGCCCAAAAGCAGCAGAAGGAACAGTTTTTTCATGTATTGTAATGGTCAAAAACGCTTGTTATTTGATTGGGGAGGCAAAGATACGTGCCTTACAGACAGTTTCGGCAAAAAGGCTTGCCAATGGGCGACGATTTTACCATTTCAAGACGATACTCTCTCCCGGATCCAATTCCAGCACTGTACCGCCAGGCAATCCCAGCGTTACAGGCTTAAGGCTCAGGTTGCCAAAGGCTGCCCAGGATTGCCCCTCCCGATCGAACAATACACGCCAAACTTCAGGCTGAAGCTCTTTTACCTCCCCTACCCGACTGCCCAGCACCCAAAGCGCCTCATCCAGTTCAGCTTGCTGAAGTTCTGAATATTGCCAAACAACATCAGAAGTGTACAGCATCTTGCCCAAAAGTGCATGGAATAACAACACTGTTTGTTGTTGGGTCAGACTGAGATGCTTACCGCCTGGCGATAAAGTAAACAGGTCGGGAGCATGCTGAAACATTCGGCCTTGCATTGGCCAACGGGATATCAGGCTTCGCAGGGAGGCCAATGCCCCGGAACGTTCCCTGTGTTGCAGAAAACCCGAAACCGGATTTACCCACTGATTGGAAACATCCGAACTTACCCGGCAATAATCTGCCACACCCAAAGCAGCGCCAAGCGGCACACCACAGGCGAGCATTTGTTTATGCCCCACCAACTGCCGCAAAAACATCATAGCTTCCCACATGACTCCCCCACGGGTTTTGCCCGGTGGCGGAGCCAGCGACACTGCATACAATCCGTCAAGTTTCAATAATTCAAATCCCCACTGATCCAGCATGCGGTGAAAAACGCCGCTCAGGTATTCTTTTACTCCTTCCTGATAAAAATTGAGGGCATAATACCAACCTCCCCAACGCGGATTCCAACCGGCCTTAATAGCTTGTCCGTTTTTGTCCTTTAATACCCACTCCGGATTTCGGCGCAGGATTTCAGCTTGTGGGGCAGCCAGAAACGGCGCCAGCCACAATCCGGGTGAAAGGCCCTTGTTTTTGGCGCCAGCAGCCAAAGCGCCCATGCCGTTAGGAAAGGAGGAGCCGGCCGTAAGCCAATCGCCCAGATTGGACTGCCAACCGTCTTCTATCAGGAAAAAAGCAGGCCATTGCGGGGCTGCCGTGGATCTCCATTGTGCAAAACCTTCCATGTTTTCCTGCATAGCAGCTGCAGTAACTTGCTGTGGCAGCAGGTTTTTACTCGTCCAGCCCAGCGATGCCGGCGCATTTGTTGCGGTGATCTCTGCTGCCTTGCACCAGTCATCATACACTTTTTGTTCTGTGCCATCCGCCATCCATACATCAAGGGCAGGGAACGAGTGTTGCAACGCCAAACCATCCAGATCCTTGCGTACGGTAAACGAGCCGCTTGCCTGATCGTAAAGGAAAAGGGTAAAACCTGTGTGTTCGTTGAGGGAGCCTGCAAACAGGCCATGATCCAGGGCTGTGTCCTTCTTTATATAGGTATATGTCCAGGAATGTAATCGTCCTTTACCTCTGGGAATCCCCGAAATTCGTGTATCCCCCTCCCATTCATGGCGTTTGCGGGCAAAGTTTTTTATCCCCGGAATAGCATCAGTTACCTGTACCTGTCGAGTTTCGCTACAAGATTGAAACCCATTGGCTAAAAACCTTGCACCTGCCGGCAACGGCAAATGAAACCGGAGTTCCAGTTTTTCGATGGTAACATCCTGCTTAGGATGCAGAAATATTACATAACGGCCCAAAAGCCCGGAAACATCCGGTTCAAATTGAAAATCCACATAAATCTCCTCAAACGTATTAGCCCGGTTAGGCTTCAGTTCGTAGATTTTACCATTAACCTGTAATATTGCTTCCCGAAACTGCATGATCCAGATTTTGCACAAAGATAAAACCAATGACTACTATAATGGCGTCCCGATGAGACTGTGGGCTTCGACCACATACTGATTTCAGGTTTTATTTTTGGATATCAGGTAAAAATAATCACGCTACACCCCCACCCACTCACTCACTCACTCACTCATTCACTCACTCTCCCATGCGTCCATTCCTGCTTTTCTTTCTTTTATGCTTACACTACTCATCGTCTGGTCAGGTTTTTATGCGTCCGTTTGAAAACGCAGCGGCAATGGGCATGGGAGGCGCAACGGTAGCACTTCCGGGCTTGTCGGCAGGTTTGGCCAATGAGGGTCAATTAGGCCTGGGTACGAGATTGGGATTTTTTGCAGGCACGGCGTTGCCTTATGGGATTGAGGGTTGGCAGAGTGCTCATTTTCAAGGCCTTGCAGGTATTGGCAAATATGGTGGCGCCGGACTGAGTATAGATCATTCCGGAACGGAGGATTATCGGGAGCAGCGCTTTAAACTGGCTTACGGAAGGAGATTGGCAGAGACTTTTTACCTGGGTGGAAGCGCAGATGTGTTGCGTGCATCAGCGCCTGAGTATGGCTCTTTAACTATGGCTACCTTTAGTTTAAGCGTATTGGCCAGAGCCCTGCCGAAAGTCTGGATAGGCGCGCGCGTGCAGAACCCTTTACAACAAAAAATTGGCGAAGACCTGATACCTACTGTGCTTAGAATTGGCGCTGTCTGGAGAGCATCCGATTTGTTTTCCCTCAGTTTTGAAACCGAAAAAGACCTCGAGCGAAAAGCTTTGATAAAGGCCGGATTGGTGTACCAACCTTTACCTTTGCTGCTCATTCGAGCCGGTATGCGCAGCAACGAAATCACCCGCATGGCTTTCGGCGCCGGCCTCCGACTCAAAAACCGCCTGGCTATTGATCTGGCTTCGGAATGGCACCCGAGTCTGGGACTCACGCCCTCGGCGATGGTATCCTGGATGGTGAATGAGCCCCGTCCTTCAGGGCAGGGAAAAAAATGATTATTACCCCATCCTTCATGATGGGGATAACAATGAAAAAAATGGTTATTGCATGCCTGTTACCACAACACCTATTTCTGGTCTTTTAGTTTTTGAACCCGCTGTTTTTCAGGATGAGCGTGGTTATTTTTTCGAAAGTTATAATCGTAAAACCTGGGCTGCCGCCGGTATAACTACGGAGTTTGTACAGGATAACCAGGCTCGTTCTACTAAAGGGGTATTGCGCGGATTGCATTATCAGGTTGGCGATATGGCACAGGCTAAATTGGTTCGGGTGGTGGAAGGTGAAGTGCTGGATGTGGCAGTAGACCTGCGGGAAGATTCGCCCACACTGGGACATTGGTTCAGCATCCGCCTGAGTGCCGAAAACAAAAAACAATTGCTGGTGCCCCGAGGCTTCGCTCACGGATATGTGGTGCTGAGCGATACTGCTGAGTTCGTGTACAAATGCGACAACTTCTACTCCAAAGCCCACGAAGGCGGCATCCGCTTCGATGATCCGGCCCTCAACATCAACTGGGAGTTTGATTTGTCGGAAGTACTGGTATCAGAAAAAGATCTGCTCCTCCCAGGATTCGAAGATAGGAGAAGTGAGTGAATGAGTGAATGAGTGAGTGAGTGGGGGTTACCACTAAGCCACAGAGGGCACTAAGGAGAATCTTTCTTAGTGTCCTCTGTGGCTTAGTGGTAACCCCCACTCACTCACTCAAATCTTCGGCGCCAACATTTTGTACAATACTGGCGTGACTATCCTGGACAACAGGGTACTGGATATTAGACCACCGATAAGCACGTATGCCAGTGGCGAATACAAAGGATTTTCTTCCACTGCGATGGGCAACAACCCACCAATGGCCGTAAGGGAAGTGAGCAAAATGGGCACAAAACGTATCTCGCCAGCTTCCTGGATGGCATCATCGAGGGAGCGCCCCTCTTCCCTGAGCTGATTGGTAAAATCAACCAGCAAAATAGAGTTTTTCACTTCTATACCCATCAAGGCGATCAAACCCACTACTACAGTGAAGGAGAATGGATAGCCCGTGGCCAACAACATTAATATGGCGCCAATGATCCCCAACGGAATAACCGACAACACAATAATGGTGCTCTTGAAGGTCCGGAATTCCAGGATCAATACTGCCAGCAATCCAAAAATGGTGAGCAGGATGATAGGTCCCATACCGCCAAAAGAACGCTCGGCACTTTCTACATCGCCAGCCATTCGGTAGGAATAACCGGATGGCATGTCCATTTCAGCCATTTTTTTGCTCAAATCGCGGTTGAGTTCGGCAGATAAATAGCCGGTTTTCACAAAAGCAGTTACAGCCGTAAATCGCTCTTTATCGTAATGCTGAATGTAATTTGGCGAAGGTTGGAATACAATTTGGGCTACCTGACTGAGCGGAATAGCCGTACCTGGAATGTTGTTGATGTAGAGTTTATTCAGCACATCAAGCGTGGCCGTAGCGCCGGTTTTCGGCACGGTAACCATCAGATTGTACTCTTCTCCATCCTGTTCGGAAGTAAAAGAACCCATCGGAATACCGGCAATGGCCAACCGCACCATTCGGTCAATTTCAGCCACCGGAATGCCCATGGTGGCTGCTTTTTCTTTGTTGATCTTGATTTTCAGGTCGGTTTTGATGGTGGCAATAGGGTTATCAATATAAATAGTACCCTCTGTGGCTCCAAGCAGGTTTTCTACCCTGCCGGCAATACTCCGCAAAGAATCCAGGTTTTCACCAAAAATCCGAATCGCGATAGGCGCTTCAATAGGTGGCCCCTGTTCAAAATCCTTCACGTTGATGACCGCTCCGGGAACGTTATTAAGCTTTTCGCGCAGCTCATCAATCAGGGCAATTTTTACCGGTGGTGGTGTTTTTTCCTGCAATTGCACAAAAATCTGAGCATAATCAAACGATTCAACCTCACGGATCACATTGTAATAAATACGCGGATTACCCCGACCCACATTGGTGGCAAACCAGGTGATCTGCGCCTTTCCACCTGTGTACCTGGAAACCGGTTGCACTGAATCAGGCAACAAATGGTGTTGCCTGAACTCCGGCGCCACATACTCCTGCAACACAGAGTCTACAATAGCCGCAATCTGGTTGGTTTGCTCCAGATTGGTTCCCACTGATGCATCCACATCAATATAAAACATCGGACGCTCACTGGCCGGGAACACCGCAAAACCTGCTTTGCCGGCCAGACTCAGTACCCCAAAAAATATCAGCGCCGCAACCGCCATCGAAGTTTTAGGATACTCCAATGATTTGTGCAATAAACGCGCATACGTGCCGGAAATAAGCCATTTCAAGCCGCGAAGGAACAAATTACCCCGCGGATCGTGATGCTCCGCCAGAATACGGCTACCCAAAAATGGCACGATGGTAAGCGACACAAACAAGGATGCCAATACACACAACACTACTGCCAGGGGCAAGGAACGGATGAAATCGCCGGAGGCTTCAGGCAAAAACACCAGAGGCAAAAAAGCCAGCACCAGTGTGGCTGTGCAGCCCAAAACCGCCAGGCCAATCTGTTTGGTAGCCAGAATAGCCGCCTCACGTCGGGAGTGGCCCTCCCGCAGCCACCTTTCTATATTTTCTACCACCACAATACTGTCGTCTACCAATATCCCTAGAGCGATAATTAACCCTACAATACTCAACTGATTCAACGAATACCCCATCTGATCCAGGGCAAACAGGCCTATGGCAATACTCAGCGGAATAGAAATCATCACCACCAGCGAAGCGCGCCAGCCAAGGGGCAACAAGGTGAGTAACACCAGCAAAATGGCAATCCCGAAATCCTTGGCAAAACGTCCCAAGCGCTTGCTTACCGAGTCGTTTTGATCAAAAACGCGGGCATAATCCATATTTTTAGGCAGCTCCGCCTGCCAGGCCGCTACCTTGTCGTTCACCTGTTTTCCCACCACCGAGATATTTTGCTCATCTTTCATGCGGGCAGTTACCCACACGCATCGGGTGCCGTTCACACGCGCCAGATGTCGGTTTTCCTCATATGCCCAGTCTACCTCCGCCAGATCGCGCAGGTAAAGCACCCTGCCATTCTGGCCGTTGACAAGTGTATTGCGTACTTCTTCAATACTCTGATAATCGCCACTGGTTTCCACATTGAAGGTACGTTTGCCCACTTCCACCGAACCGCCTGGAATACTCACATTTTCGCTTTGAAGTGCGCCCAGCACCCTGCTTACCGGTATATTTTCAGCAGCCATTTTGGGCAAATTCAGGGCTATACGCAGTTCCCGTTTGGGATATCCCCAGGTATCGGCGGCCTTGATGCCCGGTATTTTTTCCAGACTCTCCTCCAAGGCTTCCGCCTGGGTGCGCAACTCTGCCCAGGAGGCATTTTCAGAAATAATGGCGCCCTGCAAAATGGCTACGTCCGAGGAGGAAAACTTTTGAATCTGAAGCCGGTAAATATCATCCGGCAATTCCGCGCGGGCAGCATTCACCTCCCGGATTACCTCATCGTATTTTTTATCTGCGTCTTCACCATGTTTGAATTCGATGGTTAGGATCATTACGCCGTTGAACGACAGAGACCGCATACGGTCAATGTTTTCCAGAGCGCCCAGGCGCGACTCCAGTTTATCGGTTATTTTGTCTTCCATTTCCGCCGGACCGGCGCCTGGATAAACCACCACCACATTATAGCCTGGAGGTGCAAATTTGGGGTCTTCTGCACGGGGCATGTTGAACATAGAGCCCAGCCCCAGAGCCATCACGAAGCAAAATATGATGAAAGTGAACTGTGAGTTCTTGACTGAGAATTCAGCGATTTTCATAAGCCTAAGGTGGCTGAACAAGCCATTTTACGAGGTTGAAAGAGAAAAATAAGGACTGTTGAGCCTAGCGTCCACTGTCTGATTGTCCTGCAGTTTGCTTCCGCACTTTTTTCTTTTCGTTGAGGTATGGAGCTCCACTGGTTACCACCTCGGTTACCCCCTCCAAGCCGGAAGCAATTACAGCCTGATTCCCTTCCATAAACGCCACCTTGACAGACAGTTTTTTTACACTTTCACCATCCGGCTGAATGGCAAAAACAAAGGCTTCCTGGCCGTTTCCTTCCACCAGCGCTTCAACAGGAATCATGGTATATGCCCTTGACTGCGAAGGCTTTATAGCTACTTCAGCAAACAAACCCGGGGCAAAACGCTTGCCCTGTGGTTGTATCCGGATTTCTACCGGATAGAGCCCGCTGGCTGGATCGGCGGCTGGCGCCAGATCGGTAATTTTCCCCTGGAAAAGTGTTCCTTCATAAGCATCCATACGCACCTCTGCCGGCATGCCCAGGTTCAGTCTGGCCCAGTCTCTGTCGCTTACGTTTATCTGCACTACCCAATCGTTGGCGCCGGTTTCAAACAGCACGAACATAGGCATACCCGGACCGGTGATTTCCCCTTCATTGGCCAGTTTTTTGATAATTTTGCCAGCTCTGGTTGCGCGGATTTCGGCGTATTGCTGGTTGAAAGTAGCAATGCGCACTGTTTCTTTAGCCACATCCCGACCGGTAGTCGCATTTTGCAATAGTTCAAGCGTAGCACTGCTGTCGCGGTACAAGCCCTCCACCCGGGAAAGATCGCGTTCGGCTTTGGTTAAGCCTTGCTGGGCCTGAGCCACCTGCGCGTCGATTTCTGTTTTATCCAATACTGCCAGCAGTTGCCCGGCCCGCACCATATCGCCTTCATCAACATAGATTTTGCGGATAACCCCTCCAATTTTAAAGGATAGCCGTTGTTCGGCCGATGAGGTAAGGATGCCGCTGGACGTAATGGGCAGCGATATGCTTTTTTGTTGCACAGCAGCAGTATAAACCGGAATGCGTTCATCGGCCAGAGTGGGCGCCGCATCGGTGGATGGCTGGGAGCCGCAGCCGCCCAGGAGGAAGCAAAGCCCTGAGATAGCCAAAAGCGCCAATATGGCGGGGAGAAACACTTTTTTGAAGGATAAAGTATCCATATTGAGGGTGTTGAGCTTGTGATTAGGTTATATGATTCTGGGTTATTGTTGTGACAGTTGCAACACCGAATTTTGGTGATGCTGTAATCGCTGCTGGATGGTTTCTTTGTTCATAGGAAACAAGGTTTTAGATGCCAGCTGCTTTTTTCAGTGCAGCTTCTTTCAAAAGCACTTCCGACCAGGCAATCACTTGTTGTAATCGGGCGGCTGTTACGCGGTTTTGTGCATCCAGGTATTCCAGTAATAATGCCTGTCCGGCGCGGTATTTATTATTGACAATCCGAAAGGTTTCCTCAGCGGCACGCAAGCCAACAGAGCTGGATTGAAAACTGTTTTGCGCGGCTTCCAGGTCGTGCCAGGCGGCCGTTACCTGCAGAGTAATTTGTTGTTCAACGAGTTCGGTTTTAGCCCGAACTGTTTCAGCCTGCAGACGCGCCTCCTGGGTTTTGGAGCGCCTTAGACCGCCATCAAACAAGTCGTACGACAAACCAACCTGGGCCAGCACATAGGCTTGTTCCTTGCTGAATGTATAACCAAAGCCCTGAAAACCGAAAGAGCCTCCGAGGTACAGATCAGGCAATTTCAGGTTGGCATTGTTGCGACGCACATCAGTTTCAGCAGCCAGCTGGCCGGCTTTGAGCGCATCCAGTTCATGCCTGTTTTCCAGGCTTTGCGCTACCAGATCCTGGGGTTGATAAACCGGAACTGGCATTTTCAGCAGCGCAGAATCAACCTCTATGGGTGCGTTTAACTCCTTGTTGAGCAAAAAATTGAAATAGGCTTGTACGTTCTCCTGCTGTCGGCGCAGAGTGTAAATTTCATTGTCGGCCTTGCTGAGTTCGTAATCTGCGGTAGCCACTATATCGCGGGTGGCGACATTGTTTTTCACCAGGCTTTCATTGAACCGGCGAAGCTCAGTGAGCACCGTGCGGGTATTGAGCCATATTTTTTCCGCTTCGAGGGTGCGCAGATATTGCAGGTAAGCTTCAGTAATCTGGTATCGAAGATCATGGGTTCCGGCCGCCTTTTCCGCTGTTTTGCTGCTGAGCAAATGTTGTTGAATTTGCCGGTTATACTTCAGGTCGGAATTGAACACCGGATAGGCAAAGGAAATTTTGGTTTCGTGGAAGTTGTTGGGCAGGAACTGAATCTGCTGATTCTCCAGCGTTGGAAAAACCCCTGGCACCACGCCGGGTGGAAGGTTGCCGGGAACGGCATTTAGCGCATTCAGGTTGCCATATACATTGTTCAGTAGATCGCCGATGGGGAAATCAATTTTCCGGCCACCGGCAGCAACCGTGTAATTGGCGTCGAAAGTGAATTTAGGCATTCCCAGGGCATTTGCCTGCCGGAGCAACTCCTGCTGACGGGAAATATCCAGACCTTGTTGTTTGAGTTGGAGACTGGTTTGAAGTCCTTCCTGAACATATCGCTCCAGAATAGCCGATTGCGCACGTAAATCAGGAGTAGACAACAACAAACCAATCAGCAACAGAACAGTTGTAAAAAATAGGTTGGGCAGAGTATAACGCATAAGACAAAAACAACTTTTAGAAACTGAACAGCGTTTATTGACGGTACAAAAAAAGGCAGTCGCTACGGACTGCTCAAGAGAAAAGTGGTGAATGGTTGATTTTGAGGTCTGAGTGGTTGGTTTCGGGGTGCGGGCTACAGTCCTTCTGCCATTTTAACAATCATGGCAAACGATTTCCGGGCCAGTTCTTCCCTTTGCTCAGGCGGATACATGCGCATACGTTCGCGCACGAAGAGTGACACGAGTCCGTGTGCGTGGCACCAAAGCGTGTAGGCAATGGTTTGGGTATCAGTGCTTTTGAAATACCGGGCGTCTACACAAGCCTGAACCGTTTCTACAAAGAAGGAATGGGTAGCCATTCCGAGTGTCCAACACTCCTGATTTTCAACGTGTTCCATCGGCGCCCGGGTAAGAAACAACAGGTCGTACCAATCCGGGTGTTTCAACCCGAAATCCACATACAAGCGTCCAAACTCAATAAGTCGCTGCCAGGGATCTTCAATGCCTGCGGCCGGAATCAGGTGATCACGTTTGGCGGCGGCCGCTTCGTATTGCAAAGCATAAAAGATCTCATTCTTATCCTTGTAATACAAATAGATAGTAGCCGGACTGTATTCAATCCGCTCTGCGATACTGCGGATATTGAGTCCGTCGTAGCCTTTTTCTTTAAAGATGTGGTGCGCTGCGCTCAAAATCAGCGAGCGCATTTCGGCTTTCTCCCTTTCTTTTCTTTCTGCGATGCTCATAGTAAATTACTAAACAACGCAAAGTTACTAAACACTGTTTAGTGCTCAAGAAAAAAAATGCCCTTTACCCGCCTCCTTTGACCAATCGGTTGTTTTCGTCGGGGAAAACGGCAACACCGCGGAAGGTGCGAGCCTCTTCAGGAGTCATATAGGCATAGGCAATAATGATAACGATATCGCCCACCTGTACACGCCGGGCGGCAGCGCCGTTGAGGCAAATTACACCGCTGCCACGTTCGCCGCGGATGGTGTAGGTTTCAAATCGCTCACCATTGTTGTTGTTCACAATTTGCACCTTTTCTCCCTCTATCAGATTGGCAGCATCCATCAAATCCTCATCGATGGTGATACTGCCGATGTAATTGAGGTCGGCTTGTGTAACCTTAACCCGGTGAATTTTGCTCTTGAAAACTTCTATAAACATGGGCTTGTGCTTGGTACCCTGCTGGATATTTTGATGCAAAAGTAGAAGGGTCTAACGAAAGCGCAGAAGGAAAGTTTACAAGCAATTTTAAGCCGGGCTTTTCGTTTTGCTCCCACAACCATCACACATACCTGTTTTCAAACCATTATGCGAAACATTTTTGCACTTTTTGCCCTGTTTTTTCTCTCTTTTTCCCTTAACGCCCAGGTTATGGGCAATTACGCCGAGCAGCAACAAACGTATCAAAATATTGCGCCCAGTCCGCAATATCGCGGCGTTCCCAAGGCTGCTCAATTCATTGGCGACAACCAGGTGGAAATTACCCTAAACACCTTGTCTAACCAAAAAGCAGGCTCTTACACCGCTATTTTCAGTGTAACACAGTCTGGCAAAACCGCCGAAGAAACCAATGCTCTGCTCAATGCCCGACTCAGCGGCTTCACGGGCGCTTTGGGTGGTTTGGGCATTCCTGCCACCGATATTTATGTGGATATGGTCAATTTTTTGCCTCGCTATGAGTACGATGTGACCAAAAAGTTGTTTTCCAAAAAAACCTACACCGAGATTCCCAAAGGCTTCGAAATGCAGAAAAACATCCACATCCGGTATACCAACCCGGCCTTGCTGGAACGCATTGTGACCGCAGCCGCAGCCCAGGAAATTTACGACATCGTCAAGGTGGATTATTTCGTCAAAGACGCCGATGCCATTTATTCCGAACTCCGCGAAACAACCTTTGCCTACCTGCAAAATATCATTAAACAGTACAAAACCATTGGTATCAAACTGGATTCTGCCTACACAGTTTCCGCCGAAAACGCCTGGGTAGCCTACCCCATCAATCGCTACGAAAGTTACCGGGCATTCAGTACCCAACGTATCGATTTTGATGATAACAGCAAAGTCAATCAGGCCGATAAAATCACTTCCAGGTTCTATAATGCCGTGCCGGCCAACGATTACGATATTGTAATCAACCCGGAAATCCTGGAACCTGCCGTGCAGTTTTCCTACAATCTGGTAGTCCGCTTTACTCTGCCAGAACGAATTCCTCTGCAAAAAACCGTAGTAAAGAAGGAATTCATGCTGGTTACCCCCACCGGAGAGGTGAAAACCTTGAAAATAGAATAAAAGACGACGGGACGATGGACGGTGGGACGATGGACGATGGTTGGGGTACTCACGCGTCGTTCATCGTTCCACCGTTAGTTTCCCGCAGATTTTCACAGATTGACCCGCAGATTTTCGCAGAGGCGTTGAGCTTGGGCGCCCACGCGTCGTCCCATCGCCCATCGTTCCACCGTTAGTTTCCCGCAGATTTTCACAGATTGACCCGCAGATTTTCGCAGAGGCGTTAAGCTTGGGCGCCCACGCGTCGTCCATCGTTCATCGTCCCGTCGTCCATCGTTCATCGTCCATCGTCCCGTCGTCCATCGTCCCATCGTCCATCGTCCCTATTGAAAAGTCTGGGAAAACAAGTACTTTTGCGGCTTCTTTGAAAGGTCCTGAAACTTTTTGGGGCAAATTGGACTTATTAATAGCATGAAACGTATCAAAATCGCCGAGATACTGCGCACTGAGCCAGTAGGAACTGAAGTTACCGTAAAAGGATGGGTAAAAGCCTTCCGGAACAACCAATTCATCGCCCTCAATGACGGGTCTACCTCCAATAACCTGCAGGTAGTGGTTGACTTTGAAAATACCGATGAACAGACGCTTTCCCGGATTAAATTCGGAGCAGCTGTTTCAGCTACAGGTACCCTGATTGAAAGTCAGGGCAAAGGCCAAAAAGTAGAAGTAAAAGCCAATTCTGTTGAAATTCTCGGCGATTGTAACCCGGACGAATTCCCGCTGCAGCCCAAGCGCCAAACGCTGGAATTCCTGCGCGAAAACGCACACCTGCGCTTCCGTACCAACACCTTTGCTGCCGTGTTCCGCACCCGGCATGCTCTGGCGTATGCTATCCATAAGTTCTTCAACGACCGCGGTTTTTATTACATCCATACACCGGTAATCACCGCCAGTGACGCTGAAGGCGCCGGCGAAATGTTCCGTGTAACCACCCTCGACCTGGACAAGCTCCCACGCACAGAATCGGGCGAGATTGATTTCAGCAAAGATTTCTTTGGCCGCAGCACCAACCTCACCGTTTCCGGTCAGCTGGAAGGCGAACTGGCTGCCACTGCCCTCGGTGAAATCTACACCTTTGGCCCAACCTTCCGCGCTGAAAACTCCAACACCACCCGTCACCTGGCTGAATTCTGGATGATTGAGCCGGAAATGGCCTTCTACGACCTGCAAGACAACATGCAGCTGGCAGAAGACATGCTGAAATACGTGATCCGGTATGCCCTCGAATATTGTGCCGACGACCTGAAAATCCTGGAAGAGCGCCTCATTGAGGAAGAAAAAAGCAAACCACAGGACCAGCGCAGTGAGATGACACTCACCGAAAAGCTGCGCTTCGTGATGGAAAATGAGTTCGTACGACTCACTTATACCGAAGCCATTGATATTCTGAAGAACTCCACGCCAAATAAAAAAGGTAAATTCCAGTTCCCTGTGGAAGGTTGGGGCACCGACCTGCAGAGCGAACACGAACGCTTCCTGGTGGAAAAACACTTCAAAAAACCGGTAATCCTCACCAACTACCCGGCCGCCATCAAAGCATTTTATATGCGCCAGGACGATCCGAAAGAAGGGGTTCCGGGTCCAACCGTTTCCGCGATGGATATCCTGTTTCCTGGGATCGGCGAAATCGTGGGTGGCTCACAGCGTGAAGAACGTTACGACCGTCTAGTGAACCGTATGCAAGAAATGCACATTCCGGAACAAGAACTTTCCTGGTATCTGGATACCCGTCGCTTCGGTTCTTGTCCGCACGCCGGCTTCGGATTGGGATTTGAACGCCTGATTTTGTTTGTAACGGGTATGACCAATATCCGCGATGTAATTGCATTCCCGAGGTATCCGGGAAGCGCTGAGTTCTAAAACTGTTTCACCGCAAAGTACACAAAGGGCGCCAATAGCATGCTGTACCGTAGAAGCTTCCTTTCCATTGTTTTGGCAACCGGTTTTTTGACCGGTTGCGGGAATAACAATACCCCATTGGATGCTGATACGCGCAGTATGATTGATTCCATTGCCAACCACCAGATTTCGGTGGCACAAAAATCCAACGACAGCCTCTGCAAGGTGGCGCAAACCACTGTATTGCCCCAACTGGTAGATTCAATTAAAAAAGAGCGTCTGCGGGAGATAGAAGCCCAACTCAAAACCATCCCCCGGTAGGAACGCTGGTTGGAACGCGGATTTTTTGGAACGCGGATGACGCGGATGACGCGGATTTTTTTTGTGCTGCCTTCGGCAGCTATGATTTATGAGCTAATCTGTCTGACCTCTTCTGCAGAAATCAGAGGGGCCTCTCTGTAAATCTGTAGGATATTTATGATGTGGATTTTTCAGCTACCTTCGGCAACACTGGAAGTACGCACGCCCTTTTCGAATATTTTTCGTTTGAACTCGGGTGATTTACCAAAGTTCAGTAATAGCCCCACTTCCATTTCGGAGCATTTGAGGTAATTAATAAGTTGAAACTCATGCGCTGCGGTTAGAGATTCTGCAGCTTTTACTTCTATTATTACTGTAGAGTCTGCAACAATATCACTGATATATTCACCTACAATTACTCCTCGAAAGCGAACGAGGATTTTACGGTGGGCCTCCACTTTTATACCCTCTTGTTGGAGTGCATAGAACAGGGCATTTTGGTATACCTTTTCAAGAAATCCATATCCAAGTTCATTGTAAACTTGATAAAATACCTGGATAATTCGGCTGGTTAATTCTGCGTGTTTCATTGGAATGTTGATTGGGAGCATGTTTCTGTATTCGAAATTACACCCTTTCAAGAAAAAATCCAACACCAGCCCAAAAAATGCTGCCGCAGGCAGCCCAAAAAAATCCGCGTCATCCGCGTCATCCGCGTTCCAAAAAAATCCGCGTTCTTACCCGCGTTCCAACCAGCGTTCCACAGCGCGGGCCACATTTTGGCCATCCATGGCCGCTGAAATAATCCCGCCTGCATAGCCGGCTCCCTCTCCGCAGGGAAACAATCCGGTAATTTGCGGATGCATCAGGGACTCCGCCTCGCGCGGGATGCGCACGGGCGCGCTGGTGCGACTCTCCGTTGCCACCACATTGGCTTCCTGTGTGTAAAAACCGCGCATTTGTCTGCCAAAATCGGCTAAACCTTCCCGCAGGCGTTTGTAGATGAACGCTGGCAATAATTCGTACAAGGGCGCTGGAAAAAGTCCGGGGATGTACGATGTTTTGGGTAAATCGGCTGAAAGTTTGCCGGCAATAAAATCAGGCAACCTGAGTGCCGGGCCTTTCTGACTACCGTCGCCGGCTGCGAACAAACGTTGTTCAACCTCCGCCTGAAACTCCATGGCCGAAAACACCCCGTGTTTGGCCCAGGGCGCCAGGTCTTCCGGCTCCACAGAGGTTACCATTCCGGAATTGGCAAAAGGAGAATCGCGCCGGCTCATGCTCATGCCATTTACAACTATCTCGCCTGGCGCAGTAGCAGAGGGCACGATCAAGCCTCCCGGACACATACAAAAAGAAAAGACGCCCCGGCCGCCCACCTGACAAACCAGGCTGTAGCTGGCTGCCGGAAGTTCGTCTGAACGCTGCGATTGCTTGTATTGAATACTATCAATCAACGGCTGCGGATGTTCCACCCGCACGCCAAGGGCAAATGGTTTAGGCTCAATGAGGATACCTTTTTTGTGCAACAATCGGTAAATATCCCGTGCCGAATGGCCGGTGGCCAGGATCACCGCATCGGCCAGAATTTCTGCTGATGCACCTGCGCCGGCATGCTCCGTTCGCACCCCGATAATCTGCTGGTCGCGCAGGATAAAATCTACCACCCGATGGGCAAAATGAACCTCACCGCCGTATTGCAGGATGGTCTGACGAATGTTTTGCACTACCCCCGGCAACTTATTGGAGCCAATGTGCGGGTGTGCCTCTGTCAGAATATCACTTTTAGCGCCATGCTCCACAAGGAGTTTCAGCGATTTGTATACATTTCCGCGCTTTACTGAGCGGGTGTATAATTTTCCATCGGAATAAGTGCCAGCGCCGCCTTCCCCAAAACAATAGTTGGAATCAGGATTAACCTCACCGAATTGCTGAATCGCCCGTAAATCGCGCCTGCGCAATTGCACATCGTTTCCCCGATCCAGTACGATGGGTTTTATACCCAGTTCAAGCAATTCCAAAGCGGCAAAATAACCGGCCGGCCCGGCGCCTACTACTATCACTTTCTTTTTGTCGGTCACAGGTTTAAAGCCATCCAGAATGGCCGGCTCCGGCACAAAAACTTCTCCGGGGCCGTACACCTCTACGCGCAACCGAAACACCGCCTGCCGTGAACGGGCATCCAGAGAAGACTTCAGTATTTCTATATGGGCAACCTGATCGGGTCGTAGGTTAGCCTGCTTTGCAGCTTTTTGCCGGATCAGGGACTGGTTTTCCCGCTCCTGCGGAAGTAATACAAGCTCAACGAGTTGTGGCATATCATGAACAATGGACGGCGCGGGACAATGGAAGATGGACGAAGCATTTTGGTTTCAGGTCTGAAACCATTACTTTAGGGCGCAACGCCCATCGTTTCGTCGTCCATCGTTCATCGTCATTTCCCACCTTTTCTCGTCAGGCGCTGGCGGTCTTCAGAGATATAAAAAGTGTCTGGTACGAATATTTTGGTGACTGCAATTTCCAGGCATTTCTGTCCATCGCGGCGTTTGAGCGGCTTGCGGTCGATGTATTTGGTGTAAATACGCACCTGCCGGGGGTGTGGATCAGAAGTGGAATCGGTTACGAGGTCATATCGGCCTTCCTTGATCAGGTGTCCGAGAATTTCCTTGTTAGCATCCCAGAGTTGCACGGTAGTTTCTACGAGTATGGAATTACCGGCCCATTCGGCTACCTGATATTCGCCGGCGATTTCAAACTGTACAGTTTGGGCGGAATCTATCTCAAAAACCTGGTACATAGTGCGTTCCATTTGTGCGTTGGCACAGATGGCGAACAACAGTATCATAGATATTATTAACCCAAATCGTGTCATGTTTGAATGTAGTTTGGTGCAAAGTTCGGCGCATTCTGCCAAACAAAAAAATGCCTGAACGCAGATACGTTCAGGCAAGTTGTTTAATCCTGACAAAAATGTAGGAAACTTGGGTGTGTTATTTTTTAGCGTCGGCCAGCACAGGTGAAGGCGGTGTGATCTGAACTTCCATGTTTTTAGGCACATACACCACGAAAGTGACGTTTTCCTTGAAGTCCTGACCTTTTACCTTCAGTTGTTTTTGCATGTTTGGCGCTTCGATGACGAGTACGTTGGCATCGGTTTTGGCATTCAGGTTGTACCGACCAATATTGGCCAGTTCATTGAGCATTGGCCCATTACCTGTGGGCAAACTCACACTGATTTCAAAACGTACACTTGGATTGTCCCATACCTTCAAATCTACTTCGCCGGGAAGTTCCAGACGCAGCAAGTCTTTACCGTCCGTGTTAAAGGCGCGGGTGAAAGTTTTGGAAGCAGTTGTCTGGCCTCCTACGGAGCATACAGAGAGCATGAGGAGGACAAATGCGATGGAAATGCTTTTTGTAGTCATGGCGAACCTCCTTTTTTAATTGGGTCAAAGTAAAGTGAAAAAATTGGCAAAATCAAATATTTTGCAAACTATTTTTTACTATACTATACGCATTGCCAAACCTTTTGGTTGGGTCCATGACAAAAATTTTACAAAAAACGATGGAATGATGGACGACGGGACGATGAACGATGGACGATGAACGATGAACGATGAACGACGGGACTTGCCCTTGGCATCCAAACGTAATGCCAAGGGCAAGTCTCGTCGTTCATCGTCCATCGTTCATCGTTCCTCACTCTTTTCTTTCCCGGAGCACCTCATCTATTGTTCGGGCCTGACGGTTTTCGGTGGGCTGGAAATTCCGGTTGGGATCGCGCATATTACCCAGGGATCTGATTTGCCGGAAAACAAACTTCGGAGCTTGCCAAACCACTCTTTTTACCGCCGGCGGCGCCTGGTCCAGCTGCAATACCCGCCAGATATTCCACATGAATACAAGCATGCCAAATAGCAACAGCACCGACCACCAGGGGGCTAAAAACAAGCCTGTCAGCAGACACAGTCCTGCCAGCCCAAGCTGGATAAACATGGGTAAAACCAGGGTAATTGCCCCAAAATAAAACTGGTTGAAACTGAAGTTGCGCAAACCCAGGCCCAACAATGCCAGGGCATTCGGAATGTTTTGAAAATAGGAATACAGCCAGCGTCCACGCTGCGTTTCCACATCTGCCCCTTTGCTCACTTTTTCATCATACACCATCGCTTCACGGGCATACGCTATCCGGACACCCTGCCCCAGCAGGAAATTTTGCAAAATCTTGTCTTCCTGTAGCATCTTTTTCTCCAACAAGTGCCCCTGCGCAATAGCCTCACTTTCCAAATAAGCCTGATACAGATCATACCTTGTAGCCATTCCAGAACCACTGATTACAGCAGATGAACCCAATCGAAAGGCCGTTTCACGCTCCAGAAAATTCTTGTAATGTTCCCCCAGGCTATCCAGTGCGGCGTAAACAGAATTAAGGTTTTTGGCTGTACGCTGCCCTTGCACACAGGAAAAACCGGCTGAAATCCAGGGTTTCAATTGCATCAAAAACTCCGGATGCGCCAGGTTGTCTGCATCAAATACCACCACATAATCAGGTTGCTCTACCAATTTCGCCATGGCATACCGGATACTCCGGACCTTTAACCTGAGCGGTGATTCCGGGATCAGCGGGTGATATCTGGGATCTGAAATGCCAAAATCAAAAGCGGGGCATTCGTCTGCCACCAGATACACCTGCACATCAGGGCAGGTTTGATGCAACAGTGACCGCACCAGGGGCTGGGCAATGGCAGCATTGCGATAGGCGGTAATGATGCAGGCAAATTTAACGGGGACTGCCTGTACAGGTGGCAATTGCGGAAGGCTGCGCAGGCGGGCAAGGGTGATCACCAGGGCGGGATAAATCAATTGTGCCAATAAAATGGCGCATAACAAGGAGAAAAGCCAGCTCATGCCCTGCTTAGATTTGTGGTTAACCCAGACCAGATACCTCTCCAGAATACAAGCGCCTGTTGCCAGTTTCCTGCCAGCAAAGACCTGGCTGCTTTAACCGGAACCAGCACAAAACCCAGATAACCATAAAATCCCCACAAACCGGGACCTTTCCGCTGCCGGCGCATAAACAAAATACGATTGCGCGCCATGTAATAGGTTTTGATAGAACCCATTTTATCAAGCGTATAGCTTTCCTTGTGCCATACGCGCGCCCTAGGTTCCAGCCATATGTCAAAACCGGCCCGACGAATACGCTCAGCCCAATCCAGTTCTTCGTAATACAAAAAGTAGCCTTCCCACATAGCCCCAACCTGCTCCAATACCTTTCTGGATATCATCATGGCTGCCCCGTGCGCATAGGCGGTGGTGCGCGCACCCGCAAACTGCCCACGGTCGCGCGTGCGCGCCCCGATGGTTTCGTTTCTGCCTGTAAGGTTGGAAACCGGAGTCATTCCGGCATACTGGATCAGTGGCAAGGAACTGGTATCCTGCAGGGATGATTCCGGGAAATAACAAATCAGTGGGCTCAACAACCCTACTCCCGGCTGCTGTTCCATAAATTCCACCATCCGCCGAATGCAGTTGGGCGCCAGCTCGGTGTCGTTATTGAGGAAAAACAAATAATCCCCCTTTGCCAGCGGCAATGCCAGGTTATTCCCTCCGGCAAAACCCAGGTTCTTGCTGCTGCGCAAAAAATGTACTTCCGGGTATTGTTCGAGGAACACCGCTTCCGGATTTTCCCTGCTCGCATTGTCTACCACAATCACCTCCAAATCCGGATAATCCTGCTGCCTGATGCTGTCCAACAGGGCACAGGTAGTCAGGGTTTCGTTGTAGTTTAACGTAATGACAGATACTTTCTTAAACATCCTCTTGCTGGATAAAGGCTCCAAATGTTTTCAGCAAAATCCCGAGGTCTTTCCAAATAGAGTAAGGCGTTTTTGCATAGGCAATATCCAGG
This sequence comes from Chitinophagales bacterium, assembly GCA_017303475.1. Classification (GTDB taxonomy): domain Bacteria; phylum Bacteroidota; class Bacteroidia; order Chitinophagales; family Saprospiraceae; genus M3007. Next base: position 57,130 of record JAFLBO010000024.1, read on the forward strand.
TGAATGCGCTCCTCCACCGTCATTTCCGGTTTGCCACGTTTGCTCACCTGCCAAAGGCCAGTAATACCCGCCGGCGCTAAAAAACGCGCACTCCAGGCATCCTTGGTCAGGGATTCCGCTTCGTAAACCGGGAGCGGACGGTTGCCCACGAGCGACATGTCGCCGCGCAACACATTGATCAGCTGCGGCAATTCATCAATGCTGTACTTGCGGATAAAACGACCAACCCGAGTAACACGTGGATCGTTGGCAATTTTAACAAAAATGGGCTTCTGATGCAAATACGGCGCCTGATACTGATTCAAATGCTCAAGCTCCTGCAAGCGGTCTTCCGCCCGGTTGTACATAGATCTGAATTTCAAAAACGCAAAAACCTGATAGCCGTACCCCACCCTTCGGGAGGTATAAATGACCGGGCCTCGCGTTTCAAGCCAAATGGCCAGCATAACGGGCGCCCAGATCCACATGGTTAGCAAAATCCCTGCCGAAGCGCCAATAATATCCAGCAGCCTTTTACTAAATGGAATTTTTAACCTGAAATGCTCTGCCTGCGCCGGGTATGCCGACTGTAAAAACCGGGGTTTGTATTGGTTCAGGAATTCAATTCGTCGTTCCACCTGCTGCCAATCTACCGGAATGGTATAACAGTCGTCTACTCCCATTGAGCGCAACAATGCTGGCTCCGGCGCCTGGTCTTTTTCTGCAAAGGCAACTACAGGTACCGTACATAAATGCGGATGGGCTGCCAATTGTTGTACCAGCCTGAACTGATCGCTGATCAGCCAGTCGGCATGACAAACAACAGCATAAGGCAAATGGAAAGTAGACAGCTCGTCTACTTGTTGTTCCAGCCAGCGATAGGCCAGGAATCCATTGGTTTCTACGGCATAATTCAGCTCGTTGCTACGAGCTGGCATGTGGCGGATATGATGTTCGATGGGGCCATCAAACCCCACGAAAAGCATTTCCCTGGTAGCCGCCAATGGGTAATCGGATGGGTGCGGGTTGGGATGCATGATTAAATTAGGTAATCGGTGTTTGTCGTTTTGTCCCTGTCAGAAAACGTGTCAGGGAATCAAGTCTAATATCTTTTCCTTAAGTTGTACCGGACTGAAGGGCTTGGCAAAGTATCCATGGGCGCCCAGGCGCTCAAAATGTTGGGCCTCGGATGCGTCTTCATTGGCGCCCAGCACAAAAACAGGGATGTCGGCCCACCAACCACTGCTGCGCAAATGATGCAACAGTGTAGCGCCATCCATTTCAGGCATGGTGGAATCAGTGACAATGACATCCGGTATGATGCCCTTGCTGAGTACACTCATGGCTTCAAGGCCATTTTTAGCGCTTAAAACAGTAAAATGCTCGGAAAGAAAACAGCCTATCGTACGGCGGAGATCTTCGTGATCCTCCACCAGGAGTAAACGTTTGGTCATTGTGTAATCGTTTTTGGTCACAATAATTACCCGCTAACTGGGGCATCCAGTCAACGTTCTTCCTATGCTTCTGCTTTGTTCCATGGATTAGTTTTTCCCATTGTATTGCCTTTTCAGGCCTTGGAAAAAACAAGAGCAGGCTGCTTGCCGGCACAGCGTTGGCCAGAGCTGAACAGCCCGGGTTAGATGGGGAATGATGGCCGGAAGTGCGGGAGGGATGACTTCAGGCGTACTGCCTGAATGAAACAAAGATAGTGCCGTTTAACCGCTTCACACAGTCTTAGGTTCGTCCGCCAGATGACGAAAGTCGAGTCATTTTTTTCATGAATAATAAATCAAACGGGTAAAAAAATGATAATCAATGAATTAAGCCAAATATTCGGGAATACATATTTTTTGTTAAATATGGCAGTAAGGGTCAGTTGACAAGGAATTAGCCCAATTTTACTACAAACGCTCCAATCCGCCCGGGCTCGTTTTACCTTTGCCCCTTCAAATTCATCCGGCGTGTTGGAAATTGTTTTTTGGTTGGGACTGGCCATTATCGTGTATGCCTACCTGGGCTACGGGTTTGTGCTGTGGCTATTGGTACGGATCAAGCGCTGGATTTACTCCCCCCGCCCCCTCTCCTCACATGCATTACCTGAGGTTACCTTCATCGTTTGCGCCTTCAATGAAGAAGACTGGATGGCCCGAAAGATCGCTAATTCTTTATCCCTGGATTACCCGCGCCACCTCATCCATTTCTGGTTTGTTACGGATGGCTCAGACGACCAAACACCCCAAATTGTTGCCCAATATCCATACCCGGCAGATGTGCAGTGGAAGTTGTTGCACCAACCAGAACGCCAAGGAAAAATTGCCGCTTTCCAGCGCGCCATGGAACTGGTAAAAACTCCGGTTGTAGTGAGTACCGACGCCAATACCTTTGTTAACCGGGAAGCCATTCATCGACTGGTTAGTCATTTCAACGACCCCGATGTAGGTGCTGTAGCAGGCGAAAAACGCATTTCCATGTCGGAAAAAGAAGACGCCAGCAGTGCCGGGGAAGGCATCTATTGGCGGTATGAAAGCCTGCTGAAAAAATGGGATGCCGAACTTTGGACGGTGGTTGGCGCAGCCGGAGAATTGTTTGCCTTGCGCACCAACTGTTATGAGGCGGTTCCGGCAGATACGCTGGTAGAAGATTTTTACATGACCATGCGTATTGCCCAACGTGGCTACAAAGTGGCTTATGCCCCGGATGCCTGGGCTTCAGAGCGTTCATCTGCCACTGTTGGTGAAGAAATGAAACGAAAAGTGCGCATTGCGGCAGGCGGTTTGCAGGCTATTGTGCGTTTAGCGCCCCTGCTCAATCCCTTCCGCTATGGCGTTTTAAGCTTCCAGTACATATCTCATCGGGTGCTGCGCTGGACTCTGGCGCCGTTGTTTCTGCCTGTATTACTGATAATCAACACCATCCTGGCCTTTCAGGGGAAACCTTTTTACCAACTTTTACTGGCCGGACAGATTTTGTTTTATCTGGCCGCCCTCCTTGGCTGGTTTCTGGAACAACGCAAACTCAAAGTAAAGGTCCTGTTCGTGCCCTACTATTTTTGCCTCATGAACTGGGCTATGTACGCAGGCCTCGCCCGACTCCTCCGCGGCAGGCAGAGTGTTATTTGGGAAAAAGCCAAAAGAGCTGAGTTCTGATAGTTTATCTCCTTGCACTATTCAAGGTAACCGCTCCCATAAGCCGGTCAAAGCGGGCGCCAAATGGCCGGAAATACACCAAAATAGTATATTGATTACCGGTGGCGTACCAGTTACCTTCAAAGCCGTCTATATCAGGTTTTCCGGTGCGTGAGTCAACCACCAGATATTGATAATCGTAGTGCCCTTGCTTAAGCCAGCCTTCGCACCAATACACACGGGCCTGTTCATCGTATTGCATTTTGTATTCAGGCTTCAGTTGCCAGTCCGTTAGCTCCCCAAATACGTACACATCTGAACCATCAAGCTCCTGATTTTGCTTGATGGAAAACAACACCAGGCTGTAATCACATTGCAGCAAGGTTTGGTTGGCATTGGCATTATCTATCACAAAACGCCCGTCGGCATCCGGCCGGAAAATGACTGGTCGGTCATATCTGCTTTCATCAGGCTGGAGGGTTACTTCATAATAGGTGGGTGTTTCTTTGATTCCCCGCACAAACTCGCCTCTGTAATCAAAAGACCGGATATCAAAAAAACGGAACTCCTTGCCCGCAGGAAACACAATTTCATCCTGATAATCAAATACTATGTCTTCTCCCCTGGTAATAAAAGGCTTGATTGGCCCCATGGCGTTGTCCCAGCGACCATTCTGTAACACAAAAGCTTTGACATCATTTTGTGGCATAGACACCCTGACACCCTTGGGAACTACCTTGAAATCAATCTCATGGTGCGTATCCTGCTTGTCAACCCGGGAAGTGCGCACAAATTCAGCATCAATACGCCATAGTGGTTCCACCACCATGAATCGACGGGTGAGCACCAGGCGGTCGTCTTCAGTGTCAAATACCTGCAGCAGATAGTTTCCCGATCGGGTCCATCGCATATTTTGATTGGGCAGTCCCAAGGCATAATGGGTGTATTGCATCAGGGTATTGAACGATGGCTGAACGTTCAGGATCCGATCGTCGGTAAACCCGTCTATGTATTCATTATCTGATAAATCTGAGCGTTGCCAGTCGCTGTTGCAATGAATCAGGGTATATTTATAATCTTTGAGCTCATCACCCATGTGGTCAAACTGCAGCACCATGGTATTATTTCCAGCGCCGAGGTTTACGATAGGCATAGAAAGTGGAGAACCGGCAAGGGTTAGTTGAACCGAACAAATGTTGGGGTCAAGTATTTGATTCTGATGTTGAGCTTCGAGGGAGAATGGCGTCAGGAAGCCAATCAGGAATTGAGAAAATATTTTGCGCATGGTTTACTGGTTAGTGGGGGTATTCAGTGCCCAGGCATCCCAGGGCGCTTCGATGGTCATTGGGGCATTGGTACGCGGATGCATGAATTGTAAACGCACCGCCTGTAATTTGATTTCATAATCCCGCCAAAATTGTCCGCCATAAAGCTGATCACCCAAAATTGGAGCGCCAACATGCGCCAATTGAGCGCGTATTTGGTGAAAACGTCCGGTTTCCGGGTAAATTTCCAGCAGAGCCTGGTTTTCGCGACGTTCCAATACTTTGAAATCCAGCGCACAAGGTTGTGTATCTGCCATATATTGGTCGAAAACAAGCGCCTTTTTCCCGGATTCATCCCGTTTCAACCAATGAGTCAAAACTCCGGAATCAATGGAGGGCGCGTGTTCTACTACTGCTTGATACGTTTTTTTGACCAAACGTTGCTCAAACTGACGCATAAGCACGCTCAGCGATTGTTTAGATTTAGCCAAAACCAACACACCACCGGAAACACGATCCAACCTGTGAACGGCCCGGAGGTAAGGACTGCGTTGCCCGGGATTTCTTTGTCGAAACCAGTCAAGAGCCAACTTTTCAGCAGATGGATGCGCAGCATTACCACTCTCGGTAGACAAGCCCCCCGGCTTGTCAATGACCAACATATCAGTGTCTTCAAAAAGGATATTCAAGTAAGGATAATTTTTTAGTCAAGGCCTCGTTCATGGGCTGCAAACCTACTTTGATTTTACGGAAAACTGATCCAATTACCTGTTAATAGGAAGTTGGACCTTAGATTGCCGGATGTTGGATATTGGACAAGATTTATCCAATATCCTGAATTCTCCCTACTATTAAGCGGTCCAACATCCAATAGTCTAATGTCCAACAGTCTAACGTCCAATATCCATGACCAAGTTCCATCCTTTTTGGCTTCTGCCGGCATTGCTTGCTTTACATTCCTGCGCCTCTGTAAAACCCAAAACCGCCTTTGATGCGGCTAAAGTGCCCCCAGCACCGGATTATTCCCTGATGGAAAACTGGGCGGCGCACCCCGATAAAGAAGATCCGGCCGATATGAGTCCTGATCCTTCGTTGTCGCCGGATTTGCAAAAAGACGCCCCGGTTGATGTCTTTTTCCTGCACCCCACTACCTACACGGGCGCCTTGCGTCATCAACGCAATTGGAACGCTTCAATTACCGATGAACGCACCAACCGTAAGACCGACAATGGAACCATCCAGTACCAGGCTTCCATATTTAATGGCGCCGGCCGGGTTTTTGCGCCTCGTTACCGGCAGGCGCACCTGCATGTATTTTTTACTAAAAAAGACACCGTCGCCGCAAAAAAAGCCTTGGAAGTTGCCTATGCTGATGCCAAAGCAGCCTTTCAACATTACCTGAAATACTGGAACAACGGACGACCGTTCATACTGGCAGGCCACAGCCAGGGAGGCCTGCATACCAAAACTTTGTTGCAGCAATTAGTGGAAGACAAAGATCTGGAGCAGCAACTGGTATCCGCTTATATTGTAGGATGGCCGGTGGCAGAAAAAGAATTCCGCAAACTAAAACCTTGCGAAAAGCCGGATCAGGTAGACTGCTACTGTACCTGGCGCACCTGGGAGCGGCGTTTTGGTCAGCGCCTGAAAGAGGATCAGAAAACGGTTTGCACCAATCCATTGCTTTGGCATACCAAGCCAAACGAATATGCCGCCAAATCGCTAAACAAAGGCGCCGTGATCCGGCCGTTTAACCGTATCTACCCTCAATCCACAGATGCAGAGGTTCACAAAGGTATTTTGCTGGCTTCCAAACCAAAATTTAAAGGAAGCGCCCTGTTTTTTAGCAAAAATTATCACCCGGGCGATTTCAACCTGTATTACATGAATGTAAGAGAAAATGCCCAGACAAGAGCCCGGGCATTTTCAAGACGGTAACAAAATTCGACTATTGCACAGGCGCGCACATGGGCATGCCTGTGTCGGCAAACACAAATTGAAGTTTAGACAGGGGCAGCGGCTGACTGCCATCCTGACCTTCTGTGATTTGCAGCAACTGATTGGGCAATACGTTGGTTAGCACCTGTGTGATGCCACTTGCAGGCCAGGTGATTCGGATTTCATCAATCATCGTGGCCGAACCTATACCAATTTCCCTGCGCAACGGACTGGAGCCAAAGCTGCCCCCGGAATTCAACTCCCGGTAAACTTTTCTGGTTTTACCATTTTCTTGGAATGTCAGGGTGATTTTTGCTCCAATAGAAGCACGGTTTGATTTCGTGCCAATGATTTTGAGGTAAATCCAATTGTTCTGATTCTGACCGGGATTGAGGTACATGGCATTGGGATAGGCATCCCCTCGGAATGCGCCTCCCAGATCTGTATGAATATCCTGGTCGCCATCGTTGTCGAAATCAGCAAAAGAGACACCGTGCCCTTTTTGCAAATTTCCGGTTCTGGAAGAAACTGTTGCATCCCGGAACCCGGTTCCTCCGGTGTTAACCCATAGTTTGTTGGACACCAGCGACATAAAGCTGGGGTTTCCGGTACTGAGGTAAAAATCCAGCCAGCCATCGTTATTAATATCGCCAAAATTGGCACCCATTGCAAAGGCCACACCTTTCAATCCCATAGCTTTGGTGGTATTGGTGAAGGTGCCATTATGATTGTTACGGTACAAAAATGCCTTACCTGCAGGGTCGTTAGATGGAGCTAAAGCCTCCTTTGCGGCATAGTAGGACAAGGCCTTATCGAACTCATAATTGCAAACAAACAGGTCCAGCCAGCCATCATTATCGTAATCAAAAAACCAGGTAGCAAAGCTTCTATACATTTCTTTATCAAATCCGGCCTGCTGAGAGGCATTTTCAAACAACAGCTTGCCATCTACCATGCCTTTGTTGCGCAGCAAGAGCTTATGACCACTCATGGATGAAATGAACAAGTCTGGCCAACCATCATTATCAAAATCGCCTGAAGCAACTCCTTTCACAAATAAACTGATATTGATCCCCCATGCTTCTGCCATGTTTTTAAAGCTACCATCGCCCTGATTGATATAAAGCTCACAATTGCGCGGCTTTTTATCACTATAGCTTTCATTCCCTATAAAAAGATCTATCCATCCATCCTGATTAAAATCATTCCAGGTTGCTGCCTGAGTTGGGTTGAAGCTCAAAATGCCGGCATCAATGGTAACATCTGTAAAAGTGCCGTTACCGTTATTGCGAAGCAATGAATTGGGCTGATCGCCGGAAGGCCCCTCCTGGCCCTGCCAGGCGCCCCGCAGCACCAGGATGTCAAGAAAGCCATCGTTGTTGTAATCCGTTTGCTGGATGTTCAAACCTCCTTTAATAGCCTTTAGCCCGGAACGCTCAGACCAGTCAGAAAAAGTCCCGTCACCGTTGTTGTGGAAGTAGTGCATGGGATCTTCCAAATCCCAGGCTGAGGTAACGAGATCCAGAAAACCATCGTTGTCAAAATCATCGGCAATACTGCCGCCGGCCCGGTTATTTACCTGCACTTTCAAGCCAGCGGCACTTTCCACGAAGGGCTTTATCACATAATCCGCCTGATCCAATCCGGAAATCAGCCATTTAGCCGGTACTTTGGACGGATATTCTCCGAGGGTCATATAGGCTATATTGAGCAGCCAAATGGCATCGTATTGTTTGGGGTCCAACTTTAGCAAGCGTTCAAAGGTCTCCACAGCCTTTTGAGCCGGCGCCTTATCCTGATGTATACCTTTACCTTTTATGGGCATAATACAAGCCTCCGAAGTGTGTCCGTTCACACAATTGTTACGTTCAGCCAGGCGCATATAAGCTGTGCCCAAATAAGGCAAAACCACTTTTAGCCCTTCCGGACTGGTTGACAAAGTATTGGCGGCATTTTCCAACATGGCTACCGATTGAACCTCATCGCCATATTCGAGCAGGAAAATAGCCTTTTTAACCAGGGTGGTTAACTGCACATTTGGATCATGGGTAGTAGCCAAAATGGAGTCACATTGAATGATCTTGGCCATAGCAGCAAAATTGTTGTTAGGCGTGTCAATTTTGCGGCGTGTTTCTTCCAGTATTTGCAACATTTTCTGGTGGCCATCCATTTGCTCTTTATTGAGTTGAATGGTGCGATTTTTATTACAGGCGATGCAGAAGAGCAAAAAAATCAAACATCCAGCCAGAAGGCGGGTTGGAGAAAATAAGTAAGCAGACATGCTTGGTATGGAAAAATTTATTGCACACCAGGATCAGTCCCGGGGTACAGGTATACCACCCAGGGCATTGAGGGTGTGTTATGACATATCGCCCCTCAATGACCAGAAGTGGTGGTGGAGGTTTACTTGGTTGGCGCGCACATGGGCATATCCGATGCCGCGGGATTGAATTTTATGGCTTTTAAAGGAAGCTTTTCAGCGCCTTCTTTACCTTCGACAATACGTAGAAACTGATTGGGTTCAACATTGGTGAGCACTTGTGTAATGCCACTTGCCGGCCAGGTGATACTGATTTCGTCGATCACCGTAGCAGATCCGATACCAATTTCCCGGCGCAAAGGGTTGGAGCCAAAGCTGCCACCGGAGTTGAGCTCGCGGTAAACCATGCGCGACACGCCGTTTTCTCTAAACTTCAAGGTGATTTTTGCGCCTATGGCAGCCTTGTTCGACTTGGTACCTTCCAGTTTGAGGTAAATCCGGTTGTTCTGATTTTGGCCCGGATTGATGTACATTGAACTTGGATAACCATCGCCGCGGTAGGCGCCTCCCATTTCCACGTAAATATCCTGATCACCATCGTTATCCATATCGGCAATGGAAATGCCGTGGCCTTTTTGGATGTTTCCGGTGCGTGAAGCCACTGTACCATCCATAAACTTTTTGCCCCCAACATTCATGAACAACTTATTGGGCACGATGGACTGGTAATTAGGATTGCCGGTGCCCAGGTAGATATCCAGGAATCCATCGTTGTCGAAATCCCCAAAGTTTGCACCCATGGAATACGCCGTTTTGTTCAATCCCAGCGATTTGTTTGTATTGGTAAACGTACCGTTGCCGTTGTTGTGGTAGATCACCGGCTTACCGGACGGATCATCTTTGCCCAGGCCCAAAGCCTCCCGGGCAAAATAATACGAAAGACTTTTCTCAAAATCGTAATTGCATACAAAAAGGTCCAACCAGCCATCATTATCGTAATCGAAAAAGAAAGTTGGAAAACTCCGGTATTTCTCTTCACTAAACCCTGATTGCACCGACATGTCTTCAAATGCCGGGGTCTTGGCTTGAAGGCCTTTGTTGCGGAGCAGTACCTTTTTTCCATCCATGGACGACAAGAAAAGGTCAGGCCAGCCATCATTGTCATAATCTCCGGAGGTTACCCCTTTAACATACATCCGGATGTTCACGCCAGCCGCTTCGGCCACATCGGTGAAAGTTCCGTTTTGATTGTTAATGTATAATTGGCAGGGATAGGTTTTACCGCCAGTAGGCAGGTGCTCGTTGCCAATGAACAAGTCCAGCCAGCCATCGTGGTTGTAATCGTTCCAGGTAGCTGCCTGAGTTGGGCAAAGCGACCACAATCCGGCATCCATGGTTACGTCTGTAAAAGTGCCGTTGCCATTGTTGCGAAGCAAGGAGTTAGGTTGTTCACCGTAAGGGCCGGTTTGACCTTGCCAGGCGCCACGCAATACCCATACATCGAGGTTGCCATCGTTATTGTAATCGGTCTGTTGGATATTGAGGCCTCCTGTAAAGTCATGAATGCCCGACGCATCGGAAAGATTGGAAAATGTGCCATCGCCATTGTTTTGGAAATAGTACATTTTGTCTTCTCCAACATCCCAGCCGGAAGTTACCATATCCAGGAATCCATCGTTGTTGAAATCGTCAATGATACTGCCTCCGGCGCGAGAATTGACCATAATTTTCAGATCGGTGGCCATATCCGTAAAGGGCCGCATATTGTATTCTACCTTATCCAGGCCAGGTAAATACCACTTTTTAGGCACTTTTGATGGATATTCTCCAATAGTCATGTAAGCCAGGTTCAGGAGCCAAACGCCATCATAATAGTTAGGGTCTGAGGGAGCTTCGGTCAGGAAAATTTCCAGGGTTTCAATGGCTTTTCGACTCGGCGATTTGTCTTTGTGTATACCGGATGCCTGGAGTGGCATAATACAGGCATCTGCAGTGTGGCCGGTTAGGCAGTTATTGCGCTCTCCAAGTCGCATATACGCTGTTCCGAGCCAATAGAGGGTGGGATAACGAGCTTTAGGGTTATCACCTACGTAGGCGAGAATTTTTTCAAAGATTTCTACTGCTTTTACCTCGTCACCATATTCCAGCAACACCACGCCCTTTTTCATGACGGCATTCACCTTATCATTGGTGGAGGTGGCGGTGGTCATTAACTGATCGAAGTAAGCCAATTTGGCTCTGGCAGCATAACCGTTTTGTGGAACATCAATTTTCCCGGCAATCTCTTTGAGCGCTTTGAGCATTTCTTTGTGCCCATCTTTAGCTACTCTGGCGGCGCCTTTGCTAAGGCTGGTGTCAGTGCATGTAGCTTGTACACTTAACAGGACTACCGCCAATAGCGCCGGACCCATTAAGGCCCGGCGCTTCAGTGAAGAACTGAAAACATTCATGTTTGAGCTAATTTGTTGTTTAGATAAGGACAAACGGATTACAGCTTTTGCAGAAGCATTTCGCCTCACAAAAGGAAGGTATTATGAAAAAGCATTAAACAGTTTAAACCGTATTGCAAACGTCCAGGCATTTTGGCAAATAGTCATCAAAATGCCCCTTAGTATTTCCTTAGAATCTGGCTGTTTCGCTTAATTGCAGGCAGGTAATCTTAGTAAGCAGGAATTACCCATACCTTCGCGCCGCAAATTCGCAGGCATGTAAAGTGCCGGACTAACCGATTTGCCTATTTCTGCCCACCCAAATTATTCTAAGCTCTATATGGACGCCAACAGCCGCATATACGTAGACTCCGAAATCGGAAAACTGAAAAAAGTAATCGTGCACAGGCCTGATGAAGGTATTGCCCGAATTACCCCAAAACGTGCAGAGGAATTATTGTTTGATGATATTGTACACCTGCCTAACATGCGCGAGGAACACGATATTTTCGTCAACGTCCTCCGCGCATTCGTAGGGAAAGAAAATGTACTCGAAGTCAGCGATCTGCTCACAGAAAGTTGCCGGGTTGAAGAAAGTCGCTACGAAATCATCAATAAAATTGTGGATTTTGAGGAACTGCCCTACTCCCTCATTCCACGCCTGGCCAGCCTGTCTCCGGAACAACTGGCCGACACCCTGATCACAGGCTATCTGGAGCCGGAAGACAGGATTTTGTTTGATCCAATCCCGAACCTGATTTTTACCCGCGACCTTGCTGTAACCATCAAGGATCACGTGATTATCACCAAGGCAGCCAAATCTGCCCGCTTCCGGGAAAACTTCCTTACGCGACTTATTTTTTCCAGTCACCCGGTGTTCCGCCGACTGAAAGCGGATGGTAAAACGGTGAATCTGAATCGAGTAGATAAATTTCCGCCGAATAAACGTGGCGAAACCATCAGCATTGAAGGTGGCGATGTGATGATGTTTCACAAAGACTATCTGCTGATTGGCAATTCCGAGCGGACCAATAATTATGCGTTCGATACCCTGAAAACCTACCTGTTTGAAAAGGGTATCATCAAGAATATCGTTCAGGTGAACATTCCTGCCGAACGCACCTACATGCACATCGACACCATATTTACACAGATCAACCATAACCATGTGGTAGGCTTTAAGCCGCTCGTGCAGGATGGTTTAGGATCTTATGTAGATGTACACCGCCACACCGGCGAAGAGCTGGAATACCCTAGTATTGTTGACTTCCTGAAGGCTGAAATAAATCCGAAAATGGAGTTCATCTGGGCCGGAAGAGGTGAAAGCCCATACCAGGAACGTGAACAGTGGACAGATGGCTGCAATTTGGTGGCGCTCAAACCAGGCGTCGCAATCACTTACGATCGCAACCCGGTTACCGAAAAAGCCTTCAAGGAATTTGGGTATAAAGTTGTGGGCGCTGAAAAAATGCTGCGGGATATAGACAACGGCAAGATTGATCCGGACAAAGTAGAAAACACCATCATCACCATTCCATCCAACGAACTCTCCCGCGCACGCGGTGGCAGCCACTGTATGACTTGTCCGGTGGAACGCGAAGCGGTGTGAAGAATATCCAATGTCCAATATCCAATGTCCAAGTGGTGCGGGTGTCTGGTATCAGCACATTGATTTGGTATTACTCGCCTGAATGGCGAGACCTAATGTGGCTTTTCGCCATTCAGGCGAAAATAGCCCAACAAATTCGCTGACGCCAGACACCCGCACCACTTGGACATTGGACATTGGATATTGGATATTGGACATTAATTCAGCTTATGTATTCTTTCGAGACTCAAATCCGCGTTCGTTATGGAGAAACCGATCAGATGGGTTATCTCTATTACGGCCATTATGCCCAGTACTTTGAAGTCGGCAGGGTGGAAACCATCCGGTCGCTGGGTGTTTCTTACAAGGAGCTCGAGGAAGAGCATGGCATCTGGCTGCCGGTGGTAAGCCTGGAAATGCGGTTTGTCAGACCCGCCTATTACGATGATCTGCTCACAGTACGCACCGAGATCCGGGAAATGCCGGATGAGTACATCACCTTTCACATGGAAATCTTCAACGAGAAGAAAAAACTCGTCAACGCCGGCAGGGTGCGCCTATGCTTTTTTGACCCAAAACTGAAAAAGGTAGTCATGGCGCCTGATTTTCTCCGGGAAAAGCTGTCGGAACGATGGACGGTGGACGGTTGACGGTGGACGGTGCATGGGTAGTTGAACCAATGTGAGTTGTCATCCCGAGAATCGGGACCTACACAGGCCAGATTGCGGGCAATCCTTTTTGCCAGGGGATGGTCTCGAAATTTGGCTTGTGTAGGTCCCGATTCTCGGGATGACAACTCACATTAGCTTAATTACCCACGTCCACCGTAGGCCGTCCACCGTCCACCGTAAGCCGTCTACCGTTACTTTGACCAAAGATTATACTTCAGGATGCAATAAATAGCCCTGAAGCCGTCTTTAGCACCAATTTTCTTGCCTTCAGCGTAGGTGCGGCCATAATAAGAAATGCCCACCTCATAGATCCGCACATTGGGTATGCGACTGATTTTAGCCGTTACTTCCGGTTCAAAACCGAAACGTTTTTCCTTGAGATCCAGGCCTTTGACCATATCGGAACGAAACATCTTGTAACAGGTTTCCATATCTGTAAGGTTCAGATTGGTAAACATGTTCGAGATGAAGGTGAGGAATTTATTCCCGATGCTGTGCCAGAAAAACAGGATACGGTGTGGTCGCCCGCCCATAAACCTGGATCCGAATACCACATCCGCAAATCCGTCGAGGATAGGGCGGAGCAGCACATTGTACTCAGCAGGATCGTATTCCAGGTCGGCATCCTGGATGATGATATAGTCGCCGGAAGCATGTTTGATACCAGTGTGCAGGGCGGCGCCTTTTCCCTGGTTCACCTCGTGTTTGAGGTAACGAATATTAAGCTCGGGGTTAGCCTCCATGTACCGTTTGATGGCGCCTTCCGTGTCGTCGCGTGAGCAATCGTTGGTAATAATCAATTCCTTTTTGAATCCGCCAATCAATTCCACCGCCTTCACTTTGTCCAAAATCCGGTGGATGGTGCGTTCTTCATTGTAGGCTGGGATAACAATCGAGAGGGTTTGGCTCATAATTTGCAGTATTTCAGACGGCGAAGGTAAGCAGGCTGTGTGGAGGCTGGCAGACAAGTTTTGAAAAGTTATTGAAAATGGTTCACGATTAGCCAATTCAAGGCATTTCAGGACTGGTCAAAAAAGCGCTGCATGGTATTTGTATCCTTGATTGAAACTTTAACTAAAAAAGTTATCCCAACGGAAACTTTTTGCCCTGAAAGCGCGTTAAAGTATTCGAAACCAAATCGTTAGCGCAGGTTTACCTGCAACAACATCCTCACCGATTCACACATATAAACTATCGTATCATGACTACGCCCCGCATCAGCACATTCCGTCGCATCTGGCGGAAATCTCCGAAACTGGCATTCCGTTTTCTGCGCAAAAAAGCCACCCGTCAAGCTAAAAAACTCCTGAATCCTAAGGAAGAATGGAATATTAACTGGCTGGGTGAAGAAATGCGACCATATAACAGTCTGCAAAGCCATTGAACATCCGAACTTAGCAGTTCTCAGCAGGATTTGCGGCGCAAATGACTTTTTACAAGTTGTTTGCGCCGTTTTTTATGCCCGCAAACCAACAGATAATACCTTTGCAGCCGCATCATTCACCAGGCATCCTTGGGCACCTTGGCCCAATAACATGCCGTTAACAATCAGATTTTGGGTATCAAAGCATTCGCCCCGGCTTCCGTGGGCAACATTGGAATTGGATTCGACATCATGGGACTCGCCATTGAAAAACCGGGCGATGAGGTTATTGCCCGAAAAAGCGATACCCCGGGTATTCATATCACTAAAATTACCGGCGCTCAGGGCAAACTCCCTCTCGAAGCAAAACTCAATACCGCAGGTGTGGCCGTTCAGCGACTACTCGACCACCTCGGAGAATCCAACCGTGGCATTGAACTTGAAATCCATAAAAAAATGCCCATCAACAGCGGACTCGGCAGTAGTGCCGCCAGTGCCGCCGCTGCAACCCTGGCTGTCAGCGAACTGCTTCGTACCGGGCTGAGTAAACGTCAGTTACTGCCTTTCGCCTGGGAAGGGGAAAAAATAGCCTCCGGCGGACAACAGGGCGACAATATCGTTCCTTCGCTGCTGGGCGGTATCAACCTTATCCGCGACAATGCAACCATGGATATTCACCGATTACACGTGCCACGCGGCGTGTATGTGGTAGTAGTACATCCACAAATGGAAATCGGCACCCGCGAAGCCCGCGCCCTGCTTAGCCCAACAGTGCCCATGGAAATCCACATCAGGCACAACGCTAACCTTGCAGCCTTTATTCTGGGTATGTTCAATGGCGATCTCGGATTGGTGGGCAGAAGTTTAAAGGATGAAGTGGTTGAACCACAAAGAGCCGTACTTATTCCGGGCTTTTATGCTGTCAAAGAGGCAGCTATGAACGCCGGAGCACTCGGGTGCAGCATTTCCGGCGCCGGTCCTTCCGTTTTTGCGCTCTGCGGTAACAGCCTAATTGCTGAAAATGCCGGAGCGGCCATGCAAAAAGCTTTTGCTCAATATAAACTGGAAAGTCAATTGTACGTATCGCCGGTAAATCAGGAAGGCGCTGTTATCTGCTAAGGGCTCCCCGGCAAAAGATATTGGGAAGGCATAAAAAAAGACATACCTTCGGTTGACTGTTATCAACCAAAGCTATGTCCTTGTAAAAACGTGCAAAAACACGCTTCGATTTTCTGTGGTATAAAAGGATGAATTGATTAAAAATTGGAGAGATAAACACTCCCCAGTTTGAAACGAAACGGTTCTGAGGTGTTGTGTTTTGTTCGTCCCCGTCAGCAATACATAACGGCACTCGCCAGGTAAAATTCCACGGCAAGTATACGACGAACCAATTAACATTTGTTAATTATTTTCCGGAATTTGACAATTGATGACGAATTCTGCTCAGTGATTGAGGCGCAATGCCCAGATAATTGGCAATGTACCGTAAAGGCACCCGGGCAATGGTACCGGGATACCGTTCTGCAAACTTCAGGTAACGGGTGGTGGCATCGTCGTTGAACATTTCAGCCCGCTCAATCAATAAGCGATAGATGATGATTTCTGTGATCTTGAGGGTGAACATGTACCAGCCCGGAATTTCTCTCACCAGGGCGTCAAGATCCTTATCCTTCCAGGTTAACAAGGTTACATCAGTCATGGCCTCCCAATAGTATGCCGCATTGGGATTCAACTCCTTGTAATCATCTGCGAAATAGGTGAATTCACCCTCAGCTGCAAAACGTATTGTGGATTCTTTTCCTGAATTATCCAGGGAGTAAACCCTGAAAACACCATCTACCACGAATGCCGCCAACTTTTCAGGATGCTCCTGATTAGGGAACCTATCTCCCGCTTTACACAACAAAGGGGTGGTGTGCGCTGCAATCACAGGTAGGTAAGGTTCAATTCCCCCGTCTATTTGCCGGGCAACCGGAACCAACAACTCGAAGATTTTAGCTAGATCCATGCTGGCAAATTTCGGAATTTTTACATTACCAGTCAATCAACGACATATAAAATATTAAAAAATTTATAATACATTAGTAAAAACAATAATGCAACACACTTGCACTTACTATCAAAATTTTTCCCTGAATCCTTTCCTAAAAACTGTCGGAGAAATTGCCTCCTACTTCTACCTTGCAGTCCAATTACGGAATCTCTTTAATCACCGTGCAAAATTTTTAATCATGTCCAGACTTTGGTTATTTCTGCTCTTTCTCCCACTTTCGGTTTCAGCCCAAAACTCCCCCAACAACCTAAACATCATTCCCCAACCACAAACCGTAGAAGCCAAAAAAGGAACTTTTACCTTAAAAAAGGACACAAGGATCTACATTCCGGAAGGTCAGGCCGGATGGGATGTTCCTGCCCAGTACTTCGCAGCGCTTACCGTGACCAGCACAGGTTACCGACTCCTCATCCAGCCGATGAAGAAATTCAAGGAACCCAAAAGCAATGCCATTCATCTTGTTGCCGACCCTTCGATTATCTCCGATGAAGGTTACCGGATGGAAGTCAAATCCGGGAACGTTGTTATTTGGGCCAAAACACCCGCCGGCGCATTTTATGCCATGCAAACCCTGCGCCAACTGCTGCCACCCGAGTTTGGTGGAACACATTCTTATGGCGGTGTAAAATGGGAAGCTCCCTGTTGCCTGATTACAGATGCACCCAGGTTCGGATACCGTGGTTTGCACCTGGATGTTGGCAGGCACTTTTTCCAGCCCGCATTCATTAAAAAGTACATAGATCTGCTGGCTATGTACAAGTATAACACTTTTCACTGGCACCTGACGGACGACCAGGGATGGCGTATAGAAATCAAAAAATATCCTGAATTACAACGCGTGTCTTCCTGCAGGAATGAGACCCTGATTGGGCATTATGGCGATCAGCCGCACCGCTTTGATGGTCGGAAATACTGCGGATTATATACCCAACGGGAAATCAAAGACATCGTGGAATATGCTCAAAAGCGTTTCATCACCATCATTCCGGAAATCGAAATGCCAGGCCACGCGCTGGCAGCCCTGGCTGCTTATCCGGAGTATGGCTGCACCGGAGGGCCTTACGAGCCGGCTACCAAATGGGGTGTTTTTGACGATGTTTTCTGTGCAGGCAATGATAAAACCTTTCACTTCCTCGATGATATTCTGGCAGAAGTAGTGGAATTGTTTCCCGGGAAATACATCCACATTGGCGGCGACGAATGTCCCAAAACCCGCTGGAACGCTTGTGAAAAGTGTAAAAAACGCATGAAGGATGAAGGCTTGAAAGATGCGCATGAGTTGCAGAGCTATTTTATCCGGCGTATCGAAAAATCGTTGACGGTTCGCAACCGCAAATTGCTGGGATGGGATGAAATCCTGGAAGGCGGGTTATCACCAACCGCCACCGTGATGAGCTGGCGTGGAACGGAAGGCGGAATTGCGGCAGCCAGAGCAGGAAATGATGCCATTATGACGCCAGGCTCACACTGTTACCTGGACCAATATCAAAGTGATCCAAGTATTGAACCAGTAGCTATTGGTGGACTTATTTCCCTGGAAAAAGCCTACAGCTACGAGCCAATACCTGATGGACTCACACCTGAACAGGCCAAACACATACTAGGCGCCCAGGGCAATGTGTGGACCGAATATATGCCCAAATCAGACCAGGTGGAGTACATGGCCTTTCCACGCGCCTGTGCGCTGGCGGAAGTGGTGTGGACCAACAAGGACAAACGCAGTTGGACAGATTTTGCGCGCCGCATTCAGCCGCAAATGAACCGCCTGGATGCCGCCGGCGTCAAGTTTGCCCGTAGCTTTTATGATGTAACAGCGTCATTTGCAGGCAGTAAAGTAACGCTCAAAGCCAATGATCCGGCCCTGGAAATAAGGTATACCACCGATGGCAAACCACCATCATTGAATTCGCCGAAATACGTATCGCCCATACCTATTACCAAAACTACTACCCTCAAAGCCGGAGTGTTCAGCAGGGTTCGTCCGCTGGGTAAAGCCATGACCGTTCAGTACATGATCCATAAAGCAACCGGACTGAAATACACCCTGAGTGCCAAGCCTGAGCAATACACCGGCAACGATGAATATGCGCTTACCAACGGCATCACCGGCATTGTGAAAAACTGGCGAAACTGGGTGGGGTTGCAGGGCAAAGACATTGACCCAGTGATAGATTTTGGACAAGCCACTGCGTTTACCAAGGTTACCTTCAACTTCGTCAATGCCAAAAACTCCTGGATCTGGCCACCCAAAAATGTGGAGGTACTGGGCTCGGAAGATGGCACCAATTTTAAATCCCTGACAACCAAATCCTTCAATGCAGAGGATTACCAGGGAGAATCTGTAGAAACCGTAAAACTGGATACACCTGGCGCCAAATACCGGTACCTAAAAGTGATAGTAAGGCATCATGGTATCATTCCTAAAGGAGAGGCTGGCGAGAACAACCCGGCATGGATCTTCGTAGACGAAATCCAGGTAGAGTGAGAACGCGGGGGAACGCGGGGGAACGCGGATTTTTTGGAACGCGGATGACGCGGATGACGCGGATTTTTTTGTGCTGCCTTCGGCAGCAAAGTTGCGTGAGAGACTCAACCCAACGCTTTCTGCGGAAATCTGCGGGAAAAATCTGTGAACATCTGCGGGGAACCTGCTTCGCGGACAACCCAGACTTTCACTACGCTATCTTCGGCAGGAAAGTCACGTGAGATACTTGACCCAACGATTTCTGCAGAAATCTGCGGGAAAAATCTGTGAACATCTGCGGGAAACAACCCACGCAGTCAACCCGTATTTTTTAATAAAAAGCTTGGAAAAGCTCTAAAATACGTAAAATTGCTGCCGAAGGCAGTACAAAAAAATCCGCGTCATCCGCGTCATCCGCGTTCCAAAAATTCCGCGTTCAACATCCGCGTTCTGTATGCAAGAAAAAAACAACCCGCGTATCATCAATGGATGGGCCTTTTTTGACTGGGCTAATTCAGCGTATGCCTTAGTCATTACTGTGGCCATCTTTCCGGGGTATTTCCTGGAGCTGACCAACGATACCGTGAATGTGCTGGGAATGCGTATGTCTGACAGCACCCTGTACGCCTGGAGCATAGCCCTGGCTTATCTGATTATTGCGGCCATATCCCCCTTGTTATCAGGCATTGCCGATTATGGCGGACGCAAGAAGGAATTTCTGCGCTTTTTCACCACTCTAGGCGCATTGGCCTGCATCTCTCTGCTGTTTTTTACCGGTATGCCCACGCTATGGGTAGGTGTTATCGGCTTTATACTGGCCACCATTGGCTTTGCCGGCGGTATCGTGTTTTACAACGCTTTTTTGCCCATCATTGCTACCGAAGACAGGTACGATGATGTAAGCGCCAAAGGGTTCAGTTACGGGTTTATTGGCAGCGTGATCCTGCTGGTGGCCAATCTAGTCATTATCCTCAATTACAGTTGGTTTGGTTTCCCGGACGGGTTGCGGGCAGTACCCACAGCCTTCGTGATGGTAGGTCTCTGGTGGATAGGCTTTTCCCAAATTCCGCTGAAACGGTTACCGGAAGATCAGCCACAAGGAAAAATGGAAAATCTGGTGGGCAAAGGCTACCAGGAAATCCGTAAAGCCTGGAATAATTTAAAAAGTGACGGCAACGCTGTCCGGTTTTTGATTGCCTTTTTCTGTTACAATGCCGGTGTGCAGGCTGTACTTTTCCTGGCCTCCACCTTTGCCGAAAAAGAACTGAAATTCTCGTCTTCCGGCCTGATTGTGCTGGTGTTGATCCTGCAAATTGTGGCCATAGGCGGCGCCTGGGCTTCTGCGAAACTTTCCGGCATCAAAGGCAACAAGTACTCTATTCTGGTGATGCTGGTTATCTGGACAGGCGTTTGTATTGTGGGGTATTTTGTACAAACCGGACTTGATTTTTATATGCTTGCGGGCGCCGTAGGACTCGTCATGGGTGGTATCCAATCCCTGTCGCGCAGCACTTATGCCAAATTACTTCCGGAAAACACACCTGATACAGCCTCTTACTTCAGTTTCTATGATGTAATGGATAAAGTATCTACTGTGGTGGGTACATTTACTTTCGGATTTGTAGAACAACTCACGGGAGGTATGCGCAACAGTGTAATGGCCTTGGCAGTATTTTTTGTGGTAAGCCTGGCGGTGATATCGGTGGTGAAAATTCAACGTATTCGACCCATCCCGGCCAAATATTATGGAAAATGACGTTTTCCCTGCTATTCGAAATTCTGGAATATCAGCTGGCCCGATTCCCGCAAAAGGTCTCGGCGGCCGGCTGGCGCAATGGGCAATGGCAGACCCTTACAACCACTGAACTACTGGCAGAGCGCGATCAGATCAGCGCCGGGTTGCTCCATGCGGGGCTGCATCCGGGCGATCGGGTGGGTATTTTGGCCCATTGCGGCAGCCCGGAATGGTTAATAGCAGATGGCGCAATGATGCAGATAGGCATTATTCCGGTGCCCATACACGCCACCGCCCGTCCGGACGAGATGGCGCATATTGCAAAAGACGCTGAACTGAAAGCCTGCTTTGTGAGCAATGCCAGCATGCTGCAAAAACTCCAGGATTCGGGTACACAGCTGAAACAGATATTTTCCTTTGAACCCCGCAGCGATAACTCCGAGGTCATTTCCTGGAATGCGCTGGCCTGCGACCCCGATGAACACCTTGCCGGAAAAATCAAATATTACCGGGAAGGCATCCGGGAAGACCAGCTGGCAACCCTTTTGTACACCTCCGGCACAACCGGGCTACCCAAAGGCGTGATGCTCACCCATCGGAATATTGTAAGCAATGTGAAGTCTGTTCTGGCCATTGTGCCGTTGGGGCCGGGAAGTGTGGCGGTGAGTTTTTTGCCCATGAGTCATATCCTGGAGCGCATGGTTTGCTTTACTTATCAGGCTGCCGGAACCGCCATCTGGTTTGCCGATAGTGTAGAGCGCCTGCCCAGAATCCTGCAGGAAGTGCGCCCGCACTTTATCTCGGCTGTTCCGCGCGTGCTCGAGCGCATGTACGAGCGCCTGCTGGAGGAGCGCAACCGTGGCGGCAAACTCAAAAAGAAAATCCTGGACTGGGCTATTGCACTCGGAGAGCGGTTCCCATATTCGGGCGGACAAGCAATGCCGCTGGATTACCGACTGAAACGCTGGCTGGCTGATGTACTGGTATTCCGGCAATGGCGCAAACGAATGGGCGGCAGGATCCGCAACATAGTAGTGGGCGCAGCCGCCCTGCAACCCCGTCTCGGCCGACTCTTTTCTGCGGCGCGGATTGATGTGCGCGAGGGTTATGGACTTACAGAAACCAGTCCGGTGATAGCCTTCAACCGGTTTGAACCCGGGGGCGTGCATTTTGGAACGGTGGGTATTCCGGCGCCCGGAGTGGAGGTTCGCATCAGCCCCGAAACAGATGAAGAAGGCAACGGAGAAGTGGAGGTTCGCGGCCCCAACGTGACTCAGGGATACCTGAACCTGCCGGAAGAAAGCGCCGAGCGTTTTACCCCGGATGGCTGGTTCAAAACCGGTGATTTAGGCAGGTTTGAGTACAAACGGTTTTTGCGCATTACGGGTCGTAAAAGCGAGGTATTCAAAACCACCACCGGCAAATTTGTTGCGCCGGCTTTTGTGGAGCAACAATTAGTGCGTTCGCCCTTTATCAGTCAGGCTATGGCTATTGGCCTCAACCGTCCTTATGTGGCAGCCCTGATAGTGCCTGATTTTCATCAATTAGAATACTGGTGCCGGGAAAACAAGGTGCACTGGACGGCGCCACAGTACATGATCCTCAACCCCAAGGTGCAAAAATTATTCCGGCAGGAGCTGGATCAAATCAACGACACCCGGCTGGGCCCTGTGGGAAAAGTGCGGGAATTCCAGCTTCTGCACGAAACCTGGACGCCTGAAAACGGCCTGCTCACCCCCACGCTTAAATTACGGCGGGAAGTGATTTTGAAGACGTTTGCGGCGGAGGTGGGGAAGTTGTTTGAGTAATTTTTTGTTCTGTATATCACTCGCAAACACAGTATTTATCCGTTATTTTTAGTGCTTCAATGCTAATGGTGCTTATGGGCTCCCCCGGGGCTAGACAGTACTTTATTATTCCAAAGTAATCATTATAGATCTTGGTTTGAAGTCCATTGAGAGAGCTGTTGTATGTTAACGTAAAAGGCGGTTCGCCGCTGAATTCAATCTTTATATCAAAACAAGTACCCTTGCATACATCCGGGGAATCTGTAGAAAAAAAGACCGAGGGCTTGGAGCGCCAGGTTACAGGTACTGCTTCATCGGAAACATCCAAACACCTGTCACTTAGATCCACATTACCATTTAACTCATTGCCTGCAATAGCAGTGATGTAATAAGTGACACCTTCTTGCATGACCGCCGGATCGAAGGAGAAATCTGGCGTGTTGCTGATTGAGATAATGCTGCCAAGGGTATCAGCCGGGTCTGAAAACAGAATATATTGTAACATGGTGCCTGCAGGTAGTATATTAGGAGTGGCCGGCGGCACAGTAGCAATCGCGTCCGGACAAAGATTGAGTGGAGCGGAAGGAATTATACCAGCCTTAGTTAAACAAGGAGGGCAGCAAAATGCGATGTCAAAAAGTACTCCTAATGAATTCCCATTGTTAAAGGTATTCGTTACTTTTAAAGTACTGATTGTAGTAATTATATTGAGATTTTCACAAGCTCCATTACCACCACTTCCGGACCGTAAGCCACCCGTTCCGCTCACTAAAAGTGGGACTGAGAAGGGGCAGCTACTTGAAGATCCCGCATTAGGAAAAGGGAATGGGGCGCCATTGATCTCAAGTGTCACCTCATCATAAATGGGAGGACCTCCTGGAACAGATTGAAAATCGAATGAACTAAAATTGAAGGTTACGCCGCCAACAGGCTGAGAGAAGGTGAATATCCAACTACCTTCAAAAATAGCATAAGGCCCGCCTCCAGGGCAAGGGTCGGCCGTGGCAGAAATGGCGTTCCCCTCAGTTGTCACTGTGACATCTGCACAAGGGAATGATTGTAATCCCGATTCAACCGTTATTTGGTTTGGGCAATTTTGTGCAAGGAGGTTTGAAACTGCCAATAAAACAAAGAGCAGGAATAATGGCTTCAAAAAGAGCATTACGGGCCGGTGTGTTGAAAAAGTCTGTTTCATTTTAGCAAAATAAAGATAACAGTTATCTGATCAAAAAACCTACACTTTTACCATGCTTTTCCTGATGACTGGGCCATAAAACGCAGCAGTTGGTGTACGCAAATCACCCCTTAAATCGCTCAAAAGACCGTCCATTAAATCTGTACACCCCGTTTTTATGCGTTCCAAGCCATAATATGCCTTGCCTGTCTTTGTAAATGTAGAACAGGTTAATGTCTTTCCCCTCCTCCTGAACAGGGAAATGCGTAATTTCTTTGCCATCATACCGCCAAACGCCGTTGCGATAGGTCGCCATCCACAGGTTCTGGTTATCATCCCGGGCAATGGACAGGTATTCCCATAGATCGCTTGATGGCAGGCCATCGAGGCTACCGATGCTTTTTTCCCGGGTGTAAAACGCTGGGGTCGCTTGTTCATTCAGGCAATACCGATAAGCCGAATTGAACCAGAAGCAGCCATCCTTATCTTCGATAATAGACCGAACGCCATTGGAGGGTCCATCGTGAAACTCTGTTACATCATCTTCCGAAATCCAGTCGAAAGACTTGCCATTGAACCTACAGGCGCCTGCTGCAGCTGTACCAAACCAGATATGGCCCTGGCGATCTTTATAGATAGTATAAATGGCATGAGGATTGGAGTAGTTAGGGTGCCTGGCTATCCATGCTTCTCCTGGCTCAGACCTGGGAAATGTCAGACTATACAGCATCTTGCCATCATACCGATAAGCTTTCCCATCAAATTGCAGGGATTTGAACCACAGATCGTTGGGTTGCAAGATCCAGCTGTTGCTTTCCTCGGGTTCCAGCACGCGGATTTTTTGTCCATCGAAAAGGCACAGGCCTCCGCTTGTATTGAACAAAAGGTTACCTGATTGGTCTTCCTTGATATCTTCCACGCGGTTGTGAGGCAATCCGTTTTGGGTGGTAAAATGCTGCACGGTTTTGCCATCGTAATGGTATAGTCCATCCTCCCAGCTGGCAAACCAGTAATGGTTATGCTTGTCCTGGTAGATCGCCATGATGTTATTACCCAGCGCATTCAGGGAATCTGATACTGGTGCTGGAGCAGCCTGCTGGGGTGGGGATTTTTGTTCCTTGCAGGAGGGTAAGATCGAGGCGAAGAGCAGAAGGCAGGGGAGGATTGGATTCATTGCAGAGGGTTGCGTTATTCAACAAGCATGATGTTTTTATTCTTGTTGTGCGCCGCTTCAAAATTAGGACATAGTTATTTAGTATTCTTCATTCTTTTGATAGTAAATTATAGTTTGAAAGGAAAAAACTTCATTTTGAGCAACACCTTCAGATTTAAAATCAATCCTGATTTCTCCTTTTACCTGATAATTATTTCCCTCCATTCTTTGGAAATGTAATTTAATAACCTCGCATGCATTATGTGCACTTCCAACGTAAATAGAGGCTTCTAAATCTTCATATTCCTGGCTTGAAATCTGCAAATTATCTAAATCATCGGGGTCAACCAAATGTAGATTTAGCCATTCAATTACAATTTCTGTCTCTACTGGCTGTGATTCATAATTCAAACCTGAATTGAAGGGTGTTAATGGAATGGTTATTCGGTAAAAAAGTGTTTTTTCGAGTCCGGTAGTATCATTTTTAAACCAGTATTTTTCTGCACGCCCTTCTCGGGCTTGTGCTTTCTTTTGAAGATTTATTTTGTTCATGGTATGGTTATGGGAAACGTGAGCACTGCTTGCGTAGCCGCGCTTAGTCGGCTATGAAAAGTAGTGCATAGTTATATCTTATATTTGATTTATTTGATCCAATAGAGTTGGATGAAATTTATTGTAAGCGATATTACCACCATAGGCACTGTAGGGTATTTTGTCAAAATTTCGCCATGCCAAATTGGTAGCGTGTTTATACTTTTCAACATTTTCTTCTTGGTCTCCCCATTTTAGTTTGTCGGAAGGCATTAGCAATGTTTTTTCTAATTCTAACATTTGGAACTCCGCTTCTGGGTTCCAACCGTAGTCAAAATACTTTTTTAATAACCTATCAAGCGGTCGAACTTTTACTTTATCACTTAGAATGTCAGAGGAAGTGATCTCATATATACACTTTCCGATACACCTACATATATCTATTGATAAATTATTGATTTTTAACTCTACACCTACATCTAACCAATCAAGCATATTTTCTATTATATCATGAATCAATTTATGATTCAAGGTTGGTTCGTGGTCATCTTGATCATAATAATTATCAGGTATATTTGCAATTAACACTTCAACAAATCTATGGTAATAGAATAACCACATATGCCACTCCGCTTTTTGATAAAT
The DNA here is from genome assembly GCA_017303475.1 of Chitinophagales bacterium. Lineage (GTDB taxonomy): Bacteria > Bacteroidota > Bacteroidia > Chitinophagales > Saprospiraceae > M3007. Next base: position 83,290 of record JAFLBO010000024.1, read on the forward strand.
AGATTCTCTAATCATTATATCAAAAAAGTGAATTGCAGTTTTCATTTTTGTATTTGAGAGTTCAAAATCGAATTGCTCTTCGAAGTTAGCACCCTTTAAAAATTGAGATTCTGTACTGTTCTGATTTTGCAACTCCCAAATTGCAACATTAGCAACTGGTCGCCAAACATAGTTAAACTCTGCTACTTTAATATCTGAAAACAAGGAATATAGGATTTCATTTTTCTCATCTAACTTATATTTCCCGCCTTCAACTAATTCAAGGGTGTTTTTTATTTCTCTGAAAAAATGATAATTTTTATTCTGCATAAGAATTTCAAGATACCTTTCAACCATGTGGCTGTAATCACCCCTTCTGGTATTGAGGCATTGAATTATTTTTGTGTAAAAATAAGGATCTACATTAACTGTATGGTTAATAAATACCTCATCATCTATAATCTCAAAAAGAACATTATTCGCATATGTCAGACGGGGAGTGTTTATCGCCTTGCTAAAAGCTCTATCTATTTCTTTTTGAGCCTGATGATCATATGGCTCTGCATGAACACTAATACCTTTAATGCGATTTAGATATACAGGTATGTCTTCAATATGGTGCGCTCTAATTAGTTCAAGTAAATATGGATGCTCCATACTTAAATTTAACTTATTGTGTAACTGGTTAGCCTGCGGCGACCCGATACTCTGGGATACCGCCAGATAAAACGGTATATAGTTCATTGAAAGGATTGAATTGGAGTTTACGGATTGTAGAGATAAAAGATTGAATACGGACATAGA
>JAFLBO010000025.1 GCA_017303475.1 Chitinophagales bacterium
CTGTGAGTGTCTCGATGCTCATAAGGTAAAAGTTGGTTTGGATTCGCAACACAAACTTAAACTTTTACCTTTTTTTATATGTGAAAAACAGAACCGCTAACGCGCTTCAAATCGATACGAACCATTGTCATAATTACCAAATATACTTTTTTTGTCGTTTAATTAGCCTTACTACTAACGTTTTGCAGCTACACGCAGGCAGGGATTTTTACCACTGAACTTCCTACGAAGAACTGAACTTTATTTTTACCACTTTCCTGTCCTACGAAGCACAAAACCCCTGCTTGCGTGTAGGTGCTGTTATAGGCATACCTTTTAATTTGAATAAAGTCTAAATTCTTCTATGTCGTGGTATCCATAAATTTCAATTTCTGGGTGGTCATTCACAAGCTTACGAATTTTGTCAAGTGTCAATACTCTTAAATTATTGTCGTCTGCTCTTATTTTAGCCAATTCATTTACAGGGTGCGTGTCGTCCGTAAGTTCCACTCGCATATAATATGCGTCTGCAACATAGAACAGCCATTTGTCGTTCACTTTTAAGGCAACACCGCAATGTCCCAATGTGTGTCCAAAAAGCGGAATAAGAAAAATCTCTGTTTCAATGTCGGCACTAATTTTCCGTGCTTCAAATCCAAACCAATCAAAGTCAGACTTTCCATAGGTTTTAATGGTTGGATTATGTGCCAAAGGAAGTTTCAAATATCTTTGATTGTCCGAATTAAAATTGTCAAGTTCTTCAACGCTAACGTGGACTGTCGCTTTGGGAAAGTCAGCAAGTCCGCCAATATGGTCGTTGTCCAAGTGTGAAATGATACAGTCCGTTACATTTTTCGGGTCAAGTCCTAAATTTTCAATTTGTCGTACCATAGTTTGGTTTTCGTCAAAACGATAACCTACAATACCAATAAGTTGCTGTCCTATTCTTTCAGTTGGATTTAGAGTGTCCAAAAGTCCAATGCCTGTGTCTATCAAAATATGTTTATCATTTTCCTTAATTAACAAGCAATGTCCGCAAACATTGTCGTTGATTGGCGAAACGATTTTAACGCAGTTTAAATGATGTATTTCTGTCATATTTTTCTGTTGTTACGCTGTTTTTTTCAAGGTTGCCTATAACGTTTTGGGTATTGCCGAAGGCGGGGATTTTTAGCACAAATATCCAATAGAAGCCGTTCAGCCCCGCTTTTGGCAATACCTTGTTAGCGGTTCGTTGTTTTTATTCTGTATAATGAGCAAACATTTTGTTTACTTTCCCATATTCGTCAAAAAACATAACTTCAATTGCCTTTTTATTCATCACAGATTTGTAATATAGAGCAACAGAATTAACTCCTACCGTCACATCGTATAACTCAAAATGAAGGTCGGGCAATTTATTTAATGCCTTTTGCCAATAATCAGCTACAAGCTCTTTCCCTTTTAACGAACCATTATCTACTCCCAGAGCCAATTTTATCATTGGAGTTGTAATTTCAATGTCATCTGAGTAATGAGATAATATGCCTTCCAGATTATGCGTATTCCAAGAATGTATCCATTCTTCTGCAAATTTTTGTCCGTCCATATATTATGTTATTTTTTTAGATTTATTTACTTGAAAGAACGTTTAACGCTTCCTCCATTGAATTGACAAAGTTAATGTTTCTGCCTTTGTTGCTTTCATAAATGAAGTCCGTTAAACTTTTACTATTATATTTTGAGTAATCACCAACTATTGCCAATTGAACTCGATAATTAGAAAATTTTTGAAGTATTTCACCTGCTATTCCAGTTCTCAAGTCAAAAAAATCAGGTGTTATGTTACCTTTATGAATTACAACCTTGTCAAAACCTTGATAATATAAGTTTCCTAATAAGTCTAATCCATCTTGACTTGTATTGATGATTATTGCTTCCGATAGAATTTCAGCAATTAAAATGTTGTTTATATTGTGTTCTTCAATTTTCATTTTGTCAGTTTGTTTTTTTTACTTGTTCGTTCTACAATGACCGCTAACGTTTGGCAAATTGGCGATGGAGCCGACTTTTAGCACAAATGTTGAATAGAATTACTAATCTTCAACATTGCACAAAAGTTCAATAGAAGTACTTCACCGGCTCTATTGCCAATTTGTTTGTTATGTGCCGTTTTATTCCATTTTATACATTTAACAATTGCTGAAACGTAAAGTCGGGTTTAAACATTTCAATTTCGTTTTGAGTTGATTCTTCTTGTGCTTCTTTGCCATAGATAAACATTTGCTGTTCATAATTTTTAACAGCCTCTTCAATGCTATTAAATTTTCCATCGGCTAGATTATCAGACAATATCAAGGCATCCACCAACCCACTATTTACTCCCTGCCCTGCAAAAGGCGGCATCAAATGTGCGGCATCCCCAATCATTGTTATGGGTAATGGGCGCTTGCTTTTCCAAGGCTTTTCTAAAGGAAATATCCGTGTAGCCAATCCTACAAATGACAACGTCGTATGAATCAATTCTTTGTAGCGTTCGTCCCAATCGGAAAATTCTTTCAGAAGAAAATCAACGACACTATTTCTGTTTTGAAAATCTACCTGCGTTTGGTTTTTCCATTCATCAGGTGTTTTAAAACTTATTCCAAAATGCAATGCACCATTATTATTGGGGTTAGCAAATAATAAATTACCTTGGTGAGATGCCATTAGCCGGTTTCCATTGCATAGCTGAAAAAATCCAGGACAGTTTATCTCTGGTTGATGAATATCGGCTTGTATATTGAAAGTACCTGTTTCTTCAACTTCCGTGTCGGTAACAAATTTTCTTACCTTGGACATCCCGCCATTGGCAAGAATAACCAAATCTGCTGTTTCACTCGGTTTATTCTCAAAAGTTAGTGTCCACTTCTTCTTACCAGGTTCAAGCATAACAAGTTTTCTATCCCAAATAACCGTGTCGTTTTCTAAACTATTCAACAAGATAGCCCTTAAGTCATTTCTGTTTATTTCAGGATTGTCAAATCGATTTTCGGGCTTTACATTTTTTGTGGATAAAATATTGCCTTTTTCATCAGCAATATTTACACCCATTGGTAAGGCTAAGTCATAATAAGTTTGTAACAATCCCGCTTTTTTCATTGCTTCCTGACCTGAACCTTTGTGTAGGTCAAGGGTTCCACCAAAAATTCTTGCCTCTCGGTCGTTGTCTCTTTCGTAAACTGAAACGTCTATGCCGTTTTGCTGTAATAATTTTGCCATAGTCAGTCCAACGGGTCCACCACCAATTATTGCAACGTTCTTATCACTAAGTAAATTCATTTGTTTGTCTGTATCTATTCGCATTGTCATTCAAAAATGGCACATAACTCGAAAATATGCGAACTTTTATCCTCGCAACAGCAAAAGTAAAGAAAAGTCCAGACTTTGTGAAGTTCGGTTTGTTTTTTGTAAATTGTTGAAAATGAGCTAGTAATGATATGGACTTTTTATATTTAATGTTCCACAATACAAAATACGCACCTATCCTTGCCAAAATATCTAAAATGGCACAATACAAAATACGTACTTCACCTACGGATCCTTTTTATCCAATCCTCCTCCGTATCCACATCCGTCAGCTCAGGCAACAAATGCACACTTAGCCCCTTGGCTGCCATACGACGTAAGGTTTCAGGCCCCACACTTTCTGTGCTCCAGGGCATGTCCTGGAACAACTCCGGATGCATCTTTTTCACACCCAACAGGTAATACCCTCCATCATTAGCCGGACCCAATACGCCATCCGCCTCATCCAGAGCATCGAAGGCGCTGTTCAGCAAGGCGCCATCCAGCTCCGGACAATCGCTACCGATGATCAGTGCCCGGTTGGCGCCGGCCTCAAACGCCTGTTCAAAAGCGGAAGCCATACGAGCGCCTAAATCGCCGGGCGATTGTACTTTTTTGTGGAAAGCCTCATTGGGCCAGCTATCAGCTTCGTCAGCAAAGTGACTGTAGTATAACCAGCGTTCAGCCTGGCAATCCAGCGCAGCCTGCCGGGTTTTTTCGAGCAAAAAATGGTAAATCCGAAGCGCTTCTTCGTTGCCAACGGTACTGGCCAGTCGGGTTTTAACCGTGCCAGGTATAGGATTTCGGATAAAAATGAGCAGGATTCGACGCATGGATTAGCAGCGTTTTAGGTTTGAGCGGGCAAAAGTAGCCTCCGGTATCCCCACGTACGCCGGAATGGTATTCCGGCATAGCGCTTTTAGGTTTCCCGGAATACCATTCCGGGGTACATTCCGGGATACATCAGCGCATTTTGCGGTTGAGCGGCAGCTTGATGGTAAAGGTGGTTCCCTGACCCGGTTCTGAACGTTTGACAAATATCTTGCCCTCGTGGTATTCTACCATGATGCGGCGTGCCAGCGACAACCCCAGGCCCCAGCCGCGGGTTTTGGTGCTGTAACCTGGTTTGAATACCGTGTTGTGTTTGCCGGAAGGGATACCTTTCCCGGTGTCGGCTACATCAATGCAGGCCCAGTTTTTTTCCTGATACACGGTCACGGTGATGGAGCCTTCGCCTTTTTCCATGGCATCTATGGCATTTCTCAGGAGGTTTTCAATTACCCAGTCGAACAAAGGCGGGTTGAGGTAAACCTTAAGCGGTGTTTCTTTTTCCGGGTCGGGAAACTGAAACACGGTTTTTCTGGGCGCCCGTCGCTGCATATATGCCCGGCAGGCTTCGAGCTGGTCGTACAGGTTCACCGGCGTCAATTCCGGCGTGGCGCCAATTTTGGAAAAACGATCAGCTACCAGCTCCAGACGGGTAACATCATTGCGCAGTTCCAGCAGCATCTCCTGATTGTCGGGCCGGTCTTCGTTTACGGCCTTGAGGGTTTCAATCCACCCCAAAATGGCTGTGATTGGTGTGCCCAGCTGGTGGGCGGTTTCTTTGGCCATGCCCAGCCAAACTTTGTTTTGTTCCACCCTGCGCGAGGCGCTGAAGCCGGCATACCCAAATCCGATGAACACGGCAATCAGGAACAGTTGTACGTACGGATACCACTCCAGGTATTTCAGCAACTGGGATTTGCCATACATCACAATCTGCAGGTCGTCGCCAACCAGTACGTGAATGGTGTCGGCATTTTCTGATAACAGGCGCTGATATACCCGCTGAAGGGCTTCGGTGGAAATACTGTCGTTATCGTCTTCTCCTACATTGGTGTAACCGTCAATACCGCCCCTTTCGTTGACCAAAAGGATAGGCACGGTGGTATTACTCTGTACTACTTTGAGCTGGAAGCTAATATCGCAGTAAAATGCCTGGTAGGGGTCGCCACCGGAACTGGCCAGGGTTCGCTGGGCTTCCAGGTATTGTTCTACCTGTTGTTTTTCCCTTTCGGCCAGTTGTTCACCCAAAAATCGTGTATAGGCCAGCGACAGGATCACGATCAAGGTGCCACCTGCAGCCAGATACCATTTCCAGTACGATTTGCGGGTATAAATATCCATGGTGATTAGTGTTTGAGTGTTTGAGTTTTTGAGTTGGGGTGCGGTTGGGGTTTTTCACCACTAAGGCACCAAGGGCACTAAGCTAGATTCTCCTTGGTGCCCTTAGTGCCTTAGTGGTGAAAAACCCCAACCGCACCCCAACTCAAAAACTCAAACACTCAGCCACTCAATTCCTTATTTCAACTTGAAGTTGAAGGTGATCGTTCCACACTGTTGATCGGCGGAGGAAGGGGCAAATTTATACCCCTTTGCAGCCCTGATAGCTGCATTCTTCAGCTCTGAATCGGAAGTGGTAGAACCTCTTTGTGTGTAATCAGCGCTGACTACGTTACCACTGGCATTCACACAAACTTCAATCACTACTTTACCACTTTTCTGTGAGGAATCGTTAATGGTGCCACGTCGCTCAACGGAGCGGCCTCCCAGTCCACCACCAATAGATGCGCCGGTTCCGGTACCGTCGCCGCCGCCTGTACCACCGCCGGTGCCATTGCTTTTACCGAAGGGGTTGTCGCCGGTGCCGCCGTTGATACCGCCGTTGCCGGGTTTGCCGCCACCGCCTGCACCCTGACCGCTGCTTCCGGGTTTGCCAAAGGCGCTGCCGGCGTTGTTTTTAACCTTGTCGCGACGCTCTTGTTCGGCTTTACGGGCAGCTTCTTCGGCTGCACGCTGGCGGTTGATTTCGTCCTGGCGCGCGCGCTCCTGACGTTCTGTTTCTTCCCTTTGCAGGCGTTCCTTTTCCTTTTGTTGCCGGATGGCTGCTACTTCCGGATCATTGGTAGTAGGCGTGGTAGGAGGAGGGGTAGCCTGTGATTTGGTGGGTGTAGGGGCAGGTTCAGGTTCTGAGGTGGCAGGATTGCTGGGCTGTGAAGACTCCTGCTCGCCGGGAGGCGTGTAGTCGTCGTTCATACCTTTATCCGGTTCGCCGGCAGCGGCATTATCACCGCCACCGCCACCAAAATCCAGTACAATGGCTGGTGTTTCGGTGATGGGCTCGGAAGCGCTGAACGTATAAAAAATCAGCACCAGCAAAAGGGCCGCGTGGAATATTAAACTGCCAATGGCGGCTTTGGTGCGGTGCTCTTCTTGTTTTGCTACGGCTTTCATGTCAAATTATCGTTTTGGGAATGGATGCCAAATATGTGCTGATTACACACGTTCGGCCAATTATTTCCCGGGCATCGCTTTGGGGTCGGTGGCCAGAATGGTTTTCAGTTGCAGACGATTGGCCACATCCAGTACCGTTACCACACTTTCGATGGGGGTGCCTTTTTCAGCAACCACGGTGATGGTGGTGGTTTTAACGTCTTTACCCATGGATTTGATCTTGGATTTCAGACCACTTTCCAGAGATGTTTCCGAGATTGGGGTGGCATCGAGGTAAAATTTACCTGCTGCAGTTATAGATACCGAGAGAGCCGGTGAGGCCATGGTAGTGCTGCTGCTTGAAGGCAGCGAGAGATTGAGTGCGTTCGGCGTGACGAATTTTGACGTGAGCATGAAGAACATCAGCAGCAGGAAGATCACGTCGATCATAGCTGCAAGGCTGAATTCAGGCTCTACTCGTTGACGGCGTTTGAGTCCCATATTTCTTGAATGGTATGGTGAAAAATAAAGGAAAGATAAATAGGGGTATTGCCCGGTTTATCCGATCAACGAGATGGTTCCTGCAGAAGGTCCATGAACTGAACCGCCGTATTCTCCATTTTGAAAATAACCTTGTCGAGGTTGGTTACCAACAGGTTAAATCCAGCCATAGCAATGATTGACACGAGCAGACCGGCCGCCGTTGCCGTGAGCGCGTGGTAAATACCGTTTGACAACACCTGTGGGGTGATGTTGGTAGCGGAAGACATATCCTGGAAGGAAATGATCAGACCGATTACTGTACCCAACAGACCGATCATCGGTGCGATACCTGAGATGGAGGCCAGGGTGGAGAGGTTTTTTTCGAGTTTGAGCAGCTCGAGGTTGCCCACGTTTTCGATGGATTTGTTGATATCGTCCAGCGGTTTGCCGATACGATCCAGGCCTTTTTCAACCATACGGGCCATGGGTGCATCTACGCTTTGGCAGAGAGCTTTGGCAGCCTGCAGGTTGCCGCTTTCCACACTGGCGCGAATGGAATTCATGAAGTTATGGTCAACCTGACCTGCGCGGGTGAGGGTGAAATACCGTTCAATGATGATGTACACCGCAACGATTGAAAGCAGGAACAGGATGGTCATCACGATCAGACCGGAGGTACTGCTCGTGAGGATGATGTCGATCAGGCTTTTAGACTCGGTAGTGGTGGTTGTGGATGAGCCTTCTTTTGCAGCAAGTTGGAGGAAAAAGAAGGAAGACAGGAATGCATGGATTGTCATAGACGTTCGGTGCTGTTAGATTGTGTAAACCGGTTACTTCGTTTTTAGGTGATACCGAACGCCAAAAGTAGGGTCTTTTGTATCCGCACCATAAAATTCCTGCACAAATTTCCCGCTTACCGGCTTTTTTGCCATCCTAACGACATTGAAAGCCTAGTTGCAGCCCTGTTTTCGACGGGTATCAATGATGTACTGAATTTTCCAACCGCCTTTGGTTTTCACCATTTGGAAGGAATTAGTGCCACAATGGGAGCGTTTTCCGTTGATATAGAAGGAGTAAGGCGTCCAGACACTGGCCAGCGACTGCTCGGCGTGAATGGCTTCGAACTTGATGCGTTCATCGTACTGATCCGGACCGGGATTGCCCACCATCATCACAAATTCGACAAAATCCTGGGTGTACACCTGCATGGCGCCTTCCTTGTCGGCCATGTAGGTTTGCAATACCATGTCTGGCATGCAGGTGCTTTTCAATAAAGTGGTATCGCCCTTTTCCATCCCAGCAAAGAAATTGTTGATGGTTTTTTTGATGGCTTTTTCATCATCCGCAACATCGGATGCTTTTTTCTGGGCAAAAGAAGAGGCTGCAAGCAGCAGGAAGAGGAATGAGAGTAGTTGTTTCATAGACGGTGGATTGTTGTTGGCTGCCCTGTGCACCCAGGCGAGAGGAGGGTATAGTGAGAGTCTCACTCCGAGTGAGACTCTCACTATACCCTCCTCTCGCCTGGGTGCACAGGGCAGCCAAAAGTCGATTCATGCAGCAGATTACTCCGAAAAAATAGCCCGATGGTCTGTATTTGATGCTGTTCAACCATTTAAGGACCTTAATTCGCAATCATAAACACGACACCCTATGCGCCTTGTAGATTTTTATGTGTTGCTGATCCGGCTGTTGCTGGGTTATGTTTTTTTCTCTTCCGGCCTGTGCAAGTTGAGCGACGGGCATTTTGGGCAATTGATTGGTCCGCCGTTGCTGATCCGGCAGTTGGAGGCATATCAGCTGGGTTTGTTCGGGTATTTTGTAGCGGCATCTCAGGTTTTGGTAGGCGCGCTGGTGCTTAGTCAACGCTGGTCCTTGCTTGGGCTGGTGATGCTGGTTCCAATGAATGCCAGCATATTAGCGGTAACCACCTCGCAGCAATGGACGGGAACACCTTTCGTCAATGCTTTTTTCCTGTTGCTGAATCTGTTAGCCTTACTATATGAATGGAAGAGCCTGCGCTTTTTTCTTATTCCGGAGTTGGGGTCGCCTGTTGTGCCTGCGCGCACGCACCAGTTATTCCCGGGCTTTTGGAAACCTGTGGCGGTTGTAGGGCTGGGGTTGATGGGGGCCGTGGTGGCGCCGTTTTCTTTGCCGCTTGCACTGGCAGCGGGTGTGGCAGCTTTGATAATGGCCTGGTGGAATGTGTGGCAGCCACAGCGGATGTCGTGGGCGGCAGGAATAGCCTTGTTTGCATCCCTTACGGCGGTGGTGGTATTGGCTCTGGCTGAGTTTTTATCCAGCCTGAATGTTGGTGTTTATATCGTTGTAGGGGGCGGTGTAATAATAACCTTTCTGGCTGTACTAACAGAAACTGTAATAAAGGGACTTTTTAGGCGTCAACATTTTCAGGGGTGACATGTTTGATAGTAATACAATCAAACCCTGGTCATATGTCAAAAATAATCTTTGCCCTGTCACTGATTTTGATGGCTTATTCCTGTGTCACTTCCAAGACCATCGAAAATGAAAAACGCATGGAGGACTGGTTGAACCAGGCCACCATGCCTGTAACGGTAATGGATCAAACAGCCGGACCCCGGTGCCGACCCTCGCTGCATTGTTACACCCTGATTGATGCAAGTGGAAAGGTGCATCAGGCGCGAAATGTCCGGCATTACTTACCCCGGATGATTCCGGAAGATACCACGAATATTCGGAGAAACCTGTTGGAGCGGTTGATCTTGGGTGATCGGTAAACTTCAATGTGTTTTGGTGTTTTATTGTTTGGGCGGGAGGCGCCTTACCCTCCTCTTCGTACCTTTGCCCCATGAAATCCTCGTTTCAATCCCTGATTCAATCCGAAATACCGGTACTTATTGATTTTTGGGCCACCTGGTGCGGTCCTTGTCGCGCTATGGCGCCTGTGCTGGACGAACTCAAAGCTGACCTGGGCGATCGGGTTCGGATCATCAAGATAGATGTGGACAAAAATACCGATCTGGCTGTCGACATGAAGGTGATGGGTGTGCCAACTTTTATGTTGTACAAAAACGGGCAAAAACTCTGGCACGATGCCGGCACTTTTAGCAAGGAGGCGCTGAAAAGAAAAATTGAAGATGCTGAAAATCAGTAACTGGATATACTGGGTGGCATTGCTCGGACTCATTCCGGCCTGTGGCAATCAGGATACAACTGCCCCAACTGTCGCTGCGCAGGTTTCGGCAGACACCCTTCCGCCGGCGCTTGTGGTAAGCAAAGATTATTTACTGGGAAAGTTTGACCCTGCTACACATCCGGATTTTGTGGTAGTTGGCAAACCCTATACCGACAAGCCCGGTATGATGCTGCGCAAAGAGGCGTTTGAAGCCTTTCAAAAAATGTGGGAAAATGCGCAAAAAGATGGAATTATGCTGCGTATTATTTCTTCCACACGCACGTTTGAGCAGCAAAAAAATATATGGGAAGGCAAGTGGACCCGCTTTGCCAAAGATGCGCCGGCGCCTTTGGATAGGGCCAGAAAAATCCTGGAATACTCCTCCATGCCGGGTTCATCTCGCCATCACTGGGGTACTGATATTGACCTCAATGATTTGAACAATCCTTCATTTGAATCTGGGGGCACTCATGAAAAAGTGTACCAGTGGTTGAGCGCTCACGCCCATGAATATGGTTTTTGTCAGCCATATACACCCGGCCGCCCCAGTGGCTACAGAGAGGAAAAGTGGCACTGGAGTTTCACGCCATTGAGCAAAGCTTTTTTAGCGCAATACCGACAATCCATTACCAATGCGGACATTCAGGGATTTCAGGGCGCTCAGCTGGCGCCTGAAGTAAAAGCGGTGGAGGATTATGTGTTGGGAATTGGCGTTTTGTGTATGCCGGAGTAAGCTTGTTCTGGTATATGCTACTGGACATTTTGTTTCAGACCTATAAGATTCCCCAAAACATACGGTATGTACACAAGTTAAATGTGGGGATGTTAAGGCTATCGGGAAACGCATCTAGCATCTTGTAACCACTCGTTTCAACGAGTGGCCAGGAATACCCCACCCATCACATATAGCATCTTTACAAAACATCAGCATCAAAAATCTCAGGGAGCCCTATTAATTAGGATATTATTTTATGAACTCGGTCTTGCATCTTTTCTAACAACACCTTAATTTTGTAGAAATCACGCCCCTTGCTAACTATTTTTCACCAAACAACCAAACCTTATCATGGCACAAGTACGCATCTGGGTACACGCAGTTTGGGCAACCAAACGACGTGAGCCACTCATGGCAAATAAAAACAAGCGCACAGAGATTTTCAAGCACATTAAATCCTATGCTAAAGAAAAGAAGATATATTTGGATTTTATTAATGGAGAATCCGATCACGTTCACGCCTTAATTTCGATGGCCTGTGACCAGAACATAGCTCAAATCATGAAATTGCTCAAAGGAGAAAGTTCGAGTTTTGCAAATCAGAAGCAATTGTTTGGGACAGATTTTGCTTGGGCAGATGACTACTACGCTGCTTCTATTGGTCAGTCGCAAGTGGAAGTTGTTCGAAATTATCTAAAAAATCAGGAGGAGCATCATCGAAGTAAGACCTTTGAAGAAGAATGTCAGGTATTCATGGTTAAGTATGGCTTTGTTCGGATCTTGGGCTGATGCTGATGTTTTGTAAAGATGCTAGATGTGATGGGTGGGCTGGATTTGCCCGCCGTTGAAACGGCGGGTTACAAGATGGTAGATGTGTTTTCTGATTACCTCAACATCCTTACGTAACTTGTGTACACACCGTAGGTTCCCAAAACCTTAAAGGTCTGAAAACAAAATGCTCATTAGTATAGTATAAACCATCAGATGTCCGCCATCAAGCACTACTTTACCAGGGTTTTCTATATGACTGACAGGTAGTATCCGGTCTTTTCCACCGTGTAAATGAAGCGCACATTTGGCTTGCTCATGGTTTTCAATCCTGTACAGTCAGATACCTGGCCGGCACATGATCCGTGAGCCAGACACCGTTGTCAGACAGGTAAAAAGTATGACCTTCCCGTGCCATCTGGCCGGCCAAAACGATAAAAATAAACGGCTTCCCGTGTCGTTGCCCCACTTTGCGGGCGGTGTCCAAATCAGCACTTAAATGAACGTGCTGGCGACTTCTTTTATCCAGCCCTGATTCAAGAATAGCAGATGCTGATTGCTCAGCGGTACCGTGATAGAGGATATCCGGCGGCGTTTGGCTGTCAAGACCCAGGTCAATAGGCACAGAATGCCCCTGATTGGCTCGTATTTGCGTACGGGAATCATTCAGGGCAAAGCGCTTTTTAGGGTTGGTGTCTACCACCAGTTCCAGCAAGGCTTTATCGAATATCACACCGTGTTGAGTGGCTTTTTCGATCAGGATGTCCACATCTGTCCAGCCATTAATATCCAGTTCAATACCAATCAGTTCTGGTTGATGGCGGAGTACCAGACTCAGGAATTTACTGGTGTGGAGTAGTTTTTTGTCGCCGGGTGTCATTGTTGGAGTTGTAACTTTGGGAATCGGGTTTAGTGACGGGGTGACTGCAGTCACCCCGTCACTAAACCCTCATACATCCGGTAAAGTTCCAAAAATGCGCCTAACCATGATACGATACCTCAAATGTTGCTTTTTCAGCTTGTTCCTGATTTTACTGCCGGCATGGCGCAGGGCCAAACCGAGGCTTTAGTGCAGGCCAACAAGCTGTATGTGCTGGCCTGGATACCGGAGTTCCCGGATAGTTTCATGGTATTACTAAATGTGGTCTCGGAAAGCGAATATCAGCGCTATTGTGTGCAGGATTTGGGGGGCTGGGAGGTACTGGTTGGTGGCGAAGTGACCTATCCTAAAGCCATCGGTAACATCAATAAGAAAGCCAGAGCTTGGTTGTAATCCAAAACAGGGTACTCAAGGCCTAACCGTCGGATGTTTTGATAATAGGTTTGATGCTGCTGGTAGTGCATTTTTTCACTTTGGATAAACCAGGCCTTTGGGCCTAATTTTTTGGCTATAAACCATTTTTCAATAAGCCTGGCACTTCTCCCATTTCCATCATTCCAAGGGTGAATTTTTACAAAAACCAGGTGAATCATGGAAGCATAGAACAATACTTCTTCAATAGTCAAATCCTTGGCGAGTAATACGGACATATCCGCCATTAATTTTTGCATTTCGGTAGCGACCTCAACAGGGGATGCCGCTACATATTCAATACGTCCTTCGGGCGTAGCCACATACATGTTTTGTGTTCTGAACTTTCCTTGTTGATTTTTTGCAAGGAGGTGCTTGCTTAATATTTTATGTGCCTCTGCTATATTTTCTTCCGTCAACGCATGCGACTGAGCAAAGGTGTATGCACTGTATAGATCGTCTATCTTTTTGGTATAATCAGGAGAAAAGGAAATGCCAAACCTTTTATGTTTGATATAACTATCTAAATCGATGTCTTCTCCTTCGATTTTACTGCTGAAAACGGAAGAAACTGAAGTGTAAAAGCTGAAAGAATCCGATGAAATTTCTGCATCCTTCAATCCATCAAATGCTGCTTGCAAGCCTTTGGGTGCAAGCTCCAAATAGGCAGGAAGTAGTGCCGCAGGGATGATGGAAAGTGTGTGGTTCATTTTGACGACGCAAGTAAGTGTTTTTGTACCACAGGGGCAACGGTATTCTCGTTTATTCCCTTTTCCTTGCAATATTTACTTTTCAGCCACTCATTCAGCGTTTTATTACCCTTGCTCGAATTGCAGGAGCCACAGCATAATGCAATATTCTCAATTCCGTTTATTTTTATGTCATTGATGATGTGTTCCCAGGTTGGTTTTGTTTTTCTATTCGTAGATAATCGGTTCAATTCAATTCCGCAATAGACACAATTGGCGTCTCTAGCGGTTACTATTAGTTCTACTGAATTGGGAATCCCCCATCGGTTAGCCATATTTCTATATTTAGCTAAATCAACCTTCCCGGAATACCATTCCGGGGTACTTTACCCCACATCCACAAAATTTCGTGGTGTCTCATAAAGTCGCACGTGCAACCCAAAACGCTCAGGCAAGTGCCCGCGCAGGATATGCCAGATTACCACGGCAATGTTTTCGGCTGAAGGAATCAGGTTTTGAAACTCGGGCAGTTCGAAGTTCAGGTTTTTGTGGTCAAAACGGTCCTCCACCTCCTCGCGGATGAGCTGGGCCAGCCACACGAGGTCTACCACCATGCCGGTTTCGGGGTCTATGTCGCCCGTTACCCGAACCTCCAGTTCGTAGTTGTGGCCATGGTAATGCGGATTGTTGCACAGACCAAATACCTGACGGTTTTTTTCGTCAGACCAGCCTGGATTGTGGAGTCGGTGTGCAGCGTTGAAGTGGGCGCGTCGGGTTACAGAAATTTGCATGTTGTTATTTTTACCGCAGAGTCGCGGAGGCGCTGAGTTTTTTATTGCCGCAGAGTCGCGGAGGCGCTGAGTTTTTTGCCGCGTGGTGCGGATAGTTGATATCTCTTGGCGCCTGCGTGTCTCCGTGGTAAAAAACAAAGTAACACCACACAAAGATATTGGTTGCAAACACAGGCAACGCTAATACCCGCAAAAACGTCCGAAGCAGAGCGTTTCTTTGTGCTTGTTTTGAGTTATTTCGTCAAGTTTTCCCTGCACCGTTGGCCGCTGGCTTTGCTGGCAGCATTGTGTTTGTTTGTCGCCCCGGCGCAGGCACAATACTCCAACCTGCGCGAAAAAGTGCTTCCCCCAATCCCCTTACAAATACTGGACTCCCTGAGTATTGCACCTCCGTTGCTTTCCGCTTCCGATGTGTTCTCCGGCCAATCACTGCCTCTTTCACTATTTACGCTGGAAAACAATCGCCTGCGAACAGACACCGCATCCCTGCATGCCCTGTTCCCCGATTGCCAAAAAATCCTGATCCGCTACCGGGTGTTGCCTTATAACCTGGCCGCCCCGGTGTTGCGACTAGATACCCTGGCGATTCGGCGGCGCATCAATGACAATGCCATCGAATTCGATTATGAACCCTATAAACCCGTCAAACCGCTCTGGGATCAGGGCGGATTGACTTCCTCGGGCGCATACACGCGCGGCTTGTCTTTCGGCAACAGCCAAAATCTGGTGTTTAACTCCAACCTTAACTTGCAAATCAATGGCAAACTGGGCAACGACCTGGAGCTCGTAGCCGCGCTTTCAGACAATACTATCCCCCTGCAACCCGATGGCACTACCCGGCAATTGCAGGAGTTCGACCGCATTTTTATTCAACTAAAACGCAAAACAGCTACCCTCACGGCCGGCGACTTTGATCTGGTACGCCCGGAAAACACCTACTTCCCTTATTATTTCAAACGCCTGCAGGGCGCCATGGTATCGGTGGATCAGTGGAAAATCCAGGGATTGCCAGGCACAGGTAAAATCCGGGCAGCAGCAGCCGTTTCACGCGGCAAATTTGCCCGACAACTGATCCAGGGACAGGAAGGAAACCAGGGGCCATACCGCTTGCAAGGCAGTGAAGGAGAACGGTTTATCATTGTTTTGGCCGGCACGGAAAAAGTGTATATTGACGGTCAGTTGTTGCGTCGTGGACAAGAAGAAGACTACGTCATTGACTACAACCTGGGCGAATTGAGTTTTACGCCCCGGCGCCTGATTACCAAAGATATCCGCATCATTGTGGAGTTTGAATACGCAGTACAAACCTATTTGCGTTCCACCGTTGCCGCAGATGCTGCCTGGACCCTGCCCAAAACCCGCCTGGGGTTCAGCCTGTATTCCGAACAGGACAGCCGAAACAATGGCGGCGCTCAGGAGCTTTCCTCCCTCGAACGCAACAGACTGGCTCTGGCCGGCGACAATCTGCGGAATGCTTTTGCGCCGGGGGTGGATACGCTGGAAAATTTTGATCCTACAAGGGTACTGTACCGTTCTATAGATTCGGTGGTATGTGGTCAGTTGCGGCAGGTCCTGGTGTACAGCACCGACCCGAATACTGCTTTATATGCAGCGCGTTTTACGGAAGTGCCTGCCGGTGAAGGTAATTATGTGGTAGCGCTCTCAGCTGCCAACGGACGGGTGTTCCGCTGGTCGGCGCCAGATCCGGTTACCTGCGCACCGACGGGCAATTTTGAACCTGTGGTTAAACTTATTGCCCCGGAAACCAAACAATTGTACACGCTGGGCGCCCAAATTACCCCTAATAAAAAAACGGGCATTCAGGTGGAAATGGCCCTCAGCAACCGCGACCTGAACCGTTTTTCGCCGCTGGGCAATGCGGATAATCAGGGATTGGCAGGCAAATTGGGCTGGCAACAAAACCTGCCGCTCGGAAAGGGCTGGAAAGCGGCTTCTACATTGCATTACGAATACACGGCCCAAACATTCCGGTCTCTGAACCCTTACCGGCCGGCAGAATTTGTGCGCGACTGGAACATTGGCGCCAGCACCGACACAGTGGCAGAACAATGGGGTCGGGCGGGGCTTTCTCTGGAGAAAACAAGCCTGGGACAGGCCCGGTATGAGTTCGGACTCTTTAGGCGGGAAGGTGTGTACAATGGAACCAGACAACTGGGCGCCTGGCAGTTGCAGCACAAAGGCTGGGCTTTGACCGGAGAAATGAACCTGCTTCAAACCAACGGGCTGGCAGAAAATACCCGGTTCTCCCGCCCCAAAATGGAGTTGTCGAAAACCCTGTTTGTTAAAATCGATACCCTGGCCTCCAAACCCTGGCTGAAGCTGGGTTTATACGGTGAAAGGGAAAAAAATGCCCGCAACGGGGTAGGTATTGACACCCTCAATGGTATGAGTTTTTGGTACGATTTACTTCGATTTTATGTACAAACGCCTGAAAATCAGGGCGCCTGGCAGTGGAGCGCCTATGCTTCCCAACGCAACGATTTTGCCCCTGAAGGCCCCTATTTCAGGCAAAACACCCTTGCCCGGGACGTCAACCTGAAAGGCCTGTGGAACCTGGCTGCCACGCGCAGCACGCAGCAACTCAGTTGGGTGCTCACCTATCGGAAACTGCGCATCCTGGCGCCCGAACTTACCAGCGAAACCCCTCAGAATACCTATTTGGGACGTTTAGATTACAACCTGAGTACCTGGAAAAATGCGCTTGGCCTCACTACCGGATATGAATTGGGCTCAGGGCAGAGTCCGAGAATAGAATTTACGTACTTGGCCGTTAATCCGGGCGAAGGACAATATTCCTGGATTGACCGCAATCGCGACAGTATTTTACAGGTAGATGAAATGGAGCTGGCGGTGTTTCAGGATCAGGCCAATTATGTACGGGTGGCCGTGACAACACCGGATTATGTGCGCACCAACAACATTGCCTTTAATCAAACCCTGCGTTTTGAGCCACGACAACTTTGGCCCAAAGCCCCAAAAGGTTGGAAACGTATGGTGAGCAGGCTTGCTACCCAGAGTACGTATCAGGTGAGCAGGCGCACGTTTGCCAGCGCTGGGGGAGTGCGGGTTTGGGATCCGTTTCAGGCTCGTTTGCCGGATACGGTATTGGTTACCCTGAATGCCAACTGGCGGAATATTTTGTTCGTTAATCGTGGTCAGCCCAGCTGGGATGCCTCTTTGTCGGCCGGACAAAATCAGAGTCAATTGGCCCTTACCACGGGTTTTGAGCAGCGAAAGGTGGAAGATTACGCCCTGCGTTTGCGCACGAGTTTCAGTTTGCGCTGGAGTTTGGAAGCTGATCTGGAACGATCGTTTAAAAGCAATGAAAATCAGGCATTTGTTACCCGAAACTACGATATAAACGCCTGGGAACTGGGTCCCAAACTCACCTGGTTACCCATAAAGGGATTGCGTTTTATCGGGCAGGCCAAGTGGCTCGACAGTAAAAACCAATTGCCCTCTGCCGAGCGCGCCACCCAAACCAACTGGACCCTGGAAACCGTCTGGAATCCGGTAGCCAGGTCTAATGCACAGGGTTTTAAAGCGGCTACTTCCCTGCGACTGAAAGGAACCTACGCAGATGTGCGGTACAATGGCGCCGCCAATTCAGCCGTGGCCTTTGTGATGCTGGAAGGTCTGCAAAACGGTAAAAATTATCTCTGGAGCCTCAGTCTGGACCGACAGTTATCGAAATCCATGCAGCTCAGTCTGCAATACGAAGGTCGCAAAACCGGTGTCAACCGCGTGATACACGTAGCGCGCGCGCAGGTGCGGGCGGTGTTTTAGGAACGATTGCAATCCGGGCCAAAGTGAGAGTCTCACTCAAAGTGAGACTCTCACTTTGGCCCGGATTGCAATCGTTCATCGTTCATCGTTCATCGTTCATCGTTCATCGTCCATCTTTCTGCGATTTCCGCTGCCAACCGTGCATTGTTCAGCACCAGCGCGATATTGGTTTGAAGGCTTCTGCCGGCGGTGAGTTGTTCCATTTTAGCCAGGAGGAAAGGCGTGAGGGCTTTGCCGCTTATGCCTTGTTTGTCGGCTTCTGCTACGGCCTGAGCTATGGTTTTTTCCATCAGATCGGCGTCCAGTTGGTCTTTTTCGGGCACCGGGTTGGCAATGAGTGCTCCGCCGCGTGGATCGAGTTGCCATTTGGTATGGAGTAACTGGGCAATTTCTTTGGGAGTATCCAGTTGAAAATCCACTTTATGTCCGCTTTTTCGGGTATAAAACGCTGGAAAATCTGGTGTTTGGTATCCAATAACCGGCACTCCCATGGTTTCGAGGTATTCAAGCGTGAGTCCGAGATCGAGAATGCTTTTGGCGCCGGCACTCACAACTGCCACTGGTGTGCGGGCCAATTCCTGCAGGTCGGCAGAAATGTCCATGGTTGTGGTGGCGCCCCGGTGTACCCCTCCGATGCCTCCTGTAGCGAAGATGCGGATATCCGCCAGATGAGCAATAATCATGGTGGAGGCTACGGTGGTTGCGCCATCCAGTTGTTTACTGACCAGGTATGGGAGGTCTCGCCGACTGGACTTGGGGATTTTGCTGCCGTTTTTACCCAGGTATTCAATTTCCTCAGGGGTGAGTCCGGCTTTAAGTTTTCCGCCAAGGATGGCGCAAGTGGCCGGAATGGCGCCGGAATCGCGCACCGTTTTTTCTACCAGAAGGGCAGTTTCCACATTTTGGGGATAAGGCATACCATGGGCAATGATGGTGCTTTCGAGGGCCACAAGGGGTTGATGTTGATGAAGCGCGGCTTTTACTTCTGGAGAAAGAGCTAAAAATGGATGCAGCATATGCGTGGAAAACATTGAAAATCAGCGTAAATTCGGGTCTTGAAAAAAAAATGAAAATTTTTTCCCCCACAAAGGTTGCGAATTTACCAATTCAGATTTTACCTTTGCACCCGCTTTTGAAAAAGAAGCAAACGTCTCATTAGCTCAGTTGGTTAGAGCGGCGGACTGTTAATCCGTAGGTCCAAGGTTCAAGTCCTTGATGGGACGCATAAGCCACTCCGAATCTTCGGGGTGGCTTTTTTCTTTTGGAACGCTGGGGAACGCGGGGTTGGTGGAACGCGGATGACGCGGATGACGCGGATTTTTTTGATGCTGCCTGCGGCAGCAAGGTCACGTAAGCAGCCCAGTCGAATGTCTTCTGCGGAAATCTGCGCTCCAAATCTGCGAGAATCTGCGGGAAACCCTCGACGCAACACGTGAGCAGCCCAGTCGAATGTCTTCTGCGGAAATCTGCGGGAAACCCTCGACGCGACACGTGAGTAGCCCAACCGAACGCCAACTCGAAAACTCAAACACTCCCAAACTCAAACACTCAAAAAATGAGCTTACTTACTGTCGGTACTGTTGCTTTTGATGATATTGAAACCCCTTCCGGACGCGCGGAGAAGGTGGTGGGCGGAGCCTGCACGTACATTTCTCTGGCGGCTTCCTATTTTGTAAAACCGGTTCGGGTGGTTTCTGTAGTTGGCGACGATTTTCCACACGAAACCCTGGAATATCTGCGCCACCGCGGTGTGGATCTGGAAGGTTTGCAAATCAAGGAAGGAGAAAAATCCTTTTTCTGGGCTGGGCGCTACCACAAAAGTCTCAATACACGCGATACCCTGGATACGCAGCTTAATGTACTGGCCACCTTTGATCCGATTCTTCCGGAATCTTACCGTCAGAGCGACTTCCTGATGCTCGGCAACCTCACCCCCATGGTTCAGATGCAGGTGCTGGAACAACTCACGCACCGTCCGAAACTGGTGGCGCTGGATACCATGAATTTCTGGATGGATATTGCCATGGACGACCTGCGCAAAGTGCTGGAAAAAGTGGATGTGCTGACCATCAACGACGAAGAAGCCCGACAGCTCTCCGGCGAGCACTCGCTGGTGCATGCCGCCCGCGCCATACACCATATGGGCCCGAAATACCTGATCATCAAAAAGGGCGAACATGGCGCGTTGCTGTTCCACCGCGGACAGATTTTCTTTGCCCCAGCCCTACCGTTGGCGGAAGTGATAGACCCCACCGGCGCCGGCGACACCTTTGCGGGTGGTTTCATGGGTTACCTTGCCAAAACAGGAGATATTTCTTTCGAAAACATGAAACGCGCCGTGATTTTTGGTTCTGCCATGGCTTCTTTCTGCGTGGAGAAATTCGGCATTGAACGACTTAAAGGTCTCTCTCCGGCTATGATCGAAAACCGTGTGGAGGAATTTGCCGAATTGGTTAAGTTTTAACCACCTTTTTCCCCATAAACCATGAATAATGCCCCACCCATAGAAGACAATGAACGCCAGGAATTTGTGCGTTCCATGCGACTTTCGCGCATGATTCTGCCTGTGGCATTGGGGCTGGCTGCGGTGGGGTATTTGTTCTACCGGCAATTTGATGCTGAAAAATTCCGCGCCATCTCCTGGAGCGCACACGCTTTTGCCTGGATAGGCCTAGCGTTGGTACTGTTGATAGCCCGTCATTTTTTTTACGCATTTCGCCTGAAAACGCTCACCGGAAATCAATTTTCCTGGAAAAAATGCCTGGAACTCATTGTCATCTGGGAATTCAGCAGCGCACTTACCCCTACCAGTAAAGGTGGGCCCTTTGTGATGCTTTTTGTACTCACGCAGGAAAAAGTGCCCGCAGGCAAGACAGCTGCCGCTATTTTTTACACCATGATTTGCGATACGGGATTCTTCGTGATCCTGTTACCCTTGCTACTGAGTATCTATGGCCCGCCCATGCTTTATCCGGGCATGACAGCCTATACGGATCAAAATCTGGCATCCAGCGTGCTGTTTTTCACTTATTGCATGATGGTGTTGTACTGGACGGTGCTCATGTTTTTTGTGTTTATCCGTCCTCAATACGCCCGAAAAGCCATGCTACGGTTGGCCGGGGTTTCCTGGTTGAAAAAATGGTCGGAAAAACTGCGCTGGTGGGGAGAAGAATTTGAACTGGCGGCCCGGGAATTGAAACAACAAAACTGGAAATATCACGCCAAGGTTATGACTGGCGCATTGGGCGCCTGGACCAGCAAGTTTCTGATGATCAACTGCCTGATCATTGCCATTGTACCAACCACGCCAATCGACGGAGGTACGCAGGCCTTTATATATGCCCGTTTGGTGGCCATGTTCGTCATCATGGCCTTCAGCCCTACACCAGGGGCGGCCGGATTGGCTGAAATAGCCCTGGCCGGTTTTATCTCAGATTATGCTCCCACCGGAATAGGCATGATTGTAGCCATACTCTGGAGAGGAATGGCTTATTACGGTTACCTCATTGCCGGAGCTATTGTAGTACCAGCCTGGGTTTCGGCAAGATTAAAACGATAGGGGTAGCATGGTGCAACCTGAGCGTGGTTTTGGTGTTTTGTTTTTTTACCACTAAGGCACTAAGGGCACGAAGGTTTTCACTCTTAGTGCCCTTAGTGCCTTAGTGGTAAACATCAACAGACTACGAACCTCCAAACAAACGTTATTTTTGCCCTCCCCAAACCATACAACCTAACTACCATCGTCCATCGTCCACCGTCTAAAATCCCAACCCATGCCACACGCAGTTTTGAAGTCGCTAGCTATTTTATTGGTTTTTACCCTGTTTGGCGGAGTTTTGTCGGCCCAAACAGCGGATCCGAATTTGGCCAATCAATATTTTTCTGACGGTGAATTTGAAAAAGCTGCTGCATTATATGCCCAGTTGGTAGAAAAGGAGCGTCGTAGTGATTATTATTTCACGCGCTATATTGAATGTTTAACCAAGTTGGAAAAGTGGGACGAGGCAGAAAAGGCGGTTAAAAAACAGATTAAGGATCAGCCTGAAAACAACATTTTGTTTGTGGTGTATGGTCAGATTTTTGAGGAGCAGGGCAAAAATGCTGAAGCAGAAACGCAATACCAGAAAGCTATTGACAAAATGGCCTCCGATTATGCCGCAGTAATTCGCCTGGCGAATATGTTCCAAAATGAATCCAAATACGATTACGCGGTTAAAACATACGAACGAGGTGCTCAGCTCACCAAAGATCCCCATCGCTTTGCCTACAACCTTGGCGATTTGTACCGTCGTAAAGGAGAGCCGGTAAAAATGACTGAGCAATACCTGAATGCGCTGGAGTCGGATCCTGGCAAATTGCCTTCCCTGCAAACCATTTTTGCCCGTACCCTGGGCCCCGAAGACTTGCAGGAGCTGCAAACTCAATTGTATGCCCGTATTCAGCAAAATGAAAATCCGGACTACATAGAACTCCTGGCCTGGTCGTTTGTGCAACGAAAGGATTTCAAAAGCGCATTACGTCAATATAAAGCCCTGGATAAACGCCTGGGCGAAAGCGGTCAGCGCGTCATGCGTTTGGCCGACGATGCCGCTGAGGCCAGAGATTACGAAACAGCTATTGCAGCCTACGAATACGTGATGGCAGAGAAAGGGCAAACCAGTCCTTTTTTCTACGATGCCAAACGGGAGGCCATGCAATGCAGGCGCCGGAAAATTACCGAGGGATTTCAGTATACTCAGCAAGACCTCAACCTGCTGGAGGCAGAATACGAGCAGTTTTTGAGTCAGTACGGCAAAACCAAGCTTAGCGCGGGCATCATCATGCAATTGGCAGAACTGGAGGCCATTTATATGCGCAACCTGCCCAAAGCCATTCAACTGCTGGAAGACCTGAAACAAACACCCGGCCTGCCGCCAGATCTGGTGGCCAAACTCAAAATTAACCTGGGCGATTATTACCTCATGGATGGCGATATCTGGGAGAGCACTTTGCTGTATAGTCAGGTGGATAAAGCTTTTAAGGAAGACACCATTGGGCAGGAGGCCAGGTTTAAAAATGCCCGTTTGTCGTACTTCAATGGCGATTTTCAGTGGGCCCAGGCACAATTTGATGTATTGAAGGCCTCTACCTCTAAAATGATTGCCAACGATGCCCTGGATCTTTCCGTGTTTATCATGGATAACCTCAACCTGGACACCACTTCAGATGCCATTTCTCTGTATGCTTCCGCTGAAATGCTGGTGCTGCAAAACCGTTTCGATGAGGCTTTTTTGAAACTGGATACTCTGGCGCGGGATTTTCCGGAACATTCGCTGCAAGACGATATTCTGTACCTCAAGGCGCGTATCTGGGAAAAACAACGGGATTACCAAAAAGCCATTCCGCTTTATGAAGAAGTGGCTGAAAAATACAAAGACGATATCCGAGCCGACAATTCGCTCTTTGCCCTGGCACAGATCTATGAGTTTCGCATGAACGATACGGAAAAAGCCAAAGGCATTTATGAGAAGATATTCCTGGATTATTCGGGCAGCGTGTTTGCTGTAGATGCCCGGAAACGATTCAGGATACTCAGAGGGGATAAAGTGCAGTAGTGAGTGTTTGAGTGCCTGAGTGTTTAAGTGTTTGAGTTGGCGTTCGGCTTGGATTTATCTGTAGTCACTGCTAAGTATGCAAATGGTCTTGCTTCCCGAATTTTACGTTCTTCGCGGTGAACCTAAACCTATCTTTACATGAACACCATTGACACCTACATTTCCACTCACCCGGAAGAAGTTCAGGTATTACTGGAAAAAGTAAGATCCCTGATCAGGGAAAATGCTCCCGGCGCTACGGAAGACATCAAATATGGCATCCCAACCTTCATTCTGAACGGGAATCTGGTGCATTTCGCAGCATTTAAACACCATATCGGCTTTTACCCGGCACCCAGCGGTCTGGTGGAATTTGCCAATGAACTCGAACCCTACAAAGCCGGCAAAGGTTCCGTACAATTCCCGCTGGACCAGCCCCTGCCTCTGGAACTAATTCGCAAAATTGTTGCGTTTCGTGTAGCAGAAAACCTGGCTAAAAAAGCTTCCAAGAAAAAGAAGCCCCAGAATGCCCCGGAATGAGGGAGGAATTTGGGAACTTTGTGCGAGTATTACCACTAAGACACTTAGGACACTAAGAAGCGCTAAGTTTTAAATTTCAAAAATGCTGAAAATACATTGAGCATTGTCACTTAGTGCCTTTAGTGTCTTAGTGGTAATCCCCTCTTACTCTTCACTTACCACCATGTCAGACATATTCGAAAAAGCGGAGCTGGTTATAGCTGAAATCAATGCACAAGCGCCGGCTAATGCAGCAGAACTGGAGGCGTTCCGGATCCAGTACCTCGGCACCAAAGGCCTGATTAAGGGCCTGATGGAAGAAATGCGCAATGTGCCCAATGAGCGCAAACGGGATTACGGTCAACTCATGAACCGGCTCAAACAGGAGGCCGAGACCAAACACAACTCGCTGAAGGAAGTTTTTGAGGCGCAGGCACAAAATGCCGCTGGCAGTGCATTGGACCTCAGCGCCCCCGGCGAACCCATGCCTTTAGGGTCGCGACATCCGGTAGCGGTGACCATGAACCGGATTGTGGAAATTTTCACCCGCATGGGCTTCAGTGTAGCCGACGGACCTGAAATTGAAGATGATTGGCACAATTTCACGGCCATGAATACGCCGGAAGACCACCCTGCCCGCGATATGCAGGATACATTCTATGTAGTGGATGCCCCGGGTATGCTCTTGCGCACACACACATCGCCCGTACAGGCGCGCGTGATGGAGAACCGCCAACCGCCTATTCGCATTATCGCGCCGGGACGTGTGTACCGGAATGAGACCATTTCCACGCGCTCACACGCACAATTCCACCAGGTGGAGGGATTATATATTGATGAAGGTGTTTCTTTCGCCGATTTGAAACAAACGCTCCTCTATTTTGCCCAGGAAATGTTCGGCGCAACCAAAATTCGGCTGCGCCCTTCCTTCTTCCCATTCACGGAGCCTTCTGCTGAAATGGATATCTGGCTCGGTACAGACACAGAAAAGAACTACCGGCTCACCAAAGGCACCGGATGGCTGGAAATTCTCGGCTGCGGCATGGTAGATCCTCAGGTGCTGGAAAACTGCGGTATTGATTCCAAAAAATACAGCGGCTTTGCCTTCGGTATGGGCATTGAACGCCAGGCCCTGCGTTTATACGAAATTGGGGATATCCGTCTCCTCTTCGAAAATGATGTGCGATTCCTCAGGCAGTTCTCCTCAGCTATGTAAAAGGCTCTAAGCGTACAAAAGGCACAAAGACGCGTTGGCACAAAGACGCGTTGGCACAAAGACGCGTTGGCACAAAGGCGCGTTGGCACAAAGACGCGAAGGCTCAAAGACACGAAGCGCAGGCCGAAGGCCTGCGCTTCGCATTTAGCAGCGAAGCTGCTTGAAACTTCGCGCCTTAGTGTCTTCGCGCCTTAGTGTCTTCGTGCTTTAATGTCTTCGCGCCTTAGTGTCTCCGCGTCTTAGTGTCTCCGCGTCAACGTACCTTTGTGCCTTTTGTACGCTTAGCGCCTGCTCTTAGAAAATCATGTTGTACTTAAGCAGGAAACCGCCGGTGTAGGCTGGTTTTAGGCCCAGGAACGGACGAATAGCATCTGGTGCGGTGCCGGCCGGGATCTTTTCTACCTGTACCAAAGTAAAGTGATCGTAGAAAACATCGCCGAAGAGTCCGAGAGCGAGGCCTTTGAAAATCTGGATGTCCAGAGCGTTTTGCCACAATACATTACCGTTCAGGCTCTGACGGTAGTCGGCAAACCAGGCCAGTTTGGAGCTGAAGGCTACGCGGTCCTTGAAGTATTTGTTGGTGTAGGCTGCCTTCAGAGAGTAACCCAACTGGAAGCGACTGTTTTTTCCTTCTTCGTTGCCCAATGGTTGGCCGGTAAGAGCAGCCAGGGAGTCGTTGCCAACGTAGATCAGATTAAAGCTGGCAGGAGAGAGAAAAAAGCTCAGGTTTTTGGTTGGCTTGTAATCCAAACCCGGAGCTATGGCAAAACGAGCAGGAGAAAGAAACTCAGAAAGCAGGTCTTTCTTATCGCCTTTGATCACGTTTCCGGTGTAGGTAGGCAGTAGTTGAGATTCTGCTGTAGCATCAATAGCTGCAAAGAGCTTGTCTTTCATGATGCTATAGCCAAAACGTGAACCCAGACGAAGGATATCCAGGTTTTTCTGGAATGGGTTGATGCTGCCATCGTCTTTGGTTTTATTACCAATACGCTGTGCCGCCAGCTGGAGTGTACCGCTGTTATTCCAGAAATATTTCCCCTGTTTGTTGTTGGCAAAAAGGTTGACTAAACCGCCAAACCCTACGCGGTTGTCGCCAGCGCCGAGGCGTGGGTTGCCGAGAAATGTGCCTGCCAGGTCGAGGCCCAGACTGCCGCCAAAGCCCCAGCCGAGTTTTTCTTCAGCAGGCGCAGCCGGTGCTTGAGCCAGAGAAATTTGAATACTTAAAAAGACGAGAAGAAGGGTGGATAATGATTTCATGATTGAAATGCGTTAATGTGAACTGTGATAAAAAAAACGGCTTGCAGCGCTCATTCACTGCAAGGCGAACGTGCCGCTTAGGACGGCACAAAAATGAAAAGTTTCTGGTCGCTGACCAACAATTCGTTTTAATCTAGAAGGTTTGATACTCCGGCGAGAACATGATGTAGTTAATCAATCTTTCCAACGGGATTTTTACTTCTGTCTGGTTGTTGCTGGCCAGGTAATTTTCCCATTCGTAGGTCCAGTCTGAAGCAGGCAGACCATCCAGGAATATCGTTTCGTAAAAATAATTGAACCGATCAGTGTCCACCTGGACCGGAAGCATGATCCGTAATAAATCCTTCACCAGTTCATAAGGGTTGGATGGATCCGGCGTAATACCACCGTTGCGCACCCAGGGAACGATATCCAGTTTGATGCCAATAGAACTATTAGGCGAACTGCCTACCACCCGTTTGCCGGTAAGCAACATCTGTGGCAATTTATACCGGGAAATGATTGACGTAGAGCTGAACCAGTGCCTGCTGAAATCTGGCGCCTGATAATATGCGCTGTATCCGGCAACATCCGGCGGATAAAACAGACTGAGGTTGGCCAGGCCCAACATGCGCTCGTACACTCCTGAGTAGTAAAAAGTTTCGTAGTGCTTTTTGTTATCAGTGTATGGATCCGGGATAACAATATCGAAGAAGGTAATAGACTGCAAGGCTAGTTCCAGCGGGGAACGAATCAAACCGCCAATAATTTCATCCGCATTGGTGGAGTCGTCCATATCAAAGAAATGCTGGCTTTTGAAGAGTTTGCGCAGCATTGGAACTATCTCGTAGTTGTTGGCCAGCAGGGTATCAGCCAGAGGCTGAATAATGTCCTGTTCGATTTCCTGGGTAATATTGGAGTGCACAAAATACCGGTACACCCTTCTGACAAAATTCCGGGCGGTTTCGGGTTGTGCGTACACCATATTGATGATTGCATCAAGCTCCGTGTACATTCCTGTTACGGTAGTGCCACCCGTGATGACCGTATTCTGGAACTTACTGGTGAAGGTTTTGGAACCTGTATCGTGTCGAGACAAAACAGCATTCCCACGGGGTATGTTGGTTTCAGGATCAACAGTGCTTCGGTTTCCAATAGTACGCCAGCCGGTAAAGACCCGTGCCGCCTGCACTATATCATCTTCTGTGTAATGGGTGTAATCGCCGGGACCAATTTGTGGGCCTTTGCCAATGGTAAACAGTTCAAAAAACTCCCGGGCAAAATTTTCGTTCGGACTGTTTTTCGAATTTTGGTGGCCATTCAGGTACAACAACATCGTATTATCGGCCACCATTTTGGTCATCAGTTTTTTCAAATTGCCCAAACAGCCCCAGCGCAACAAACGCAGGTAATCAAAAAAGGTGGCGTGATTGTACGTAAGGATGTTTGTCGCCATGTATTGGTGGAAAAAGAACATCATCCGGTGACCAATGCCGGAGTCTTCCAGGGCTTCATTCAGCCACCAGCCCAATACACGCTGACGATATGCAAATTCAAGAGCGGTATCAAAGTTAGTAGGCGGTATTAACCAAATTTGCTGCTCAACGGTTGGGGTACCAGGAGGGTCGTAAACCGGCTGCTCCATAGTTAATGGCTGTAATGCCAGCAGTTCGTTTACTGCCTGATCTACAGTCATGGTTGTGAGCTGTTGCAGGTGTTGGCGGTTGTACCTGTAGCTGGTGCGGCGCAGTAGGTGTGCCGCACGTCGTTCACCCAATGTACCCTGATAAGGAGCGAGAGATGCCATTTTAAGCGAATGTTGGTGGTTTTTCTGTGTCGGGCCTATTGGTCGTGGCGAAGATATGTTGGCCAAAAATAAAAACATCCGAGTAATGCAAAACAAATTTGACATTACCCGGATGTTTGTTCTTTGTAAATAAGGTTATTTAGAATCCCGCAATTCCCTTCGCAGGATTTTGCCCACATTGGTTTTGGGCAATTCTGTGCGGAATTCCACTTTTCGTGGCACTTTATAGTTGGTCAGGTTTTCCCGACAATGGGCAATGACTTCCTCTTCTGTGAGTGAAGGATCCCGTTTGATGATGAAAACCTTCACTACTTCGCCGGATTTTTCATCTGCCAGACCAATAGCGGCAGATTCCAGCACTTTGGGGTGCAGGGCCAAAACATCCTCAATTTCATTAGGATACACATTGAATCCCGACACCAGAATCATGTCTTTTTTCCGGTCTACAATCTGGAAATAACCATCAGGGTGCATGTAGCCCATATCGCCGGTACACAGCCAGCCATCTTTGATGGTTTCTGCAGTGGCTTCCGGGCGCTGCCAATAGCCTTTCATTACCTGCGGACCACGAGCCTGTATTTCGCCTACATTATCAGGCCCAGGTGGCAGAGGTTGGTAACTTTCATTAACAATACGTACTTCTGTGCTGGGCACCGGCATGCCTATGGTGCCGATACGCATAGTGCTGTCTACCGGGTTTACGGTGAGTACCGGGCTGCTTTCGGTCATGCCATAACCTTCTGTGAGTTGGCAGCCGGTAACCTGTTGCCAGCGTTCGGCTACGGCACGTTGAACAGCCATGGCCCCGCCCACGCAGGCGCGCAGGTTGCTGAAGTCCAGTTTGTGGAAGGCAGGCTGGTTGAGCAATCCGTTGAAGAGCGTATTCACACCCGGTACAATATGCGGCTTGTATTTATCCCATTCCTTGATGAGGGCCGGCAGGTCGCGGGCATTGACAATCAGGATATTACAGGAACCTACGCTCATGAAAGCCAGACAGTTCACCGTAAAGGAGAAAATATGATACAATGGCAGGGCACACAGACTTCTAACCTGTTCATTTTCATGGCCTTGCAACACCGGCATCAACCAGGCTCTGATTTGCATCATGTTAGCCAGGAGGTTGCGGTTTGTGAGCATGGTTCCTTTGGAAACACCGGTAGTACCTCCGGTATATTGCAGGGCAATGGTATCGTCCGGACCACCTTTAAAGGGTTCCAGGGTGAATTTTCTACCCTGCTTAATAGCATCATTGAAGCAAACGGTGTTGGTCAAGTGGTATTTGGGTACCATCTTTTTGATGCGACGAACCACAAAGTTTACAATAGCGCCCTTTAATCCCAACATCTCACCAATAGAGGTCAGGATAACAGTTTTGATCTGGGTTTCAGCAATGATTTCTTCCAGATTATGGGCAAAATTCTCTGCAATCAAGATGGCTTTGGCGCCGGAATCAATGAACTGGTGTTTCATTTCCCGCGGTGTATACAGGGGGTTGGTGTTCACCAGAATCAGGCCGGCCTTCAGTACCCCGAACATGGCAATAGGGTATTGCATCAGGTTGGGCATCATTAGCGCAACACGGTCGCCAGGCTCCAGTCCCCGAGAGCGTAGGTAAGCCCCAAAAGCAGTACTTTTTTCATCCAATTCCCGAAATGTCATGGTTTTACCCATGAAAATGAAAGCTGGTTTGTCTGCGTATTTTTTAAACGATTCCTCCACCATGTCAATCACACGGGAGTACTGATCAGGATTGATATTGGCGGGTACACCGGCCGGATAATGATGTAACCAGGGCTTTTCCATATTTGATTGAGTTTTTGAGTGCCTGAGTGTTTGAGTTTTTGAGTGCCTGAGTGTTTGAGTGGGGGGATGCCGGTCTCAACGCCAACTCAAACACTCATCAACTCCCAAACTCAAACACGCAAAAACAGCAGGTAATATTTCAAAAAAAAATTGGTTCAAGGAAAGAATGTGCCGGAAATGCCGAACGGACATTTTTATTTCGTTTCCGGCGCCGGAATTTCCAAAAGCAAGTAGGAGCCCAAGGTGGATTCCCTGGTGGCAGGATTCAGGAATTTTGGCTTCAAAAGGGCCACCTGAAAATGCGGGAATCGGGCTTTTTCTACTGTATGTAACCCGGCTTCTTTCAGAATGTTCTGGCCATCGAGGGTGGTAAACACAAAAATGCCATTTTCCGACAATGCCTGCTGACGTGCCAGGGCAGGGGTGCCCAGATTGGGCATGATCCGGCCGTTGTAAAAATCCATGGCATGGCTGCTGCTTTGAAAAAAGTACATCTTTTCAGGTGGAATGCCCTGCGCTCGTGCAAGCTGTGCCACCCGCGCCGGGCACTGGTAAGGCAACAATCGGGCGTAAAAATGGAAATTAAGCACAAAGCCGAACAACACCATCAGCCATACGCCGCGCTGAACCAGCCTGTTGGAGTCTTCCGGAAATGGTTGTTGCCAAATGCGCCATAACAATGATGTCAACCCAACCAAAAAGGGGATTTTGAGCCACCAGGCGCCTTCGGGGAAAAAGAAAAACAAGGCCGCCAAACACAATACAATAGTTAGAAAACCAATAAAATACAACACAAGCCACTGCCAGCGCTTTGGTTGCTCCAGGGTAGAGGCCAGTAATATGGCAGCCCAGGGCAGGGTAACAAAAATGTAGTGCGGTAACTTATACTGCGACTGTGAAAGGGCAATGAAGGTGAGTAGGAACGCGCCTAAGGTGATGAATTCCCGGTTGTTGGGGTTGCTAGTGACGGGGTGACTGCCAGTCACCCCGCCACGAAGATGCTTCCAAAGCGCATAAGGCAGCAGTAAACACCAGGGCAGAAAAGCCCAGAGGTATACGTGCAGAAAATAAAACCCGGAAGCATCGTTTTTCCACACGTTTTCGCCGGTAATGCGTCCAAAACTTTGCTCCCAAAAGAAAAAACGCAGTCCGGAAATACCATGACGATCATTCACCAGTTTTTCAGGATGCAGGTCAAATTGCTGCCACAATCCCCAGCACATAGGCGCCAACACCAGAGCTGTTACTGCAAGACCAGGCAGCCATTGCCATTGAAAAATGCTGCGCCAGTCGCGTTTAATCAACAAATGGGCGCCCAGGCCAAAGGCAGTCATCACCAGTCCTATCGGACCTTTGGCCAGCATGGCCAGGCCTACAAAAAAGAAGGCTGCCAACAGGTTTTTCCAGCGCCGGAACGCTAGGTACTCTGCCCCTTGCCAGATAGCGCAGGTGGAAAAGCCCAGCAAGAGGGTATCTGTGCGCACATCGTTACTGATCACCATCAAACCCATGCAGGAGGCCAGGATAAAAGCGGCATTACGGGCTTTTTCGAACCCGTAAAACAAAAGTGTAAACCGATAGGTAGCCCAAACGCCCATGAGTGCAGCCAACACAGAGGGCAGTTTGTAGGCCCAGTTGCTCAACCCAAATACCTTGAACATAGCCGCCGAAAGCCAAAATACCAGCGGTGGCTTGTCCAGATAATCCGCGCCCCTGTGAAAAACTTGCAGCCAGCTGCCGTTTTGCGACATTTCCATGGCAATGGAGGCGTACTGGGCCGCATCCACGTCCATTACGTCAATAAACAGGCCGCGTATGTACACAGCTGCGAGGCCCAATGCGAGCCAAAGCCAGGGATTGCGGAAATATTTGTTGATCATGACGGTTGACGGCTTACGGTTGACGGCCTACGGTGGACGGCTTACGGTTGACGGCTTACGGTTGACGGCCTACGGTTGACGGCTTACGGTTGACGGCTTAAGGTTGACGGCCTACGGTGGACGGGTTTGGGGTAATTGAAAGTTTCAGACTACCCCGAGCCAAAAACCGTCCACCGTAAGCCGTCCACCGTAGGCCGTCCACCGTTAACCGTCATTCTACAGCATCTACCAGTGTTTTCACCCGAAAGGCTTTTTTCGGGTCACTGAGTTCTTTACTGGTTTTAAAAATTACCTGGGTTTTGCGGCCCGGCAGTAAATCGAAGTAATTATTACTGAAAAAGCCTTCTTCGTCGGTTTGCAGATACACGTTTTTAGCCAGGTTGTCGGTTTGCAAACTGATCTGATAACCGGCTTCCACCTTGTCGACAGCTGTGATACGCAGGCCCGGGTTGGGCAGGTTCATTTTTTTCGATGGAATGGTGTAGTAGTTACGGGTGCTGTACACCGTGCCTTCAGTTGGGTCGGTGAGCTGAAGTTCAATGACACAGTTGTCGGGCTTTTTGCCATTGAGCAGCGATTTTAGGGTGCCTTCCCAGAGCAGTTTGCTGGAATCGGTTTGGAGCATCAGGTCGGGCAGGTTGAAATCAATCACCTTGCTTCCTTCAAAGGTGTAGGCATGGATGTGCAGCGTTACCTTCAGGGAGTCGGCCAGGTCGTTAACGCCGTATATCTTGAATTTTTCACCATCCAGATAAGGCAGAACAGCTACCGGGCTGAAGGCTTCCCGGGCATAATAGTGCAGGGCTTTCCATCTGCCGTAATAATCCACACTACTCCAGGAGGCTACCGGCCACACATCGTTTAGCTGCCAGTAGAGCGTACCCATACAGTAAGGTTTGTTGCGGCGCTGGGCCTCAAAACCTGTGCGCATACCTTCTGCCTGCAGGAGTTGGCTCACGTACACGAAATCCTCAAAATTTTTTGGGTTTCGGAAATCGCGTTTCATGTATTCTGCAATCAGGGCATTGCCACGCGGGTGTTTCTGGTGCAACAGCATCACCTTGCTGTCGAGTTTGCGGTCTTCCGGTTCTGTGAAGGATTGAATAGTACGCCATTCCGGGAAGCTTTGGAAGCCGTATTCGCTCATAAAACGCGGCACTTTTTTGTTCAACACTTCGAATGGTTCTTCATCGTGCCATACACCCCAGTAGTGAGAATCGCCTTCGGTGAGCGATTTGGGGTTGGCGCGGCCATAGCGCGGTGAACTTTCCCAGTAGGGTACGCCACCGGCATTGTTTTCCACGTAGGTGCGCAGGATATCGGAGAACAGCAGTTTGTATTCCCGCCAGAGTTGGGTGCGCTGGGCTTCATTGAATTGCATTTGCCACCCCCAATTGTGCCAGGCTTCGTCGTTTTCGTTATTGCCGCACCAAAGCGCAATGCTTGGGTGCTGCCGTAGCCGTTCAATTTGTTCGAGCGCTTCAAGGGCCGCTGTTTTCAGGAAGCGACCATTGCCGGGGTACAGCGCGCAGGCGTACATAAAATCCTGCCAGACCAGGATGCCGCGGGCATCGCAGAGCTGATAGAAGGTTTCGTCTTCATAGATGCCGCCTCCCCAAACCCGGAGCATGTTCATGTTGCCGGCTACCACATCGTCCAGTAGTTTTTTGGTGCGCAATGGATCTACCCGGTCCTGGAAAATATCCTGAGGAATGTAGTTGGCGCCTTTGGCAAAAACAGGTTTGCCGTTCAGTCGGAAGTAGAAGGTTTCACCTTTTTCGTCCTTTTGGGTAACCAGTTCTATTTTTCGAATGCCCATTCGAACATCCTGACGTTCAATGGTTTGTACGCCTTTTTTAATTTCAATGCTGAAATCGTACAGGTGAGGATCGCCCATGCCGGCACACCACCAGAGTTTGGGGTTTTCTACATCGTAGGTAACAGAATCTGTATGGGTACCTGGCCATAGCACGCGGTCTTCCACAGATTTGCGTTTGCCTTCCTTGAATTGAACCACCACCGGAAACTTCAGGTCGGAACGATAGCGGAAGAGGGCTACCATCCGGGCTTTTGTAGGTTCTACGAATTGGGTAGTGATGTAAGTATTTTCAATCAGAAGATCGTCCCAGGCTTCAAGTTGGGGTTTTTGCAGAATACCAGCGCCTACAAACCGCGGGCCCCAGTCCCAGCCGTAGTGGAACTGCGCTTTTCGGGTCATAACCCGCTGACCGCCAGGCAGTTCGTAGCCCAGATTTTTCCAGGCTTCTCCGGTTTTTTTGAGCGGACTTTCGAAATAAACATGGAGCGTGTTGCTGCCGGCTTTGAGGTAGCGTTTGGCATCAACGCGCCAGGTACGAAACATGTTATCTGACTCCAGGATGAGGGAGTCGTTCACGAATACCTGTGCGTAGGTGTCGAGTCCGCGGAAAATCAGTTCCACGTGTTTTTTAGCCAGGATATCCGGTGTTACCTCGAAAGTAGTGTGAAATTCCCAGTCTTCTTTTTCAATCCATTGAAGTTTTTCCTCGTTATCGCGCCAAAACGGATCTTCGATCATACTATTTTGCAACAGTGCGGTGTGTACGCTGACAGGCACTTTTACGGGTTTCCAGTCTGGTTTACCCACCTGTCTGAATTCCCATTGGCCGGTATTCAGGGCCTGACGAATGGGAGTGTAGCTGGGTTGGGCATCGGTTAACATGGGCAGAAGTGCAAATGCGAGGAGAAAAACTTGTTTCATCCGGCAAAAGTAGAGAATATCCAATATCCAATGTCCAATGTCCAAGTGGTGCGCCTGTCTGGCGTCAGCACAATTGCCTGGACTTTACTCGCCTGAATGGCGAAGCCAGGTGCTTTGCACTCGCCATTCAGGCGAGTAAAGCCCAGGCAATTGTGCTGACGCCAGACAGACGCACCACTTGGACATTGGCTATTGGACATTGGCTATTGGACATTGGACATTGATTATTCCTTTGGATTCGCTTGTTTGCGACATTTTGTATTATTTTTTAGGCTAATGTGCCATATATGATCTGCTCTGATTATTTTGCAGGCCAAATTTTATCACCTTAAACACAAAACTATGAAACCCTACTATTCCCTGATGGGCTTGCTGCTGCATGCCCTGCTCTCCTCTGTTACACTTTCTGCACAATCGTGGGAAGTGTTGTACCAAAATCCTGGCTTGCAGGATGCTTATCAGGTTTTTGCTTATCCCGGCCCCGATAATGGTGTAAACCTGTATGCCACCGATCCGGTTGGCAATGGGCCATTTCCCATTTATTCGCTCGATGAGGATGGAATGTATGTCGGACAAAGCCAGCTTAACTGGGCGGCTGACTGGGGAATGATAAATGTTGATAAATCCGGGGCATCCTACTGGATCACCTTTTACAAGCTTAGAAAAGTAACCGCTTCAGGCGCAATTCAGTGGACTTACAGTCCGCCGGTTAGCGCAGGTATTTTGTGGAACGAACCGGCGCCAAACGGTGGCTGTTGTTTGCAATACCATGGGAATAATGGTATTGGGTATGTTATTGATTATTTGAATGCAGATGGGCAACTGGTGAATCGGTTTAGTTTTAACGGAAACGGAAATACCTGGCCGCATGAATACCTGCCAGGTTATGATAACAGCCTGATTTACACTTACGATTGGAGCTTAAGTGGCGACAGGCATTGGGTTAAGGTCAACCAGCAGAATCAAATAGTTTGGGAAAAAGATTTAAATCAAGACGCTATATTGCTGAAAGGTTCTGCTCCGGATGGGTCTACCTATTACGTACTAAATGGCATTTTGGTGAAATTAAATGCTGCAGGCACGCAGGTTTGGCAAAAAAACATCAGCAGTTTTTATCCGGAATTGAGTGGGTACCCCAGTGATTTTCTGATTCGTGCAGATGGCAGCCTGATCCTGATTAGCAGTGTTTTCGACAACCAACCGCCATGGAATGACAAAATCTGTTTTGTCAACCTGAATCCTGATAATGGCAACCTTATTTGGGCAAAAACAACTGCGCACGGTGAATGGGTGAGTTATCTGGCATCGCCGGCTATTGAATTGCAGGATGGAGGTATTCTGGCATGTAGTGGTATATTCAACACTGCATCAGGCGATCCCTATGTTTGGGTCATACGCACTGATGCCAATGGAAACACACTCACCAACCAGATTGGCGGGGTGGCTTTTCGGGATGAAAACGCTGATTGTGAACAGGATGCAGGCGAAATACCGCTGCAAAACGTATCTATTATTGCTAAATCAAATAATTATACCTTTTCGGCAACGTCCTGGGAAGATGGAACTTTCGACATGCCTTTGCTGGCGGGAAACTACACGCTTTCAGTGGCACAACCTGGCAACTACTGGTCTTATTGCAATTTCCCTAATCCGGTGAATATCAGTTCTTCCAACGATACGGTTTTCCTTCCTTTAGGTGCGCGCGCCATCGTTGATTGTCCTGAATTGGTAGTTTCGCTGGGAAGCCCGGTTTTCCGCCGGTGTTTCGACAATAATTATTTTACGGTGCAATACCATAACTACGGCACCGCTCCGGCAGAAGATGCCTACGTCAATATTACCCTGCCTGCGGAATTGATTTACATTTCATCTACAGTGCCGCTGGCAGGCCAAAATGGCCAAACCTATACCTTTAACCTGGGTACGGTAGGCGTGGGAGAAGGAGGTGTTTTCACCATTAATTTTAAAGTAGACTGCGATGTGCCGCTGGGTGAAACGCTGTGTGCAACAGCCCAAGTCTTCCCGGATACCCTTTGCATTCCTACCACGAAGGCCCGAACCTTCAACCGTTTTTGTCTGCCGGTGGTTGCTTCTTATGATCCTAACGACAAAACCGCATTTCTGGACGGGAAACCGGAAGCCTCCAAAATTGCGCCAGACAAAAGCCTGGAATATCTGATCAGGTTCCAAAATACAGGAACGGATACAGCTTTCAATATCGTCATAACGGATACACTCACCACGCTCCTGGATCCTGGATCTGTAGTGCCGGGCGCATCCAGTCACCCGTATACTTTTTCATTGCGCGACGGGAAGGTTCTGGTATTTAGCTTCAACGATATTTTGTTGCCGGATTCCAACACCAACGAAGCGGCATCTCACGGCTTTGTGAAGTTTTCCATCAAACAAAAAGCCGGCAACCCGCTGGGCGCGTCCCTGAAAAACAAGGCTGCTATCTTTTTTGACTTCAACGATCCGGTTATTACCAACGAAACCTCCTTGGTGATATCCAACTCCGTTGGTACGCAGGAACCCTCAGAGTTATTCCAGGCGCAGGTTTGGCCAATTCCGGCATCTGAATCGGTTACCATCCAGACGCCAGGCAGCGCTATTTTAGGCTGGAAACTGATGGATGCCACCGGAAAAGTGCAACAAAGTGGCGGTAAGGCAGCATCAGAGTTCATATTGCAGCGCCGCGGCCTGCCTGCCGGCATCTACTGGTGCCAGATCAGGCTGGAAAGTGGCGGATTTGCTGTAGGTCGTGTGGCGTTTGAATAAATATCCAATGTTCAATATCCAATGTCCAATATCCAATGTCCAATGTCCAAGTGGTGCGCCTGTCTGGCGTCAGCACGATGGTTGGGTATTAATTCGCCTGAATGGCGAAAATACCTGCCAACCACTCGCCATTCAGGCGAGTAAAGCCCCAAAAAATGTGCTGACGCCAGGCAGGCGCACCACTTGGACATTGGATATTGGACATTGGTTATTGGATATTGAACATTCTACATTCTCTATGTTTGCGGCATGAAAATCCTAATGGTTTGCCTCGGCAATATCTGCCGCAGTCCTTTGGCAGAGGGTATTATGAAACAAAAAATCCGCGAAGCATCCGTTAGTTGGATGGTAGACAGCGCCGGAACTGGCTACTGGCATGTGGGTGAATTGCCGGATCGGCGCTCAATTGTTACCGCTGGTCAGCATGGTATTGACATAACTGATCAGCGGGCACGACAATTTCAGGCGGCAGATTTTGATCGCTTCGATCAGATTTTTGTGATGGATACCCAGAACAGGCGTGACGTATTGCGTTTGGCACAAACTGAGGCACATAGAGCCAAAGTAACCTTGATGCTGGATGAATTATATCCAGGCGAAGACCGTTCAGTGCCCGATCCGTATTACGACGATAACGGTTTTGAAGAGGTATTTACTATGCTCGATAAGGCATGCGAGGCATTTGTAAAACGGATGACTGAATAACGTTATGCGTTCTTCAAAAGAGACTAATTGCGCAACGATCAGGTAAAAACCCCTGTTTTTTTCTTTCCGGCGTTTCTACGCTTATTGAAATACGGCGATGCCCGGACCTTTGAACCATCAAACAACAAGTTCAAAGCAAAACAATATGAAACGCACCCTCTGCATCGTCGCTCTGTTTACCCTGATTGGCCTGAATCTTCACGCCCAAAGAACCGCTACCTGGAAAGGGGGCACTCCCGGCAGATCTAATGTCTGGAATTGTCCAACCAACTGGAAAGAAGGCCGTGTGCCGGATGAGTTTACCCATGTGATCATTCCGGATGTATCTACCTCAACCTTTAGCTATCCAAGTATCAAAAATGCCACCATCGTAGTGGCCAGTTTGTACTGTATGCCTGGCGCAAAACTCAGGCTTCGCGCAAATGCACGGTTGGTAGAATTGGATAATCCCGGTTGTAAACCCACAAAAAGTCGCGCTAAATGGGCGGAATCCAATGGGAAATCAGACACAGCAGTGTCTATGCTTCATCATACAAGCGGGCACTAAAAGCTTGTGCCATCATTCGTTCAAGATTCGTTTGTTGTATTATGATTACCCACCTATGCCCCGGGGCATAGCCCCACACCGTCGGTAGCCCAGGAAATGCATGAAAATCCCCTGCCGCATCGCGGCAAAACTATTTCCGCCCCCCAATAACCCATATCACCAATGCCCCAGCACCCCAAAAGCCCCAGCGACTCTCTTCGTACCAGCCCATCTCCCACATGCGCAGACTGAAAAAGCCCAGTCCAATGGCCAATAGCGCCAGTATCAGCTTTTTGATGCCTCGTGTAATTTGTTTGCCGGCCTCTTCCAGATCAGGAGTTCTGATCTCCACCTCTCCTGCCCGCACTTTTTTCAGGGTTTTCTGCACCTCATCCGGCAGCGCCAGTACGCTTGTCAGGGTGCTTTGAAGCAGTTCCCGCACATAGTTCAACGGTCCGCCTTTATCCTGCATCAGGTATTTCTGGGCATACGGGCGAACCGTTTCCAGCGGGTTGTAGGCGGGGGCCAGCGTGTTGCAAATGCCCAACAACAAGGTAATAGTGCGGTTGAGCAGCACATAATCCTTGGGCATTTGCACCGTGCCCGCAATACCCCGGAACCCAATTTCGGTGATCAGGTCGGTCAGGCTGTTGTTAAATGGGTTGACCTTAATATTTCGAAAATCGAGTCCTTCAAACTGAATTTCGTTTTGCAGAAAATTCCGAAGTGCGCCAATCATCTTCTTGGCCATCCGCTCCGCATCCTGCCCTTCAGCCAAAAAGCCCATGGTCCGACAAGCTTCTATCATGCCTTCCGTATCGTTTTTGACGGCCGATTCTATCAATTGGGTAATGCCTTTTCTAAGCTGTGGCGAAAGATTGGCTGTGGCGCCAAAATCCAGCAGGGTTATATTTCCGTTGGGCGAAACCAGTATATTGCCTGGGTGCGGATCGGCGTGGTAAAACCCGTCCTTAAACACCATTCTGCACCAAACGCGCAATAACCTGGCAGCCAAAGCCCTGCGATCTACTCCCCAGGTATCCAGTTGTTCCAGATCAGAAATTTTAGCGCCGGTGCAAAAACGCGTCACCATTACCCTTCGGGTGGAATATTCGTCAAATAACTGAGGAATCTGAACCTCCGTTTCTTCCACCAGATTTTGCCGGATACGCTCCATGGTACGCGCCTCATTGGTAAAATCCATCTCCTCTTCAATCATCTGGCGGATCTGGGAATACAGGTGTTCCATCCCCTTGATGTCTACCAGCCAGGCATAAATTTTGGTCAAACGGTGCAAAATGCGCAGGTCTACCGAAGCAATGGTTTCTATGCCATAATGCTGCACTTTCACTACTACCTCTGTGCCATCCGGCAATACTGCCCGGTGCGCCTGCCCGATGGAAGCTGTAGCCATCGGGATCTCCTCTATCTGTTGAAAAACAGCTTCAGGCGACTTGCCCAGCTCCTCCTCAATACGCTTGCGCACTTCCCCGAACGGTCGGGCAGGCAGGCGATCCTGCAGGGCTTCCAGCGGCTTTTGAAACTCCTCCGGAAGAAAATTCGACATCACGGAAAGCAGCTGACCCACCTTGATAAACAAGCCCTCCAGCTCCAAAATGGCTGTTTTAACCCGTTCGGCATTCTGGATATGTAGCGCCACTATACGGCTTTCGTACCATTTCCTGCCCATAAACCGCCTGCGCAGCGAAAGCCAGAAATAACTGAAATACACCACAAAAGCAGTCCAATAAGCCTTGCGTACACGGCGGGAAGGAGAGAGAATCATAATAAAAGGATGGTTTTGCCAACAAAAGTAGGCGGTTGTCAACAGGACAAACGTTCCACACGTACGAATGGTTGAATCTGCCGCACCACTTGTATTTATTCTGAATTGGAAGGGTGAATTATTTGGTGAAAAATATTTTTAGACTTGTCTAAAAATAAATGTACCTTTGTGGAAAGAGAGACCACTAAGCCACATTAGGCACTAAGAAGCACTCAATAGTGGCTAATCAGGGTAGTTAAGCTACTTTACATCACTTAGTGCCCTTAGTGACTTAGTGGTATCTAACATTCCAAATATTCCACCTATCCCATGCTACTCACCACTTCCGCTGAGGAAAACTACCTCAAAGCCATCTTCAAAATCTCGGAAAAGGACCCCGGGCCGGTGCTCACCAATGCGCTGGCAACCGCCATGGGCACTTCGGCCGCATCAGCAACCGATATGCTCAAACGACTGAGCGAAAAACAGTTGGTTGCCTACGAAAAATACCGTGGCGTAACCCTCACCCCCGAGGGCAATCGCCTGGCTACCAGCCTGATCCGAAAACACCGGTTATGGGAAGTGTTTTTGGTAGAAAAACTGGGCTTCGCCTGGGATGAGGTACACGATTTCGCCGAACAACTCGAACACGTACAGGGCGATAACCTCACCGACCGACTCGATGAATACCTGAATCATCCGCGGTTCGATCCACACGGCGATCCCATTCCGGATGCACAAGGTCGCTGGATCAGGCGTCCACAGGTGCGACTCACCACACTCTCACCCGGCCAGAAAGGCATCGTGACTGGTGTTGACGACCATACCTCGCCCTTCCTGCAATACCTCGACGAACTCGGCATAGCCCTCGGCGTAGCCATTGAGCTGCTCGACCGTACAGCCTATGATCAATCCTCCAAAGTCAGAATTTCAGGAAAAGAATATACCCTTAGTGAAAAAGCCAGCCAAAATTTATTCCTCCGACTGGAGTAAAGGCACAAAGCTGATGGAAAGGCACAAAGGCATGTGGAGCGAAGACGCGAAGGCGCGAAGACGCAAAGACACAAAGGCGCGAAGACGCAAAGGTTACTTATAAGTGGGCTCAAACCCATCAAACCCATCAAACCCTTCAAACCCATCAAACTCCTCAAACCCATCAAACCCATCAAACCCATCAAACCCATCAAACCCATCAAACCCATCAAACCCAACGCCAACTCGAAAACTCAAACACTCCCCAACTCAAACACTCAAAAAATGCATCAATCCCTGTCCGAAGTACATAGTTCCGTAAATACCGAAGTAAAAGGTTCTTTTTTTAAACGCCTGTTTGCTTTCCTGGGCCCGGCGTACCTGGTGAGTGTAGGCTATATGGATCCCGGCAACTGGGCCACTGATCTGGCCGGGGGCAGTCGCTTTGGCTATGCCCTGTTGTGGGTCCTGCTTATGTCGAACCTCATTGCGTTGTTGTTGCAGAGCATGTCGGCCAGGCTGGGGGTGGTGGCTCAGCGCGATTTGGCGCAGGCCAGCAGGGAGTTGTATCCTATGCCGGTCAATATTTTCAATTATATCCTGGCTGAAATTGCCATTGCGGCCACTGATCTGGCCGAAGTGGTGGGTATGGCCATTGGTTTGCAATTGTTGTTCGGGTTGCCGCTTACCTGGGGCATAGCCATTAGTGTATTGGATTCCTTCTTTTTGCTGTTTCTCATGCACCTGGGTATCCGCAAACTGGAGGCCTTTATTCTGGGTTTGATTGTGATCATCGGCGGGGCATTTGCCATACAAATGTTTTTGGCCAAACCCGATCTGGGAGAAGTGGCCGGAGGTTTTGTGCCCTCTATCCCTAATACAGAGGCATTGTTTATTGCCATCGGGATCATTGGCGCTACCGTGATGCCGCACAACCTGTATCTGCATTCCGCTCTGGTGCAATCCCGCAAGGTGGCGCGCACTTTTGAAGGATTGAAAAAAGCCATCCGATACAACATCATCGACTCCGCCATTGCACTTAATCTGGCGCTGTTTGTCAACGCCGCTATTTTGATTTTGGCGGCGGCTGTTTTTCACAAAAATGGTTACAACGGTGTGTCCGAAATCCAGGACGCCCACCGTTTGCTGGAGCCCTTGCTGGGCAAAGGATACGCGCCCGCCCTGTTTGCCATTGCGCTCATAGCAGCCGGACAAAGCAGCACCGTAACCGGAACTCTGGCTGGCCAAATCGTGATGGAAGGCTATCTGGATCTGCGTATTGCGCCCTGGCTGCGCCGCATCATCACTCGTTTGCTGGCGGTGGTGCCGGCCATTATCGTAGTCAATACCATGGGCGAGCATGCCACAGGCGATATGTTGGTAATGAGTCAGGTGATTCTGAGTATGCAACTCGGTTTTGCCATCATTCCGTTGTTGCATTATGTGAGCGACAAACGCCGGATGGGGCAATTTGCCATCGGTTTTTGGGCTAAACTGGGCGGCTGGTTAAGCGCTGCCATCATCGTGGCGCTCAACATCTGGCT
This sequence comes from Chitinophagales bacterium, assembly GCA_017303475.1. GTDB lineage: Bacteria > Bacteroidota > Bacteroidia > Chitinophagales > Saprospiraceae > M3007. Next base: position 43,306 of record JAFLBO010000025.1, read on the forward strand.
GGTAGTGCAAAAGGTAATAGAATGGGCAGCAGATGGTCACTGGGCGGTAGATTTTGTGGCCATTCCGTTGCTGCTGTTATCAATGGGTATATTGGTGTATATCGTGGTAAAACCACTTTTGGTAAAGCACCAGTTACATGCGAAAACCTACCTGCCGCACGGTGCTTTCAAAGGTATTGCCGATTTGCAAAAGAAAGAATACACCCAAATTGCCATTGCGCTCGACTTCTCCTCTGCCGATCAAAAAACCGTGGAACACGCCTTGCATGTGGGGGGCAAAAACGCGCATTATCTGCTTTTCCATGCAGTGGAAACCGCTGGCGCCTGGGTACTGGGCAATGAAATCCACGACCAGGAAACCCGCGCCGATGCCTTGATTTTGGAACAATACGCCACGGCCCTCAGTGAAATGGGATTTGCCTGCGAAGCATTCATTGGATACGGTCCGGCCAAAAAAGCCATTCCACTGCTGGTAAAGGAGAAAAACGCAGATTTATTGGTGATGGGCGCCCACGGCCACAAAACCTTTAAAGACCTGATTTTTGGTACCACAGTTGGGGCGGTAAGGCACGCGGTAGAGATTCCGGTGTTGATTGTGCGTTGAAAAAATACCCCTCCGGGGGGAATCGGAAGGGCATATCTGGCATTAATGGGTTGGCTCTGGTTATTCAGGGTGCTCCTCAGGCAGGGGCCGGCAACGGATGATATGGGTTGAATGCCGGGAAAGGCTGAATCGTGAACAGGTGCAGGACGTTTTTTTCGCACAGATTCTACACAGATTTTTTGCACAGATTTTACACAGAAGAGATTTTCCCGCAGATTTCCGCAGAGTGGCTCGGCAGGGCCTCAAATGGCAAGTCTGGTCAGATCTTTCGCTGCACGCAAACCTCCAGCATGCACCTGGCCGTTCCCTCACCCAACTATATCGTGAGTCATCAAGCCGAACGTCTTCCGCGAAAATCTGCGGTTACATCTGTGTAAATCTGCGGGAAAGACCGCGCGCGAGGTTTCCCGCAGATTTCCGGAGTGTCGCCTGGCAGGGCATAGCAGTAAAGGAAGGGTAGCTTATTTCAACCTGAGGAATGGCCGTTCTATCAGCACCCAACTGATGCGGGCCAGCAGATAGGTGCCGGCAAAGGCCAGGATGATATATGTGCTCTGGGCCAATACCGGGTGCCAGCCGCTGTGCAACAGCCAGTCGCCGAAGCCGCGTTTCCAGGCATATTCAAACATGTGGTGAAATACGTACAGCCCGTAACTGTACTTGCCTAAGTGTTGCAAAAATGCGTTTTCGCATACACGCCTGGTGGCTCCGCGCAGATCTGGGTTGAGCGCCAGCAGGAGCAGACAGGCAAATAAAATGGGCGAAAGGGTGTACAACCTGTGCTCCGTGCCGTGAATGAATATCATTAAAATTTCCCAGCCGGTCCAGCAGAACAGGATACGTGCAATCCAGAATTTGTACGGCAATTGTTGAATCCAGCCTAGCCGCAAAGCCGTAGCCACAAAAGCGCCGGCAGTAAGGCCATCCATGCGGCAAAAGGTAAACGTATAAGCCGCAACCGAAAATTCATTGCCCGCTACATGGTCGGTCATATGACGCAGACCTGTGCCCATGGCCAGCAATACCAGACAAAGAATGGCCAGTCCGCGTTTAGGCATATACCGCACCACCAACGGCCAGAACAAATAAAACTGTTCCTCCACCGCCAGCGACCACAAGTGGTTCAGATTAAACACCATACTGTGCCAAAGCCAGTCGTTTTTCAACCCCATCGCAATGTTGGGAGTAAACGTGAAAAACCACACAAAGGAATCGTAACCTTGGAGTCGCTCCGGCGCTTTTTCCACATACATGATGGTAAGCCAGGTTACAATCACCACAAAATAGTACAAAGGCAGGATGCGCAATGCCCGGTTTTTGTAGAATTTCTGCCAATAATTGGGCTTCTCTCTGGAATCCAGCAAAATACCCGTGATTAAAAAACCCGACAACACAAAAAACAAATCCACCCCCATCCAACCATTCTGCACGATGTAAAACGTGCGCTCATTGGAAAAATATTCCCGTGTCAGGAAATGACTCAGCAACACAGTCAGAATAGCAATGCCCCGCACCCCGTCCAGCGCCGGAATGTGACCGCGAAAATTTATGCCTGAGTTATTGTCGGTCATTGAACGCGGATTTTTTAGAACGCGGATTGGAACGCGGATTTTTTTGGAACGCGGATGACGCGGATGACGCGGATTTTTCTGCTGCCTTCGGCAGCCTTTTTTGAATAACTTGAGAGCTTAACTTCAGTTAATTACAAAATTGCCGCAGGCAATTTTCTAAAAAAAAAATCCGCGTCATCCGCGTCATCCGCGTTCCAAAAAATCCGCGTTCCAATCCGCGTTCTAATCAGCGTTCCACCGTCACTCGTTTGGAACGCACTTTTTCTCCCATGAAAATAGCTGCCTTGAAATCAAAATCCTCCGGCGATTCCGTGGTGAAATACTGTGTTTGCCCGCCTTTGGCGCACAGCGCGTCTATTTCCGGATGCCGGTTCAGATAATCAATCAAGCTGCCCGATACAATGCCACCTTGTGATAGCAATTGCACATTTTCTGGCAAATATTGCCGTATTTTCTTTTCCAGCAAAGGATAATGAGTGCAGCCCAATACAATGGTATCAATATCCGAAGAGCGCGCCATGAGCTCTTGCAGGTATTTTTCAACAAAATAATCTGCTCCCGGACCTTCGTGTTCGTTGTTTTCCACCAGAGGTACCCACATCGGGCATGCTTGCTGAAACACCTTGATGTCTGGAAAAAACTTTTCAATTTCAATCACATACGATTGCGAAACCACCGTTCCCCGGGTAGCCAGTACTCCCACATGGCGTGTTTTGGTGTAATGCCCCAATATTTCAGTGGTAGGCCGAATTACCCCAAGCACCCGCCGGTGTGGCGCCAACCGGGGCAAATCCTGCTGCTGAATGGTGCGCAAGGCCTTAGCCGATGCCGTATTGCAAGCCAGAATTACCAACTGGCATCCCATATCAAACAACTGCTGCACACATTCCAGGGTATAATGGTAAATGGTCTCGAAATCCCGCGGACCATAAGGCGCCCGGGCATTGTCGCCCAGGTAGATATAATCGTACTGCGGAAGTTTGGCGCGGATCTCACGGAACACAGTAAGGCCACCGTATCCTGAGTCGAAAATGCCAATGGGTGCGGGAGTGGTCATGGGGCAAAGGTAGTGGAACTTCAGGGAGCATCAAGTCTAATAATGTTCCCGGGCGAAGCATAATAACATGCCCGGGAGCATTCCATCTTGCCCGAAGAGTTAATAAATAACCAGCTTAGTAGTCTCCAGCTGCCCATCAGAAACGGTTGTCAAATAGTAAACGCCAGCCAATAATTGGCTTATATTCAAGGTATATTGGCTCTTTAGGAAAGGAATTTCATGGCGAACTACTACTACTCCCTGACTATCGGTGATATAGAAAATAACCGGTTTCTCCAGATCTCCATGAAGTTTTATCTGTTCATTGGCTGGATTGGGACTGATTTGAATTGACTTTGTGCCTGGTAAAAATGCAATGCTGTTACTTTTATTTAGAAACCCGATAAAACCATTGCTACTGGAATTTGCATTCAGGCTGTTATTATCAAGCTTAATGCGATCTATGAATGATCCTCCGCAGAAGAGTTTATCTGGTCCTAGTACGGCCATACTTGTTGGAAAAACAGCACTTTCCGGGCTGCTGGAAGCAGCTTTAAGCCAGTCAAGGTTTCCCGTTTGACCATTAAACCTGCTGTGAAAAGTTGAGTAAAAGTTATTGCCGATTTTTTTAGCTAAAACGGTGCCTCCAACAAAAATTGAATCCGTCAAAATACTTGCGTAATACAAGTTGCCTTCTGTATCCAAATCAATTTCATTGTAATTAACTCCAGCTCTTTTTGTACGAATCGGCGTTAACCAAATCGGTTCACCATCGGAGTCGAATTTTCCAACAAAATTGCTGTAATTATAGTTGCTGGTAAGGGAAAGGTTGCCAAATACACTTTTTTTGCCATAATAACCACTCAGGTAAATATTACCTGTCGGGTCTGATTTTATAGCCATTGGGAAACTATATGGTTCATACCCCAGACCTTCATCTCCGCCATACAGCTTAAGCCATTGTGGTGTGCCATCTGAAGTAAGTTTCGCGAGCAGGATGTTCCCATCTCCATCATTTGAAGTTAGTAAACCTTGATCGTTAATATCCAACTCAAGCGAGTAGGCTTCAGCAGCCAGGTAAATGTTATCCTGGGCATCAGTAGAAGCCATTACTGTGAATTCTACATCCGTACCTCCTCCGCGTTTTGCCCATAAAATATTACCTGCAATATCCATTTTAGTAATGAAAAAATCATCACCTCCTTTGGATTGTAACGTGGTGGTTCCTAAAGTGATACTGTTTTCAAAGGTTCCGCAAACCAGCACTTTTTGACCGTTGTCGTTCGTGATATTGCTCAAATAACCTGCACCAGGCAAAGTGTTTAACCACCCAGGATTTCCGTTGATATCTAACTGTACAACATAGTAACCGGTCTCGTCCATCGCTGGAGGATCAATCGTTTGTCCATTAAAGCTAAATTGATTTAAATATAATCCAGCTACATAATATTTACCTGCATTCCGGTCAAGAGTGCCCACTTTTGAGCCAAGCGGCCTGTATATTCCTTGTGTCCTGGTAATCAAGTGATGCCAGAGTAACTGGTTGCCGTCAAGACTTAGTTTGCCAATTAATAATGAAGTTTGTGAAACATCCAAAACGGTATTACCGACACTGATTTTGCCAAAAACGGTAGCCGAAAAGTAGATTCCGCTACCATCAGCTTCGAGGGAGGTGAAAAGGACAGAACCTCCATCGTTGTTAAGCGTTTTTTCAAAAACGATACTTCCATCGTTGTTTCGTTTATCCAGTTTGGCAGATACACTTCTCAACCCACAAACATATATTTGTTGTCCGTTATCAGAAAGTCCTCTCCAAATATAGGATGATTGAAGTGCGAGAACATTACCTGTCACGGCGTCGAGTTTCAGTAAAAAACCTGTTTCTGGCGTGTCTATAAATTGATCATCAAACTGTATAAAACTGGAAAATGTACGCTCCCCAGAAAGCCAAAGGGTCCCGTCAGCCATTTGGGTAATGCGCTGAAAATTATTTGCATTAAATTCAGAGCTATTTTCTGCTTTGATCCACGCACAACCATTTGGGTCCAGCTTGATCAATGTGCTCTTGAAATTGTAGTCATCCAAAGTTTGGGTACAGCTTCCGGTTGAAAAGGCGCCTGTTGCCGAACCTGCAACATAAAACTCACCTGCTGCGTTGATAAACAGATCATTCAACACAAAATCGAAATGAAGTGTTGAACCCTCTAAAAATTTGGTTCCATTTAGAAGTTGCCCGTTTGAAGGATTAATTTCACAGGTGTACATACCACCATATATAGCGTCCAGGCTGATATTCCCCAAGGTTATATTGTTTGAAAAATAACCCGCAATGTGTATTGCGCTGCCGTCCCAAAAAATATCACCTCCTTTTATCGCAGCTGTGGAAGGATTAGGGATGTTCCATGTAGAGTTCCCAGTCGTTGAAAAGGCAAATATTTTAGGCCAACCATACAAGTAGGCATTACCAGTATTGTCAGTAACTACTGATTTGATCAAATGTGTTACTCCCGCTGTGCCTTCGGTTTTTACCCATGCCTGATTTCCATTGGCGTCAAACTTTGCCAGAAAAGCATCAGTGTTGCCTACTAAAGGGAACTCGCTTGCTCCCACCACTAAATTGCCAAATTTATAAGTGCCTGCTACCCATACATTACCATTGTTGTCTAACGCTATGCTTTGGCAAAAAACTTCTCCATCCAGGTTGTTACTTTTAAATTGGACGCTCCACAAGGCCGTACCATCAGCATTAAGCTTTATCAAAAAACCATTGTTTTGGCCAAAACTCTGTAAAAGGCCGTTGCCAGGGTCAAATTGACCATTAAATGTACCTACTACATATGTATTGCCAGCGGCATCGCATATAACATCATTACATTGGTCATTTCCAGAGCCTCCAATAGCTTTTGCCCATTGCCAGGAAGGAGGATTTCCAGCCGTTTGTGCAAAAGTTGAGGTCAAATAAAGATTGAAAATCATTAGAAAAGCAAAGCTTTTCATCCATGGAGAACGTTTCATAGAAGTAGTTATGTGTGAAGAGTTTATAGCTTATCTAAGCAATTGTATTCTGCTGCAGCTCTGCTTGCAATACCATACTAAATAAGCTCGGTTATGAATATTATGCTCTATTATCGGATTTAAATAAAATCCAAGTATATTCTCAAGCGATTAGCCACACGCCTTACCAGAATGTTTTCAATATGGACTTATTAATGGTTAAAAGCAAATCATCCCCCCATCCGCTTCTTATTCAACTCCGTCAAAAAACGGTTCAATTCATCCACTGAGTAATACAAAACCTCCCTCGGCTTGGAACCATCCGCCGGGCCAACTATTCCCAAAGCCTCCAGCTGATCCATAATCCGGCCTGCCCGGTTGTAACCAAGCTTCATACGACGCTGTATCAAACTGGTACTGCCATGCTGGGTTTCCACCACCAAACGGGCCGCATCCTCCAGCATGTCGTCCATATCCGCAAAACTGAACTGCTTGCCGCTTTTACCGTCGCTCTGCTCTCCTTCCGGATGAAATTCGGGCAAAAAGAACGGCTCGGGGAAGCCTTGTTGCTTAGCAATAAACTGAATTACACGCTCTACCTCTGGCGTATCTACAAACGCCGATTGCAAACGAATAATATCTCCACCTACCGACAACAGCATATCCCCCCGACCCGTCAGCTGCTCGGCGCCGCCGGCGTCCAGAATGGTTCGGGAGTCTACCTTGGAGGCTACTTTAAAGGCAATACGCGCCGGGAAGTTGGCTTTGATCACACCGGTAATGATGTTCACCGATGGCCTTTGTGTAGCAATAATCAGGTGAATACCTACCGCACGCGCCAGCTGCGCCAAACGCCCAATAGGTAATTCCACCTCTTTACCCGCCGTCATGATCAGGTCGGCAAACTCGTCGATGATCAAGACGATGTAAGGCAGGAAGCGGTGCCCCTTGTGCGGGTTAAGCCTGCGTGCCACAAACTTGTCGTTATACTCCGTAATGTTCCGCGTTTCGGCCTTTTTGAGCAGGTCGTAGCGCGTTTCCATCTCAATGATCAGCGAGTTGAGGGTATGCACCACCTTGGTGGTATCGGTCACAATCGGCTCGGTTTGATCCGGAAGGAAGCCCAGGAAGTGGTTTTCCAGGTGTGCATACGGGAACAATTCTACCTTCTTAGGGTCAATCAGGATGAGTTTTACCTGTGATGGGTGCTTTTTGTACAGCAACGACATCAGCACCACGTTGATACCCACCGATTTACCCTGGCCCGTGGCGCCCGCTATCAGCAGGTGCGGCATACGGGTGAGGTCGGCCACAAACACCTCGTTCTGAATGGTTTTGCCCAACGCAATGGGCAATTCCATTTTGGCGCGTTTGAAACGGTCGTCAGTCAGTACCTCGCGGATACCCACCGTCTGGCGTTTTTTATTTGGTACCTCGATACCGATGGTACCCTTTCCCGGAATAGGAGCAATGATACGAATGCCCAGCGCCGAAAGGTTCAGGGCAATATCGTCTTCCAGGTTTTTGATTTTGGAAATACGGATACCCTTTGCCGGAATGATCTCGTACAGCGTTACGGTTGGGCCGATGGTTGCCTTGATTTTTTCAATTTCAATTTTGAAATACATCAAGGTTTGCAGGATCTGGTTTTTATTGGCTTCCAGTTCCTCGCGGTCTACTTCCAGCACCGTGTTTTCATGTTCTACCAGCAGCTGTGAGTGCGGGTACTCATAGTGCGAGAGTTCCAGGGTGGGGTCGTATGGTTCGCTCAGATTGGGGTTGTCTTCCTGAATCACCGTGGTGGGTGGCTTGTAGGATTCAGCTTCGTCTGGCGTTACCGGCACAGGTGGTGGCGCCACCACAATTTCCAGATCCCCTTCGTTGCCTGGTACCAGGGTTTCGCGTTTGTCAGCCGTAACCTTTGCAGAGGCAGGCTCTTCTGCGAAAAGGGCAGACCGTTGCGACAGGTCGAGCGACAATTGTCCGATGGTTTCAAAATCATCGGTTACGGGAGGGGTAGTAACAGTTGCCGTAGCCGTTGCCACTGGTTCGGCTGCCGGTGATTCGATGGTATGGTCTTCAAAAATTGAAGTGCGCGGGTGGCGCGAGTTGGTAGCCGGTTTGCGCTTGCCAAAATTGCCGCTCAGCAGATCGGTCCAGGCCTGTTTGGTTTCGTCCCAGAGTTTTTGCCAGGTGAATTCTGTCAGGTCCGGGTTGTTAGACCAAACGAAGGTGCCAACCAGGGCAAACAGCATAAGGGCCAGTGTTCCCACCACACCTATAAAGTTCTGGATATATTCGCTGATGGCTTGTCCAAAAACACCGCCCCAGGGGAATTCCAGTTTTTGCAAAAAGAAGGATGCCAACACTGAAGCGATGGTCATCAGAATTACCGTGCGCTGGAAGGTAGTGTTCAGGTAACCCAGCGGAGTGCGGCGTATGAAAGCCAGACCATACTTATATAATAGGTATACAAACCCGAAAGAGGCCACCCCGAAGCCCCAGTAAATAATGGAATCTGCCAGAAAGGCCCCCAGCCGACCGAGCCAGTTATCTACCGGAACGTCATCGAAGAACACATCCCAGGAAAAACGGAATACCACATCGTGGTCGTTTTTCCAGGTAAAGAAGTAAGAGGTAAAGGCTATAAAGAGGTAGAAAGACAGAAACAGCAGAAACACCCCGAAGAGTTTGGAAACTCGTTCGCTGTCGAAGTTCATGCTAAGCTGTCCGCGTTTTTTGGCTGCCATGCAATGTTGGTCTGGTGGAATGGGGCAAGATTCAGGGCAAAAGTAGCAGGTGTGAATGGAAAAATCTATTCTAATGCCACAAGTCTGTCAGGATGAATTTCAATGAGTGAATAAACTGCCAGGAGAGAAATGATATGTTACAGTGCACCCATTAGCGGTAAAATATTGGCCAATAGATTTTGGCAACTGTGCATCAATGAGTTCGGTCATGCTGCAAGCGAGTATACCTGAACGCTTTTTGCCTTGATGGCTTGAGTTGCGTAAGCAAGACTTGCCAGTACATCCTCGCTGGTCAAGTCCGGAAACTCAGATAAGATATCTTCAATGGTATCCCCGGCAGATAAAAGTTCAAGTATTCCTTCCACCGTATAACGAAGTCCTCTGATGGTGGGTTTCCCATGGCAAATCTCTAGAGAGATAGTTATTCGACTAAGCAGGGAAGAGTCATTCATATTGCAACAGTTGAGTAAATTGGTTACAAATGTAGCAAATCCACCAGAATTGAACACCTGCATATTATATATGCGTCTTTAAGCGTCACTTCTTCCGTACCATCATCAGCCCATCCCTCAGCGGGAGCAGCAGATTTTCCACCCGTTCATCCTGGTGCACAAACTGGTTGAATGAACGCAACAGTCGGGCAGTTTCGTCTTTTTCATTGCCGGAAGCTACTTTGCCATCCCACAACACATTATCGGCCAGCAGAATTCCGCTTGGGCGCATTTTGCCAAGGGCGAGTTCATAGTGTTCGGGGTAGTCCAGTTTGCCGGCATCCAGAAACACCAGGTCAAAAACTTCGTCCAGGGTTGGAACAATTTTGGCTGCATCGCCGAAGTGCAGCACCACCTGATGCTGGTATCCGGCCATTTCCACGTGTTTGCGGATGATGTAACCCAGTTCGTCGTTGGCTTCAATGGTATGGAGTTTGCCATCCGGTGGTAGTCCGGCGGCCAGGCAAAGTGCGGAGTAACCGGTAAAAGTTCCAATTTCGAGTATTCGTTGCGGCCGCAGCATGAGGCTGATAAACCGGAGCAGCTGGCCCTGATAAGCGCCGCTCATCATTTGGGGCGCCAGGGTACGGAGCTGCGTTTCTCGTTCCAGGTGGTGGAAAACGGGGTCGAGCGGACTGGTATGAGCCAGGCAATAGTCGAATGTTGGGTCTGCTTGAGCCATAAAACGGGGTAAAAGCCGGTATTTTTAAGTTTGCTGCAAAGGTCAACCTATTTTTTGCGGAAATTTTTAAAAATTGTTTTTCAGTTTCATTCAGAAGATATACCTTTGCACTCGCTTTTCGAGAGGGGGTCAAATTTCACTCGAAATTCAGTTGTTTGAAAACGAAATTATAGTCTTTTACGGCTACAAATTTGCCACTGTAGCTCAGCTGGTAGAGCAGCTGATTTGTAATCAGCTGGTCGGGGGTTCGAGTCCCTCCAGTGGCTCTCGTTTTCATACTTTTTTCTCCTGTTGGTCAGGAACTATTTGATTGTCAAATTGTTTTTGTCTGGCAAAATCGCACCAAGGGGGTGCCCCGGAGTCGGAGAGCCGGGCCAGACTGTAAATCTGGTGCTTTACCGCTGAGTAGGTTCGAATCCCACCACCCCCACTTAACCCTCCGAAGCGCCGCCAAAGGCGGTGCAAAGGCGGGTTTTCGCTATTAATGCCGCCTTCGCGCTAAAACGCTACGGCGGAGAATGCGGTGGTAACTCAGTTGGTAGAGTGTCAGCCTTCCAAGCTGAATGTCGCGAGTTCGAATCTCGTCCGCCGCTCCAAGAGTCAGTGAAGTTGTTGTGAAGTGAAGATGCTGTTCTCCGAAATTGCCTGATCACCTCACCTCTATTCATTGAAATTGCTGTTGTAGCTCAGGGGTAGAGCACTTCCTTGGTAAGGAAGAGGTCGTGAGTTCAATTCTCATCAACAGCTCAAGAGAAAGTGATAAGCTGATAATTTCTCAATGTGATAAAGACAGGTTCAACATGTTATCACATCATCACATTATCGAATTGTCACAAATTTAAACCAATTTTTCACTTTAACTTTTAGATTTAAAAGTCTTTTACAATGGCAAAAGAGACATTCCAGCGCACCAAGCCGCACGTAAACATAGGCACCATCGGTCACGTTGACCACGGCAAAACTACGCTGACGGCTGCCATTACTTACGTGCTTTCCAAAAAAGGTCTGGCAAAGAAGACGGACTATGATTCTATCGACGCCGCTCCTGAAGAAAAAGAACGCGGTATCACCATCAACACCGCACACGTAGAATACGAAACGGATTCCCGTCACTATGCTCACGTGGACTGCCCTGGTCACGCCGACTACATCAAGAACATGATCACGGGTGCAGCTCAGATGGACGGTGCTATCCTGGTTTGCGCTGCAACGGACGGTCCGATGCCACAAACCCGCGAACACATCCTCCTGGCTCGCCAGGTAGGTGTACCTAAAATCGTGGTGTTCATGAACAAGTGCGACCTTGTTGAAGATCCAGAAATGTTGGAACTCGTTGACATGGAACTCCGCGAACTGCTGAGCTCTTATGGCTTCGATGGCGACAACGCTAAAATCATTCAGGGTTCTGCTATCAATGCTCTGGGCGGCAACGACCCAGCTGCTGAAGCAAAAATCATGGAACTGATGGCGGCTTGCGACTCTGAAATTCCAGAGCCAACCCGTGAAACCGACAAGCCGTTCCTGATGCCTGTGGAAGACGTGTTCACCATCACCGGTCGTGGCACGGTTGCAACCGGCCGTATCGAGCGTGGTGTGATCAACGTAGGTGATCCAGTAGAAATCCTCGGTATGCAGGCTGAGGGTGAAATGCTGAAATCTACCATCACAGGCGTAGAAATGTTCCGTAAACTCCTCGATCGCGGTGAAGCTGGCGACAACGCTGGTCTGTTGCTTCGCGGTATCGATAAAGAGCAGATCCGTCGTGGTATGGTAATCACCAAACCAGGCTCTGTTAAGCCACACAAACACTTCAAGTGCTCTGTGTACGTTCTGTCTAAAGAAGAAGGTGGCCGTCACACGCCATTCTTCAATGGCTACCGCCCACAGTTCTACTTCCGTACCACGGACGTAACTGGCGACGTGAAGCTTCCAGCTAACGTTGAAATGGTAATGCCTGGTGATAACATCGAACTCGAAGTGAAACTCCTCAACACGATCGCTATGGAAAAAGGTCTGCGCTTCGCTATCCGCGAAGGTGGCCGTACCGTAGGCGCCGGTCAGGTTACGGAGATCCTCGATTAATATTAACGGCTCACGGTAGACGGCTGACGGTTGACGGATAACGGCTCACGGTAGACGGCTTACGGTAGAAGGTAATAAAATATCATCCACCGTAAACCGTCCAACGTAAGACGTTCACCGTAAACCGTAGGCCGTCCACCGTCCACCGTAAAGGGGCATAGCTCAATTGGTAGAGTGGAGGTCTCCAAAACCTCAGGCTGCGGGTTCGAGCCCTGCTGCCCCTGCAAAAGTTAAACAAGCTGCTTGTCGTTGTTTCGTTCGTTCCCCGTATCGTGGGCAACGGACTTTTTTAACACCAACAGGCGTCATCACAGGTTTACAATGGAAAAATTGACGCTTTACCTGAAAGAAAGCTACCATGAGCTGACTAAAGAAGTGCATTGGCCTACTGCCGCTCAGCTGCAGGAAAGTACGATGGTGGTATTAACTACCTCCGCGTTGCTGGCCCTGATCATTTTCTTCATGGACAATGCTTGCGGTATTATCATTAAAAAAGGTATTTACGGACTGTAATATCCCTTTTCACAGATCCGATCCTATTTGCTTAATCCTCCACCAAACGTATGAGCCAGGATAAAGAAACGACAGCAACAACAGCTGTAGAAGAAAAGAAATGGTATTCTCTGCGTGTCATCAGTGGCAAGGAGAAAAAAATTCAGGAGCGGATCGTGCTTGAGATAGAGCGTTCCGGCTGGAAAGAATTCATTTTTAATGTAATCGTTCCAACCGAAAAGGTATATAAAGTGCGCAACGGCAAAAAGGTAATGCAGGAGCGCAACCTGCTTCCAGGCTATATCCTGATCGAAGCCTATGGCTCTAAATTGAAGGGGGATGTAGCCAAAATGATTGCCGATGTGCCCAATGTGATTCATTTCCTGGGCAAGGAAGATCCGCTGCCCATGACCCATTCTGAGGCTAACCGCCTCCTAGGTAAAGTGGATGAAAGCACAGAATCCGGCGAAACACTGAGCGAACCATTCCTGGTGAACGAAACCGTGAAAATTATTGACGGCCCGTTTGCAGATTTCGTAGGTGATGTGCAGGAAGTAAACGAAGAGAAGAAGAAACTCAAGGTGATCGTGAAAATTTTTGGTCGCGGCACCGAAGTGGAACTCAACTTTTTACAGGTAGAAAAAATCAGCTGACGCAGCATCGCTTGATGCCTGTTCTCCCAGGCTCGCTTCCACAAAAGAGCGCTTGCAGCAGCGGTTTTCATAACAAACTCAACAGCAAAGTTTTCACCCGTTGAAAATTTGACACCATGGCAAAAGAAGTAGATGTTTATATTAAACTCCAGGTAAAAGGCGGTCAGGCTAACCCGGCCCCACCTATCGGTCCGGCACTCGGTTCCAAAGGTGTGAATATCATGGAGTTCTGCAAGCGCTTCAACGCGCAAACCACCGAGCAAATGGGTAAAATCCTCCCGGTGGTTATTTCGGTGTATAAAGACAAAACTTTTGACTTTATCATCAAAACCCCTCCGGCAGCTATCCAATTGTTCGAAGCCGCTAAACTGGCTCCAGGTAAAGGATCTCCGGAACCAAACCGTAAAAAAGTGGGCTCCGTAACCTGGGAACAGGTGCGTGCTATTGCGGAAAATAAAATGCCCGACCTCAATTGCTTTACCGTTGAATCCGCTATGAAAATGGTTGCAGGTACTGCCCGCTCCATGGGATTGACGATCAGCGGCGACGCTCCATGGAATTAATGTGGGTTAACCCACATTCAAAAAGGGAGTCCCGCCCATCGGGACGTTATACCTTAAACATACATCAATGGCAAAGAAGTTAACTAAAAAACGCAAAGCCGTTGAAGGAAAGGTGGACGCCAACAAGCTGTACTCGCTGAATGAAGCGATGTCGCTCGTTAAAGATGTGAACACCACCAAATTCAACGCATCGGTTGACGTGCACGTTCGCCTCGGGGTGGATCCACGTAAAGCCGACCAGGCTCTCCGCGGCACCGTTTCCCTGCCTCACGGCACCGGTAAAACCAAACGCGTGCTGGTTTTCTGTACTCCTGACAAGGTTGAAGAAGCTAAAGCTGCCGGCGCAGACCACGTTGGTCTCGAAGATTACATCCAGAAAGTATCTGAAGGCTGGATGGATATCGACGTAATCATTGCTACGCCTAACGTAATGGCTCAACTCGGTAAAGTAGCCCGCGTACTCGGTCCGCGTGGCTTGATGCCTAACCCTAAAACGGGCACGGTTACTACCGATATCGCAAACGCAGTAGCAGAGGTTAAAAAAGGTAAAATCGCTTTCCGTGTGGATAAGTTCGGGATCATTCACGCCTCCATCGGTCGCGTGTCTTTCTCTCCCGAACAATTGGCCGACAACGCACATGAGCTCATTTCCACGCTGGTGAAAATGAAACCATCTTCCGCTAAAGGCACTTATATGAAGACGGTTTCTGTGGCCAGCACCATGAGCCCAGGTATTGCTGTGGATCCAAAATCCATTAAGGTGTAATCTGGTTTTTGAGAAACACTCAACAACCCGATCAACTTCAACACTCTCTCAACACTCACATTTCAACATATCTAGGAAATGACCAGAGAAGAAAAAACGGTAGCGATTGAGGAGCTCAAAGAAGAACTGGGTAACTCTTCGTTCTTTTACCTCACCGACTCTTCGACGCTCACTGTTGCCAAGATCAACAAGTTCCGTCGGATGTGCTTCGAAAAGGGCATCACGGTTAAAGTGGCCAAAAACACTTTAATTAAAAAAGCCCTTGAGAACGAACCCGAATCAAAAGGCTACGCAGCGCTGTTCGGCAGCTTGCACGGGCCAACCACCATCCTCATTTCTTCGAACCCAAAGGCTCCTGCCAAACTGCTCGAAGAATTCCGCAAAACCGAGGAACGTCCAATCCTGAAAGCAGCTTATATTGACTCTTCCGTGTACATTGGCGACGACCAACTGGCCACACTGGTGAAACTGAAGAGCAAGGAAGAGATGATCGGCGAGATCATCGGTCTGCTGCAATCTCCTGGACGCCGCCTCGCAAGCCAGATCACAGCTTCCGGTTCCAAAGTGGCCGGTATCGTGAAAACCCTGGCAGAACGCGGAGAATAACGGCTTCCAAGTTCGCACCATACCCCCAGATTCCACCATTGAAAACCTTTGTTTCCAACATTTTCGCAAACAACTTTTAAAATTCTACATCATGGCAGATTTGAAAGCACTGGCTGAAACGCTCGTGGGCCTTACGATTAAAGAAGCCAACGAGTTGGCTGGTATCCTGAAAGATGATTACGGTATTGAGCCTGCTGCTTCTGCAGTAGCTGTTGCTGCAGCTCCGGCTGGCGGCGGCGCTGGCGAAGCTGCTGCTGCTGAAAAGACCGAGTTCGACGTTATTCTGAAAGACGCTGGCGCTAACAAGCTCAACGTGGTGAAAGAAGTGAAAAACATCCTCGGTCTCGGCTTGAAAGAAGCTAAAGACCTCGTAGACGGTGCTCCAAGCCCGCTGAAGAACGGTGTGAACAAAGCTGAAGCTGAGTCCATCAAATCCGCTCTCGAAGGCGCTGGCGCTGTTGTTGAAATCAAGTAAGGTTAGAATTCCGGATGTACAGCGCCTTCGGTCTAATCTCCGGTGCTGTTGCTCTGAATTCTTGACTTACTTATTTCGACACCATGTTCGCTTCTCACTCAAAGTACAGATAGACAAACAGTTAGGCTTGGCACGCGCCCTACACGGCGCATGTGCCAAGCCTCTTGTTGTCTATCCCTACTCCCCCAAACCAAAACAGCCGTTGCCAACCAGCATTTTTTGCAAAAAAATATGACCAATCAAGGCATCTCTAATGGCGCGATCCAAAAAACAGGCGTACAGGAACGCGTGAATTTTGGTAAAATCCGTCTCGCTGGTCACTACCCTGACCTCCTCGAAATCCAGTTGAAGTCATTCCAGGAATACTTCCAGTTGGAAACCACGCCAGACAATCGTATCAACGAAGGTCTGTACCGCGTTTTCCAGGAAAATTTCCCCATCGCCGATGCGCGGAATATCTTTAACCTGGAATTCCTAGACTACTTCATCGATCCGCCCCGCTACACCATCGACGAGTGTATGCAGCGCGGTCTCACCTATTCCGTTCCGTTGAAGGCCAAATTGCGCCTCACCTGTAACGACCCCGAACACATTGATTTCGAAACCAAAGTGCAGGACGTTTTCCTCGGAAATATCCCGTACATGACCCCCAAGGGTACTTTCGTGATCAATGGCGCTGAACGCGTTATCGTGTCGCAGCTGCACCGTTCTCCGGGTGTGTTCTTTGGTCAGAGCTATCACCCCAACGGTACCAAAATCTATTCTGCCCGTGTAATCCCGTTCAAGGGTGCATGGATGGAATTTGCAACGGATATCAACCTGGTCATGTACGCGTACATCGACCGTAAAAAGAAGTTTCCTGTCACCACCCTGTTGCGTGCCATCGGATACGATACTGATAAAGCCATCCTCGACCTGTTCAACCTTGCCGATGAGGTAGTGGTGAACCGCGAAAACCTGGAAGCTTCTATCGGCCGTAAACTGGCTGCCCGGGTGCTCAAATCCTGGACGGAAGACTTCGTGGATGAGGATACCGGTGAGGTGGTTTCCATCGCACGTAACGAAATTATCCTCGAACGCGACGCTATCCTCGATGAAGAGAATATCGAACTGATCCTCGACGACGATACCAACGTTACCACCATCATCCTGCAACGCAAGGATGTGGAAGAGGATTTCTCTATCATCTACAATACCCTGGCAAAAGATCCGACTTCCTCTGAAGTGGAAGCCGTGAACTATATCTATCGTCAACTCCGCGGATCTGATCCACCGGATGACGAGACCGCTCGCGGTATCATCGAAAAACTGTTCTTCTCCGACAAGCGTTACAACCTTGGCGAAGTAGGCCGTTTCAAGATCAACCGCAAGCTGCTCACCAATATCGATGAAGATAATTTGGTGTTGACCAAGGAAGATATCATCGCTATCGTGCGCTATATCGTTTCCCTGATCAATAACAAAGCCGAAATCGACGATATCGACCACCTCTCCAACCGTCGTGTTCGTACGGTGGGCGAGCAGTTGTATGCCCAGTTCGGCGTAGGTCTGGCCCGTATGGCACGCACCATCCGCGAGCGTATGAACGTTCGTGATAACGAGGTGTTCACGCCAATCGATCTGATCAACGCCCGTACGCTCTCCTCTGTGATCAACTCGTTCTTCGGAACCAGCCAGTTGTCACAGTTCCTCGACCAAACCAACCCGCTGTCCGAGATCACGCACAAACGTCGTATCTCCGCACTGGGTCCTGGTGGTCTGTCGCGCGAACGCGCAGGCTTTGAGGTGCGCGACGTACACTACTCGCACTACGGCCGTCTTTGCACCATCGAAACGCCGGAAGGTCCGAACATCGGTCTGATCTCCACGCTCTGCACCCACGCTAAAATCAATAAAATGGGCTTCCTTGAAACCCCTTACCGCCGCGTAAGCAGTGGTAAAGTGGTGATGGAAGGAGATGTGGAATACCTGTCGGCTGAAGCAGAAGATAAAATGAAGATTGCACAGGCCAATACGCCGGTAGGCGAAGGCGGTGCATTCCTCAATGAACGTGTAAAAGCGCGTGAAAGCGGCGACTTCCCGATCCTCCACCCGGAAGATCTGGAATACATCGACGTAGCTCCGAACCAGATCGTGGGTGTGTCGGCTTCTCTGATTCCGTTCCTGGAAAATGACGATGCCAACCGTGCACTCATGGGCTCGAACATGCAACGTCAGGCAGTTCCGCTCATCCGCCCGCACTCACCAATCGTTGGTACCGGTCTGGAAGCCAAGGTGGCACGCGACTCCCGCATGCTGATCAACGCAGAAGGCTCCGGCGTCGTGGAATACGTAGACGCCAACGAAATTACGATTCTGTACGACCGCACCGACGAAGATACCCTCGTATCCTTCGAAGATGCACGCAAAACATACAAACTCACCAAGTTCATGCGGACCAACCAGGGTACCTGCATCAACCTCAAGCCGATCGTTCGTCGCGGTCAGCGTGTGGATGAAGGAGATATCCTCTGTGAAGGTTACGCTACCGAAAACGGTGAGCTGGCCCTCGGTCAGAACCTGAAAGTGGCCTTCATGCCATGGAAAGGTTACAACTTTGAGGATGCTATTGTATTGTCTGAGCGTGTAGTTCAGGAAGATGTGTTCTCCTCTATCCACATCGAGCACTTCGAACTGGATGTGCGCGACACCAAGCTGGGTGAGGAAGAACTGACCATGGACATCCCTAACGTGAGCGAAGAAGCCACGAAAGACCTGGATGAAAATGGTATCATCCGCATCGGTGCATGGGCTAAAGAAGGCGATATCCTGATCGGTAAAATCACCCCTAAAGGTGAAACTGACCCGACTCCGGAAGAAAAACTGCTCCGCGCGATCTTCGGCGACAAGGCTGGCGACGTAAAAGACGCCTCCCTGAAAGTGCCGCCAAGCATCAACGGCGTGGTGATTGACAAGCAGCTTTTCGCACGCGCCAAGAAAGATAAAGTACAGAAAGAGTCTGAAAAGGCTCTGCTCGACAAGCTGGAAGATGAGCACCTGGTAGCGCTCAACAAGTTGAAAACCATCCTGGTTGACAAACTTCAGCTGTTGGTTAAAGACAAAACCACGAACGGTATCCGCAGTATTTATGGCGAAGAAATGGTTCCAAAAGGTTCCAAACTCTCCGTTCAGACCCTGCGCGATGTGATCAAATACGATGAAGTTGACTACCTCAACTGGACCAGCGACAAACACACCAACCACCTGATTTCCCGCCTGCTGCACAACTACAGCATTAAGGTGAATGAAGAAGTGGGTCGTTACAAGCGCGAAAAATTCAATATCAGCATTGGTGATGAGTTGCCAGCTGGCGTATTGAAACTGGCTAAAGTGTACATCGCTAAGAAGCGTAAGCTGAAAGTGGGCGATAAGCTTGCCGGTCGCCACGGTAACAAAGGTATTGTGAGCCGTATCGTACGTATGGAAGACATGCCGTTCCTGGAAGATGGCACACCGGTAGACGTAGTACTGAACCCGCTGGGCGTACCTTCCCGTATGAACCTGGGTCAGATCTTCGAAACGGTATTGGGCTGGGCAGGCCAGAAACTGGGTATGAAGTTCGCCACACCAATTTTCGATGGTGCTAAAACCGACGAAATTGGCGAATGGATCCAGAAGGCAGGCTTGCCTGAGTTGGGTCAAACCTACCTGCACGACGGTGAAACGGGCGACCGTTTCCACCAGAAGGCAACGGTTGGTGTGATCTACATGCTCAAGCTGTCGCACATGGTAGACGACAAGATGCACGCTCGTTCCATCGGTCCATACTCTCTCATCACGCAACAGCCGCTCGGTGGTAAAGCCCAGTTTGGTGGTCAGCGTTTTGGTGAGATGGAGGTTTGGGCACTGGAAGCATACGGTGCATCCAATATCCTGCAAGAGTTGCTCACCTTTAAATCGGACGATATCCAAGGTCGTGCGAAGGCTTACGAAGCCATTGTTAAGGGTGATAACCTGCCGGATGCAAATATTCCGGAATCCTTCAACGTATTGGTACACGAGTTGCGCGGCCTTGCGTTGGATGTGAAATTTGAATAAAGGTACAGGATGTTAGGCTTGGTTTTTCTAAAGTGAGAATCTCACTTCAAGTGAGACTCTCACTTTAGAAAGACCAGGCCTAACACAACGCATGAAAGATGTCTCTCAATTTACGTAAATCGTTCAACCTCTTCAAGTTTTACACAAAACTTTATCTGGCGGGAACGTATTTCACGCTCTTTGAAAAAACGTATAAAGTAGAAGGTCTTGATCTGATCATACCTTTCCACCTCACTGATATCAAGTTTCGTGGACAGTTTCCGATCAACTTTTACGAAAAACAGGAACGGCGTTATTTGAAGCAATTTTTGCCCAAAAATGCCACAGTACTGGAATTAGGCGCCTGTTTGGGCGTGGTTTCCTGCATAACCAATCGTTTGCTGGAACACCCCGAACGTCAGGTGGTGGTTGAGGCCAACCCGAATGTGATTCCGATCATTGAGGAAAACAAGGCACGCAACCAGTGCAAGTTCAATATCGAGCATTGCATTGTTTCCAGTCAGCCTGTGAATACGTTTTTCATTGGGAAAAATATTCTGACCAGCAGTAATCTCCGCAAAAGCGCGGAGCAAATTACCGTAACCGGTAAAACGGTTGCACAGCTGGAACAGCAATATGGATTGACTTTTGACGTATTGATCATGGATATAGAGGGTGGGGAGTTAGGATTTTTGCGTGAAAACCGGGGAAAACTCGAGCAGTTCAACGTGGTTTTCATGGAAATTCACCCGCATCCTGAAATCTTGTCGGCCGAAGATGTAGCAGAATGTCTGGCTATCATGGAAGCTGCAGGATTGCAAAAAGTAGTTGATGAAGCCAATTTTTGGGTAATGGTTCGTCCCAAAACAGCCTAAGAGGAGCAACACATGACCGATATTATTTCGACCTGGATTTATCTGGATAGTCCGGAAGAACGCTCTGAATATCCGCAGGTAGGACAACAGTCGCACCTGTTTGAGTTTCAGAAAACCTATTGGAAGTGTATTGCGGTATTTTATGCTTGCAGCGTGCATTTCAACCCGGGTAAACGGCACATACTGTTTACCAACAAGCCGGAAGCTGAATTGCCTGTTGTAGACGGACTCGACCTTAGGGCGATGCTGGAAGGTTTGAATGTGGAAGTGGTAACTTTTCCCATGACCTGGCAAACACCTCCCGGATATTACCCCAAATGGCGAAACCAGTTCTTTGTTTTTGATATTTTCCGATACTTCGAGGATCACATTACAGACCCAAATGCTGCTTTTGTGCTGCTCGATTCGGATTGCATCATCCGGCATTCTCTGGATGAATTGTTTGCACAAATCCGGCAAAACGGCGTCATGGTGTTGCCCATTCCTTTTGAAGAGGATCACGACATCAACGGCATTACCCGGAAAGACATGCGGGCCATTTATACAGAACTGGATGGAAAAGATCCCGGTTTTAATCCGGTGTACTACGGCGGAGAGTTTTTTGCCGCTACACTGGACAATGTAAAACGGGTGAATCAGATGTTTCCACCGGTTTGGGATACCATGATGCAACGTTTTAAGGAAGGGAAAAAGAAGTTTCACTACGAAGGGCCCACCCTGAGCTACCTCTACTACCGGATTGGAAAATTCGGCACAGCAGAAAAGTTCATCAAAAGGATCTGGACCTCCATCAAGTTTTCCAATGTGGAACCCCGTGATTTTGACCTGCATATCTGGCACATGCCGGCAGAGAAAAAAGAAGGGATTGCACTTCTGCTAAACAAAATCGTAACCGGAACTTTTTTTCAGAAAGACGACAAAGCGCTTGTTAAGGAAATGGGTGGGTACCTGGGTATTCCAAGACGCACCAAATACTTGAATATCAAGCATTTCCTGAAACACACAAATGTGTATTTGTGGTTGGAAAGAATGTAACTTTGAAAAAACATTTTGTCATGACTACATTGGAGACTGCATTTGAAGTTAAAGATGAAATCTTGTTTCTTTTGTCTAAGGAGAAAAACCTGAAACACTTGGAGCAAATTCGAGCTTATATCGCAGAATTGGTTATTGGCGAAGGTGATTTGGATTGGTGGGATGAATTACCGTTGGATGCACAAGACCGCTTGAAAAGGATTCGCGATGAGATGCGCCGAGGTGAAAATGTCGTGCCCCATAACGAAGCCAAAAAGAAACTAAACCTTGGGCGTCATGCAAATCGAATGGTCGGATGATGCAATTCAGCAAGTGAATGAAATCATTGCTTATTACGAATCCGAAGGCTTCATTAAAGCAGCAGACAATTTTCAACTCGCTTTGGTTAAAACGATAACTAAAATTGTCAAAATGCCCAGCAGCGGGATGCCATCACGTTCTATTGAAGGGGTTCGTTCTATGCAAATTGATTCAAAGCGGCGATTATTTTACGATTACGTAGAAAACGCCCATTTGCTCCAAATACTTGACATTTTTGATTTGAGGCAACATCCTTCAAAACGAAAATTTTAAATCTTTAAACTTTTCAGGAATATGTTTTTCGAGTTTACAAGTAAAACAAACGTTGCCTCAATGGTTCGGGTATTTTCTGTTGGTTTCTTTTCGATAGTAATTGTTTTGCTTTGCCCCAATTGCTCCAAAGATAAAGAAAACGGATTAGGACATGATTTGGAAGGGGAGTATTCTGTTCCTGGAAGTGGTACAATAGATTTAAAAATAACTTCAATAGGTACAGATGAGATTGAAATAGAATATCTAACCAGCTTTAACTTTTTGTATGGACATCCATTTTCATTGGTAGAAAATAAGTTTAAGTTTAAGCTGACAAAAGGGCTAGGAACCACAATAGATTTGGCAAGGGCGGCTCAAGAAATCCAAGTTAAGGATGTTCTTGATAACACGATCAAACAGTTTAATGGTTCTGCTAAAGGCACTTTTACCCCAAATCCTAGTGGGGATTCAGCGGGTAGCTCATTGACTATACAATTTTACAATTTAGGTGGAATTGAACTTGATGATGGTTTGATTTTTATGGTATACGCAAAACAATAAAAGCACAACATAGACCTTCTTTAAACTCCAAACTACAGTCATTTAAAATTCACAACTGCACAATATGCCTTTCAAAAAGAAGAGCAATAAGACCGATCAGGGTTTCGACAGCATAACCATTGCCCTCGCAAGCCCCGATGAGATCCTTGAGCGCAGCTATGGCGAAGTGCTCAAGCCTGAGACCATCAACTACCGCTCTTACAAGCCGGAGCGTGATGGCCTCTTCTGCGAACGCATTTTCGGTCCGGTTAAGGACTATGAATGTTACTGCGGCAAGTACAAACGCATACGCTATAAAGGCATCGTGTGCGACCGCTGTGGCGTGGAAGTGACAGAAAAGAAAGTGCGTCGCGAGCGCATGGGTCACATCCGCCTGGTAGTGCCTGTGGTACACATCTGGTTCTTCAAAAGCCTGCCGAATAAAATCGGTTATATTCTGGGACTTTCCTCCAAGAAACTGGAAAGTGTGATCTACTACGAGCGTTACGTAGTAATCCAGCCAGGGGTAAAAGAAGCTGAAGGCATTTCCAAAATGGACCTGCTTACAGAAGAAGAATACCTGGAAATCCTGGAAACACTGCCAAAGGACAACCAAAACCTTGACAATACCCACCCCGACAAGTTCGTGGCGATGATGGGCGCAGACGCAGTATTTACCCTGCTCAGCACCCTCAACCTCGACGACCTGTCGGCGCAACTGCGTCACGATGCGCATGCTGAAACCAGCATGGCCAAGAAAACCGAGGCCAACAAACGCCTTCGTGTGGTGGAAGCTTTCCGCGATGGTCTGGAGCAATCCGGCCAGCGCCCTGAATGGACCATCATTCAGTACCTGCCGGTAGTTCCTCCTGAACTTCGTCCGCTGGTGCCGTTGGATGGCGGCCGTTTCGCGTCTTCCGACCTGAACGACCTCTACCGTCGTGTGATTATCCGCAACAACCGCTTGAAGCGCCTGCTGGAGATCAAAGCGCCGGAGGTAATCTTGCGTAACGAAAAACGCATGTTGCAGGAAGCTGTTGACTCACTGTTCGACAACTCCCGTAAGTCTAACGCCGTGAAGGCTGAAGGCGGCCGTGCCCTGAAATCCCTTTCCGACATCCTGAAAGGTAAACAAGGCCGTTTCCGTCAGAACCTGCTCGGTAAGCGTGTTGACTACTCCGGTCGTTCTGTAATCGTGGTGGGACCAACCCTCAAACTCCACGAGTGCGGTATTCCGAAAGCTATGGCTGCGGAGTTGTTCAAGCCGTTCATCATTCGTAAGCTCATTGAGCGGGGCATCGTTAAAACGGTGAAATCCGCTAAAAAACTCGTGGATCGCAAAGACCAGGTAATCTGGGAGATCCTCGAAAATATCCTCCGCGGCCACCCGGTAATGCTGAACCGCGCCCCAACGCTGCACCGTTTGTCTATCCAGGCATTCCAGCCGCGTATCATTGAGGGCAAAGCTATCCAGCTGCACCCGCTCGTTTGTACGGCCTTTAACGCCGACTTTGACGGTGACCAGATGGCGGTACACGTGCCATTGAGCCAGGCAGCTATCCTGGAAGCCCAGGTGTTGATGCTGTCCAGCCACAACATGCTGAACCCACAGGACGGTTCTCCAATTACCCTGCCTTCTCAGGACATGGTATTGGGTCTGTACTACCTCACCAAGGAGCGCAAGAGCATTGAAGGCGCCCCGGTTGTTGGGGAAGGACGTCGTTTCTACTCGGCAGAAGAGGTGGGTATTGCGTACAACGAAGGTCAGCTTGATCTGCACGCAACCGTTGAGTGCCGTGTGCCGGTTGAAGAAGACGGCCAAATTGTAATGCGTCGTTTGAAGACTACCGTTGGTCGTGTACTCTTCAACCAGGCTGTTCCGGAAGGTGTTCCGTACATCAACGAACTGCTCACCAAGCGTAACCTGAAAGGTATTATCAGCGGCATTCTGGCTCGTACGAGCTTCAAGAAAACAGCTGAATTCCTGGACGGCATCAAAGAACTTGGTTTCGGCTGGGCCTTCAAGGCAGGTCTGTCCTTTAACCTTGGTGATTTGTTGATTCCAGACCTGAAGAGAAAGGCGCTTGAAGTGGCACAATCTGAGGTTGACGAGGTTTGGGACAACTACAACATGGGTCTCATTACCTACAACGAACGATATAACCAGATCATCGACAAATGGACGTTTGCGGATAACCGTATTACAGATCAGTTGATGAAAGAGCTCAGCAGCCACAAACAAGGTTTCAACTCCGTGTTTATGATGCTTGACTCTGGTGCGCGTGGTTCCAAACAGCAAATTAAGCAGCTGTGCGGTCTTCGTGGTCTGATGGCCAAGCCGCGTAAATCCGGCGATACCGGTGGTGCGATCATCGAGAATCCGATCCTTTCTAACTTCCTTGAAGGTCTGTCGGTTCAGGAATTCTTCATCTCCACGCACGGCGCGCGTAAGGGTCTTGCGGATACCGCTTTGAAAACGGCTGACGCAGGTTACCTGACTCGTCGTCTGGTAGACGTTGCACAAGACGTGGTTATTCGTGAAGTAGACTGTAACACACTCCGCGGTCTGGATACCACAGCGTTTAAAGAGGGTGAAAAAGTAATTGTGCACCTGAAAGACCGGATCAAGGGTCGTTACAGCCTGCACGATATTTACCACCCGGATAACGACAAATTGCTCGTTGCAGCAGGCGATTACATCACCGATGATATAGCTGCTGAAATTGAAGCGGCAGATATTGAATCTGTTAACATTCGTTCTGTACTCACTTGCGAGAGCCGTCATGGTGTTTGTGCCAAGTGTTATGGTAAAAACCTTGCCACCGGTCGTATCGCTGAAATGGGCGATGCAGTGGGTATCATTGCTGCACAGTCCATTGGTGAACCTGGTACACAGCTTACGCTCCGTACCTTCCACACGGGTGGTACCGCTATGCTGTCGCAAACAGAAAACAGCATTACTGCCCGTACCAACGGTAAACTGGAGTTCGACTCTATCCGTACGGTAGATGGTACAGATGCTGATGGCAATCCGGTACAGGTGGTGGTATCCCGTACGGGTGAGATCCGCATGGTGGATCAGAAAAACGGTCGTGTACTGGCCAACAACTACATCCCATACGGCTCCTTCCTCTTCGTTAAAGAAGGTCAGGAAGTACAGCGTGGCGACAAGATTTGCGAATGGGATCCGTTCAACGCCGTGATCGTGTCTGACTTTGCGGGTGTAATTCGTTACAACAACCTCGAAGAGGGTGTGAACTACCGCATGGACCGCGACGATCAGACCGGTTTTGCCGAGAAGATCGTTATCGAAAGTAAGAACAAGAAGAAAATTCCGTCGCTGACGGTATTGAATGCCAAAACGGGTGAAGAGCTGAAAAACTTCTCTCTGCCTGTGGGCGCTTATATCACGGTAGAAGACAACGACGAAGTGAAGTCTGGTCAGCAAATCGTGAAAATCCCACGTAAACTTGGTAAGATTGCGGATATCACCGGTGGTCTGCCACGTGTAACGGAGCTGTTTGAGGCACGTACGCCATCCAACCCGGCTATTGTGGCTGAGATTGACGGTGTGATCACCTTCGGCGGTATCAAGCGTGGTAACCGTGAAGCCTTCATCAAGGCTAAGGATGGTCAGGAGCGTAAGTACATGATTCCACTCACCAAGCACGTTTTGGTACAGCACGAAGACTTTGTGCGTTCCGGTACTGCTTTGACGGAAGGTACGATCTCTGTGAAAGACATCCTGGCAATCCGTGGCCCATTCGCAGCATCACAATACCTGGTAAATGGTGTACAGGAAGTATACCGTGCTCAGGGTATCAACATCAACGATAAGCACCTTGAGGTGATTGTTCGTCAGATGATGCGCAGGCTGGAAATCGTTGACCCGGGCGATACACACTTCCTCACGGGAGAACCTGTAGAACGCAACGAATTCGTGGATTACAATGACTGGATCTACGACAAGAAGCTGGTACTGGATTCCGGCGACAGTGGCAAACTGAAGCCAGGCGCTTTGGTTACCCTGCGTCAGATCCGCGAAGAGAACTCGTTCCTGAAGCGCAACGACAAGAAACTGGTGGAATACCGCGATGCTATGCCGGCAACCGCCGTTCCGATGTTGCTTGGTATTACGAAAGCTTCTTTGGGTACAGAGTCCTGGATTTCTGCGGCTTCGTTCCAGGAAACCACCAAGGTGCTTTCTACCGCAGCTATTGCGGCGAAGAAAGACTTCCTGATGGGTCTGAAAGAGAACGTTATTGTGGGCAAGAAAATCCCGGCAGGTACCGGTATGCGTCAGTACGACCGCATGCAGGTTACGGGTTCCGGCCGTCCGTTCCGCGACCAGGTTGAAGAGGTTGTGGAAGAAGCAGAATAAGCCTTGCAGCTTCCGAAAAGAGGCTGTAGTGACTAAATAACAACAGGAGTCATCCCTACCGGGGTGGCTCCTGTTTCTTTTATGCCGGAGGGCTTACAGACTTTGCCCGAAGGTGAGCAGGTTGTTGTCGGGGTCCAGGAGGGAAAATTCTTTTTGCCCCCAGGGTTTTTCCTGCAAGGGTCCATTGGGATGTATGGCAATTTGCCGATCGAGGAAAGACTGGTAAAGGCTGTCTATCTGGTTGGTTCGGATGTAAACCTGGCCGTAGTTTTCGGCCGGATTAAGGTTGGGGAAGGCGAAAAAGTGGATTTCAATTTCATCCCTTTTAAGCATCAGATATTCGTCATAATCAGCATTGCCGGAAGGTTCAAAGCCTAATTGCTGGTAATAGGCCAGGGTGAGCGCTTTGTTGCGCATGGGCAGTTTGGGATGTATCTCTGTGATCATGAGGCTATTTTTTTGACAAAAATAGGCTCTTATCAAGATACGTTCCCGGAAATTGAAGCCCTTTCAAAAATGGCATGTTTAAGCAATTGGTTTAAAGTTTGAACGGCCTCTTTATTGTATTGTATGTTTTTCTTCAGGGTATTTCTGACATTGGTTCTATAGTCCCAATCGCGTGGATTTTGGCGGTATGCATGAAATTCTTCTGCCAGCAATGGTTTTACATAATTCCATACATTCTGATAGGCTTTATTAAAGCCATAGGTAAAATCATGTTCCACCTCTTTTATTGCTTCCGGGAAAGGAAATAATCCCGTGAGAATTTCCTGAGCCAGCTGTTGGCTATGGAGAGAGTCTGCAATAAGGTCCTTGCATTCCAATTGCTGCAAGGTTAGCAGTGTATGGTTTACCAGGTTTTGTATACATCGTTTAGTTGAAGATTCCGGAGTCTCAAATTCTGGTTCTATCCCAAGAAAAGATAGACTGAAAACATCCGGTTCTGCCTCCATGATGGTCATAAATTGTTCGGCCTCTTTGGAAATAGCCCAATATTTTGATTCTGCATTTTGAGCTCTAAAGTGTTCGTCGGAGGTGAGGGTTGCTACCTTAAGACTGTTTTTAGAGGTGTCTAATGGCTGAAATAGTTTTTTTAGTGCATCATTTGTGTGACATTCAATCCATTTGCCTTGGACAGGTTTAGCGGAAGGATTGGACCATAAACGATAGGATACTGCTACATCACCTGAACTTAATGAGCCAAGACCTTTAGCTGTATCAAGCAAAAAGGCGTAATGCGGGTTGAAAAGCTGAAAAGCCTGTTTGGTGGCATTTCTGAAACTTGTATTTCGGAGTCCCGGTTCCTGTAAAATCAGCTGAAATTCGTGATAATAACCCTTTAGCTTGCCAAGAAGGTATGCCTCATTTTTATAGAGGTATCGCTCCTCTGTGGTAACTTCCTTGAGTAATGTGTGATGGATGCGTGCGTTGGGGCAAACGATTAATAAAACTGGTTGGCGCATAATACCAGGAAACGTGTGGGTTGAGTAAAAGGGATGTAAACAATGCTTCAGCAGCAATGGATTTTCTTGCCAGGCCAAATAGTATTGTTCATTGAAATGTACAATGCATATTGGCACTGGCAGAAAATACCGGGATATGCTCAGATGGCTTTATTCACTTTTATTTTTTCTTGTGTTTTGATGATTTGATGATGAGGTTTTGAGATTCAACATCGCAGAATGAACTTGCGGAAAGTTGGTACTTGAATAGAAGCTTATCCAAAATCTGGTTGTTGAAATTATCTGAAGAATAATCTTCTGGTATTGAATGACCTTTTTTTGAAACTGCAGCCAGATTCAGTGGAATCGTAATGATTGACCCGTCAATAAGATAAACACGAAAAGAATTTGGTTCCCATGATTCAATCATTCTTGTTTTTCTATCCTGAATGCAGGAATTAGAAGTTATTGGCGTGTGACTGTTTTTTAGGTATTGGCAATGATTATCATTCCATGCATGATTTTGCTTGGAAGCTAATAGTTGTTTTCGTTGGTTTATTATATAATGCAATTTTTCTCTTAATTCGTTTTTGCTTCGTTCTATCTTGCTCTCTAAAGTCTCTACTTGTTCAAAACGCAGAGAATAATTTAATCCGGATACTATATCAATAGCATAGCTTTCTATAAATATCCATTTTAGAATAGCCTTATGATCAATTGAATTATTGTTATTGTTTCCGGTTATGTAATTCAACAAATCCCTAAATCCGGGCTTATTGTTATTCCGGTTTGTATTGTTTCTATTACTCTTTAAAGAGTGATTACTATTAGGTGCATTTTTCTGATATTTAGAGCCCGGGTTATCCGGATCATCATCTGGCCAATCATTTACTACTTTCCTGAGTTTTAATTTGGCATAGTAAATCAGTGATTTTGAAGCACCTTCAGAGTTTAGTCGCAACATATGCGCAATTTCGTCGTGTGCATAACCTTTTATAAATAGCAGAAATGCCTGTCGCTGTTTTGTTGGCAGGAATTTGGATAGATCTGCTATGTCAAAATCAAATTTTTGCATAGGATTAGAAATTAAAGCGTTATTTGAAAGATGTTCATTGAGGTCGTTATGACGAGTTAGCCTACTTTGTTTTTTGGCAATGTTGATACTTCTGTAAACAACACAAGACCTTAAGTATGCCTCCAGGTTTTTAATTTGGTCAAATCTTTCGCTCTTCCAATTGAAAGCAGCCAGGATAACATCTGCTATGACACTCTCAGGCTGTTCTGAATTGCGGAGATATTTCTTCGCGGTCATAAAATAGAATTCGTACCGGTCTTCAAAAATTTCCAGGACACGCACTGCACGTATATCAACGGCATCATGTACCCTGGCTGGTACATGTGAAGAAATGTTGCGGTTGTGCGATGCGTTAGGTACTTGTTCCATGCTGTTAGTTTTAGAAATGTTGACGAGCCGGCAAATGACCTGCTCATTCGACATGACAACTGACCATGGCATAAAGTCATATTAGCCTGAAAAAAAAAGACTGTTGACCAAGGTGCCAGGGATGCTAATCCGGTACAATGATGGTATAGGCAGCCGGTTTGGGGAACAACTGAAATTTGCTGTTTCCCTTTGAATAGTGGTGATAAAAGAATATATTTTCGATTTTTTTTGTATTTATTCGCTTATTGTTGCTTTATTTTTCGTCTTATAATTAAAATATGTACTTTTCGTTTCCTTTCAAAATATTGAAATTATGAAACAAAATTTGAAATTTTTAACACTTTTAACTACCCTTAAGGAGGAAGAGTTGGAAGCTTTTAATCTTTTTTTGTTGGAAGAATATCCAAAGGAAGGCATCGCCTTAAGGGTATTTGGGTACTACAAAAAGTTCTTTCCCAACAAGGAGTTGCCGGAAAAAATGGAAGTAGCTTTCGCCTTTCGAAAAATTTTTAAAAGAGAACCCAAACCCGGTCTCAAAGACCTCAAAATAGTTTGGAATGCCTTTCACAAACTGCATACCTGGCTGAAAGCATATCTGATTATCGAGCGGATAAAATCGGATCAATTTCTCAGGGAGGTGGCCTGGATGCATGAACTTGCGATGCGACGAATTACTGATGAATATCTGAAACAGGCGTCGGTTTCATATCACACATCTTACCGTAAATATTTTGATTATGAAACCTGTCAGCAATTCCTGGAATTGGGCAGGCATTATAAGCAGTGTTTTATTTTAGGAAAGCCAATACCGGATTATAAGTCTATAGAACAATGTGTTGGGCAAATGAAGGAATGTGCAGATTTAATAAGTCTGAAACTACAATGTGAATTGCTTACTATTAAGTCGGTCCGACCATCTAAAGAGGATTATCAGGAAGATGAGTCTATATTGAATCCAATGTCAAGAATATATAAATATGTATCTCTTATGCTTGAACATAGAAAAGAAGAGCACTATGCTAAATTAGAATTGTTAATTGATCAATATAGAGATTATATTTCAATGTCAGATGCCAATGATATTCTTCGTTATGTGCAGAATTTCATTGCCAGAATGATGAGAGAAAAAGATGAACAATATTGGCGCAACAAGTTGAACCTTAACTTTAAGATGTTGATAGATAAAAATTTTTATCATGAACAAAATCCTATTCCCTCTGCCTTTTTTCAAAATGTGGTGAATATTGCCTGTGGCGTAGGAGATTTATCTTGGGCCAATCAATTTGTAGAGGAATTTGGAGGTTTCCTTACCGGTGAAACAAGGGAGGAAAATTTATGTGTGGCTAATGCCATGATTGCTTTTGAGCAAAATAATTTTGATAAAGTGATTTTACTAACGGCAGATCCCAGAATCAAGGATGAAATACACTGGCTTAGAGCCCGCTCTCTGCAATTGAGGGCTATGTATGAATTAGGAGAAGATTTGACTACCGATTTTTCAGTCTTTTTTGCCTATTTAACCAGGCACAAAAAGCCTATCACACCATACAAGGTGTCAACATTTGCCTTTATGGAGATTTTTAACATGCTCATACAGCGTAAACTACCCAGAGCGGCTATTTGGGAAGCATTGGAACAACAAAAAGAGGTGTTTTTCAGAGGTTGGCTGCAAAGTAAAATCAAAAGTTATCGTCCCTTGGTTTAACGAGGCATTTGGGGGCATTTGGAGAGGTCATTTTGCGTGCATTTTAGGGATATCGAGATGGGTTGTAAAACACTGATTTATCTCCAAACACTCGCGATTTTTCCAAATGACCGCCCCAATGACCCTTAAATGACCGCAATATGACCTCCCCAATGACCTCAATTCCACTTTACAGTATCACTTCATCTGCGATATACTCTAGCGTGCCACTGCCACAATCAGCAGCAAAATAGAAGCGATATGCGCCTGAAGTTAATCCAGAATATGGTTTGCAGGTACTGTATACAGTGAACGTTTCACTTGTATATCCATCCGATAGGCGTACATAGTACGTTTTATAGTTGCTTGCACCTGATACTGCATTCCAATTGTAGGTTATACTACCTTGACCTGAAGTATGTTGCAGGTTTTCAATTATGCAACTTTGGTACTTACGTACCGTAGACGGGACTAAGAACCCCTGTGCCCCAATAAATAGAAGAAGAAGGACTAATGCTGGTTTCCATGCATTGTTGTTGTGTTTTTTTACTGTCTGTTTCATAATCATACCGTTTTCAGGTATGAAAGCCAGACTTACCTAAAAGTCATATTGACTGTAAAAAACTTCTCTTAAGCTTCCACAAATGGCTTTGCTCAAAGCGCCTGCTCAGGAATTTTCCCGCTACAGGAAATTGCCTGAACGGTTCGGATATTGTTTGAGCTAATTCCGGTACAGCCTCAGGAAGGATCTACTTTGACGTAGTAGGTTTTTTCAAACACAGTTACGGAATCAGTTTCCGGGTGGTTGTACTGCCAGCGCACCTGTAATGGATGGATGCCCGGGGTGTCGAACTTGTATTTAAAAGGCGCAAGGCCATCTTTGATGGGGAATTCCTGGTTGTTGAGTAAGAGTTGATAGTTTTTACGGTATGGGAATAATCTGGTTAAACCATCATGATTCGATGATAGAATGGCTGTTCCTTCCAATGAGCCATTGTCTGTGAAATTTAACTTATCGAAAAACAGGTAAGGTATGTGCCTGAAGAAACCACACTCTATACCGGAGATCTTTTTTAAGCAAAAATTACTTGTGACAGCCAGATTTATCAAGCTTGCCATATGTGCATGTTCCAGAAAAAGAGGATCATCAAACTTTCGCAAGGGGGTAATCTGTGGATTGAACTTTGAGAATAACTTATTGAATTCTACATCTTGATTGCAATAAATTTTCGATAGTTCCAGCTGATTAGTATAGGCGTCTTTAAGCGCTGGGAAATAGGGCTTGTGTTCGGCTGCCATACCCATAGCTATCCACTTTGACAATGAGTTTGTTTGTTGTTCCAGGTGAATAAACCGGTTGCAAATTTGCTCCCCTTGCTCAAACGGGTACTTTTCGATTGTTTCAATTATTTCAATTTTTTGTTGCCCGATATAAGAATAAAGTATGGTGCTTGTTTCTCGCAAGTCTTGCGCCATCGATATATTAAGATTACTGTCTTGGTTTCGACACTCCTGATATATAACATAGCCTCCCAATAGCAGGGTTATACCGAGGTATATTTTATGCCCTATGGCGTTTTTTCTGATTAGTTTTCGCATAATTCCTGATAGAATTTTTTTTCAAATACTTCGTAATCATTTGTATGAGAGTATTGTCTTTTAATACTCAAGTGCAAGGCATTCTTAAATGTGTTGGATGTTAACATTATTTTACCTAATCCGTTTTCCACAGGCAGTTCCTGTTTGTTTAGGTAGAAATAAGTTTTACCGTAAAGTTTACTTTTATAGGAAATGCCAGTAAGAAAACCATCAAAAACTTGACCTGCTTTAATGCAAGGTTTGGATAAAGTGACTACAGGGATAATCCGGTCAGAAATGGAGGCCTCAGTAAGCGCTATTTTCTGCAGGTGGTTATACGTTTTATTGACCAAAGTTGTTATTCGGAGCTTTAATCCAAGTAAATAGAGCGCTTTTTGTTCTGATTTTGCTAGATGCAATAGACCAGTGTTAATGCTACAAGCATCTTTAATATGGTTATTCAATGAAGTGTCGGGAGATAGTATTAAAATCAGGCTGTCTTTAAATAAAGCTATTGTTCGTACTAATAATTGCTGTTCCTGGTCTGTTTGCAGCAAATACTTATTGGGATTTTCATTAATCCCAAGCAAGCCATTCAAGGCTTTTCTGGTGTTTTTAGCCAGCTCATTTACTTGGTCTATTTTGAATGATATTGGCTTAATAGCTGGAATTGGACGACTGAAGACTAACGAACCTATGTCATTCATCATCCATTCATTTCTTCGATCTAAAAAAGCCTCACTTTTTGTGATATCCTGATGCAACAAAG
Organism: Chitinophagales bacterium; assembly: GCA_017303475.1. Taxonomy (GTDB): domain Bacteria; phylum Bacteroidota; class Bacteroidia; order Chitinophagales; family Saprospiraceae; genus M3007. Next base: position 77,427 of record JAFLBO010000025.1, read on the forward strand.
TGGCATACCTCAACCATACTTTCTGTTCATAATGCCGGTAGGCAATGAATCCTGAAAGTATCAGGATAGCCAGGATGTACAAAAAGTGTGAGGTTCGGGAGATCATGAGGCCTAAACGGGGGAAAGGTGCTTTCTATTGCGGGTGCACCGCGAAGTACGCGAAGTGCGCAAAGTAATGGTGCACCGCGAAGTACGCGAAGTGCGCTAATGTCACTGCTTATTGAGGATGTTGTTTTTCCTTAGCCAGGTAGCCTAATAAGGAAAGCGGAAAGGATAGGTATAACACCCATCTACATTTTACCAGCAGATTCATGGCATGCATCATGCTATGTACCGCAAAATAAGCAAAGACCCTTAAATACAGTCCACAAAAAAAGCGTTCGGCCAGAGTAACCTCCAACCGAACGCTCTTTGAGTGTTCGAGTTTTTTAGTGTTCGAGTGTTTGAGTTGGCGGGCGGCTTGGTATCGGTTCTGGCTGTCGCCTAAGCCTGATTTAGTCTTTCGAGCCACCAAGCCGCCCACTCATTCACTCATTCACTCACTCACTCATTATCTCACAACCGTCACATCGCCTTTCATCAGGATGACTACTCCGTCAATAAGCTCCACCTCTGCCCACCAGACAAATACGCCCGGGTTCATCGGTTCGCCCTTGTAGTCGCCACCCCAACCCAGACTCGGATCATCAGGCAGGAAGTTGCGGTTTACCCACATCTGCTCACCCCAACGATCGTAGATCTGAAGGCTCTGGATCTGACGCACTGAACCCGGACGTGTGAACAGCGTGAACGCGCTGTTGTCGGAATCTGGATCCTCCGGCCAAATCACATTCGGTGCATAAATGTCAATATCGCGATCTACCCGTACAATCGTACGGGATTCTGCCTTGCAACCCTCCTTGGTCAGGATCGTTACTTTGTACTCCGTAGTCACAAACGGCATCGCAACCGGACTCAGCAACTGCTGCGTGGTGTTGCCCGCAAAGGTCAGACTCGTTGTTGGCGTCCAAATCACCTGATCAATCAGCTGCACAGGGAAACCATTTGGAATCTGCGCCTGCAATTGCTGATTCTCTCCCAACACAATCTCAAACGATGGCGGCAGGGCCACAGCAGGCGTTGGCGGAACCGGTACAGGTACCGTCTCATCCACCAGACAGCCATTTACGTCGCGGATCACCAGATCGTACGTTATACCTGGTTGCAGATCGTCAATGTCTGATGCCGGGAAGAAGGTGTCACCACCATCAATGGAGTATTCAAACGGACCAATACCGCCGTCAATCTGTGTTACCACCAGATAACCCGGGGTGCCATTACACAACGGTGGATCCAGCGTAAACTCCAGTCCTGTCGGGATATTTTGTTCCTGCAACAGCGGCACACTGGCCACTGTGGTACAGCCGTTCAGCGGCAGCGTTGCTATAACCGAGTATGTACCCGGCTCATTCACTACCGGATTCGGTGTGTTGGCGCCGCTTACAATGTTGCCATCCAGCGTGCTCCACTGCAACAAGGCCTGCGGAGAAGTATTTGCCGTCAGGGTGCGCTGCAGGATAGAGCAGGTCAGCGGCTGCACCGGAAGGGTGTTGAGCGGCGGAGCCTGTACGTTCTCATCAACTACTACCTGTTCCGTATCGGAGCAACCGTTTTGGGTGTTCACAATCGTCAGGGTGTAAGTGCCCGGAGCGTCCACATTGGCCGTCAGCGTAGTGCCACCGTTCACAATATTACCGTTGGTGGTGCTCCAGCTGTAGCTTGGCGCCGGACCAAAGTTTGTACCTGAACCTACCACGTTGGTGTTGGTTACCACACAAGTCAGCAACTGTGGGGTGCCAATTGTGAAGGCCGGTGGGGTTACATCTTCCGTTACCAGTACATTGTCGGTGGTGACACAACCATTGGTGGTGTTCAGCACCGTCAGCACATAAGTACCCGGATCGCCTATTTGTGGCTGCAGGGTATTGCCGCCGCTGATGATCTGACCATCCTGGGTGCTCCAGGTGTAGGTAAAGTTTGAGCCCGGGCTGGAGCCTGTGCCGTTGAGGGCATTGGTCTGGGTATCGCAGTCCAGACCTACGGTGTTACCTGCTTCAGCAACAGGAGGTACCACGTCTTCCGGAACTACGATGGAAGATGTTTGGGTACAACCGTTCTGTGTATTGGTAATCAACAGGTTGTACGTACCCGGATCGTCCACCAGCGGCTGAAGGCCGGTTCCGCCGTTCAGGATATTGCCATCAGTTGTGGTCCAGGCATACGTGAAGTTGGCGCCCTGGCTGGAAGCCAGTGCATTGAGCTGTGTTTGGGTCAAAGTACAGGTCAGGGTTGCCGGATTGGCAATCAGGGCCGTTGGAGGGGTCACATCCGAACCAATCACCAGCTGATCTGTGTGGGTACAGCCATTGATGGCATCGGTTACTACCACGGTGTAGGTGCCCGCCGAACCAATGGTTGGGCTAGGAGTATTGCCACCGCTCAGGATAGTGCCGCCGCCAGCGGTGCTCCACACATAGCTGATGTTTGGAGATGAAGAGGACGTGATGGTAGCCTGCAGCGGCAGGGTGGTAATGGCACAGGTCAGGATATTGTCCGGACCGGCATTTACCACCGGATTTTGAACATTCTCTGTAACCGTCACGCTGGCCGTTTTGGTACAGCTGTTGGAGGCATCCGTTACCAGCAGGGTATACACACCTGGCGCATCGATGCTCGGGTTCAGGGTGGTGTTGCCACCTGTGATGTTACCGCCGCCAGCGGAGGTCCAGCTGTAGCTGATCGTCGGACTCTGGCTCGTGCCTGCTCCGTTGAGGTTCAGGCTGGTGAGCGTGCAGGTCAGAATGGGTGGGTTGGCGATGAGTGCAGTTGGTACATCCGCGCTGATGGTGATGTCCTGCTGATCGGTGCTGGTGCAACCGTTGTTGGTGTTGGTGATCAGCAAGGTGTAAGTACCGTCGTCGTTTACCGTTGGGTTGAGGGTGTTACCACCGCTCACAATGTTGCCGTTGGTGGTGCTCCACAGGTAGGTAAAGCCTGGGCCGGTGCTGCCGGTGGCCTGCATCACAAAAGAAGTTTGAACGCAGTTCAGCTCGAAAGTCGGGCCGGCGTCTACAGCCGGTGGCACAAAGTCGTCGTTCACCACTACCACATCTGTATCCGTACAGCCGTTGGTAGTGTTGGTGATTTGCAGAGTGTAGGTACCCTGCTGGTCCACCACAGCGGTTGGGCCGCTGGTGCTGCCCACGATGTTGCCATCAGGGGTGGTCCATTGCAGGATGAAGCCTGCGCCGCCAGGGTTGGAAGCAGAACCAATCACGCCGGTTGGCAGGGTGCAGTTGATCAGTCCGTCAGGACCGGCCAGTGCTGTGGGCGCTACGATATCCTGGTTCACCGTGATGGTTTCGGAATCGGTGCAGCCATTGGCGGTGTTCACGATGTTCAGGGTGTACACACCTGGCAGGTTTACCGTTGGGTTAGGCGTATTGCCGCCGCTCAAGATACCTGGACCCGTCCAGGTGAAATCGTAAGTAGCACCTTGGGTGGATGCAGAGGCGTCGATAATGGTTTGCAGCGTTACACAAGTCAGGATAGCCGGGTTGGCGATCAGAGCGTTGGGTGCTGCGGCATCATTTTGCACGATGGTGCTGGAGGTGGAGGTACAGCCATTGGTGGTATTGGTTACCAGCAGGGTGTAGGTTCCGGCCAGATCCACCGTTGGGCTGAGGGTGTTGCCACCGCTCACGATATTGCCATCGGAGGTGCTCCAGGAGTAGGTGAAGTTTGGACCGGTGGACGCCGAGCCGCTGAGCACCATGGATGGGGTAACGCAGTTCAGCGTGGAGTTCGGGCCGGCGTTAGCCAGCGGAGGAACGATGTCCTGCGGAACGATTACCGACAAGGTAGCTGAGCATTGGTTGGCGTTGTTTACCAGCAGCAACTGGTAAGTGCCGGGGGCGTTTACTGTTGGCTGCAGGGTTCCCTGGCCGCTGACGATACTGCCCGGGCTTGGACCCGTCCAGGTATAGTTGTAGCTTGGGCCGGAGCTGGAGCCGGTAGCGTCGATGGTTACATTAAGCACATCGCAGGTCAGGGTAGCCGGCGGTTGTGCATTGGTA
>JAFLBO010000026.1 GCA_017303475.1 Chitinophagales bacterium
GTGTACGCGTTACGCACCCGTCCGCCGGTGATATTGCTATCCCCTTGACTTGCATGTATTAGGCCTGCCGCTAGCGTTCATCCTGAGCCAGGATCAAACTCTCCATCGTGTATTCTTTGTCACTCGTTGAAATCCGAAAATCTCAACGGTAACTTGCGTTCCTAAATCTCTATCTTCCCTTACCTCTTCATCCTCTTCTGCTGTCAATACGTCAATGAACTTTTATAGAAAACCACCTAAAGTGGTACTTACTATTCAATGTGAAAAAGGCAACTTTTTGCCTCGCTTTAATCAAACTCGTTATTCATTCATTTCGTTATCGGGCCGCAAAGGTATGTAGTTTTTGATTTTCTAACCAAGCAATTTGCAAGAAAATTTTTTAATTTTTTTTTCGCACTTGCCTGTTGAAACCCCTCTTTCTTACCTGCGTTACATCTTCGTTTAGATGTTGTTTTCAAAAGCGGCCGCAAAGGTAAGAGCGAATTTTATTTTACCAATACCCTCGCGATATTTTTTTTAAAAAATTTTATTTGGGAAGCGGGCTGTTTTCGAATTAAGCTCAAAATAGTGCAAAAACCCTTGTTTTAGGCTTGATTCGGGAAACAAGACTCAATAGGCCCGTTCATCTTTATTTTCTACAAAGTTCATAAAGGCCCTGTTGGCTACCCTGTTCCCTCCTGGTGTTGGGAATATCCCGGAGAAATACCAATCGCCTTTATTTCGCGGACAAGCTTCATGAAGTCCTTCCAAGGTCTGGAAAATGAGCTCAAGACCAGGCTTCAAATCTTTAGGCCTAACCAGCTCCGCAATTTTCCGACTGATCTGCTCATACTCAAACAAGGTGTATAGTTCTGCAACTTCGTTTCGCACGGCTTCAACTGGTAACATCTCGGAATTCTTACACCTTATATATGTCTCCTGAAGCAAATGTTCCTGCTTCGATTCCTTAAGCAACTCTACCAAAGCCTGGAAGGCCACGAAATCGCGCATTTTACTCATGTCGATACCGTAACAATCCGGGAATCGGATTTGTGGGGCGCTGCTCAATATAATAATACGTTTGGGCTGAAGCCTGGCCGTAATACTTACAATGCTGTCTCTAAGTGTAGTTCCCCTTACTATAGAGTCGTCCAGTAGTACCAAAGTGTCTTTATTATCCTGGCAAATACCGTAGGTTACATCGTAAACATGGTTTACCATGTTGTTCCTGGCTTTTTTGTCGGCAATAAAGGTTCGCTGTTTGTCATCCTTGTGTACCAACTTCTCGTTTCTTGGTCGAACTGCCAAGATTTCCATCAGTTTTTCAGGCGTACACTTGTCTCCAAGGGCCAGAATTTGCTGGTGCTTCCAGGCATTCAGTTCCTTTTCAAGTCCTTCCATCAAACCATAAAAGGCTGCTTCGGCGGTATTGGGGATGTAGCTGAATACGGTATGCTTTAGATCAAAATTGACAGCGTCAAGTACGCGCTTAGCCAGAGTCTCTCCCAATTTTTTCCTTTCCTGATAGATTTCACGGTCGTTGCCACGACTGAAATAAATCCGTTCGAAAGAGCAGGCCTTTTTTTCGCGCGGTTCGATGAAGGGTAATTCCTCAACAACACCATTATATTTGATGATCAGGGCATGACCAGGTTTTAACTCCTTCATGTCCTTGAAGCGGACATTGAATACCGACTGGATTGCGGGACGTTCGGAGGCGCCCACCACAATTTCATCGTCCTGATACCAATATGCCGGCCGAATGCCATTGGGGTCGCGCATGAGGAACGCATCGCCGTGGCCAATCATTCCTCCCAGCACATAGCCGCCATCAAATTTTTTGCTGGCGCGCCGGAGAAGCCGCTGGATATCCAGGTTGTCGAAAATCAGTTGATTAATATCCTGATTGGTATGGCCGTCGGGTTTGTACCAGGTATGCAGGCGCTGAATTTCATCGTCCAGAAAGTGCCCGAATTTTTCCAGCACTGTAACGGTATCGCTTTTTTCCTTTGGATACTGTCCGAGTTCTACCAATTCCTGAAACAGCTCATCAACATTGGTCATGTTGAAATTTCCTGCCAGCAGCAGGTTTCTGCTTATCCAGTTGTTTTGGCGGTGGAATGGGTGTACCAGTTCTATGGAGTTGCCTCCATGTGTGCCATAACGTAGGTGGCCCATCAGAACCTCTCCCATGTACGGCATATTGTCGCGGAGCCACTGTGGATTGTCTCTTTGTTCGGGTGTGACGGTATTGAGTCGCGCCCAGACCATATCAAAGAGATCGGTCAGATAGTTTGGGGCATTTGACCGTTTGCGGCTGATGTACCGGGTGCCGGGTTGTGGGTTCAGCTTTATTGTAGCAATTCCGGCGCCATCCTGGCCTCTGTTGCGCATTTTTTGCAACAGAAGCTGCATTTTTTGCACGCCGTAAAAGGCTGTACCATACTTTTTGTGGTAATATTCGAGTGGCTTAAGCAGCCGCAGCACCGTAATGCCGCATTCATGGTGGATCGTATCGCTCATGGCAGGCGCAAAGGTACAACAAGCACTAAACAGACCAAGCGCTTAGTAGTACCAAAAGGTGTCAATGATTGCCAAAAGGCGGGCTGGTCAGGATTAATCAACCCATTATGGGCGTATGAATGGGGCTGTTTTCCAGCCTTCATCCGGAATCAGTGCCTTAACCAGGTAAAATCCGGCAGGTAAATCGCCAGTCCAGAATGGTTCGGTGGCTGATTGCTTACTCTGTTGCAGGAGGGTGCCATCCGCACGGAAGATTTCCAGTTCCAATGCGGAGTTTTCCGGAATGCCGGAAAAATAGATCCAGTTTTGGCTTGGATTGGGGTAAATTTCCAGTGTTGACTTCAGTGTAGAGGGTTCGTTCGACCCTGTTGTGAAGTCTGCGAACAACCATTCATAAGCATCAGGGAATTCCCTTGCCCAGAACCACTCAGAGTGTTTGCCATCTGAAATTACGTTGAACGATTTTTCTGAAGGAGTAAAACCGGCTGTTGTCATGGCGTCGGCTACAGCCTGCATGTCTTCTACTACGTAATTGGATTGGTTACCATTGTTTTCTTCGTCGGCGCCGGCTAAGAAATACACCCGTGCGCTGCCTTGTTTAAGGTGGCTGGCTACATGATTAACAGGTTCATTATCTGCAAACCAAAATGCGGGGCTGAAAATGCCGGCTTTGGAAAAGATATCCTGCCTTTCCGAAAAGGCATACATGCTAATCAAGCCTCCCATGCTGCTGCCTGCAATGGCGGTTGTAAGCCGGCCTGGCAAGGTTCTGTAATTGGCATCTATATATGGTTTGAGGGTGTTTACCAGGAAGGACAGGTATTCGTCGCCTTGCCCGCCGCCATATTGCGGGTTTACCCACGGAGAGTATTCATCCAATCGAAATTGGCCGTCATTTTCGATACCTACCACAATACAGCCCCAATCACCCTGAGCATGTAATGTGTTAAGGGATTCATCTACCTCCCATTCGCCAAAGGCGGAGGTGTTTTGATCGAAGAGATTTTGGCCATCGTGCATGTACAAAACCGGATATTTTTTGGCTGTGGTATTGTAATCCGGTGGCAAATAGATCCAGATTTTTCTGTAACGATCAAGTTGAGGGATATAAAAATCGTTGTCGAGCAACACCACATTCGGGGCGGCGGTACCATTCCCCCCGGTTCCACCCAGATCTTCCCAGCTGAGGATAGTCAGATCTATGGTAGTGGGTTGGCCGTTGTAATTTACGATTCGGTCAGGCAGGAATCCGCCGTTAGCATTGCCTTCCACGGTGGCCCAACTGCCACGGGTGAATTTGAATTTGACCTCACCTGGTGTTGGATTCAGTGTGATTTGATACTGACCGGTTCCTGAGGGTGTGAGTATGGTGGCAGGATCGCCGGGGTTCCAGTTGTTGAAGGTGCCGGCAGCATGGATGTTGGCGCCTTGTGGAGTGTTGATGGGGATGGCCGTTACGCGCAGTGTAAGCTGACTGTGAACGGTTTGAAGGGCGCTTGCCAGAAAAAGGCAAAACAGGAATAGTTTTTTCATGTAAATCGGTTTTGTTGATGGGGACTTGGTGTTTGAATAAGGCGCAAAGGTATGTTACTCAGGGTTCACAACCGAGCAATTGCAATAGCCATGCACCTAAAAATAATGTGATGGTTCCTTTCACAGTAAAGAAGATCACGCCGGCCCAACCCAATTTGCGCAAATATGATTTCCAGTTCTTTTTTTCCATGTTCAGCGTTGGATTTTTCCCGTTCGGTAGGAATTTGGCGTTAGATTCAAAGGCACAAGGCCACATTTGTGATACAAAACAACGAAACGACCACAATCGGTTGGTTGTATTCTTTCAAATTTAGTCCATTTTTCATGAGTCGCATTCATCATTGGTTGGTTTTGGGCGCTTTTTTGGCTGGGGGCATAGTGGTTTCCTGTAAACATGATCCCTATGTTAACCCAACAAACCCGGAAATGACTGGGTTTTGCAATCCGGATTCTGTGTATTTTCAAAACCAGATTCTGCCCATATTGGTATCGAACTGTACGGAATCAGGTTGTCATAATGCCCAGGATCGGGAGGATGGCGTGGTGTTGGACTCATATCAAAGTCTGGTTAGCACGGTAGAGAATGCCACACAAAACGATTTACATGAAAATAAGTTGATACGTGCCATTTTGGATAATGATCCGGACGATCGGATGCCGCCAGCACCGAAGAGTCCGCTGACAGTGAATCAAGTTGATTTATTGAAAAAATGGCTTGAACAAGGCGCCAGCAACAATGCCTGTGACGAAAATTTTGGCGGGTGCGACCCTACTGATGCCCGGTACTACACTTTTGTGCAGCCATTGGTTCAGGCAAAATGTCAAGGATGCCACAGTGGAAATAATCCACAGGGCGGGATTAAACTGAGTAACTATGCGGAGGTCAAAGCAGTGGCGCTGAACGGAAAATTGTACAGTTCATTAGTCAGATCAACCAATTGGATGCCGCTTGGCGGCGCAAAGCTGGATGACTGTAATCTTCAGCGCATTCAGACCTGGATACAATCAGGTGCGCCTGAAAATTAATCAGAAAGATGTTTCAACACTGATTTGGTGTTACATTTGCCTCTTTCGTTCATCAATCCAACCCATGGCTTTTCCATGAAAAAACTATTTTTTAGCGTTCTTGCTTTCGCGTCATTGATGATGTTGTCACAAAATGCCTGCTATTACGACAATGAAGTGGAGCAATATGGCGTTGCAACCTGCGATACAACCAATATCAGTTTCAGTCAGGATGTTTTGCCCGTTATCAATGCCAGCTGCCTCTCCTGCCACGTGCCTGGTGGTCAGCAGGAAAGTTCTCCAATGACCAATTATGAGGAGATTAAAAATTACAGCGATGCTATTCTGGAACGGGTAAACGGTATTGGCGGAATTATGCCGCCCACCGGACCTATTTCTGAGTGCAATCAGAGCAAAATTGAAGCCTGGGTGAGGGCCGGAGCTCCCAACAACTGATTTTGGTGCTCCAACATTCTTTAACCCAATAATTTCTTCAACATGTCTGGAAAAAGAATTTTAATGCTGGTGGCAGGTCTTGCCCTTATCGGCATATCCATTGGCATTGCTCTTTGGAATAAACCCCACGAAAACATGTCGGAAGCCAAGGCCGATGTTACTTTGGAGGCTGCGGCTCTGTTCAAGTCCTACAACACAGATGAGAAAGCGGCAGATGCTGCATATTTGGGTAAAACCATAGCGGTATCTGGTATCGTAAAAGAAGTAAGCAAGCCTGAAGGTGCACCAGCGAAAGTTACCCTGGATACCGGAGATGATTTCTCCGTTATTTGTGAACTGGATGGCTTGAGTCAGCATGCCCGCACTGATTTTCCGGTAGGAGAAAAGGTGGTTTTCAAAGGCAAATGCGACGGATTCAACCTGGATGTTCAACTTTCACGTTGTATAGAGGTAAAATGATTATCCCAAAAATTTCACGCAAACACACCATAAACATGCAAAAACTTTGGTTTTTTTTGATAGCTGCCGTTTTGATGACCTCAGCTGTTGCCGCACAAAATGCACCAAAATATTTGACCCGAGATGGCAAATTGAAATTTGATGCTACTGCAACCTCATCTCCTGAAAAGATTGAGGCACTTTCTAATAGCGCGACCTGCGTGCTTGATGCCGGAACGGGTGAAATGGCCTGGCAAGTACTGCTTAAAGGATTCAAATTTGAAAAAGCTTTGATGCAGGAGCACTTTAATGAAAACTATGTGGAGTCTGACAAGTTTCCGAAAGCTACTTTCAAGGGCCGGATTACCAACCTCAGCGAAGTGAATCTTTCCAAGGATGGCACTTATAATGCGGTTGTAACTGGTAAAATGAGCCTTCACGGTGTGGAAAAAGATATTACGGCTAATGGCGCAGTAACGGTAAGCGGCGGAAAAATTCGCATCAATGCAGGTTTTAGCCTGCTTTTATCGGATTACAATATCTCCATTCCATCAGTAGTAAGTCAAAATATTGCTAAAGAAGCTAAAATTCTGATTGACGCTACACTTGAGCCCAAGCAGTAAATAGCAGATCTAATAACCAACCATAGCAATGAGTGGGAAATTGCCGGAAAGAAATTCGGCCATTTCCCGCTCATTGCTTTTTGCATTGTTTCAACTTCCTGTTTTATGAAAAAAGTCTACTTGCTTTCGTTCTTCTTCCTGCCTGTTTTCCTGCATGCACAAGGCGATGACCTGTTGTCTATGCTGGGCGATGAAAAAACCACTGACTACGCTACGGCCAGTTTCAAAACCAATCGCGTGGTAAACGGTCATTCTCTGGAAAATACTGCTAAAGGTGTTCTGGACACTAAATTTTCTCACCGGTTCAATCCTTTACGGCAGGGCCTTTACGATATTTTTGGTTTGGATGGCGCTTCTATCCGGATTGGTGCAGATTATGGTATCACAGACAGGCTGATGGTTGGCGCCGGCCGCAGTACTTATGAAAAAACCATTGACGGATTTGTTAAATACAAAATCCTGCGCCAGAGCACCGGCGCCCGAAATATGCCTATTACCTTGGCATATGTAGCGGATATTCAGTTGAATACGCTGAAATTTGAAGATCCAACGCGCGACAACAAGTTTTCCGATCGGGTGGCGTATACCCATCAGTTGTTGATTGGCCGGAAATTTAGCCGGAGTTTCACCTTACAATTAATGCCAACCCTTATTCACCGGAACCTGACCAGTTCCCCGAATGATAAAAACGATGTGATGGCCATTGGAGCGGCTGGTCGAATCAAATTGACCAAAAGAGTGGCCCTGAATGCTGAGTACTATTTTGTGCCGGATGGGCAGCTTGAAGCTGCCTATGTAAACAGCCTTTCAATTGGTTTTGATATTGAAACCGGAGGCCACGTGTTCCAGCTGCATTTCACCAACTCGCCTTACATGACATATAAGGGATTTGTTACTGAAACGCAGGAAGACTGGTTTTTCAAGAATGATGAAGGGAAAATGCTGAGTGGCATTCGTTTTGGCTTCAATATTTCGCGGGTGTTTACATTGGTAAAGCCCAAGATTCAGTAAGAAGCATTCGTATATTGAAGAAGCATTTCGCTCAGGTCCTGTTCTGTTATGCTTAGTACCTGCATTGTGTAGGGTAATTCGTCCGGAATGGCCAGTCGCACGGCGCCGGACGAATTTTTTTTGTCCTGGAGCATCAACTGCCAGAGGGTGGGCATTGCCTCTTTCCGGATAGTTATTTTTGGAAAAAAAGGCTCGAGTATTTGTGCAACACGGGTTTGGTGCGGGGGGGGAGTTTCACAAATCATTCCAATCGCAATGGCTTCGCCATGGGTAAGCGGGGAATCTGTTCCCAGAAAATAGCTTTCAATGGCATGTCCGATGCTGTGACCATAATTAAGCAACATTCTCAAACCCTTTTCTTTTGGGTCTTCGGTTACCACCCGAACTTTAACAGCGATGGATTGTGTAAGGAGTTGGTTCCAGGGCAGGGTTCGAAGGGCAGCGGGATGGAGATTGGCAAAACTATCCAGAAGTTTCGGATCGCCGATAAATCCGTGCTTGAGTACTTCAGCAAGGCCGCTTTTGAGTTCCCTGTCTGACAGCGTGTGCAGAAATGCAGGATCTGCGAATACGGCAGCAGGCGCCTGAAAGACCCCGATGGTATTCTTAATTCCCTGAAAATCAATGCCTGTTTTGCCACCAATCGCTGCATCCGTCATGGAAAGCAGGGTAGTAGGCACCTGAATAAAATCAATGCCCCTTTTCCAGGTAGCGGCACAAAAACCACCCATATCCCCAATAACACCGCCTCCCAGATTGATCAGCAGTGATTTGCGATCAAGTTTGTGGAGGAGCATTTGTTGCCAGATAAGTGTGCAGGTTTCCAGGTTTTTATGTTGCTCGCCGGCTGTGATCTGAATGGTATGGAAAGGGTAGGGGAGCAGGTTCTGCAATCGGGGCAGGCAATGAACATGTGTATGGGTGTCAGTTAGCACCAGAACCTGAGAGTACGATTGCCCTTTCAGCCATGGGCCAAGCGTTTCAGCCAGGTTGCCAACAAAAACAGGTGAATCCTGCCAGGAAAAGTCGGGTTTACGCTCCATTATGCTGCACTACAGGCATTCGAATTTCTACCAGTGTGCCCTGGCCGAGTTCGCTTTCGAGGTTAATGTTCCATTTATGCTCTTTACACATGGTTTTGACGTAGAACAATCCCAGACCAAAACCTTTTACATTGTGTACATTTCCAGTAGGCACCCGGTGGAATTTATCGAATACACGTCGGAGGTGTTCTTTAGGAATACCGATGCCGTTGTCTTTGACGCTCAACACCAGCTCATTTTGCTCATTGCGCAAGCCAATGCGTATCTCCGGCGCATCCTTAGAATATTTTACACCGTTGTCAACCAGATTATGCAGGATATTCGTCAAGTGTAGTTTATCTGCTTTGACACGAGCGTTGGCGGCATTCAGATCGAGGTGTAGCTGGCCGTTTTTGTCGTTTACTTTCAGTTCAATGGATGGCACAATGCTGTTGATCAACTCTGTCAGATCCAGTTCTTCGACATTGAGTTCGATGTTATCCCGTTCAATTTTGGCCAATTGAAGTACTTTTTCCACCTGAGTATTCAAGCGCAGGGCTTGTTCTTTGATGATGCTGGCATAACGACTCAGGCGCGGGTCGTCCAGAATTTTTTCATTTTTCAGGAATACATCGGTGGAGATGTTGATGGTAGAAATTGGGGTTTTGAATTCGTGGGTCATGTTGTTGATGAAATCCCGCTGTAGCTCGGAGAGTTGTTTTTGGCGCAGGATAACGATCATGGAGTAAATGAAAAAGGCTACCGTGAGCAGCATCAAAACGGTGAACCCCAGTACCAGCCACATACTACTCAGGATTTTAGCGCTTTTACCGGGAAAGATAATCCCGAAATAATAGATAAAGTCCTGGTCGTAGTGCTTGGGCAGGGGTTCGGCCAGCGGTTGGGTATTGTCTTTTACGTTGGAGTATTTTACCATTTTACCCCGCACCATTTGGTCGCTGGAGCAGTCGAAAATACCATATTCGTAGTCTTCTTTCAGGCTTTGTGCTTCAAATGCTTTGCCTAAAACGTGTTCGAGATCGCTGGCTTCAAATACGTTATTGACGTTTACCACCCAGTAGTTGGTAGACACCTGCTGTACCAGTTTTTGGCTAGGCAGTGCGAAGAGGTTCATTTGGGCGAGTTCATTTGCGGCATCCAGGAGTGCCTGGTTTACCCTGCGGTTGAACTCCTGCTCCTGAAGGTTCCAGGTGCGATACACCCAGTACATTTGGAGTGCCAGCATGCTGAGGCAGGAGAATGCGCCCAGGATAATGACGCGACGAATGATGATATTTCTCATGTGTAAGGATGGAATGGGAAATCCAGATACAAAAAAAGCGAAACCCGCTGCAATGCAGTTGGTTTCGCTTTATATTTTTTCCTTCAACTAAGGGTTGGAAGGAGAATGAGTGCTTTAAGCCTCCTCAGCTACAACTTCAAAATCTACAGTTGCGATAACTTCCGGGTGGAATTTAACGGTAGCGCTGTATTTTCCAAGTTCTTTCACCTCTTCAGGCATTTCGATGATGCGCTTGTCAGCGTCAACACCCATTTCGCCGAGGGCTTTAGACAGGTGCTGAGCGGTTACGGAACCGTACAGATGACCGTTTTCGGCAGCTTTAGCGGCGATGGCGATTTTATTGCCGGCCAGTTTAGCCACCACTTCCTTGAAGGCTGCAATGATTACAGCTTCTTTTTTAGCGCCTTGTTTTTTCAAACCTTCGAGGCGAGCCATGTTAGGCTTGTTGGCAACGATAGCCAGGCCTTTGGGGATGAGGTAGTTGCGTCCGTAGCCATCTTTTACTTTCACGACTTCGTGCTTGGCGCCTACCTTGTCGATATGTTCGAGCAGAATGATATTCATTGCTGTTGAAATTTAATTGGTTGACTTAAACATTTATTTCATCAAGTCAGCCACGAAAGGCAGGATAGCCAGGTGGCGGGCGCGCTTAACGGCAGTAGCTACACGGCGCTGGTATTTCAGGCTGTTGCCTGTGATACGGCGCGGCAGGAGTTTGCCTTGTTCGTTGATGAACTGAAGCAGAAAGTCTGCGTCTTTGTAATCAATGTATTTGATGCCGAATTTGCGGAAACGGCAGTATTTTTTGCCACGCAGTCCGAGCTTAGGATTGCTGAGGAACTTTACGTCTTCTCTTGAAGCAGCCATAGTTGGAGCTATTGAGTGAATTTGTGAATGAGTGAATGTGTGAATGTGTGGTTTATGCGTCGAGGTCAACTACTTCAGGTGCAGAAACGGTATCGATATCAGCATCCGCAGAAGGGGCAGCAGCTACCGGAGCTTCTTTCTTCTTGGAGCGAGAGCCGATACGGCCGTTGCGCTTGTCGTCGTTGTATTTAACGCCATATTTGTCGAGCTTTACGGTGAGGAAGCGGAGGAGGTTCTCGTTACGCTTCATGTTCAGCTCGAATTTAACCAGCCATTCGGAGGATTCACATGCAAATTCAATGCAATAGTAAATGCCTGTAGAACGCTTGTTGATTGCGTAGGCCAATTGACGGAGGCCCATTTCATCCACGTGAACAATGGAGCCGCCGGCGCCTTTGATCTCTTTTTGGATGGTTTCCGCTGTCGCTTTTACTTCATCGCCCGACAGGACTGGATCTACGATGAAGTTGACTTCGTAATGTCTCATTATGAGTCTGTTATTGAAAAAATGAATGAACGTTTGTTGAAAAACGGGCGCAAAGGTACAAAAGGTTTAGCAATTCGCCAATAAATTGTGTATTATTTCTGAAAAAGGACAGGAATGGCGGGGTGGGGCCTTACCTTTGTGGTGAATGAGTGAGTGAGTGAGTGAGTGAGTGAGTGGGGAACTTTGGCTTTCAATTATTTGTTTACCTCTTAAACATTATTTCAATGGAATCGATTCGACAGAAACAGGTTGGGGAATTAATCAGACGTTATTTTGGTATGATTCTCACTGAGACAGGTACCAACATATACGGCCGGGGTAAATTAGTTACAGTAACAGATGTGAAAATGACGCCGGATTTGCTGGTGGCTAAAATATACATCAGTGTTTATGGTACAGAAGATAAACCGGAAGTGATTCTGCTTATGGAAGATGCTTATACGCAACTTCGACAGGCATTGGCCTCTAAAATTGGCAAACAAATGCGCAGAATGCCGGAACTGGAGTTCTTCCTTGACGATACGATAGATGAAATGTATCGGGTAGATGCATTGCTCAACAGGGTGATGGATGAGGACAAAAACAAGCATTGAATCAACAACAACTGACCGTACCCTATTTTGGACGCATTAGCAATTGCACGTCAAACCATTCGACTTGAAGCAGATGTATTGGTTGCACTGGCTGATAGTTTGGATGATAGCAGTGATTTTCAAAGACTGGTAGAGGATGTGGCTGCGGCAAAAGGCAGCAGGCTGGTGCTCACCGGCATTGGCAAAAGCGCCATCGTGGCACAAAAAATTGTGGCGACGCTGAATTCTACCGGCACACCTGCATTGTTCCTGCATGCGGCTGATGCAATTCATGGCGATTTGGGCATGATTCAGCCGGCAGATTTTGTTATTTGTTTGTCCAAAAGCGGCGAAACCCCCGAGATCAGGGTGTTGGCGCCATTGGTAAAAAACTTTGGCAATCCGTTTGTCGCCATCACAGCTAATCGAAAAAGCAGTTTGGCGCTGCTTGCCGACTACCTGTTGTACACTCCTATTGAAAAAGAAGCAGACCCCAACAATTTGGCGCCAACCAGCAGCACAACAGCACAGATGGCCCTCGGGGATGCACTCGCGGTGGCACTTTTGTCGAAAAAAGGGTTTGGCAGTGCCGATTTTGCCAAGTTTCATCCCGGCGGCGCTTTAGGCAAACAATTATATCTCCGGGTTAAAGATTTATACCGCTTGCACGAGCGTCCGGTAGTAAACCCCGCGGCTACCTTGCCTGAAGTGATACTGGAAATGACCTCACGCCGTTTGGGTGCTACCGCCGTTGAGGATGCTGCCGGTCAGTTACTAGGTGTCATTACAGACGGAGATTTGCGCAGGATGCTACAACGTGGCGGCGATTTCTCTTCCGTATCTGCAGCGGATATTTTGACCAAAAATCCCAAATCCGTGGGTCCGGAAACCCTTGCCGTGGATGCGCTTGCCCTGATGCGGGAATACTCCATCACTCAGCTTCTGGTGGTGGAAGAGGGTAAATACCTGGGCATTGTTCACTTGCACGATTTGCTTAGAGAAGGTTTGGTTTAGTGAGGAGCTGTTCCCGACGTTTATTTCTTTGTAAAATGTATCAAAAAATGATCGGCAGCCGGGGAAACCCAGGCTGGCGCAAGGTGTTTTTCCAACCAATGTAAAATGAATAAGGTTTTGGGGCGCTCTGCAAAAAATGACTCCAAATAGGGTGGCGGCAGCCAAAATCCTATGGGCTGGCAATTGTTTTGCACAAGCTGTTCCCCTCTGAGGATTTGGGATGCGGTTCGGGGACTGTAATACCAGGTCGAAACACTGGTTTGGGCGTTCAAAGGCGCATGTGCGGGCCCTTTTATCAACCTTCGAAATATGCCGAAAAATTTGCCTTTCACTAAAAAATACAGAGATTCCCACAAGCAGAAGCGACTCATAACCACTGCAATGCAGTGACCGCCCGGTTTGAGTTTTTGGGCAATGGCGGCGCCTGCCTGCCGCAAGGCCTCCAGATTAAGGCAATTTAATCCACCAAAATTGCTAAATATCAAGTCGAAGCCTGAATCCTTCAGCTTGTCAAGCTCTTCCAGAGCAAGAGTTTGGAAAAAAGGGGAGTTGTCTTGGGGGATTCCGGCTGCCGCTTTTTTGTGTTGCGCCATCAGGAGCATGTCGGGCGAGATATCGGTGGCGAGTACCTGCCATCCCTGCTGTGTCAGCCACAAGGCATCTTCACCGGTGCCAGCGTTTAGTTCGAGGGCTTTGCCAGGTTGCTGACTTAGGATTTTGGCGGTAAAATGCCATACGCGCTCACGCAGGCATTTGCCTGTTGCGGTATGCGTGAAGGTTTGATCATATACAGGAGCGATAGCGTCAAATTCCCGGGCCATGTGAGTTTGATTTTTCCAGGCGATTTAATCGCCATTGATCCAGCCAGGCAGCCGGGGCATAGTAGGCTGTTTTTAGTGCGGTTAGCAAGGGAGCCTTTTTTCCACTTAGCCATCGTTTCCATGCATTCAGGCCTTGTTGCAGGCGAAATTTTTTATGGGTAAGCCTGTGCAAACGCCTGTAAAAGGCAGCCGAGAAAGTGGCCGGATACATCATGGCCAGATCGTCGGAATCTTCCCAGTTTTGTTTGCTGCCCAGGAGCGCCCGAACGTTATCATAGAATTTGGTTCCAGGCAATGGGTAAGAGACAGAAATGCCAATGTCGTGCGGCTCCAATTGCTCCAGCATGTGAAGGGTAGCTTCAATATCCTGGCGTGTTTCTCCCAAATATCCGAACTGAAGAAAAAAACAAACCTCAACGCCCCAGGATTTCAACAGTCTGGTGGCTGAGGCAATTTCTTCCAGGGTAGTTCCTTTGTCCATGGCATCGAGTATTTTTTGGGAACCACTTTCTGCTCCTACCCACACCTGATAGCAGCCGGATTGGGCCAGCGCTTCGATGGTATCTTCTTTTAATAATAAGTCCACCCGGCTCTGGATTTTATACCTGATTTTAAGTTGTTTTGCCAGAATAAGGTCGCGAAAACGCTGTACCCAGGATGGTTTTAATCCAAAAATATCATCTGCCATCCAGAAATGCGTCACGCTATGGGTTTTTACCAGAAATTCCAGTTCGGCCACCACTCGTTCCGGACTTCTGGAATTGTAGCGGTTGCCATATATGGGCTTGGCGCACCAGTTGCATTTATACGGGCAGCCCCGGGTGGTGGCCAGATTCAGCATGAAATACCCATGGTGTTTCATCCAAATTGACCGATAGGAATCCATATCCACAACATCCCAGGCAGGATCGGGTAAAATATCGAGATCTGTGAGTACTGGTCTTGGCGGTGATTTGACTGTCTCAGGTGAATCGCCGGATTGCCGGTACGCCAAACCTGGAATGCAGGAGTAGTCTGCCTGTTCAGGATTTTCAAGGGATGTTATCAGTTCACGGAGGGTTATTTCTCCTTCTCCAAGCAGAATGAAATCTGCACCTTGTGCCAGATAATCGGCAAAATGATCTGTACTGTCGCTGCTGCTCACGATAACGGTACAGCCGGCAGTCTTTCCCATACGGATCATAGCAAATGCGGCTTCACGCATGCGCGTGAGGCACATCTTGGTAAGGTAATTGAACCCATCATCGTACAATACCAGATATCTGGGGCGCGCCAGGTTCAACACCGGCCGTAGGTCTTCCTCCGTGTGCCGCAAGCCGGTGTCAAAGAAATTTACCTCGAAACCACACTCGCGCAGTAGCGCTACGGCGCTGAGGGCGCCGTATGGCGGGTAGGGCTGCGCTGCTTTCCACTGCTTTGGGTCAAAGCGGTAGAAATAGGAGTGGGTGAGGAGGATTTGGGACATGCGACTTACGACTTGCGATTTTCGACTTGGTCGGTACGTTGAAGGTACAAAAGGTAATAAGGTGTAAAAATAGCTTTTAACGATCAATAGCCTCCACAATACGATGATATAATAAGAAGGGACTGTCTCACAAGTCGTTTCTATTTTAGCACAGATGCTCAGAGGCGCCTAAAGTGAGAGTCTCACTTTGAGTGAGACTCTCACTTTAGGCGCCTCTGAGCATCTGTGCTAAAAAGAGCCCCTAACCTTCGTGCCTTAGCGCCTTTGTGTCTTCCGCCTCTTTGTTCCTTTACACAGTATAGGCTGCTTCTACCAGATCCATCTGCTCCTTTTCGTGCGCTTTAGGGAAGCCGGTAGCCGGTGAGGCGGAGGCTCTGCGGCCTGCGTATTTCCAACCGTATTCCGGCTGATTGGTAGCAATATGACTCCAGGCGCCCATGTTGCGTGGCTCTTCCTGTACCCAAACAAGATCAGTTTTAGCGTATTTCTTGCGCAGGGCATCGAACTGTTTTTTCGGGAAAGGATAGATCTGTTCCAGACGAATGATGGCTACATCTTCACGATTTTCATCCTGCTGTTTTTTAAGCAGATCGTAATACACTTTACCGGAGCATACCAGCATGCGTTTTACTTTTTTAGCATCCGCATTGGCGTCGTCAATGATTTCGCGGAAGCGATTGCCGGTTTCCAATTCCTTGATTTCGCCGAGGTTGAACGGCGCGCGCAGGGTGCTCTTTGGCGACATCACGATCAGCGGTTTGCGGAACGGACGTGCCAGCTGGCGACGCAGGAGGTGGAAGAAGTTGGAAGCTGAGGTAACATTGGCTACAGTGATGTTGTTTTCTGCACATCCTTGCAGGAACCGTTCCAGGCGGGCAGATGAGTGCTCCGGACCCTGGCCCTCGTAACCATGCGGGAGCAACATCACCAGGCCGCTCATACGTTGCCACTTGCTTTCGCCGGCAAAGATGAACTGGTCGATGATAGTACTTGCTCCATTGGCAAAATCGCCAAATTGCGCTTCCCAAACCACAAGTGCATCCGGTGTAGACAGGGAATAACCGTATTCAAATCCAAGTACAGCATATTCGCTCAACAGGGAATTGAAAATGCGGAATTTACCCTGATTTTTCTCAATATTTTCCAGGCGGTTGAGTTCCGTAAATGTCTGGGCATCAACCACACAGGCATGACGGTGACTGAAAGTGCCACGCTTAACGTCCTGACCGCTCATACGCACATCTTTGCCTTCAATCAACATTGATGCGTATGCCATAAGTTCGCCTAATTGCCAGTCAATTTTACCGCTTGCCACCAACTGTTTTTTGGCTTCGGTTAGTTTGGCGATTTGCGGAATTGGTGTGAATCCATCAGGGAAATTGAGCAAATGATTGAGCAATTTGTCGATGGTTTTCCTAGGTAAGCCTGTTTCCGGGCTTTCCTGAAAGTCTTCGTCCGCATTGGTTTTTTTCAGGGCTTTCCAGTGCAGTTCCGGCTCCTGATAGGTGTACGGAAGTGGTTTTTGGCGCACGTTGTCAAGCCTTGCCTGCAAATCCGCCTTAAACTGAGCTTCCATATCTTTAGCCAGTTGTTCGTCTACATCGCCACGAGCGATGAGTTTCTGGCTATACAGGGTACGCGGATCCTGGTGTTTTTCGATGATTTTCCAGAGGGCTGGCTGCGTAAAACGTGGCTCATCGCTCTCATTGTGACCGTTTCTGCGGTAACAAACCAGGTCGATAAATACATCAGTATTAAATGCCTGGCGGTATTCAATGGCCAGTTCTGCCGCAAAAACACAGGCTTCAGGGTCGTCGCCATTTACGTGGAAAACAGGCGCCTGTACTACCTCTGCAACGCTGGTACAATAGGTGGAAGAACGGGCATCTTCCCAGCCGGTGGTAAAACCAATCTGGTTATTGATCACCAAATGCACGGTACCGCCAGTGTTGTAACCCGCCAAGTTCATCATTTGGATCACTTCATACACAATGCCCTGGCCGGCAAGGGCCGCATCACCATGGATGAGGATGGGCAAAAGGCGGTCGAAATTGTCGGTATACAGAATGTCCAGTTTGGCGCGACTGAAACCTTCCACCACCGGATCCACCGCTTCGAGGTGTGATGGGTTGGGAAGCAATTTCACGTACACTTTTTTACCGTTCAGGGTTTCAGTTTGAGAGGAATAGCCCTGGTGGTATTTCACGTCGCCAGAGCCATAACTTTGGTCCGGGATACTTTTATCTTCGAATGCTGAGAAGATTTGTTCGTAGGTTTTTCCTACAATATTACACAGTACATTCAGGCGACCGCGGTGTGCCATACCAATAACTACCTCTTCTACTGGTGTTTCCAGTTCGGCTGCGCGGTTGATCATGGCATCCAGTGCGGCAATGGTAGATTCACCGCCTTCCAGGCCGAAGCGTTTTTGGCCCACGAATTTGGTGGCCAAAAATTGTTCGAAACCCACTGCACCGTTGATTTTCTCCAGAATCCGTTTCTTTTTATCAATTGAGAAGCCATAATCCTGTGCATTGGCGCGCTGTTCGATGCGCTGGCGCAGCCATTCACGTTTTTCCTTGTCGAATACGTGTGTGCTTTCAAAACCAATATTGCCACAATAGATGAATTTCAGGCGATCAATGATTTCGCGCAGGGTAGCATTTGGCATGCCGAGTTGGTAACCACCTGCGAAGCGCTTATCAAGATCGGCCTCCGTCAGACCATAATCTGCCAGGTCGAGCCTTGGCTTACGGTCCTTACGCTGTTTGATTGGGTTGGTGGTTGACAGTGTATGGCCACGGTCGCGATAACCATAGATCAGGTTTACCACGGCAAATTCCTTCCGGATATCATCAGAAGAAGCAGTGGTAGTTGTGCCAGATTCAGCACCTGCGCCGTTGGTGAGAGCGAAATCAAATCCGCGGAAAAAGGCCTGCCAGTCTTCTGTTACAGAAGTCGGATCGGTTTGCCAGTTGCGATACATGGATTCAATGTATTGCGGATGGGCGTTAAAAACAGGAGTATGGTCCGTCATTGTTGTTAATTATTGGATCAGGGAAACTGAACGGCAAATATACAAATATATATATTTACAGGCATTTCCCTTTTTATATTCAAGCGGGCGCAAAATTAGCGCCATTTTACTGGTATTTTGTAAAAACCTCGTCAATTGCAGTAGCAAGGAGGCGGTCTTTTTGGGTGATGATATTGCCGGCACTATGTGTACACAGTTGGATATCAACCTTGTTCCATACGTTACTCCATTCGGGGTGGTGGTCCATTTTTTCGGCTATCAATGCCACTTCGGTCATAAACGCAAAAGCTTGTGCGAAGTTTTTAAAAAGGAAGGAGGCGTGAAGTTTTTGATTGGATTCCTGCCACATAAGAGGAACGATGGATGATGAACGATGGACGATGATTTAAAGTGGACTTTGGCAGGTAACTGTTTCGGCATCCGGGCTCAACTGCAGGAGCTTTACCTGGCCGATTTGGTTCATCTGGCCAATTGTTGCAGGAGCCTCAATCTTAATATAGTTGTCGGTATAGCCGCTCAGCAACTGTTCGTCTTTATGGTGTTCGAAAAGCACTGGCCGCACTTCACCAAGATGATTTTGGTAAAATGCCCTTCTTTTCATTTCAGACAATCCACGCAGGGCCTGGTTTCGGCGCTTACGTTCTTCTACGGGAACAATTCCCGGCATTTCTGCAGCCGGGGTATTGGCTCTTTCGGAATAGGTGAAAACATGGAGGTAAGAAACGTCCAGGCTTTGTATAAACTGGTAGGTTTCCAGGAAATCTGCTTCGGTTTCGCCCGGAAAACCAACGATTACATCGCAGCCGATACAAGCATGTGGCATGTGTTTTTTGATACTTGCCACCCTTTCGGCATACAATTCGCGTTTGTAGCGCCTGCGCATATCGCGCAACTGTTTATCGTTGCCGGATTGAAGCGGCACATGAAAATGTGGCATAAAACGCGCACTTTCCCCTACAAATGCTATGATTTCATCCGTCAGCAAATTGGGTTCAATACTGCTGATTCGGAAGCGGCTCACTTCCTCCAGGCGGTCCATTTCCCGTACCAGATCAGCAAACAATGCTTCCTTGCGTGGGCGTTCGCCTTCAATAACGGCGGTTCCGTTGCCGAAATCACCCAGATTAACGCCTGTGAGTACGATTTCACGTACACCCATTTCTGCAATGCGGCGGGCATTAGCAATGGCGCTTTCTAAGGTATCGCTCCTGCTGGCGCCTCTTGCCTGTGGGATAGTACAAAATGAGCATTTATAATCACAGCCATCCTGCACCTTCAGGAATGATCTGGTGCGATCACCAAAAGAAAATGAGGAGGTAAATGTGTTGACATCCCGCACTTCTCCGGCGCGTACCATGCCTTTGCCCGGGGCTTTGCTCAAATCGTCGACATAATCCAGAATCCGGAATTTTTCTCCTGCGCCCAAAACGAGGTCAACGCCAGGGATATCTGCAATTTCCTGTGGCTTCAGCTGTGCATAACACCCGGTTACCACAACAAATGCATCTGGCTGCCGGCGCATAGCCTGACGAACAATTTTCCGACATTCACGGTCGGCCTGCTCCGTAACAGAGCAGGTATTGAGCACGTATATGTCGGCTTCGTCCTCAAACTTTACGGGCAAATAACCGCTCGACTCGAAGAGTCGCGCAAGCGCGGATGTCTCTGAGTAATTCAGTTTACAACCAAGTGTATGGAATGCAACAGTTCGAGGAGTAGCCATTTTTGAAAAAAGGACCGCAAAGGTAGGGTAATTATCCTCAAAAAGGGTTGATATTACAGACTAAACAATTAATGGACCATGAAAGTTGATAGCTCAACTGCCTTTTTCAAATTGGATAGCCCTGCCTGGCACTCACTGCATGAAGTGCATCAGAATTTCAACATTGGTAATGAGGAAATCAAGCTGTACCAACCGGATGTTTGTCCTTTTGGCGGGATTTTACCGCCCAGTGAAGAAAATATGGTGCTGTTGGAGGCTCTGATTACACCAGGTAGTACATTTTTCCTTTTGGGCGATTTGCCGCCATTGCCTCCCGGATTTGAGCTTTTACATGAGTTGCCCTGTGTGCAAATGGTTTGCCAGCATACTATTGAGGTTTTGGCAGCGGAAAGGCTGGTTTACCTGAATGACGACTATGTGTCGGAACTGGTGGATTTGGTTCAATTGGTGCAGCCAGGGTATTTTCAGTCAAAAACCTGCGCTATGGGCAATTATTTTGGCATTTTTCAGGAAGGGAAGCTGGTGGCTGCAGCTGGCGAGCGCATGCGCATGAATGATTTTACTGAAGTTAGCGCTGTGGTTACCCATCCGGATTTTGGTGGAAGGGGGTATGCCAAGCAGTTGGTGGCGCATGTGGTAAACAAGAATCTGGAGGCAGGAAAAATACCTTATCTGCATGTTGCTGTGCACAATACGCCTGCTATTGGTTTGTATGAAAAACTTGGGTTTACAACCCGCAGGATCATTCCATTGCGGAAAATCAATCGTACCAATGCATTTTGAGACAGATATTGGAATGTGGGGCAAACTCGGCAGTAAGTGTTTGTCCAATCTTTAAGCGACTGTATCTGGAATGGTCTACCTCATGCCGGTATTTACGGTTGCGTCCTCCTATCCAAACAAAAAATCTCTGTGATTTGCTTCTGTTATGCTGTTTGACAACAACAGATTTATGTACTATGGGGAGTTTTTTGATGATCTTGATACCACCTTTTACATCTTTTTTTATCAGAATTTGCCTGTAAAACCTATTCAGCCAGAAAAAAAGAGATAATAAAACGACTATGGACAATCCGATTTTCCAAAAACGTAAAAAGGTGTAGCAATCATTGTTCAGAAGAATAGCATAAATGGCTATCCAGATGACCAAAAGGCTGGCAAGTGCTCTAGCGACAATCAAGGTTGTTGGCCAAAAAGGCTTGAATCATGTTTTAAGGTAGTTAGATCCATTTCATCCATCGCTGCCCGGCGGGCAGGGAATTTACTCGGACGAGCACCATGCTTTGCCATTCAGTACCAGCGATACAAGGGTTGCCACTGCTGCAAGCAGAAACAGTCCTGTCCAGAGGCTGTAGTTTTCCCAAAATAGGGGTTTATGACGCCTTGGCAGGATGGTAATGGCTAGTTCAGCAACAAAGAAAGCTCCGGCATTGAGCAGTATTTTTTCTGGTATTTTTAGGTATAGTGTTCTGACTTGCTGCTCATCCCACTGAGAGAAGGAGGCTTTTTGAACTGGTTCCATGTCATTTATTCAGGTTTTTGGTTTACCCAGTTAAAGATAGGCAAAACTCGCTTTCCGGCCCTATTAATTAACCCAATTTGTAGTCCTGTTCCCCTTTTTGCCGAGTTAATGACACCAAATTGAATCCCTTTCAATCTTTTGGTGTGGTTAATGAGGCCGGACACCTGTACGCCATCGCACTCATTGGCCTGGTTGATTAAGCCGGCTACCTGAACGCCATTAGCCTTTTGAACGGTATTGATTAATCCGGCCACCTGGGCGCCATGGAGATTTTGGGCGTTGTTTATCAGGCCGGACACTTGTGCTCCTTCCAGTTGCTGGGTGCGGTTTATCAGGCCGGAAATCTGGATGGATTTTGGCATGTGCACAACTGCGCTGGAATCCCGGGAATTTTGGATAATATTGAGTATTCCGGCAATTTGGATGGAAAATTCAGGGCTTTTTCCGGCAATGTTTATCAGGCCGGAAATCTGTGCGCCCGACAAGGTATCTGCAGTTTGGTTGTAAATACCAGCTATCTGGACTCCGGAGCAGTTGCCCCGATTAAGATTGAATAATCCGGCTACTTGTGCTCCCTGCACCTTTTTTCGAGTGAAATTGCCCAGTCCGGCCACCTCAAATACACGAACTTCGGCGGATTGGCCAGCGAGCATATTCACCGAAACGTTATTTGCCACTTTAGGGCTGAGTATGTGGTTGGTACCAAATTTAGGCAGGAAAGAAATCTGAAACTGACGGCTAAAGGTGTCCGGCACATTCAATTCATGCCATTTATCCAGCTGTGTATTGAAAAAATAGTCTACTTCAGAAGCTGCTTTTTTCAACGAACGTTTGATGGCCAGTTGCAGCGCAGGTGTGTCGTTGACCGGAATTGGCACAGGTTTGAGTTGCAGATTCTGGTATCTTGGGGTTAGAGACTCCACTTGCAGAAGCGTGTCGCGATAACCTAAACGTGCTACTACAATTTGGCTGTTTTTTTTGATTTTCAGTTTGTAAAATCCTGTTGAGTCGGTGGTTGTAGCCCGGAGTGTTTTTTTGTCGTAGATGGTTACATTGGCCAGTCGTTCGTTGGTGCCAGTAGCCCTTACTACCCCGCTGAGTTCAGATTTAGGCGGTTTTCCCTTTTTGAGAATGAGGTGGTGCCCACTGCTTTTTACCACATAGTTTTCACCCAACATTTCCCGCAGGATTTCCCGCACAGTCCAATCGCGAGCCTGCAGCGTCACCCGATGGGTTGGACTCAGGATGCGTGCATTATAAGACCACTCGAAATCGGCCTGACGGGCCACTTCATCCAGCGCTTCCTTGATAGGAGTCTGGTTAAAAGTGATCGTAAGTCGCCGGCTTAATACTTCAACAGCTTGTGCTGAAGACAGAGAAACCGAAGTGAAAATCAACAGGAAGATCAGGAATCTGGTCATGGGAAAAGATTAATCGGAACAGGCATCGCCTTCCAGGTAATATTGGCCGTTGATGACTCGAAGTTTAAGCGAAAAGGTTTCTGCAATGACCAGCATGATATGCTCAATGGATTCCTGGTCGAATCGTACATGGAGTCTGCATTGTTCCAGGGCAGGATTTGACAGGTGAATTTTAACCTGATACACTTTTTCCAACTCTGGAATTACCTTAGATAATGGGGTGTCTTCGAAAGCAAATTTCCGGCTGGCCCAGGCGCTCACGTTTTCGGCAGGAGTAGTTTGGCGCACTTCAATAAGCCCGGTAGTGAGGTTAATAATGGCTTGATCCCCTGCGAGCAACTGTTTTTCTCCTTGTGCAGAGGCCACTTTTACTTTGCCTTCATCTACGCTTACAATAACTTTTTGGGTGTTGCTGCGGTTATCTACGTTGAATTTGGTGCCTAAAACGGTTACTGATACGTTTTTTACTTCCACCACAAATGGGCGTTCGGGGTTGGAGGCCACGGCAAAGTAGGCTTCTCCGTTTAACTGCACGCTGCGTTTGTGGTTGCTAAAACGCGCGGCTACCTGAGAGAACTGATTTACAGAAATGACGGATCCATCACTCAGTTTTTGTTCCACTGGAGCATCTGCGGCGGCAACAGATTCTACCGGCAGGGCGGTATCCTGATGGAAAAACCAAAATGCACCGATGAGCAATACCAGGGATGCGGCAATAGCCATCCATTGCATAGGTATCCTGCGGGCGCTCACTGGTTTTGAACCGGCGGCAATTTTATTTTTAGTGCGTGCTAGCGCTTGTTCTACATCCAGAGGGCGGGGCAACGGGGTAGGGGAGGCGTCGTTCCATAGCTTTTGCATCTGGTTGAAATACAGCTGGTTATCAGCCGATTCAGCCAGCCATTGCTGCAAAGACGACACCTCATCGGGGCTGCTTTCGCCTGCCAGAAATTTGGCGATTTGTTCGTCTATTTCGTTGGTGTATAGCATGGCGTCATGAATGTCAGAGGTGGATAAAGTGGAAGAGAGCCGCTAGCAGCGTAAGGTATTCGGCCAGTTCCTGGCGCATGATCCTAAGTGCTTTGCCCATGTGGGTTTCCACGGTTTTAATGGAAATGCCTAATTGTTCTGCAATTTCCCTGTATTTCAATTCTTCAAACCGGCTCAGTTCAAAAACCTGCCTGCATTGCGCAGGCAATGCTGTCAGTACCTTTTGCAGACGCTGTTGTAATTCCGGGAGTTCCGGGGCAGATTCAAATTCCTGAGCCATCTGTCTGGTTTGATGTTGAACGTACTTCTCCTGTACTTTGGCAGATCGCAGTCGGTTGAGCGCCTGGTTATGTACCATCCTGTACAGATAAGCTTTTACTGAGTGCTGAACGCCAAGGTTTGCACGCTGTCCCCAAAGTTTGACAAAGGCTTCCTGAACCAATTCCTCGGCTTCATCCTGATCACCTTCGGTAAAGGAATAGGCATAGCGGACCAGGGGTGCATACCAGGTCCGGAACAGCGCATCGAAGGAGGCTTCATCCACTCCGATGGTTTGTATCATGGGTTGATTTCCGTTTGACACTTTTTCGTGCTGTAGTTAAGACACCAAAGTTCAGATCTTACCCTGAGCTTGCGGCCAAATTTATTTTGAATGGTCTGGTTCGAGGTATAAATTCCAATATTTCATGGATAAGTGGTCGGTTGCCATGTTTTTTAGGGCACCCATTTCTTTACATATGTTAACGAAGGCGGGATTAGAGCGCCTATACCTTTGCATCATAAAACAATTGCATCATGTCATTACAGATCAGAACAGAAATCGTTATCCAGGCATCCAAAGAGAAAGTCTGGAGTATTCTCACCAATCTGGGGGCTTACCCGGAATGGAATCCGTTTATCGTTTCCAGCAAAGGCTCCATTGAAAAGGGCGCCCGAATTGAAAACACCCTGCGTACAGGGGATAAAACAATGACTTTCAAGCCCGTCATACTGGAGGTTCGTCAGGGGCAGTATTTTGAATGGCTGGGGTCGCTTTGGTTCAAGGGGCTTTTTGATGGCCAACATTATTTTGAGATCCAGGAACTTGGCCCCAATCAGGTGAACCTGGTTCATGGAGAAACCTTTTCAGGTATATTGAGCGGCATGATTTTCCGAAGCATAGGCGAGGATACCCGCAACAACTTCGTGAAGATGAATCAGGCTTTGAAAGCCCGCGCTGAGGAAACTAGCGCCTAAAAATTTCCTTTTTTATTTTTCGTCTTTTAAGTATTGATTGTCAACAACTTAGGCGCTTGTTGGCCCGTGTAAGGCTTGCCTTTTTTCAAAATTTTGAAAAAAAATTCTTACCCAACTCAGGGTGTCTCCAGGGGAAGGGTGTCCAATAGGTATAACGCAAAAACAAAGCACACGCCATGTAACCCTGAAAGCAAGTGGTGTGTCAGAACAGATCAACAAAAACAATTAAATTTTTTGGCTATGAAAATGTCAGCTCTGAAAGCCGGCGCATGGGCGCTGGGTATCCTCGCTTTTTCCCTTCTCACTACTTCCTGCGATCCGTTTGGCCTGAAGTCCACTGGTGAATTGATTACCCTCGATTTCAATGAAGATGATTTCAGTGGCCTGGACTTGTGTGTGCCGGCGGATGCGGAAGTACGGGTAGGTGATTCGTACAAAGTAGAAATTACCTGTGAGGAAACAGCCATGCCTTATGTAGAAACCAAGGTGGAAGATGGCGTGTTGAAAGTGTATTTCTCCAGAAACATTCGCGATGTAGATAACATGAAGGTGGTGGTAACCGCGCCTTCCTGGAAATATTTTGACGTGAGTGGCAGCGGTGAAATAGTGGTTCTGGATTCTATTTCCGGCGCCAAGCTGTTTATGGACGTGTCCGGAAGCGGCAGTATCAAAGCGGATGAAGCTTATTTTGACCGGGTAGAGCTTGAAGTTTCTGGCAGTGGCGAATTGCGCCTGGCCGGTGAAGGCGATAAGCTGGAGGCAGATGTGTCTGGCAGCGGCGAAATCCGGTGCTTTGATTATGTTGTAAATGAAGCTGATGTAGATGTTTCAGGCAGCGGCAATGTTCAAGTCCATGTATTGGAGTCTTTAACAGCAGAAATCAGCGGTTCCGGCGATATTGTTTACAAAGGCAATCCGGCAGTAAATGCCAAAGTGTCCGGTTCTGGTTCTGTCCGTAAATATTAATCCACCTACCCTTTCCTACCCTTTTCCCTTCCCTAAACATCATGCAAATCCTGAAACTTTTGCTTGCCTTCCTGGCAAGCCTGCTACTCTCTTGGCCATTTAAAGCGCATGGCCAAACCCAAAACCTGAAAGGTCAGGTGATAGACAAAGCGGTTCGCTACGAACTCATAGGCGCTCGCGTGCAGGTGGCGCCGGTCAATGAGGTAAATCCCCAGCCTATTGGCGCAGTGACCGATGTTGACGGCCGTTTTCGTTTTCCCAGTCTACCCATTGGCAAATACCACGTAATGGTAACTTATATCGGCTATAAAGATGCGGTGGTAACCAATGTGGTATTGGATGCCGGTAAAGAAACCGATTTGCTGATAACCATGGAAGAAGCTGTGATGGAGCAGAAAGAAGTGGTTATTACGGCTAAATCAGTCAAACAAAAGCCCCTGAATGATTTGTCGCTGGTGTCTACGCGCACCTTTTCTGTGGAAGAAACCCGGCGATTTGCCGCAGCTGTGAACGACCCGGCACGAATGGTGACCTCATATGCAGGCGTGGTGGCAGCCGATGACGGTAACAACCACATCGTGATTCGTGGCAATGCACCCAATGGTTTGTTATGGCGCATGGAAGGTGTAGATATTCCCAATCCCAACCACTTTTCCTCAGCAGGAACTTCCGGCGGCGGTATATCCATTCTCAGCGCCCAACTTCTGAGTAATTCTGATTTTTCTACAGGTGCTTTTGCTGCAGAATATGGCAATGCTTTGTCCGGAGTATTCGATCTGAAGTTGCGCAAGGGCAATATGGATAAACGCGAATTCACTTTTCAGGCAGGTGTGTTAGGACTGGATGCAGCGGCGGAAGGCCCTCTGAAAGGAGGAAATGGTTCATATTTGGTGAATTACAGGTATTCCACTCTTTCTTTACTGGGAAAAATTGGCGTTCCGCTTGGCGACGCCGTTACCAATTTTCAGGATTTATCTTTTCATGTGTGGCAATCTGCGGGCAAAGCCGGGTCTTTTTCCCTGTTTGGTTTTGGCGGCTTGAGCAAACAAACCCTTGACGGAGATCCGGATTCCATTAGTTGGGTGGAAAATCCGCAATTGAAGTATCCCTATGTTTTCCAAACTAATACAGGTGTTGTTGGACTGACGCACAGCAAAGTGTGGGGCTCCAATACCCACCTGAAAACAGCACTGGTTTATTCAGGTGTTGACAATATTCAGGAAGGAAAAACCTATGAATTGCCAGGAAATAAACTACGGTTGGATTTTGACGCAGGCAACCTTCAAACCAAGGCTACCCTGTCTACAGTGTTGAGCCATAAATTCAATGCCCGCCATTATCTGCGAAGTGGGGTGTATATCAATCAGTTATATTTCAAGCTTCGCCAGCGGGAATATGACTCCGAAACTGAAAAAATGCAGGAGTATTTGCGCCAGGACGGCAATTCTCAAACTGTTCAGGCCTTTACGCAATGGCAGTATAAACCAACTGACAGGGTAACATTTAACCTGGGCGTGCATGCCTTGTCCATGTTACTGAACCAGAAAACATCTGTTGAACCCCGGGCAGCAATACAATATGCCCCCAATGCAAAGCATCGGTTTACGCTGGGGTATGGCCTGCATTCGCAGGTGATGCCGCTGGGTATGTATTTCCTGAAAGATGAACAGGGGCGCCTGGTGAATGAGGAACTCGACCTAAGCAAGGCACATCATATGGTGGCAGCATACGATATCTATCCGGGTAAAAACCTGCATTTTAAGGCAGAAGGTTACTACCAGCATTTGTTTAATGTGCCTGTGGATCAAGGTATTGCAAGTTCTTTCTCAGTGTTAAATGTTTTCGGGGGGCTGGAGTTTCATGCCCTGAATAATTCCGGAAAAGGCCGCAATTATGGTTTGGAGCTCACTGGCGAACAGTTTCTAACCCGCGGTTTTTATTGGTTAGCGTCTTTTTCTTTGTTCAGGGCGGAGTATCAGGGCTCGGATCGCGTTTGGCGTGATGGTCGCTTTGACAGTAAGTATGCCAGCTCTGTTACGGCAGGTAAGGAATGGGCCTGGAATAAAAAGGGGAAAAACAGAACATTTGGGGTAAACCTGAAAAGTATTGCAGTGGGTGGCCAGAAGGAAACCCCTATTGATCTGGAAGCATCACAGGCAGCGGGAGAAGCTGTTTACCGGGAAGAATTGGCCTTTACAAACCAATTGCCTGCGTACTTCCGGGTAGATTTAGGCCTGCGTTTAAAGCGCAATTACAAACATCTGACTACCACATTGGCCATTGATATTCAAAATGTTAGCAACCGTCAGAACATAGGTGGCCGTTATTTCAATCCGGATACTCAAAAGATAGAAACCTGGCATCAGGCTCCATTGCTTCCGATTATTGCGTACCGGGTTGATTTTTAGAGAGGCAGAGATTGTTGATGAAGAGGTTTTTACCGCGGGGGCGGAGAGACGCAGAGGAGCAAAGGTTTAAATGATTGATTTTCAATCCCTCTGCGTCTCCGCGCCTCTGCGGTAAAAATTACTTTTGAGACACCATCCGCGCATCTGCGGTAAAAACTAACCTTTGCGCTGAAAAGCGCTCTCGTACAACTGAATCCAGTCTTCAGCATTCATCTTTTCCATTAATTGTCCGATGAGTGCGTATGGAATGTCATTTGCCTTTTTAAAGCGAACACAACTTTTGCCCATATCCAGTTTGGATTTACTGTGTTTAGGAAACTCCTGAACAAACCATTCCAATAGTTGTGGATTGGCATACATGCCCATATGGTATAATGCCAGAAAGTTCTTTTGAGCTGCGATACTGACAAAAGGAAGCGGCAACTTTGGGTCGCAATGGTAACCGGAAGGGTAAATGCTATGGGGTACCACATAGCCAATCATTCCGTAACTCATTTCTTCTCTGAAATCAGCGGGAATATGTTCGATGATGGTATCGCGCAACCTGGAGAAAGCTTCTCTGCGCGCTTCATCAACTGCCTGAAGGTATTCGGTAGGTGTATTTGCCGGAAGTGTCATAGCAAGTTATTTTTTTACATCCATTGCGTCTCTACATCCATTGCCTATCAGGTTGAAAGCCAACACGGTACAAGCAATAGTGAGCGCTGGAGCCAGTGCAAGATAAGGTTTTCCGCTGAGGGCAAAACCGTAATTTTCATTTAACAGGTTTCCCCAGGATGGTGCTGGCGGTTGAACACCAAATCCCAGGTAACTGAGCCCGGATTCCAATAAAATGGCCGTAGCAAAATTGCCCGCAGTAAGCACCATAATAGGACCCAGCAAATTGGGCATAATATGCCTAAATAAAATGCTGGTGTGGCTAATACCCATACTTTGAGCTGCTTCTACAAAAGCCATTTGTTTAATGGCTAAAACCTGCCCACGTACTACCCGTGCCACATCAACCCACATAGTAAGGCCCACAGCCAAAAAAATGATACCGATTCCCCGACCAAGGGCTAGTACGACAGCAAAAACCAGCAACAAAGTGGGTATAGACCAAATGGTGTTGATCAAAAGCATTATGAACTCATCAGTTCGTCCGCCGGCATAGCCCCCTAATGCCCCCAGTAGTACGCCCAGGGTTAAGGAAATAGCTACGGCAATTAGCCCTACCGAAAGAGATACCCTAAAGCCCAGGATAAGGCGACTAAGCATACAACGCCCAAATTTATCGGCGCCAAGCGGGTAGTATTTACTTTCGACGGTTGTAGACTGGAGCTGATTAGACGCAATAGCCGTCCATTGGCTGTTCTTACCAAATGCATGGAAAAACAAGGAGTCTCCCTGCAGCATTACCTCTGGGTTGCTGAGTGGTATATGCTTGAATGTCAGGGGTTTGCCGTGCAGTAAGGTGTGGAAAAAGGAGCCGGAGGTGGAGGCTGATTCCAGGTTTTTTTTCAGGTAAAAAAGTTCAAATCCAGGATGTTGCAGTGCTATTTCCGGAATTTGAGTATTCGCGTCGGGCGAGGGATCAGGCGCAAGTACATAGCCGGTTAGTGCCATAAAAACGGCAAGGCCAATAAACCAAAGCCCAGCCAAAGCTGGCCGGTTTCGTTTAAATTTTTCCCATGTTTTTGCCCATTCCGATTGGGATTCCATGGCCGAAAAGTATTAACTTCTAAACACTTTGCGGATCACCCGGCCACGATCAGTATCCACTACTACGAAATAATAACCAGGTGTTGCAGGCAGTGGAACGGGTTGATAGGGCGATTGCCATTGTACGGGCGCCATTTGCTGACCGCTGGCATTCCAGATACTCACTTGTTGAATCCGAATCTGTCCTTGTGCAGAAATCCAAACTTTGCCATCGGAATTCAGGGTTGGTGTTACGCTTACAAGCGATTGAATATCTGAATTTTGTGTGGATACCGTTGATACCTTCACAGAATCCATCAATGCTTCTGCTACCAGGATTGGCGATTGATCTGTTGCATCAAACATAGCCTTGAAGGCATCGATTTCGGGAGAGGAGTATGCGAAAATGGGGGCCATCCACTTAGGTGGAAGACTTTGATACCACACACGGGCGCGCACATTCAGGTAGCCGGAAAATTGTTGGTTAGGCAGCTTGAAGTGCAGCACATCAGCACCAGATCCTTCGGTTAGGTTGGCAAAAAGGTTGAAATCCTTGTCATTGCCCAGCCCGATAATTCTGGTTGTATCGTACACCGGATCATTGCTTTTAAAGCCCTGTGGGGGCAGACGGTTGTCCTTGATGGTTAAAAAGCAGCGCTCCAGCACATTAGTGAAATTACTTTCCACGTCTACCGGCACCATTTCGTATATCTGCACCTGTTCTTCACTGGAAATGACGGAATGGTGTGGTTCAAATTGGCTGTTCTCACCGGCAATAGTGTAATCCGGGTTCATTTTTCCGGAATGGAAAATCATTTGACCATCAGTAGTGCTTACTTCAAATTCCACCCAGGCGCGCCTGGCCGGGTATCCCGAAGGGAATTTATGGCCGGCTTTATTCTGCAATTTCAGGGAGAAATGCATGGTGTCGCCGTTGGCATCCTCTGTTTTCAGGGTTAGGTCCACACTTTTTTGTTGCAGCATTCGAAGAGTGGCGGCAATGGTACTATCAAAATGTGCAGCTTCTGCCGGAATCCCCAGCGCCTGGCGATTGTCTTTCATCAGGCGGAGCATCGTGACATTGGCGCCAGCCAGCTCGTGAAGGCCGAAAGGGTATTTGGCAAATAAAAAAGCGTAATTGGCTGAGATAACCACCGGGTCCGGAATTTGCGGCATATGGCAGTTTTGGCAACTGATGTTATCGTGCGATTCATCATACCGGCTGTTAAGCCATTCGTGGTAAGTTGCCTGTTCAATAAAGGTACTTCCGGTATTGTTTCCGTTTAGGTCGGCCGTATTGGTAATGAGGGTGTGGCAGCTGGCGCAAAGTCCTGCATTGCCGATATGCTCGCCAAATTCGGGTGTAATGCCCACGAAATTGTGCATCGGAGGTGCGAATACAAATTTATAGGGACCATATGCCACCCGGATGTAATTGGTATCGAAGTTGATATTGCCAGAATGCAGGGATCCAATGAGTTTGGGCGATTGGGCATGGCAGGCCTGGCAGGTTACGCCATCTAATCCCAGAGAGTCTGAGTACAGATCTGCCAGCCCGTAGTGCGGTTGTTGTTCCTTCAATTTGGCTTGATAGTGGCCTGCCGGTGCGTGGCATGAGGTGCATTTATCCTGCAATTCCAGACTGTGTGCCGGATTTACCAGCATTTCGTGACTCACTTTAGCGCGCCAGAAAGGGTCCCGGGCGCTGTTGGCCATCATGGTGCTGCGCCAATCATCGTAAATATTTACGTCTTCTCCTGTGGAGGTAATGAATGCCACCATGTTTGGATCATGGCCGTGACATCCGTTGCACGAAAGAGAAGTGGGGAACAGGATATTGGAATCTATGATGCCCTGAAGCTGGCTGGGAGAAACGCCGCCATGCCCGGAGGCGAGCATAGTGATTTGCTTTCGGAAAGTTGCAATTTCTGCCTCCGAGTGAAATTTATCAGGTTGATTATCAATGGGTATGAGGGACAAAGCCCCAACCAGAGGCGGGGCAATGAGCGCCAGCAGCGTAGCTTTTTTCATGGGTAAGAACAATCAGATTCCGGGCACGAAAGTCGAAACATTCTGTCAAGTGGCGGGGTAAAAAGTTTGCCAGTGGGCGACTCATTTGGTGCATAAAAAGAAAAAGCCGCCTCTTGCGAAGCGGCCCTATCTAAACCTAAATCATCTTGTATGCAAAGGGAATCAGGCAGTTACAACAGAGTTGTAGGTGCCGAACGGCGTAGGAACGTAGGCTTCTGCGGCCCAATCATTTTCCCATTTTTCGCCGTTAATGAGGAAGCGGTATTCGTATGAACGTCCTTTTTCAAGTTCAACGGCAGTTTTAAACGAGCCGTCTTTTTGTTTGCTAAGTACGATGCCGTTTTGCCAGTTGTTGAAATCACCGAATACAGCTACGGTTTCTGCGTTTTCAACGGCTTCTTTTGGCAGGGTGAAGGTTACTTTGGCGCTTTTAGCAGCAGTTTTAATTGCTTTTTCTGCCGCTTTAGGAGCAGCTGCCGCTTTAGGAGCAGCTGGCGCTTTAGGAGCCGCTTTTTCTGCTTTTACGGTTTTGGTTGCAGCAGGTTTAGCAGCCTTTACTGCTTTGGTTTCAACTGCTACCGGAGCTGGTTTAGCAGCTTTTACCGCTTTGGTTGCCGCTACTGGAGCAGTTTTTACTGCTTTTTCAGCTTTAGCGGTTTTATCAGCCACAACTTTTGGGGTGGATTGTTTTTTCGTTGCCATAATAGTTAGGTACTAAGTTTGAGGATTTGGGGCTTCTTAGTGTAAAATTTACGCAAAGGTACGGCTATTTTTGCAAATAGCCAATTTTTCAAATTATTATTCTGTCAACGTTGTGTTAAATTTTGAATTTACGAATAAAATTCGTTTTGTCAGAGTTCGCGGGAATAAATTTTACAGGTGTGCATGATTTGCCAAAGTATGTTTCAAATGGAGGATGGGACGATGGGACGATGAACGATGCCTTCAGACCATTAAGCTTAGCGAAGGATGTTATGTTACCTTATCGTCCATCGTCCCATCGTCCATTGTCCCATCGTTTTTAAAGAAAAACCGTTCTGCTGTTTAGATCGAAGTGCACTTGTCTATCTTTGCCCCTGCACACTCGAACCCATTTACTCAACCATCAATATCATTCAACATACCATGTCCAAATTGCTCTCTGGTAAAAAAGGAATTATCTCCGGTGCGCTCAACAGTGAAAGTATCGCCTGGAAAGTTGCAGAACGTTGCGTAGAAGAAGGCGCTCAGATTGTACTGACGAATGCTCCGGTTGCCATGCGTATGGGAGAAATCAACGCCCTGGCCGAAAAATGTAATGCTCCGGTAATCGGTGCTGATGCCACCTCCATGGAAGAACTGGAAAAACTGGTTTCCGAATCCATGAACCATTTTGGCGGTAAAGTTGACTTCGTATTGCACTCCATCGGTATGTCGGTGAATGTGCGTAAAGGCAAGTCATACACAGATCTTAACCACGAATGGATGCAAAAAACATTCGATGTAAGCGCCATTTCTTTCCACAAGATGATGCAAACCATCTGGAAACTGGATGCCATCAACGACTGGGGAAGTATCGTTGCACTCAGCTACATTGCAGCACAGCGTGTTTTCCCGGATTATTCTGAAATGGCTGAATCCAAAGCATTGCTGGAATCTTTTGCCCGCTCTTTCGGCTACCACCTCGGCACCGCCAAACACGTTCGGGTAAACACCATCAGCCAGTCGCCAACCATGACAACTGCTGGTCAGGGTGTGAAAGGTTTCCACGATTTCTTCAATTATGCAGATAAAATGTCGCCACTCGGCAACGCACCAGCGGAAGATTGCGCCAATTACTGCGTAGCCTTGTTCAGCGATTATACCCGCTACGTAACCATGCAGAATCTTTACCATGATGGCGGATTCTCTACTATGGGTATGAATCCTGCACTGATTGGCTAAGCTGATACACCATTCCAACAGACCATTTGAGCATAACAGGCGCATGATCCAGGCACCGGCCTTCTTCGACGTTAACTTTGTTCGGCGTTTGCCCCTTAGTGGCAAAGCAGGCCGTGCCTTCCTGTTGGCTTTAATGTGGTGCGTGGCTGCCCAGGGTTTTGCCCAGCAGCCTGCCAGCGCTACCACCCGCCCCGTCAGGCAGCCAGATGAGCCATTGCTCATCACTTTTGCGCTCACACCGGAACGCACTCAGGCGTTATCCGACAGCCTGGCCGATCACCAGTACCGAATGTATGATCCGGCCAGGAAGCACACTATAGATTATGGCACCCTGGGCAATTTGGGCAGTGCGGCCCGGCCTATGTTGTTCGAAACACCAGATTTACTGGGTTTCAGTGTTGGTGTGAATGCCTTTGATCTGTATATGCTCCAACCGGAGCAACTTGGCTTCTTTCGTAATTCCCGCACCTTCAGCGATGTGTTTTTTTCACAGGGCAGGAATCAGTTTGAAACCAACCTGAATGCTCGTTTTGCGAGAACATTTGAGGGCGGTACCAATTTCTCCCTGGATTATCGTACCCTGAACAATCTGGGTCAGTACCGATATCAACGCGCCAAACACAATTCGCTGGCAACCGGTCTTTGGGTGCCGATAGGAAAGCGATATCAGGCCTTTTTTATTTTTACCCGTAGTGTAATCCGGCATCAGGATAATGGAGGTATTGTTACGGATACCGTGTTTGGCAACGGCCAGTTTGATGGCCCGATTGCTGCCGAAGTGCGTTTACCCCGAGAGTTGGCTGCCACACGGTTAGACGATCAATCCCTGCAACTCACCCAGCATCTTTTGTTGGCCGGCAAGGATGCCAGTGGAAAACGAAGTTTGAGGTTGAGTCATACTATTGATTGGAGTCAACAGAAATACAAATTTTACGATCAAGGCTCTGTAACTGATGGATTGGGCAATGATGCGGCCTTTTTTGAGCCGTATTTTTTGGTAGACGAACGAGGTCTCAGGCATTTTATCCAGGTAGATCAGGTGAAAAATGCTGCCACACTGAATACTTTCAAAACCAAAACACCAGGGAAACCGTCTGATTTATTGGCCGTTGGGATCACTCATTCCTATTTTACAGTAAATCAGGAACCCCGCAATTTTCGTTTTTCCAACCTTTTCCTGACAGGCCAGCTGGCCATTACTCCCTCTGAACGGTTTGCTTTTACCGCAGAAGGTGCCCTGGGTTTACTGGACAATATCGGTGAATACCAATTGAAAGGCGGATTAAGCCTGGGACTTGGTAAGGCTGGGTTCTTACAGGCCGGGTTGAGAAGCCAGATTCGTCCTCCGGGGCTGTTGTATGATCAGTTGTATGTGAGCAAACGACAGATTTGGAACCAGGATTTTGCCAAACTGGTTGAAAACACCCTTTATGCCACTTATTCCCTCCCTCTGATTGGCCTGAGCGCAACTGCGCGTGCACATCTGGTTAATAATTACGTGTATTTTGATCAGAATGCGTTGGCTGCCCAAACAACCACTGCGCTGCAGGTAAATCAGTTAATCATTACAGAGAACTTCAAATTGGGAAGGGTACATTTTGATAACACTATTGCCTTGCAACAACCCAATCGGGAGGATGTTTTCCGATTGCCTAAATGGTTTACCAAAAACAGTGTGTATTTCTCCGGCAAAGTGTTTAAGCGCAGGATGCAACTGGATGCTGGCGCAGATTTTCGGATAAATGCAGAATTCCGCCCGGAAGGTTACCACCCGCTTTCATGGCAATTTTACCTACAGGACGAACTTACTCAAAAGCCTTACCCCTGGGTAGATTTGTTTCTTTCCTTTAAGGTGCAGAGCTTCCGCGGATTTGTGCGGTATGAGAACTGTAATACCTGGTTCAACAAGTCGGAGGTGTTTTACCAAACTGCCCGGCACGCTCTGCCATTCGGAGCGCTCAGATTTGGTATTGCCTGGAGGTTTTTGGATGATAATGTTCAATCCGAGCAGGATGGACAAAAGAATGGCGGAGCTAATAACCCGGCAAACTCACCTTTTGCTCCCCGTGGGTCCAACTAATGGAATATTTCAGACGACCCCTCGACATAAAAAGCGTTTCCTTTGCTGTTAAATATCGCATTTCCATGAAAAAAACGGTCTTTGCCCTTTTAAAATCGATTTCACTTTTAGGTCTGCTCCTTACCGCAGGTTCATTATTTGCCCAACCCGGCAGCGAATACAAAGTTGCTTCTATTGGGTTTTACAACCTGGAGAACCTGTTTGATACCATTGATTCTCCAACCACCAACGATGCTGACTTTCTTCCGCAGGGGCGATTGTATTGGAACACAGAGAAGTATTTGTCCAAGCTGGCCAATATGTCGAAAGTAGTTAGTCAGTTAGGTACAGAACTTTCTCCGGATGGGGTAGTGCTGTTGGGCGTTTCGGAAATTGAAAACCGAAAAGTGCTGGAAGACCTGGTGGTGCAACCCGATCTTGCTGCCCGCAAATACCAGATTGTACATTACGAATCGCCAGACGAACGTGGTGTAGATGTGGCATTGCTGTACCAACCCAAATATTTCCAGGTATTGGGAAGTTTGGCCGCGCCGGTGCCGCTTAAGGATCCAAAAACCGGTGTGGTGGATTACACCCGCGATATTTTATATGTAGCCGGCAAGTTTGATGGAGAGCCCATACACGTAATGGTTGGTCACTGGCCGTCCCGAAGGGGAGGGGAGGCTGGCTCAGGCTGGATGCGCGCCGCAGCAGCATCTGTGTGTAAACACCTGTCTGATAGCATTAAAACCCAGGATCCGAATGCAAAAATTGTGATTATGGGCGATTTGAATGATGATCCCGACAATAAGAGTGTGGCTCAGGTGCTTAAGGCTCGTCGCAGTGCAGACAATCTGGAATCGGACGAGTTGTACAACCCGATGTACGATCTGTATAAGGAAGGGAATGGTACCCTGGCATACAAGGACTCCTGGGATTTGTTCGATCAGATGATTGTTTCGAAAGGGTTTGTGAACAAACCGATTGGCGGATGGCAATTGTACAAGGCACATGTTTTCCGGCAGCCCTGGATGCTTCAAACAGAAGGAGCGTTTCGTGGGTATCCTTTCCGAACCTTTGTAGGTGATATTTTTATTAATGGGTACAGCGACCACTTGCCGGTTTACCTGTATTTCCTGAAGCGAAAATAACCACTGTCTATGGACTTTTTCTTTGCAACCCTGTTCTCACTGTTTTCCATTGTGGATCCGCCGGGAGCCATTCCGGTTTATGTGGCGCTCACCAGCGACCGGCCGTTGCCGGAACGCAACAAAATTGCGCTGCAAACCAGTTTTTATTTCCTGCTCATTCTGCTGGCATTTTTCATTGCCGGAAATTATATCCTGTCGTTTTTTGGTCTCACCATTCATGCCTTGCGTATAGCAGGGGGGATGACCCTGCTAATCAGCGGTTTTGGCTTGCTTTCCGGGAGGTTTGCCAAACGCAGGGGATACGACAAAGAGGTGGAAAAACAAGCTCAGGAAAACAAGCAGGATATTGCTTTTTCACCCATGGCTATGCCCATGCTCTCTGGCCCGGGCTCTATTTCTTACCTGATCACACAATATAACCAGCATCCTTTGTGGTCTGAACGCTGGCTGATTGGAGCGGCTATTGTGGCTGTAGCTTTCCTGGTCTGGATTTGTTTACGACTTGCGCCAGTGCTGTTTAAAATATTTGGAACAGGCGGTTTGAACGCCATTGCCCGGATTATGGGCTTTATCGTTATTGCCATCGGAGTACAATTTATTGTGGATGGCCTGGTACACCTGGTAATGGAAATGCGATAATCCATCAAAAACAACCCTATGAATACCGATTTGCTCACTCGGGCACAATCCAAGCTGGTGAAATCCCGCGTTACGCTGGACATTGCAGATTTTGATAAAAAACTGTTGTCGAAATTGCCGGGCGGAGCAGTATTTGTTTGCAACCAATTGTTGCCCGGGGTTGACGAGTGGGTATTGCTGGCATTGTTGGCAGAGCAGTTTGATCAGGTCAGGATACTTTATCCATACCCTACACCATTATCCAAATCGCTCAAACCACATACGTTGCGACCTTCCCGGAAGAACCTGGAAGATCGCTGGTTGCGGGTGAATTTTGCCAAACGATTGGCCAGAAGGGTGAAAAAGGGCAATGCTGTTGGGCTTGCGCTTGATTTTTCTGACAATCCCTTGAGTCACCTGGGTAAAAATCTGGTGCGCACACAAGTGCTTCGGCAGTTGCGCAAATCAGGTCAGCCGGTGGTGCCTATTCATTTGCAGGCCCAGAAGTTGCCCGGCGGTTTTTTACGGAAAGCTATTCCAGGGTTACCGTTTCATTTGAGTTCCGGCCCCGTGCGCATAAGCGTGCGCGTGGGCAACCTCATTACCCCGGAGGATATTGCCATTTTAGGTAAAAACCGGCTTTGGGGGAAGTTTTTACAGGCCAAGATTTTTTCTTTGGGATCGAGTTTTGACGTGCGTCCGGAATTATTTGCGCCCAAAAAACAAGGCGCCCAGGAGCCTGTGGCTGATCCGGTAGATCCGGCTCTGGTTGCTTCTGAGATAAAAGCCCTGCCTCCGGAATCAAAAGTGGCTGAACGCGGTCAGTTCGATGTGTTGGTGGCTCCATTTCAGGCGTTGCCCAATACCATGTTTGAAATTGGAAGATTGCGGGAGCTGACTTTCAGGGCGGCAGGAGAAGGCACCGGGAAGGCTCGTGACATGGATGAGCACGATATGTACTACCTGCAGTTAATTATCTGGGATCGGGAAAAAGAACAAATTGCGGGAGGGTACAGATTAGGGCTGGGGGATCAGATTTTTCAACGATTTGGGGTAAATGGTTTTTACACCCATTCCTTGTTTAAGATGAAACCGGGCTTTTTTCCCATTTTGCAGCAATCAGTGGAATTGGGCCGCACTTACGTGCCGGAGGCCTACCAAAAACACCGACTGCCTTTGTTTTTACTTTGGAAAGGAATTCTGCATTTTTTGTTGGCCAACCCGCAGTATCGGTATCTTTTGGGACCGGTTAGCATCAGTAAGGATTATTCAGAGGCGTCCAAAGGGATAATTGTGGAGTTTGTGCGCCGGTTTTTCTTTGATAAAAAGTTGTCAACGCTGGTGGCGCCCAGAAAGGCTTTTCGGCCGAGTATACGCTCAGTAGATACCAAATTGCTTGCAGAAAACCTGCGCGGAGAGTTTGAAGCCCTGGAAAGTTTGATTGAAACCATAGAGCCAGCACATTTTAAGGTGCCGGTGTTATTCCGGCAGTATTTGCGACAAAACGCCAAGTTTATTGCCTTCAATGTGGATCCTAATTTCTCCAATTGCCTCGATGGTTTGATGATCCTGGATATCGCTCTTTTACCGGCAAGTACCATTGAGGCTTTGCAGCAGGAAAAATAAAAAAAGCATGCTGCTGGTTAACAAACCAAACAACATGCCGTCCTACTATGCTTATTTTGTTTAATATATCGAAGAAGTAAGGTCCACGCAATCATGCAGATCGGCGGCAAAAGTCCAGGTTGTTACCACATTGGTATTAACAGGAGGCTGCCATTGGAAATAGTTAATTCCTGCTGTCGTGATTGCCCAGTCACGGTTAATATTTA
Organism: Chitinophagales bacterium; assembly: GCA_017303475.1. Classification (GTDB taxonomy): domain Bacteria; phylum Bacteroidota; class Bacteroidia; order Chitinophagales; family Saprospiraceae; genus M3007. Next base: position 39,717 of record JAFLBO010000026.1, read on the forward strand.
CCCGTTTATATTCAAGATCGTATCCTATTCCGCAATTGCCGCTTACCCATCCGCCTAGTATGTCCAGGTCATTCATGAAGGTGGCAACACCGCCTGCGATCGGAACCTCATATAATTTTGCGGGATCCCCACCAATGCCATTGCTTGCGGCGCCAATAAAATACAGGCCATTGCCATCTTGTACCAGGGAAAGTCCTTTTAGTATGTATCCATCATCCGGAACAAAAACACTTACAGGATTAGAGTAGTCAGCATAGTTATTGTTGTTAGCATTGGAAATCTCCACCACTTCGTTGGAATTTTCACGAAGGCCATAAAAGTTTTGACTTTGCGGATCAAATTCGAGATCTGTAACGGTGCCACCCGGGTCGGTAGAGAGGTAGCTACATTGGCCGGTGAGCGGGTTGATTTTGAAAAGAGAATTGTCGTAAGGACTTGGCAATCCGCTACTCGTAGCAGGTTTGCCGGTAGTGATGAAGTATTGCCCCCAATCAGTAAGGCAAATGCCTTTAAGGTTTACCAATTGGATCACATTGCCTGCCGGATCAACATAAAAAGCGGCTTGATTGCTCACCAATACATCTGTACTTTGGTCAATTCCAAGCACCCGGCTTCCCCCGGACACATCGAAATTAGTTACTGCATAATAAACCGTAGAGCGATCGCCCGCAGTTGATTGCTGATCGGTTTGACTTGTTGAATTGGTAGGTTTCAGGGTTTCTTTTTGGCAAGAGGCAAAAGCTACTGTCAAGCCCAATAACAAGGCGAGGGATAGCCAAGATGTATTGTTTTTCATGATAAAAAAGGACTTTAGTGAATGGTTGCAGGCTGGGGCCTTTCCGAATATTCGGTAGGCCCCAGCTGCGTGTTTTGATGTCGGTTTATTGTACGTCTGAAGAAAGGTCTTCAAAGTTTTGGCCATTGCCACCCCAGAAAGCGCTATTGGTTTGAGGAGGGAACGCATTTACCCAACCGAATGTATTCAAACCCAATCCGTTGATGGAGTTACGATTGATCAGCATGGCATTCATATCGATGTCAAAACCGATACCGCAGTGACCAGCTGCCAGATCGGCTACAGGCAATACTGAGGTCAGGAATGTGGCTAAACCACCGGTGTTAGGCACAGTCAGGATCCGGGCATTACCTCCGGCATTCAGGGTTGCAGCGATGGCGATACGCAAGCCTTGTGCATCGCGAACCATGCTCAAACCTTTGGTGCGGTAGGTGCCCAGGCCGGTGATGTTGCCTACATTAGCGTAGGTACCCCAGTTGTTGGAGTTATCGTTAATGCTCACCAGTTTATTGGAGTTGTTGGCCAATCCGTAAATGGTGTTGTTGTTCGGGTCGTAATCAATATCGGAAACAGTGCCTACTTCGGCAGGGCTGTAAGAAATGACACCAGCCTGACCGGTTACCGGATTTACTTTAATCAACATGTTGCAGTAAGCATCCACCACATTAAAGCCAGTGGTGACAAACACCTGGTCGTTTACCACACAAACACCTTTCAGGTCGTCCAGAAAAAATGGGTTCCCGAGTGCATCCAGCACATAAACTGCTACGGTGTTGGTGATATTTCCGGTGGCAGCTTCCATGGTGTGCAGGCGACTTGGGTTGCCGGCGGAGAAAACGGTTACACCGTAAACCAGTTGAGCGCGATCTTCGGCAGATTGATCCCCCAGATTAGTAGCAGGGATGGATACGGCTTCTTTTTGACAGGATTGAAGTGCGGCAGAAATGGCAACGATGCCAAGGAGGAGCATGAAAGAAATGCGTTTCATGGCAAAAGAGTTTTTGTGTTAATGATGAAAAGAAAAGTAGTTTTTGTGTTTTCCCTAAGCTCATGGGATTTGCGCGACCCGGGTGTTTTGCGCTTTGATGACACAAAGATGGGGCTGCGTGTTGCCGGGTAAAAAGTACAAATTGGGCAGGCTGTTCTGAGGCGGTTTAGGTAGATAAAGGCATAAAAAAGCCCTGAAAGCCGGCGTTTTGGCCGGTTTTCAGGGTTAAAAAAATGTACATAAAAAAGGGGGGGATTCTGAATCGGGCGCTTTTTGAGACAAAAATTAACCCAATTCCCGGGCTTTTTCCAGCAGCCAGGCCCGATCTGCCAGCAATTTTTTCTTGTTAATACGGTCGATCAGCTGCTGCGACCGCTTTTTGTCCTTGGGTGGCGACTGAGTAAGTTGTAACATGATATTGAAGAACTCGATGTACATGGTTCTCAGCGTGGTGGAAACGGTTTTGGTGGCAGTGCGCTCAAAATATTTCCGGAAAGCGTACATCTTATACAGCAGCAGATCAGACTGCATTTCGTAGTAAATCTTCAATTCCAGGCATCGGATGGTACCCTGGTAGTGCAGGTGCAGGGAGGGATCGGGCAGGTTGGTGATGGCTTCATCGTACCTTTTCAGGGCGAAAAGGCAAAGTGAAAGGTTCATTTGGTAAAAAAACTGGTTAGGATCCCCGCCGATGATGCGTTTTTTGTATTTTTCTGTGAATTCCAGGGCCCATTGGTATTCTTTGACCCGGATGGCGATGTGGACGATGTTTCCGTAAGCGTGTGAGGCTATTTCATTGTTGATGAAGAAGAGGCCGCGTTCGAGGTTGTCCAAATTAATCTTATGTAAAACTTCCACAAACTGAGTCCTTCCAGAATTGATAAGCGATGTGCAAAATGTTCTTAAAAAAGTGTAATATTGAGAGAGTGATTGAAATGAAATCCTTGCTTCATGCTGCTTTAGAGTTTCTAATAAATTGTAGAACATCGAAGGAGTAGGGTCCTCCATTTTTAATGATGTCTCAATTTTAGTTGCGATTTCAAATAAAGGGTCATCTAAATTCTTTGATGCATTTTGTTCCAATAATTGATCCAGATCAGGTAAAATCAAGCTTTTTTGAATTAGCAAATAGCGATTGACCAGTTCAATGCGATAGTTTGCATAATGCCTGTCTAATGCTTGGATCAATTCAGGAATAAATAAATTTCCATGAAATTGATATTGAAGACTTTGCAATTCATGCTCCTCCTCGGCAATTAAAAAATCCAGTTTATAGCGCTCTAAAGATTGCTCAGTATCTTGACTAATCGAATTTTTAAATTTTGCCAGAAATTGATGTGCCCGATTATCCTGACCATGATCTCTTAACCAGGCTATCCAATCAAGTTGCAGAGTACGTTCATTATTGTCTGTGATATATCGTTTAAATAATAAATAATTACGCAGGATTTTAGTTAATTCTACCATGAGTTTCTCCAGTTTGCCATGGATATGGTTTTGATTTTGAAACACCTTAGAATAAACCAATTCTTTTTTTAGTTGCTCTTCCGAAAAATTTGGACTAGTTGATTGAATGGCATCGAAAAGCAGATTAAGTTCCTTTGAATTTTTGCTGGAACCTGATGAGAAAATTAAGAATTTGCTAAACTCCTCAAGTTGGTTGGGAGTAAGAGTCTTAATGATCTCAAGCAAATAAGAATTGCTCATATATAGCCTTGGAATAGGGGTGCAAATTTGTACTATTTTTTGAAATCCACTCAATGGATCTTTGCAGAAGTTCTAATAAAAAAATGAGTTCGCTATGCAACAAAGAAAATTTTTTTTCTTTCTTCTCTTCGTGCTTGGCCTGCTAAACGCATCAGCCACAGTTAGCCCAAATCTCCAAAACAGGATTGATCAGGAGGCGCCTTCAAAATGTAATATTCCCGCACCCAATAACTTTCATGTAATAAAGATGGGTGTAACCGATGCCCGACTGGGTTGGGATTTTCAACCTGATGCAACCGGGGGCTACAGGATTCGAACATACCGTTCAAGTGACCAGTTTTTGATCAATACAACGTTGAAAGGGCAAGATCAACTAGAAGCCATCATTGACAATTTGGAACCCGGTACACAATATACTTTTGTCATCAATAGTATCTGCGATGGTGGTGGACACAGTGAAAAAGAAGCAAATATTGACGCAGGTACCTTAATTCCGGAGCTTATAGTTGTTGGATATCAAGGTTCGTCTGCAAATCCAATATGTACGGTTCCTGCAGGAGGAGGTTCCTGTTCATTTCCAGCTTCTGTAGGAATTACGAATCACTTTAGAGTTTTTCGAGGTTCAGAGGTTGAGGAATTTGGAATTGAATACATAAGTAATCTGAATGGTGCATCCGGCTTTCAAGTACTATTACCGACAATGCCTTTCCGGAACACCAACTATTCTTTTTATTGTATTGACCAATTTGGTAATGGAACTCCAGCCTATAGACCTACTGGTCCTCAAGGATGTTCTGGTGCATATTATGTACTGGTAAAATTCTTGGATAATTCATACTTGAGATTTAGAATCACAGGAGGAGCAACAACAACAGGATTGATTGAAGTGTATGGCTTCTCCTCTCAATGCCCAGTTAATCCAAATAATCCAAATTTTGATATTTGTCGCGTTGAATACCAGGGTTTTACATCCTCTGTTGGCCTCCAAGCCCCAGACCCCTCCTACACCGGTCTGCGCTCCGGATTGCCCAATACACCGGATTTCGCAGCCGTTGCACCTAACCCGTTCAACGATCGACTGCAAGTTTATGTAGACGATCCATCCGCAGAATCCGTTCATTGTCAGTTGTTTAATGTAAACGGACAAAAAGTGCTGGACCAACAATTCCAGGGCACACAGGACACCTACGAACTGATTACAGAAAACCTGGCCAACGGCTTTTACCTCCTTCGTGTGGAAGCCAATGGTATGGTTCAAACCCTCCGGGTGATCAAAGCTGAGTAAAAATCATTGAAATAGCATGTGCAATGGGGCGTCCTTCCCTTGGATCGAAAAAAATCCACAGCAGGACGCCCCTTATCCATCCTTGCAAACAAGGATATCGTCTTCTCCCACAAGTCTTAATTAAGGAATACGATTCAAGGGGTAACCCTTGAAACAGCCACTAATTTGCCCGATATTAACAAATAAACGCAAGAACTGTCCTCAATTCTTTTAATCATTAAACAATCCGATTTATGAAAAACACAATCTTCTTTTTCGCACTTCTTTTGGCTTTTGCCTCTGCAACAGGTTGCTACGAACCAACCTACAACACCGAAACGGCCGATCAAACGACCGGTGAAATCAAGGATGTCAATGTCCTGGCTGTTGTAAATCGTGGCGGCGATGGTGGTTGCTGTTGCAGCCTGGTGGTTTCATCCACCTATTTTAACGGGTTAACCATTTGCGGACTCCAACCTGGCGATGGCACCACCAATTCTTGCGATCGGTTCTGTACTACTTCCTGCGGACAGGGTACAGGCTATTCCAAAACTTTTCCTGTTGGCAAAGACCCGGTTTTTTGCATTTACAGCGGAAGTCCATTCAGAATTCACAACCCTGGTATATTAGACATTCAAATCTACTTCATTTGCAATGGTACCCCTTCATCCCCACAAACCATTCCGGCGGGAGGCTCTGTAGTATTCAACAATGATTGCAGTGGCACAACTACCCTTTGTACGGAAACGCCATGTAATGGTTGATGAAGCCTAATCCCTGAAAACCAACCAATTATTCTCATTCCCAAAGAAGAATTGACAGACAGTGGCCCTGTGAATCTGAACCATTGGGTTCCAGGTTCACAGGCCTTTTGATTTCACAAGTTGTGATTGACCTCATACACTTGAAACGTTGGAAATAAATGTCAGAAATCTAAAACTTGATAAACATGAAACACTACATTCTACTTTCGGCAGCTGTTGCAATATTCTTCTCCCAAATGCACGCACAATCGCCCTGTGCATGCCTGAACAATGAAACGCTGGATTGCACCCAAACCGACCAACATCCGGAATCTGTCACCATCAGTGGCAATTCCCTGACTTTCAAGGTCTCGGATAGTCCGCGCTCTCTTGGCATCAATCCCAATGCCCGCTACAAGGCATTCTGGATTTTTGGCGACGGTAATTTTAAATACTACCCACATGGCGATATGACCGCTGACCTCGCTACATTGACACAACCATATACCTATCAACGAACGGGTACTTACCATGCTGAGCCGCTTTTGTCTGAAAAGAAATCAAATCGGGAGCCGCCTGCCTATTCGGCTCGGGTAGTCACAGTTACCAGTACTCCTGACCAAGGCACTACCTTTACTACTACCTTAACAGGTGGAAATAATACCCTGGACTTGTTGAACAGTGACAAATTCAGGCCTAAATACCCTACCGGATTTGCCTTGTCGATTCCTGCTGATAATGCCAACAAAGGTGTTTACTTTTTCTACAATAGTCGTGCAGAAAATGGTTCTTATGTGCCGGATGATGTCCAGACTCTAGAAAAAGTGCTTTTGCCGGATTATGTAAGTTCCGCCAATTTAAACTACACGCAAGGGTTGACAAGTAATCTTCCGGATGAACTTGCAAATGGCATCTCCAGTCTGACTTCGAAATTCAAGAACTACATCTATTTGCCGGTCAATACTGCCGCCATCAGTAATATGCCTAGTGGGTTTTCAGAGTATCGATTTTTCCCATTACTCAAAACTATTTGGGTGGAAGGCCTTCCATCTTGTCAGGTAGCGGCCATTTCGGTGGGTAATACTGCACCAAACGGGTCTTTTTACACCGATGGCCGTCTGGGGCAACTGACCAATGCAGTAGACAAACTCTTTCCAGGCACAGGCATTAGCAGTAATTTTCAAATTGGATCGAACAGCGGTGGTGCAGTTTATGTCAGGGGAGCTACGGTATTTGACATTGAAATGTTAGGAGTTATAGACCCCAACGGAATTCGGGTAACGGATGTCAAAGACTTGAAAAACGGGTTTTTCAGAGCCACGTGTCAGCTGGAAGCCTGCAATAAGGGGCGCTTGGCTGAAGATTTAGTGTTTGTCTCAATTAATGACCACAACCACTTTTTTTCCAACCTGAATGTGCTAAGCAGCGATACTATTTCTACAGTTGTGGAGCAAATCTCAAAATCAGGTGTACACCAATGGATATTTGAGTGGACGGCACTACTTGATGAGGTGCCCTGGGAAGGTGCATTTGATAAAAATCACACTGAAATTTGCAACGATCTTTTCTTTTCAGTTGAAATGAGTGCTGAAGGCCTTAAACGCTTGATAGAAGGTGACGGCCTTGAACTTTGCACCCGATTCAGCCTCGCCAACACCCGGCATCCAGAGGAATGCGTATGTAATTCACCTAAGAAGGAATTACAAGGATCGAATTAAATTCATTTCTACTGCCACAAACTCAATACCGTCACACCTGCAACAAACAACAACAGGTAAAATCTGGCCAAACGGCGCTCTTTGCGTATAAGTAATTTGACTGCGCCTTCTTTGGCCGTTACATTACCGGCTCGAATAATCTGCAGCAAAACCAGCGAAATGATGGCATAACTAAGCAGATAAATCTTGTCCATCAACACCATATAACCGGTGTCGGGCAGGGCATCGCTGTAAGATTGTTGCAGAAAAACGGCAGTGAGCAGGGCGCCAATAGGCAATGAAGACCGTGTATCAATGTGCTCCGGGTGGAGGAGTAACGCGCCAATTCCCACCAGCATCACCACCAGCAAGGGTAACAGCATCTTGAGCAAAAAATAGCTAAACGGTCGCGCCAGTGTAATTTGAAAGCTCAGGTTGCTGTACCGCTGGGCATTTTCTTCCGGATTGCCAAAATTGGTACCGTAATCGTGCACCCGGGTGGTCATATTGAGCCCCTTACTTTCCCAACCTACGAGGTTCAGGGTGTTGCGGATGAGCGCTGCATTCGTATCCGGGAGGTATATCAGGGAATCAGCCGGATGTTCCGGATTCTCTATCTGGATATCGAGCGAATGCCGGTCTAGCGGGAAATGATTCAGGGAAAAAGAGTGAAAAAACCGACCTTCCTTGCGAAAAATCCGGTATTTGGTGCCATCCTTCAGTGTCACAGGTGTGCTATCTCCATCAAATGCCGCATTGTCCATACTCCATTTTTCAATGGAATTGACAAACTCAATGTTGGTTGGGTCAATGTCTCCTTTCCATTTAAACCAGATATAAAAATCGGCATAAAAGGAATGTTCATCCATGTTCAGGCCGTACAGGTTCATCAGGTAAAAACCTACACGGGCTTCCTGAGGCTGAGCCTGCGCAAAGGATACAAAAAATAAAAGCAGGAGAGATATGCCGGTTTTGAGCATGTCTGGGAAGGATTGTTTTCGCAAATGTAATGAATGAAGTATAAACCGCCGAGACGCGGAGCCGCAGAGATTTGCCCTCCGCGTCTCCGCGTCTCGGCGGTAAAAACCTACTTCTTCAACCACTGATCCAGCCAGCCAAAAAACTCTTTTTGCCAAACCATGGAGTTTTGTGGTTTGCTCATCCAGTGACCCTCATCCGGAAAACTCAGGAACCTGGAAGGAATACCCCGCAATTGGGCCGCTTGGAATGCCTGCATGCCTTCACCAAAAGGCACCCGGAAATCCAGTTCATTGTGGATGACCAAAATGGGAGTGTCCCAGTTTTGTACATATTTGTGCGGACTGTCCTGCACATACATGCGCGGGGTGTTCTTCTCCCAGTAAGCGCCTTCAAAGTCATGATTCGGAAACCAAACCTCCTCGGTGGTGCCGTAAAAACTCTCCAGGTTGAACAAACCACAGTGGGAAATAAATGCCTTAAAGCGTTTGTTGTGGTTGCCAGCTAACCAATAAACCGCATATCCACCGAAGCTCGCGCCTACCGCGCCCATGCGCGAGGCATCTACAAAGGGCTCCTTGGCGGCAGCATCTGTGGCCGATAAATAATCTTTCATGGCATCTCCCCAGCGCCCGGTAATGGCATCGTTCCAGGCGGCGCCTGAGCCTGGCATACCCCTGCGGCAGGGTGCTACTACTACATAACCCTGAGCAGCCATCAGGGCCAGGTTCCAGCGGTAAGAGAAGAATTGGGAAAGCGCGGATTGAGGTCCGCCCTGGCAGTAAACCAGCGCCGGATACTTCTTGTTTGGGTCAAAATTGGGTGGCAATACCATCCAAACGTTCATGTCCTTGCCATCAAAGGTTTTTACCACGCGCCGCTCCACTTTGGGTTGAGCCAGGCTTTTCCAGATCTCGTCTGTCACAAAGCTGCGCTGGGAGGCCACACCAGTTTGCATGTTTACGGTATACACTTCCGCCGGATTAACCATGGAAATTCGTGTGGTAACAAACTGATTCCCAGCCAGTTTCAAGGCTGTGTAATCGTGCGTCCCGGTAGTAATGCGGCGAATCTTTTTGTCGGCCAGCGTAATTTGATAAATCTGATGGGTAAAGTCTTCGGCACTGATAAAATACACCGATTTGCCGTCCGGCGCCCAAACGGGGTTGTTGGCTTCGTAGGCCCAGCCAAGCGTGAGTTCTTCCCGCTGCTGGGTGCGGGTGTCAAGCAGCATCAGTCGCGGTCTGTCAGCTTCATAACCAGCAGTGGCCAGGGAGGTCCAGAGCAGATAATGTCCATCAGGCGAAAACAGCGGATCACGATCATATCCGCGCAGATCCTCTGTAAAATTGAGGGTTCTGCCGGAAGAAAGCTCATAAGCGTATAAATCGGAATTGGTGCTAACCGCTTCTGCTGTGCCATTCAGTTTTCTACAAGTGTACACGATGAAACGGCTGTCCGGACTCCAGGTGATTTGTTCCATGCCGCCATCAGGTGTGAGTGGCGTATCGAATCGTTCATTCTGGATGTTTTTAGGCTCTCCTTTGAACTGTCCGTTGGCGTATTCCACAAAAAACACGTTAGAATATGCGTAATCATGCCAGCTTTTCCAGTGGCGGTAAAAGAGCCCGTCGGCTATTTTGGCTGAGTTTTTAGACAGGTCCGGGTACAGTTCTGCAGGGGTTTTATCCAGTTTTACATCTTTACAAAACAGCACTTTCCGGCCATCCGGAGAATAATGGAATCCGTTGATTTCCAAATCACTCACCCGTTTGGGGGCATCGTTACCACCCAGAGTGGTTTCGTACAGCTGACCATCCATTAGAAAACCCAGCTTTTTACCTTCCGGATGAAATTCGGCATCGGAGCAGGTCTTTTCAAAATCTGTGAGTCGTCGGGTTTCGCCGGAACCCAGGTTGAGTGCATAAAGTACACGGGTACCTTTGTTGGCCGCAACATCGTACCGCTGCACGCCATAAACGGCCCATTGCCCATCGGGAGAAACACATTCCAGGCCTACCCGACCCAGTTTCCAGAGCAATTCTGGAGTAAGAACTGCATTTTGAGCACTGATATTTGTCGCCATCATCGAGAAGAAGCTAACGAGTAAAAGAAGTTGTTTGAGCATAATTGGTGGTGTTTGTGAGAAGGTCCGAACCAAAATGAATGAACATTCCCGTTGGAGCCATTACTTTTAGCCCGCAAAATTCATTTTTTCATATTCAATGTGCGCGATTTAAGATGAAAAAGTACCTAACGGAGTTTATTGGCGTATTCTTTCTGGTACTTACGGCTGTATTAACTGCCCAGCAGCCGGGTATTGCCCCTATGGCCCCCTGGGCGCTGGCTGGTATTTACATGGTTATGGTTTACGCCGGAGGCGGCATTTCCGGCGCACATTACAATCCAGCGCTTACCCTCGTTGCCCTGATGAATCGAAAAATCAGTCGTACAGATGCACTTTATTACCTGATGGCGCAATTGATTGCAGCCTTGCTGGCAGCATCTATTGGCGTGTTTTTGCATGAATGTGGGGGCGGCACTGCTATTGTGAGCCGGATTCAGGAACAAGGCTTATGCGTAGTGATGGCTGAGTTTTTGGGCACTTTTGCCTTTACTTATGCCCTTATGCAGGTTGCATTTGCTCCCTCTGCCGAAGGCAGCATGCTGCATGGGCTTACTGCTGCCATAGCACTCATGGCCATGTCCTATACTTTTGGCCGACTTTCAGGAGGTGTTTTCAACCCTGCGCTGGGGTTTGGCGCCGGTGTTGCAGGTATGATTGCCTGGGAAGACCTCTGGGTGTATATTGTGGGTCCGTGTATGGGCGCAGCAGCCGGGTCTACAGTCTATCAGCTGTTGCAAGCTAAGGAGGATGAATATTAGTAAATAGCTTTTTAGCCCAGCATCATTTCCAGATCCGAACGATCCAGGGTTGGGAATTCAGCATCGGTTGCGAACAAATCCCTGCCAAGTTTGCGTTTTTGTTCCTGTAACACCAGAATTTTTTCCTCAACCGTATCCCTTGCAATAAACCGCATAGCTGTTACCGGATGCTCCTGCCCAATTCTGTGGGCTCGTGCAATGGCCTGGTCTTCCCGCGCCGGGTTCCACCATGGATCCAAAATAAACACATAATCTGCTGCGGTGAGGTTCAATCCCACGCCGCCGGCGCCCAGGGTCATTAAGAATGCCTGTACGCCCGGATCAGTTTGAAAACGATTCACTGCTTTAGCCCGGTCTGGCACAGCAGTTTCGCCGGTGAGCCATACATAAGCGCTGCCTTCAGCCTCCAACATTCGTTTGAAAATTTGTAAATGTTGCTCAAAAGCGCTGAAAAACAACACTTTATGCCCGGCGCGACGAACCTGATCCCATTGAGCCATAACATCTGTGGTTTTGCCGCTCAGGCCTTCATACTGATCATCGGCCAATATTGGATGACAGGCCAGTTGACGCAGCCGCATCAATGCCTGAAGCGCCTGCAGTCTGGTTTTAGGATCGTCGAACAAGGCCAGAATTTGGTTGCGCATGGCAGATTTTACTTCATCATACCGTTTGCGCTGCTGCTCATCCATTTCGCAGTAAAAAACCTGGTTGCTCAATGGGGGCAGGTCCGGAGCAACTTCCTCCTTGGTTCTGCGCATAAAAAAAGGCTGTACCCGCTTGAAAAGCCGTGCTTTAGCCTGCTCGTCGTTTTGTTTTTCAATAGGAATCTGAAACTGCTCCCGGAATTCTGCATAGGTACCCAGGGTGGCCGGGTTGATAAATTCCATTTGGGTCCATAAATCCGCCAGGGAGTTTTCAATTGGCGTTCCCGACAACGAAATTTTGTGTTTCCCGTGCAAACCACGCACCACTTTGGATATGTCAGACTCCCGGTTTTTGATTTGCTGACTCTCATCCAGGATGATAAACTGCCAGTCAACTTTTTCCAGCAAACTCAAATCCTGACGGGCGGTATGGTAAGTGGTCAATACGACATCGTGTGTGTTCAGGGTGGTTAATTGCTTTTGCCTGCCCGCACCCACGTGCGCATACACGAACAAGCCAGGTGCGAAATGGGCCAATTCCCGTTGCCAGTTAAATACCAGCGATGCTGGTAAAATAACCAATGCGCTCAGTGGCTTAAGCGTTTCCCGGTGGGCGGCAAAGAGGTCTAATTGCCCCTGTGATTGGTCTTGATGGGTAGTTGACTGATTATTCAAATGTTGTTTGGCCCATACCAGTGTGGCAATGGTTTGCAAGGTTTTACCCAAGCCCATATCGTCGGCCAAACATGCGCCAAGGCCGTTTTGACAGTGTCCGATCAACCATTTTACTCCGGTTAATTGATACGGACGCAGGGAGGCATTTAATTGTTCGGGTTGCTCATAATCTACCTTTTCCGGGTCAATAACCGGCAGTTCTACCTCAGTTCCTTCCAGGGCCATACCCTCCAGCAGGGTGTACAGGGCTTTGGGTAATCGCAGGTTTTCTCCTTTTTCCTGCAGGGAAAGCGCCAGATCGGTGTACTGGGTAAACCATTCTTCAGGGATCAGAAACCAGGTGCCATCCGGTAAAGGAAAATGGGGGTCGCGTTTTTTGAGAAAGGGCAAAAGACTGCGGAATGGGAAGGTATGTTCTCCAACCTGTAACTGACCGTGTATGTCAAACCAATCACCTTTGGCCTGGGAATGTACCTCCAAATGCCCCGTAAATAAACTCATGGTTTTTCCATCCACCTGTGGAAGCATTACGTGTATTCCTGCCTTTGCCAAGTCCGCCTGGTGTTCGCCCAGCCAGCGGATAGCCTGTTCGAGGGTGGTAGTTGGTCCGGGCGACCACAATGCGCCGGACTCCGTCAACCTAAGATCGCGGAGCGTTTGAATGCGTGTTGCTTCCATTTCCTGATCTCTGCAAATCAGGTGCACCGTAACTTCAGCTTCCTGATCAGAGGGTACATCCAGACTTGTCACCCGGTCACGGCGCTCGCCATAGGAGAATACAGCGCCTTGGTATTCAAAAATCGGTTTGAGGTACCACTGCTTTTCCAGGATGTTCTCTACGGGTTCCAGGAGGGTGTTCAGCAACTGCTCCGCCTTTTGTACCCTGAATCCATCAGCTTCCACCCGACTTCTTCGAATACTTTTGGTGATGAACTGCTGAAAATAAGTGCGGGCTTTATCGGCCGGAATCAGGATAGCGTCTTTTTGCCGAAAGGGTTTCACCATATTTCCATTGATGCCAGCTACGCGGTATAGTGTATGGCCATCCAGAATCCAGGCCGGATCGGTATTGGTAAGCGGATGTAGATCGTGTTCAGAAATAGCCCATTGGTTGGTCTCGGTACCCAGTTTTAGTCGGTATTCAATGCTGGAATCTTCATTTTTGCGGAAATACAGATAAGGCATGAGTTCCTGATCGGGAAATTCCAGCAGTACATCTTTGGCGAGGGTTTTGCGCTCTGCATCCAGTGTAAGGGGGAGTTTATGCCGCACTATTTCGGTTAAAAACTGATCCAGTTTGCTGAATATGTATTTTTCCACCACTGGCCGGGTGTTGTTATCTGCCAGCAATTGGGGCAGGGTAGACCAGGTTTTGGCTTTGGGTTGTTTGTATTTAGCCTCAAGCGTTTTTGGCTGCAGGGTTTCGATCAGATCAAAAAGACGGAGTTCAACCTCGGAGGGAGTGAGCTGATAAGCGCCTACCGTAGCAGACGTGGCACGTTGTACGATGTGCGACAACTGGCCATCTTTGCTGCATTGCACCACATTTGCTGAAGGAAGGAATAGGGTAGGGGTAGCCGGATAGAGGTTAAAAACAATTTGAAATGTCATGCAGCAAAGGTAGGGAGGCAAGTCGCTCCCCAATACGCCTGATCTTCTCAAAATCTACAACCCCGTCTGTTTCAATACCTGAAGCAATATCCACACCAATACAATTCGGGTATTGGGTGGCAAGTTCCAGGTTGTCTTCATGCAATCCTCCGGCCAACAGGAAAGGGTAGGGGAAATGGCCGGGTAATTCGCTCTGAATACGTGTGCCTCCGCCTGGAGTAGCGCTGTCCAGGATAAAACAATCTACATCAGCGGCATAGGGTTCTACCAGCGTATCCATGATGGTTTCTGGTGTTTGCTCCTGTGGGGTTTTGATAGCCAGTAAGACCCTTACTTTCAACCGTCTAACCTGTTCAGGAGAAACGTCTCCTGCATACAATTGTATGGTTTTGAATGGAAAACGGGCCAAAATGGCTTCTATTTCTTCAAAAGTGTTTTGGTGAAAAACGGCCACAAGTCTGCTTAAATCAACCGGTTTCATGGCCTCCAATGCCTCTGGACTAAGCCTTCGCTTGCTCCTCGGGGAAAAATTGATCCCCAGCCAGTCTGCTGAACTGGTTGCCAGCAAAGGCTCAGTACGAATACCGCAGGCTTTGAACAGCCATTTGCCTTCATGTTGAAAATGGTCGGTGAACGACTTCACCAAGGCTGTACCGGGCCTCATCAACCCGGTTCCTATCAAAAAGCCGTCGGCCCGCCGCACCATTTGAAAATGCCGGTGGTCCAACACGCCGGATTCTGCTATGATGTACCTGCCAATAGCTTTTTCTTTCAGCGTGTTCACCCGGTTCAAGGAGGTGCGGAAAGTTTTCAGGTCGCGGTTGTTGACCCCAAGCACGGGAAAAGGTAAATGCTGAATTTGCTCAAGTTCTTCTGCATCATGCACTTCTACCAATACGCCCAGGCCAATAGATTCAGCTGTTAACCGTAGTGCTTCCAACATTTCTGGAGAAAGAATGGCGGCAATTAACAGGATTAGATCTGCGCCGGCGAGCTTGGCCAGGTAAATTTGCAGAGGATCCAGAATGAACTCCTTCTGCAGTAGCAGAGGTGGATGTGGGATAGTGTCAAGAACAGCCCTTGCAGCTTTTAAATCCTCGTAGCTTCCACCAAAGTAGGGGTAATCAGTCAATACAGAAATGGCAGAAGCGCCTGACGAGGCATACGCGCGGATTTGTGCAGGCAGGTCAGCATCCTGATAGATCCATCCTTCCGATGGGCTTTTGCGTTTGAATTCAGCGATGAAAAATGGTTGCCCTTTAGCCTTTGTCTCAGCAATTCGCCTGTAAAATTCAGGAGTAGCGTCTTGCGCAGGCTGGCAAGCCAAACGCAAGGCATCCAACTGGTATTTTGCATACCATTGAATGATTTCCTTGCGTTTGGTGTCTACAATTTGATCCAGAATGGTCATGACTCTGCAGGGATGCTGAAGGCTGCGAGTGCAGCCTGGTATTGATGAAGTGTGCTTTGCATGACGCCCTTCTGGATCAAGGTTGCCATTTTTTGATAAGCATCCGTAAGCGGTATGTCCTCCACAAAACGGGTATATATAAAGGCCGCGTTGGCTGCTATCAGTTTGAAATGCTCGGAAGTAGGCTTCCCGGCAATGATTTCCTGTGCTATTTGCAGACAGGCAGCCGGGTTGGCGGCGCTCAAAGCTTCAAAAGGAATGGGTTCCAGTCCAAAATCTTGCGGTTGCAGTTGGTAATCAGTTCTAACTCCATCCCGATATTCCAAAACGCGGGTTAGGCCACTTAGGGAAATTTCATCCAGACCATCTTCTGCCCTCACTACGATGAGTTGTCTTTTGCCCATTCTGATACCGGTTTCAAAAATGACCTCCATCAGATCGGCAAAGGAAGTACCAATAAACTGGCGCTCAGGCAGATAAGGATTGATTAGTGGCCCTAGGGCATTGAAAACAGTAGGCACGCCTATTTTGCTTCGAATGGCAGCAAAGTGCCTGAATAGTGGGTGTACATCAGGGGCGAACACAAATGCCAGTCGGGCTTTTTCAAGGGTTTGGGCTGCCTGTTGCGGATTAAAGGAAGCCGGCACGCCGAGTTGTTCCAGCAAGTTGAAGCTGCCGTACCGACCTGCTGCGGCTTTGTTGCCATGTTTGGCAATGGGCAGCTCGGTATGTGCCAACAACAAACTCACGAGGGTGGATGTGTTGATGCGCGGCAGCCCGGAACCACCTGTGCCGCAGAGGTCAATGAGTGAGTGAGTGAATGAGTGAGTGGGTGAGTGAGTGAGTGAGTGAGTGAGTGAGGGGATGGATTGGAATTCCATCAATATTTGAATAAAATGGGCGAGCTCAGGGGCATTACGGAGTCGGTGACTGAGCGAAACCAGCAGGATTTGTTTTTGGTCTTCAGATAGTTGTTCATCGGCAATAGCCTTGAGAAATGCCCGGAGCATTTCCGAGGATATAGGGTTGCCGGATTGGAGGATTTGGGAAAATTCGTGGTAAATCCGGTTGCCAGAGGCCATTTTTCCTTCTACTACATTTCTCAGCATGCGCATTCCGGCCTGGTTTTTCATGGTAAGCACTGATTCCGGATGGAATTGAATGCCTTCAATTGGCAGACGCTTGTGCCTGATGCCCATAATGACACCATCGCCGGAGCGCGCGGTTACTTCTAATTCAGACGGGATGATATCGCCGGCCCAGGAGTGGTAGCGTGCTACCTCGCAGTGCTGTTCAATACCGGAAAATACTCCTCTGCCATCGTGGGAGATGGTGACAGCTTTACCGTGTACCGGAGCGATATTGGCAAGGGTTCCGCCAAAGAACTCAATCAGTGCCTGGTGGCCCAGACAAACGCCCAGGATAGGTTTTTCCCGGTAAAATCTTTGAATTATGGCCATCATATTGCCCGCCTGAGATGGTACGGATGGTCCGGGTGAAAGCACCAGCATATCAAATGGAATTTGTGCCAGAGTTTCCGGTTCCACTGTATTCCGGTACACCTTTACCTCGCAGCCCAGTTGCCGGAAGAAATCAACCAGGTTGTAGGTAAAGGAATCAAAGTTGTCGAGCATTAAAATGGTCATGGAACGAAGGAGTGGTTGGTGTTTTGGTGTTTTAGTGTTTTGGTGTTTTGGTGTTTTGGTGTTTTGGTGGGGAGATGGTGAAATGAAGTGTTGTAGTGTTTTGATTAATTTGTAATGGTGTATTAGTACGATGATGCAAAGATTCAAAAACATTTTTCAATTTTACAAATACTTCCCGAAAAATTGTCCTAAAAAGTTGTGACAAGAATTCCTTGCAGTTGAATGAAGTATGCAGCATAGCCAGATATATTTCAACAATACCAACCCACCAACCCACTAAAACACCAAAACACTAAAACACCAAACCACCAACCCACTAAAACAAAAAAGCCCCGGCACGTTTGCCGAGGCCACTAACCAAATCAAACTTTCTGTATCTTACCATTTTCGTTTAACCTGCTCATAATCAAGGAAATAGAGCAATTTGACCGAAAAATTGTTTGTGCCTTCAAAATCCATCAACTTGCCAGCGTTGTACATGTAATTCCGATCCACCGCATATCCATAATCAAAATGACCAATGCCGTTTTTATACACCAGCAGCAAATCTGATCCCGGAGCAAAACGCCAGGTATAAATCATGTCGATGTTGAAATAATTGGCAGCAACATCGTTTAAGGATTCTCCATCCGGACTAAGTCCGGTGTATGGACTTGGAACCGGATTTCCGACTTCATCCAGACCAAAAAAGTCGCTGTATGTGGCTTTTTGCCAGTAGTGCCGGGCAAAAAGTGTGAGGTTCATTCTGTTGTTAAAGGAGTAAGACACATTCAGGTTATTGTTAAACCCGCGAACATTGCGGCGCCCCATAACCACGGCATTTTCAGGCAACTCTGAGGCGCCAATGGCTTCTTCCATCATTTCCCATTCCCAAAGTCCTCCAACATTTCGGTTGAGGTGTTCCCTGCCTACTCCAATACCTAAAGTAAGTTTTCCGTTTACCCGCCAGCGCATACCAGCGTAAAGGCTTGCGTTGTAACGGTTGAACTCCGAAAACTTTCTAACGCCGCCTTCCATATAATAGGTGAGCGGTTTGCGGTTATCGCTGTTATACCACATATACAGGTTTCCGCTGGCAGGTATATGATAATTGGTGCGATAATCCAGTCGGCGAGGCTCGAAATAATCATCTCGGCCCCAGGGAGTGAAGTTGAAGTTCATCCCGAAATTCTGGAATTTACGGGTGTTTCCGCCAAAGTTTAAGCCAAATTGTGTGACACTCCAGGCCGCCCATGGGTTGAACAGCGACTCATTGTACATCCACATACTCGACCAAAAATTATTCAGCTTCCACCAGGGTTTGTAGTAGTTGTAATTGATCCAAAGAGAGTGACTCACTTCATTGGGGCTAAAAAGAATACCCAGGTCGTTGGGGTTATACTGATCGGTTTCCAGGTTGAAATCGCTGCCCCAAAGGAAATTACCGCTGGTTTTAGAGGCACTAAGGGCCAGGTTGTAGCCTGATTCTGTCTGGTTTTGGCCAATTCGGTGACTCATTACGGCTTTACCGTTCATTCCATACGATTGGGCCTTGTTTTTCAAGTTAAATAAAATACCGGTCACATTAGCATCCACCTCTGCGCCGGAACGCAAAACATTGGTATTGATCAGGGTTACGGATGAATTATTTTTAAGGTTTTGGTCCAGCACCACGATACTCTTGTTAGTGAGCGGCGATACTTTTTCCCGAATCTCCTGCCCCTCATCAATATAGGTGTTAAAGGAGGCATATTCTACGGCGTTAAATACACCAACGCCAAGGCCGTGTTTGGTTCTGCCTGAAATTTTGGTAGCATTCAATAATTGAGCATTGGCGCCAACACGGCGGGAGTAAAACAATCCACCTTTATTAAATAATTCGGTTCCTTCAGTGAAAAAGGGTCTGTTTTCGTTAAATCTCACCTCAAAAGGAGAAAGATTCAGCACATTTTGATCCGAGCGCACTTGCCCAAAATCCGGGATCACGGTAGCATCCAGGGTAAAGGCCTCGTTGATCCCATATTTAAGGTCCATACCTACAGACCATGGGTAGGACCAACCATTAGCCGAACGGTCAGGTTGGTTGTAGGCATTGTTGGCGTACATTGCAACAAATGGCGTTGCGCTCAGGCGAAGAGGTGCTTTTATATCACTCACGCCCTTCAATACACCCATTTGGTTCAAGGAGCCAGCTATTTCTGCTTTTATTTCATTCCAACAATCGGTTTCACCTTTACGACGAACAGAGCGATAGAAATTGACATTCCAGTCCTGCACCTCCTTTTTGGGGAATCGGATAGCAGCGTAAGGAATTTCCAGCTCGGCCACCCAGCCTTCTGCCGTCAGTCGGGCTGAAGAACGCCAAACAGCATCCCAGGCAGGATCTTCTCCGTCATTATTGCCATTATTAGAGTCTGCATTTGCGATAGAAAATTTGGAATCGAACTGCACATTATCTGGTGTGAGGCCAAACTGCAGTGCATTTTGACCGTCCTGATAGGTATCAAGAATAATCGCAAACCAGTCGGTATTATCGAGTACATCCCGCTTGGAGAGCCGGTGGAAAATTGAATCCGGGCGGGTATCGTAGCAATAAACCCCTACATAGAGTGCAGCATCGTCGTACAAAAGTTTAACAACCGTGCGTTGTTCCGCCCTGGTTCCCGGGTTGGGCCACATCAACACAAAATTGCTGGCTTCAGTGGCTGATTGCCAGGCGGGCTCACTAAGTTGAGCGTCTAACTGAATTTTTTCACTTATTCTGACAGCTTCAAGGGTTTTTTTGGGCGCAAGCGAGTTTTGGGCCGGAGCATGGAAAAACCATGTTAATAACCATCCGGCAATCAGGATGCGCATAATGAGGGTGGGTTTTGTTTTTGTTTTCGTTAGCTGGATAAAGGACGGCAGAAAATCAATATCGTTGCATCAATAAACTAAACGACTGAAAATTCCGGGTGAAGGGTGAGAATTGACAGACTAACGGATATGTTTTGGCATCATTCTTGGCATAACCCAAACGGGATAGTTTGAAAGGTTCAAATTGTCGCCGAATGTCACAAACACTAATCACTTTTTTAATCATGCTGATCATTGGCGTAACGTTGGGTTTGTTTACCCTGGGCAACGGCCTGTTTGCACTGATGGATTTGTTATCCACCCGTAGCGCAGTACGTCGTCGCTTCTAAAGTCCCTCTCACCGCAGAGCGCATTCAAACCCGGTCCCCAGTGCAATCAGGGCGCCGGGTTTTTTTGTGGAAAAAGGCTGGAAAAGTAATTCCTGCAAACAAATTTCCTTTTTCGCAGCTGAACTTGTTACCTTTGCGTCCACTTTTTGAAAAACCAAGTGCTTTCGGATATAAATTTTTGATTTTCAAACAATTAAAGGAATATGGCTTTAATCGGGACTATTCGTAAAAATGGGTGGATACTCATTGTGGCAATGGCTCTGGCCTTAGGAGGCTTTATTTTGATGGACGTTATGTCCAACAGTCAGCGTTATTCTGCCGGCGATGTCAACACACTTGCCAAGGTAGGAGAACAAGAAATTAAGCGTAGCGAATTTGACACTTACGAGAAGTTGGTGTATTCAGAGCAGCAGCGCAATAACGCTTTTCAGATTCGCAGTCAGGCCTGGACATACTTTCTGGAAAAGGCCATTGTGGAGCAGGAAGCAGCGCCACTCGGTTTGGGTGTAGGCAAAGAAGAGCTTTTGGACCTTCAGTTTGGTCTGAACCTTAGCCCGATCATTGTTGAGCGCTTCAAAAATGAAGCTGGTCAGCCTGACCGCGCTCAACTTGCAGGCATCAAAAATGCCATCGAACAAGGCCAGTTCACAGATCAGCGCGCCCGCGCATACTGGTCAGTTCAGGAAAAAGAGATCATCAAAACCCGTATGCAGGAAAAGCTGCTCAATGCAGTAAGTAAGGGTATGTACACGCCGAAATGGCAAGCTGAAATGGTGTTTCAGGAGAACAACAACCGTCGCGATTTCGTAGCGGTTCGTATTCCTTACGATGCCGTTAAGGACGATGAAATCAAAGTAACCGATAGCGATTACGAAGATTTCATCAAAAACAACCCGAATCTGTACGCGCAGCAGGAAGAAACCCGTGTGGTTTCATTCGTAACCTTCCCGGTTATTCCTACTTCTCAGGACTCTGCCAATGCTTTCGAGGCTGTTCGAAAAATGGTTGATGGTCTTCGCACTGCCAAAAATGACTCCACTTATGTATTGGCCAATGGCGGTGCATTCAGTGGTTTGTACGTGCCAAAGAATCAATTCCCGGCTGTATTTGCTGATTCTGCCATGAGCCGTCCGTTGGGTTCTATCATTGGCCCGGTTTATGACGGTGGTGAATTCCGCATCATGAAAATTATCGACCGGAAATCTCTTCCGGATTCAGTGAAAGCCCGTCACATTCTGCTGAAAGACGCTACTCCTGAAAACAGCGCACGCGCTGACAGCTTACTTGCTCTCATCAAGTCTGGCAAGGAACGTTTCGACTCTTTGGCCATGAAACTCAGCCAGGACCCAGCATCCGGCAGAGACGGTGGTAACCTGGGCTGGTTCGCCAATGGATCAATGGTGAAAGAATTCAATGATCTTTGCTTCATCACCGGTGAACAAGGCAAGTTGTACAAAATTTCAACCCAATTTGGCTGGCACATCGTTGAAATTACGGGCAAAAAATTCGAGAGCGGGGAACAATCTGCTAAAGTAGCAGTATTGGGCCGTCGCCTCGAGCCAAGTAAGTCAACCCAGCAAATGGTTAAAGATAAAGCAGTTGCCCTCGTGCAGCAGGCCAAGACACTTGCCGATCTGGAAACCCTGGCCAATCAAAATCGTGCTCAGTTCTACGCAGCACAAAACCTGAAGCAAAACGACTTCAACGTTGCATCTCTTGGCACTGGTGAAGACGTGCGCGATGTAGTGCGTTGGGCCTTTGATGAGAACACCAAAATTGGTTCTATCAGCAAAGAGGTATTCGCTTTTGGCGACCCACAAGGTGGCTATTTTGATGCTAAATATGTGGTGCCTGCCTTGAAAGGTATCCTGAAAAAAGGCAAACCTACAGTTGAAACACTGAAAGCTCTGCCTGAAGCTGAGACTTACGTTAAGGCGCTCAAAAAAGCTGAAGTTATCAAGAGTAAAACACAAAACCCGAACGACATTGCTGCTATTGCACAACAATGGAACAACGGTAAAGTGGATACCCTCAAGAATATCAACTTCCTCAATACCAACAACGAACCTCGTATTGCCGGCACTGTATTCTCACTGGAAACAGGAAAAATCAGTAAGGCCATCACTGGTACTATTGGTGTAGCTTATGTTATGCCTACTTCTGAGATTGCACAGCAGCCGTTGCCTGCTGACATGACCCTCTTCCGTCGTCAGATGACCTCTCAAACAGTTGCTGGAATGCGTATGAGCCTCATGAAAGCCATGCAGCGCAGCTACGAAATTGAAGATAACAGATACAGGTTCTGGTAAGAATAAAATCTGTTCCAGATACTTCTCGAGAGCCGACCTGATCTATTCAGGCCGGCTCTCTGAGTGAGTGAATGAATGAGTGAATGAGTGAGTGAGTGAATGAGTTAAGGTTTGTTAATCCGGATGATGTGCTGTTTCCTCTGGTGCTCGGCCTAACGATGTCAAAAGCTTCTGAGGCTAGCTTGTCATGCTGCCATTTCTGCCCTGCGGGATGGGGCATCAAAGCAATGCAAAATAAGTGGATAGTGATTTTTCTCTTTTCTTTACCCCTGGTAATCGTTTGCACAGGCCATTGGTAATAAGTACTACTTTTGTACCACACTCACTCACTCATTCACTCATTCACTCACTCACTCACTCATTAATATGTTTCGTACATTAATTAAAGTCGGCTTACTGCTTGTAGCAGGTATTCTGGTGTATAATTACTTTTTTGGAACAAACGAAGAGCAGGAGAACGCCAAAAAGGTGTTTGGCCAGGTTCGTGGAGTTGTAGTGTCTGTGGGGCAGTTGTTGAAGTCCGAAAATGAAAAATTCAATGCCGGTAAATACGATGCAGCATTGGATAAATTGGGTGGTGTTTACCGCGCCATCCGTACTCAGGCACGACATTTGGATGAAAAGGTTGTAAAGCGTCTGGATGAGTTGGAGCATAGAAAGACAACCCTGGAGAATGAATTGAATGAAATAGAGGCAAATGACCTGCAAAATTCCTCTCCGGCCTTAAAAAAGAAAGATCCAAAGGTGGAAAAAGAAAGAGCTGCCAGACAAGAAGAGCAAGCCAGACGTAAAGAAGAACTACTCAAAGAATTGGAAATGCTGGTAAAGGATTCTGATGCTTTGCTTCAGGAAGCCAGTCAGTAAACAGTTAAACGGTTGAGTTGGTCGGTTGAAATGCCAGGTTGGTAAAGCCGTTTACATGATTCATCTTTTCACAAAACGACTAAGGCAACAATTCAATCTATAGGATGTTTTGATTGCTTTTCATTGATAAAATAATCCAATGATGGAATTTTTGCAGCAAATTTTTGGGAGTGACTGGGAGAACTCGCTCATCATTATCTTGAATCTGGTTCTCATTGAAAGTCTTTTGTCGGTTGATAATGCAGCAGTGATAGCCACTATGGTGATGGATTTGCCACCGGAAAAACGGAAACTGGCACTTCGTTATGGTATCATTGGCGCGTATGTGTTCAGAGGAATCTGCCTGGTTTTTGCCGCCTGGTTGATAAAAATTTGGTGGCTGAAGCCTTTGGGTGGTTTGTACCTTATATATCTGACCATTGATTACTTCAGAAAAAAGTCAACGCCACAGAAGGACGATGACACCCTGAATAAAGAAACGACCTGGTATTACAAAATTACCCGTGGACTGGTAGGGCCTTTTTGGGCAACCGTGATTGCTGTGGAAATTGTTGACCTGGCCTTCTCACTGGATAATGTTTTTGCGGCTGTAGCCTTTACGGATAACATCATTCTCATCTGTACAGGAGTGTTTATCGGTATTTTGGCCATGCGATTTGTCGCTCAATGGTTTGTGTTACTATTGGAAAAATATCCATTCCTGGAAACCAGTGCTTTTGCAGTGATTGGGGTATTGGGCTTTAAACTCAGCTTCTCCTTCGTTTGTCACTTGTTCCCGGAAGCTGCCTGGTCAAAGGCAATGGAAAGTGAAACAGCAGATTTGATTGTGAGCATTATAACTGCAGGATTCTTTTTCGTTCCTGTAGTCACCTCCAAGCTTTTTGGCTGGCCAAAAGCAAGTGATGGTAACCTTGCTTGAACAGGCTGTTAAATTGCAGAAATATCTTGCCAACACGGGTGCTGCATCCTATTTTTGGACTTCTGTTTGGAAGACTGAATTTTGTCACTGAATGGCTTTGTAACCATTCTTTAACGCGAATTATAACGTGTTGAAATCCCTTTGGCCTCTTCTTTTGGGTGCAGTGATTGCTGGAACTACAGTTTGGGTATATGAGCCCGGACAGCAAGCAGCCGGCATCGGTTTGCCTGCAAAACGCAAGAAAGAGCACCATCCTACCGATTTTTTTTCTGCTCCTGTAAATGGTCCGGTTATGCTTACCGGTACCTGTGGTGAGTTGCGTCCCAATCACTTTCATGCCGGGTTGGACATAGACGGCATAACCGGGAATCCTATTTTGGCAGCGGCTGACGGATACATTGAAAAAATTAAAGTGGACGCCAGTGGTTATGGAAATGTACTGTATCTAAAGCATCCTAATGGCTACTCAACCTTGTATGCTCACCTGGACAGGTTTTCTGCAGAGATTCAAAAATTTGTCAAAGCAAAACAATACGAAATGGAGCGTTTCGAGTTGGAATTAACGCCACCCGAAACCATGTTCCCGGTCAAAAAGGGGCAGCAAATTGGCTATTTGGGGAATACTGGTGGTTCACAAGGTCCTCACCTGCATTTTGAAATACGTAGTCCTGGCGGATATGCAGTGAATCCATTGTTGTGTGGCATAAAAGTGGCAGATAACCTTGCGCCAGATATACGAGACATGAAAGTGTACTTCCTGAACAATAAGCGGGAAGTCTTGGGCAGTAAAGTTTTTCCAATAAATAAGGATAAAACCGGGAAAATAGGCCTCGAAGGAGATACTGTCCGAATTGGAGGCTCCACCATTGGTTTTGGTGTAAAAACATACGATCGGTCTAATTTAAGGCGTAACGACAATGGCGTGTATGCTGTAGCGCTGTACACCAATGATCAACTGGCTTTTCAATGGACCGCAGATGAGTTTGATTTTGATGATACAAGGTATCTCAATGCCCATATTGATTATCCCACCAGGCAGCGATATGGCGCATGGTTTCACCGGTGTTTTGCTTTGCCAGGCAATTTTCTGGCCAACTATACCCGTACAGAGTCAATGGGCGCTATTACCCTGGATCCACAGATACCTACCAAAATTACACTGAAAGTCAGCGATGCTTTGGGTAATTACAGTACGTTGAATTTCTGGGCTCTGAAAGACTTGACTGCCATGGAATCCTTTATGAGTCCACCCTATCTCTTCCTGTTTCCCTTCGATCAGGAAAATCATCTGGATATGGATGGGTTATCCCTGACCTTGCCTGTTGGAACCCTGTATGAATCTGTGCAAATGCAATACCTTATGTCGGTAGACAGCAGCAGCAACGATTTGTATTCGCCCATGCACCACCTGCATGATGAGCGTACGCCCATTCACAAGCAATTTGACATTAAAATCAAACCAACTTCACTCCCGGAGAATTTGCGCAGCAAAGCCATTATAGCCAATTGTAACAGTGGCAGACCGGATAACTGTGGCGGTGTTTGGCAAGGCGAATGGTTGAGTGCCAAGACCCGCTCATTTGGCGATTATTGCATTATGGCAGATACCATTGCTCCACGTATATCACCGGTTGTGTTTACAAAAGACATGAGAAGGAAGCAGAGTATGTCTTTCCGAATCATGGATAACTTTGCTGTCGCCGGGTTAGCCAATAACCTCACCTACCGAGGCACAATTGATGGTAAATGGGTGTTGTTTGAATACGATAAAAAACGCAACCGAATTACCTACACTTTTGACGAACATGTAGGTAAAGGAGAACATAACGTGCGCATTATCGTACGGGACGACCGGGGGAATGAAGGTGTTTACACTGGAACCTTTATTAAATAGAAGATAAAATGGCCTTATTCGGCATTGATTTAGGGGGGACAAAACTTGAAGGAGTGGTTCTGGAAAGTCGGGAAAATCCCGTTCCGCTTTTCCGCACCCGGTTCCCAACAGAGGCGCACCTGGGCTATCAGCATATTGTGCAACAAATCGTTCGTATGAAGGAACTGTTGCAACAGGAATCAGGGCTAAAAGCCGAATATCTGGGTATTGGTCATCCCGGAACCCTTGATCCAAACACAGGAGTAATCAAAAACGCCAATACCACCGTACTCAATCAACATCCATTCGATCAGGATCTGTCACAAGCACTGGGTATACCGGTTCGACTAGCCAACGACGCCAATTGTTTTGCTGTCGCAGAGGCGCTGATGGGCGCTGTGCCGGAAGTGATTCCTAACGCCACAGCAGTTTTTGGGGTGATTATGGGTACTGGAGTGGGTGGCGGTTGGGTGTTACACGGAAAAGTGCGCAACGGCCGGCAAGGCATTGGAGGTGAATGGGGGCATAATTTTTTGGATGAAAGTGGCGGTTCCTGCTATTGTGGGCATCAAGGCTGTGTGGAAAACGTCATTTCAGGGCCGGCTTTAGAGCGTTATTACCTGGGGCAAACTGGAGAAAAGAAATCACTAAAGGAGATTGTGGCTTTGGCAGAATCCGGAAATGATCCGGCGGCCATTAAAACCCTGGACAGGTTGATCCATTTTTTTGGAAAAGCCATGGCGGTAGTAATCAATATCATGGACCCGGATGTGGTGGTTCTCGGCGGCGGAGTAGGCAATATTGAACGCTTGTACACCGACGGCCCTAGTGAGGTGCAAAAGCATTTATTCAACCATCGGATAGACACTGTTTTCCTACGACCTAAATTAGGTGACAGCGCCGGAGTTTTTGGCGCCGCCTTGCTTTGATGCCGGACTGCGGACCTTGGACAATTGACGTTTGACATTAGACTTTGGACCAGATCCGATGACATCCAGTCCAACGTCTAATGTCCAAGGTCCGCAGTCCAGCGTCCATTTTTTCCCACATTCTTTTTCAAAACGCGGAAATACCGCTACCTTTGCGCGCGTTTTTGACCGCATGTGCGGTGGAGAACACCGAATGCAACATTTAACACTCAACTTTTATTCCGTACAAACATGGCAACGACGGCAGATATCCGCAATGGAATGTGCATCGAACACAACAACGACATCGTAAAAATCATTGATTTTTCGAAGTTCCAGGTAGGTCGCGGCAGCGGTAAGGTCTGGACCAAACTCAAAAGCACTACCTCCGGTCGTGTCGTGGAATTCACCTTCAACAGCGGTGCTACCATCAATGAGGTACGTGTTGAACGTCGCAAGTTCCAATACCTATACCCTGAAGATGGCGGTTTTGCCCTCATGAATCAGGAAACTTTTGACCAGATCTCCATCTCAGACGATATGGTTGACAATGGTCAGTTTCTGAAGGAAGGTGATGTGGTAGACGTATTGTACCACTCTGCCAAGGAAACCATCCTGTCTGTGGAATTGCCACAAACGGTAATTCTCGAAATCACCTACTGCGAGCCAGGCTTGCGTGGCGATACCGCTACCAATACTCTTAAGCCAGCTACTGTAGAAACTGGTGCAGAAGTGCGTGTGCCACTTTTCTGTGATCAGGGTGATTTGATCAAAATTGACACTACTACCGGCGCTTATATTGAGCGTGTGAAGAAGTAAACGCCTCAGAGCTTTTCTTTTCTTCAGGCCATCCCGGGTTTTCCGGGATGGCCTTTTTTATTCCCGGATTGCATCCGGGGTTATTTGAGTTGAACCGCTTCGCGGTTCGTTTTAATTTTGGTTTTGTGGAAAATAATATTAACTTGCATGAGGAATTAGGAAAGCCCGCAGGGCTTAAACATAAGTAACCCCGAAAAAAATCCGGAGATCCCCAAGCCCGCAGGGCTTAAACACAAGTAACCCCGAAAAAAATCCGGAGATCCCAAGCCCGCAGGGCTTAAACACAAGTAACCCCGGATAAAATCCGGGAAAACCAAACGAAAATGAGTACACATACACAAATTCTCTACCAGGTCGTATTCAGTACCAAGTATCGCAAGCCTACGCTAAGGAAGGAAGATCGACCGCAACTATTCAAACTAATTTGGGGCTTGATGAAAAACAAGCGATGTCATTTATACAGAATAAATGGTGTTGAAGACCATATTCATATTGTATTCGCACTCCACCCTTCAGTAGCGTTAGCCTCTTTAGTAAAAGACATAAAACTCTCCGCGACTGCATACATCAAAAAAACCGGAATATTTCCCGATTTTGGAGGATGGCAAGAAGGTTATGGGGCTTTTACCTATGCTGTTAAAGCTAAATCAAATCTGATCAGGTATGTTATGAATCAGGAAGAACATCACAGGAAGAAATCTTCATTGACAGAGTATATTTCATTACTGGAAGCGAATCAGGTGGAATACGATAAGCAATTTCTGGAATAAATAGTTCTATAATATCGGGCTGATTTCCTTAACTTCGAAGGTGTTGACCCCGTTTTCTGTCTGAACCAGTAGGTTGCCCAATTCATCTACACCATTGATGACGCCTTCGAACAAACTTCCATCAGCCTGTCGGATAAACCGCGTGAGCGCATCTTTGCGCCACAGCTGGCCTTCATAAGCGGCCTTTATGTCGGAAAAGCGACCGGCTTTTAGCTGTAAATATCTGCGTTCAAGGCAACTAAACAACAACTCTGCCACATGGTCTGTATCAAAGACAATACCGTAGCTTCGAGCGAGTGAGGTGGCATGAGGGAGTTCAGCCGGGAATTCTAACTGGTTGACATTCAGTCCTATACCAACGATACTGCTTTGCAGGCTGCTACCGGCCAGACTGTTTTGAATCAGAATGCCAGCTGTTTTTTGATTTCCCAGATACAGATCGTTAGGCCACTTGATTTGAACTAGTGCAGGTGATAATCCATTGGCATGGTGATTGGCACCCTGAATGGTTGGAAGAAGTTGATCCGCAACCAGGTCGCGCAGGGCCAGGGCAACCGACATGCTGAGGTAAAATTGTTTTTGTGCAGGCAGCCAGTTGGGGTAAAGGATAATGCTCAACAGGAGGTTTTCACCAGCCTTGCTCTGCCAGCGACTGCCAAGTTGCCCCTTACCGGCTGTCTGATTGGCAGCCCTGATCACCGTGCCTTCCGGCGGCCTGGTTTTTGCAGCGCTTTTTTGACTTGAAGCAATGAAATCCGCAGCCCAATCGTTCGTAGAGGGCAGTTCGTCGAAACGGTAGTAAACCTTTCCTATGAACAAAGCGTTTGACATAAAACTTGCGTCTTGTGATTTACGACTAAGAAGAACCAAGGTATAGGTTTGGCTGGCATGCTTGACATAGTCTAGCATATTTTACCACAAACATCGTACCTTTGAAACTGAATGTTGAAACCAAGCGTTTCATGTGAAATCAAAAATAAGTTGAATTTGATCAGTATTCCCAGCCGGCGGACCAAGAATCCGCAACTTGAACAGTTAAATCACCTCATTGTAGAGGGTATTCGCGACAAAAAAGGCAAGAAGATCGTGCAGTTGGACCTTCGAAAGCTTGGCGATGCTCCTGCAGATTTTTTCATTATCTGCGAAGGCGACTCCAATACGCATGTGAAAGCCATCACCGACAGCATCTATAAAAAGGTGAAAGAGGAACTTGATGCGGCACCTTCACATACGGAAGGATCAGGCAATTCCAAATGGATCCTGATGGACTACTTTAACACAGTAGTGCATGTTTTTCACCCTGAAACCCGCGAATTTTACGAACTCGAACACCTTTGGAGTGACGCTGATGTCACTGAGTTCGGAGAAGTCTGAATCCTGTAAAAACACTTTCGCGAGCACCTTTCTCGCCGCAACATCATGGAAGACAATAAAAGAAGAGACGATTCCTCCGATCGTCGCCCCGAAGAAAACGGTGAAGGCGGCGGCCTCCCCCGTTTCAATTTTATGTGGGTCTTTATCCTGATTGGATTAGGACTCCTTGCCCTGCAGGTAACCAAGTTTTCCGGAAAACCGGAGAACGCTAGTTGGACCGATATCGAAAAATGGGCTAAAAAAGGTCAGATTGACCGCTTTATCGTCGTAAACCCAAAGGAAGCATACGTTTATATCAAAGCAGATTCGCTTACCGTTGGGGATCATACTACCAGGGTAAAGGCGCCCAAAAAGACCATGTTTAACGCCGATCAGCCACATTATGTGATGAACATCGGCAGTGTTGAAGTAGCTTCCTCCAAGGTCGACAAGATCAATGAGGCCATCCTGAAAGAAAAGAAGCAGCAACCCATTGAAATGAAAATCGAAGACCGCATCAACTGGACAGCGGTGATGATCAATTTCGGATTGCCGATTCTCATTTTCATCGGCCTTTGGATCTTTATCCTTCGCCGCATGGGTGGTGGAGCCGGTGGCCCGGGCGGCCAAATTTTCAACATTGGCAAGTCCAAGGCTACGCTTTTCGACAATAACTCCAAGGTGAACATCACATTTGCTGATGTTGCCGGTTTGGACGAAGCCAAAGAAGAGGTAATGGAAGTGGTGGATTTTCTTAAAAATCCTAAAAAATACACTGTTTTAGGCGGTAAAATACCTAAAGGGGTGTTGCTGGTAGGCCCTCCAGGTACGGGTAAAACCCTGCTGGCCAAGGCCGTTGCCGGCGAAGCCAATGCGCCATTCTTTTCCATATCCGGTTCTGATTTCGTAGAAATGTTTGTGGGTGTGGGCGCAAGCCGTGTGCGAGATTTGTTCCGTCAGGCTCGTGAAAAAGCGCCATGTATCATTTTCATCGATGAAATTGACGCTATTGGTCGCGCCCGTGGTCGCGGTGCAGTACAAGGCGGCAATGATGAGCGGGAAAACACGCTCAACCAATTGCTGGTTGAGATGGACGGCTTCCCAACCGATAAAGGGGTTATCCTGATGGCGGCTACCAACCGTCCGGATATCCTGGATCAGGCGCTCTTGCGCCCAGGTCGTTTCGACCGTCAGATTGGCATTGATCGTCCGGACCTGAAGGGACGTGCTCAGATTTTCAAAGTGCACATGAAAAACATCAAGGTGTCGCCGGAAGTAACGGCCGAAACCTTGTCGGAAATGACTCCGGGCTTTGTAGGCGCTGATATTGCCAACGTTTGCAATGAGGCGGCCCTGATTGCTGCACGCCGTGAAAAAACAGCAGTTGACCTCGACGATTTCAACTACGCCCTCGATAAAGTAATTGGCGGCCTGGAGAAAAAGAACAAGATCATCAGCCCTGAGGAGAAACAAATCATTGCTTACCACGAAGCCGGACACGCTATCTGTGGCTGGTTCCTTGAACATGCACACCCGCTAGTAAAGGTTACCATCGTGCCGCGTGGTTTGGCAGCTCTGGGGTATGCCCAGTATCTGCCCAAGGAGCAGTACATCACCCGGAAGGAAAAACTGCTTGATGATATGTGCATGACCCTGGGTGGCCGTGCCGCAGAATCGGTGGTGTTCGACAAGATCAGCACTGGCGCCCAGAGCGATCTGGATCATATTACCCGCCTGGCTTACGATATGATCGTAAACTACGGTTTGAGCGATAAAGTGGGTAATGTGTCCTACTATTCCATGCTCAACGACAGCTTCAACCGTCCGTTTTCAGAACAAACGGCTTTCATCATCGACACCGAGGTGAAAAATATGATTGAAACTGAGTATGTCCGGGCTAAAAAGCTCCTCAAAGACAAACGTAAAGAGCTGGATGCCCTGGCTAAGGCCTTGTTGGAAAAAGAAGTGCTGCACCGCACAGATCTGGAAGTGATTATCGGCAAGCGTCCGTTTGCAGATCCAACTCCCGGCGAAAGCGGTCATGTGCCCGAAGTTGGCACGCCATCCTCGGATGATGCCGAATAGGGAACGATGAACGATGGACGACGGGACGATGAGTTTCCGTGTTTGATAAAATAGCCGACGGCGCTGCTTCTGGATGGAGTAGCGCCGTCGGTGTTTGTACACCGGAATGGTATTCCAACCTTGCGAACATGCCGGGAATATCATTCCGGCTTACACCCGGACCCAACCCGATTCCTTATATCTATTTTTAAAAAATCAGCTACTTTTGCCGCATTGCCCGCCATAAATCATGTCAGACACTCAGGCCCCGCTTAAGACATTTATCATTTACGCCCGCGACGACAAGGCGTATAAAGACCAACTGATCCGCCACCTGCGCCCGCTGGTGAGTAGCAGCTATTTGAACGTATGGCACGACGGCGATATACTGCCCGGGGAGGATTGGGAGAAAAAGATCAAATCCAACCTCAAAACCTCCCAATTGGTACTGGTGCTGGTGAGCGTGAACTGCCTGAATTCCGAATTTATTGAAGGCGAAGAGCTTACCACTGCCGTAGCGCAGTTGAAAGACGGCCATACCCGCATTGTGCCCATCATTGTATCTCCCTGTGGCTGGCGTTTCCACAAGTTGTTTGTAGGCCTCCAGGGCCTGCCGGAAGATATGAAACCGGTGAGCGAATGGCCCAATCCCGACAAGGCCTGGACCAATGTGGTAGAATCCCTGGCCAGTATTGTGGACGAAACCCGCGCGGAACAGGCGGCCTTCCAGCAACAACAGCAAAAAGCCGCTGAACAGGCGCGTCTGGCCGCCCTGGCCGCCGAGCAGGAGGCCAAACGCAAAGCAGAGCAGGAAGCTCAGGCTCGCGCCCGGCAGGAGCAGCAGGAGCGCGAAGCCGCCGAACTGCAGCGACAAACAACCGCCGAAAAAGAACGCCAGGACACGGAAGCCCGCCAAAAAGCAGAAGCCGCTCGACTACGACGCGAAGCCGGAGGTGCCAACGGCGGCAGCAACAAATTCATATTTGCCGGACTGGGTGTGGTAGTATTGGTGATTATCTATCTGGCGTTTTTTCCGCCTTGGAGTACAAAAAAGCCAGAGGAGGGAGCGCAGGAGGTGGCCACAGAACAAGGAAAGAAGCCATCCGAACCCACTAACGTCCAGCAGGATGACCAAAAGGCTTTTGATGCGGCCCAAAAAACAGGAACCCTGCCGGCCTGGGAAAAATACCTGCAGCAATATCCATCCGGATTACACGCAGAAGAGGCCCGGCAGCAAATCAGCATCCTGAAAAAACAAATTGCCGGCAAGTTCAAACAAGCTAAAAACTGGTACAATCTGGAAGAGCCGGACAAAGCAAAGCCGCTTCTGGACGATATTCTCCGGCTGGACCCTGACCATGCCGAGGCACTGCGCTTGAAACAATCCTTGAAATGAAAATTATTCTACCCCTGCTTTCCCTGATGCTGACAAGCGCTGCTCTGGGCGCGCAATCCTGCTATGAAGTAGCGCTGCAAAAAGGACATGCAGCCTATAATCAGGGCGATTACGCCCGCGCAGCCAGATTCTGGACCACCGGAAAAGAGTGCGACGATGCTGATGTCAAAAAGCTCAACAACCTCATCTGGAAAACCCGCGACGACGATGGCGACGGCTTTGTGAACGGCAAAGACAAATGCCCGAAGGCCGCCTACGCTAAAAACGGCGGCTGTCCGCCCCCCAAACCCAAAGACACCGACGAAGACGGCTTGAAAGATGAGGACGATGAATGCCCCAACCAATATGGTCCCAAACGCTTTAATGGCTGCCCGGATAAGGATGGCGACGAAATTCCGGACAAAGACGATGATTGTCCGGATGATTATGGCCCCAAACGTACCAATGGCTGCCCGGACAAAGATGGAGACGGCATCAGGGATAAATCCGATGATTGCGCGGCTGAAAGCGGACCTGCGGCTACCAGGGGCTGCCCGGATACGGATAATGATGGCGTAGCGGATAAAGACGATAATTGCCCAAATCAAGCAGGCCCAAAGTCTAACAGAGGTTGCCCATTGCCGCCGCCCAATCCAACCCATGCAATCCCCGCAGGTATGGTTTTGGTGAAAGGGGGGACTTTTACCATGGGCGATGAAAAGGGAGATGGCGATAGTGATGAGAAACCAACACATACCGTCACCATAAAGGACTTCTATTTGGGCAAATATGAAGTGACCAATGCTGAGTTTATACAATTCCTGAATGAAAAGGGCAATCAAACAGAAGGAGGGGTTGAGTGGATTAATCTGGATGGCAAATGGGACGACGAGCGTTGCAGAATTATGAAAAGCGGAAGTACTTTCAGTGTGATCAGTGGTTATGAAAATTATCCCGTAATCTATGTGAGCTGGTTCGGAGCGGTGGCTTACTGCAACTGGTTGAAACAAAAAAAAGGCGGGGAATACCGTCTGCCAACCGAAGCGGAGTGGGAGTATGCAGCGGGTAATGGTAACAGCCATACCAAATACAGCTGGGGTAACGATGATCCCTCG
This sequence comes from Chitinophagales bacterium, assembly GCA_017303475.1. Lineage (GTDB taxonomy): Bacteria > Bacteroidota > Bacteroidia > Chitinophagales > Saprospiraceae > M3007. The sequence goes on from JAFLBO010000026.1 coordinate 74,299, forward strand.
GGGAAAAAAGGTGGAAATGTTTCCGATCTAACGGCTAAGGCAAAATATTCAAGCTGGTCGGCTTTTGAATCCTATAGAGATGGCTATGTTTACACCGCACCGGTTGGGCAGTTTGATCCTAATTCCTTTGGATTGTATGATATGACAGGCAACGTATGGGAATGGTGTGCTGATTGGTATGATTCGGAATATTATAAAAACAGCCCGGCACAGAACCCTCAAGGGCCCACTTCAGGGAGTAGTCGGGTGCTTCGTGGTGGTTCGTGGTCCCCTACTCCTGAGTATTGCCGGGTGGCTTACCGGTGCAGGAACTATCCGTATCATCGCAACTACTCTGTCGGGTTTCGGGTGGCGCGAGACTATTAAGCCTGGGCACTTTTACCCTTTTACCCTTTTAGGCTGCGCAGCAGCCGTTTTTTAACCTTTAACGCTTTAACTTCGGCGAAGCCGAAAATTTTTTGTAAAAAATAGGGCAAACGGGCTGAGTCGGGTGCTTCGTGGTGGTTCGTGGAACAATAATCCAGAGAATTGCCGGGTGGCTAACCGGAACAGGAACAATCCGAATAATCGCAACAACAATGTCGGGTTTCGGGTGGCGCGAGACAATCAGGGCGGATATCCGCTCGCCGGAGTCGGGGTCGTTCAAGGGGAGCGGCCCGGAGTGTGCAAGCTTGATAGTCTGCCGTTTGTCCTGACCACCTGCCAGTATAGGGTGGCAAATACATCGCTGGGAAGGAGGGGCTGGTACATCCGTATTTTCGGAAAGAACGTCCCTCCTTCTTTTATTTCAGGCTTTTAAGCCATCCGCCCACCATTCGGCCAATCTCGTCTATACGTTGTGCAAATTCATTGTATCGGATGGAGTTATAATGCCCGCGGTCGAAGGCAAGCCGGAAGAAATACCGCAATTGCTCCAGTTTAATGTTGACTTTTTGAAGTGCAGGGCGTTTTTCAGCCGCAGGCAGGTAGTACGCTTCAATGATCATCTCCAGCAAGTCGCTCAGGTGGTTTTGAAGCCGGTCTCCCAGGGTGAATTTTTGGCTGCGGGGAAATCCCTCAATGATTGGAAGGGAGTGTTTAAGCAGGTCGTATGCCCTGGCTACAATGGTTTCTTTTGTATTTTCCATGAAAACGTATCGTCAACTTTACGATAAAATAACTTCCTGGGAAAATTTGTTGCTGGCTTCAGGAAATGCAACGCGGGGGAGGCGGTTTAATGCTCCCGTAGCGGGCTTCAATTTCCGCCTGGAGCAGGAACTGTTGCAGCTTAAACAGGAGTTGGAAGCAATGAGTTATCGCCCTGGACCTTATACTACGTTCATGATTCATGATCCCAAAGCAAGGATGATCAGCGCAGCGCCTTTCAGGGATCGGGTAGTGCATCACGCCCTATGCAATGTGATGGAGCCCATTTTTGAAAAGACCTTTATTTTTGATAGCTATGCCAACCGTAAAGGCAAGGGAGCGCACAGGGCAATAGAACGGTACCAGTATTATGCACGGAGATATCAGTATGTTTTGAAATGTGATGTCCGGAAGTTTTTTCCGTCATTAGACCATGACGTACTGAAAGCAGCGTTTCGCTGGAAAATTCAGTGCTTTAATACACTCTGGCTTTCAGACCTGATTTTGGATAATTCCAATCTGCAGGAGTCGGTGACAGATGTTCTCCGTCCGCTTGGCCTTCCGGATCATTATCGCCGTGGCTTACCTATTGGGAATCTTACCAGTCAGTTCTGGGCCAATGTTTACATGAACCGTTTTGACCATTTTGTCAAAGAAACCTTGCAGGTTCCCGGCTACATCAGGTATGTGGATGACTTTGTGCTTTTTAGCAATGACAAGGTGAAACTTGCCCGCTTATTGGAGGAAATCAAGGCTTATCTGGCTACTTTAAGATTAGTACTACATCCAACCAAAACACACATACATAACACAAATAACGGAGTGCCATTCCTTGGGTATCGGGTATGGCCTGAATACAAGATTGCCAAAAAGGAACGTGTGCGGCGATTCAGGAGGCATATTGCAGCGTTATTAAATCAACCTTCAATGGATTACCAATCCTTAGAACAAGCCCTGAACAGTTGGTTGGGGCATGTCCGCTTCGGCCAAGCCAGCCGCCTGGAGTATCAGGTTTTTTGGGGTTTGCGGGATAAGGGTATTAATGTTTTGGTGCATCCACGGGGTTCGTGGAGGATATTGATGGGTGATTAGGTGTTGCTTATCCGGTATTTTTCAGACCTATAAGGTTTTGCAAAACCTATTGTATGTACACAATTATCATGAGTCTTATCTCTGCACCAATCCCATGGTCAGGGCCCCGCCGTCTGCGAGGCAAGCCCGACCGAAGGGGATGGTCCCAACGTTAGGAGGGAGCGCCTTCTTTTTAACCGGCAGTACAGCACGATGATGCAAAAAACGACGGTCCGCGGTTAAAAAGCAGCGCAATCCCCGCAGGTCGTTGGCTTTGCCGGGAAGACGGCCTTTTTTCTTTTGGTTACTTTTCTTTTTGGGCAAGCAAAAAGAAAAGTAACAATACCAGACTGTTGAATTAATGTCAAATTACCCGGCATGATTAACCAATTATCTCACCACTTCTTGTGTGCGAGATTGCCAATATGATAAGGAACTAATGCCGGGGCGCTGCCCCTTAAAGCAAATTGTGTACATACCGTAAGTTTAGCAAAACCTTATAGGTCTGAAAAACGCCGGTCAAGCAACCATTCCACGCACTTGCCGGAATATCATTCCGGCTTACACCCGCACCGCTACAGCCCCACGCTTCCTTCCTCCGTCAACATACCTGTGGGCCTCTGTAATCTCTTCCAGCGCATAAGTTTTATCAATCATCGCCTTCAACCGTCCCTCTGTGGCCCATTTGCTGATCTGGTGAAGTTTGGGCAGGTCAATGAGAGCAACACCAGCCAGGACTTTCTTGCCTTCGAGTAAGCCCTTGAATTGCCCGGCGATCATGCCTTTTAATAACGCTGCACCCAGAATCAGCTTTCCTCCTTTTTTTAGCGGGGAAAAGCAATTTGAAAGCGGTGTTTTATTCACTGTTTCATATACCACATCAAAATGATCTGCTTGCGGCCGTTGATCCGATTTAGTATAGTCCAATACGGCATCTGCGCCCAAAGTGCGCACGAATTCGAGGTTGGCCGTGCTACACACACCCGTGACATGCGCGCCCAGGATTTTCGCAATTTGTACCGCCGCAGAACCAACAGCACCAGAGGCGCCAAAAATCAATACTTTTTGTCCGGGACCAACCTTGGCCAGTTGCAAGTAATGCAAGGCTGTATGGGCGCCAAAGGGTAAACAGGCCGCTTCTTCATGGGAAAGTTGAGCAGGCTTGGGAATCACCACCCCGTTTTCCGGAAAACACAGGTATTCTGCATGCGCCCCCATACGCATATCGGTGCTGCCAAATACTTCATCGCCCGGTTTGAACTGCGACACTGATGCTCCAATGGCTGCAACTACCCCCGAAAATGTGTATCCAAGGATCTTTCTGCGCGGTTTGGGGAAACCAAATACAAACCGTACAGCAAATGGATCTGCTCGGCGGATGCGGGCATCGCCTGAAGAAACAGAAGTAGCGTGGATACGAATGAGGATATCGTTTGGGCCAGGAACTGGTTGTGGAACGTCTTTGATTTGAACCACTTCAGGGGCGCCATAACGTTCAAAAATTGCTGCTTTCATACCAAAATCATTTTTGTTGATGGGGCAAAGGTCAGGGTGATCATTGCTTCCATTCATTGACTTTGGTTAAGAAAGCAGGTGCAGTGGTTTTTTCTTTACCGCAAAGAGGCGCGGAGGCACTCAAACTGAGAGTCTCACTCCAAGTGAGACTCTCAGTTTGAGTGCCTCCGCGCCTCTTTGCGGTAAAGAAAAAATGCGACTTACGCCCCCACCTTTTCAACCCTTCATGATCCGCTTTCGGATCCGGCTAAGCGACTCAGGTTTGATACCCAGATAACTCGCCAATTGGTATTGTGGTACACGCTCCAGCAAATCCGGGCGTGTTTCCAGCATATGCAGGTAACGTTCTTCAGGGCTGAGCATTAGGAGCTTGGCCAGCGATTCCTGACTTTTGCCCAGTTCCTCCTCTACGGCCATTCTGGTAATTTCTTTGAAACGTGGAAACTGCTCAAACAACCGTTTCTCGTCTTCCGGAGTTCCCACAGTGAGCAGCGTATCTTCCACACAGGAGAGGTAGTATTTGGCCGGTTTGCGCTTGAAAGTGCCCTCATATGGGGTAACAGGTTGGCCTTCTGTGTAAAAATGTGAGGTGCGCTCCTCCCCATCAATCAGATAGTATTGACGGACACAACCTTTTAAAATAAAAAAGCACAGGTTGGATATTTGGCCTTCCCGAAGCAGCACATCGCCTTTTTCGAACTGTCGCATATTCATGCTGTCCAGAATTCCTTTTACTTCTAACTCACTCAGGGTGGCGAATTGAGAAATGTAACGAATGATTTCCTGTTCCGGCCCGGGAGCAGGTTTTTTGTCGGGAAAGAAGTTTTTGGCTAAGACCATGGTGCTTGTGTTAGTGGGAATCATTGTCTTTTTTCAGACCTATAAGGTTTTTAAAACCTACGGTATGTACACAAGTTGCTTTAAGGGGCAGCGCCCCGGAAATATTTGTAGCCATAAAATGGATTTAAGGAGCGGAGGTGCAGTGCACCGGCATTAGATTCGTTATCATATTGGCAATCTC
>JAFLBO010000027.1 GCA_017303475.1 Chitinophagales bacterium
CTTTCTGATCCGTTCAAAACCTCCTCAACTACACGCTTTTTGAACTCGTCCGAGTAATGGTTTACTTTTTTCATCTTTGTCCTGTTTTTAATTTACTTTTTGTGTAAACCTATTCCAGGACAAGTCATTCCCTAAAACTCTACCCACACCCCAAACCGCACCCCGTATTTGGTGGTGCCGGGGTGTTCGAGATAGGTGAACCTGCGGATCAGGTCTACCCTGAAAACCCGGAAAATATTGGTGATGCCTACACTTGCTTCAATATAAGGCTTTGATTCGAGCGTATAGGTGATAGGGGTACCATCCGGAAACTCCGGGAATTTGAGCAAATTTGGATTGTTTTCCGGCCTGTTTTGAGCAGAAACCTGGCCATAAAGCATCTTGAAGGAACAGGCTTCCCGAAGTTTGAGTTTACGCAACAAGGGAATTTTATTAAAAAACACTCCCTGAAAATAGTGATCCATCATCACGGTGGCATAGCGATCGCTGACAAACTCCATGAAGTTCATCAGGTTGTACGAAAATTGCTGGGCAATATACGTTTGGTTCCCCTGGTGGATGGTCAACAAAGGAAATGGCACCTGCCCGAAAACGCCTCCAACCTCAATGTATAATTTGTTGTAGCCAATAGGTGGCAGGGTGGAAAACTTGTAAAAACTGGCCACCACGTTGTGGTAATCATAATTGCCACCGGCCACTCCTTTTAACCCTTTAGCATAACGAAGCATCAGGGTATAGTTAAAGTCAACTATTGCCCTGGTTGTTCCGCCCTGGTAAAATGTTTCACCAGGAGAATAGCGCAACTGCGCAAAAGCCGCCGTGGCTACCACAGGATCCTGAATAGGAGTAGTGCTTTCAGATGGCACAAAAAACAAAGCACCGGCTGGTCGGAACTGACGTTGATCCCCGCCTACAATGAAGGAGAAATGACTGGGGAACTCCCGCTCGTATTGCGCATTTATCCGGTCGTAATAGAAAAATTTATCGTTCACTCCCCGTACAACAGAATTGGCAAAAGAGGCCGGATTGCCCTGGAAATTCTGCACCGGCAACAACATGTCATGCAGATAATTCACCCTGACAACATGATTAGGGAATTTATTAAACTCTGAACCTTTTAACCCATATACCCCTCCGATGCTGTATTTGAACTGCTCATCCTTGAATCCGTAAGCTAAATAGCCCTCCATGCGCCAGTTTTTGCTCATTTTCGGGCCGGTCCTACCGCCTACTTTAAGCCTGTTACCCTCCACTGCATTGTAAGCATAAAAGGTACTCAGAGGGCCCACCTGAAATTTATTAAGTTCCAGGTAACCGCCAAAAACAGCATAACCCAACTTGGTCAGGGTTTTGTAGTATCGTGTATTTCTCAGGCTGTCAATATTGGTATAGGTAGCTTTTTCAGCCTGATTTAACGGCGATGGGCGCGTATTTTCCCAATATTCCGTACTGGTTACCGTTTTTGCGGAAGGCAAGGTTATGGTTTCGGATGCCACACCTTGAAGTAGTGTATCTGCCAGTACAGGGTTAATTTGCGGGGATCGGTGGGTAACGAGTCGCTGTGCCACCATACCCACGCCACGCTTGTTGTAGCCAAAATGCATCCGGTAATCCTCACTGGCCATCACCCATTTGCCGGATGGCAACAATTGAAAATCCTGTTCCACCACCAATTCCTTCACCCAGTTGAGGTTGATGTTAGGATTAATGGAAAAATTAATCCGGGAAACCGCATAGGTACTGTCCAGCACCACATAGAGATCTCCCTGAAGCAACATATCCTGTTTGTTTTTGGGGTAAAACTCCAGTCGGACCACCTTCCTGCCATGATCTTCCAGGGTATCTGCCGAATAATATCGATAAAATAATGGCGCATTTTTGGCAATCGGACTCATAAACTGATCCGAAAGCATTTCTACGTAGTTGTCGTAAATGTCAACTTCCTGATAGAGGTACTGCAGACCCTTGTCCATACCTTCATCATCCACCATTTCACCAAAGCGGACTGATTTGGTGGCTTTAATGTACTTTTTCCAGCGTTTAGGATCTGATTGACTATAATAGTCCATCACATTTTCCTGTAGAAACACTGGCATAACCGGAAGCCCACCCAGTTTACTGGTATCCGTGTTTTCCAGTACAAAACGCATGGGTTTGAGCAGTTTTCTGTTTTTGAGCTTTTCATCCATATTGCTCAATCCAAGAAAAATCTTTTCATACTGCTCATCCTGATAATATTTCAGATCATCGATGTGGTTTTTATCCCGGTTGGCAATCACCAATTCAATCAGTTCTACTACTGGATTATCCTTGCGACGGTATTTTTTTGCTTTGATGGTTACCTCTTCAAGTTCATTGGTAACCGGTTTTAAAGCTACATCCAGGGTTTGTTCCTCGCCCGTGCGCACGGGTAGAACCTGAGCCTGATAGCTAACGTAAGAAAACTGGAGTTTGGTAATTTTTTGATCTGTACGCAACAGGAAGTACCCATCGTCATCTGTCCGGGTACCGGCTGCAAAGCCTGGAGCTGAAACGCTCACAAACGCCAGCCCCTCCTTCGTTTCGGCGTCGGTTACCCTGCCTTTAACGAGGGTTAGCACATTTTTTTGTGCCCAAACAAAGGAAGGAAACAAAAAGGCGATGGAAGCCCAAAGCAAGAGACGCATAGGAACGGGGTATTAAACGAAGCGCAAAGATGCTTCATTTACCCCTGTTCTGAGGTTAAGGCGTCCGGGTTAAACATTGTTTTAACAGAATCAGACTTCTAACAGGAACTTTCGCACCATATTAAGTGCATAAACTCCTGTCAACTGGATATTTTTTGCCCGGTCTCTGCCAAAAATAATTTTGGTGGCAATGGTTCGGTTTGCATCGCTAACGGCCATCCAAACCGTTCCCACAGGTTTATCAGGGGTTCCGCCACCCGGACCGGCAATACCGGAAATAGCCAGTGAAACATCTACGCCGAGTGTTTTTCTGGCGCCTTCAGCCATTTCCCGCACTGTTTCTTCACTTACCGCACCAAAATGCTCCAGTGTTTCCGGCTTGACACCCAGTAGCTTGGTTTTCATTTCATAGGAATAGCTCACCACAGAGCCCGGGAAGTAATCGGAGGAGCCCGGCACGAGTGTAATCATGTGCGCCACATAGCCACCCGTGCAGCTCTCAGCCGTTCCAAATTGCTTGCCTTGTCTGCGCAGTATTTGCCCCACTACTTCCTGCAAGGAATCGTTTTCTTCGCCATACACCAGGTCGGGAATCAGGGCCCATAATTGTGCTTTCAGGGCATCCAGTTCTTCCTGGAGCATGACTTCAGCACCTTCCGTCAGATCGCCAGGCCAAACGCCGGTTAGTCGGAGTCGCACCTGTCCCAATGTGGGCAAATAGGCCAACTTGATATGGGCAGGCAGGGCATCTTCAAATGCCTCAAGGCGTTTAGCGATATTACTTTCCCCCTCACCCGCAGTTTGCAGGGTGCGGTGAACGATGGGGCGGGCCACGAATTTTGCTTTAAGTCGCGGCAGCACCTCATGGGTCATGAGATATTCCATTTCAAACGGCACACCCGGAAGCGAAACCACCACTTTGCCATCGCGTTCGAACCACATACCAGAGGCTGTGCCCACCTTATTGGGCAGGATCAGGGCTTTCTCTGGCAACATAGCCTGGTGGCGGATGGACTCCGGTGGAGTACCCCGACCAATTTTCTTGAAATAGCCGTCAATCCGATCATACACGTCCTGGTGAAACACCAACGGACTGTCGAACAATTCACACAGCGTGGTTTTGGTAATATCGTCTTTGGTAGGCCCGAGTCCGCCCGTAATAAGTACGATAGGCGCATTGGCCATGGCCAGTTCCACCCCGTCGATAATAGCCTGGCGGGTATCGCCCACACTGCTTTTCCCTTTTACGACAATGCCGTTCAGGTTCAGTTGGCGGCTCATCCAGGCCGAATTGGTGTCCGTTATTTGTCCGATGAGGATTTCATCTCCGATGGTAAGCAGGTGTGCGGTCATTGCCTAAGTGGTCCGATAAGCTAAATAGGGCCGCAATATTCGGCCAAATTCGGCAATTCAAAGCCATCAGAACAGTACCAATAGCATTTAGTTGCCCTAATTCAATGTGTTTTTGTTTTCAAGCCCGCGGTTAGGCCACACTTTTCGACTTGTTGCCCAGGTTCTGTATTTTTTTGCTAAAATAAATTTGAACAGGCACTAACAATAAGGTAGGACCAAACCATTGAGCCCACCAGGGCAGGAAATGCGCCGCGTTTACAGTAAAAGCCGTTGTACTGGCGATAAAAGCACCCAGCATAGTCATACTGTGCATACGCATCCAGTTCAGGCTGCTCATTTGCTCAGGCTTGCTGAAGGTTTTCCAGTTTAAACGCACATCCATGGAAGAATTCAGACCAAATACGCCAAATAAGATGGGAAAAATGACATTATCACCATTTATGCCATGCCAGACCGACATGCCTAGCATATACACCGCATTCAAGGCCAGAAGAGCAGTATATCCCCAGTCGAGCCTGGAAACCTGGCTGCCTTTCATCAGAAATATACTCCGAACGCCACGAAGCAGTCCGGCCAGAACCAACACAGCAATACCCAGGAGAAATTGATAAAACGGTTGGTCTGGGTATTTCAAAAAACCAATGAAAGAGGTTAGAACCACCCAGAGCATAGCGTAATAAAAAATCTTGCCGGCAATGCGGTGATTGCCTGGGTTTTTGAAATTGTAAAATATGGCTACCGGTCCGGAAAGCAGGGTAACCGATCCGGCAACGATGTGCGAGTAGAGACTGAATGAAGAAAGAATGTCGAGCATAGCGATGTAATTTTTTAATGGCACAAAGGACGCCGACAATTTTATTCTACAGCGGAAAGAGGGCTTTATCGCAAGCTTTTGGGGCGAATGGAAACCTGTTGGGGCAGATGGCAAGAATTTGGGACGAATGGGAAGGCGGCGAATTGAATTACATGATTGACGAGTACATGATTACATGATTGACGAGGGAGGCGTTCGGTTTGGTATCCCGGCAGGGTTGCAGGCCCTAATTAGCCCCAGCGGGGCGGTAAGATTGGTAGACACGTCGATCACAATATATATAACAAAATTTACGGTTGGATTGGAAGAGATTTACAACCTTCGTCGCTGATCCGCCTGAAGTAAAGCGCGGTGGCTCGATTACATGAAAAACAATTGGCAAATCAAGGCATCATTGTTCCTGAACTACTTTGTGTTCGCCATTTTGCTGAACAGTGTGGGCACAGTGATTTTACAGGTACAGAACAACTATGGCGTATCTCCCGGAGAAGCGGCCGTGCTGGAAGGCTACAAAGACCTTAGTATTGCCATAGTTTCCTTTTTGTTATCATCTTTTATTACCCGATGGGGCTATAAAAACGCAATGCTGACGGCTTTGGGCCTGGTGGTGGTGGTATGTTTTGTAGTGCCCTCGGTACCTGGTTTTTGGGCCACCAAGCTGTTATTTGCAGCAGTAGGCTCCAGTTTTGCCTTGATCAAGATGTCTGTATATTCCACCATTGGACTGGTAACCAACGATCAGAAATCACATATCAGCCTGATGAGTTTTATCGAATCGTTTTTCATGGTGGGCATATTTGGCGGATATTTTCTTTTTGCAGCGTTTGTGGACGACAACAATTTACAGAGCACTGCCTGGCTGAAAATCTATTACGTACTGGGAAGTATAGCTCTGGCGGCGTTTCTGCTATTGTTTTCGGCGCCATTGGATGAATCAGCCTCCAAAGGCGAATCCAGCAGGTCCATGATGGAAGAATTTGCCCAAATGTTTCGGTTGGCAGCCGTACCGCTGGTACTGGTATTTGTATTGTGTGCCTTCTTTTATGTGCTGATTGAACAAAGCATTATGAGCTGGCTGCCAACGTACAATCAGGAAGTGCTGCGTTTACCTACCTCATTGAGTATCCAAATGGCCAGTATTTTGGCTGGCAGCACCGCTTTGGGGCGTTTTTTAGCCGGTTTTGTATTGAAGCAATTTGCCTGGAACCGGGTGCTCACCCTTTGCCTGTTGTTGTCTGGCGGATTGGTTTTGCTGGCCGTGCCGTTGGCGAGTCAGGTTTCAGGCCAGGAAATTACCGGATGGGGCAATGCACCACTGGCAGCCTTTGTATTCCCTCTGATCGGTTTGTTTCTAGCGCCGGTGTATCCGGCCATTAACTCTCGGATACTCAGCAGTTTACCCAAACACCAGCATGGATTAATGTCGGGCCTGATCATCATTTTTTCAGCCCTTGGTGGAACTACAGGCTCCATTATAACCGGACAAATTTTTGGAATGCTGGGTGGCCAAAAAGCATTCTATTTCTCCCTGATCCCCATGGGCATTTTATTGATTGGCCTGATTTATTTCAAACGTTTGCAAGACCGTTTTACTACTGCCTGATGTATGAACAACAACTTTCTCCAACTCGCTGCACTTTCCCCGCTGTTTGAAGACGTACAATCAGGAGGCATATTCCCTGATTCCAAATTTTTCCCGGATTGCACAACCAAAAGTGCCCCTGAGGTCATTTTGGATGCCTACAAGCAACAAAAAGACCAGCCGGGGTTTGACTTACAAGCATTTGTAAGCACTCATTTCAATTTCCCACCGGACTTTAAGGAGGAACATACGGGGGCTATAAAACCGATATCAGACCACCTGGACCAGCTGTGGGATACCTTGCAGCGCCAACCGGGAGATATTGCCGGCGATCCAAATGCCACATTACTACCCCTACCCTACCCATATATTGTACCGGGTGGCCGATTCAGGGAGATTTATTACTGGGACAGCTATTTTACCATGCTGGGGCTCCGTGAAGCGGGCAAAATAAGTTTGGTAGAAAACATGGTAGACAATTTTGCCTGGTTGCTTGAAACCTACGGGCATATTCCCACTGGCAACCGAAGCTACTATTTGAGCCGGTCGCAGCCGCCGTTTTTTGCCCTGATGGTGAACCTGTTAGCCGAAATAAAAGGAGAGCATATTCTGCTGAAATACCGACTTGCCTTAGAAAAAGAGTACCAATACTGGATGGACGGCGAGCAGCGGCTGGAGCCAGGCACGCAACACCGGCGATTGGTTTGTTTGCCGGATGGTAGTTTACTGAACAGGTATTGGGATGATCAACCTGAACCCAGGCCCGAGGCATTTGTGGAAGATCAGCATACGGCCTCGGAAAGTAACAGACCCGCAGCGGAGGTATATCGCGATTTGCGCGCGGCCGCAGAATCCGGATGGGATTTCAGCAGCAGATGGTTGGCAGATCCACAGCAACTGGCCAGTATTCGTACAACCGCACTGATACCTGTTGACCTGAACTGTTTGATGTATTACCTGGAAAAAACCCTGGTGCATACCTGTAGGTTATTGCCCGATCATACGCCTGTTGAAGTTTACAAGGATCGGGCGCGCCTGCGCAAGGCAGCCATTCAGCAATATTGCTGGAACCAGGTGCAGGGCTTTTATACCGATTATGACTGGCAAAACAACAGGCCATCTGATTATCTGACGCTGGCCGGGGTTTTTCCGATGTATTTTCAGATAGCAGATGCCCAGCAGGCGCGGCAAGTTGCGGATAAGCTTCAGACCGCATTTTTACAAGACGGCGGATTGCGGACTACCCTCATTCATTCCGGGCAGCAATGGGATGCGCCAAACGGGTGGGCGCCCCTGCAATGGATGAGTTTTGGCGGGTTAAAATCATACGGATTCCAGGAATTGGCAGCGGCTATTCGGCAAAACTGGCTAAACCTGGTGGAGCGTACCTATGCCTCTACAGGTAAAATGATGGAAAAATACCATGTAGAAGACCTGAATGCCCCGGGCGGAGGAGGTGAATACCCAAACCAGGACGGTTTCGGCTGGACAAATGGCGTCTATTTGAAACTAAAGCACAGTTTTTAGAAAGCAACGGTTGGAATTCACGGAATTATGTTGTGGTCTATTCCAAACCATTCTGGTTCCGGAAAAAAACTTTAACAATTGTTACTTAAAACGAAGCGGATACAGGCATCGGTAGTCCGGATTTTTGCCGTATCATTGCACCCCGAACATGAAGAGGTTAAAGCTGGAATTCGCCTGAAAATCAAGATATTAGCGCGATTTATCAACCCAACTCACCTTTGAAAAATTTTGTGAACGGCGTATATGCGAAGAACTATTGACATACTTTCGGCTGGTGAGCTTTTAATGGATTTTGCGACGGCTGATTTTGCCCAAACCATTGAGGAAGGTGCACTTTTCAAAAGGACCCCAATGGGGGCTCCTGCCCTGTTGGCTATTCAAATGGCACGACTGGGCAATAAAGCCATGCTGGCGGCTACCGTTGGCACAGATGATATGGGTAAAACCTTGATCAGCTACATGAAGCAAATGGGAGTAGACGCCTCCTGTGTTGCTCAGTTGGAAGAGCCAACTACCCTGATATTGAATACCAAATCTGCCACAGAATCCAATATCCAGGTATATCGCGGAGCTGACTCCATGTTATCTATTCGTCAGTTCCCTTTCCAGTCCTTTGAACAGATTGGTGTTTTTCACGCCACTTGTTTTGCCTTGAGTAAAAATCCTTCTCAACACGTAATTCTGCAGGCTGCTGAACGCGCCCAACGTGCCGGATGTATTGTTTCGCTGGACCTGAACTACACGCAAAAGATTTTTCCTGATAGAATTGAGGCTAAGAAGGCTGTTTCTGAATTTGCCCGTTACAAAGCTCTGATCAAACTCTCAGCTCAGGACTGGCGTAATTTATACGAAGATACCTCCCCAGCCCCACAGGCGGTTATAGAACACTTCCTCAAAATCGGCGCTGAAGGTGTTTGTTATATCAGCGACGAAGCATTCTGGGTAGGAAATGGTCAGGAAACACATTCACTGCCCTTCCGGAACACAAGCTCTCCAGACACTCACACTTTCATGGCAGGGTACCTTACGGCAAGACTTGACGATAAAAACCTGCTGGATTGTGCGGTTGCTGGAAGGAAAATGTCGGAGATGCAGACATCCAATGCGGACCAGGTATCCCGGGAACAGATCTATTCCGAGCTGGAAGGCTAATTTTCTTCCATTTTACTGCTTATTTTTCTTTTCTGATGACTCGCATTTTTGTGCCTGCGCCAGAACTGCACTACCTTTGTGTCCTGAAAAAGCTCGTTTACCTATCCAAATTAAACATGGAACTCCTTACCACACACACTTCGGCAGAACTTATAGAACTGGAAGATCGCTACAATGCCCATAATTACCACCCACTCCCGGTGGTTTTGGAACGTGGACAAGGTGTTTATGTTTGGGACGTAGAGGGCAAACAGTATTTCGATTTTCTTTCTGCCTACAGTGCTGTCAATCAGGGGCACTGCCACCCGCGTATTATAGATGCCCTCACGCAGCAGGCGCAAAAACTGACCCTCACCTCCAGAGCCTTTTACAACAACCTGCTGGGAGAATACGCGGAATTTATGACCCGCTTTTTCGGGTACGACCGCATTCTGCCCATGAATACCGGTGTAGAAGCAGTTGAAACAGCCATCAAACTTGCCCGAAAATGGGCTTACGAAGTAAAAGGGGTTGCTGAAGGCAAAGCCAAAATCATTTTTGCCTCAGGTAATTTCCACGGACGTACGCTCACCATCATTTCTGCTTCCACAGATCCGGCCAGTCGCCGCGGCTTCGGGCCATACATGCGTGGGCTGGAAGTGATTCCTTACAATGATTTGGCGGCTCTTGAAGAAGCTTTGCAAGACGACCCTAATGTTGCAGGTTTTCTGGTGGAGCCTATTCAGGGTGAAGCCGGTGTAAATGTGCCCGACGAAGGCTACTTGTCCACTGCCTACGCTTTGTGTAAGTCACACAATGTATTATTCATTGCCGACGAGGTACAAACCGGCATTGCCCGCACGGGCAGAATGTTGTGTTGCGACCATGAAGGAGTGAAGCCGGATGTATTGATTTTGGGCAAAGCTCTTTCGGGCGGCGTATTGCCTGTAAGTGCAGTATTGGCTTCAGATGAAGTAATGCTCACCATTAAACCTGGAGAGCACGGATCAACCTTTGGTGGCAACCCATTGGCCTGTGCAGTTGCCATGGAAGCCCTGAAAGTAGTAGAAGAAGAGAATCTGGCCGAAAATGCCAGAGAACTCGGCAAGATATTCCGCTCACGCATGCGTGTGCTGGAGCAAAAACGACCCGATCTGATTTCCTTCGTGCGAGGCAAAGGCTTGTTGAATGCCATTGGCATCAATGATACAGAACAAAGCAAAACTGCCTGGAACATCTGTCTGGCGCTCGCTGAAAACGGTTTGTTAGCCAAACCAACACATGGCAACATCATTCGTTTTGCGCCGCCGTTGGTGATGACAGAAGCTCAATTGCACGAATGTTGCGATATCATCGAGAAGGTGGTCATGACATTCGAGCACTAAGCAATATTTTTGAGCGTCGGAAATCTGAAACGTATCATGGTCTCGTAGGTATGAACAGGCAACAAGGTTGCCTGAATCATTCACTAAACACCTACATGATACATGATTACGCAAACATTACTCCGCTCCCGCATTTTCATCGGGTTATTTATGGTGATTTTTGGCAGCAGTGCTCTGCATGCCCAAACCATTTTTGCACTTTCCGGGAACAAACTTATTTCATTTAAAGCCTCTGCACCGGGGAACATACTGAGTAATGTTTCCATAAGTGGTATTGCATCCGGATTTATGCTCGAAGGGTTGGATTTCAGGCCAAATACCGGACAGCTTTATGCTTTAGGATACCAGCAAAATACCGGATTAGCTCAATTGTATACTATACAGACGGCAACAGGTGTTGCTACGGCCATAGGCTCTTCACCTGCTATGCTGCGTCCAAACATGGGCAAAATCAGCATGGATTTTAACCCAACGGTTGACCGCATACGGGTAACAGGCAGCAACAATGCTAATTATCGGATGCATCCTTCAACCGGAGCTGTAGTTGCCACCGATCAGGATCTGGCGTTCGCTACCTCTGATGTTAATGCAGGTACTAATCCCTCCGCAGGCGCCTGCGCGTATACCAACAGTTATATTGCAGCTACTGCCACTACCTTGTACAATTATGATGACTCGCTTAATGTATTTACCACTCAGATTCCACCCAATAATGGAACACTAAATACCATTGGCGCTTCCGGAATAACTGTAAACCTGAACGACCCCAGTTCTGATTTTGATATTTATTTTGATGCGGTTGCTGGTACAAACAGAGCCTATTTTACGGCAAATACCGGCACTCAAACCACTGACCAACTGTACACTGTCAACCTGACCACTGGTGCTGCTACCGCTGTTGGCATGATTGGCAATGGAATGAGCATAAGCGATATTGCAGTTATGATTGAGCGAAACATACCGGCAACACCTAATGGTCCGCTGATGTACGCGCTAACATCAAACAACAACCTGATTTCAGTGGATATGCAACAGCCTGAATTGGTTCGCAGCATTATTCCGGTAAGCGGGTTGGCTATGGGCCAGGTACTTTCCGGCATGGATTTCCGTCCGGCAACCGGAGAATTATTCGGTCTGGGTTATAATTCCGGAAATGGTGAAGCCAATTTGTACACCTTAAATATCGCTACTGGCGTAGCTACAATGGTTGGCACTTCACCCATGATGCTAAAACCCAATATGGGTAAAATCAGTATGGATTTCAACCCAACGGTAGATCGTATACGGGTTACAGGAAGCGACAATGCCAATTACAGGCTACATCCTGTAACCGGTATGCTGGCAGCCACAGATATGAATCTTGTTTTTGCAGGCGCCGATGTAAATGCCGGGAAAGATCCATCCATTGGCGCTGGGGCATATACTAATAGTTTTGCCGGTGCAACAGCAACCACCTTGTACAACTACGAAGATTCTTTGAATATTCTGACAACCCAAATTCCTCCGAACAATGGCGTGCTGAATACTATAGGCGCCTCAGGAATCACGGTAAACCTGGCAGACCCAAGCACTGATATGGATATCCTGTTCAGTCCATATGGCGACCCCAACAAGGCTTATCTGGCAGCCAACACCGGAAGCAGCAACTTTGATCAATTATACAGCCTGAACCTGGCAACCGGCCAAGCAACCATAGTGGGTAAAATTGGCAATGGCATTGCCATTACAGATATTGCGATTGCCCTTCAATCAAAAGAACCTGCCTGCGATGTAAAGGTGGCAGACTGCGTAACGTTTGAAGTACTTGGAATCAGCAAAAATGCCATGGGTGATAAAACCTATCGTATCCGGGTAACGAATAACTGTACGGACAAACTAAACTATGTTGCCTTCCAGCTTCCCAATGGTGTTACCGCCGTTAGTCCATCGCAAAACGGTATGTACAATGCACCAAGTGGGCATATTTACGATGTAAGAAACCCAAATTTCTCTCCGTTTTATTCCATTCGGTTCAAGGATCAAAGCACTGATGGCATTAGCACCGGTCAGGCAGACTTATTTGAATATACTTTGCCTGCCACTGCCAACCCAAGTTACATTATGGCCATGGCACGGATAGGGAATTTAAACAGAACGACCTATCTGAACGTTTTCAGTTGCAGCGTATCATCATCCCGACCAGACGAAGCAGAGGAACGAAATAATGACAAGGAAGAAACAAATGCCTTCCGTATTTATCCAAACCCAACTTCTGGTGTGTTGTTCGCTGATTTAAGTCAATGGCTGGAGGAGTCCTTGTTCGTCCGCGTTTACAACGGCCAGGGTCAATTGGTTATGAGCCAGAATATTCCAGGGGGCGACCCACAACAGCAACTTGATATAGATAAAGCCTGGCCGAACGGCTTTTACTTTGTAGAAATAAATACCCCGACAGGTGAAAGGCTGATGCAGAAGTTTTTGTTGCAGCACCCATAATATGATTGGTAAGTGGAAACTGTGCGTGGCGTCTGTAAAAAGGCGCCGCGCATTTTTTTTTGCCCACTTTACCTTTCCGAATAATCAATCAGGATAGGCAACCAAGTACCCAGCGGATGTACTGGCTCATTATTACATTAATATCGCAAGAATTCACTGCACATTGCGTTAGGATGTGATTACCAGGCACCATTTATCAGCTCTTTATTTCATTTATCCATGAACTATTCCCACATTTTTATCACCGTAACAGGTTTGTCTGCCGCTATGTTACCGGAGGGGTGGGGTCAAACAAACAAGGCAACTCCCGATACCCTGGCACAGGAATGCTCGCAGACGCCTGTAAAAGACTCCTTGGCAAAAGCCAATGCAGCGGCTGAGGATAACAAAAAGTCTTTGAAGGCATTAAAAATTACCGGAGGTCAACTTACCATTCCGTTTAAAATCAGGCGTAAACAGGAAAATCAAACTTTTCGGCTAACAACAGATGTAACACTTGGCGCCTATGTTGGCCTCTCCAAAAAACTCTCTACAGCTAAGGATTACCATCTGACCATACCCGTTACGGCAGGGGTTACGTTTGTCAATATCAACAATAATAACACAACCCTGGAATTTGCTGCCAATGACGATGGAGAAACTGATGTGGTACCAGGCCTCACCTGGAGTACTGGCCTAATCCTGCAATTAGAAGAGTACAACCTCGGCTTTATTGTCGGGAAAGATTATGCCAGTGAGGTAGGCGACCAGTGGTTGTATCATCGGCACTGGTGGTGGTCGTTTGGACTGGGCTATTCTTTTACTAAATAGGCTTCAAAAACAAAACATGAGTCACCCCTAAATTCGGGATGACCCATGTTTATCTCTATAAATGATTCAGTATTAGTGCTGAATCACCAGTTTGCGGGTATGCGCCAACTCGCCGTTGCGTACTTGTACGAAGTACACACCATTAGGCAGGTTTGACAGTTGGAAGGTGAACTGGCTTTCACCTTTGTCCAGCGTTTTTTGCTGAGAGAGGGCTACTTTACCGGAAGGATCCAGGATCGCTACGCTAACGTTGCCTTCGCGTTCCATTGGAACATCTACTATTACCTGATCCGTAGCAGGGTTAGGGAACAGGCCAAAGCCCGCGTTTTCGAACACTACCTCAACCGGAATTTCTTCACCCAGATCATCCACATCGGAACCATCGGTACGCCATGCGGTCGACCTTCTGCTGGCTTTAAATGTGTAGCATTGAGTATTGCTCCAGGCGCCGTTGTAGCCGTACACATAGGCTTTGTAGTTGGTAGATACAGTGGCGTTGTTCAAAATGATCAGTTCGTCCTGAGTACCGCCATTTTCAGAAGTACCCACCAATGTGGTACCACGGTAGAGCTTCAGATCATAATCCAAAGGCAGAGTAGTCAACTCAACTTTGATATTTTTTTGGCTGCTGGTGTTTCCAAATCTGTAGTAGTCTTTATCCGTTGCACTGGCAATTTGTGCGGTAAAAGCCGTATTGATTGGAACGTCTTTGGCCGTACCATTGGTGTTGTTCGGCTCATACTGGTCAGAGCAGTTAGAGGCTGTAGTAAATTGCGCCGTAGAAGAGTAATTGCTTGGGTTGCCATTGCAATCGGCTTTCACACGGAAATCATACAGGGTGCCTGCTACCAATCCGTTCAGGTTGTGAGAAGTACCATTGATACCAGCTACAACAGTCCAGTTTGGATCAGAATTTTTCTTCCATTCCAGGGTATAGGTTGTTGCACCAGTTACAGCTGCCCAGTTACAGGTAGCACTTGTTTGCGTTATGTTGGTGGCATTCAGGCCGGTAGGTGCATTACAGTTGTTATTGTTCGGTGGCTGACAGCCGGGGGAGCTGGCCAAAGCTTCGCGCGCGCCGCCCGCAGAAAACAGTGATTGCATACGGGTTTTCTGACCAGCAGTAAACAAGTTCATGCAGGCATCATCGGTATAGTCCATGTAGTTCATGAACATGTCGCCGTTTGGACCATTGCTACAGCTAATCTGAGGGAATGTTGGGCAGCCATAGTTTTCATCGGCCTGGTTAGGTGTATCACCTACGTTGTCGGTACCGTTGCAAGAAACACCATCGTCACCCCAAATGTGGTAGCAATTCAGCCAGTGACCAACCTCGTGGGTAGCAGTACGGCCTTTATTGAATGGAGGAGTGGAATTGATGGTACCGAAGTACGCATAGTCGCATACCACACCATCGGTATTGGCCGGACCTCCGGGGAACTGAGCATAGCCCAGCAGACCGCCAGAAAGGTTGCAGACCCAGATATTGAGGTACTTGTTGCGATCCCATGCATCCAAACCACCTGTACTGAAGAATTTCACATTGTCGTTGGTGCTGAAACCATTTACAGTAGTTTGGCGACGCTGAATACCATTGGTAGCGTTACCACTTGGATCCTGCGTAGCCATACAGAAATTGATTTCACAGTCGGCAGCAACACCCTGGAAAGCGGCAGGCGTGTTGTTGGCGTCGGCGTTGGTGCGACGGAAGTCGGCATTCAACACATCAATTTGTGATTGAATTTCTGCGTCAGAAATGTTCTGGGTGTTGTTGTACCAAACCACGTGAACTACCACGGGAATAGTCACAACAGCACGATCATTTGACATTTCGGCAAATTTTCTTGCGTGTTCTTCAATGCGCTCAATCTCCTGGCGCATTGCCGGATTATTGAGGAGTTGCTGTTGCAGTACTTCTTCTGCAGCACAATTGCGATGCTGTGCTGAAGCGGTCATGACACACAGCAGCAAGACCGTTAGGGACAGTAAGAATTTTTGGAACATGAAAAAAAGGTTTAAAAAATTTGAACAGTTTGAATTTGTAGTGGCTGTCAGTTTGGATGTTGCAGAGATATCAAAGAGACTGTTCCAATTGGGATGGATTAACCTTTTGCGAAAATTCGTGGGGCAAATGTATTTTTTTGATTTCAAATAACGAAAGAATATTTTACAGGTTTTTCGGAATAAATTCAGGACAACGGGCATACAAACGTTTGTATCATAAAATATTGTATGGACTCAGCTTAGGCTTTTGTCTTCCAGTAGCACTTTTTAATCTTTTTATCACCTTCCGCCAAATATTCTCCTTTGAACAAAAAGTAAAAATATCCCGTTCTTTCGCTTCGATATTTTCAAAAACGACCTGTTATGCTTCGAATTTCAGCACTTTTTGCCTGCCTGTTGTTTACTGGCAGCCTCCTGGCTCAAACCACACTTTTTGTTCCCAGAAACTACCTAAAACCATACGAACGCGGCACCAGAAGCTGGGATGGCAAACCCGGCCCAAATTATTGGCAAAACCGCGCTACCTACACCATTAAAGCCGGCATTGAACCTAAAACACGACTTCTTTCCGGAGAAGAATCTGTTGTATACACCAACAATAGCCCGGACACCCTGAAAACGATCAGGTTCAAACTACAGCACGACCGTTACCGGAAAGGAGTTCAGCGCGCTTTCGATGTAACACCTTCTGATGTGAGTGAAGAAGGGACTCGTATTGAAAGTATTCGGTTGAATGGCAAGGAGGTAGAAACCAAAAATCAGAACCGCAATGCTACCTTCCTTGATGTTTCCATCAAAGATTCGCCCCTGGCGCCTAAATCCAGTGCCACCTTTCAGATAAAATGGTCTTACACTTTGCCTGCCGGCCCTGCCGCCAGGGAATGTACCTGCGACAGTTCTTCCTTTTTTGTGCCATACTGGTACCCGCAGATTGCTGTTTACGACGATTTAAATGGATGGGCGAGTCACCCATATACCGGGCAACAGGAGTTTTATCATGACTTTGCTGATTATGATGTAAAAATCACCATGCCGGCAGGATTTCAGGTTTGGGCAACTGGAGAATGGCAAAATGCCCGTGACATTTTGGCTCCGCCTTATTATGAGCGTTGGAACAAAGCCCATACGGCAAGTGAGGTCATAGCTGTTTTTTCAGAAGCAGAATTGAAAAAAGGAGGCGTTTTTAATAAACAAATGCCCAACACCTTCCATTTTGTTGCAACCAATGTACCTGATTTTGCCTTTGGCACGAGCGATCATTACAACTGGGATGCAACCTCTGTGGTGGTAGATGATAAAACGGCACGGCGCACCTTTGTTGGCGCAGCATATAAGTCTTCATCCACGGATTACCCGCAGGTAACTAAAATTGCCGCCGATGGTATTCGGATGATGAGCACCTGGCTCCCTGGATATCCGTTCCCCTACCCTGTCATGACTGTGTTTAATGGAGATGATGGTATGGAGTTCCCGATGATGTGCAACGATGCCAGTACTGCCCCGCGCTCGCCGATGGGCCTCACGCTGCACGAAATCAGCCATACTTACTTCCCTTTCATGATGGGGATAAATGAACAGGACCATGCCTGGATGGATGAAGGCTGGGCCGCATTTTTCGACTACCTGTTGTCTGACTCGCTTTCCAACCATACCGAAGGCGGAGTTCGGGATTATTCCGCCATTGCGGGAACAGAAAATGATGTACCGCCTATGGTTAAATCGCGCAACCTCAGCACGGCATACCGCAATGCCTCTTACCAGCGCCCATCGCAGGCTTATTTCACGTTACTTGATTTGCTGGGTTATGAAACCTTCCATACCTGCATGACGGAATACATGAATCGTTGGCAAGGCAAACACCCTGCGCCTTTCGATTTTTTCCAAACCTGGAATCAGGCCTCCGGACAAAACCTGGATTGGTTCTGGAAACCCTGGTTCTTTGACTGGGGATATCCGGATCTGGGTATAGATGGAGTGGTAAAAAAGGATGAAGGCAATAATCAGGTCATTCAAATATCCAGAAAAGGGAACATTCCGGTGCCATTACACCTGGAAGTAACCTATAATGATGGCAGCAAACAGACCTTCCACCACACCGCAGCTATCTGGAAAGACGGCAAACAAAACTATAGGATCAACTGTCCGGCAGGTAAAATGGTACAATCTGCTACCCTGGGCAAAACTACCATTCCGGATGTCAACCGGGATGACAATACCTGGACTGCCGGCAAGTAATTGACCTACTGTTAAAGTCTAATAACCGACACTTGATTCTTGAGCACATAAAGCTGTACCTTTGCGGCTCAAAACAATACACCCCACCAAACGTTGTTTGGCAAATAGCCCAAAACCAAACCCACAACCAAATAAAACCCCACTCAATCACCCACTCACTCACTCACTCACTCACTCACTCACTCACTCACACATTCACTCACTCACTCACTATATATGGTAGCTACCGAATCCCGCCCAGCCTACAAAGTTAAAGACATAGCTTTGGCAGACTGGGGCCGAAAAGAGATCCAACTGGCAGAAGCAGAAATGCCTGGTCTCATGGCATTGCGCGAAGAATTTGGCGCAAGCAAACCCCTGCAAGGCGCCCGTATTGCCGGTTGCCTGCACATGACCATTCAAACAGCCGTATTGATTGAAACGCTGGTAGAACTGGGCGCTGAAGTAACCTGGTCTTCCTGCAATATTTTTTCTACCCAGGACCATGCAGCTGCTGCCATTGCAGCAGCTGGAATCCCTGTTTATGCCTGGAAAGGCATGAACGCTGAGGAGTTCGACTGGTGTATTGAGCAAACTTTGTTTGCCTTCAAAGATGGCAAACCACTCAATATGATCCTTGACGACGGCGGCGACCTCACCAATATGGTGTTGGATCAATATCCGGAGTTGGTGACTGGCATTGGGGGCATTTCTGAAGAAACCACCACCGGTGTGCACCGTTTGTACGAGCGCATGGCTAAAGGAACCCTTCCACTGCCTGCTATCAACATTAACGACTCCGTTACCAAGTCTAAATTTGACAATAAATACGGTTGCAAAGAGAGCCTGGTGGATGCTATCCGTCGCGCTACCGATATCATGATGGCTGGCAAAGTTGCTGTGGTTGCCGGTTACGGCGACGTAGGTAAAGGTTCTGCGGCTTCTCTGCGTGGCGCCGGCGCGCGCGTGATCGTGACCGAGATCGATCCTATCTGCGCCCTGCAGGCTGCAATGGACGGTTTTGAGGTTAAACGTATGGAAAATGCCATTCCTCGCGCCAACATCGTAGTAACAGCCACCGGCAACTGCGATATCGTGCAGGAAAAACATTTCCGCATGATGAACGATAAAACCATCGTGTGCAACATTGGTCACTTCGACAATGAAATCGACATGGCCTGGTTGAACAAAAATTATGGCCAAACCAAAGTAACCATCAAACCACAGGTAGATCTCTACAATATTGATGGCAAAGACATCCTGGTGTTGGCGGAAGGTCGTTTGGTAAACCTTGGCTGTGCAACCGGTCACCCATCTTTCGTAATGTCAAACTCCTTCACCAACCAGGTACTGGCACAGTTGGAGCTTTGGCAAAACGGTAAAAACTACGACAACAAGGTGTACATGCTGCCTAAGCACCTCGACGAAAAAGTAGCTCGTTTGCACCTGAGCAAAATTGGCGTAGAACTGGAAGAACTGGCTCAACACCAGGCCGATTACATCGGAGTTCAGGTGGAAGGCCCATTCAAACCGGAATACTACCGTTACTAAACCGGGAGTTTAGCCATATTAATCGCGCCTCATTGCCTTCGGGTGCTGAGGCGCGATTTTTATTTGGTAGTTCGGCTGTAAATCAATGCGTGAAGTGACCTGAATCATTTCCACGGGAAATTTTGTGATTGACTTTTGTACCGGCAAACAAAAAAAGCGACAATCATGAAAAAAATACTCGTCCCGATCGACTTCTCCAATAATTCCAAAAATGCCTTGCAGGTTGCAGCCCAAATCGCCGCACAATTCCAGGCCAAACTGGAAATCCTGCACGTTAATCTGGCTTCCATTTACTCTGCGCCATTTGCAGAGTATGCCAGCGCAAGCGGATTTGCCGCCGAAGACGGCCAATACGATGAAGCAGCTGGATCAGAACTGGAAAGAATCAAAATGGATTTGATCAGCCAACCCGGATTCAACCGTTTGGATGTTTCCATCCGCGTGGAGGAAGGTTACCTGCACAGCAGTGTTCGGAATGTAGCCAATGAAGACGATGTTGATCTGGTAGTTATGGGCACGAAAGGAGCTTCAGGTATGACTGAATTTGTAGTTGGTTCCAACACAGAAAAAGTGATTCGCACAGCCCCTTGTCCGGTACTGGCCGTTCCGGAACAGGTGAAGGAGTTCAGCCCCAAAATGGTGCTGATGCCATCTACCCTGAAAAACGATCAGGCCGGCGCATTCAGAACCTTGGCAGGCTTGGACAAAGCCTATGACTTTCAGGTAAAGGTATTGTACCTCAACAATCCTTCCGGCCTGGCTACCGATGGCTCTGCCGAAGCATTGAAAAATCGTTTCGCAGAAGCTGCAGGACTGAAGAAAACTGATGTGATCATCACCTCAGGTACACTTTTCGAAGATAATGCCATTCTGGTTGCTGCAGACATGTGCAATGCAGACCTGATTGTAATGGCCACACACCAGCGTCAGGGATTGTCTCACTGGCTCTTTGGCAGCATCACTGAAGATACCGTCAACCACTCACATATTCCAGTATTGGCGGTGCCTACCGGCTGGAAAGCGTGAGCGAATATCCAATGTCCAATATCCAATGACCAATGTCCAAGTAGGTCGCCTGTTTGGCGTTAGCACATTGGTTTAATATCACACGCCTGCCAGGCAAACAACCTGGCAGGCGTGTTTATTTTCAATCGTTTTATTGTTACCAAAACAATTGGGATGTAAATCACACGCCTGCCAGGTAGACAACCCGGCAGGCGTGTTTAATTTAAACCAATGTGCTGACGCCCAACAGGCGAACCACTTGGACATTGGTCATTGGATATTGGATATTGGATATTGGATATTGGATATTGGCCATTAAAACAGCCCCACTACCTTTCCGTTTTCGTCAATATCGATTTTCTCTGCGGATGGCACTTTAGGCAATCCTGGCATGGTCATGATATCGCCACAGATCATGACTATAAACTCAGCGCCGGCAGCCAGTCGTACCTCCCGGATTTGAACCACATGATTGGATGGTGCGCCTTTGAGTTTGGGATCGGTGGAGAATGAGTACTGTGTTTTGGCCACACAAACCGGGTAATGGCCGTATTCTTCCTGCAATTTTTTAATTCTGGAACGCACATCAGAATCTGCAATGATATCTGATGCCCCGTATATTTTAGTGGCAATTGCCTTCATTTTATCCCACAAAGGCTGATCATCGTTGTACACAAACTTAAAGTTGTTTTCTCCACCTTCAATCACTTCCACCACTTTTTTGGCCAGATTTTCAGAGCCCTTACTGCCTTCAGCCCAGTGGCGCGATACCACCACCGGCACGCCATAAGGCGCCAGTTTTTCTTCCAGCAGTTTGATCTCCGCCTCGGTATCGAAGGTGAAGTTGTTGATGGCCACCACACAAGGCAGTCCATAATGTTCGCGTACGTTGCGCACGTGACGTTCCAGATTGGCAAAACCGCCTTCCAAAGCGCCCAGGTTTTCCTGATTCAGCTCGGCAAGATCAACGCCACCATGGTATTTCAATGCACGCAGAGTGGCCACCAAAACCACCGCATCTGGCTTGAGTCCAGCCTTGCGACATTTGATATCAATAAATTTTTCTGCACCCAAATCGGCGCCAAAACCAGCTTCTGCAACCACATAATCTGCCAGTTTAAGGGCGTTTTTAGTAGCCGTTACAGAATTGCAACCGTGGGCAATATTGGCAAACGGGCCTCCATGAATGAATGCGGGCGTATGCTCCAGCGTTTGGACCAAGTTTGGTTTAATGGCATCTTTAAGCAGTACAGCCATTGCCCCGTGTGCGTTGAGATCGCGGGCGCGAACGGCCTTCCGATCATGGGTATAGCCCACAACAATATTACCCAGACGTTCCTTCAAATCGGAAAGTGAGGTAGCCAGGCAGAAAATAGCCATCACTTCAGAGGCTACCACGATATCGAAGCCATCTTCGCGGGGATAACCATTGGAAATGCCGCCCAGGGCTACCACCGTTTGCCGGAGAGCACGGTCGTTCATATCCACCACCCTTTTCCAGGTTACCCGGCGTACGTCTATTCCCAGGGTATTTCCCTGGTGAATATGATTGTCTACCAAAGCTGCCAGGAGATTATTGGCCAGGGCGATAGCGTTGAAATCGCCTGTAAAATGCAGGTTAATATCCTCCATAGGGATTACCTGTGCATAACCTCCACCGGCAGCGCCGCCTTTCATCCCGAATACGGGACCAAGGCTGGGCTCGCGCAGACAGATCATGGTTTTTTTACCAATACGGCTCAAACCATCGCCCAAACCAACGCTGGTGGTGGTTTTACCTTCACCTGCCGGTGTTGGGCTGATAGCGGTTACCAGAATGAGTTTGCTGTTTGGATTGTCAGGCAGACTATCCAGATAAGCCAGGTCAACTTTAGCTTTGTAATGACCATAGGGTTCCAGTACTTCATCAGGGATGCCGAGTTTTTCGGCTGCCAGTGGAATGATTCGTTTTGGGGTTGCGGCCTGTGCGATTTCGATATCCGAGCGCATAATTGGGTTTTTAATTGTTAGAGCGGGTGTAAGGTATGTGTTTTCGCAAACACAAGATTTTATCTGTTATTCCAGCGCACAAACATCTTTAATCCGTTGGAAAATTGTTGCGCCAAATGAAATATTATTTACAAATTAGACACACCTGTCATGCAGCGATCCTTTCGATTGGCGTATCCATTGCCGAAACGCGACGAAACCGCATTTTACCAACACAAATCCGACGCGCGCATACCGCAAACCCTGTAACTTGGCTGGCCGTTTTCCCTAACTTTTTTTTCAAAACAGATATGAGATTCTTTACCTTTTTGGTTCTTCTTGGCTACTTACTCTACTCAACCAATACATTACGTGCCCAATGCCCGGCAGATTACGATTCAATCAGGATTGAGGTCAACCCGGACTATGCTTTTGAGGAGGCGAGTTGGAAAATTTACGAAAAAAGCAACCCCAATTTGATATATGCCTCAGGCATACTTTTGGCAGATAGTTTGCACATTTTTGAAGCTTGTATCCCTAGAGGCGATTGCAAGGTGTTAGAATTTTTGGATGACCAAGGGGATGGTTTTTTCCCTGACGGCTGGTATCGATTCTACATTAATGGCGAACTTATTCGGGAGAGCATTGGATACTATGGATATTTCCAACGTACAGATTTTGGTTGTCCTCCAGGTACTAATTGTAATTCACCACTCCCATTAACTCTAGGCAGTTTCCAAACCCCGGATGGCGATGAAACCTGGTACGAATTCACACCTGCTGACACAGGCATTTACGTTATTTCCACTTGTGGAGCGCCATGCCGGGCAAAAGTTTGGGGATATAACCAGTGCAATGGCATCATTATTTCTGAAAACGTGATGGGCGCTGTTTTTTATTCCGAAAGCGGCTGCCCCGACAGCTCCGCGCTGGCCTCTGTATTTATGGCAGGCGGTGAAACTTACCTCATCAGGATCAGATATGCGGTTGCCGGATGTAGTCCTGATCCCTTACCATTCACCGTTACCTTCCAGGGGCCGATAGTGGGGTGTATGGACCCCATTGCCTGCAATTACGAGCCGCTGGCTACCATAAGCAGTGGCAATTGTTTATACAATGGCGACCCACTTTGCCCTAACGCTCCGGATATCACCATAGATCAGAATCTATTGATCAGCTCCATGTACCTGGGTGATCAACAAAGTGATGATGCCTGTTACGTTTCTGAAGGATGTTTGCGCGGATTCGGGAACCGGCATGTTATCAAATTCGACACCCGGATCAGCAACATTGGCAATGCCGATTATTATGTTGGTCCCAAACCAACAGACCCGAACGATCCCTCAAACCATTTCATCTACGACCCCTGTCATGGTCACTACCACTACCTGGGTTATGCTGAATATGTATTGTATAATTCTGCCGGCAAACGTATACCAATCGGTTCAAAAAACGGCTTCTGTGTACTAGATGCCGAGTGTCCGCTGGGCATTACCGCCAAATACAAATGCACCAATATGGGTATTACTGCCGGTTGCAGCGATGTTTATGATGCGGCTAACACTCTGTGTCAGTGGGTAGACATCACCGATATTCCGGCAGACGATTATATTTTGGTTGCCCGTGTTAACTGGAATCAACGGCCCGACAAACTGGGCAGGGTGGAAAAAACCTATGATAACAACTGGGCACAAGCATGTTTTAGCTTGTTTTATGATGGCGCCACCCCGGAGGTTATTTTCAACCAGGATTCCTGCAAATCCTACACAGATTGCACAGGGGTAGTATTTGGCAGTGCAGAACCGGATTGCAACGGAGTATGCAATGGACCTGCTTTGCACGGCGACCTGAATCAGGATACCTTGCAAAGCATGATTGACGTAAACAGCTACCTGGCAGATGCGCTTAACCCTGCCATTGATGCCTCACCTTGCAACGACCTTTATGAAGACGGTAAAATTGACGTTATGGACGCTGGTTTGCTCCAGGAATGTGCCTTACATGCAGACAGCATTCAATACTGGATTCAGCGTTTCCCATGCCAGTTCCCGAGTGGCATCTATAATAGTCAGGACATGGTTACGCTTCTTGCTGGTGTGTTGGACACTGTTGACAAAACCTTTGATATTGAAATAGTTAACCCAAGCAGCGGCGTGATGGGCTACGAATTTACAGTAGACGGGCTGGTGATTGAATCTGTGGAAAACACCATTGGTAGTTACCAGGCAACACCTCAATTCAATCCCGTTACAGGTAAAATCCTGGCGCTTGCTCCGGATGAGAGTTACATCCCAAAAAATGTAACCCCCAATACATTCGTCAGAATCAAATACGCCAACATCAACCAATCAGAGGTATGTATTTCCGGAATAACGGCGGTGGTGAACCAAAAGTACCATAAGAGCAACGCAGTAATTGGCACTCCTGCCTGTGTTCCTACCAACATGGTTGGCGCCAAAGAGCCTGCAACGGCGTTTGCGGTTTTTGTGCAACCGAACCCGATGCAGGAAAGCAGCACCATTTACTTTGAAAACCCGGCAGCTGAGGCAATGCAATTCCAGCTTACCGATATGTTGGGGCAGGTTGTGCGCAGCTACCAGGATATTCGGGGAGAATCAGTGGTAGTGGAGCGTGGCGATTTGCCACATGGCGCCTATGCATTCACCTTGCTCAGCCAGCGTGGATCAGTAAGCGGAAAAATCATCATGCAATAAAAAATTGCTGACGCTGATTAGCCAACCCTACTGGTTTTATTCAGCATAAGACAAAAAAGCAGGATATTTGTGTGTGCAGACGATGCCCAACACAGGTATCCTGCTTTTTTTCATAAAATCATGTTTCTCATGCAACAATCCTTACTCAAAAAAGTGTTTTTTCTGGCTGCTATTCTGCTGTCCGGAGCTCTACAAGCGCAATTGCCTGTCCCTTTCTGGTCAGAAAACTTCACCAATGGTTTGCCATCAGGTTGGACTACCACGGATGGCTCTAATCAGGGCGTCCTTTGGACCTGGTGCGCGGATCCAATTCTGGGCGACAATGATCCAGGCTGTTCACAGCCTTGGGACGATGCCCTGAATGGTCAGCAGCCATTTAATGCTACAACAGCTTCCACGGGTTTCATGGTAATGGATTCCGACGATCCGGGTGGTCTTCCAACCGAACACATTTCCCGATTGACCACTGCTCCTATTAACTGTGCGGGTAAAAACGAGGTGTTTGTAACCTTCCAAACCCACATTGGCGTATATGAATTTGATGCAGACGCTAATGCCATTCTTCGCGTAAGCACCAATGGCACTACCTGGACCGACTATCCGGTGTTCAATGGACTGACCACCACTGTTCGCTGGTCTCAAAATCCGGAAATTCCTATTATTGATATTTCAGCCACTGCGGCCAACGCCGGCACTGTTTACCTGCAATGGCAATGGACCGGCAACTGGGAATATATGTGGAGCGTAGACGACGTAGAAGTATATGGTGAAAACCCATCTCCGCGCAACGATTTGGCTATTGATGCCTTTTTCTACCCGGCATCCAGTTTTGCACAGCCTGAGTCCCAGATAGCTAGCGATGTATTCGCCTTCGAGGTGAATCTGGATAACAATGGTTTGAACGCACAAACAAACATTGTGGTAACAGCTTATGTAAAAGAAGACGGTGGCGCTACGCTGCACACTCAAACCATCACCATTCCGGAATTGGCTGCAGGAGTTCAGGACAGCGCATTTACTTTCCCTGATCTGTATACGCCGGCTCTTCCCAATGGCGCATACCTCATTGGCTATACCCTGACTGCTGATTCACTTGATCAGCGTCCGGTAGACAACCAACAAGAGAGTCCATTTGTAGTAAGCAATAACGTCTTTGCCAAAGAAGACGGTCCGGAACAGGGATACCGCCCAAGCGCCGGAGGTGACTGGGCCGTTGCTAACCTGTATTCCATGGGCGCCGGCGAGTTCGACAAGTACAAAGCCACCCAGGCAGAGTTTGCCTTCACCACCAATGAGGACGACATTGCAGTGGGAGAAGTAGAAGCAGCTCTTTACCTTTTCAAGGTTAGCAGCGATGTTGCACCTGATTTTTCCAATTTTGATGGCTCAGGATTCCTGACCCCAAGCCTGGAATGGCTGGGTGTGGCCAACTATGAAGCGCCTGATACGCTACAAGGATACGAATTGCAGCGTGTTGACCTTTCCGATTTGAATACCGGCCTTGCGGGTGTTGTTTTGGAGCCTGAAACCCGGTACCTGCTGGCTATTGAGTATGCCAATGCAAGCGCCAGCGCGTTTCATGCGTTCAATGATGATGTTTACTATTTTTTCCCGTCAACTTTTGTGTTCAACACTGACTGGAATCCATTCGGCTTCGGTGGCGATGTAAACGCCGTGCTGCGTTTGTACATCAGCCTGATTTCTACCACCGACGAAACTATGTTGCCGGAGAACACCATCAATGTATTCCCCAATCCGGTGCGTGAAACCGTACAACTGGGCATTGAATTCGCTGAGCCAACAGACGCTACCATTACCATTGCCGATATCAGCGGCCGGGTAATCCATGTAGAAGACCGCAAGGGTCTTACCATGGAAACCATTCAGTATCGTTTGCCGCAACTGAGCTCAGGTACATACCTGGCACGTATTGCTACCGCTAACGGCACGTTAACCAAGAAATTTGTGGTGCAGAAATAATTTCCGGCGCCCATGAATCTTGTCCAAATTTCCATGCTTTCGCAAAATTGAATGCATGGGAATTTGGGCAAGAAATTCATGAACGGACCATTGTCAATATCGCCATTGCCGCCCTCTCAGACGCCCCGCCATCTCCTAAACGATGTCGCAATTCAGCGTACCCTGTTTTGATTTCGGCCATTCTTTCCGGCTCTAAAATATCTTTCAACGCTGCAGTAGCGTTTTCAGGAGTAAGGTCGTGCTGGATCAACTCTTTTACCAGTGGCCGGTCTACAATTAGATTTACCAAAGAGATGTATTTCACCTTTACCAGACGTTTCGCAATCTGGTAGGATATTGGATTGCCTGCATAACAAACTACCTGAGGCACATTGAGCAGGGCAGTTTCCAGAGTAGAAGTACCTGATTTAACCAGAGCAGCCACAGCACCTTGGAGGATTCCATAGGTATTTCCTTTTTCCAGTGCCACTGAAGGGAAGTCTTTCAGATATTCATGATAATAACCTTTCGGCAAACTGGATGCGCCAGCTACAACAAATCGATAGCCCGGGAATGCCCGGGTGGTTTCGAGCATAACCGGCAATATTCTGCTCACCTCCTGTTTACGGCTTCCCGGAAGCAGGGCAATTGTAGGCCTGTTATCGCTTCCAAAGGCCGGAGTGGGCAGGTCTTTGATGGCATCCAGCAAGGGGTGACCCACAAATTCCGCATCAATACCATATCCCTGGAAAAAGGCTTTTTCAAAGGGCAGAATCACCAATAATTTATCCACATCCCTTTTAATGGCTTTAGCACGCGAGGCATGCCATGCCCAAAGCTGCGGGGAGATGTAATAAATCACCCTGATGCCCTGGGCTTTAGCCCATTCTGCAATCCGGAGATTGAATCCGGGATAATCTATCAACACCAGCGCATCAGGTTCAAAATCCAGAATATCCTGCTTGCAAAAAGCGATATTCCGCAAAATAGTGCGCAAGTTTTTGACCACTTCCACAAAACCCATAAAAGCCAGGTCCCGGTAATGTTTTACCAGTGTGGCGCCAGTGTGTTGCATCAGGTCTCCACCCCAAACCCTGCATTCAAGATCAGACTGCCGGGCATACAATGCTTTCAATAAATTGGAACCGTGAAGGTCGCCGGAAGCCTCGCCGGCAATGATGTACAATCGCATAAATCAGGTAACAAACAAAAAAGCGGCAATCGCTTTACCAAGCGACTACCGCTCTCATCAAAACACGCTTCATTGTGTCAAAGGTAATTAGAAAATAGAATAAAAGTGTTTTTCGAGTGGAATTTTCACAAGTTTCATATCCAGGATCAGGGTCCTTGATTTACCATGCGGAAACGGCCTGGGCCACTAAAGAGATACGTATAAAAAGCACATGAGCCACCCCCGACACTCGGGAATGACTCATGTTGTTATGCATCAGGTGAATGTGTGAAAATTACTTCACTACAACCCACTGAGTTTGAGCGAGGCCTTCGCTGCCTTGCAGTACCACACGGTAGCTACCGGAAGGAAGTGTAGCTGCGTTCAGTACCACACGGTGGTCGCCAGAAACAAGGTTACCCAACAGTTCTGTTTGAACCAGAGCGCCTTCAACGTTGAATACGCGGAGGTCAACGTTTTGTGCGTTCACCAGGTTGAAGCGTACTTCAGCGTAGTCGCGGGTTGGGTTTGGAGCCAGGGTGAAGCTGTTGAGCGACAGGGCCTGAGTTCCTACTGTGGTGGAAAGGTTTACGTTATCAACGAATACGTTGTTGCCGTAACCGCTTTCACCTACAAAACGAATCAAAACTTCAAGTTGACCGTTGAATGCAGTCAGGTCGATTTCGTTTGGAGCCCACTGATCAGCAGTTGGAACAAACGCAGCGGTGGTTGGAGGAGCAGTTTCGAGATCAGCGCCGCTTTTCTCGAAGAGAGACTCCCAGGTCTGACCACAGTCGGTAGAAATCTCTACACGGAGGTAATCTACATAAGTAGCATTGTACTGAGCGTAAGCGTGGTCAAACGTCAGGGTAGTTGCGTTGGTTGCAGTGCTCAGGTCGATTTTCGGCGTGAACAGGTATGCTGTCTGACCAGCTCCCATGTCGTAGAAATTACAACGAGCAGAACGTGTGCTGGCAGCGCCTGCGTTAGTAGCCAGTTTCCAGCCGTTGGTGCCTACATTAATAGAAGACCAGCCGGTTGGAGGGAATGCTGCGCTTTGGAATGCGTTAGTGAAAGGCAGTGCCTGAGCAGCGTTTACGTTTGCGGTTACTTTGATGATAGAACTGCCACCTGCGAGATTGGTTTGGATACCGAGGTTAGAGCTGAGAACAGCAACTTCAATATTCACAGTACCGTTGGTGTTGATCACGATATCACTCAGGGTAACGGTCTCAGATGCGCCTGGAGCCAGGTCGCCGGTCCAGTTCAGGTCTTTCCAAGCGCCGGTGCCTTGACGGTAGCGCAGAGCAGCGCTGGTCAGATTGGCATTGCCGGTATTGTTGATGGTGAAGCTTGGAGAGTAGCCGGCAGCGCAGGCAAACACGTTTTCAGAAGGAACCACGATACCCAGGTCGGCCACTGGTGGAAGTGGCTCAGAGCGCTGAGATTGGTAAACTTCTTTGGTGCCGTCGTTTTGCAGCCATGCAGCAACGCTCATTTCGTTCAGGTCATAGAAATAAGCCAACTTCCAGGCAAAGCTATAGGTTTTGGTTTCACCAGCAGCAAAATCGCCTGTAGCAGTACCAGATGGGTTAGGCAGCATTTTGCGCATGATTTGATAGAAATCTTTCTCGCCATTGGTGCCAGGAGCAGATTCGAAAATGATTTCATCTTCGATTACTGCTACACGCAGACGCAGGTTGCCAGTCAAGGCAGCGTCAGAGGTAACTGCAACGGTGATATACACAGAGTCGTAGTTAGGGCTCAGCGTGTGAGACAGGTTGATGGTTACCGGAGTGAGGTTGTTGTACTGCTGCTGGATCACAGCTGGAGTAAAGTTAGACAGTGGGAACACCTCGGTAGAACCATTCTGGCGACCATTAGGAACACCTGTTACACCGTAATAAGTAACGCGTGGACCAACGTCAGATTGGGTCTGCACGTTCATTGGGTCAAAACCAGGCCAGTTGGTTTGGTATTTGATTGGCGTCAGGAATTGAATATTAGCGTCAACCACTGCGTTAAAGCCAGGGTTTTGAGCTGCGCAAGGAGGGCAGGAAGCGTTGGTAAACTCCTCAATGAGCACACGGCGTTGGTGCTGAGCAGAAGCAGCCAGGGTGCAGGCGAGGATGAAGACCAGGATGGATAATCTTTTCATCATGTTTAGCAATGTTATAGTTGGTGAAAAATGCGAGCAAATGTAATTAAACCCGAATCTATGGCAATACTTTTGGTCAAATTTGTCTGTTGTTGACAAAGTGTTTTAGCCTAAAAAGCCAAGCGGCTTGTTAATACTGAGACTCTCACTTGGAGTGAGAGTCTCAGTATTAACAAGCCGCTTGGCCTTTATCCGCGTCGGGCTTACTTCGTCTGGATCATTTTGCGTGTGGCGCTGCCTGCTTCTGTTTCCAGTTTGTAGTACAGCACTCCGCTTGTGTTCAGCAAGGCCCGATCCAGCATAATGGTATTATGCCCATGAGGGAATGTGCCTTTCTGACGATATACCAAACGACCGCTTTCATCCATTACCGACAACGTAGCTTCTGTAGCATCGGCACCGCCGTCTGTGCGGGCAGGCAGGTAAAAGCCAATCATGGTTTTATTGACAAACGGGTTGGGTTGGTTCTGGTAAAGCTCGAAATTCAATCCGGCTACAGTTTTGCCATCAAAGCGCAGCGCAACATTCAAACGAGAAGCCTTAGCCAGAGCCGCATCGGATGAATATGCTTCGGCACGGGTGATTTCACCTGAGATCTGCAGTAAGTCGCTCAGTTTACCATCTTTTTCTGCCCGGAAACGCAGGGTAAAGCCCTGGGCGCCGTCGACAGACACCGTGGTTTTACCAGCAAATCGTCCGAAATTCTGTGCTGTCACACCTGGCGCTTCCACCACGTTCTCCAGGGAAAGCCCGTTGTGCAACAGGGTGAACTGGAATCCAGCCAGATCCCGAGCCGACTTGAAGGAAACTTCCACCAACTCACCAGCTACTACAGCACGGTCGCTCAAGTCGAAAATTGCAGTACCCTGAACCCGATCTTCCGCCATCGCAGTAGCATTGGCTATGGCTGAATTGTTGACATCACCCACCTTCACACCCAT
Source organism: Chitinophagales bacterium (assembly GCA_017303475.1). GTDB lineage: Bacteria > Bacteroidota > Bacteroidia > Chitinophagales > Saprospiraceae > M3007. Next base: position 31,429 of record JAFLBO010000027.1, read on the forward strand.
GAAATGCTCCTGCATCATGTTAGAGAAAGCGTTGGCCACAGAAATAGACTCAGGGAAAGGTGATTCAAACGGATTCTGCGGATTGGGGAACACAAAGCTGTTGTCTACAAAACGCCAGGAGTCGTTATTAGGCAATTCAGTGTAAATACCCAGAATCAGCTTACGCAGTTCCAAAATGTCGAAGGTTGTAATAGAGCCCGACTTATTGGCATCTGCAGCAATCATTTTGTATGGCGAATCCAACAACTGCAGACCCAGAATATGCTGAGAAATCAGCACCAGGTCGTAAGTTGTTACGCCATTCAATGGGTTATCTGTTTTTTCCGGAGCAATAGTGAAAGTGGCATCCAATGGAATGTTGTTCATTATTTCATAATGACCATTGGCATCCGACAAGTCGAAATAAGAGAATGGCGGTGTAAACGAGCTTACGCCATCAATTTTCACCATGGCTTCCTCTACCCCTTCCAACATTTCTGTATGTAATTCACCGGCTACATTAATGAAATCGGTGGAACAACCGCCCAGATTATCCTGTACGATCACGTAGGTTTCGCAGTAATCAGCATTGCCGCTGGCATCTACTGACCAAAGTTCAACACACTGAGTGCCCAGCTCTGCACAAGTGAAGGTGACAGAAGTTTGGAGCGTACCATCAGGGTTGGTTGGAATACCTGTACCCTCACCACATTTGCGGATCGCGATTTTCAATTGACCTGGAGGAGTGCAATTATCTTCAGTGTACTGCAGGAAGTCGGAAGCCCAAAGCTGGATCATACCTGTAGGCATGATATTGGCGCTCAGACCATTCAGGCAAACTACGGTTGGAGCTTTACAATCCCGCACAGTGAAGTTAAACTCACAAACAGATTCGTTTCCACATCCATCTGTAATGAACCACTTGATTTTGTGCGTACCGTAAGGGAATTCAACCGGAGTAAATACATTCGGGAATTGCTGGGTATTCCAACGAACAGAGAACATTTTTTTGGTTCCTGTAGTGTTGAAACGGTGCAATACCGAGAATTGGTAATTCTGATTCAGTGGCAAACCACGGTTATCGAACTGGCGAATCACACCGCCACCAAAGTTTGGCGTATTGGCATTACCAAAGTACACCGTGCCGGGAGGTGGCGGGTTATTGCTGTTGATAACCGTCTCCATAGTGCCATCATTGTCCAAATCCAGGAACAACAGGAAATGTGCCGAAATATTCGGGCCTGAACACTGATCCTTGGCCGTTATGGTTAAATCAACCGGGCCTTCGCACAGATCATGTGATTGTATCTGGTTGTCCCACCAATCCATGCTATTCCACAAGCCATGGTCGTTGGCTGTTATGTCACAATAAGTGGTGTCTTGGGGACAATGATCTATTACAGGATCCTGATTGTCCAGTACTTTAATGATTTGCTTGTATTTGTAGCAGTTGGCATCTTTTTGCCAGAACGTACAGTAATCAGTGGCGACCGGATCTGTTGGATTTATTTTAATGACCGTCGATTTCCAGGGCGGCAAGGTGCCACAGGCTGAAATAGTTGGTCCCGGCAGGTTATTGGAATGGTTGAGTGCCGGAATTGGATTCGGATTGGGCACTTCAATACAGTTGCCGTTTGGATTGTAAGTACACCAGTTGATGATGGTCCAGGTACGTTCAATCTTAAAGCAGGCGTCTGGCACTACAGTGAAGATTTCGTCTTCATAGGAGAAGCCCAGCAATTCACAGTCTTCGCCAAAGAATTTTGGTTCATCATAACGGGCAGAATCGTTGCAAGCCGTTACAATGGCATCATGTGGGAAACGCAGGTAGTAATCCTGATTGTAAGTCACAAATACGCGCTGTGTGCATTGTGTGCTTTGACCATAGCAATCAAAAGCCCGGAAAGTACGGGTGATGGTACCCTTGTTACACACTGTATCAAACAAGGTGTAGTTGGCTGAATGCGTTAAACCGCATTGTCCCTGATATTCCTTGGAGGTATCCAGGCAGCAGTTATCAGCCACCTGTGCTTTTCCGTAAGTCCACAAGCTTGGGTCAAAACTTTCACAATCAACAGATACATTAGCCGGTGGCACACAAGAAGGTTTGATTTTATCCTGCACTTCCACCTGGATCATGCACTCGTTTTTAATCGGTGAGCCATCCGGACCGGTCATGATGTTGCCATTGAGGTCCACCTGATAGGCAGCCAGCACAATGGTTTGTGTGGTACCTACCTCACAACAGTAGAACTTGATGGAGTCCTGTTCGGTAATGGCCCGATCGCGTTCCGTTGGGAAACTCTGTACCTGTGCATCACAGGGAAGTGTTCCACGGTTGGCATTTAACCCCTCTATACAATCAGAATATGGCGCCATCCGGCGAATGGTCAACTTGATGTTGTTGCAATGGTCATAAGAACCATCATTGAAAGCGGAAGCTTTCACCCAGGTTACACCTCCAAAAGCACAGGCATCAAGGGCTGCTGGCTGACCGTTTGGTCCGGCAGGACCATAACAATCCAGTGGATCATCCGGGCCAATGGCTACTGTGGTTGTCTGATCGCAGGATGCTACTGGCGGCACGTAATCGCGGATGGTCAACCGGAAGGTACAGGTTGTGGAATTACCACAATCATCCTGAGCCATATACATCACGGTTTGGGTTCCAACTGGCAGACAGGTTGTAGTGCCGAAAGCAGCCAGCGTATCACGATCCCAGTAGTTATTGCCCGGGAAATCCTGCAAGGTTCCGCCAATCAGGAACATGCCGGTTTGGGCATTGGTTTCCGGATCGAAGGTGGTAACCATGCCACCGATATTATTGATACGGGAACATTCGTCTTCTATCACAATATTAGGCAAATCCACATTTGCACAGCACTGGAATGGATTGACAGATACGGTGAGATTAGCAGGGCAAACCATTGCAGGGCCTTGTTTATCTTCTACCTTAATAATCTGATTGAAGATAAATCCATCTCCTATACACCAGTCAACAATTGTCCACTCACGGCGGATTTTATAAGTGCCATCGCACACTTCAATACGGAAGTCGTGGTATTCCCAATTGATGTTACATCCAGCCGGCTCGCCGAATACGAGCGGGAAGCCTTGTAGGCCCTGATTTTGGATCCACTCTGGTGTTGGATAGCTGGATGTGCAGGCAAATCCAGGCTCATCAATGCCATCGTAATCCGGAGGAGTGCTTACATCACCCAGGGTTGGGCGAATAAGGCCAATGGTTTGTTCGCAGGTGGAGGTATTGCCACTGGCATCTTTTGCCGTCCATTTGCGGGTAATGACCTTAGTCAAACCGGATGCACAGTTTTGCGGTATTTCTGTATCGATATAAGTCAGGGTAAAGCTCTGACAATCAGAAGCAGATGGAGTTGCCGCCAAGATGCCCAGGTTCGCAAACAGGTAATCCGGTGTCAGATTTGGCGTGTTACAGGGCACTGAGAAGTTTTCACAAATCAGCACCGGAGCCAGTTTGTCTTCTATTTTAACACTGCCCCAGCATTTGTTGCCACTAACCAGGTGAGTAACGCGGAACTGGTAGGTTTTGCCAATATCACCGGCATCCAGGAATGGAGGGAGCCACGGACCGTTGCCAAATGGCACGGTTTCATCCAGCTCTACAATGTAATCATCGAAGCAATTGTATGTGCCTTCCAGTGCCATATCCGGCAGCAGTTCCTGAGCGCAGGTAGCATCGTCCAGCGCTACTGTAACGAGGTTATTGCAGGTCAGATTGGATGGAGTAGGAAGCACGTTCACAATCAGCTTAACCGATTGGATGCAACCCGGGTCGTTTGGACCAAAAGCTTTTGGCGTACCACCATTTACGGTATAAACAATCTGGTACTGTCCAACGCCTTGTCCGGGATCAAACACTGTTGCAGGCACACCATTAATGGTAAAGCCCTGGCTAATGATATTGGCATCTCCCGGTGTTCCGGTGAGGGTTACCGGATCAGAGAAGAGACAAAACGGACCTGAAAGGTCTGATGTAATGTTTGGATTTGGATATTCGCAAAGGTTGCCGATGGTCAGGATTTCACCGCGTTCGCTGCGGAATGTAATAGAATAGCCCAGCGCATCCACATGAATGCCATTAAGGTAGTAATCACCACTTGGCACCGGATTTTCCTGCAAAACTGTCCCCACCGGAATCAGTAACGGCGCAGATGGTGGAGCAGGACTGTTGGCCTGATACAAACCTGTATTGGCAATTACCGTCCAGGTTTTACCTGCCAAAGATTCAATTTTGATCGTTTCGCCGAACTGCCCGTTTGTAAGGGTCGTGGCGTTGTTTTTACAAACACATGGATCAGTAATCAGAACTACCGGAGTGCAACGGGAGAATGCCGGGATGGTTACATTGATGGTGCATGTACCAATATTCCCACAAGGATCCTGCACTGAAATGGTTACCTGTTGAACAGTTCCTTCATCGTCACAGTCAAAATTCTGGGTTGGGAATGGTAGTACAACCAACTGGTTTTGGGGTGCACAGTTATCTGAGTAGCTGAAGTTGATATCGTTAAGCGACAATGATCCATTGCCATAAATATCCAGATTGACGGTTAGATTGGCTGGGCAAACTACGTTTGGCGCAATATCATCCGTAATGGTAATGGTCTGGTTAAGTACTGTTTCATTACCACAATCGTCGGTGGCAGTCCAGGTGCGGTAGATGAAACGCTCCTGCGGACAAGCGCCGGGTTCCTGGGTTTCCTCGAACGAAACCACAGGCCCCATGGAAGCTGCCACGAATGTTTGTCCGGTATTTACACCACAATTGGTAGCTGCAAGCGGGCCAGCCCAGGTGAAATCTGAGTATTCATCGCCATTTCCGGTGAGGTAAACAGAAGTGCCCACCGCATTGCTTCCGTTCTCAGAAACACCGATGTCCGTAGACATCATGCCATTAGCCGGGCCATTAGCGGCTACAAATGCCCCTTCATAGCTCAGGAATTGCACTACCATGCCACCCATCACATTATGTACCAGGGCTACGCCATCAGGTGCACCATTTTGAATACCATTCACCGGATAGTTAAAGCAAAGGGTACCAAAACCATTAGCAAGGTTAGGGATGACGCCATTTAATACAAGTGTGTTATAGGACAATCCATCATTGCCATTGTACAACACCAGGTTGTAGGTAGAGAGGTCAGTGCCGGCTGTTCCAGCCACCTCAATAAACTCACCAACGTCGCCACCAGTGTTGTCGTAGTGAATTTCATTGATCCAAACCCGTTCGTTCAGCATACCCGGCACATCGCACAAGTCAGCAGCAGTGAGTACAGGAGCGGCCGGTACAGGTTGCTCGCAGCTCAAGGTAATATCCATTGGCAGCGGCGGTGGAGAGAAGGATGGTCCTTCTGTATCCGTAACAGTTATGGTTTGGGTATGTGTAATGGCGTTGCCACAGGCGTCAGACAATTGCCACATCCGGGTAATAGTGGATTCCCCATTACAATCGCCTGGCACGATCATTTGGCTGAAAGTAGCCGGTATAACACCTGGTAGCGGGTTAATGGTTTGGCCGGCATTAAGGGTGCCAGCAGATGCCGCCAATGGGCCTACCCAACTGAAATCGCCGTATTCCTGGCCGGCCCCTGTGAGTTGCAGCGACAGGCCAAGAGGTTCTGTGCCTGTTTCGAGCAATCCGATATCAGTAGACATCATGCCATTGGCTACACCTCCAACAGCAACGAATGCCCCTTCATAACTTAAAAACTGAAGGACAATTCCGGTTGTAGTGGCCAGCACAATACCGTCTGGCGCACCATTTTGGATACCATTTACAGGATAAGCAAATGAAACAGCGCCAAAACCGCCAGCTTCATTATCAATCACTCCGCTTAACACCAATGTGTTGTAAGGAGCGCCTCCGGTACCGTTGTAGAGGATAATTTGATAATTTGACAGATCGATGCCTGCCGTACCTGCAATTTCAACAAACTCATTGGCATCAGCTCCGGTATTATCGTAGTGAAACTCATTGATGAAAATCACTGGCACTGGAATACCCGGATCACAATTATCAGTACCATCCAGGGTTTCAGGATCAGGAACATCAGAACAGGAAACCGTGATATTGGCTGGCAGCGGATTCTGATTGAATACCGGTGGTGTATTGTCTGTTACTGTGATAGTTTGGGTAAATGACGTGTTGTTACCACAATCATCTGTTGCAGACCAGGTCCGGGTAATGGTTTTTTCCTGCGGACAAATGCCTGGCGTTGTATTGGTAGTAAACGTTACCGGCACATTGGTATCACACAAATCAGAAGCTGTTACAGTTGGCACAGCAGGAAGCGGCTGATCACATTCAATGCTCAGGGATGCAGCTGGCAAGCCGTTCAGCACTGGCGGATCGTTGTCCACAATAGTGATAATTTGTGTGTGTTGCACCTCGTTTCCACAGGCATCCGCAGCCGTCCAGGTACGGGTAATGGTTTTTTCCTGAGGGCAAGTGCCTGGCGTTTCTGAAGTGGAAAGATTTACCAGTACAGGACCACTTACAGCATCTGTAGCGGTAAGAGTGGCCGCAGGCGGAACAGGATCATCACAATCAACCGTCTGGTTAGCCGGCAAAGGGTTTTGATCAAATACCGGTGGTACATTATCGCCTGGATTGATGGTGGTGTTTTCCTGAGCGGCACAGTTCGGGTCGGCAGTATCACGCACCCGGACGGTATAGTTGTTGGGAGCAAGGCCGGAGAAGGAATTCCCTGGCTGCCAGTTTACTCCATTCAGAGAATATTCCAGATTAGCGCAGCTGGTACAGGTAGCTGTTATCGTGATGGTACCATCATTATCGCCCGGGCAGGTTTCATGCGTTACATTCAAGTTAGTAATATCTATATCGCAAACCGGCACAGAGCATGATCCCGGGTCCTGGATGATTACTTCAAAAGTACAGAGTGGATCTTCATTATCGGTGATGGTGATAATGCGGTTACCCATTCCGGCTTTGTCTACAATTCTAAAATCAGCGTTAGAGTTGTAGGGAACATTGTTTGCCGGCGCGAAACCACTATATACAACTGTGCCCATATCTACAGACAGGTTGTATCCTGAGCCAATACCTGTACCAACCACATTTAAGGTAAACCGGATATCATCGTCGTTTGGATTGCCAGGGGTTTCATTATTATCCTCACAAAATATATTGCTTGCTGTGGCATCATCAATGACACATGGCTCTTCAGAACATGATCCCGGGTCCACAATCAATACGCTGATGGTACAAGCGGGATCATCATCGTCGGTGATGGTGATGGTAACATTGCCGCCGCCGGCAGAGCCAGCCTGCAAACGGAAGAACTGCGAACTGCCGTAAGGTACGTTATCCGGTGCTGTATTGCCATTCAACAACACAGAACCGCTGCTCACAGATACGTCGTAACCACTGCCAAGGTCGGTACCAACAGGGTTAAGCTGGAACCAGATATAATCGTCTGATGGATCGCCAAATGTTTCATTGTTGTTTTCACAATGCACATCGGTGAGGCCTGCGTCGGTGAGATCGCAAGACACGAAAGTTGCTTCGAGTATAATATCATCCAGGCCAAATTCATCCCGGGAGCCTGATCCTGCGACATCAGCACTATTCCAGCGGATGTAATAAAATGCCCCCGGAGCCACATTTAAACCTGTTATGATGGTAGATTTATTACCAACCAGCACCCATCCATTACCGTCCAAGGCGACTGGAGAAGTGTAATCCAGTGCCGCTATCTGGGTATAATTTATATCATCAGCTGAATGAGAAAAATTAAAAGAGTTACTTCGACCCTGGTCATTCCTTACGTATAAATTATAAGAAATTTCCAAATCTGTAATATTGGAAGATCCTGTATTTTGGATACGAAGTGTAAGCGTACCCGGAGCGAAATCACTTCCACCTGGCTGTATCATCAGGGCTGGATTTGCTGCTGAGTGTGGTGCACCGGTATATGCGTACATTCCTCCTGTTGTTACAGCTGCAGCCGACGATCCACGGGTATAATCAGTATTTGCAGTTGTTTGAGTTCCCCCAAACGCAAGATTGCCGTTACTCCATCCTGTTACAGCCCAAGAATTGGAATTCAACCGGCCTGCTGTAACCGTATTTGGTTCAAATCCGGCGCCGGAAAATGCAGTACTGGGATTGGAGCCTACTGAAATCGGCATAGAATTGCTGAAATCCAGGGTGGAAGAAGGCGTGCCATTTGAAAGCTTCACCTGGGCCTCAACAGAAAGCGTGCTCAGGAAAAAGCTGACCAAGATTACCCATTGGGTATTATTTCGGGAAAAAAAAGTTAGAGTATTCCGCATATACAGAACTGATTAAACAATAAAAACATCTGATTTGCAGTATAATGCAAAGTCAGTGCCGTTTTTTTTAATTGATCAGACTATTGTTGGAGTGCAAGCGAAATCCTGAATACCAATCCTGTCAGGAATAGAGGGAAGGCGAGACAGGTGGGATAGATTATGCAGGTACGGCCAAACTAGTCATGAGATTTCAAAGATGATGGATTAAAAATTATTGCCACAAAAGTAAAGCGGCCCTGCCATATAAACAGCAGGACCGCTCCGATTTTCCGAAAACTTAACGTATTTTCAGGCTCTATTTATAACAAATTTCTTCATATGACGTCCCTGATCACTCCTGCATTCCACCCAATAAACCCCTTCAGGCAAGTTGGCCACAGGTATGGAGAACTGAGTAGCCTGAGGTTCGCCCCTGCGCAACAACCTGCCCTGGGCATCAAAAATAGTAAATCGCAGCCCTGGCTGTTCCGCCTTTATCTGCAACCAATCTGTGGCCGGGTTGGGCCATACCTCCAGTGAAAACAAGGATGCTTCCGGATCAGAGGTGGCAACCGTGCAGCTAATCTGGTATTTATTGGTTAATTCCTGCTGAATTTCCACATGACGCTCGCTGATCATAGATTTTAAGCCCACAAATTCTTCAACATACTGAAAAATAAAGGTTGTATCAGTCACTACCCACATCGAGCCATTCCAAACAGAATCTACCAGATGGAATGAATCAACTTGAAGAATAGTCATACCATCGTTTAGCGAATTATGGAAAACATCCGGCTGATGAAAAAACTTGTTTGGATCATTTTCAACCTCCTGCGCAATGAGCACCTCTGTTTCATCGATCACAGGAAATAAATGCTCTTCCGTAAAGGTAGCCTGATGCAACTGGCAAGCTACTTCCAGGTATTCCCCACGCAAAGTGGTATTGGACAACACTCTTCTGGGCAATACTTTATCATACCCAGGCTGACTCCTCAGGTTTACCAACGCAATATCATAATATTCAAATCCGCCGGCAAAAGCCAGGTTGTAATCCCAGGGAATCCAGTGAAACTTTCCGTCGGAAGGGTTGTCGTACAGGTAAAAATTGCGCCCGTGGTCAAAATGGGAATCCCAATTCTGTATGGTTACATCAACAGCCATGCTTTTGAAATAACTTTCCATATCCATATACTTCAACAGGGAATCCCGAAAAGTAATGTTAGGCGTTTGATTTACCACCTTCAAAAACTTAATCAAACGGCTCCAGTCGTTTTCAAGTTCGTTGGTTTTCAGCTCAAAATCTTCCACATAGGCTTCCTGATTGGCGCCCAGATATTGCAGGGAAGTCCAATTGGCTTTGTACAAATTGCCATCATTATCCCCAAAATGCTCTTTTAGGAATGTTTTATTCACAGATTCTACCATAACATACAGTCCCCAGTAAGTATCATTCAAAAACACTTTGGCATAGGCTGTCCTGGGAGCTGCAACGCCAAAATCGCGCAGTATCCGATAGCTCAGTACATCTCGCATGAAGGATGGATCTTTGAATGCATTCTGGAGATTCAGACTTTTCAGATTGTCGTGTTCTCCGTCCGGGTTAAATTCGTTGAAATCCAGTTTCAAGGGCTTTTTAAGCGCATCGCCTGCTCCCCAATTGGAGAAAAAGCCTTTCTGGCGAACGCCAACTTCCGACACCTCCTGTCCATCAATGATTACCTCAGCCTTGAGCGACAGGTTTTCTGTGGCTGGATCATCATCGTTTTCAAAAAAGTAATTATTGGATAGAATTTGCCAAAAATTAGGTTCCTGAAAATACACCCTGATTTCGTGAACGTATGAATCATCGAAGGTAGTAAGGCCGCTCTGGCCATACATGGCGCGGCTCAGGAAGAAAAGGGAAACGAGGGTTAGGGTAGTTTTGTGCATGTGTTTGAGTGTTTGAATGTGCGAGTGTTTGAGTGGAGTGACGCTTTGGGGAATAAAAGCGTTGGGTGAACCGACGATTTTAGGTGGCTAGTGAGAAAAAACAGCCGGTTAGTATGCCACCTGTGCATACTAACCGGCTACAAATAAAAGCGTTATGCCATCAAGCACATGGAAGGAATTGGCTATTAGTTGACCAATACCCTAAAAAGTGGTGTCGCCTGCCGGGTTTATCGCTGAATCATCAGAGGTTTTGCCCCCGAGCCCCCTGTTTGATCCATGACCTGAATAAAGTACAGCCCCGGAGCAAGTTGTGAAACCGGCACATGGGTTACCTCATGCTGATTCAATGAAACCTGACTTACCACCCGTCCTTGCCGGTCAAGGATTTGGGCAGATTCCAGGTTTTCACCCTGTAGCGTTACGGAAGAGGAGGCCGGATTGGGGAATATCTCGAAATTGGTCAGCTCAGCCTGATTAATCCCGGACAAAGCGCCATAATGCAAACGGCCGAAGGAGCTCATTTCCCAACCGGTACTATCAAACACCTCAAAACGTGCACTGGTAAAATGGTTATTTTGATCAAAAGTATTGAATTGCCGTAAACTTCCCTTCCAATCGGCGCCTTCCCAATTACTGACGATCCAGTAAACGAGATTGTTTTCCGTATCATATTCCATAGCAAGTAAAGAGCCCGGCACCCACTGATTTTGCACAAAAAAATCTGTTAGAACTTCCGTTTCGTTACCATTTGCATCATATTGGAATACATCCCGGTGAGTAACCTCCCATACTCCACCAGCCCAGGAAGAATTCAAAAGGGTAGAAACCAGACTCGAATTGGCAGGATAGGTGTATTCCTCTTTGGAGATATTTACCCAGTTTCCTCCAAGCTTGTACTGGGAAACTACAGATTCAAGCAAGTTTTCCGCTGTGTACACGTAAGATTGGCGACTACTGGAGCCCTCAGAACTAAGCAACAAACCATTAGCGTCATAGGTATTAACAACGATACTCTCCCCTCCCCAGCTTGTGCCATTCCATTGCTCTTGCTTGCTGGTAAGCTCCTGATTATCACCATTATAAGTATAGCTGTAACGCCAGGTATTTACCCAGCCATCCAAGTCGTTGCCATTTTGCTGCGTAAAACTGAGCAAATTGCCATTGGCATCATACTGGTAATCGGTACTTCTGGATTTTTCTCCCCAAAAACCAGTGCTTAAATCGAGTTTAAAATTGCGATATTCATTCGGCAACAACTGGGGGTTGTAGGCTACGGTAAAAGAATCACCGCTTATTACCGCCCCAGTCTGCGAATCAAAATAGTAGAATCCTTGTGAAATAAGTTTCCCCGGTTGGGCTGAAAGCATGTGTACAACGAGGAAGCAAAAGGTTAGCGACAGGGTAAGAAATTTTTGCATAAGTTTTAGTTGTTAGAGTGTGGAAGACGTTTTGTGCAATCAAAACTGAATCATCACTTGTTTTACCCCCGAGCCCCCTAATTGATCCCTGACCTGAATAAAATACAAACCCGGAGCAAGTTGTGAAACCGGTACATGGGTTGCCTCATGCTGATTCAGTGAAACCTGACTTACCACCCGTCCTTGCCGGTCAAGGATTTGGGCAGATTCCAGGTTTTCACCCAGCAAGGTAATTGAAGAAGTGGCCGGATTGGGGAATACCTCAAAATTGGTCAGCTCAGCCTGATTAATCCCGGACAAAGCGCCGTAATGCAAGCGGCCGAAAGTGGACATTTCCCATCCAGTACTATCGAGCACCTCCAAGCGTGCACTGGTAAAGTTATTGTTTTGGTCGTAAGTATTGAATTGCCTGGTATCATCAACCCAATTAACACCATTCCTGGCGCTGGAAATCCAATATATCAGGTTATCCCCGGCATCATATTCCATGGTTGTTCTGCGTTCAGGCACCCACTGATTCTGAGCCACGTATTCTGTAACTGCCTCTGTATTGTTGCCATTGGCATCATACTGAAACTGAATACGATTCCAGGCATTCCAAGTTCCTGAAATCCAATAACTGGATAATTGAGTTTGAATAAGATTGGAATTTGGGAAATAAAGGTAGCTTATCTGACCAGTATTCTCCCAATTACCTGAGGTATTATTTTGCCATGTCTCTTTTTCCAATAACCCTGCAACATTGTATGTGTACAATCTTCGATCGCTTAAACCAGTTACACTTATTGGTGACCCGTTGGCATCATATACAGATTCGGAAAAAGAACTCAGTACCCAGTTTCCACTTTCCCATCTTTCCAATGTATCTGTAAGTTCGTGGTTGTTCGCATCGTAAGTATAAGAATTTCGCCAGATATTCACCCAGCCATCCAAGTCATTACCATTTTGCTGCGTGAACCTTAGTAAATTGCCATTGGCATCATACTGGTAATCTGTACTTCTGAATTTTTCTTCCCAAATACCAGTGCCTGGAGTAAGTTTAAAATTCCGATATTCATTGGGCAACAACTGGGCGTTGTAAGCTACGGTAGAAGAATCGCCGATTAACACCATCCCGGATCCAGTATCAAAACCATAATTCGCTTGTGAAATCAGTTTACCGGGTTGGGCAGAAAGAGAAGTAACCATGAATCCTGACAAAAACAGGAGAGTGAGCGTAAGAAGTTTTTGCATGTGCATTTGAAGATATTTAGGTTAGTTAAGTGCATCAAAATGAGGTTCACTGATAAAATTTCTGTCAGATTTCAAAAAGCCGCTATATGGAGAACCCGCTTTGCAAGCATCAATACAATTCTCGATTTCAATTCCTGCCCTACCCCAGACAAGCAATACAATTTTTCTTAAACCAATTTAACCGTTACAGGAACAAAGTTAATTAACAATATGCAACCATTTTGGGACACTTTTAGTCCATAATTCCGTTAATTCATCACACTCACCAACTTTTTATCCCAAAACAGGTTTAACTTGGCCCCCTGTTTTGAATTTGGGGAAGAGGGCACTAAGATCGGGAACAGGCTTTTCTTAACAACCAAAGTTTGATAACTGAACTGTTTTAACCCTTAAATACCCCTTAAAAACGAATAAATATGTAACAGTCGATTCGACTGGCAGTCACAACGGTAAGAATTCTGTGCCTTCGTGACTTAGTGGTAAACACCCTAACCCCAAAATACAAACATCCGGACTATGCAACGCGATAACTATTCTCTGCTGATTGAAAAGCTCGATGCTTTTATTCGCAAATACTACATCAATCAACTACTACGGGGAGCCCTCTACACAGTTGGCGTGGTGCTGGGCTTGTTCGTATTGTTGAATGTAGCAGAGTATTACCTCTATTTCAGTACCGGAGTTCGTACAGGATTGCTCTGGGGCTTCCTAGCCCTGAGCGCCTATACTGTTTGGCAATGGGTTGCCCTTCCGCTCATGCATTATTTCCACCTTGGGAAGGTAATCAGCCACGAACAAGCCGCTCAGATTATTGGCCAACACTTCTCCAACGTTAAAGATAAGTTGCTGAATATCCTGCAGTTAAAGCAGCAAAGCAACAATGCCATTTACGCTGAGCTGATCAATGCCAGTATCAATCAGAAAAGTGATGAAATCCGGCTGGTTCCGTTCCAGGCGGCCATTGATCTGGGTAAAAACCGCAAATACTTGCGTTACGCCCTGCCTCCGGTAATGCTGCTCCTTTTCCTGTTGCTTGGCGCACCCAATATTCTTCGGGAAGGCACCATGCGCCTCTGGAACAGCACTACCAAATTTGAAAAACCAGCTCCCTTCAAGTTTCTGATCAATACCGATTCTCTGAAGGCGGTGCAATTCTCTGATTATGTGCTGAAAGTAAAAGTGGAAGGTTCCGCGCTGCCCAATGAGGTGTTCATCTCTCTGGGCAATGTGCAGTACCGACTCGAAAAAAATGCCGCAAACGAGTTTACGTACAAATTCACCAACCTGCAGAAAGACACAAAATTCAACCTGTTCTCCGCAGGTGTGGAAAGCCGGGATTATGTACTGTCCGTCATTCGCAAACCTAATATCCTGTCTTTCAATACCAAACTGCAATTCCCGGGCTACATTGGTCGCGCCAGCGAAGAGCTTTCTAATGTGGGCGACCTGGTTGTGCCTCAGGGTACCGACATCAGTTGGGTTTTCAACGCGCAAAACACCGACAACCTGCAACTCCGGTTCGGCGGGCAGGCCGGTGAAGAAGCCAAGCGTTTCGACGATGAGCTCTTCCAGTACCGCCGCCGGGTAATGAAGGATGAATCGTACAAACTGTTCCTCAGTAACTCTTTGTTGCAGGGCGCCGATTCAGTAGCATATACCATTACCATTATTCCAGACCTGCACCCACAAATCAGTGTGGAAGAATTCAAGGATACCGCCAATCTGCGGCAATCCTTTTTCGCAGGCGATGCATCAGACGACTACGGTATTTCCAACCTGACTTTCAATTATCAGATCAAAAAGGCAAAAGGTGGTATGATGCCGATGAATTCGGTGAAAATCACCCCAAGCGGCGCCGGCAAACAAATCCAGTACGAATACTCCTGGGATGTACGCAACCTCAACCTGGAACCCGGTGATGAGGTACAATACTACTTTGAAGTTTCCGACAACGACGGCGTAAACGGGGCCAAAACTGCCCGCACCGGATTGATGAATTACCGGATGCCAACCCTGGATGAATTCCGTCAGCAACAGGCCGACAACTCTGAAGAAATCAAAAAAGACCTGGAAAAAGCGCTGAAGGAAAGCCTGAAGATTCAGGATGAACTAAAAAAACTGCGCGATAAGGTGCTGCAAAAGAAAGAAATGGACTGGCAAACTCGCAAAGACATGGAGAAGTTGATGCAGCGCCAGAAACAACTCCAGGAGCAACTGGAAGAGGCCAAGGAAACCTTTGACCAGAACAAGGAACAGCGAGAAGAATTCAACCAGCAGAACGAAGAATTGCAGCAAAAAGAGGAGCAAATGGAGAAGCTCTTCGAGGAAACCATGAATGACGAGATGAAAAAACTCCTCGAAGACATCCAAAAATTGCTGGAAGAGCAGAATAAAGATGAAATGCTGGAAAAGATGGAGGATATGCAGATGAGCAATGAGGAGTTGAACAAGGAACTGGAGCGACTGGAAGAATTGTACAAACAACTGGAGGTAGAGCAAATGCTCAACCAACAAATTGAACAACTGGAAGAACTGGCCAAAGAGCAGGAAGAACTGGCCAAACAAACCGAAGAAGAACAAAAAAGCAACGAAGAGCTTGGCAAAGAGCAGGAGAAACTCAATGAAAAGCTGGAAGAGTTGGATAAGAAAATGGAGGAATTGTTGAAAAAGAATGAAGAACTGAAGCGTCCGGAAAAGATTGATGATAACAAGCAGGACATGAACGACGCCAAGCAGGAGCAGAAAGACGCTAAACAGGAACTGAACAATAAACAGAACAAAAAAGCGGGCAAGAAGCAGAAGAACGCGGCCAACAAGATGAAAGAGATGGCCAATAAGATGAAGCAGAACAAGGAAAGTGGCGATATGCAGCAAATGGAAGAAGACCTAAAGGCTATCCGGCAATTGCTGGAAAACCTGGTAGGACTTTCTTTCGCACAGGAACAAACCAAGAAAGAGGTAGAAACCACCAACCCCAATACGCCGCGATTTGTGGAACTGGCACAACAGCAGTACAAAATCAAAGACGATTTCAAACTGGTTGAAGACAGCCTGCAAGCCCTGGCTACCCGTCAGTTCCAGATTGAAACAGTAATCACCGAGAAAGTGACCGAGGTGAATACCAACCTCAAAAACAGTCTGGAAGAGATGGAGGAGCGTCGCAATACCACGGCCACTGAATATCAGCACCGCACGATGAAGGCGCTGAATGATCTGGCGTTGTTATTGGCAGAATCCATGCAGAATATGCAGGAACAAATGGCTTCTGCCATGCCAGGTAGTCAAAGTTGCGATAAACCAGGCAAAGGTAAAGGCTCAGGTAAAGGTAAAAGCAAGGGCGAAGGCGAGCCGAAGGATAAACTCAGCAAGGGTCAGGAAGATCTCAACAAGATCATGAAAGACCTCAAAGAGCGCATGGACAAACAGGGCAAAGACAAAAATGGCCAAATGCCAAACGGCGGTGGCGGCGGTAAACAACCGTCTAACAGCAAGGAATTTGCCCAACTGGCAGCCAAACAAGCTGCTCTGCGCGATGCTCTGCGCAAACTGCAAAAAGAAAAACAGGAGCAAGGCAAAGGCAGCAAGGCCTTGGATGAGATCATGGACGAAATGAATAAAATCGAAATTGATCTGGTAAACAAAAAGCTGAACAACGATATGCTCAAGCGCCAGGAGCAAATTCTCACCCGACTCCTGGAGCACGAAAAAGCAGAACGCGAACGCGAGCAGGATGAGCAGCGTCAGGCGGAAGTTGCTCGTCAGCAGCAGCCAAAAATGCCGCCTGCCCTGGAAGAATACCTCAAAAAACGCCGCGCTGAGGTGGAGCAGTTCCGTACTGTGAGCCCGGCGCTGAAGCCGTACTATAAGCAGTTGGTGGAGGAGTATTTGAAAGGGAAATAGATCTGGACTGGTTTCCCGTGTAGTGGGTTTCCTTTTTAGCGAGTTTCCTTCGTAGTGGGTTTCCCGCAGATTTACACAGATTGGACCGCAGATTTTCGCAGAGGGCGTTCAGTTTGATATGGTAAAAATTTAAACGTATAGTCCTGTTTTATTTTTTACCATATCAAACCGAACGCACTCTGCGAAAATCTGCGGTCCAATCTGTGTAAATCTGCGGGCAAAACGATACGTAGGAAACAACCTGTTGAACCTACAACCTCCGCTCCAAATCCAGCACCCGGATCTCCACCTGCGCAAAAGGCTCCACGCCAGGATCGGGATTCCCAAACCTTGCATCAAACAAGACTGTATTAGAACCTGCCGGAAGCACCAACGGCCCATCCGGCACCGGAATGGTCTCCACCAGATGCCATTGCGCATCGTATACCCTGGCTTCCTGACCTCCCGTGTATTTCAAGGTATACCCCTTTTTCAAGGTCACATTCATGCGCATTTGCTTGCTGCGGTTAATTTCCCATTTCAGGTTCGTCAAATCTGCACCATTGGCGGTAACAATTAGTTCCGTTAATGCCTGGGGCATCGGACTCTTTACCTCAAAAGTTGAAAACAACGGCTCTCCAGGCTGCCGCACCTTGGAGACATGTTTGAATTTATGAGAAAAAATCTCGATCAGGTATAATTGCCCGTCGGCGCCTTTTTCCAGACGAAACTCGGTAGACAAGTCTTTCATGCGCGCGCAAACATCTGCAGGGAACAGACCACTCAACCTGGCAGTTTCCCATAACCGTATGGTTTCCAGCAGTTTATTGCACATACCATTGCCTTCAGCCGCAGGAAGGTCCATCACCAGACAAAAACCGGCATTATAAGCCGCCGAGCGCGTCATCAGCCATTCAATATCCTCCAAAGTGGTGCCGGCCGTAAACTTGAACCAGCCCAACATACCCGGCATCAGGTTGCGCTGGAAATATTTCTGGTTGAGCATCCGATACTCCGTCTGACTCTCCCGGAAACCCGCATACCAGGGCTCGCCCCAGTTCATGCGGGAATACAAGTGCCAGAAATAATGCCCGGAGCGACTCGCACCCAGCACAAAATGACTCTTTAGGTAGCTATTCAAACGATCATACCAGGCCTGCGCAAAAAGTGCTTCCCCGTAATTCCCCAAGCCGGTAGAGTGCGCGCCTTCCAGTCCGTCAAAATCCAGCATCCGAACGCCGGTTTCATTGAACAAATCGGCTACGTTTTCTGCGATTTCCTTGTTCAACTCCGCATCGCCCAGGAACACCTGATAGGCATGATCGGTTAGTTTAAATGCCGTTGCCCCCTTGGCGTGCGCCGAGGCCCTGGTACCAAAAGCCCCCCGCTCACAGTCCAGCAACATCCAGGGCGCCTGTTCGGATACGCGTCCGTAACGAATGATCTCCTCCCCGATCTGTACGCCATGCAAGGTATTATTGTCCATTTGGTTGAAGAAATCCGGCTGGTCTACCGGAATATCCTTTTGCGTGGCATCAATGGCTTGCGAGAGCGCACTTGATCCTGTTTTGGCCAGGCGTTTATCCGGCACGGGGCTCACGTAGGCGTCTTCTGTGTTGATGAAATTGCTTAGTGTGTGGGTGCCAAGGTAAATACCGCGTTTTGCTGCTTTTTGCACACAGGATTTCAGTCCGGCTTTACCATTGGGAAAAAACAGTGGACTCAATTCATAATGTCCCCAGGTTTTGAACGGCGAGCCGTGGTACAGGTAGTGCATCCCGGCCCGTTCAGCATAGTCGAGGCATTGATCCACATTGGATTCGTCAAAATCCATGATAAGGTACGACGTCTTGGCAATGGGCGAGGTTTTAATCCATTCCCCGTTGATGGTGGGGTGAGGCAAACCCTCAGCCAGCTCAATAGCGCCGATGGTTTCCAGGGTTTTGCTGCTTGGGCACCCAAACAGGGCAATGGCGCTACCTTTCAGTCCGCCGTCGTTCAAGGCCGGCGCCACGTATCGTTTATGGCCCCAGTTTTCAATCACCCGGTCTTCGCGGCGGTTGCGTACGTATGCCTGCAGGGTAGCCCCGAAACGGGTGGGTTTGGCAGCCTCAACGGAGTACAGCACCCAGCGTTTACCCTCCTGTAAATCCTCGTAATCATCCTGCTCGAATACATCCATTTGCGGCAGGTGGTCATTGTCTTTCCAGGGATACCCCCCCAGCGTTTTAGGGTTCAAGGCCTGGATACCGGAAGTAAAAGTGGCATTTTGGGCAATACCCACCGTTTCGCCAATGCTTTCTTTCAACGTTACGCCGTATGGCCCCCACACCGCCAGCGCCACTTCCTGATCGTTGGATACTTTCAGGAGTTCAAAACTCAGGTGACTGGCCTGTTCTTTCACCCTGATTTCAGCCGTGCGTCCTTCCGGGAATCTCAGGGTGAGCGTCTTTTTGGCCTTCTGGTATTGGGCCCCAACAGGCCGGTACAGACTGTCGCGAATCATCAGCGACAGCAACCAGGAGGCTTGTTCCTGCGCGAGGTAATTGGTCTGGTTGCCCAGGTCTGTCCATTCCGTTAGTCGCCCGGACGCATCCAGAGCAATGCGACAGGTTTCGGTTTGAAAAACAATGGGCGCCGGGGTTTGAAATGCAGAGCAAAGGAGCCAGAGAAGGAGTAAACGCAGGTGCATGAAGGAGATTTTGGCGGAAAAATACGAAAGGAAATACCTGCTAAGTAGCGTTGCCCAATTCTTGAATGTTTTACACTCTTGTGTTGATTCTATGAGCATTTGGCAGCTTCATTCTGCTCTGCCGTGGTTGTTGGCGAGGGCGCCAACAACGGAACAAAAGACCGCGAAGCGGTCAAACTTAAGTAACCCTGATGGCAATCAGGGAATACATGACCATACCATAGCCACAGCAACCACGAAGTGGTTGAACTTAAAAAGCGTAAACACACACCTTAAGTTCAACCACTCCGTGGTTGGGCGACCTGCACACGCATAGCCCGGATTGCTAATCCGGGCTATGCGTGTTGGACCGCTTCGCGGTCGTTTTTTCCGCTACGGTGGAGCGAGATTTTTGGGGAAATTACGGCCAAATCAAAATCTAGCCTGTTGGCTATGGCGAGGACGCCAACAACGGGAAAATAATGTTTTTGAATTTTTTTAAAATCAGATGATTGCCTACAAAATAAATCCTTGATATTCATGGGCATGCCCCCCTCTGCGCCTCTCCGCCTCTGCGGTAAAAACCCAACCCTCCCGTCTGCTCCAAAAACCACTCCTTCTCTGTCAGGATCTCCTCAGCCTGCACAGCTTCCCGGAGCTTAGCTACCAAGTCTGCTTTTCGGAAATCCAGGGCCATGAGCTGCCCGGTGTATTGCACAATTTTACTGTAATTGGTACGCTGATAACCAATGCTCGTGTGCCTGCGTATGTACGTGCGCATGCTCGCGAGGTGACTCTTCAGCAGTTCAAACTCATCGGTTTCGTAATAGATTTTCAGTTGCAGGGTTTTGGCGGTAAGGTTGTTAATCAGGTCTTTGTAATCGGAGCGCTGCAGATGCAACAGGGCGGTGTGGTAATCCTTACGTGCATAGGCTACCCGCGCAAGCCCCAAGCTGGCGGCTACTTCCCGCCACTGACGTTCGAGCAACTGTTTGTGGTCGAGAATGAAACGTTCCACCCAGTCCAGCTCCCCTACCCTGAGCGCCACCGCAATGATGTTGTTGAATGCAAAGCGCGATATCCGACCATTTTCAAGCAATAAACCCAGTTCCAGGGCGCCACGGTACAATTCAAGTGTAGCCTGTGGCCAGCCTGCCCGCAGCTCGTTGGTTTTTTTGATCCCGAAATTGATGGCCAGCAAAAACAGGGTGCGCAGCTCATCAGGTGGGAATTGTCGCGCATGCAAGCTCAGCAAATTCCGGTAGGCCTGAAAATGCTGCTCAGCCTGCTCGGGCCGGGTCTGGAAACAATAGCCATGGTAATACAAGGCCACCGCTGGCCATTCCAGCAGTTTTTGGCCCTCAGAGTCGGATTCCAGGTATTGCAACAACAGGGGCAACAACCCCATGCGGTATTGAGTGCGGTACACCGTTTGGTGCGCTGCCGCCAAACAACCCAGACGCAGTTTGCGCGCCATAAAGGCCGTATCCATCCAGTCGGAATTGGCCTGCAGATTGAAGGTTTCAGTTCGGCGGGTGGCGGTATCAAACTGATACTGTTCCCATTCCAGCAAATTCAATTCATGAAAGTACTCGGCGTCGCGCCATTCCTGCTTTTCCCGGCGCTGCCTGGCTTCACGCAGTGTAATGGTGAAATGTTTGGGCAAATTGCGCTTCCGGTATGCTTCCGATAATCGGATATCTCGTTTGCCTGCATCCTGAGCCAATTCTCGCCAGGCCAGGTATTGCTCCAGCAAAGCCAGCAAGGCCGAATTGGCCTGCCGCGTTTTCAATCCACCCTCCTCCTTATTCAACAACTCCGCCACTTCAGTGTCTGTAGGTAACTGTCCCGCCCTCCGACAAGTATCTAAGTACTCAAACAACAAAACCGGCTGCCTGCGGGCATTGAAAAACGGGGAACGTACAAACTTCCCGAATTCCCGCACTTCCGCATTGGTCAGTGCGACGAAGGCTTCCCAAAGCAGGGTTTTTTCCATGAGTGGGTTTTCTATATTGAGCCTCTCAGCATATCAGGATGTATAGTTGAAGGCTGATGCCTTCAACTATACATCCTGATATGCTGAGAGGCTCAATAGCGAGATCATTTTCAGCGTTTCCCATAATCCATCAAAGCCGTCCAGACAGATAGTGCCCCCTGATCCAGGCGCGTCCAAATGGGCCGCACTACCCCATTATGCGCTGAAATATGGTTGTAATCGCCAAAAAACACCTGCGTAACCGGCGTGAAAGACTTGGCGCTCACTTTCATATTCTTGAAGGTTTTGCCGCCGTCGAGACTACTGGCCACGTACACATCAGTTCGATCATCGGTGTAATGCCGGCGGTCGTAAAACACAATGTGTAAATGCCCGGTTACCTGATCGATGGCCATCCAGGGGAGGAATTGCTGCCTTCCCTTGCGATCGTTGTTTACCCGTTTGGGTTTGCTCCAGGTATTGCCGCCGTCAGTGCTTTTTGCCAGGAAAATATCGGTATCATTTTCGCCGTTGCGCTGATCGCCCCAACACAGGTAGAGGGTTCCACGACTTGGACTATCAGACAGGTCGCAAACCAGCACAGGCATTACGTTAGTGCGGTTGAGGCCGGATATCTCCACATTCCAGCCACCGGGTTGTTCTGCGGCCACAATGTCTTTATCCAGCCAGGTTTTGCCGCCATCGGTGGAACGGTCAAACCAGATTTTTTCGTCGTAACTCCAGGCGGCATAGATTTCGCCGTTGGGGCCATAGGCCGGCACAGCGCCCTCAGGGGTATCGTCATCGTCGAGACAATTGCCCTCCATTTGACTGATATTAATGGCTTCCGACCAGGATTTGCCACCGTCCACACTCTGGGAGAAGAGAATTCTACTATGGTCTTTTTCCTGATCGCGGGAGTTATATTTGTCAAATTCTGTCCAGGTACAAGCCAGCGCACCGGATGTAGGATCCGCACAAAGCCAGGGCTTATCCTGGTCTTTTGGGTGCCTGAGCCCACACCAGGAGCCATCATCATACGTCTTGCCGCCGTCGGTACTTTTTTGAATCACAATACGGTCCAGCAACTTATCGCTTGACCAGCCTTTACCATCGGGATTACTCAGGTGGGAATAGTAGATATTACCATTCCAATCAGCCAGCAGTACCGGATCGCCGTACACGCCGGAGGTTTTGGAGGTTATTTTCCCTTTTTCCCAGGTGCGTCCGCCATCGTTGCTCCAGTAATAATGGTCCAGGATAGCGCCAGCTGCCACATTTTGCGGATTTTTAGGATTCACCACAATACTGGGTTCGCAGGGTCCAAATGCATCCCCCTTTGCCGCTTTGGCGATGAGTATATTTTCAAAGGTTTTGGGGAAAGCGGCGTTTTTTTGGGAGAATACATTGCTGCTCAGCAACAGGAGAAAACAGGTGAGTATTTTGTGTGGGTGCATGAGAGGGTTTGAAGTGGTTTGAGGGGTTCGAAGGGTTTGAGGGGTTTGAAGTGTTTGAGGGGCCCAGGGCGGGTTTAGCCGCCGCTGTTGTGAATTAAAACCAACCGACCTCGAAGAGGTCAAACTCTAATAAGTCAAAAGTAAGGGATAAACGCGGACTAAGAATCAGGAGGCAAAGAGTAGAAGGGGCTATTTAGATAAACAGGTTATTTGAGTGCGTTTTGGAAAGTTATTTGACTGGTTAATCAGATTATTTCATTGGTAGTTAGGCCGCGCAGGAGATCCAACATTAATCCCTCATTTTATAAAAACCTCGCTTCGCCGTTGCTGTTGGCGAGGACGCCAAACAGCGGAAAAGAAGACCTCGCAAGAGGTCCAACCTTTGTTGTTTCAAGGCCCAGAGATACACTGTGTAACAAGAGAGCGGTTTACCTATTTACTGTCGGGGTGACTTCGGAGTCACCCCGACAGTAAATAGATAAATCGCTCGACTGTTACGCCAATCTTACCCTATTTCTTAAACCTGTTATTCAAATAGAAGTACGTAATCGGGATATCCACTGCAATAAACGCCCCGTAACGGTAGCCACTGCGGTCTACTTCCAGGCCGTTTTCGGTTACTTTTCGCAATCCGGGGCCGAGTTGCCCGCCTACACCTAATGCAATGGGCCATTTACGGGGCAGGTGGTAGGTAAGGTAAAGTCCGGGAGAAAGTATATTACTCCAGGTGAGCTCCGGCAGGTTTTGAGCGCTATCGTCTTTGAAACGGTAGGCCGTCACAGCGCCTACGTCAATGATGGGCACAAAAAGTCCCAAACTGCCGTATTCGCGCACTTTAACTTTTATTTTCCCGGATTTCAGGGTATCCACCTTTGTTTCCGGATTGCGTTTACCAAGTCCCCACGACAAGCTCAATCCAAGCGGTGCAGCCACTGAACCGAAGTTCTGCACCTTACTTGTGCCATCCAGTACCTCCCAGCCACCGGCCAGACCTGTGTAAGCATTGAGCGCTACCGCAAACTGTCCGGGTTGCTTTTTCATTCTGCTGCTTCCTGGCGGCAAAGCAAAAGCTTCAATAGCCCGTTCCATTTCGTCCGGGGTATTAGCTTCTGCCACCGCAGCCATGAAGTTGGCGTATTTCAGCAACGTGGCAATCTTTTCCTTGTCGCTGCCAATAAGGTTGAGACAGTAAATTACATTGCTCACCGCGCCTGCAAAATTGCGTTGCCGAACATTGAAATACAGGGAGTTGCAATGCCGCATCAGGAAAATATAATCGGTTGGAATGATGTCTTTTTCCCGGGCCAACATGGTTTTACCCATCTGGTTGATGTTTTGCAAAATGTCGGTTACAGATTGCGCGTAGGCAAAAAAATCGTCGGCAGTGGTAGTTTCTGTTCCACTACTGCTGCGCAACGAGAATTGAGTAGCCTGGGTCAGATCGGCCATGGATTCAATGGATCTGCGCCAGTTGGCTACGAGATTCCCACCGGTGTTTCCCTGGGCCATTAGGGCACGCAGGTTGGTTTTTTGCGCCCCGGAATCGTCTAGAAATTGGATATCGCCGGCTTTTTGCCACAACAATCCCAGATAAATACGCAGCAAAACCGGGTCTTTCAGTTTTTCGCGGATTTCCTTTGAGGTATACCAGGGCATCTTTGGATCCATCGCATTGGGATTGCGGAAGGATTCAGAAAGCAGGTTCAAAAAGCGCAATCCGCCAGCCATATTGTACAACACCGGCATGGTTTCCGGAGTAGATTGAATGGCTGCATATGATGGGTCAGCCAGATAACTGATCATATCTACCGGCGATTCTCCATTTACCATCTGCTGGGCAATATGGAACATATCGGCAATTACAATACCGGCTTCTTTCTGCGTACAACCTTTACAAAATGAGTCATCCCGCACAAAGGTTTCCAGGCTCATGGGCAGGGAGGTCATATCCGCAGTAAAACCTTCCCGCAGAGATTCCAGATAATCATTGAACTGATACACATCGGAGTCTATGCGAAGCAGTTGCGCCTGGGTAAAGGGACAAAAATGACCAACATACCTGTCGTTGCGTACCGTTTCCTTGAATTCATCAAAAAAGGCTAAAGAAAGCTCCTGTTTGGTGCGTTTTACCAGAAACCGCGCCAACCCGTCGGCCAGGGTACTAACAGAAAAACCGGAAGCAGAAACACCCGCCTTAGAGGATTCAACCCGGTCTTCGCCTGCAAAACCAGCCAGCAGAACCCGGTTTTGGTCTGTTCGTTCTACCAACAGGAATACATTATCCCGGAAGGACTCCTCCACCCAAAATGTGGTCAGTGTGTCTTTTGTAATACAGTATTTGCGCATAATTTCCGAATGCCGGGCATCCAGCGCATCCCAGTTAAAAATAAGTCGCTGGTCAAAATCCGAAGCATCCGGCTGATCAAAATATTCGCGCAGTGCCTCTGCATCCTGCAACAGGGTTTGCGCGTGTGCGCCTGCGTGCAGGAGCAGGCAGAGCAAAAAGAAGAAAATTGGTCTCATGATCGGTTTGGTTAGAAGTTTCGGAAAAATGCCGGGTCGGTCTGACTTCCGGAAGCATTTTGAAGAGGGCTGCAACAAGCGCCCAGCAATTGGGCAAATTGCTGGCGCGTGGGAGTAGCGCCGCCGTTTTGTTTTTTGAAATGGCTCAAAGCCAGAACAGCCACGCCGCCCATGATAGCAACAGCGCCGGAATTGGAGAATTCCATATCGGCAGCATCCCCGTTTTTGGTAAGCAGTTTACCGGAAAAGCCTGCCAACATGAAAGAAATGTTCTGCGGGGTAATAACGGAAGAAACCGATTCAAAGTTTACAGGCAATCGGGCCACGTTAAACACCTCTGTGCGCAGATTTGGAATATTATCAGAAGCGATATTAGCCCAGGGATCCGAAGGCTCCAGGTTTTTCAAAGGTGCAAAAATAAACATACGCTGTACCGAGGGCAGGTTAAACACCCGGTCAACCGCAGCCATATTGAGACCTTCAAACGGTAGCTGGGCTTTGGAAATGGACTGCCCCAGAATAACAATATCTGCTTTCAGGTTTCCAGCCAATTCTATGGCATCAAGTATATTTTTGGCAGTGGTCTTTTTGTCGTTGGCATTACGCGCCTTGATGATGAAGTATTTGGCGCCATTGGCCAAGCCGTTTACCAGGTCTTTATCTGCCGGTGGTACAGCAGGAATTTTCCCGACCAGCAGGGAAGCATACAAGGTGCCGTGTCCACGACCTTCCGTACCAAAAGCCTCGCCTACCAGGTCCTGACCGGTGAGTTTGGCTACAGAAAAGCCCGGGGCGCCGGTGAAAAATTTAGCGCCAGGCTGGTTTACATGTTCCAAAGAGGCGAGTCCGAGGTTTACGCCCCGGTCAATGTATGCTACTTTAACGCCATCGCCGTTGGCAGCAAGCCAATCAGCGGGCACCGGACTTCCGGGTAATTCAGCAATGGTTTTTGACCAGTCAAATGTAATAGGCATAGGTGTTAGTTTATATCAGTTTATTCCAGCGCATCAACAGCAGTAATGCTGCCAAGGATACCGGAATTCTTGCCATTTGAAACCAGGGAAAACCTGTCATAAGCTCTATGCCAAATGCCCCGGTCATTCCCAAAATCATAGCCCACATTCCCCAGCGTTGATTTCTGAGGGAGCCTATTGCGCCTAATCCCGTGAGGGCTGCAGCAGCTACATATTGTGCGTAATAGGCCTCCATATCCGGGTATTGCGTCAGAAAATCGTTCCGCATCAATAAAAAATACAATACACCCACTACCATGCCAAACAGGGTTAGCATCAGGTAAACATGGTAAAATATCCGGGCAGCCTTATTCATATCCAAGTTTGTGCCGCCAAAAATGCGCAAAAGCCCGAATTTGCAGCCTTAATTTTTCAAATGATTCCTCCAATTCGCGTTTTTCTCCGTTCCGGTAAGGAAATTCCGGTACTTCGCTTTCATCCCTGGGTGTTCTCCGGCGCCATTGCCCGTACTGAAGGCCAGCCGGAAGACGGCGACCTGACTTCTGTTCACGATAAATCCGGTCAATTATTGGGCATCGGGCATTTTCACCATGGCAGTATTGCCGTCAGACTCATCAGTTTTGGTCCGGCCAACCTCAATGAGGTAGATTTTTGGTCTGATAAACTCCGAACTGCCTACGATGCCCGTTTGGCAGCACTGCCACAAATCTCGGATGCCCTTAATGGCGGCGCACCAACTGCATTCCGGCTGGTGCATGGAGAAGGCGACGGATTATCCGGGCTGATTGTAGATGTATACGGCCATACGGCTGTGGTACAATGCCACAGTATCGGGATGCACCGTCAACGGGCCCTGATTTCAGCTGCGCTGCAAGCGGTGTTGGGTAAAAACCTGCTGGCGGTGTATGATAAAAGTGTGGAAAGTTTGCCTCCCAAATACGCAGAAACGCAGGAAAACGGCTACCTGTGGCGCGCTCCGGAACACATGGAAGACAGCGCCATCGTGAATGAGAACGGGGTCCAGTTCAGGGTGGACTGGGTGAACGGGCAAAAAACCGGTTTTTTCCTGGATCAACGGGAAAACAGACTCTTATTGGCCCAATATGCCCCCGGCAAAACGGTTTTAAACGCTTTTTGCTATACGGGTGGGTTTTCATGCTACGCACTTCAGGCCGGAGCGCAATTGGTTCATTCAGTGGATATTTCACCCAGAGCCATTGCCCTATGCAACGAAAACACAGATCTGAATACGCCATTTGAGGGCAAACACGAAGGATTTGCCGAGGATGTGATCAAGTTCCTGAAAAATACGGAACAAGCTTACGAGGTGGTGATCATTGACCCACCGGCGTATGCCAAGAGTTTAGACAAACGGCACAATGCAGTGCAGGGTTACAAACGCCTAAACGCCGAGGCTTTGCGTAAAGTTGCCCCGGGCGGCATCATGTTTACTTTTTCCTGCTCGCAGGTGGTGGATCGGGAATTGTTTTACCACACTGTAGCTGCAGCAGCGATGGAGGTTGGCCGACCGGTGCGGGTGCTACATCATTTATCCCAGAGCCCGGATCATCCGGTTAGCTTGTTTCATCCGGAGGGGTCGTATTTAAAGGGGCTTGTGCTGTATGTGGAGTAGGTGAGGCGCGGAGTTTTTTTACCGCAGAGGCGAGGAGGCATTTAAACTGAGAGTCTCACTTGGAGTGAGACTCTCAGTTTAAGCGCCTCCGCGCCTCTCTATCAAGCAGCTTTCAGCCTTCCAATCCTGGAATGCTCCAGTTTTTCGGCTACGTAATCGCGGTCAATCACCATCTGCCGTTTTTCAGCATGGTTGGCAGTGCTGGGAAGATCGAACATGGCATCTGTAAAAATGGCTTCACAGAGTGAACGCAATCCGCGGGCGCCCAGGTGATATTCCAGGGCAGTTTCAGCTATAAAATCCATGGCGGCCGGCTCAATCACGAGTTCCACACCTTCCATGGCAAACAATTTTTGATACTGTTTAAAAATGGCATTGCGTGGCTCGGTAAGGATGCGGCGCAGGGCATCCAGATCCAGTGGTTCCAGGTAGGTACAGATTGGCAAACGACCCAGCAACTCCGGGATCAGACCGTATGATTTCACATCAGCATGCGTAACGTATTGCAGGAGGTTATCGCGGTCAATACGAGCGGTGGATTTTTTATTAAACCCGATTACCTGGGTATTCACCCGACGGGCAATGAGCTTTTCAATGCCATCAAACGCACCACCACAGATAAACAGGATGTTTTCGGTATTCACCTTCACCATTTTCTGCTCCGGGTGCTTGCGGCCGCCCTGTGGAGGTACCATTACCTCGGAGCCTTCCAGCATTTTCAGCATACCTTGCTGTACACCTTCTCCGGAAACATCGCGTGTAATGCTCGGATTATCCTGTTTGCGGGCAATTTTATCAATTTCATCAATATACACGATGCCACGTTCGGCAGCTTCAACGTCCTGATCGCAGATTTGAAGCAAACGGGCCAGGATGCTCTCCACGTCTTCACCCACATAACCAGCCTCAGTGAATACCGTGGCATCCACAATGGCGAAGGGCACATTGAGCAACTTGGCGATGGTTTTAGCCAGCAGGGTTTTGCCCGTACCGGTTTGGCCTACGAGCAGGATGTTGGATTTTTCAATTTCTACATCATCCTCTTTACGCACCTTGCCTTTATTCTTTTCCAATTCCTGCAAGCGTTTGTAGTGGTTATATACCGCTACAGACAACACCTTTTTGGCATCGTCCTGCCCGATTACGTATTGATCCAGGAAGGTTTTGATGTCGCGCGGGGGAATGAGGTGAATAGGGCCTCCAAATCTTTCACTTTTCCCGGAGCCTGGCTGTGGCTCGGGCTTTTGCCGACGGTTTTCCCGCTTTACACCTGCGTTATCCAGTTCAAGATCAATGATGTCCTGTGCCTTTTCGGCGCAAGCCTCACAGATCTGTGCTTCCATACCGGATACCAAAATCATGACTTCCTCCTCTGTACGGCCACAAAAAGAGCAGTAGTTAGGAGGATTTTTACCGCGTTTATTCATATTATTAAAGAAAAATTGGGCTGCAAAGGTACGGCGAGCATTGCCCAAAAACGGCATTTGCCGGCCCGAATTTTCGGACCGGCAAAAAAATAGCTGGACGGTGGACGGTGGACGGTGGATGGTGGATGGAGTGTTATCGTTGGATAAAGAAACGAGCAGTGCGGTTGAGGGAAGGCGCCAGCACCTGATACCAACCGGGAGGAAGCATTGTAAGCGAAACCGTAGCATTTGTCCCCTGTAGCCAAACAGATTCGCATAATTGGCCGGTGGCACTGAACACCTGCACCAGGGTAGGTTCTGATTCAGGTAATGTCAGATGTATAAGGTTGCTGGCCGGATTTGGAAAAACAACCAATGGCTGTGTAAGATCCGTTCCTGTGACCGCCGACGTGGCAGTCAGGGTAACAGGAGTGAGCACAAAAGTGCAGCCATTGGCATCGGTAGCTGTTTGGGTGTAGGTACCTGCCGGGGCATCAATCAAGTCTTCTTCATTGGAAAACGGAATATTGGCCTGGTTTACCCATTGATACGCAACAGGAATGGTGCCACCGGTGGTTTCAACCTCAACTGAGCCGGTGGGATTTACCAGTAGTGGCAGTTCTGTAATGGCTGTTAGTTGCAAGGCTTCCGGCTCAGCGAGTATGGCTGTAGCCATAGCCGTACCACCGGCGGCATTTTGTACCGTTACCGCATAAGCGCCGGCGGGCAACCCGGTAAGTGAGGCGTTGGTGGCGCCGTTAGACCACTGAAAAGTGTAGGTAGAACCGGGAGGATTGACAACAGCGGTAAGTGCCCCATCGGCGGAGCCGTTGCATTGAACGTTTTGGTTTACCTGGATTTGAACGCTGAATTGAGCGTGTATGATTTGGGCCATAAAAAGGAGGCCCAGCATAAGGCTGGAGGTTTGCATTTTCATAATCAAACTGTAAAAATGGTGGAGAATGAGGTTACTTTCCTTTGGAAAAACGGACTTCAAAAGGCTCGCTTAGGTCCGACTCGCCGCCATCGGCCCAGATGACCTTGACGGCATATTGGTAGCCTTCCTTGTTGGACACCAGACTTTCATCGGTGAATTTACGGTCGGAGCCGGGCACCTGCCCAATGGGTTCAGGGGCATTGCCCGGAATATTCCTGTAAATCATGAACTGATAACGGCCGGAAGGCGCATAATCCCATTTCAGGGAAAAGGATTTGGCTTTTGTATCGTAAACGCCATTCAGGGCTTTAATTCCCGGGCGCAACCCATTATCCGCCCCGACAACGCCTAGGGTAACAGATTTGCCAGACGACAAACCGGCATCGTCAAAAGTTTCCAGGGCGTATTCATACCGCAGACCCTGCCGGGCAGAGGTGTCAAGAAATTCCGTTTTTGAAAATGTTGTTACATCTGCCAGGGTTTTCCATTGGGTATTGTTGGCATCTCTGCGAAGCAAAAGAGTTTTGACCACGTCCTTACTGCCACTTTTAGCCCATTTCAACAGAATACCCTTTTGAGAAGCTGAATAATCGTTGATCAGGGCTTTTTCGGGAGCTATGGTATCTGGCAACGCTACCTCAATCATTTCTGAAAACTCAGAAGCATTAAAGCTAAAATCCATGGCTACCACAGTGAAATAGACTTTTTCTGTGAGGGAGTTCAGTTTAACCCTGTGTTCGAAATGAGGCTCAAGCGGCAGTTCCTGTTCTGTAACCTGAAACCATTCCCGCTCTCTGGCGGTGGCCATAAATACCCTGTATCCCATAATATCGGGTTCTTTGCCGGCCTCCCAATTCAGAGAAATCAGTCCCGTGGAGTCGCAAACACCTTTCAAGCCAAGGGGTTTCGCTGGCACTTCGGCATCGTGGTGAATACCGCCAACCACCGGACTCATATTGAAATTTTGCTTGTCGTCCAGGGCAAAAACAACGTAATAGTTGGTCATGAGCGGCACTGGATTTTCATCTATAAACTTTCGTGTCTCCTTAGTCAGAGGTTTTTCCATCAATGGGGCAAAAGGGCCATTGGCGCTCAACGAACGGCCAATAATCCATCCGGCATGGTCTGCGAACAGGGTATGATCAGCTTTCCAGGTAATTTCAAATTTATGGCCAACGTCTCGCGCCCAGAGCTCTACCGGAGGTAAGGGTGCATTCAGGTCTTTTCCCGTTCCGGTGAGTACCTCGCTGGGCAGACCAAACTCCGCAAAGGAATTCACCCCGATCACCCTGTATTGGTATGCCCGACCATTAATTACCTGAGAATCCACAAGATTAAAGTCTTCATGTTGCCCTTCATTAAATCCAAAAACCAGCGGATATTGATTCAGTCGAACGAAGGTTTTGCCGCCATCAGAAGATTTTTCTACGAAGTAGGATGAAAAAAGAGCTCTGTTTGCCGGTCTGCTCCAGGCAATTTTGATGTTATGATCTCCCTCTTCCAGATAGGCTGAAAGTACCTTTTGAGGCTCCTGTGGGAAGGCGGGATAGACCATTACATAAGTCGTATCGGTTACAAAACCTTTGGTGGATGGGACATTAAATATGCGGTAAACATACTCTTTGGACTTATCCAGGCCTTTATCTTCAAAACGCAGCCCGAGTCCTTCAGCAGCTTGTTGGTTTAGTTCGGCAGCCTGAAGTGCAAAAGCATGGCGAAGGGATTGTTCGTTGTATTGTTCGTGCAGTAATCCCATTCCGGAAGCCCCGTTTTTGCCAAACATACTTTGTCCGTATAAGGCCTGAGCGGCTGTACCGATGGCTACATTGGTAGTATCAGCCTTACTTTTCCATTCTGCCAGGGTGTACGGCTTAAATGCTTGTGGTTGAACCCGTTGAAAAGCCAGTTTGCGCAAATCGCCTGGTTTTTCAGGCACCTCAGCCCGTTCCAGCACATAGCCGTTTTTATTGGCGAGTCGCCAAACGGCATAAGAACGCGGCGCCCATCGAATGACTACAGATTCGGGTTTTACCAAAGCTGCAATGCCATAGCTGCCGGAGGTATCCATAGGCGCCTGTTGAGCCTGCACAGAGGATAAGACCAGCAGGACAAAAAAACAGAAGAATGTTATCTTTTTCATATTGCAGGGTTGTATTGCTATTTTGTTAAAACAAAGGTCCGAGCCGAAGCCCGGACCATTTTTCAAGCAATTCACAACAAGTGTAAAAAAAGGTAAATCACTGTCCAATGTCCAATATCCAATGTCCAAATGGTGCGGGGGCTTAGCATCAGCACACTTGCTTACTTATCCTCGCCTGAATGGCGTAGCCAGGTGCTTAGCACTCGCCATTCAGGCGAGTAAAGCCAGGCAAAGGTGCTGAGGCCAAGCTCCCGCACCACTTGGACATTGGACATTGGACATTGGATATTGGACATTGGACATTGGATATTGGATATTGGATATTGGATATTGGACATTCCCTACTTCTTCCAGGTATACGATTTCTGGCTTCCGTTCATCAGGATACTTTGTTTGGCCTCGGAACGGGGCTTGAGGTAATCCTGCATGTAATCATAGGTATTCTGAAGCCAGAGTTGTTTGGATGGCTCGTCGTAATGCGTTTTAAAATATCCCCATCCATCGCGCATGTAGAGCCAGTAATCTCTGTTAATGACGAATAGGGATTCATTCACAACAGGCACACAAAAGTCACTGTCGGCGCCGGCAGCCAGACCCATTCCAGGCATATTCAAGCCATTTCCTGGTTGTTGAACATTCAGCACGATATGGCCGATATTCCCGTTGCCTTGTTGTGGCGCCTGAGCGATAGCCGCATCAATTTCCGTTTTAGAAAGTGGTTTTGCAGGCAAAAGCACTTTTAATCCGGCGGGTTTGTATGCATTGATGCTTCCATGTTCGCTGTTGCGCCAAAATTCTATGTACCCCGACCAGTTGACATTGGCCAATTGTTGATGTGTAGGGGTATGCACATCAGAAATGTACGGCCAGCCGGTTCCAAACCAATCACGACCTTCGAACATCTTTCTAATTTCAATATCACTGGGGTTTTGGCCAATAAGATATCGTTCATAGTATTCGAAAGGCACTTTTTGATCTGAACCTGTTTCAAAAGTGACATGCGGATCCACTTTAATTTCGTAGTTCCCCGGATCAAGTGTGTAGCCATAGGCATCGTATTCATCAAACTGTTCGCCACCCGCCATAAACAGAATGGGTAATTCCGTAGTTACAGCTTTGTTTTCCTCTACGCTGTAGGTAAATCCCTGTCCTTTGGGAGTTGCCTTAATAAAACGCTGATGCGTAACATGCGGCAAATACCCAACACCTTTCACTTGATAGGTGGCTACTTTTTCTGCCAGCGTTTGGTATTTGCTGGTTTTGAAATAAATACGACACAGCGCTACACGCACTTTTTTAGTGGTGGTGTCTGGCAATAACAGTCGGTTAATGCGGTACACCCCTCCACCGTACAACTCTTTCCATTCAGCATCGGTGTATTGACCACCTTCTGAATTCCCGTTACTATCTCCCTGCCCCCAGCCTCCACCGGTATCCGGATTGTTCGGATCATCCTGATCTTCCACCGGTTTGGGCAAAGTAGTCAGCTCCTTGATGAGTTCAAAAGAATAAATTGTGGTTTTCTTCAGATCTGATGGTATCGGAAACTCAATCAAGCTGCCATCATTGTTGTATGTGAAGGTTCCGTAACTGCGTTTACCGGTTTTCAATTCGGTAAATACCGTGTAGTATTTGGTTTTCGACACATCGTACAATGCCTTATCGTCATTCTGGGGATTGAAGATATACCCCTGACCCTTGTTGGGTTTGTATTTCAAAAAGCCCTTTTTACCATTGTGATTGAAGTACCTTTTATTAGGTTGTGGATTGCTTTCCTGCAACATGGCCCAATCCACTTTTTTAGGCCATTCGCGGGTATTGAATTCTACTGTATCACGTTCAGGCTTTTTCGTTACCGGAGCAGCTTTGCCTTTTTCATAACCGTTTACTTCAATAAACAACCGCAAATGCGCTTTTTCAGGCCACAACCCGTATTGGGTTTTCGGATAGTATTGCGCATGGTATTCATCAACATAATCAATAGCCGACATCGGCAGGCTTTGATTGCCGTGTTTCACTTCAAACTTTTCGATCTTATAGCAGTAATATTTGGCAGGTATCTCAGGCTGTTCTGTGTTAGCCACTTCGAAGTAACCCTTCGGGAAATTGAAGGCAAGCTGCACGTTTTTATGCGCCGCTACTTTATCGTTTTCTTTGGGAGAAATGGCTGCAACTATAGGGTATTGGCCAAACGGACTTGGATCAAAGCAGGGTTTTTCTCCGGTTTCAAACTGGAATGAACGGTTTACTTTGATCAAACCATTCAAAGCCTCACCTTTCACAGCGATAAAACCTTTGAAATAGTTTGGATTGGGGAAGCTGCCTTCCAGAACTGCTACGGCATACATATCGAACAGTTTCCATGCCGGGCTCTTCCAGAGCCAAAGATCCAGGCGAAGCCCCACTTCAGCGTCCAATAAAGCATAAGCTTGTCCTTGGGCATACCAGCCATTTACCCCAACGGTATTGCCATCGCAGATGGTGGCGCCTTTCAAATCCTGCAATACAGCATCAAAACCAATGGTGATATCAATGTCTGCATAAACAATCAACACACTGATATCGATCTCTGCTTTGAGGGCTGCACCGAATCCAAAGCCTGGTTTAGCACCATCAAAAGATCCAAAATCCGGGCGGTTATCACTTACAGGCTTATTGTTTTGGTCTACCATTTTATCCCGTATAGATTTGGGAAGTGGTGGCAAGCCAGGCACATCTGAGCCAATCATGAAATAACAGCCAACCGAAGCCTCCAGCACTTTCAAGTCGATATTGAGGTTGCAACGGGTGTTTTCGGGGCTATCGCTCCAGGGGTCCATGCCTTCCAGTTCTTTTGTAGACCATTTGCCCAGATGCACATACCATTCCTGTTTGGAAAAATGCATGGCCAGGGTAGCATCACCGCTCAGCACCTGACCAAGATCAACCTGCAGGCCGGCTACCAGGGTAAAGCTTGGTGTTACAAAATCCATTTGCATGTGCATAAAACCATGAATTCGGGCATTATTCCGGGAATCCATTGGTTGAACTACGTATGCATTGCCATCGAGCACTATAGAATCTAAACGGAATTTATCTTCCGTAGACAGGTACATGGTGAAGGTAACATCGCCATTGAAGGTCTTTCCTCCTGCCTGTGCACCTCCGCTCAGGCCAAACAATACTTTTGCTTTAAAGCCGAGTTTACCAAGTTGAGGTTCGAATACAACTCCCGTTGCCGTGCTGCCAGGCTTATTCAAATCGCCAGGATTTTCACCGTATGCAGCGTAGTTAAAGTCCTTGAGGGTGGAAGTAGGCTCCATATTGTACCAAACACCTCCACCAAATCCATAAATGGAGGCCATTGGCGCCCCAGGAATTTTGAATCCCTGATCATATTTGAATAAACCATCAAAAAAGAAATAATCAAAATTTTGACCTTCCTCCGTCACATTACCCACCTGAAGGGTTGCCGTTACACCAATGCCGATGCCCCGGATAGTGGCTGTGATAGATCCTTTAAATCCATTACCGTAAGTATCGTCTTTTTTATATAAGGCAAGAGAGCCGCCAATTTCTGCTACCGATAATTTCGCATCAACACTGATAGAATCTATGGTGGTATTCTTGTACAAATAACACTTTTTGGCATTGTCGTATTGACCATTGATGGAAAATGCAGTGCTACCTTTCAAGCCATTTTTATTGGCTTCGCCCTTAGTGAGGGTAATATCCAAATCGAGACCCAATGCCAGCACATCTCCATCACAGTCCACACTTAAACCGCCCAGTTTAAGCGGAAACCCTGCCAGTTTATGCTGGTCGTTTTGTTTGACATTCGGGTTATCCCATTCAATTTTAAATTCCTGCACACGGGGTTTGCCCTGAGCATTGTTTTGGATAAGTAGTTTGGAGAACTGCAGTGTTGGCAGTTTGAAAGATGACACGGCATTTTCTTTTTGCGCATCTTTATTTGCTTCTTCCCAACCCACTGTAATAGAGCCGTTTACATCGGCAGCCGGACTCCATTTGCCGTCTTTTTTAGCTATGGTAATGGAAGAATTGGGGCCAAATACAGCCTTGGCAATAAAGGCATCAATTTCTACTTCGTCCGTGGTTTTAACACTGAAACTAAAATCTGCTTCCGGATTCCCGGCGGCAATAGTAGCGGAGTATTTTACACCGTTTTCACATACTGGCAAACGGAGATAGCCTCCTACCCCACCGCCTGTGAGCGCGCTCGATTCTATTTTCAATCGGATGGTATCTACGGAGAATGCCCAGCCGGCCAGGTCGCCGTCGTCGAGTTTGGGCATCACATTCAGCGCCTGCACATTGGTCCAGAGTCCGGTTTTATCCAGCAATAAATCAGACAATCCTACCACGGCCACCGGGGCATTTTTCTTGCCGTCTTTCATCCATTCCGGCATGGTGATGCTAACTGTGCCCAGGTAAATACCACGCCAGTCCACCTTGTTTTTCTTGGGGTGGTTGGAAGGGAATTTCATGCCAGGCACATTAGTTGTACTCGATTGGTCAATTTTCAGATTTTGGGCACTGAACAGGATGCCTTCAGCATGAGGAACAGAAAATTTAGGATGAGACAAGGTTGCATCGGCAGTCCAGTTCATCGCGTTGTCAATGGCTACTTCAAACTTTGCCACCAACTTAGCCGGTGCTGCCACTACTTTGTTCTGGGCATCTACCGGCATAGCTTTTTCACGGGAAAACTCCATGCCACCGTTCAGTTGCACCTTGCTGATGCCTTTACAATCGAATTCCAGATAGGTTTTGGTTGCTCCGCCAAACAAGATAAAATTGGTGTGATCGGTAAGTGCAAAGGTTTTATCATTAGCCAGGTAAATTTTGCCTCCATCCAGGCCAAAACCGTTCGGACGAATGCCAATTCCTTTGGCGCCGAGCTGGAACCAGTCGTTATTCAAAGCCTCGGGGACCGGCATGCCGTACACGATATTGGCCTGGGCCTTGGTGGCCGTAAAAATGATGCCCAGCAGAATCAGGTTCTGGTTTTTGGCATTATCCAGCGCAAAAGGAACGCCAATGGGCTGGCTTTGCTCGCCGATGAACTTGCTGACTTTTCTATTGGCATTTTGGACAAAATCATTGATGTCTTTGACTTTTACATTGCTCAGATTTCCGGTTGGATCGTTGGCCATGGATTGCTCCACCAGGTTAGCCTGGTCAATTTTTACCCAGGCTTTACTGTTACCATAGGCTTGTTTCTGGCCGTTTACCTGCAAGTTTTCAAACGTTACCTTGACTTTGGTTTTAAGAAAAGCCACGTAAATTTCTCCTTCACCACCGCCGCCGGCTATGTTCATGATTTTCATCCGGAATTTGCCTATTACAACGGTATCGCCTGTTTTAGGGGTGTACTGAGTAGCAGAAGACGGCATGGCGATTTCAAATGCAGCCATACAATCCAGCGGATCATTCGGATCCGGAGTATTGAATACCGGATCTTGTTTGGGATTGGCCAGATCATCAAAAGGTATGTCTATGCCGCCTCCGCCAGAAGGGCCACCAGGAAGATTTGTGGAGCCATAGATAAAGGTGGTTACCTGACTTCTGCCTTCATTTTTGTATTTCAGATTGCCCTGTGGGTCGTACGCCTGCACGCGCACCGCGTACTTGTGCCCGGGCGTGAGTGGTGGTTCCGCCAGCCCCATTGGATAGCCCAGTGTAAGCAGATTATCTTTCTGGAAGAAAGGAGGAAAACCCATATTGAAAGCATCATTCGGATTGGCGAGCCCATTAGCCGTCATGTCCATCAACAGCAACTTGTAACGGGTTACACCGCCGATACCGGATGGCGTCCAGCCTATGTTGACAAACTGTGGTTGCAACACTGGAACGATTGCTTTATCGGCAGGTTGCATAACCACCGGCGGATCGTACCAGGTAATATTGAATGGGGCGCATCCGGAGCCGTCCTTCGAGAGTTGAATATTGGAATTAAAGTCAAAAGCCCGCACACAGAGGTCGTAAAGCCCCTCCGGCAAGGTTTCCGTGCGAATGATTTGCTGTACATTCACACCTTTGATATCCATATTTTCCAGGGAAATACCCATGTTGAGTGATTGCAATTGTCCGCCTGTGAGCACACGGGTTTCCAATGGACCGAGCAGCAGGGGACTGGGCGGGCGATACCCGGGTTTCAGGGTAGCGGAAATGCCGTTTTGCCCTTGCACGGAAGGTACCAGACGCAATTGCAAGGGAGTTTGACCGGTATTAACCAGTGTAATGATCACTTGTCCTTTCATTTGGGCATAATCCTCTAAATGAATGGGATAAGGTGGCGCCAGTGCCACGGAAATTTGCACCGGTTGCGCCTGAGCTGTAGCTGCCCAAAGAATCAGGCCGTACAGAAAGATGGTTTTCAATATTTTCGAGACCATGTCGAAACAGATTTAGGTGATAGAATCTGCGACAAAGGTCCTTGTGCGCTCCTGGCCAGAGGATTAATGGGATTTCAAGAAAGGTAAAAAAAGATTAAGAGCTTGTGGGGTATGAACACTAATTGGATAAAATTTGTCTAATGGCTATGCGAAACTTGATCCTTATTGTACAG
The DNA here is from genome assembly GCA_017303475.1 of Chitinophagales bacterium. Taxonomy (GTDB): domain Bacteria; phylum Bacteroidota; class Bacteroidia; order Chitinophagales; family Saprospiraceae; genus M3007. The sequence continues at coordinate 70,467 of JAFLBO010000027.1, forward strand.
ATCTGCTGGTTTTTCGCGCCTTTTACCCTGACAGCGCAGTCGGATTCCAGCAGCACCGGATTTGTTGGCCGGGTAATGAACTGGTTATCCCAGGAGAACAAGCCACCGGAGAAGCCCCGGTTTTTATTTTATCCAACTTTTGGATATTCACCGGAAACCAGCCTGGAAATTGGTGTAGCGGGTTCTGTCTTATTTCATGCCAAAAATAAGTATCTGGAAAACCGGCTAAGTGAAATTACCCTGTTTGGCTTTGGCACACTGCGCAATCAATATGGGCTTTGGGTGGATAATGCGGTATACACCGACAAGGATAAGTGGTTGATTCTGGGTAGATTGCGTTTACAACGATTCCCTTTGTTGTATTATGGCATCGGGCCGGATGCTCCGGAGGCGGATCCTGTAACTGTGAATGGCGTGTATTATCTGCTTCGACAACGCATCATGCATCGTGTGGCGCACAATATGTTTTCAGGCCTGCTGATAGACGCACAACACCTGGGCAAGGTTGATTTTGGCGGCGATCAGCCCACCCGTCCGTTGCCGGAAGGATCCAACGGATCTACCAATGTAGCTGCAGGCCTGGGCTGGGTATATGACTCCAGACCTAATTATCTGAACACCCGAAAAGGTTGGTTTGCCGAAATAGCCTGGTTGCATTACGGACATGCATTGGGCAGCGATTACGCTTTTGATAATTTCAGCGCCGAGGTACGGCAATATATCCCTGTGGGTAAAAACCAGGTATTTGCCTGGCAGGCAAGCGGCAATATTATTTCAGGGAATGCGCCATTTAATATGCTCAGCCTGATGGGCAATGAATCTCTGATGCGGGGGTATTACACCGGCAGGTATCGGGATCAACAGTATTATGCGGCACAGGCAGAGTATCGTTTTTTACCCTTGCCGTTCAGCAAACGTATTGGAGCGGCGGTGTTTGCCGGAGCAGGTTCGGTAGCGCCCAATCTTCAATCTTTGGATTGGGCTCATGTGCGTTTCAGCGGGGGTGGAGGTTTAAGGTATCTGTTATTCCCGAAAAAAGACATTTTTGTACGGTTTGATGTGGGTGTAACTAGAGAGGGCGCCAGTTTTTACATTTTTACGGGGGAGGCGTTTTAAGGAATCAAAAAAACAAAAAAACGGCGACCCGGATAACCGGATCACCGCAATTCTGGTTTTCAATATCTTACTTTTTCAACATTGCCTTGATGGCTTGAACATCGCTTTTCAGGCTGGCCAACTCTGCCTTCAGTACCTCAATTTCCTTGGCCTGATCCGTAATGATCTGCTGTTGTTCCTGAATCGCTTTTACCGTTACCGGGATGATTTCTGTGTAAGCCACACCCAAGCGGGTGGTTGGTCGCCAGGAGTCTTGCTTGGTTACTGCATCGCTTACAAGTTCTTCGGTGCGAACAACTTCTTTCAGAACCGGTTGCAACTCCTGAGCAATGAAACCGAGGCGACGTTCGCGATCCATACCTTCCTGATTCCACAGGAATGAAACCGGGTTCAGTTTCATCAGGTCGCTCAGACCATAGTTAATAGGCTGGATGTCTTTTTTGAGGCGGCGGTCGGAGGTGTTGATGGTGCCGTCAACCGCCCAAACATCTTTCCAGCGGTAGGTGGAAGAACCCAGGCTGCGCAGGTTATCAACGGACGGACGGATGTTAGAGTTAGTAGCAATCTGGAAAGAACCGCCATCTCTAAAGCTTTCCACGCTGCCGAAATACACACCGTCGTCAAACTTTGCCTTACCGGCCACGCGCAGTTTGTAATCATCGTTGGTAGGTGTGAAACCGATGCCTACGGTGCCTGCCTGGCTGCTGCTTTGGAGCAGAAGATGGTTGCCGCTGCCGGTGTACACCTGCATGTTATCACCCACGCCTTTGATGGTGAGATCTGAATCAGCGCCGTTCAGGGTGATGTATTTGGTACCATTTCCCGTCCGGATATCTCCAATAACATCCAGTACTGCATTGATGGTTCCTGTTTGGCCAACACCCAGGCTTCCATTGATCCGACCATGGTTGGAATAAATATTATGCCAGCGTTTTTCATCGGTGCCCAGTGTGTAGGTATTATGCTGAGTTGGACGAAAATCTGAGTTACAGGCAATTTGTTTGACACCACCGTCTAATAACCCCTCTGTTGTGCCGAAATAAACACCGTCGTCAAATTTGGCTTTACCAACCACGTGCAGTTTGAATCCTGCAATCGGAGTAGCCGTGCCGATGTTCACGCTTTTGTCGCCGTCGTCATCAATAACCAGGGTATTGTCGCCGGTGGTTCCATTGGCTTCAAAAGCTACTTTACCGTCGGTGCGCAGGGCAATATTGAAGCGTTCGTTACCATTGCCGAGGACTGTTTTACCTCCCTGGATGTGCAGGTCGCCCTCAGGGGTGGTGGTATTAATCCCGATTTTGTTGGTGGAGCTCTGGTACATCACGGAGTTGCCAATGGTAGAAACACCTGTAAATTTGGGAATGTAGTTGGTTGTACCTTCGGGATCGCCACCATTGCCGGTTTTGGAATCGATGACTACTGAGTTTGCGCCGGTTTTTTCTGCATAAAGGGCATAAGGAACAGAGAGCAGTTGTGTAGCCGGGAATTTTTCGGTTTCATCAAAAATGCCGTCGCTGTTCAGGTCTACCGCTACACCCAGGTAGTAGCTGTGTTGGCCCCAATCCAGGGCATCGAACTGGTGTGCATAGCCATTGGATGATTCGCCGCCGCCAATTTGTGCATTGATTACGCCATTAGCGCCAACGGTGAGTACTTGTTCTTCAGCATAGGCCACGTTGTTGACGCCGTCTTTACTGAGCAGGAACTGAACGTTTACCTGAGTGTTGGCTGGGAGCAATTCGCCGGAAGCGGTGCGTGGAACAGCCTGATAATTGAATTTGCGCGGAGCGCCGGTTTGTGCAAAAGAGAAAGATGCAACGAAAAGAAGTGCGAAGAAAAGGAGTGCGTTTTTCATGATTTGAGTATTTGTTTTGTGACTGCCCTAGGGCAGGGTTTGGTGAAGGAATGGTTGAGTGAAAAGTGAGATTTAGTGCATCACCTGGATGCGGAATGTGTTGGCAGGAGTGCCGTTTGGAAGGTTGGTACGCAGCACGTATGTGCCGGGTGAAAGACTTGTTAGTTGCAATGTTTCAGATTGGTTTACGGCCGTAGTTGATACCACTACCCTGCCTTGCAAGTCGAACAGGGTTGACAGCAGCGGGGTTTCTGATTCAATGTAAAGGAGATCAGATACCGGATTGGGATAAACCTGAACCGTTACGTGGATTTGAGTAGCCACTTGGGCAGAAAGCAGCGTGACGTTTTCCGCCTGGTCCTGATGGAAGCCCTGTGCCAGGGTGCATTCGGTGGCGAGTTCGTGGATGGCTGTTTCGCCGAGGGTAAACAGCATGGTAGCGCCGGAGGCCGAGTGTAGCAATTGGCCGGCGGAACCTATTACCTGGCGGTCGATGGAAGTTTGTGCGAAAGCCTGAGAAGTTAAGGCAACCGAGCAAACCAGTGCGAAAAAGAGGGTTATGTTTTTCATGATCAGATAAATTTTGTGGTGATTGTTTTAGCGCTTTATGTTTGTTTGGATGCGCTTCTGATCATAAATTTGGTTAGGGGGAAAAAGGGAACACGGGGGAGGGGATTTTTTTTGAAAAAAATTTGGACTGGGAGAAAAAGCATTACGTTTGTTCACAAAACCGTTCCTTTTTGCGCTTTTTTCACCAATAATGCCTTTAAACTTTTTTCAAATCATCACAAATGAAATCATTGCAGGTACTTTTTTTTGTAGTTATAATACAAATAGCGAATGCCCAAATTACCGATACGGTGAGGGTCATTAAACAGATCGACAGTCTAAATCAGGAAGTTTTTAAACTAAGCTTCAAAAATAAAAATAAAGAGGCCTTGGAGTTAAGCCTAATGGTGGAAAGCCTAGCCACCAGTCAATTAGGCAAAGAATCAGTCGCCTACGCCCGGGCACGGTTTTATCACTCGGTGGTTTTGTCCAATTCAAATCAGCGACTTGAAGCTGAGCAGCTTTTGGTGGAAGTGAAAGATTTACAAGCACGAATTGTGGGGGAGGAACACCCTGATTTCGCTACAACAGTATACCAATTAGGTTGTAATTATTATTACAGAAGCAATTATCCGGAAGCTTTACGATACATGGAGCAATCCTATCATATCAGGTATAAGGTTTTGGGCAAAAATCACAGAGATTACGGAGAGTCTCTTTATTTTCTGGCCTTTTTACTCCGTAAAATGGGAGATGTGGAAAGCGCCGAACCACTTGTACATGAATACGTAGACTTTTGTAAGGTGTATTTTGGACCAACACATTTTAATTATGGGCGGAGTTTGGGTGATTTGGCACTTTTATTTAATGATAAAGCAGAATATCGAAATGCCGAGCTAACTTACCTTGATGCTATACGGGTGATGAGCCAAGCTGGTGCAGGAAACGAAGGGTCTTACGGCATGACTTTAAACTATCTGGGTAATGTTTACCGGACTACCGGACAATTTGAGAAAGCTGAGCCCATGTATTTGGAAGCTTTGGCTCACCAAAGAAAGGTTCGCGATCAGGCTCGAAAAATTGCGATAACGCTTGCCAATCTGGCATCTATTTATGATTTAATGGGCAATTTTAAGGAAGCAGAGAGATATGGCTTGGAGGCCGTTAAAATTTATGAGCAAAACATTGGAACAGAATCACCCAATTACCATATTGCCTTAAGCGCGCTTTCTCAGATATATTTACATCAGGAAGATTATTCAAAAGCGGAAGAATACGGCCTAAAAACGTTGGATATACAAGCCCGGCTTACAGGCAAGGAGCATACTGATTATGCATTGAGTTTATTGAGACTTGGATCGGTTTATGAAAAACAAGGCAAATTGGAACTGGCTATGAATGCCGCGCTTGAGTGCAACCATATCCATGAAAACAACAAGACTCAGGAACATACCTTCTTTGGCACAGTACAGCTTTTTTTAGCTACACTATATGATTTACAAGGTCAATTAGATTTGGCAGAATCAGCCGCAAGAACTGCACAACAATATTACCAAAATTCCATAGGTAAAGACAATACCTATTACATCAGCGCCATTCGAAAGCTTGCGAAAATCAATTGGAGCAAAGGAGATTTGAAGTCAGCCTTTGATTTAATGGAAGAATCCAGCCTGCTTGACCGAATGCAATTACAAAAAGCCACCGGACACCTCTCTGAACGAGAATTGACCGGATATACTGAAAAGTTTTTGGAGGGACTTCATAGCGAATTATCCTTTGCCTTAATTCAAAAGAATTTTGTTGGCACTTGTTATAATGATATTCTTTTCCAAAAAGGTTTTCTGCTGAATAACCTTTCAAGACTGAACAATCTGATTGAACGAAGCGAAGAATCTGCTTCCAAGTTCGCCTCTTTAAAGGCCTTGCGTCATCGCCTGGCAGCAGCTTACACTAAGCCTTTGACAGACAGAGATACACTCCAAATATTGACATTAGAGGGGAAAGCCAATGTATTGGAGAAGGAAATTATTAGGGAGAAGATTGGTTATGCAGAAGCAACCAGTCAAGTTAACTGGACTGAAGTAAAACAAAGATTACAAGTGCATGAAGCCGCCCTTGAATTCGTCCAATTCCGATTCTTTAATCCAAATCCAACCGACAGCATCCTTTACGCTGCCTTGATTCTTCTGAAAAACGCCCCTCACCCCCTTTTAATCCCCCTATTCGAAGAAAAACAACTTGCCCCCCTGATAAAAGGTGCAAGCGGAGGCAGTAACTTCTTGAAAATAAACGCTTTGTACGAACAACCAGAACTCTTTAACCTGATCTGGAAAGCGCTTGAACCTGCTCTTCAAGGAATCACAACCATCTACACTTCTCCCTCCGGGTTATTACACCGGATTAATTTGGCCGCTATTCGAAGCCCCAACGGCAAAACAGTTGGCGAAACCAAGCAGTTGGTTCTGATGGGCAGTACCCGGCAATTGGTTCAACCTGAGTCATCAACCGATCCTTATTCTGCCACAGCATATCTGGCAGGAGGAATACGTTACCATTCAGATTCCATTGCCATCGGGTATGCCCTCCGTGAAGTAGGCACACGTGGCATAAACAACACATACAGCCTGCCTTTCTACACAGATTCTGTCGAAGCCCGTGCCGGCGATCTTCGCTACCTGCCAGCTACCGCGTCTGAAGTGCAGGAAATCGGGCAAAGCCTGAAAAACGCCCGGTTTGAAGTGCGTACAGACACCGGTTTTTATGCTACAGAGGAGTCATTCCGGCAATTGGGCGCCACCAAAGCCTCCCCTACCCTGCTTCACCTGGCTACACACGGGTTTTTCTTTCCCGATCCGGTGAAAAGTAAAAACTCAAGCACTACAGGTTCTGTGTTTAAACGCTCTGACCACCCCATGATCCGCTCCGGACTCATTTTGGCAGGCGCCCAAAATGCCTGGCAAGGGAAAAAAACACCTGCCAACCAGGAAGATGGCATCCTCACCGCTTACGAAATCAGCCAGATGAATCTGTCGAACACCCAATTGGTTGTACTTTCCGCCTGCGAAACCGGGCTAGGGGATATTGCAGGCAATGAAGGTGTGTATGGATTGCAGCGTGCCTTCAAAATTGCCGGCGCAAGATATCTGATCATGTCGCTCTGGAAAGTAGACGACCAAAGTACCAAGGCATTTATGACCACCTTTTACCAGGAATGGCTGGATCAGAAACGCAGTATCCCGGATGCCTTCCGGCAAACCCAACAAAAAATGAGTAAAAAATATCCTAATCCTTACGATTGGGCCGGTTTCATCCTCATTGAATAACCATACAACCTTCTGAGCGTGCAGCAACCTGATTACATTCATCACATTCTTGCCGGAAACCGGGAAGGTCTGACCCAAATGTTTAAGGCCATATTCCCGGCCATTCGCAGCCTTGTGCGCGATTACGGCAATGGCTCTGAAGACGATGCCAAAGACCTTTTTCAGGAAGCTACCATTTTAGTGTATGAAAAGGCACAACACCCTGATTTTCAGCTCACCAGTCAGTTCAGCACACTTTTTATCGGCATTTGTCGCAACCTCTGGATGAGCAAGCGACAAAAAAAATCGGCCTCAGAGGTTACTATTCCAGAGGATGCCAAATATATACCCGACGGAAATCCGGAGATGGACTTGCTGCAGGCTGAACGGGGTAAATTATTCCACAAAGCTTTGCGACAATTGGGCGACGACTGCCAGAAAGTGCTGGAGTTGTTTTTTCAAAAATACTCCATGGAAGAAATTGCCCAACAAATGGGATTTGGCAGCGCAGACTACGCCAAACGCCGCAAGGGTCAATGTAAAGACCGCTTAGTGGAAAACATCCTGAACACACCGGAATACCGCGAACTTCAAAATCTTTAATGCCATGCAACCGCTTGACGAACAGGAACTTATAGAACAATATCTGGCCGGGGAACTGCCCGGGGATCAAACCAGGGAACTGGAAGCCAGAATGGCTCAGGATCCTGCGCTCCGCGCCCGTGTTGAATTGGGGCGTCAGCTCCAAGCCGAGTTTTCTGATCCACGGAAACTGGCGCTGCGGGATATAATGGCAGATATTGTGCAGGAAAACGGACCTGCCCAGTCAACACCTGATTATCGCTGGTGGATATTGGGCATATTGGCGGTGCTTTTGACCTTTGGTGTTTGGCGTTTCTGGCCTACTTCGCAGGAACCAGAAACAGCGCCCAAATTTACGCCACCAGTTATCAAAGCTCCCGAACAGGAAACAACGTTGCCTCCTGCTCAAGCGCCCGCCCAGGAACCTATTGCCAAAGCTGACGGCCCCAGATTCAAACCCAATCCGGTATTTGAGGCGCGCTTGGGGAATGGAGGGGTCAGAAGTGGAGATGGTGGAGAAGTGAACTTTCAAACACCCCGCCTGAATGCCGTGCTGCCCTTGCAGAACAAATCGGTAGCCTTGTCATTCAAAGGCCAAGTTTCAGCCGGAGATGACATACAAGGCACACCATTATCCATCAAGGTTTACAACAACCAATCTGGCAGCAAAGCTTTGCTGGAATTGAAGCCCGGGTTGACTGCCAATCAGGATAAGTGGAACTTCAGCGCGACCCAAAGTGCCAAGCTGGAGCCTGGAGTGTACTATTTTACCCTGGAATGGACAGAAACGGAAGAAATGATTTACGTGGGCAAGTTCAGGGTAGAGGAAAAGTAATCAGGTTGCACCTGAGCGAGCGACCGGCACAATACCTGCCTACCAGCACCTGTCCGGCCCAGAAATACGGGTGCCTGCGTTCTGACATGGCCTTGGCTAAGTATTCTTTTTTAGCCTCTCGCAAGGGGTAATGTCTCAAAAAGTGTGTCTGGCTAAGGTCTTCACTGAGTGGTCAAAGAACGATTCAGATCAATTTCATTGGCTGTTTTGGGGCTCTGCGTTTTCCACATTTCAACACCCGCCTCACAAAAAT
>JAFLBO010000028.1 GCA_017303475.1 Chitinophagales bacterium
CTTTCTGATCCGTTCAAAACCTCCTCAACTACACGCTTTTTGAACTCGTCCGAGTAATGGTTTACTTTTTTCATCTTTGTCCTGTTTTTAATTTACTTTTTGTGTAAACCTATTCCAGGACAAGTCAAATTTCTGCCCCACCCCGTATTCCCACCCCAAGATCCCCCGGCATCCCCCCGCACCAGTCTCAATACTAATGTTTTGCATCGATGATAGATGCGATCAGTGGGTTGGCTTTTGCCCGCCGTTGAAACAGCGGGTTACAAGATGATGGATGTAACCCTGCCCTGAACCAGATCTTTCGCTGCGCACAAGATGACAACCCGCCTTTTTTTGGGGATTTTCACGTTAGCCCATACCTGCTCCGGGTCTCAAACTCACCCCAATATCTCCAACAACCATTCCCGTTCTGCCAGGTATTGTTCCCGGGTAATTTTTTGCCGCATTAGATCACGTCCTCGTTTGTCGCCGGGCTGGAGCCGGAGTATTTGTTGCATGATGCGTATGAAGTTGCCGTACATGAAATAATGGTAGCCAATATTCCGATGCCGGAGTAAATACGTGCGGAAGCTGTGCAACAAGGAATCCAGGGCTAAAAAATCGCCTTGATCATAGTACATCAGCACCATCATCCGGCGCGCATCCAGGTTGTAGTAAGCATCCCGGAAGGTTACTTTTAATAGAATTTCCTGCGCCTCCTGGTATTCCTTGCGTTTAAAATGCCAAAGGGCGAGGTTAAATTTGTAGGCGTTTTGCCGGTCGGCTACCGGAAGTGCGTTGCGGTAATCATCCAAAAATTGCCGCGCCCAATCCCATTCACCGCATTTGATCGCTAAAAACAGGATGTTTTGGTGCATGGATCGGGGCATTACGCCATTATCCAAAAGCAGGCCGTCTTTCAAACCGTTTTTATACATTTCCAGGGTTTCGTGCGCCCATTGAAATTCGCCGGAGTTGATGCGGTGGATACAATAATTGAGGGCAATTTGCCAGGGGTCACGGATCTCATCCGGAGCAAACAACGCACTGTACTCCAGAAGCAGCGACTTAAGGAATTGATAATCTGCTTCTTCCCGGTGTTGCAACAGCCTTAAACAGCGGTAATACACTTGAACGGATGGCACATCACTGTAATACCCTGACTCTATCCTGGCTAATGTTTCTGGCAAATAATCAATGGTTTCCAGATTACGCTCTGGAGAATTGAAAGCAGCACAGCCATGTCTGAGCGCAATATTGGCCACATATACCCCGAAGGCATCCGAAGCTTTTTTTAGTTGAACCGGATCCGGCTTACTATTCCTTACATTGAACTCCAAGCGTTCAAACTGGATTTGATAATTTGCAAAAGAAAAATCCTCGGTCTTCCTCACCCTGGACGCCGCTATTTGAAGCGTTTTGAACTCCTTCTCATACACGGCATCCAGTTCTCGTTTGCGCAGGGCTCTGCAAAGCATTAATCCCGTGGCTGCATCATCCTGGCGCCACTCCCGGTACGCCAGCCAGGATTTCAGGGCGGCGAAAAGGAACGACATGGTATAGCGTAAAGCCGTATCTTCTGCCTCCGATAATTTTTGAACCTGCGCCCCGGTTTTTCCTCTGGAGCGTTTCGCCTTGCTTGCAGACCCGAACACTTTAGCATACACCGCTATCTTAGCTAATGCCTCCGGCTCTTCTTCCGTGGCGCCCCGGGCAGGAACTGTTTGACAAAGATGTCGGCAAAGGCGTGTAACCTCCTCCCTGCGATTGACAAACGGTGATTCAACCCAACGGATCAGGTCGGCGCGCTCCCTGACGCCCAGCGATTGAATGACTTTTACCAATGGTGCATGCTGCATGACAAAGATGAATTAAAAAAACGCTTGATTGGAAGTGTGAAATAAGTGTTTTTTTACGATAAAGTTGTTTTTAAATTATTGAATAACAATTAATTGTACTAAATATGTATAAAAATATTTTGACAAATGCAAAAAAATGTGCTTTCTTCATCTGGAGCCAGAGTTGACTTTTGTGACCATCAATCAGCCCACATTTCCCCGCAGAATACGCCGTCCAAATTGTACTATTTTTTGCCTTACAAGGGTCCGCACCTTTGTAACGCCTCCCAATACATTCACAAAAACTACTTTTTTTCCCATGAACGTTTTTTTCGATTTCCCCCGTCGCGGGTTGGGCACCGCGTGGCCCTTGGCCCTTGCATTCCTGCTGCTTGGCATCCATTCTGCCCGGGCCAACACCTATACCGTCAGCAACACGAATGACAGTGGTCCCGGTTCGCTGCGGCAAGCCATCACAGATGCCAACAACAACCCCGGGGCAGATGTGATTGATTTTTCGGTGGCCGGTACGGTGAATCTGCTTTCCGGCCTGCCAACCATTAATCAACCCTTGGTCATTGATGGCACAAGCGCTCCGGGCTATGTGCAAGGCGCCCCTACCTTTAAGCTTGATGGCGACGTTGTGGTATTTTATGCAAATGGTCCGTCTGCGCTTACTATCCAGGGCCTCGATATGAGCAAATCCGGTGCGCAGGGTGGCACCGGTTGCGAGATCAGTGCTTTTTCTGGCACTGTTGTGATTCAAAACTGCGTGGCGCAAAACCGGTTTTACGCTATTTCCTGCCAGGGTGAGGCTAATTGGACAGTGGTGGGCAACGACACCAGAAACTCCTACAACGGCATTACTTTTCAAAATGTGAATACCGGTACGATATCGGCCTCCGGTAATCTGTTTGGCAACTCCAAAATTGCCCTAAATCTGTACCAGTGCTCCAACAAAATTATCGGAGATGAAAACGCCGTCCCGGCAGCCGACATTCTGATCAGTGATTCCGAAGGCTTGAATGTTGGAAACGAATCTTCCATCTGGATCAGATACTGCTCCAATATGCGTCTCGATAATCTTGATGTAAGCTCCGATACAAGTTATCCTTACGGCATCGGTATTAATTTTGAGGGTGCGGCAGGCCAGATGACCATTCAAAACTGTGTGGCGCAATACCGGAGCTCGGCAATCAACTGCAATGGCAATGCAGACTGGTCGATCGACCATAACGACCTGCGTAATGCTCAATACGGGCTCTCCTTTTATTTCGTAACTACTGGCGCCATCCATGCTTTTGATAATAATTTGGAAGATTGCTCAACGGGCATCCTGATGTTCTACTGTTCCGACAAAATTATCGGGGGCGAAAGTGCCATGCCTGCAGCAGACATTCTGATCAAACCCGCGGATGGCTTAACCAGCATACAGTCCATACCATTGATCATCTATTTCTCCTCGAATATAACTTTCGACGCCCTTGATGTCAGCTATACAGATGGCCCTAAAGTTGGTGTGGCTATTTTTTTGCAAGGAGTTGAAGGGTCTGTACAGATTCGCAATTGCAAAATAGACAACCGTGAATTTGGGGTACAACTGGACGGTGCAACGGAAAACAGCGAAATTTCCTGCAACAGCTTCACCAATTGTCAAACAGGCATCATGACATTCGGTACCCATACCGCACATGCCATTTTCAATAACGCGTTTTTTAATAACAACACTTCTATCATCCAATCAGGTGACCCTCTAACTGCTCAATTTAACTTCTGGGGGGGAGGCGCTCCTCAGGAAAATGGATTCAATGGCTATACTGGAATAGTTGATGTAAGCAATCATCTGACAGTGCCTGCAGGCTGCACACCAGTCTGTGGCGAATTGGATGCCGACAATGACGGGCTGGGCGACTTGTGCGACGGTTGTCCGAACGACCCAGATAAGATCGCTCCGGGCGCCTGTGGCTGTGGCGTAGCGGATGTTGATTCCGACAACGATGGGGTAGCAGATTGTGTAGACAATTGTCCTGATACAGCAAATCCTGACCAATTCGATTCCGACTATGATGGGAAGGGCGATGCATGTGATGGCTGTCCATACGATCCGAACAAAACCGATCCCGGCCAATGTGGTTGTTATGTTCAAGAATATGATTCTGATGGTGATGGAATGATGGATTGTATCGATAACTGCCCTTACACCTACAATCCTGATCAGACGGATTCTGACAACGATGGCATTGGGGATGTCTGCGATTACAGCTGTGCAGATGCAGACGGTGACGGCATCTGCAATGAAGACGACAACTGTGATTTCAATGCCAATCCATCTCAGGCAGACAGCGATTGCGATGGCGTTGGTGATGCCTGTGATGTTTGCCCAAATGGCAATGATGCTATGGATAATAATCAGGACGGAATTCCGGATTGCAGTCAGTTGCTTGCCTATGCAGACTACAGCAATGATTGGAAATGCGGGAACAATAAAATCCTGGTTTGTCACAACGGCAGTACCAAGTGCATCAATAAGAATGCATTAGCTGCACACTTCAATCATGGCGACAAGATTGGCCCATGTATCGGTTGCAATGGAAGACCAGGCGGTAACCGGGATGCTGAAACCACCTTTGCGGAAGAACTTGAAATGGAAATATTCCCCAACCCGGCCAGCGACGAAGTTAGTATCCATTTGGATGGATTAGACACAAAGGCTGTATTGACTATTTACGATCCATTGGGTAAAACGGTTTGGACCGGCTCCTTGTCGGAGGATCAAACAGAAATCAATCTGGATCTTTCTGATGGGCGTTTTGGTACCGGTGTTTATCAGGTAAGTATTCGCACTGAGGACCAGTTGTTGACCAGGCGTCTGATCATAACGAAATAAAAACCCGTGAACAATGTATCGCCTCGCGTCGCTTTCTGCGGCGCGGGGCGTTTTTGTATTTTTCGGTGTTGTTACCCTAATTTTGTCCCATGAACCGCTATTCCCTCCTAATTTTCACGCTTTTTGTACAGCTTTCCAGTCTTTGGGCCCAATCTAATACTGCCCAACCAGTGATTCACCTGCGTGCGGCGGTGGATCAGTTGCGCTTGCGTTCTCAGGCCAACAAAAACGCTGCGGTGGTAGCTGTGGTGGCAGAAAACGAGCAACTTACTTACCTGGGTGAAACCGGTGGCGCTTTGGAAAATATTACGCTGCGTGGGGTGGCGCATCGCGCGCGCTGGTACAAGGTGAGGCCGGTGAATGACCCCGACAAAACCGGCTGGGTATATGGCGGTGCGGTAACACTTTCATCCGTTTTTTTACCAGATGGCGTTAGTCCGGGCACTATCCGGGAGGATTTTCTGCAAATTTATCCTATTCGCAGCGATGAATTTGATGACAACCAACCGCCTGCCGGATTACTGCGCGATACCGCGGGGTACATGTCGAACGAACATGCCATTCGGTTGCCTTTCAAGGATGGTAGTACCCGTATCCTGGCCGACACGATCAGTGCAGATGCTTATGGAGATGGAGAGAATGATCTGGTGTATACTTACCAGGGCAGACTCGAAGCTATTGATCAGTATGTGGTGGAGAAAACGGGCTACGAATGGAATGTGATGCAGTTTTGGAACAGGAAAAACGGCCAGTTATGTCAGAGTCTGGATTATCCCCTGGGTTTGCCTTCATTGTCGCCGGATGCTCGCTGGGTAGCCCTGGCGTATGCAGATCCTTATGAAACACTGGGTGGTCTGCAATTATTTTGGGCAGATGATACGGGGCTTTATCCGGCGTTCAATATTGAGCAAAATGACCGGACTGCGCAGGGCTATTGGAAGGCATCCAGCGGGGAGTTTTATTTCCGGTGGGCGCCGATCATGTCGGGCAATGAAGCTGCGTCTGTATGGTACAGAATGCGTGTGCTGATACGGTAGGAGGGTTGTAGCAAAGCGTGTTGTGGAGTACGCTGCTGTATACCAGCTTTTCAGACCTATAAGGTTTCTAAAAACCTACGGTATGTACACAAGTTATATATGGATGTTAAGACAATCTGGAAACACATCTAACATCTTGTAACCACTCGTTTCAACGAGTGGCCAGGAATACCCCACTATTCACATCTAGCATCTTTGCAGAGCATCAGCATCCATAACCTATTGAAGACGTGATGTTTTGTAAAGATGCTAGATGTAATGGGTGGGTCGACTTTTGCCCGCCGTTAAAACAGCGGGTTACAAGATGCTAGATGTAATTAGTGGGGATAATCTCAGAAATTGATTCTCTGTTTAACTTGTGTACATACCTTAGGTTTCTAAAAACCTTACAGGTCTGAAAAACTGGTATACAGTAGTACCGTTGTATTGTTTTAGCCGTTAATGGCTATGCCGCAGCCAACTTTAGAGAAAAACAACGGCTCATCTGTACTCACAATGTAATTGTACAGCTTGTTACCTACCTTGAAAGTTACGGTACAGTTTCTTCCGGAAACAGGGTTCGTACAATTAGCCCTTACAACAAAGTTGTACTGGTAAGATACATTTGGAACGAGAGCAATGTTGTACCAGTTACCATATGCAAAAGTAGACGGCCCGCAATCCAAAGAAGACACTTTTCCGCCCCATAATTGATTGCCGCTAAGGATTTCCCGGATGCTGTGATCGTGGCGTTCGGAAAAACCGGATTCACTGATGGTTACCCGCATAGAAACAGAACAGTCTTGCGAGTTGTCGATTGGGATAATTGATCCGGCCTCAAGCGTAGTGACGTTGTTTTCGGCTTCAACGGTTGTGGTTTGCTCTGTGGATGTGGTAATGCTTTCTTTGCCACAGTTGGAAAGTCCGAGCATGAGGAGTGCGAGCACCGGTAGTGTGCGAAGAAGTAGTTTCATGTGTTAAAATGTTAGATAGTGAAAATGTTTGTGTCAAACCTCAAAGAGCGTTTGTGATGCAAAGATTTGGAAACCGGGTTTGGGTAGACAACTACGCTTTTTTCGGTTTTTCCAATGCGCACGGAGGGGAGTCACATTCTGCAGAGGCGTTGGATTGGGACTTTTAAATTGATATTTGCCGGTGGGATCACCATCAAATATTTCATTCAGATAAGCCATAAACCTCTTTTGGAACTATTTTCCCGTTTCTGCTGTATTGTGTTCCCTAAATGACCTCTCAAATGACTCAAATGACCTCTCAAATGACCTAAATGACCCCTAAAATGACACCTAAAATGACACCCCACATCCTCCAACATCTCCACCAAATCTCCAGGCAGGAAGGTTTTCAAATCCTATATGCCTGCGAAACCGGCAGCCGCGGCTGGGGCTTTGCCTCGCCCGACAGTGATTTTGATGTGCGGTATATTTTTGTTTATCCGCAGGAGCGGTATTTATCGGTATTTGATCCTCCGGATCAGTTCACCCAAATGCTGGAAGCGGAAGGTGAGGTGCTGGATTTTAATGGCTGGGAACTGGGCAAGTTGTTGCGGCTCATGAGCAAATCCAATGCTACGCCGTATGAATGGCTGCAATCTCCTATTATTTATCAGGAAGTTCCGGAGTTTCGTGAAGCCCTTTTTGCATTGGGCGCTGAGTATCTGAATCCGCGTTCTTTGGTTTATCATTACCTGGGCATTTGCCACAGCAGCTTGCGCGCGGGTATAGATGGGGATCAAATCAATATCAAAAAGTATTTCTATGTGCTCAGGCCGCTGCTGGCAGCCAAATGGACTGCCGATAAGCGCTCGGTGCCTCCTATGCAATTCCGGCCTTTGCTGAATCAACTGGATGAATCCATACCGGTGAGGCAATTGATGGAGGAGCTTTGGGTTGCCAAGGAACAGGCTAAAGAAGGCGCCTACACACCGTTGCAGCCAGACATACAGCAATTTATAACGGAGGAGATGGCACGCCTCCGGGAACTGGCAGATGCTATGGAAAGCAGTCCGCAAGACCCCAAACCACTTGATCAGTTTTTTAGACAATGGCTGAAAGATTAAGCATTCAGGATATAAAATCGCGCAAATTGTTGCTGTTTGAATGTATCAGCGGCAGCAAAGCTTATGGCACAGATTTACCGGATTCGGATACGGATCTGAAGGGTGTATTTATCCTGCCGGAAAGCGATTTTTATGGTCTGGACTATACAGAGCAGGTGGCCAGTGAGAAAAACGACGAGGTGTATTACGAACTCAGGCGTTTTGCGGAATTGCTCTATCAAAGCAACCCCGGCATCCTGGAAATGCTGGCCAGTCCGCCGGATTGTATCTTGTATTGCGATCCTTTGTTTGAGGTCTTTTTACGGGAGAATTTTTTGTCGAGGCGCTGCAAAGAAACCTTCGCAGGATTTGCTTTTGCACAAGTCAAAAAAGCCCGCGGATTGAATAAAAAAATCAATCAGCCCATGGAACCAGCGCGCAAAACGCCGCTTGATTTTTGTTTTGTACCTGTTAAGCAGGGCTCTATGCCACTCTTGCAATGGCTTCAAAATCAGGGGTTATTGCAGGAACGCTGCGGACTGGTGCCGGTACCCAATATGCGGGATTTGTATGCCTTGTTTTATGACGAAACCGGCGCCATGGGCTTTTCAGGTGTTGTAAAAAAAGACCATGCCAACGAAGTAGCCCTGAGCAGCGTGCCAAAAGGCATGGAACCACTTACCTTGTTGTCGTTCAATAAAGACGGCTACTCCATGCATTGCAGACAATACCGGGAGTATCAGGACTGGTTGGTTCAAAGAAATGAAGCACGTTATCAGAACACCCTGGAACACGGTAAAAACTACGATGCCAAAAACATGATGCACACCATCAGGCTGCTGGAAACAGCGGCAGAGATTCTTGGCGAAGGCAGGCTGCAAGTACGCAGGCAAAACCGGGAAGATTTGCTGCAAATACGAAAGGGAGCGTATTCCTATGAGGCCCTGATGACGCGCGCTGAGCTAAAACTCGCAGAGATAGAAGCATTGGCTGAAAGCTCGCCGCTGCCGGACCAGCCGGATAAAAGTCAGATAGAACGGTTATTGGTGGAGGTTAGGAAGGGGTGGTATGGGAAGAGGTAGCAAATACTCCGACACAGCCATTGTATCACCTCCCACCAGGGTTTGTACCACGCGGCGGTCGGGCAACCTCCAGCATACCCGTGCTGGCATCCGGTCCGTGCGTAGCCAAATCCAAAAAACGCCCGGTGCCGCAGCCAAGATCAAGTACTGAACCCGTTTTCAAAAGCGCCAGCCATCGCGTGAGCAGCGCGCGCTCCTGCGCGTGCAGGAATTGCCCATAGATATTTCCAAACCGGTCTGAATCATAGTTTTGAGCCAACTGGTTGTAATAGGTGGTAATATCTGTTTTCACATGGGAAAGGAAGGATATTGGGGGCATTTTGGTCATTTGAGAGGTCATTTGGGTCATTTAGGTCATTTGGGAGGTCATTTAGGTCATTTGGGTCATTTAGTGTAGAGTCTCCCATCGGCGGAGCGAATGACCCAACCCAGCGCTTCTGCGAAATCTGCGGTTTCATCTGCGTAAATCTGCGGGAACCCCCTCTCAGTGGGAACCTCCTCTCAGCGGGAACCCCCTCTCCGCCATTGTACCTGCAGCGCAGTATCAAACCGCGCCGCAGGTATATATCGGAATTTACTTCGCTGCAATAGGCGCTTTTTTCGCTCTGCCCCAGGCTACAAACACTGCGAGTGCCATAAACAGCACATTGACGCCAATAGCAGATGATTCTCCTCTCGACAAGTGGAAAATGGCTGCCAGCAGTTGCACAAGCACCAGACCAATGGCTGCATAAACCGTCAGCTGGGGTTTGAGGCGCAGGATGGAAGGCAGGAACAAACATAAAGATGTGCTCCTTGCCTTTATCGTCAATAACATAACTGCGCAAACAACCTCTCATAACGAAATACCCTTTGGTATTGGTTTCACCTCTTCGCAGCAGGATTTCGCCCTTGGCTACCTGTTTAATTCGCACCAAGGGTGCTATTTTTTCCAGTTGCTCTGGCGTATACTCATTGCTGGCTTCGAAAAACTCAGGGAATGATCGCATTGAGGATAAATTTCCGGCAAATTTGCAAAATCCAGCCGCCTACCCACCCCAAACCACCTTACCAACGCCCTTTTTACCCGTACCATCGGTCAGCTCCAACAGATACACGCCTGAAGGCAGACTCTGGCGCGCAAGCACTTGACGATTGCTGCTTACCTTTTCCTCTCGTATCAACCGACCAAATGTGTCGTACAGGTTGAGCCGACAAGGGTAGCTGAAGCCGGCCGGCAGTTCCAGCCAAACCTGATCCCGGGCAGGGTTGGGCCAGGCAGAAACCACCGGCGCAGTTGCAGGCGTAGTCTGTATGTCTACCGTTATGAAGTTGCTGTCCACGGTATGCATGGCATATTCCGTTAACACAGGCGCATTGAAATCAAAGTAAATGGCTGCACGGTTCAATACCTGGGTCCCGGCAGACAAATCTGCACGCGGCAGGACGCTGAATGTCACATAACCATGAGATGCCGGCTCGTTCGTGTTGCTGTCGGGGAGCATAATGTTGGCAAAGCGGCAGGTGAGTACGCCCTGCCCGTCCAATTCCCAGGTAAAGGGGTGGCTGCCGGCGCCCATGCGCAAAGTACTCGCATCCAAAGTAGTGGGCAGGGTGTCCCGCAATACCACCAAAAATGCGGTATCGTTGCCTGTATTCTGGAACCGGATCATGTAATCAATGGGTATGCCACGGTCTATATAATGATGGTCGCCATAGCCCAGCGGGAACCCGCGTTTGTCGTTGGGATCAAAGGCGGTGCGCACTTCTGCACAGAATTGCTCCTCAAAAATGCCGCCTTCAAACAGCGGATATTGCATCAACATGCCTGGTGTGCCCTGCCCATCACAAATCTCTACCCCATCTGCCGCAACCGGATACCCAAAATAACCCTCTGTTTGCCGGATGCCGGCATAATAGGTTTGTCCATTAGGATTGGCCTCTGTAACGATGGTGTCTGCTCCTGATGGCAGTTGCAAGGAAACGCTGCGCAGGATGATGTAATCTTCAATGATTACCAGCTGACTGGCTTCCGACATATTGCCTGCGCCTACGTTCGAAACCTTGAACCGCACGCTGTCGCCATCGCAAAATGCCTGCACCCGCAGATCGGAGCCATCCCATGCCAGGTTGTTTTGGTTGCAGATGGAATCCGGCCATACATGCCCGTTTATACACAGGATCTGATCCAGACTCGCATCGCAGCTCACCGTTGCCCATACCTTAAAAGTGGCAGTTCCCAATGCTTCCAGGGTATCGAAGTTAAACCACAGCTGTTGTCCAATCTGGGCAGCGGGCGCCAGACTGCTGCTGTCGTATGTGAGCAATGGATCCAGTTCCAGAAGCACCACCACACTGTCGGCGCTTACGGTTCCGGAGTTCAAAACGTTGATATTGATGGCAACCGGCAAACATGGGCGGAATAAACCAGCAGCCATGTCTAGTTGCATAAACGGACATTCCACAACAGGCTTGATCCCCATGGAATCCAATCCGATGGAATCGCCCTGGATAGTCAACAAGGCAGTTTGATCAAGACAAGCAAGCCAGTATCCCGGAGAATTCCCGGGCTCCAATAGTTTTACATCGTAATTCCCAATGGGTATCCGGAACTCGTAATTTCCCGCCGAATCGGTTGTTTCATACCATTTTGAGCCGAAATCCAAATCGGTAGCCCGCACTATGATGCCATTGGCACTAATCTCATCCGGGTTGGGGCTACAATCCGCACTGTTATCCTTAAACGCGTTTCCGGTAATTTGCCCACTGTTAACCTGGCCCAGACTATCTAATTTCAGGGCAAACCAGGTGGCCTGTCCGGCATTGGGTCCAACAATGAGATACCCTCCATCCTGGGTTGGGCGGATACATTTTGCGAAATAATCCGGCCCTACTGAAAAGTTATCTATAGGATACAAGGTATTGGAAAAATTACCCTGCAGATCCATGCGCCATAATGAAGGCAATACTTTACCGTCGTTTCTCAAATAATTGGAGGCAAATCCAAAACCATTAGCCTGTTCGGCAAAAGGCGGCAGAATGAACACGGCATCGGGTGTTACTTTGGAAGCCAAAAGGTTACCGTTGTAATCGTACCTCCTGAACCAGGCTTCTCCATTGGATTCCCGATTGAGGAAGGTGTATCCATCCAATTCCGGTTTGGCCAGTATAGGATAAGAGGAAGACAGCATCGGAATTTTAACCACAAACTGAAGGAATCCATCTGAATAAAGGTGACGGATAAAACAAGTATCCTTCCCTATGTTACTTTGAACAAGACTGCCCACGGGTGTTTCCATCAAAGCGCCGCCAAACTCATTCCAACCGTGTCCGGGATACCACTGCATCCAGATAATAGAGCCGTCCTGAGGGTTAATTTTGTACAAAACTGTCATGCGTTCGCCATTGCCCAACTGGGAATTCCTGGCGGTCCCGCTCACCAACAACATGCCATCAAAAGTGGTTATAACGCCATAGAGATAGCCATTAACCCCGGGCTGCGGATTAATAGCCCACAATGAATCGCCAGATTCCGAGACCCGAAACAGCATTTGTTCGTCAAATCCGTTTTCGCGGGAGTTCCCGCCGCCCACAAATCCGCCGCCCGGACATTTTTCCAAAAAATTCAGGTTCCAGGTCGATATTTCATGTCGCCGTGTCCACACCGGATTACCCTGCTGATCGTTGCGTTGCAGGAAAAGAAAGTCGGCTGACTGCGTAGGCACAAAGCCGCCACCGCCACCAAATATGAAATCGCCATTATCGGCTATAACCATGGCCGTGGGCTCAGCAGCTCCGGTGAGTATGCCGCCGGTGGAAGGATAATGCCGGATCCAACCTTGAGCCTGCAACAAGGTCAAACCTGACAGCAGGAAAAACAGACTGGCAACCCAAAGGCGCGTTAACTGGATGCGGGAAAAACTTGTGCTCTTCATAAATGGTAGATTTTGATGCAACAAAAGTCGCTGCACAGCTTCAGGCGTTCAAATACATTTTTTGCAATTTCCCGAAATAAATTCGAATAAACAATATCATAAAACACTATAAATCAACATTTTAAACTAAAACTAAAAACAGTTTTCCCGAAAAATACTATATTTGAGCATGGAAAAAAACTCCTTGGTACAGGTATTAGCCACGTTTTCCCGGCAGGAATGGCGCGAACTGGACGGCTGGTTGCGCACGCCATTGCACAATAAAGACCCGGAAGTAATCCAGCTTTTTGAGTACCTGCAAGGGCAAATACAGGCCGGCCAAAGCCTGCCCGAAGCTCCGGAAGTGGCCCGCCTGGCCCTGCTGCCCGGCCGGCAGCATACAGATCATCTGCATCATGTAAGCTCTTACCTGATGAAAGCCGTAAGCGATTACCTGCTTTGGGCCGAACTCAATCGGCAGCCACTCAGTGAACGACAACATCGACTCTCGGAAATCCTGCGGCGACGACAATTAGGCAAACAAGCTGCCCGGTTTCAGGCGCGCGCGGAGGAGGGTCTGCAGCGACAGGCCAGTCGCGGACGCTGGTATTACGAGCTCCATGCGGCCATTCAGCAGGAAAAAGTGCAGATGCAGGAATGGCAAAACACTTTGCAGCACCACAACCTGCAACCCTTACTGGTGGCACAGGATCTGCGTTTTTTGGTGGAAAAACTACAAACGGGCTGCCTGCTGCTGAGTCAAAAAGCCGTTTCAGCACGGGAATACGATCCAGGGTTGCTGGACCTACTAACTCAATTGCCAGAGGAGCACCCTTACCTGCAAGAGCCTGCTGTGGCTTTGTATTACCACGGTTACCGGGCACTGAGCAAACCTGATGGCGAGCCACATTTCAGGCAATTGAAGTTGCTGCTGGCCCGTTATGGCGAGCTGTTTAAAGGCGATGAGTTGCGCAATTTATACCTGCTGGCGGTCAATTTTTGCATCCGGCGTATTAACCGTTCTGAACGGGTCTTCCTGCGGGAGGTGTTTGAGTTGTACCAATCCGGACTGGCCCAGGGCGCCTTTTTGGAGCAGGGGCAGTTGTCGAGATTCACCTACACCAACATCGCGCAGGCGGGTATGGGCCTGGGTGAGTTTGCCTGGGTGTCACAATTTCTTCAGGAACACAAGACCTACCTGCCAAAAGATATCCGCGAGCCGGTAAGTCAGTTTAACCTTGCCCGACTCTATTACGAAACCGGCGAAACCGGCAAAGCACTGGCCTGTTTGCTGAACATCGGGTACGACGATACCGTGTACAATTTTGCCGCTAAAACACTGCTGGCCAAAATCTATTACGCCCGCGGGGAATGGAATGCGCTGGACAGCCTGCTCGACAGTATATCCGCCTACATACGCAGGCAGAAAGTGGCCGGTTACCACCACGACAGCTACCTGGGTTTTGTAAAAATCATGCGCCGGCTGTTGTCTTCCGACCTCAGTCAGCGGGCGCAACGCGCAACCCTGCGGGAGAAAATAGCAGCCATGAAGGTTCTGGCCGAGCGTGAATGGCTGGCGGGATTGGTGGGATAGGATTCTACTATTGGCGTACCGGCCAACAGCTGCGGCGGAGTGAGTGGAAAAAGAAAGTGATTTTTAACCAGCATTCCGCTCCGCTGTGGTTGTAGGCGAGGGCGCCAACAACAGAAAAAGGTCCCACCCCACCCCCAAAACCACAAATCCCTATAAATTCGCGTTGTAAAACAACTTGAACGTTGGAAAAAATGAGCGCAGAACTCACCGAATTTACTGAACAAATTGCCCGACACATGGAAATGAATACGCCGCGCATAGCCAAATGCTTGGCGGAACTCAGTGAGGAAGAACTCTGGCAGCGCCCAAATGAGGCCTCCAACAGCGTGGGCAATCTGATGCTGCATCTCTGCGGCAACATCACGCAATATATCTTGTCTTCACTGGCCGGCAGACCTGATCAACGCATGCGTGATGCGGAATTTGCGGCTGAAGGCGGGTACACCAAAGCCGAACTTCTCCAAAAACTGCAGGAAACCGTAAATGCGGCCACGCAGGTGATCCGACAAGCCAGTCGGGAGGAAATGCTGCGCGAACGCACCGTTCAGGGTTTTCAAATGAGCGGTATCGCCATCGCCGTGCATGTGTGCGAACATTATTCTTACCACACCGGACAAATTGCTTTTTGGGTAAAACTGCTCAAAAGCAAAGACCTCGGCTTTTATGCCGGTATAAACCTGAATGCCAAAAATGCGTAGCGCCCCCTTTCTCCTGGTATCGGCCTTGCTGCTGGTGCAGTGCAATGCCCCTGCCGACCGTCTGCAACGGGCGCAACACGAGTTTTGGGAAAATTTTGCCCGAAAAGACTTCTTCGAGGTGCGCCTGAAAAAGGAAATACTCCACTGGCCGCTACCTCCACTAAGCGGAGATGCCACTTCCAGAGAAACCAAAGCCCGCGAACTGGAAGAAACCCTGGCCGCCATTGATTCCACGCAGCTAAAACCGGAGCAACAAAAACAACTCACACAACTCCGCGCGGCGGTTCACGATTGTGTGGCCCGACAAGGCAGTACGCTGTTTGATCCAACACGCTGCGATGTGCTGGCAGATTTACAACGTTTGGAAAAGCACCCGGAATGGCCTGTTATCCTGCAAAAAGTGCCTGAATACTATCAGGAAATAGAAAAACGTTGGCAAACGCCGGATGCCGCTCTGGTAGAACCGGCCGTTTCGCGCGCGCAAAACACCCTGGATTTCCTGCGCGCCAGGCACCCGGACGATGCGGTGGTTGCCGCTTCCGGGGCGATCAAGGATTTTATCGGATTGTGCTGGAGCGGGTGGTTGTGATCTTAGAGCGTGTTTAAAATTCCATCGCCTGGCTGCAAGCGCAAAATTTCATTTTATATTGCGTTACATTTTTTCATCGTAACTGCCTGCTACGCCTGCAAAATGTGCCTTATCTAAAATAAAATTTTTCAGCTTTCGCTCAGGCATGGAAATTTAAACACGCTCTTATGTTTTCTCCGCCCTGAAGGATGGGGCAATTATGGCGCCTTTTTAAAAAACAGGCGCCCATTCAAAATATAATCTGTGAGTACTGACCTCTTTGGCAATTATTTCCTGTCTATACATCCATGCGTTTTTTACCTGCTTTATACACTTTTGTTGTCCTGATCCTGGCTACTCCGGTTGTAGCGCAACAGACATACCCGGATCATGTGGGCGATATCACTCCAGATCCTGCGGTTGATGATCCCGCTTTTCGCACCTGCCGGGCTAATGGCATTCCACAGTATTATTCTATTGAAAGTGGTTTTGAAGGAGAAAAACCTGCTTTGTTGCGGTATTTTGCCCAAAATTATCAAAAAAACGCAGCTTGGAGCGAGGAAAACGGGTATATCACCGTTCGTTTTGTGGTAAACTGCAACGGACAAACCGGGCGCTTCAGGGTGCTGGAAATGGACATGAATTACCGGCCAAAAACATTCCCTAAAGCCATGAGTACGCATTTGTTGCAACTTTGCCAGACACTGACAGGCTGGAAGGGCGGCCAAAGCGAGGGCATTCCTTACGATTATTACCAATACCTGACTTTCACCATTCAATCGGGTGAAATAGTGCGCATTATGCCATGAAAAAACTACTGCTGTATTTCGTATTATTGGCTGCCATCGGGCAATCCAGGGCTCAAATCAACTGCAATATGTACAAATGGGTGGGCGATTCGGCTTGCTACCGCGGCTGTCAGGTGTACGATTTTGCCAACCAAACCTATCAGGGGAGTCGGGCTTCACAGATGCTGTACGACAGTGTAATGGCTATTTGTCCGGGTTTCGACATGGCCTACATGGAAAAGGCTGTTCCATACCTGAAACGCGGCGATTTTGTTACCTGGCGTTACTGGATGGATCAGGCTGTTGCGCTCAACCCTGCCGAACACCTGGGTTACCGGGGCTGGTGCAGGTATCAGTTTTTGCGCGATTACAAAGGCGCACTGGAAGACCTGAACGCTTTGGAAAAACTCAAACCCCTGAATATGGGTTATTCCGTCAATGGCGATTATCACCTAAAAATTGCCCAGGCCTTGTGCTACAAAGGTTTGGGCGACAACACCAAAGCCATTGACATTATTGAACAACAACTGGCCAGGAATAACTACGAACCCGGGTATTATGATTACCTTCACCTGGCTGTTTTATACCTGGAAACCGGTAAGCCAGCAGCCGCAGTTCCACTTTTGGAAAAACAGCTTCAACTTTCAGCCAGTTTTGCCGAAACGCATTATTACCTTGCCAAAGCCTGGTATTTGCTGGATATTGAGCCCAAAAAACGAGAAAAAGAACTTCAAGAAGCACTAATCCTGTACCAGAATGGGCGTCACCGCAAAGACCCATACACCAACCCTGATGACCGGATTTACCTGGAGGATATTAAGAATGCGATGGTGGAGTGGTAGCGGCGTGTAGGTGCTTTTTTACATTGAGAGTCTCACTTTGAGTGAGACTCTCAATGTAAAAAACCTCCGGCGACCGAACCATTCAAACTCTTCAAACCCCTTCAAACCCTTCAAACTAATCCCCGGAATATCATTCCGGGATACATCACCTATATGACCCGCCTTTACCCTATCTTTCTCTTATTCCAAACCCTGCATCTGTTCGGTCAAAACCCTGTGGCTATTCCAGGTTTGCAAACGGCAAAACATGATCAGGCGCCGCTTGAATCCTGCTCTAATTATGCCGGAACGGCCACAGACAGCACCTTCATTGGCCAGAGCAATGACCACAACCTGAACACGGTGTTTCTGTGCTTCAAGGATTCGTTGCTTATCCATCACCTCGGAGATGCCGTCCTTTCCGGCGATCCGCAGCCCGGCACTACACCCGGTGTGGCGTATGCATTTTACCAGTGCCCGCCTACCATTACCGGCCCTACGCTTCAAGATATTTCAATCATCCCCGGCCCCGGCGATCCTTGTCTGCTTGCAGGCGCGGCCAGCGGGCTATACGTTACCCCAGGCATTGCCAACGGCGGCGATACCTGGTTTTTCAACAATGGCACTTTGCAAAACGCCTTCAATATGGGTCAGCCCATGAGCCTGTATTTTGCACCGATTACCCTGGATGATTACCAGTCTACAAGTTATGAAGTCCCCTTCATAGGCGCGCCCCCGGGTCCATGCGTACACGCGAATAAAAACGCGGCTTTTGAGGTGGTTTATTTGAATGAGATCAAAGGAACAAATGTGGATAATCATTTTGGTGATGACTGCATCGGTCGGTTTACAGCAGTAGGTGGGCTGCCGGAATATGATCCAACAGCCATCTATACCATAGATATTTGGCTGGCAAGTGATCCAAATATCAAAGCTCAGGTAATGACCCCACAGTCAGCCATGTTTCACTTGTCCAGCATTTTGTTTTCCACTTCAGTACCCGGCATTTACATCGTTTCAATAGAAGACGGGAAAAGTTGCGGCACACTTTTTACTGTAGACATGTCGGGGTGTGATCCATTTAACAATGTAGTATTGGATGCGGCGCTGGTGGCCGGAACACCCGGCGAAACTGCCTGTATTCCGATAGTTGTAGAAAATTTTAACATCATCAGTGGATCATTTTCTTTAATCTGGGATCCAACATTATTACAATACGAGGAATTGAGTAATTTTCATCCATCCATTGCCGGTTTTTTCAATCCCAATACTGCAATAAATGTTCAACAAGCGTCAATAGGTAAATTAGGTCTGTTTGTCTACAATACCGATACGCCCGGTGCTTTAATCAATATTCCTGATGGAGAAGCCTTATTTTCTTTATGTCTGGAGGTACTAGATACTCCAGGTGTAAATTGTATACCAGTTGAATTTTCCAATTCGGTTACAGGCATTTCAATAGAAGATGCAATCGGGCAAACCCCGGGCATTACTATGATGGCCGGGGGTGTTTGCCAATCTGTTGCTACCCTGGAACCCGTTCCCGCACCCACTTTCAGCGTTTCGCCCAATCCTATAGATCGCCATACACGGGAGCTGAGCATTTGGTCTGAACAAACCACCGCCGTTCGTGGAAGTTTGTTCAATGCCATGGGCGCCGCCATTTATTTGCATGACATGGAACTTCAGCCCGGCGCCAACCGTTTCAGACTTCCCGGCATCAACCTGCCTGCAGGTTTGTACTACCTCCAGCTGATTACGCCAGATGGCGCAACGCAAACGGTAAGGCTTGTGCGGGAATAAACCATCCAACAATGCCCCACCCTATTCTCCGTTTCTGGAAAAGTCCGCTGTTTCGTCCGGCACTGAAAAGCACCTTTTATTTGGCACTCCCGCTGATGCTGGGCGAGCTGAGCAGTATCCTCATGGGCCTGGCCGGAACAGTCATGATCGGACATCTGGGCGAATCCGCGCTGGCAGCCTATGGCGTGGCCAGTGTGGTGTTTGTATTGTCTATGCTTGTTATCTGGGGTGGCGTGCGTATGCTGCCTACCCCCGTGGCAGAGGCGCATGAGTTGCGCAACGGCCCGCGCGTGCGCATGCTCGTACACGCCGGACTCTGGCTCAGCCTGTTTTTTATGCTGGTGGCCATTCCATTGTTGTGGATTGGCATTTACCTGTTTCCCTGGTTAAAACAGGATCCGCAGGTGACGATTATGGCTGTGGATTACCTTAAAATAGTGGGCTACAGCATGCCAGCGCTCATCCTGTTTGCCGTGTTGGTCAATTATGCCGACGCCTTTTCTTACGTGCGTCAAACCATGCTGATTTCTATTGGCGGACTGGCGCTGGACGTATTGCTGAACTGGCTAATGATTTTTGGCAAATTCGGCTTTCCGCAGCTGGGCATCAACGCCATTGCCATCAATACCGGCATCACACACGCCGTGATGTCTCTGTTGCTCATCCTGCTCATTTGGGGTAAAAAAGACTTGCAATATTTCCGCGACAGTCGCACCACCCTTCGGGAGGTATGGGATCAAACCCGTTCGTTTATTCGCTACGGCATTCCTTCTGCCCTGCAAATCATGGTGGAATTTGCCGCTTTTGGTACCGGAACCATCCTGATCGGACAAATAAGCAAAACCGAACAGGCGGCTCACCAGATCGCGTTGAACCTCATTTCTGTAACTTATGTTACCATGATGGGCGTATCCACAGCCGGCATGATCCGGGTGGGTCAGGCGCTGGCATACCGGAGTCGGGTGCGGGTTTGGATGGCCGGTGTGAGCACCATTTCCCTGTCGGTGCTGCTGATGTTGTTGCCTACGGCCTTGTTTTTACTATTACCCAACGCCATTGCCGGTTTTTATACAGAAGATACCCGGGTAATGCAATTGGCCAGCGGGTTGTTGTTGTTTGCCGGCTTGTTCCAAATGGCAGATGCTGCCCAATTATCGAGTATCTCTATGCTGCGTTCGCTCAACGACGTCAAATGGCCCTCCCTGCTCTCTTTCCTCGCCTTTTGGGTGCTGGGATTGCCGGTTGGTTATTGGCTGGCCGTACATCAGGGCTGGAATGCCAAAGGTATATGGGTGGGATACCTCATTGCCTTAGTGGTGCAGGCCGGGCTGTTTATGCAGCGTTTTTTCAAACTCACACTTGGAATAGGACGATGAACGATGAACGATGTGTGCCGTCGTCCATCGTCCATCGTTCTACTCAACCAGATCTATCTTTTCCCGTTTATTCAGCCCGAGTTTTTCAAGCACCCGGTCGAACATCCAGTACACTACCGGCACCACAATCAGCGACAGGAACATGGATGAATTCAAACCTCCGATGATGGCCCAGGCCAGACCGTTTTTCCAGTCGGCGCCGGAGCCCTGGGCAAATGCGATGGGCAGCAAGCCTATCACCATGGCAATATTGGTCATCAAAACCGGACGGAAACGCAATTTCGTGGCTTCCAACAGGGCCGCTTTCAGTTCCATACCTTCTTCACGCAACTGATTGGCAAAGTCTACCACCAAAATAGCATTTTTACCCACCAACCCAATCAGCATCAGCAAGCCCAGGCCGGTAAATACCGTGAGGTTTTCGCTGGCCAGCGCCATGGCCAAAAAGGCGCCTATAACAGATAACGGAATGGATACCAGTACCACCAGCGGATACACCCAGTTGTCGTAAAGTGCCACCATAATCAGGTACACCAGCAACAGGGAGGTCCACAGCGCAAACCCCAAACTACCAATGGCCATTTGTTGCCGCTTCAGGTCGCCCCCAAACTTAATCACGGTGCCCGGCGGCAAGGGCAATTTATCCAGCCGGGCTTTAATTTCGCGGGTTACGGTACCATTGGGTCGACCAATAACCTGGGCAGTCAGCATCATGGAGGTGGTTCTGTCCCGGCGTTCGAGTCGGGTAGGCGCCGCGCCCTGGGTTACATCTGCAAACTGCTTGAGGTATACGGTGCTGCCCAGGGGGTTCACAAACGACAGGTTTCTGATGTCTTCCGCGCTGCGCCGGTCGAAAGCATCCAGCGCAATACGAATGGGATATTCATAATCGCCGTCGCGGAATTTGGCGTCGGTATTGCCGCTGAAGGCTGTTTGCAGGGTGAGGCCCACCTGTGCCATGGCCAGGCCATAATCGGCCATACGCTGACGGTTCACCTCTACTTTTACCTCCGGATTGCCGCCTTCCACGGATGCGCCTATTTCCACACAGCCTTTCACGGCAGCCATTTCTTTTTTTACCACCTCAGAAAGCGCCAGCAGGCTGTCGAGGTTGGGGCCGTTGAGCATGATTTCGATGGGCGAAAAGGAGAGGCCCATGATATCGATGGGGTTGGTTTTGATCCTGGCGCCAGCTATGATTTCCTCCAGTTTCACCTTGGTTTTGCGGGCAAAAACAGGGGTTAATTCTTTACGATTGGTGCCATAAGGGGTTAAAAACACCTGTATTTCGGCAATATTTGGGGCATTAAGGCCAAAAGATTTGTTGTTGGAGCCTACGGTAGTGAAAGTGCGTACCACCTCCGGTTGATCCCGCAGCCAGGCTTCCACCTGTTTGGTAACAGCATCGGTTTGAGTCAGGGATGCATCCTGAGGCAGGATAATTTCCAGCAAAAACTCTCCGCGTTCGCCCTGTTCCATGAAGGCATTCCCGATCAGTCCGGAGGAAATAAAGCCAAAAGAACCCAGGAACATACCCACTGCCAGCAGCAGGGTAATCACCTTATTGGTTCGGTTTTTCAAGGCCAAACCCAGCAAACGTACAAAACCGTCGGCCAGCCAGTGCAGGAAACGTTCAAAGTTCAAAACAATACGACCTCCCAGATTTCTGCCTTCAAAACGGTGTAATTTACCAATCCGGGAGGTCATCCAGGGCACCAGGGTAAAAGATACCAGCAGCGACATCAGGGTGGAGGTCAGCACCGTCATACAAAACTGGCGCAAGAGGTTGGGTACCAAGCCCACCGTAAACACAATGGGCAAAAACACCACCACGTCTACCAAAGTGATACTCACTGCCGTAAACCCGATTTCCATCCGCCCGTCGTAACTGGCCTGCACCTTGTTTTTGCCCATTTCAAAGTGCCTGTAAATGTTTTCTATCACCACAATAGCATCGTCTACCAGGATACCGATGGCCAGAGAGAGGCCGAGCAGCGACATCAGGTTGAGCGAGTACCCGAGCAGTTTCATCATCACGAAAGTGCTCACAATGGAGGTTGGGATAGACACCAGTACGATGGCTGCATTCCGCAGACTGTGAAGGAACAACAGCATCACCAGGCCCACCAGAATAACCGCCACCAGCAGATCTTCAATTACCGCATTGGTAGCCTTTTTGGTAAAGGTGCTGCTGTTGGCCACCACATCGATGCGCAAACCCTGGGAGGCATAGGCTTTTTCCAGCACGGCAATTTTTTCCAGCACCAGTTTCGACATCTCCACCGCATTGGCATCGCCTTGTTTGCGGATGGTAATGCCCACAGCCGGCTGTCCGTCGGTTCGGCAAATGACCTCCGGATCACGGGTACCGTCCTGAATTTCGGCAATATCTTTTAGAAAAATGGAAGAGCCAAAGCGACTTTTGCCTACTACCAAATTTCGTATATCGTTGATATCCAGGAATTTGCCGGCCAAACGAATGCGCAACTGACCTTGTTCGCCGCTTACTTTACCGGTAGGAAAATCGAGGTTGGCGGTCTGCACTGCCTGGGTTACCTGCAACAGAGAAAGACCGTATTGTTCCAGTCGGGAAGAAGAGATATTGATTTTGATTTCGCGTTCTTCCCCGCCCAGAATACTTATTTGAGCCACACCTTTTACCTGGGAAATTTCCGGCACCACCCGGTTTTTAACCACATCGTAGAAGGCCGGACCGGAGATATTGGCGGCAATACCCAGTTTGAGGATAGGTAATTCATCCAGCGCAAATTTATTGATCACCGGCGTACGCACTTCCTTGGGCAAAGAGGCTTGCAGCTGATTGATTTTGCGTTGCAACTCCTGTACTGCCTTGTCCAGGTCTACGGATTGTTCAAATTCGATGGCTACAAAAGAGGAATTTTCCTGCGAGCCAATTTGCACCTGATCAATGCCTTCGAGCGAGGAAATAGCGTCTTCAATGGGTTTACTAACCGCATTTTCCACCTCTGCGGGCGATGCGCCGGGGTAAACGGTAATGATGGTAACAATAGGCGCGCTGAATTTCGGCACCAATTCGATGGGCAGGCGCGTATAACTGGCAATCCCCATGAAGGTCAACACGGCGAAGACCACAATGACCATGGAGGGCCGACGGATAGATAGTGCGGTTATGTTCACAGCGCGAAGGTAATTTTTTACACGCAGATTGCTATTGAGAACGCGGGGAACGCGGGTTTTTATGGAACGCGGATGACGCGGATGACGCGGATTTTTTTTCTTACTGCCTTCGGCAGTAATTTGGCATGTGCGTTTTGGATCTTCAGATCATGTAATGGGTACACATTTTTCAGCGATGTCCTTTGCCCGTCCTTCAGGGCAGGGATAAAGGATCAAAATAAATGGAAGAAGTTTTTCTACCCCAAAAAAATACTGCCGAAGGCAGAATAAAAAAATCCGCGTCATCCGCGTCATCCGCGTTCCATAAAAACCCGCGTTCCATCCGCGTTCAAAAACCGGCGTTCAACACTCCGAGTTCAAGGCCTTCGCGTTCTCCCAATTGCACATAAATGGCTTTATGCCCGAAATCAAACAGCAGGGCTTCATTGCTATACAACCCGCTTTCGTGTTTGGTAAGTCGGATAGCGAGCAGGATTTCTCCGGCTGCCTGCTGCCACAAGGGCTGGGCATTGGCTACCATACGCTGCAAAACGGGTTGTCCGTGCAGCTCCTGCAATTTCCGGGCGGTTTCCATCAGGGTTTCCGAATCTATAATCCGGATGGCCTCCGAATCTTCTCCTCCGGAAAGCATCAAACGCTCGCCGGAATCAAACATCAACTCCAGCGTAAATAAAAAGCCGCCCCCCTCACCATCAGGCCAGATGTAGTAATAAATCGCCTCCAGACGCAAATCTTCATACCCCAGAAAGGCTTCTACCTCCTCCTGACGAAAACAGTTAAACGGAATCTTATCCTCAGATGCGCTATCTTTTTGCATAACTGTACCGATTTTATACCGCCGAAGCACGGAGTTGAGCACATGGAAACAAGCATCTTCTTTCCGGCTATGGCAACAGCAATAAAGTGCAAAGGTCGTAACTTTCCCCCATCAAACCTCTCAAACCCTTCAAGCCTCTTCCCGGAATACCATTCCGGGATACATCACGCCTTAAAACCGCGGCGGCTAAACCCGCCGGTACATCATGCCCATGTCCTTCCTCTCTCACTTCAGCCAGGCGTTTCAATCCGGTCAGTTGCTCAAATGCACCCTGGCCAAACCGGCCGCAGGTGCTCCGGAAGGCTTGAAAAATGTGTATATCCGACCAGTTTCATTGAAAAAAGGCCTGCATCTGGCCTTTACTTATCGCTACAAAACCCGGGACGAGGTCAAAAACTTCCCACTGAATGAAGCCCTGATGCAATTGGAAATCCTGCTCGGAAAACAATTCATGCAGGCCGATTTACTTACCCCGGAGCGCGATTACACCCTGATGTACGACAAACAAGGCATTGGTAAACTAAGCGAAAAAAAGCCCTCGCAACCGCAGGCATCTGCTACTCCGGCAGCGCACGACCGCCCCAAACACCGATTGCTGGACCCCGCGGCGCCCTGGCTGCACCTGCTGGGCATCACCAACGCCAAAGGCGAAGTGCTGGCTGCCAGTCAGGACAAATGGAAACAGATCAATAAATACCTCGAAATCATTGAAAGCCTGCTGCGGGAGCAACCCCTGCCTCATGGCGCCCGTATAGCTGATATGGGATCCGGAAAAGGATACCTCACTTTTGCCTTGTACGATTACCTGTGCAACCACCTGCAACTCAATCCCGTCATTACCGGCATCGAGCTGCGTCCGGCACTGGTAGATTTTTGCAATAAAACTGCCCGTCAGGCGGGTTTTGAGCATCTGCATTTTGTAGCCCAGGACATTGCGGAATACGATGGCGGCTTATTAGACATGCTCATTGCACTGCATGCCTGCGATACGGCCACCGATTTGGCGCTGGCAGCCGGTATACGACACAAAGCCCGTATTTTGGTGGTAGCGCCATGTTGCCACAAACAGATTCGGCGGGAGATGCAACCTCAAAATGAAATGGCCCCTCTGTTAAAACACGGTATCCTGCTGGAACGCCAGGCCGAAATGATCACCGACGGCATCCGGGCACTGCTGCTGGAATCCGAAGGTTATCACACCAAGGTTTTTGAATTTGTCTCCACAGAGCATACCGCCAAAAATGTGATGATTACAGCCACTTTGGAAAGTAAAAAATTGAACCAACGTCGAGCCGATGCGTTGCAACAAATAGCCGCACTCAAAGCCGGTTTTGGTATAAAGCAACACTGGCTGGAAAAATTACTGGCCCATTAACCTGTTGTTTGCTGACCAAAATGTCTTTGAAATGTTATTTTGTAGAAAAAGTACGTCTCCACAATAATAAGGCGCAAATCTTGCGTTTGATAGCAGTAAAGGGGTTTGAAGGGTTTGAGGGGGCAGGGGGCGCCGCCGCGGATTTATGTATCCCGGAATGGTATTCCGGGAAGAATTTCGAGGCAACACCCCTAACACTAAAACACTCAAACACCCAAACACTAAACATTTAAGCACTCAAAAACAATTCTCGCCCATGCAATTACTTCCTCGCCGTTACGGCACATCTGATCTGAATAAATTCCTTCACGATATGAAGTTAAAAACATCGCTCGCCCTCTTTTCTATCGTTGGATTGGTGGGTATCGCACTGTTGGTTAAGTATAACCCCTTCGACAATGGCGGCCCGCAGAGCTCTCCCGAGCGCGATGCTGCCCTGATCCGTACCATTACTCAGGTACTCTCCCGCGGCCACTTCCAGCCTAAGGACATAGACGATACGTTTTCTAAAAGCGTTTACGCACTCTACCTCAAAGAGGTTGACGGCGGCAAACGTTTCCTCACCCAATCAGATATTGAACTGCTGAAGCCGTATGAGCTGCAACTGGACGACCAGACTCGCGCCGGTACTTTTCAGTTTTTCGACATCTCTGTGCAACGCCTCGATGCCTCTTTGGTAAAAACCCAAAACTGGTACCGCGAAATCCTGGGCAAACCCATGGATTTCTCCAAAAACGACGAGCTCCAGGCTGATGGGGAAAAACTGAAATGGGCTAAAGACGACAATGACCTGCGTAACCGCTGGGAACGCTGGATGAAGTATGAAGTGCTCAGCCGCATTATTGAGGAGCAGGATAAACAGGAAAAACCTGAGTTCAAAGGCGATAAAAAAGATTTTGCAACGCTGGAAAAAGAACAGCGCGCCAAGGTGCTGGATGTGTACGACAAGTGGTTCAAGCGCCTGCAAAAACTGGATCACAACCGTCGCCTGGAAATCTACCTGAATGCCATTACCAACTACTTTGATCCGCACACGGGCTACTACTCTCCGCGGGAAAAAGAGAATTTTGATATTCAGATGTCAGGCAAACTGGAAGGTATCGGCGCCCGACTGCAAAGCGATGGCGAAAAAACCTCCGTTTCTGAAATCGTACCAGGCGGACCAGCCTGGAAACAAGGCGTGCTGCAAGCTAAAGACGTTATCCTCAAGGTGTCTCAGGGCGAAACCGATGCAGAATCTGTAGACATCATGGGCTGGGATATCGACGATGTAGTATCTAAAGTACGCGGCCCGAAAGACACGAAAGTGACTCTGACCATTCAAAAACCTGATGGCTCAGAAAAAGTAATCACCATTGTGCGCGATGTGGTTATCATGGAAGAAGGCTTTGCTAAGTCCCTGATTCTCAACGAAAGCAGCGCTCCAACCGAGCGCATCGGCTATATCTACCTGCCTAAATTCTATGCAGATTTTGAATCGGGTAAAACAAGCTGCGCTCAGGACGTTGCCGCCGAGGTGGAAAAACTCAAAAAGGAAAACGTAAAAGGTATCATCCTCGACCTGCGTAACAACGGCGGCGGTTCACTCCGCGACGTGGTTTCCATGAGCGGTTTGTTCATCGAGGAAGGCCCAATCGTACAGGTTAAAAGTCGCGGCCGTGCCACCGAAATCATGCGCGACAACGACACCCGCGTACAATACACTGGTCCGCTGGTGGTAATGGTGAACGGCTTCAGCGCTTCCGCTTCCGAGATTCTGGCCGCTGCTATGCAGGATTACGGTCGCGCGGTGATTGTTGGCGCATCCACCACTTACGGTAAAGGCACCGTTCAGCGTTTCTTTGATCTGGACAATGCCGCTGCCGACAACAGTGTGAAACCGCTGGGTGAAATGAAAATGACTATCCAGAAGTTCTACCGTATTACCGGTAAAACCACACAACTGGATGGCGTTGTGCCGGATATCGTACTGCCCGACTTCTACAATTTGCTGGATAATGGCGAAAGTGAAAACGACTACCCGCTGGCCTCAACCACCATCGAACCGGTACAGTTCAACCAGAATGTTTACCGCATTTCCGACATCAATCAGTTGAAGTCCAACAGCCAGGGGCGCGTGAAAAACGATGCCACTTTCCAGAAAGTGACTGAAAATGCCGAGCGGCTGCGCAAACGCAAAGACGAAAGCGAGTACCCGCTGCAACTGGAAAAATACCGCAGCTGGAATAAAAAACAGGATGAAGAAGCCGAACGCTTTGAAAACCTG
Organism: Chitinophagales bacterium; assembly: GCA_017303475.1. Classification (GTDB taxonomy): domain Bacteria; phylum Bacteroidota; class Bacteroidia; order Chitinophagales; family Saprospiraceae; genus M3007. The sequence continues at coordinate 28,017 of JAFLBO010000028.1, forward strand.
TTCAAGCCCATCGAAAGCTTCAAAATTGACAATCTCGCAGCTGACCTGCCCAATATCCAGAGCGACACCTCCCGCGTGGCCCGCAACGACAGCTGGATTAAAGAGCGCCAGAAAGACGTTCAGCTCTACGAAACGCTCCGCATCATGCTGGATATGATTCGTATCGATGGCGTTGCGAAGCATTAATTACCGCTGAGGCACGAAAGAACACAAAGCACAAGAGCCGTCCCAGATTGGGGCGGCTCTTGCTTTTTGGGTCTCTTTCTTCAACTGAGAGTCTCACTCAAAGTGAGACTCTCAGTTGAAGAAAGAGACCCAACCTTTTCGCTCGTAAAAAAGTGGGTGTCTATAACACCGGTGCTCCGGGTTGTCTTAAGTGAGAGTCTCACTTTGAGTGAGACTCTCACTTAAGACAACCCGGAGCACCGGAAACAGTCGCTTTCCTTATATTCTTAGTGTCTTCGTGGTGAAAACCCTCAATCAATCCACCCACTCCGCCACAAACACATTGGTATCCCGGCTGCCGGGTTTATTCAGGCGGTTGCTGCTCCAGGAAAGCTTTTTGCCATCAGGAGAAAACATCGGGAAAGAGTTGAAGATACTTTCAGAGGTAATTTGCTCCAAACCTGTGCCGTCGAGATTGATCATGTAAATCTGGAAATCGTAGCCACGCTTGGAGTGATGGTTGCTGCTGAACAGGATTTTTTTACCGGAAGGGTGGAAAAACGGCGCCCAGTTGGCTTTGCCCAGGTTGGTTACCTGACGCAATTCCGTGCCATCCACATTGCACACAAAAATCTCCATATTGGTAGGCGCTACCAGGTGCTGGGACAAGTAATCGCGGTATTCCTTGATTTCCTCTTCTGTTTTTGGCCGACTGGCGCGGAACACAATTTTGGAACCATCGGGGCTGAAAAATGCGCCGCCGTCGTATCCCAAATCAAAGGTAATCTGCTTCAATCCGCTGCCATCCAGGTTCATGGTCCACAGCTCCAGATCACCGGAACGGTCGCTCGTGAACAGGATTTTATCGCCTTTCGGACTCAATACAGCCTCGGCATCATAGCCCGGGTTGTCGGTGAGTTGTTTTACAATATTACCCTTCAGATCGGCAATATAGATGTCGTAGCTGTCGTATATAGACCACAGGTACTTGCCGCTCGCGCGCATATCAGGTGTATGCGGGCAGGAAGCCCCGGCCTCATGCGTGCTGGCATAAAGCACATGTTTGCCGTCGGGCATAAAATAAGAACAGGTGGTGCGACCTTTCAGGGTACTGATAGTCTTTGGACGGTAGGTGCTGTCGCCGGCAGCATCTTTCACTTTCATGGCAAAAATCTGGTCGCACTCCAGCCCCCAGGCTTTATTGTTACTTTGGAAAGTAAGCCACTTGCTGTCAGGACTCCAATAAGCTTCAGCATTATCGCCGCCAAAGGTGAGCTGACGTATATTTTTGAGGTGTTTTTCCGGCATGGGTGCCGCTGTGCTTGCAGTAGTTGGGGTATGTTGGGCAGACAATGTGGCGCCGATGGTCAGGAACAGGGTAAGAATGTTAGTTTTAAGCATACTACAGGTTAAAAATTCGCCCGAAGTTCGGGTCAAATTGGGCAAACAGTCGTCAGGATTTGGTCAATTTATAGACCTTTACTAACTAATATCTAAAAACACGAAACACCATGAAATTCGAAAAAAACTCTACTGGGGAATTGCCATCCTTGGCTTACTCTTTTTTGGCGTCTATTATACCCTGCTCGGCCTGGGGTTATTGCAGTTTTACCGGCCTCAATCGGATAATATGATGCCCAATATCAAGCCCAAAACCCTGGTTGCTACCTGGAAACAAAGTCATTTCCAGCGCCATGACCTGGTAGCGTTATACGATACCTGTTTGGCCATTCCAGGCCACCGGGAAGCTGTTCGGGAAAACTATCTTGGAAGAATTGTTGCCCTGGAAGGTGAAGAACTACAAATCAAGGGCGGCCAGGTTTACATCAACGGCAGTATTTCCAAGCAGCCTTACCAAACCAGAAACCATTATCTGATGTCGAAAACCAATTACGAAGCCCTCAAATCAAAAATCCCGCGTCCGGCCGATGCCGTGTCTATGTCAGAAGTATGGGTGGCTCTGGATGATCAGGAGGCTGAGGAAGTAAAAAAAATGGCGCCAGATCTTAAACTACGCGATTTTCCGTTGACAGATATGGTATCACTCTGGGGTCAGAAATGGTCTATTCATGAGTTTGGTCCTGTAACCATTCCGGCGAGTCATGTGTTTATACTGTGCGATTTCAGAAGCAACGCCGAAGATTCCCGTTTCAGAGGTTTTGTACCCCTGGAAGACGTTCACGCTAAAGTTATTTTCCCTTGAAAAAAGTGCTGTTTTTACTCCTGATCTGTTCGGGTTTGCGCGCGCAGGCGCAAGACATCCCTTTCATTCGGAAGGAAACCCTGCAGCAATGGCTCAACGCAGATACAGACACCGTATATGTGCTCAATTTTTGGGCCACCTGGTGCGCGCCCTGCGTGGAAGAACTGCCGGCCTTTGAAAAACTCAACCAAGAGTATGCGCCGAAAAAGGTCAAAGTTGTGCTCATCAGCACCGATTTTAAGCGGAACGTCGAATCAAAAGTGAAACCATTTGTCAAACGCAAAAAATTGCAGAGCCAGGTGGTGTTCATGGATGAACCCAACCCGAATCATTGGGTTAATATGGTTAGTCCGGAATGGTCCGGGGCTTTGCCAGCCACCCTCGTCATTGCCAGGCGCAAAAACGCTCTCTTGTTTTTTGAAAAACAACTAAACTTCGAAGCCCTGCAAGAAGCCCTCCGCCCCATTCTCCAACCCTAAACCGTCAACCGTAGGCCGTAAACCGTCCACCGTAAACCGTCCACCGTAAGCCGTCAACCGTCTAAACTACATACACATGAAAAAAGCAACCGCTCTTTTACTCCTCTTTTCCATGGCATTTGCCGCCATGTCTTTCCTCCCTGCCAATACCGGCGGAGGTTACAAAGTGGGCGACACCGCCCAGGATTTCAGCCTCGTGAATGTAAAAGGCAAACAGGTGTCGCTGGCTGGCATCAAAAATGCCAAAGGTTACATTGTGGTATTTACCTGCAACCATTGCCCTTACGCCAAAGCCTACGAACAACGCATCATTGAGCTGCACAAAAAATATGCGCCCCTGGGCTTCCCGGTGGTGGCTATCAACTCCAACGATAAGGATGTGCAGCCACAGGACAGCTACGACAACATGAAAAAGCTGGCCAAAAAGAAAAAATATCCCTTCAATTACGTGTACGACGAAACCCAGGAGATTGCCCGTGCCTACGGCGCTACCCGCACCCCTCACGTGTACGTACTGGATAAAGATCGCGTGGTACGTTACATCGGCGCCATCGACGATAACTCTGAAGATCCAGCCACGGCTAAGGAACACTATGTTGCCAGCGCCGTAGATGCACTGCTTGCCGGCAAAGATGTAGCCACCAAGGAAACCAAAGCCATCGGCTGCGGTATCAAATGGAAAAAGTAAGGGCTAATGAATCTGCTAAACTGGTTATATCCTTTGGGGCGGGAAACCGCTGAAGATGGTCGCTTCAGCCTGTTGCGGGCTGAAGCGATCATGAAGACCATTGAGCGACTTGAGTTGCGTATTGCGGAACGTTTTCCGGAGTCTGGTTTGTTGGGGGTTTGCCAGGAATTCAAGGGCGTAGCTGCCCGTTCGGAGGAGCTGGCCCGCAAACTGGAATCGCCCATTTGGCCGGTACGATTGGCAGCCGTGCTGGCCTCGGTGCTACTGCTGGGGCTGGTTAGCTGGGCCATTGGTCAGCTGATCCGCAACTTTCAATTTGATGCCAGCGGAATTTTCCATTTGCTGCAAACCACCGAATCGGCCATTAACGAACTGATTTTCCTGGGCCTGGCCCTGTTTTTCCTGGTCAATCTGGAAGCCCGGCTCAAGCGGCGCAGCGCCTTGCGGGCTTTACACCGTTTGCGCAGTATAGCCCACGTGGTAGATATGCACCAGCTCACCAAAGATCCCGCGTTTTTGCTTTCCCGAAATAAAATTGCAGAAACGCAGCACTCTCCACAACGCAACCTCAGCAGGCATCAATTGATGCGTTACCTGGATTATTGCTCCGAACTATTGGCCCTCAATGCCAAGGTGGCGGCGCTCTTTGCCCAAAACACAGATGACCGGGAAATCCTGATTTCTGTAAACGACCTGGAACAACTTGTTCAGGGACTTTCGGCCAAAATTTGGCAGAAAATCATGATACTGGACCTTTCCACTGAGTAAGCGGCAGCTTTTGCCGGAAAACGTTTTTAGCAAGTTGTTAAAGTGCTCTTAATACTTGGAAAAGACCCCTGATATGTTGTTAGTTTGCCCTCCCTACAAAATCGAACAACACATTTCGGCAGGATAGTTTTAGGGTGAATATTATATGGTTTTGCCAGAAAAACGACAGTTTTTGTTGCAGAAAAAACCAGGGTTTTCCCCTAATAACAACGAAAAGTTTGCATTTTTTGAAGAAAAGTTTTGAGAGACCGCCCGGCTTGTCTACTTTTGTGCGCCTCTCAAAATTCCAGGAGCCGATGAAACGACTCACCCAACCGGGTAAATCGACGGCACAGGAGGGCCTCCGCCTTCAAAAAAGTAATCTAATAGTAGCTCTCTGTCGCCGTATTGATTCGCAACAACTGAGGCTCAGAATCATCCGATTTCCTCGGCAAACACCTACAACATGGGCAGGAAAGAGAAATTTGTTTACAACATTCACACCCTTACCTACGAGAAAGTAGTTGTTCCCCTCAAAACCCGTATTTGGCAAGCTTTCGGATTCTTTTCCGTTGTAGTGGTTACTTCACTCGCCATGCTTGCTGTGTTCTATACCATCTTCCCTTCTCCACGTGAAGAGGATTTGATGCGTGAGATTAGCCAAATGGAGGCTAAATACAAGCAAATGAGCTCACAAGTGGACGTTATGTCCAAAGTGCTTAATAATATTCAGGAACGTGATGCCAGTGTACACCGTACCGTTTTTGGTATGGATCCAATTGACCAGGACGTGTGGAATGCCGGTGTGGGTGGCCACGAAGCGCACCCGGAATTGGAAGGTTTTGAATTCAGCGGCAATGTAGTAGGCGACGCCCTCAATAAAATTGACGACCTCAGTCGCAAACTCGCGCTCCAGAGCAAATCACTCGATACCATTCAGAACCTGGCCCGCAACCAGGAAAAAATGCTGGCCTCTCTGCCCAGCATCAAACCAGTTCGCGAAGACAAACTGCAAAAAAGCATCGGAACCCTCTCCGGTTTCGGTTACCGGATTCACCCGGTGTATAAATTCAAAAAATTCCACGCCGGCCTCGATTTCCCTGCTCGTGTAGGTACGCCTATTCAGGCTCCCGGCGATGGCGTGGTGGTTGAAACAGGCTGGCACAGCGGCTACGGCAACTGCGTTAGAATCAGCCACGGCTTTGGTTACGAAACGCTTTACGGACACATGAACAAAATCACTGTCCGCCAGGGTGAAAAAGTGAAAAAAGGCCACAAAATTGGTGAAGTGGGTGATACCGGCCTTTCCACCGCACCACACCTGCACTACGAAGTACACTACAAAGGCAAGCCCATCAATCCAATCAATTTCTGCATGGATAAACTCACTCCGCAGGAATATCAACAATTGGTGTCTGCAGCCAACATAGCCAACCAGTCGCTCGACTAAACCTTTCTATCAGTACATACTATCGTTCAAAAAGAAACGATAAACAACAGGATCGGGGCGAAATGCGAAAGCGTTTCGCCCTTATGTTTAAAAGGCACGAAGCGGACGAAGACACGAGGGCGCTAAGACACGAAGAGGGCGTCTCAAAAGTAATTTTTACCGCAGAGGCGCGGAGGCGCAGAGGTTTAAATGATTGATTTTCAATCCCTCTGCGTCTCCGCGCCTCTGCGGTAAAAATAAATCAGCGACTTCTGAGACACCATCTTCGTGTCTTAGCGCCCTCGTGTCTTAGTGTGTTGAACTTCGTGCCTTGCATTTAAGCTGTGGCGGGTTCGCGTACCAGCAGTTGGAAGCCGTTGCCGTGGATATTGACTATTTCAATAGCGGGATCCAGGGCCAGGTATTTGCGGAGTTTAGTAACAAATACATCCATGGAACGCGCTGTGAAATAGGTGTCCTCATGCCAAATTTTGGTGAGGGCCTCAGAACGTGGCGTTACATCATTGATGTATTTACAGAACAATTTCAGCAATTCAGCCTCTTTAGGACTGAGCTTCCATTGATTTTCTTCTCCTTGACGAGCTTCCGTGAAAGTCAGGATGCGCAGCGGGAAGTTGAAATGGTATTTGCCAATATTGAACTCGCGCTGGTCGTCGCGCGGATCCGGATTTTTATTGACACGCTTGAGTACCGCCTGGATACGCAACAACAACTCTTCGGAGTTGAATGGCTTGGGTATATAGTCGTCTGCGCCAAGTTTGAAGCCCTGCAACACATCGTCCTTCATGGTTTTGGCTGTTAGGAAGATGATGGGCACATCTTTGTTGCGCTCACGCACATCTTTGGCGAGCGTAAAGCCGTCTTTGCGTGGCATCATCACATCGAACACACAGAGGTCGTAGTGACTTTTCCTGAACGCTTCGAGGCCCTGGACACCATCGGTGGCGAGATTTACTTCATAATCGTGCATTTCCAGGTAAGAGCGGAGCACGTCGCCGAAATTTTGGTCGTCTTCGACCAGCAGGATTTTGTATCGAGCACTTGCCATGATGTCGTCGGTTTGAGAGTGTTCGTAAGATTAAAGTATGTTCAAGGATTGTTATTAAAACTGCTTAATGAAAGCAAAACACAACCTTAACGTTAAACGTTCAAAATCAAGTATGTGAAATGCCTCCAGCTGGAAAAAAATGTTAAAATTTATTTTTTCCATATGCCTTTAGGGCTTCGTCTTCAACCAAAAGTACGTAAAAAAGAAGGGTTCCGCAAGCCCTCAGCTGCGGAACCCTTCTTTTTTACTACCAAACACCGAAAATTATCGGCTGAACCAGAAAACTGCTTGTTTTATGATCCGATATAAGACCGCTCTTTGATGCGTGGAGATACTGCCATGAAAATCAAAGCAGTAGCAAAGCAAATACCTGTGAACAACCAGAAGAACCCGGCGCCATGGAATTGTGCAAAGAAGCCGCCGTTTTTGATGTTGGTCTGTATTACGGATACAATCACGTTACCCAGGGTAACAGACAACAGGTAGCAGGCCATGATGGTAGATTTCATCGTTGGCGGAGACTGGGTGTAGGCGTATTCCAGGCAGGTGATAGAGATCAAAACCTCACCGGCAGTCAGCACCACGAAGGCCAGGATTTGCCAGGAAATATTTGGCGTTGCGCCGTTATCAATCCAGCCCTGAACGATGGCTACAACCACAAAAGAAAGTGCCGTGAGCACCAAACCTGCGCCAATTTTGCGCAATGGCGTCACTTTTATGCCCATTTTGTTCAGCATTGGATACAAACCAAAGGAGAACAATGGAATGAAAGCCAGGATGAAGGCCGCATTTACAAAAGAGATTTGTTCAGCCTCCCATTTGATGCCCAGCCAGTTGAGGTCCATAGATTTGGCCTGTACTACCCATTCAGACTGGCTCTGGTCCCAAAGCGCCCAGAAAACAGGCACGAAAGCGAACACAGAAAGTACGCGCCATACAGACTGGATACCTTCCACTTTGTCTTCGCCGAAACGACTGGATGCAGCAGAGAAGCCGCCATTGGTGAGCGCATACAGGTTGATGCCCACGAAATTGCCCGGAGTGGCAAACCATTGTTTTTTGAAAATAAAGGCCAGTGCAATAACCAAAATACCCCATACACCCAGGATTACACCGGTGCCAAAGGAGGAAATTTTAGCCGGGTCCATATAAGGATACAAACCAGCCAGGCTTGAAGAACCATTCGCTTTGATATCGCTGGCTACAATGGTTGGAATGGTATCAAAATACAAATAGCTCACCAGCAGTGAGAAGAATGCAGTAAGGAAAATAACCAGCTTGTTCGGATCGAATGAAGGTGGTGGAATACGGCGGTATTTGTGACGACCGGCCCAGAAGAAGAATACCGCAATCAACATGGCGATGGCAGGTACGCCAAACGCCACTGCTGCGCCATAATGGGTTTTCAGGTATGGAATAAGCAGGATTGATAAAACAGAACCTGCATTGATGGAAAAATAGAACGCATCGAATGCCTTGGAAATCAGGTGCGAGTTGGACTCGTCAAACTGGTCGCCTACGTTGGCTGAAACGCAGGGCTTAATACCGCCCGCACCAATCGCGATCAACAGGAGAGAGGTGGTGAACATCACCTCATTGTCTACAGAAAGCGCCACCATGGTGCTGCCAATAGCGTACACCAGCGACAACCACAGGATGGTTTTATACTTACCCCAGAACCAGTCGGCAATCATACCACCGAACATGGGCAGCAGGTACACCATCGCCACGAAGTCGTGGGTTTTGGCATTTGCCGTTGCTTCAGCCACCTGAACTACATTTGGATCTTCAGAACCTGTTGGGTTGTAAAACTGAGCGATCATGAAGGTAGTCAGGATGGCGCGCAGGCCGTAATAGTTGAATCGTTCCGCAGCCTCGTTCCCGATAATATACGGAATACTGGATGGGAATTTGCCCTTGGGCTTTGTTTGTTCGTTGATTTCAGCCATACTGTTTATCGCGTAGATGAAAGGTTGTTGATTGATTGTTTGTTTGAACAGGCAAATGTGCGATTTTTTTTTACCTGATACTACTAAGTACCGACGAAATAACAAGCTCAGGAACCGAAGGAAGTTATTTCCCTGGGTGCTGTTGCAAAAAAAACCTGGGGGAAAGCGCCTTTTTCAGACCTTTGAGCTCAGAAAAACAGAATCATGGTACGTTTCTTTCTCGGGTTGATCGCATTTGGATGTTTTTGGGTTGCCTGTAAGCAGGACAGCTCCAAAAATGCTGCAGAAAACAGCGCCGATGCTGCACTTTGGGCAAAATACAAGGCGGAGGGCTGGAAAAACCACAGTTGTGAGCTGGTAACCAATAAAGAATTGGAAAAATTGTTCGCTTTCAATGGAAAAGAGGTTACGCTGAATGCCCGCACCTTGCCCAATCAGGTTTTTTGCCTCCGAACCTGGCATAAGATTGATTGGAAAGAAAGGGAAACCAACAACGAAAAAGAAGGCACCAACTGGCTCAACCCGCAAAACCGGGTTGTAATCCAACTCCTGGATTATCAATCTGAAGAACACGCCCGGATGCAAATGGCCAATATCCGTCGGGACCGCCGCTCTACCTATGAAGAAGATGTAACCGGTATAGGCGAGGAAGCTGTGTGGAGCACCGGCACCGTTACCCTGCTGGTCCGCAAAGGCCAATATGTAGTAAATGTTTCTGTTGAAATAGACGACAATGCCCACGAGAACCTTAGGCATGCCCAGAGTGTGGCATCGATTGCCCTCCTTAAATTGTAAGGCGCTAAGGCACGAAGGGCCGGCAAATTGCCGGCCCTTCGTGCCTTTCCCCTAAGTTTTTTGGTGCTTTTTCTTGGCTGCGGGGAAGAGGATATTATTAAGAATCAGGCGGAAACCTGGCGAATTGGGGTGCAGATTGAGGTCTGTGGGAGGATCGCCTACGTAGTGACGGTAATCTTCCGGGTCGTGACCGCCGTAGAAGGTCCAGAAACCTTTGCCGTAAGCATTGTGGATATACCGGGCTTCGTTGGCGGGCTTGTTTTCACCCATAATCAGCACATTGGGTTTGATAAATTTCCGGTTAAATGCTGTTGCCTGTCCCATAAAACCTTTTACCGTGCGGGTATGACATTGGGTAAGCATGGTGGGCACCGGATCCCATTTAGCTGAAAAATCGAACAGGGTGATGTAATCCTGCTCAGGAGTTACGCGCCGGCCGGTTACTTCGCTGTTATCAATAGTAGAATGCTCGTAAACACTCGGGTCTGTGAGCACCGTAAAATTCTCGAAAGCAAAGGTTTTGGAAAAATCCAGCTTGTTCTGGAAGTTTGGGTCCGTAGGATCACCGTCGAAAGGAGTAGCACAGATATCAGTTCCTTCAGCAGCCAGTGCAATATCATAGGTATCAGTGGCAGAACACATGGCAAACATGAACCCACCGCCAATCACGTATTCCTTGATCTTTTTGGCCACCGCCAATTTTAGCTGACTCACTTTATCAAATCCGTTTTGGCGGGCAAGGGTTTCCATCAGGTGTACGTGCTGACGGTACCAGGGCTGACCGCTGTTGCTGGCGTAAAACTTGCCATACATGCCGGTGAAATCTTCGTGGTGTAGGTGCAGCCAGTCGTATTCCGCCAGTTTATCCTGCAACACCTCGGTATCGTACAATACATCGTAAGGAATTTCCGCGTAGGTAAGCACCAGGGTCACGGCATCGTCCCAGGGCTGAATTACCTGACCTTTTTCGTCTTTATCCGGGGTATAAACCGCAATTTTAGGTGCTTTTTCCAGCTTGATCACATCCTGATTGACTTCCGGATTGAGGATTTCATTGCGCAGGTTGGCAAATTGCGCATCGGCAATGACCTCATAGCTGACATCTCGCGTTTTACATTCTTTTTCAAATGCCGGCGTATACACAAAGGCAAAGCTGCCGCCTCTGTAGTTAAGGAGCCACCAGGCTTCTACGCCCTGTGCAAGCACCCAATAGGTAATGCCATAAGCTTTCAGGTGGTTGCGCTGGCCCTTTTCATCCATGGGCAACAAAATCACCGACGCACGCATCTGCGATGCAGCGCTCAAAAACAAAGCAAGTATGATGAGAAAGTGACGCATGATTTGAGTGCTGGAGTGTTTAAGTGTTTGAGTTGGGGTTCGGTTGGGTATGCATCCTTGAATCAGGAGGTGTGAATGTTTGGGATTTAAAAACAGTGAAAAAGTATTTGAGTTTAGGTTAACAGCGGAAATCCAGCATGACACTTTCAATATTCAACCGTCATATCCAGCCGAGCGCCAACTCAGATACTCACTAACTAAAACACTCAAACACGCTTACCTCACCGGTTTCCATTCATCCAAATAGGATTTTTTGCCTAAAAGCATCCACAAGCCTTCACGGAGGTAGATCATAGTAAGTGGAATATACCCGTACTGCCGAAATCTTCTGGGTGAATGGTGGATTCTCAGTCGACGCAGATACCTGATTTTACCAAGGTCTTGTAATCTGTAGAAAAGGTTGCAGTCTTCTCCTGCAGTTAAATGCTCCGCATAACCGCCAATTTTCTGGAAGGCTTCTCTGCGCACCAACTGACATTCACCTTTGGCCAGCGGAGCTTTTACCCAGAATGAACCCCTGATAATGGCGTTCATCATAATGTGGTAAAGCTTATCCGACAAGCGGGCTTCTTCCGGATATACCCAGATGGGAACGGTGGCGCCCACCAGTTTGGGGTCTTTGTCAAACGCTTTAAATACTTTTTCCAGAAAATACTCCTTGTCGGGAATACGCACATCTGCATCAATACGGAACAACAACGGGGCTTTGGCCTGTGCTGCGCCTAAATTGCAGCCAATGGCAATGTTTTGTTTGCCCGGGCCGCCCTCTACCAGTTTCACGCGCTGATTGGACAAGGCTGCAAAATGCCGAACGATGTCGATCGTGCCATCTGTACTATTAGCATCGGAAACAATAATTTCCAGGTCGTATTTATCCCAAAACGGCTCAAATTGTGCCAGGGTGGTGCCAATGTATTTGGCTTCGTTCCGGGTGGGAATGAATATGCTCAGTTTGGGCGAGCTCATGTGTGGTATTGATTGACGGTCATTCCCCCAATTTCAAATCAAAGCGACGTATCAGGTCGTCTACCAGGGGGTTGGACTCCTTCATTTTGTCCAGTTTTTCTTTAGTGGTGAGGGGGCGGACTACACGGGCAACTTGTTGTGCCTGTTCTGCCTGCTTTCTTTCGTCCTGAATTACTTCGATTTTCAGTGCATTATCGTGCAACCGCTTTCGCAAAATATCCAGCAAGCGCCCCAATTCTGCCTTTACATTGTTCAATTCTATGGTGGTGCCCACTATTGCTTTCAACACCTTATCTTCCAACCGAAGCTCTGCATTGGTGAGGGCCAGGCGTACCAGATTGGAATCCAGCAGTGCCGCGTATGCATTCCACTCTGTGCGGGCATTCTCCAGGGTCAGGCGACTCTCCAGACTGGCGCGGTGGATTTCTTCTTCCTCCACCAGCTGGTCAAAAGCATCCAAACGCATGGGAATAGACTCCAGCTTCATGCTCCCCTGCCGTAGTCCCTTGCGCACATCAATCATGTCTTTGGAACTCAGCGTATGCGCATTGCCCATTTCACGGACGTTGGAAGGAGTTTGAGGGGTTTGAAGGGTTTGAAGGGTTTGAGGGGTTTGAAGGGCGGGGGGGCGGTTCAGGTCAGTCGTTTTTTTTTCCAGCTCAGCGCCTTTCACAGCGCGTCCGATATGGCACATTTTCAACAAAGCCATCTCTACGTGGAGCCTTTTGTGCCGCGCCATTTTGAAATTAATGTCGCAATCGTTGGCCAGGCTGAGTGCAGTGAGCAGGAACGCTGAAGGGGCCAATGTGGCCTGTTGTTTATAACGTTCGCGGAGGTTTTCGCCTACTTCCAGCAAGCCGAGGGTGGAGGCGTCTTTGCAAACCAGCACATTGCGCAGGTGTTCGGCCAAACCCAGTACAAACACTTCAGGATCAAAACCTTTGCGCAGGATTTCATCAAAATGATTCATCACTGCAGCGGCATCTTCTGCCAGCAGGGCATCCGTAATCTGGAAAAAATAATCGTAATCCAGCACGTTCAGGTTTTCGATCACTGCGTCATAAGTGATCTTTTTGCCTGCCCCGCTGGTAATCCGGTCAAAGATAGACAGGGCATCGCGCAGCGCGCCATCGGCCTTCTGGGCAATGATGTGCAGTGCATCCTCTTCCGCTTCGATATGCTCCTGTGCGCAAATGGATTTCAGGTGCGCCACTGTATCGGCTACAGTGATGCGGCGAAAATCGAATATCTGGCAGCGGGAAAGGATCGTTGGAATGATCTTGTGTTTTTCCGTGGTTGCCAGGATGAAAATGGCATAAGAAGGCGGCTCCTCCAGGGTCTTCAGGAAAGCATTGAAGGCCTGGTTGGAAAGCATGTGCACCTCGTCAATGATGAACACTTTATACTTTCCCTGCTGGGGCTGGAAGCGCACCTGTTCGGTGAGGGCCCGTATGTGTTCAACGGAATTGTTAGACGCCGCATCCAGCTCTATGATGTTGAAAGAGGCGTTTTCGTTGAACGATTTACAGGAAGAACACTCATTGCAGGCCTCAAATTCCGGTGTACGGTTTTCGCAGTTCAGAATTTTGGCCAGAATACGGGCGCAGGTGGTTTTACCCACACCGCGCGGACCGGTAAACAAAAAGGCGTGCGCTACCTGACCACTGGCCAGAGCGTTTTTCAGCGTTCCGGCCACATGTCCTTGACCCACAACATCTTGGAAACGTTGCGGGCGGTATTTACGGGCTGAAACGATAAAATGACTCATTGTATGTTTTTCTTGGAGCGTAAAGATAGGTCAAAGATGCGAGCTTTGAGGCCTACAGCGAGTCAATAAAATGATCAATTTTTTCGCGAAGCATGGCATCCTTTTCTGTCAGTTGCTTTTTGGCCAGCTCGGCAGTTTTGCGTGCCTCTGCCATATCGCCTTGTAGTTTGTACACGCCGGCCAGGGTCATCCAGTATTCCGCCAGACCACCGTTTTCAGCGGCTGATTTGGCCCATTTTTCGGCTTGTTTGAGTACGTTTTTATCCTGAGGGAAAGAACGCACCAGCGAAACCACCAGCTCGTGCAGCTTGGCAGAATTGTTTTTCACCTCATTCTTCTGGTACGTACGCGCTGCGCGCAGGAACATGTCGCCGTCTTTTACAGCCTTGGCGTAGTTCATATCGGCCTCAATGGCAAAAGCTTCGGCGCGGGCCGGGTTACCGGCTTTCATTTTGGTTTTGGCTTCTTCCAGCAAGGCGGTATTTTTAAACTCAATGGCTTTGCCCACTGTACGCTGACAAGCTTTTTCCATGCGGGCCACCACGGCTTCTTCCGTTACAAGCGCCATAATTTCCTTGCGGTATTTCACCAACAGATCGAACACCCGGCTATCTGCCTCGGTGGCGCCTTCCAGGATGAAGCGCAGGTTGAACTCGGTGCTCAGATCCTGCTGTGTGTTCAGGTATTCGTTGGTGATTTTCAACGAAGGCTTGCCGGCGGCATTGAGGGCGCGCACATAGTCGTACAGCAATTTGGGATCCCGATCACCTTCTGCGTATTTCTTTTCATAATCCACCGATTTATCGCTTTTACCCAGGGCTTTTTTGCCGGTTTCAATGAGTTGGTCTACGTTTTTAGCGCCCACATCTTTCAGCACCACTTTTCCCGTAGGATCAATAAACATCAGCGTGGGGTACGATCCAACCGGGTATTTTCCGGCAAACTCTGCATTTTCCGGTTTTTCCATGTCAATTTTCAGGTTAATGAAATTGGCATTGAAGAAGTCACCAGCTTTCGGATCAGGAAAAGTCTGGGCAGCCATACGTTTGCACGGGCCACACCAGGAAGCAAAAGCATCTACAAAAATCAGGCGTTCTTCAGCCTTGGCTTTCTCCAGCGCCTCCGCCCAGGTTCCGTGAAAAAATTCAATTCCCTGAGCAGAAAGCAGGTTGCCCAGCAGGAAAAAAGCGCAAAATGCGATGGTTTTGATGGTATACTTCATTGTTGTTGTGTTATGTATGATTGACTTCGTGCGGGTTTCGCAAAGGTTTCGCGCAGATTTCGCAAAGGTTTCGCGCAGATTTTACGCAGATTTTTTGCGCAGATTTCACACAGATTAGGTTTAGCGATGGGATTTGCGTTTTTCAACCAGTGGTTAAATGATACCGTCAAGTAATTACCCCCTAAAACATCCTGCAAAAAAATCTGTGTGAAATCTGCGTGAAATCTGTGCGAACCCCAAATCCGTACGAACCCGCCACAAAAATAGGGCTCAACGGGCATACGCCGCCAGCCATTTGCATTCCTTTACCACAGTTTCATAATAACGGGTCTTGGAATGCCGGGTAATTAACAAATCGTAATACTTCATGTACTCAGCCGGCAACAATGGAACATTGGGATTGCCGGGGCGATAAGTACATTCCGGGTGACTAAACCATTGTTTTTGCTGCACTCTGGCCAACATGAATGCCGCGCGCGCTTTCATCTCCTGCGTTCGGGCTGCCTGATAGGCTTTTTCATAGTATTGAAACGCCAAATCCAGGTCAAGGTTTTCCCGGTTCCCGTCGGGAGCACCTTCCAACGGGAACACCGGACCCTGCGCCAGCCGGGCCTGATTGGCGCCATCCCGGTGAAAATCGCGCACCTCCCATTCGTAGCCAAAAAATGAAGTATTGTACCAGAAGTCGCCTAAACGCAACCAGATTTTGGCCTCGTTGGTATCCTGCAATGCCTGTGCAGCCTTGGCTTCCTGCTCAAATTTGATGAGCTGTTCTACAATCTCCAAACGGTTCTGTGCGGTTTCCCGGGGAGGTTCCCGATTGATTTTTTCACCAAAACGATTGGCAAAAGGCACAAACTGGGTCATACGCGCCTGCTCTACCGGACTAATTTGCCGGAAAATGGCGGCCGCGGCTTCAGGCTCGCCTCTGCTGAGGAAATAAACGCCTTTGGTTTCCAGAAAATACGCTTTGATACGCTCCGGATTGGTATCAATCATCATGGTGCGCTCCAGCAAAATCGGATCGAAGGTATTCGACAGGCGCAGCAAATCCTCCAGCACATCCAAACGCGGATTGTAGCGGATGGTGTGCGGTGGATAAGCTGCTATCATGGCCTTGCCCGGGTGGTTGTTTCGCGCATATCCTGCCGACAACCACTCCTGCAAAAACGGTTCGAAATAGGGGTTTTGATCAAAGGCCGTCAGACTCCTTACCTTATACGACAACCGATCTACGGTATCGGAAGCGGTGGTATCGAGGTTCATAATGGCCATCAGGCAACGCCATATTTCAAGCTGCTGAAAGGTATTTTTATCCTGTTTGCTGTAACCCAGCTCATCTTCGAGGCGGTCCCAGGTTTTGGCGGCGGCATAGCGGTCGTTGGCCAGCAATTCCAGGTACCCATCCACAGCGCGCCAGGTTTTAGGGTTGGTCACTTTGGCTTCCCGAATGACCCGCCTGACAAATTTTTGCAGGTCCAGCAGGTGTTTAGCCACGGCCTCGCGTTTGATTTTGGCCAGGGCCCTGCCGTTTTTATGGTCGGTTACCTGGGTACGCAGCAGTATTTTTTCCAATTCCTGCACATCGCTCACCAAAAGCAGTTCCAGCTGCGGGTTGACGGGGTCCATGTCGTAAATGGCTTCCATGTCGACCGCTGCCCAGGTGTGCGACCCGCCCGCGCGCATGAGGTGCAGGGTGGCGCGTTCTTCGTTGCTGTTGCAGAATTTCAGCGTTTTTTGCCAGTCTTTATCGTCGCGGATCACAAAACTGCGGAATGCCTGGGTGCGTTTGGATGCACAATGCCGGAAAATGATGGAATAGCGGTAGGCGGCTTCCGGGTACTTGCCCAGCTTTTGCATGGCTCCGGCCAGATGCCCCAGGGCCCAATAGAAAATGACGCTGCGTTTCTTGCGGTCTACCCGCGGCATGAGCTCATCGTACAGATCAACGGTCATCTGATGGGCGCCAGCGTAATGTGCCAGGCGGACGATCTGGTACAAATACCGGAGTTTAACAAAGGCCGACTGGGTTTCGTCGAAGCGTTCGCGACCTTCCCGTATCAGCTCCATCATGTCGGTGATATTGCGTTGGACGGGGCTCCAGCCATCGCCTCTGGGCACCACATGCGCTTCGCAGCGTTTGGCGTAAGTGAGGTAGCGGGTTACCTCTGCGCAGCCATTGTAGGCCACCACATAAGCAAAGTTGTTGTCTTCCAGCCGGTAGGGCAAGGGTGTTTTTCGGGTTGGATCGGAGGCTGCTTCGTGAAGCTGCGCCAGTTCGAAAGCATCAGATTCGTAGATAACTTCGGCCACTTCTTCCCAGCGCGCTTTGGAGCAGAAACGTTCGCTCCATTCCTCGCAGTTTTCTTTTTGTTGCAACACTTCCGCACTGAAATTGCGTTCGTAATAATCGCCAAAACGCAGGAAAAAAGGCGCATAGGCTGCGGAGGCATCCACAAAATCGGCGTCGAAAAAGGTGTAGCCATAAAAAGGTTTGGCATGCGGCACGCAAGGCGGAGTGGCTGGAGGCTGAGGAGGGGCGCTGAACAATTCCAGCAGCCAGGCGCCGGCCAGGAAAGTCCAGGTGAGCCCGGACCAGGGTTTTTTCAGGATAGTGAACAATGTCATGGCGCCTGTTTTCGTACGGTTTTGCATACCTGATCGAGCTGTTGAGCAGAAAAATGTTCCGTCCGGGCAATACCCAGATGAAAAAAAGCCAGTCGCGCATCCGGGGCCAGGTCCAGTTGCCGGGCCAGCACGGCTGTTTCCAGCAACAAGGTTTGGGATATTTCCGACACCCTCAGCCGATCGCCGGGGCGAAGGTAATGGCCGCCGAGGAAAGTGCCTTCCTGAACCTCCCAAAGTCGGGCAGGAAAAGGCTCAAGCGGGCTGTTTTCCCGGTATTTTCCTCCTGAACGCATTTCCTGCAGGGGCAATGGGCCGGGTATAATTTTCCACAGCTCTCCCTCGCGAAACACCTGTGCCCAGGAGAACAGCGGCAAAGCAAGATCAAGCGGTAATGGATACTGCTTGGGGGCTCCTTCGAGGTAAATACGGGCGTCTTCCGGGTGAAAAATGCTGTTTCGTTCAGCGTCTTCGTCTACATCACCGGTGTTGTAAAACATCAGCATACCGCGCGACACCGGAGGCACGCCGGTTTTTTGTGGAAATTTGTATTGGTGCAGCCTGATGGTAGCGCTGAGCGATACGTTTTCAGGCATTTTTTTGCGCAACAAGGTTAAAAATGAAAAATAGGCAGCGCGGGTGCCGGCTGTCCAATCGCAATCTACCTGAAACTCCGTGAAAGGGGCAAAATCCCGGGCCGCTGTGGCTATTTTATCGGCCAGCCAGGCTTGTTTTTCTGTATTTATGCCTTCAAAAACTTCATTGGTGATGAAAACGCAGGGCACGATTTTTCGGGTTTTCCACTGGGTGGTGTTCTGGATTTCCAGTCGGGCATAAGGTTCGATATTGCCGTTGGATGCGTTTTTCCCGATGTCGAGTATTTTGACAAAAAGGGTGTTTACCTGTAAGGAATCCAGCAAGGTTACGGCGGCAGAATCTGGTTTAAACACCGTTTCCCAACAATAAAATGCAGGTTCAAGCGGTTTTTTCTGCTCCCTGGAACAAGCCAGGCTACATAGGATGGCCAATATGGGTAACAGTAGTTTCATTGGGCTAAGATCAGAAAAGCGCTGAGATTTATACATTTGTGGGTGAAAAGGCGCGAAGCTGGACACAAAGGCGCAAAGGCGCGAAGATGTGGGGGGGGGGCGAAGACGAAAAGGTACAGGGATAAGGGTGCTGAAGGCAAAACAAGAACACCTGACATCCGGACGTTTTGGGCCTTAAATTTTATTTGTTAAAGGCTTGATTTACAGTTTTTTATAAAACAGGTCCAACCTCTAAACATCTCCGGCAGTCTGCAAAAATACTTCCAAACTCAAATACTCAAATGTCTGAACCACAACATCTTATATCGCTGAAAGCGGCATTGCAACAAAAACGCATGCCGGTGTATCGCAGCATCATACGCTGGGGCTGGCGTTTGTTTTTTGGTGGCATGGCGCTGGCTGCGCTGATTTTTATTGGCATCAGTCTTTCTGCTATTCCTTCTTTCCGCGAGCTGGAAGATCCTTCCTCTGCTGTTGCCAGTGAGGTTTTGGGCAGTAATAATGAGGTTTTGGGCAGGTACTTCATTGAAAATCGGGTGCCTGTGCCGTATAGCGAGCTGAGTCCGCACCTGGTGAGTGCGCTGATCAGTACGGAAGACGAACGTTTTCGGGAACACTGCGGCATCGACGGGCGTGCGGTGATGCGCGTGGTGGTGCGCACGGTGTTGCTGCAAGACCACAGCGCCGGCGGCGGCTCTACCATTACCCAACAGCTGGCCAAAATGTTGTATTCCGACCGCGATTTTGAAGGGATGGGCTCTGTGGAAAAAATGGCCAAACTGATTTACATCAAACTCCGGGAATGGATCACGGCCGTCAAGCTGGAACGAGCCTACACCAAAGAGGAGATCATTGCGATGTACCTCAATCAGTTCAATTTTATCAACAACGCTTACGGCATTCACGCCGCCGCAGAAGTTTATTTCAATAAAAGTCAGAAAGACCTCAATATCCAGGAATCGGCCACCCTCATCGGGATGCTGAAAAACCCCTCGTATTACAACCCCAACCGCCACCCCGACCGCAGTATCAAACGTCGCTGGGTGGTGCTGTCTCAAATGCGGAAAAACGAGGTACTCACCGAAGCCCAATACGACAGCCTTAAGGTGCTTCCGCTTGGCCTGCAATTCAAACAGGTAACATTTACCGATGATAAAGCGCCCTATCTGTGCGATTATCTGGAAAAAATAGTGCGCGACTCCCTGCTGGAGCTGCCGGAATGCAGGCGTAAAGACGGCTCTGTGTATGATATATACCGCGATGGTTTGAAAATTTATACCACCATCGATCCTGTGTACCAGCGCCATGCCGAGGCGGCCATGCAGGAACAAATGAAAAAACTGCAATCGCGTTTTTTCCAGGTTTGGAAAGGACGCGACCCCTGGACCTTCCGCTCAGGGGATGCCACCGACGAAGAAATTCAGGGCAGGAAGGAATCGCTCTGGAAACTGGTGCGGGAAGGTGAACGATACGAAAAGACCTGGCCCAAGTTTATGGATGATGTGGCCGAAAAATTCAAATCCCGGTATAATTTCGAGTTAAGGCCTGTGGATATGGAGCGGATGCTGGCTGAGGAGAAAAAAGACGGCGCCATTGCCAAAATGCTACTCGACGGCGTTGCCACCACCGAACAGGTAACGGCTTACCGGCGCATCATGACCAGCAAGGAATGGACCGATGCCAAAGCGCAATACAAGGCCCTCAACGCCGCAGTGCGCAAACAATACAGTCAGCCGGTGAAAATGAAAGTTTTCACCTGGAACACCTCCCGAATGGAAAAAGACACAGTGATGTCACCCATGGACAGTCTGCGCTACCACCGGATGTTCCTGCAAACCGGTATGTTGGCTGTAGACCCAACTACTTCAGAGGTAAAAGCCTGGGTGGGCGGCGTGAATTTCAAGTATTTCCAGTACGACCACATCATGACGCGGCGGCAGGTGGGTTCTACCTTTAAACCCTTCATTTATGCTACCGCTATTGCCCAGCAGGGTATTAGTCCGTGTTTTGAGGTGTACGACAACCCGGTAACCATACCCGGCCGGTACATGAATTTCAAACACATTGCCGATTGGACACCCAAGAACTCAACCGGATCTTATTCAGGCGCGCGGCTGAACCTGAAAGAAGGTTTGAAAAATTCGGTGAATACGGTGAGTGCGTTTTTAATGAAACAACTTGGCGATACAGAGCCGGTGCGCGGCTTGTGCGAAAAACTGGGTATTGATTCTGCCCGACAGTCCAACAGACGATATCTTATTCCGCCGGGATCGCCGTCTATATGTTTGGGCGCGGCAGATTTGACACCTTTTGAAATGACCGGCGCTTATGCTGCATTTGCCAATAAGGGTATGTACGGTGTGCCGTTTGTGATCAAACGTATTGAAGACAAAAATGGTCGGGTGTTATACCGTTCTGTACCGGAAGAACATGCTGCGCTGGCAGCCAATGCCAATTGGGTGATGCTGGAAATGTTGCAATACAATGTAAAAGGCGCGCCGGGTATTAATACGTTGAAGAGTCAGGTGGGTGGCAAAACCGGTACCACGAATGATTTTACCGACGGCTGGTTTATGGGGGTTACGCCACGACTGGTGGTGGGCACCTGGGTAGGTGGTGAAGACCGCTGGATTCGTTTCCTGAATTTGGGCGACGGCCAGGGAGCACGTATGGCCCGACCCATTTTCGCGTCGTTCATTGGGAAGTTAGAGAAAGATCCTGCTTCGGGGTATGATTTTAATGCCCGTTTTGTGCGGCCTCCGGGCGATTTGGGTATAGAAACCAATTGTGCGGCTTATGAGAGCGGATTGGGACCTACCGGAGATGAGGAAGAATTCTCGCCGGATATATATAATGATGAGCTGGACGAAAGCTCAGGTAAGCCTAAAAAACCCGACGATAGTTTCGGGGATGAGTTGGAGGGCGGGTAGCGGGGGTTCCCGCGGAGAGTGGGTTTCCCGTGGAGAGGGGTTCCCGCAGATTTACACAGATGAGCCCGCAGATTTTCGCAGAAGCGTTGAGTTGGATATTTGTGCGGTGTTTAGCCAATGGGTTTATTCCTTGAACTGGCGGCTACACTACCCAACCGAACGTCTCTGCGAAAATCTGCGGGCTCATCTGTGTAAATCTGCGGGAACCCCTCTCCGCGGGAACCCCCTCTCCGCGTAATTTTTTTCCAACCCACCCAACCTCCGCTCCCATTGCTGCGTGTAACAGTTACCAATTCAAATTTCACAAACATCAACTGTTACATTATGCAAAAACTAAAATGGGTTCTCCCCTTATTGCTCCTGCTGGGCGTAATTTTTACTGCCTGCGAAGACAACGATCCTTTTGTCAGTGGTCCACGTGTTGACGTGACCTTTGCCGGCCGCGTTGTAGACGAAAACAACGAGCCAGTTCTTGGCGCTTTGATTAAGGCCGGCGATGAAAGCGCAGTGACCGACCAAAACGGCGTTTTCCGACTGGCATCCACACGTTTACCTGAAGACCATGCTGTACTTTCTGTAGAAAAAGCCGGCTATTTCGCTTTTAGCAGAGCGTATCAGGTAAAAGACAAGTCTATCCAATCGCTCAGCATCCGACTGTTGCCACACGTGGAAGCCGGCTCAGTTAGCAGCGGATCAGGTGGTACCATTCAGGTGTCTGGAGGTGCTACCCTTATTTTCCCCGCCAATGCATTTGCCCTGGCCAATGGCAGTACATTCAATGGCAATGTTCGTGTAATGGCCCGTTTCCTGGATCCAACAGACCGCAGCACCCTTTCGCTGTCTATGCCCGGCAATCTCAGCGCCATCAATGCTGCCGGCGAACTGCGTCAACTTTCTACTTTTGGCATGATCGGCGTGGAATTGTATTCTGCCAACGGACAAAAACTGCAGGTAGCAGCCGGCCAGCTTGTGGAAGTCAGAATCCCTATTGATCCTTCTATTGTAGCAACCGCGCCAGACGAGATCCCGCTCTGGCACTACAACGAGGCCGACGGCTATTGGCTGGAAGATGGCCTGGCCAAAAAAGTGGGCAACGAGTACGTAGGCTCCGTAAGCCATTTTTCCTGGTGGAACTACGATGCGACTTACCCAAGCGTAAATGTGAGTGGAAATGTATATTTCAATAACCTTCAAACGCCGGCTGTAGGCGTACAGGTTTGGATCGGTCCGGCTAATCAGGGTCTGGGCTGGGGCTGCGGACACGGCGAAACCGACAACAACGGTTTTTATGCCGGCGCCATTCCGAAGGATATGCTGCTCACCATTACTGTTTTACAGTGGACTTCCGGCTGTCCTAACGGCGGTCAGTTATACACTGCCAATATTGGTCCGTTCTCTGCGGATGTAACGTTGCCGGATATCATTATCAATACGCCAACGCAACAAACCGTGCAATTGGATGGACGTCTGGTAGATTGTAATAATGCACCTGTGGTAAATGGCTATGTCAATGTTTCCATTCCCGGCTATGTAAGCACACCTGTTTACACAAATGCCAATGGCGAATTTTCCTTTACCCAGGCCTATTGCAACAGCAACGCTATAACCGGTTCTGTGGTGGGTTATGATATTACGGCGCTGAATGAGAGTGTTGTGCAAAACTTCACCATCAATAATGGTTTCCTGGATTTGGGCGACATAGCTGTTTGCACCAACCTGACGGAATATGTGGAATATACCCTTGATGGCGGCTCCAACACCATTATGCCAGATCCGTCAGGCAGTATTTTCCCGGATACTTTACCTATCAGTTTCTATAACACGCAGATTTTTGCGTCGTTGCTAAACGTCAAGTCCATTAATCTTGGGTTCCAAAGCAGTACTATTTCCACGGGCATTTTCCCAATTACTCAGTTTTTTGTAGAAAACCTGGAAGTAGACATCCAGCAAAGCAACCTGAGCACAGCCGTTACCTCAGCCGCGCTTAATCAGGGCGATATGATCATTGGCACCTTTGGCGGCACGTTTATGGACTTCAATGGCGGAAGTCACAACATAACGGGTAGTTATCGGGTGAAACGAGACTGGTAAGGAATTTTGAGATGCGTTTTTTTTACCGCAGAGGCGTAGATGTGAAATGGCTGATTGTCAATCACTTTGCGCCTCTGTGGTAAAAAAAATGGCTCTTGAAAAAACCGCTAAAGCCAAAGGGAAAATGTTACCAATCCCGCCAGAGATTGGTTTACACCTTTTCGGTCAAAGCCAAGTAAATGGTGACTTACAAATCGGGTTTCCAATTCCCAGTGCTTACGGAGCAACCCGGCTCCAATACTCATTCCACTTTGTGAGGCCGGGCTGTAATCGAGAGGCCAGCCATAAGTACGCCTGGCAGTTCCGGTAGGTATCCCGAAAACAAGGCCGGCATTTATAAAAGGTTTTATGGCTTTGACGCCAAATCGGCGGCGTACGGAAAGACTGGTCTGAAAGTAATTTTGTGTGATGCGTGTAGGCACCGGCGCCTGCGTTTCGTACGCTTGTTTGTCGTACAAAAATTCCAGCAGTACCGACCGGCTTCCGTTTCTCCTGGGAAGGATATACTGAAAGCCAAGAGCCACTTTGGGCTGAAGAAATGTATGTTGGCCACTGTATGGGCGGCTATAGTCAAATGCTGTTTGATTGTAGGTAACCGCTCCGCCAAGTCGCAAACCAATGCGAAGTTTCCCTTTTATTTTCGTTTGTTTGAACGTTAGTATCCCCGGACACGGTGTGGCATTGTAGGATGTTATAATATCTACAAATGATCGCTCGCCAGGGACTGATTGCCGGACCCTATCTGCCAGGGAAGGACAATCCAGCGTGGCACGCAACAGGCTTGTCTGGTATTTGGTATGTTGGCGGATGGTTTTTTGATCTGAATCAGCAAAATACGTGTGAAATATCAGCTCTTCCCAGGAGGTATCCTTTTGGATAAAAAAGTGAACGATCCGATTTTCATCCTGATATTTATAAAGACTGAGACGGCCCTCAACCAGGGTTTGCAGGAAGATGCTTTTATTGGTTCTATTGATGGAATAATTAGCGGAAGGGCTCCGTGAAAATTCAGCAACGGGCGTTTCCCTGCCAATGTATCGTTCTTCGGTTTGTGCCAATACCCGTAGCATGAGTACCTGTGAAGGCGCGAGCGTTTGTTCCGGTGACGTTTCCGAGGTTTTATATTTAATGAGGCTTGGGGTGATTTCCCATTGTCCAAAACTTATCAAAACATCCAATTTTACGCCACCAGGGTTTGTCCATTGAGCAGGTGTAAGTTTGGACTGTGCTTGTATTGTGAGACAGAAAAAAGATAAAAGGAGTGAAAAATAAGTATTCATATGTAATTTAGGTTTTGAAAGGGTACAAATTTTTCAGCAATGCACCTTGCCCCCGGCCGTTAGGCCTCTCGATTCCCACAAATCTAGCCTTTCTAGGTATGACATAAGACAATTTAACGGGTTGTTTGACATTAGTTCATCTGTTTGGCATTGTTACTTTTCTTTTTGCTTGCCCAAAAAGAAAAGTAACCAAAAGAAAAAAGGCAGTCTTCCCGGCAAAGCCAACGACCTACGGGGATTGCGCTGCTTTTTAACCGCAGGCCGTCGTATTTTGCATCATCGTGCTGTACTGCCGGTTAAAAAGAAGGCGCTCCCTCCTTACGTCGGGAACATCCCCTTCAGTCGGGCTTGCCTCGCAGACGGCGGAGCCTTGGGCAGGGGATTGGTTGGGAGCCAGGCCTCCAGATTTGTGAATAATCGGGAGGCCTTTAGGAGGGGCAATTTTAGCGAAATATTTCCGCGAAGACACAAAGGGCCGGCAATCAGCCAGCCCTTCGTGTCTTCGCGCCTTTGTGTCTTTAAGCTCTGCCTTTGTGTCTTAAAAATCGAATTTGATTCCCTGCGCCAGTGGCAATGCCTCGGAGTAGTTGATGGTATTGGTCTGACGGCGCATATACGCTTTCCAGGAATCGGAGCCGGATTCGCGACCGCCGCCGGTTTCTTTCTCCCCACCAAATGCGCCGCCAATTTCAGCACCGGATGTGCCGATGTTTACATTGGCAATACCGCAGTCTGAACCGCTTACCGACAGGAAACGCTCGGCTTCGCGCAGGTTGGTGGTCATGATGGCCGAAGAAAGTCCCTGTGGCACTGCGTTTTGCAGCGCAATGGCCTCTTCAATGGTTTTGTACTTGATGAGGTACAGGATCGGGGCAAAGGTTTCGTGCTGCACGATGTCCCAGTGGTTTTCCACCTCGGCAATGCAAGGTTTTACGTAGCAACCGCTTTCGTAGCCCGGACCGGTGAGTACGCCGCCTTCTACCACAAATTTACCGCCATGCGCTTTCACGCGTTCAATGGAATTCAGGTATGCTTCCACGGCGTGTTTATCAATCAGCGGACCCACGTGGTTGTTCGGATCCAGCGGATCGCCAATGCGAAGTTGCGGGTACGCTTTGGCCAGGGTGGTTTTCACCTGCTCGTACACGCTTTCGTGCACAATGAGGCGGCGGGTGCTGGTGCAGCGCTGACCGGCGGTGCCCACCGCGCCAAATACAGCGCCGGTGAGTACCATTTTCATATCAGCGGATGGCGTGATGATGATGGCGTTGTTGCCGCCCAGTTCCAGGATGCTGCGACCAAAACGTGCAGCTACTGCCTGGCCCACAATACGGCCCATGCGTGTGCTGCCCGTGGCGCTCACGAGCGGCACCCGGTGATCCTTGGTCATGAACTCGCCTACTTTGTAATCGCCGTTGATGATACAGCTGATGCCTTCCGGCAGGTTGTTGGCTTTCAGAACTTTCTGGAACAGATTCTGGCAGGCAATGGAGCAAAGCGGCGCTTTTTCAGAAGCTTTCCACACGCATACATCGCCGCAAACCCAGGCCAGGGCTGCGTTCCAGGACCAAACGGCTACCGGGAAGTTGAAGGCAGAGATAATGCCCACAATGCCCAGCGGGTGCCACTGCTCGTACATGCGGTGGCCCGGACGCTCGGAGTGCATGGTAAGTCCGTATAGCTGGCGGGAAAGTCCCACTGCGAAATCGCAGATATCAATCATTTCCTGCACCTCGCCCCAGCCTTCCTGCAGGCTTTTGCCCATTTCGTAAGATACCAGGCGGCCCAGCGGGTCTTTATACTGGCGTAGCACTTCGCCGTACTGGCGCACGATTTCGCCGCGCTTGGGCGCCGGCATTTCGCGCCAAACCTTGAAGGCCTGTTCGGCCGACTGGATCACTTGTTCGTATTGGTCGCGGGTGGTAACGCCCACAAAACCAATGGATTGTCCGTTAACAGGTGATACAGATTCAATAAAACGGCGGCTGCCGGAAATGGTGTTCAGACCTGTGGACGTGCCCTGGTTGCGGGTGCGCAGGCCGAGTTTTTTTAAAAATTCTTTCGGTTGCATTTGTTAGACGGTTTACGGTGGACGGCCTACGGTAGACGGTAGACGGTAGACGGTGGACGGTGGACGGTTTTGGGCTCGGGGTAATGGATCATTTCTGCATACCCCGAGCCCAAACCGTAGGCCGTCTAACGTAGGCCGTCCACCGTAAGCCGTCTACCGTAAGCCGTCTACAGTCGCGCAAAGGTAGGCAGGAAAGTGGAAACGAAAGGGAAAGTGGCAGAAGAATGGGGTGGAATTGTCGGGCCGGGAACAAGTATGGATTGGGCAGTGGGATGACCTTTTGCAGATGGGCGGGGCGATAAATCGCGATTTGTGCTGATCAATCAGCAAAAAAAGCGCGATTTGTGCTGGTTGATCAGCACAAACAATGTATCTTTGTTTCCATAATAACTCGATCATGATAATAAAACGTATTCAGGAACAAAATCTTTTGGCTGAACTAACCGCTGTCAAAAGCAAAGTATTAATACTGTATGGCGCACGTCAGGTAGGCAAAACCACCCTCATCCACGAAACCTTGCGCGGTTTTCAAGGCAAGGTTTTAGAAATCAATGCCGACAATATTCCTTTTATGGAAAGTCTTTCCAGTCGCAATCTTGACCAACTCAAAGGACTTGTTCATGGGTACGACTTATTGTTTGTAGATGAAGCTCAACGGATTCCCGATATAGGCATAAACCTGAAAATATTGCACGATCAGGTTCCCGGGCTCAAAATCATTGCCACCGGCTCTTCATCACTGGATCTTGCCAATCGTGTAAAAGAACCCCTCACCGGCCGTACCTGGACCTTTCATCTATTTCCGATTTCTGCCGAAGAGTGGGCCTCATATTATGGCGCCAATGATTATGAAGTTGCGCAAAAATTACCGGAATGGCTTGTGTATGGGCTTTATCCGGAAGTGCTTGGTATAGAAAACCGGGTAAAAAAGGAACGTTATCTTCAAGAGCTTACACAATCCTATCTGTACAGAGATATTTTGGCTCTGGCTAATATTCGTTACCCGGAAAAGTTACGCCAGATATTGAAGCTGCTTGCCTGGCAGGCAGGTAATTTGGTATCAGTGAATGAATTAGCAAATACGCTGCAAATCAACAGGGATGCCGTCAGTAATTACATTGACCTGCTGGAAAAATCCTTTGTGATATTCCGATTGAGCGGATTTAGCCGCAACCTGCGCAAGGAAATGGTCAAAATGGACAAAATATATTTCTATGATTTAGGGGTACGAAACGCCCTGATTGAGAACTATCAGCCACTAACTATCCGGCAAGATATTGGGCAGCTGTGGGAGAACTTCCTCTTGGCTGAACGATTAAAAACCTCTACCTACCATTTCCACCATACCAACCGATATTTCTGGCGCACCCAAACAGGCGCGGAACTTGATTATGTGGAGGAATACGGCGGCCAACTGCATGGCTACGAATTCAAGTGGGGCTCCACCAGTGCCCGAGCACCCAAAACCTGGATTGAGACTTACCCGGAAGCCACATTTAAATGCATTAATAGTGGGAATTTTATGGATTTTGTGCGTTTGGGGAAGGCGGGCGGTTAAAAAGTGGGAAGTTAAAGATTAGAGCATGTTGGGGATTTTCCCAATCACATTATTTTTATTAAAATGGCTAAAATTTACGCTTTGAGCATTTTGCTCTTCATAACCATACCCCTAAGCGCCAAAGTTATTTATGTCAACCTAAATGCTACCGGACAGAATAATGGCACTTCCTGGGTAGATGCTTTTACCAACCCTAACCTAGCGCTGCCTACAGCCCAATATGGCGACGAAATTTGGGTGGCAAAAGGGTCTTATTTCCCATATCCGGCAGCTCCTGTTTTATCGTTTGTCTTAGTGAGTGGAACGAAACTTCTTGGTGGCTTTAATGGCACTGAAATCACAGCTTCGCAACGCGACTGGACAATAAACGAAACCATCCTTTATGGAGACGAACCGGGTTTCACTTGGCTAAATGTCATTTATGGCGAAAACACGGACTCTACTACCCTGTTGGATGGGTTTACCATTCGGGGAGGGCATGCAGATATTACCCTTTTTGGCCTTCCTTGCAGCATGTCCAATGGGGTGGATTGTATTGGAGGAGGAATAAGCCTCTACAATAACAATCCGGAAACTCCCACAATGCTTAGGGTCAGGAATTGCCGATTCATTAATAATGGTGCATTACAGGGAGGCGGAATTGCTGCCAATTTTTCTGGCGGATCGGGTGGCTTGATTGTTGAAAAATGCTATTTTAATGGAAACGGGTGCAATGATTTAGGAGGTGGGATATTTATTGAAACGGGTCAGCACCCGCAGTATAAATTCAGGGTAGACAGCTGCCTGTTTGAATATAATGATGGGTATACCGCTACCTGTATTTCGGTGGGTAACACCAATCACCAACTGGACTTGCGTATTAGCAATTCTGTTTTTCAGTTCAATAAATCTTATTACAGTTGTGCCGGGGTATATTTTGGCAATGGAAGCTTTGCAAGACCGGTAGTGGAAAATTGCAGTTTTTTCCAAAATGAATCAGGCAGTACCAATCAGACAATTCCAGGTAGTGGCGGAGCTCTTTTCGGGTCTAACTTCAAAGTGGTTTCTTGTTATTTTAGAGAAAACAAGGCAAATAACGGAGGAGCCATAGCCATAGGAAATGGCGAAATCTTCAATTGCGTTTTTGAACGTAACTGGGCCAAAAAGGAAGGTGGCGCGCTTCGGCTAGGCAATAAAATTTATCTAATCAATTGCACCTTTATTGCCAACAAATCAGGCAAAGTAGGTGGGGCCATTAGAAATATTAGCTCCACCCAAGACACTATCCTTAACTGTATTTTTGTTGGTAACCGAGCTGTAGAACGAGGGAATTGGCTCTCTTCTGATTTTGGTAAAAATTATTTCGCCAATTCTATGATTGACGTTGCTAACTGTGACTCCCTAAAGGAGGGACTCCATCCAATGTATGATACCTTAACCTGCGGTCCAAACATGTTATTCAATATTGATCCGCAGTTTCGTGATACCGTTACCGGAGATTTCCGTTTGCGAGGTTGTTCTCCATTGATCAATCAAGGCGATAGCGCCTGGGTAGCCCGTTTTAATTTATTACAGGATATCGCCGGAGGTTCCAGATGGCAGGATGGTCTGCCGGATATTGGAGCCTATGAAACGGCTAAATCAGCTCCCATTCAGGTAAGTGCATCAGTGACTTCCAGCAATAACCAAAATTCAAATGGGAGTGTTGTTCTTGATTCCCTTTCGGGTGGCACCCTTCCATACCAATTCGATTGGAGTAACGGAAGCATGGCAGATTCGATAAGTCAATTGGCAGCCGGTGTGTACACCGTTACCGTTTCGGATGCAGAAGGGTGCACAAGTAGCTGGGCATTTGAGGTACAACAAATGGTTGGGATTATCCAAACAGCAAAACTGCATAATCTATTGATCTATCCTAACCCTGCCCGGGATTGGGTAGATATTTTAATTCCGCAAACAGAACAAGGTCTTAGTCTTGAAATAACAGATTTGCTCGGAAAAGTTATTTTTTCTAAGGTTTTACAGGACCCGGGAGAACTTTTTAGGCTAAACATCACACAGTTTGACAGTGGCCTGTTTTGGGTGATGTTAAAAAAACAAGAGCGGATCAAATATGTTGGCCAGCTGATAAAGCAATAATTGGACGGTAGGCTGCTGGATACTGGACGTTAGATCTGAGCTCGGAGAATTGATCATTTCTGCATACCCCGAGCCCAAAACCGTCCACCGTAGGCCGTCTACCGTCCACCGTAAACCGTCCACCGTCTAATTCGCGTAATCGCTCAAAAACTTGAGGCGCATCAGCTGGATTTCTTCCCAGGTGATTTCGTCGTCTTTGAGTTCCTGGTAAGCCTCGTCGATGGAATCGGTGTCGGCCTCTTTGAAATATTCAATGATGGTTTCGCGTACATACTCGTCTACTACTTTGTTGAGGTAGTAATCGAGGCGAAGTTTGGTGCCTGATTGCACAATGCCGTCCAACTCTTCGAGCAGTTCGGGCATCGACATGTCGCTGGTTTTGGCAATTTCCTCGAGGCTGATCTTCCGGTCGATGGCCATGATGATGTTCACCTTGGTTTTCGACTTGTTGGCCACCGTTTTGATGGTGAAATCCATCGGGCGTTCAATCTCGTTTTCCTCGCAGTACTTTTTGATGGCATCCACGAAGGGTTGACCGTATTTCTGGGCTTTACCCTGCGATACCCCCACGATTTTGGACATATCGTCCATGGAAATCGGGTATTGGGTGGCCATTTCTTCAAGAGATGGGTCCTGGAAGATCACATAAGGCGGCAGGTTGTGCTTTTTGGCAATCTGCCTGCGCAAATCCTTCAGGATGTTCATCAGGGTTTCGTCGAGTACTGCCGTGCCGCCTTTTTCGTCGTCAATATCGTAATCGGTGTCTTCGTAGTCGTGGTTGATCGTGATCTGAATAGGTTTTGGATCTTTCAGGTATTCACGACCTTCTTTGGAGACTTTCAGGATACCGAACTGCTCAATTTCCTTGTAGATCAGGTTATTGATCATGGCGTGACGGAAGATGGAGCTCCAGAAGTTCTCATCGCGGTCATCGCCCACACCGAAGTTTTCCATTTCCGTGAAACGGAAATCCTTCATTTCCTTGGTTTCGTTGCCGCGGATGAAATCCATCACCGTTTTCATCAGGTAATTCTCGTTCAGGTCGAGAATAGCCTTAATAACGGCGGCAATCTCTTCCTTCACTTCCATTTTCTCCTTCGGATTCTTGCAGTTGTCGCACATCTTGTGGCAGTTGTCCTCATGGAACTCCTCACCAAAATAGTGCAGCAGGAATCGGCGGCGGCAGGAGGCTGTTTCGGCGTAAGCCACTACCTCCTGCATAAGCTGAGCGCCCATTTCGCGCTCGGCCACAGGTTTATCGCGCAGGAATTTTTCCAGGCGCAGAATATCGTTGTAGTTGTAAAACGCGATGCACTTACCACCCAGACCATCCCGGCCGGCGCGACCGGTTTCCTGGTAATAGTTTTCGATGGATTTGGGCATATCGTAGTGCATTACAAAGCGCACATCGGGCTTATCAATACCCATCCCGAAAGCGATGGTGGCACAGATCACGTCGATCTCTTCCATCAGGAAGTTATCCTGCGTGTTGGCGCGTGTTTTGGGGTCCAGACCGGCGTGATATGGTGCGGCTTTGATGTCGTTCACGCACAGCATTTCGGCTATGTCTTCAGCTGTTTTACGGTTTTGCACGTAAATAATGCCTGATTGACCCGGAAACTCCTCTTTAATGGTCTGGATAATTTGCTTGATCGTCTGGTCTTTTTTGATTTTCGGACGGATCTCGTAGAAGAGGTTATCGCGGTTAAAGGACGACACGAAAGTGTTCTCCTCGGCCATGTCGAGGTTTTTCAGGATATCCTGTTGCACCTTAGGGGTAGCGGTGGCGGTGAGGGCCATAATGGGCACATCGCCGGCTACAGCATCGAGCATTACCCGGATACGGCGGTATTCCGGACGGAAATCGTGACCCCATTCAGAGATACAGTGCGCTTCGTCGACGGCTACAAAAGAGATCTCCGAATTTTGGAAGAACTCGATATTTTCCTCCTTGGTGAGGGTTTCCGGCGCCACATAGAGGATTTTGGTGCGGCCATCGGAAATATCCTGCTTCACCTTTTTCATTTGTGCTTTGGTAAGCGAAGAGTTCAGGAAGTGGGCCACTTCATCTTCTTCTGAATAACCACGGATGCTGTCTACCTGATTTTTCATCAGGGCAATCAGCGGGCTGATCACTATAGCTGTACCGGGCAGCATCAGGGCTGGAAGTTGGTAGCAAAGGCTTTTGCCCCCTCCGGTAGGCATGATCACGAAGGTATCTTTACCATCCAGCAAGCTCTGGATAATGGCCGCCTGATCTCCTTTGAAAGCATCAAATCCAAAGTGTTTCTGCAGGCTATCAATGAGCGTTTCCTGACCGTTGGCAATTTCTGGCATCATCTAAATTCGTTGTATTATACCATGATAAATGCCGGAAGCATCCGACATTTGAGCGTTCGATTCATTTGGAGGTTTTATCGATTTCAAACCTGTGAGGTTTTTGTAAACCTCACAGGTTTGAAATCGATAAAACCAGGTGACTTGGGTCCCTTGTGCTTATTCAAAACCGGAGGTCTTTACCCCCCTTTTGGAAAAAGCCGCCAAAGATAGAAAAACAAGAATCATAAAACCCACAAATTTTTGTCGGTTTTTTTTAAAAAAAACTTGAACCCTCAGTTAATAATTTGGCAAAGCCCAAAAATCAAACCTCTGAACAGCATTAAATTTGGCACATGAACAACCTGTACGCCCGCTACGCCCGTTTGCTTACACACTATTGCCTGCAAGTAAAGCCAGGAGATAAAGTATTCATTTCCAGCACCTTATTAGCCGAACCACTCATCCGTGAAGTCTACCGGGAGGCCTACGCAGCCGGTGCGGCCCTCGTGGAAGTGGATATGGCCTTCAGGGAACGCGACCGGATTTTATTCCAAAATGCCAGTGAAGAAGCGCTGATGCAGGCGCCTACCCTGCAGCGGCTCGCTATGGAAACTTTTGACTGTTATTTGAATATCAGGGCGCCATACAACCTTCGGGAAGGCAGCGGCGCTACTCCGGAACGCGCAGAAATCCGGAACAAGGCCCTGGCCCCCATCAACAAACTTTATTTTGAACGCACGGCAGATCGGAGGCTGCGACGAAATCTTTGTCAGTTCCCCACGGATGCTTCTGCGCAGGAAGCAGGCATGAGTTTGAGCGAATACGAGCAATTCGTATACGGCGCCTGCAAGTTATTTACCGACGACCCCGAAGCTGCCTGGCTGGCGGTGCGCGCCAATCAGCAACGTATTGTAGACCACCTCAACCAAAGCAAACACGTTCGTTATGTAGCCGATGGCACCGACATCAGATTCCGCACAGAGGGTCGTATCTGGATGAACTCCGATGGCCAAACCAATATGCCTTCCGGCGAGGTATATACCAGTCCGGTGGAAGACAGTGTACAGGGCGTGGTGCATTTTTCCTACCCCTGCATTTACCAGGGCAACGAGGTGGAAGGCGTCACCTTATGGGTAAAAGATGGCCTAATTGAACGCTGGGAAGCCCGGCGTGGACAGGAGTTTCTGGATTATGTGTTTTCCCTGCCGGGCACACGGCGCTTTGGCGAGGCTGCTATTGGCACCAACTATGATATCCAGCGCATTACCAAAAACATCCTGTTTGATGAAAAAATAGGTGGCAGTATACATATGGCCATCGGGCAGAGTTACCTGCAAACCGGCGGCAAAAACGAGTCGTCAGTACATTGGGACATGATCACCGACATGACCCGCGGCGGCGAGATCTGGACAGATGGGGAGAAGATTTATCAGGACGGGAAGTTTTTGATTTGATTACAAGGGCAAAAACGCTGAAATGACCTCAGGGGTTATTCCCTGGAAAGTGTGATTGGGATAGGCTGATTCAAACGCTGTCGGTGGTGATGGCCTTCGGGAAAATTGCCATTTTATTTCAAATGCATCCAGCTGGCCGTCAGAGTCTTCCAAATAATCAATTTCCTGCCCCTGTTTGGTACGCCAGAAATAAGCATTTACGAAATGCCGGCGCTTGTACCGGTTGAATTTCATCCGCTCGCTGATGACAAAGTTTTCCCATAATGCCCCTTTATCTTGTCGTAAAGCAAGTGGCGCAAAGTTCCCAATCAGAGCATTTCTGATTCCGTTGTCATAAAAATAGATCTTTCTGGTGGTGGAAATCTCATTTCGAAGATTTCTGCTAAGTGGTCCTAAACGAAAAATCACATAAGCCTGTTCCAATGCTGCGATGTAATGCGCAATGGTCTGTTTATCAACTTTTATTAGTCCTGCTAATTCATTGTAAGAGACCTCGGATCCTACTTGAAGTGCCAGCGCCTGTAATATTTGGACCAGCAATTCCGGTTTACGAATAGGCGCAAAAGAAAGCAAATCCCTGTATAGGTTATCAGAGGCTAATCCAGCCAATATTTCTTGTTCATTGCCTGGGTTGGTGAGCACTTCAGGGTACATTCCAAAACGTAGTCTTTGTTCCAGGCCGTTTTCTGCGTCAAAAGTGCCTATATGGTTGGACCATTCCTGCCAGCAAACGGGAAAAAGGTAAAACACTGATTTTCTTCCAGTTAGCGGCTCATTGATTTGATTAGCCAGCTCAAACGAGGACGAACCCGTTGCTATTACTTTGGTTTCCGGAAAATGATCAGCCATCAACTTTAACGTTATTCCTATATCCGGAATTCGTTGTGCTTCATCCAGCACCAACAAATCGCGTCCTTTAAGTAGTGAAGTTAGCGCATCTAAACCAATGTTTGTCAGCCTGTTACGTATTACAGGGTCATCGCCAGTCAGGTATTGTGTTTTGCCGGCAAACTTTGATGCTACACTGCGAACCAAAGTGGTTTTGCCTGTTTGTCTGGGACCCATCAGTACCAATAATTTACCCTGGGTTTGGGCAAGTTGCCGGGTAAATTCGGAGGTTATAAAACGATCAATCATTACTTTTGGCGATTACGATCCCCAAAAGTAATGACTTTTGGCGATTACGATCCCCAAAAGTAAAAATAAAGGTTGCGTATGGTCGAGGTTGTTTTGAAAGTCGGTTTTTTTACCGCAGAGGCGGAGAGGCGCGGATGGGCTTAAACTTAAACTGAGAGTCTCACTTTGAGTGAGACTCTCAGTTTAAGTTTAGGCCCATCCGCGGTAACCATCACGCGTTTTTTTCACGCATCCTATTGCGGATTTGAAATTTAGAAATAACTTTGCATTTCAAAGTAATTTTTAAAACACAACCAAACGTATGGAAACCACCCAATCCAACCCCGAACCCGGATTTTTTCAGCGCAATCAAATTACCGTCAAAGGCGTAGTGATTTTTCTGCTCATGCTGGCGCTGCTCATCCCTACTTTCATGGTGGAAAGCCTGATATATGAGCGGGAAAGCAGGAAGGATGAAGCCTTTCAGGAGGTGAGCAGCAAATGGGGGCAGTATCAAACCGTCAAAGGACCCATTCTGGCCATCCCTTATGAAGCGACCATTTACCCTTCGGAAGGCGACAAGGTGCGCAAGGTGATACAATATGCCTATTTTCTGCCAGACGATCTGCAGATCAACAGCGATGTTGCGCCGGAAAAGCGATATCGCGGCATTTTTGAAATTGTATTGTACACCAGCAAAATTCAGCTGGATGGCGTATTCAACCCCTTGCAGCTGCAAAAGCTTATACCGGAAAATGCGCCTGTCTTTTGGGATAAAGCGGTGCTCTTACTGGGCATTCCGGACTTGCGAGGTTTAAAAGACCAGGTAGGCTTAACCTGGAACGGTCAGCAATTGGTATTCGAACCCGGGGCTCCTGTACCCGACCTGATTTCCAGTGGTATACATGTGCCGGTACAAATGAAGCAGGACGCCGCACATCAATTTCACATTGAAATGACCCTCAAAGGCTCTGATTACCTGTACTTCACTCCGGTGGGAAAAATTACCCAAGTAAAAATGAAAGCCCCATGGAAAGACCCCAGCTTCAATGGTGCTTTTTTACCCGACGATAAAAACATTACATCTGAAGGCTTTGAAGCCTCCTGGAAAGTGCTCAACCTGAACCGGAATTACCCACAACAATGGGTGGGTGATCAAAATTACGATTTCCAGGAAAGTGCTTTCGGTGTTTCTTTTTTGCTTCCGGTAGACAACTACCAAAAATCCACCCGATCTGTCAAGTACGCCATTTTGTTTATCGGTCTGACATTTTTAACGGTATTTTTCATTGAATTAGGGCAAAAAAAGCGCATACATCCGTTTCAGTATGCCCTCATCGGATTGGCTCTGGTGATTTTTTATACGTTGCTGGTATCCATTTCAGAACATACTTCTTTCAACCTGGCTTATCTCATTGCCGGTGTTATGACCGTTGGTCTGACCAGCCTATTTGCCCGAAGTCTGTTCCAATCAGGTAAAATGGCTATGGTGGTAGGCGGTACAATGACCCTTCTCTACGGATTCCTGTTCGTAGTGCTGCAATTGCAAGACTACGCCCTGCTCATCGGCAGCCTCGGACTCTTCGCCATCCTCGCAGTAGTGATGTATGTATCCAGAAGGGTACTGGAGTGAGTGAGTGAGTGAATGAGTGAGTGAGTGAATGAGTGAGGGAGGGACTTGAGATTTTTTACCACTAAGCCACGGAGGACACTAAGGGGACTTAATCTTAGTGCCCTCCGTGGCTTAGTGGTAAAAAATCTCAAGTCCCTCACTCACTCACTCACTCATTCAAATCAGACTCGTTCCGATGCCGAGGTGGACGGCGCCACCGGCGAGGTGATAGGAACCATAACCGAAGTCAACACGGAAGCGTTTAATTTTAACGCCTACGCCGCCGGAAAATCCGGCCAGGCTGCGGTAGTTGCTTACGCTAAGTTCGCGTTTCAGGAGATGATTGTAACCCAAACGGAGTCGGAAGCCTTCGTTTTTACCCAGCAGGAATTCCCCACTGAAAATGAGGTGCCGGAACAGGTTGTCGATAGCAGCGGTGGTTTTGTTTTCAGAGGGTTGGTCATCGCCAAATAGCAGCACGTCGTCGTCCTGCAAACCGGGATCATTGTAGCGGATATCCCATTGGTGCAGGTGGTGGGCAATGATGCTGAACCGGAAAGGCAGGTGTTCCAGTCGCTTGCTCAAACCTAATTGTACATCAAAGGGCAGCTCTTCTTTCAAACCGGCATAGGTACTCATCTGAGTGCCTGCATTCCGGAGTACCAGACCAATGGTGAGGCGGCGAGCGGTATCTGCATACATCAGACCTGCATCGGCCATGAGCGCTGAGGAACGATAAATATCGAGTCGGGAAAAAGCCATGCGCACATTCAAACCGAGCGTAAAGCGGTCGCTCAATTGTTTGGCGCCGCCAACAGCAAAGGCAGACTCGCCCGCTTTTACGGTGCCTTGTACATCGCCATATTCATCGGCACGTTTGATTTCCCCATAGCTGAGGTACTGCACCCCACCATGTACCGTAAAGCCGTATTTTTTCAGGTGATGGGCGTATTCCACATAGCCATGCTGCACCCCTCCAAGGTAAAAATTGTGGTTAAATGCCACTTTACCCGACATAGACGCATTCAGCGCACCCGGGTTGGCCTGGGCAAAAACCGGATCATCGTCCTGCACGGCTATTTGTATGCCGCCAAGTCCGGTTACCCGGGCAGATTGCGGCAGTGCCAGGTAAGAAAACACATGACGACCGCCAATAACCTGCGCCTGCACACCGGCAGCGAGCAAAAGGGTGAAAAACAGCAGCGTTGAAAAACGTTTGTAAGGAGTCAATTGCATGAGTGATTGTATTTGGGTGTTTGTATGCTGTGGAAGACCACTAAGCCACTTAAGGCACTAAGAGACACTAAATCCGCATACCAAAATGGCACTGGAGAAATCTCCAGCATATACATACATTAAGTCTTTCTTAGTGCTCTAAGTGGCTAGTGGTAAAACCTATTTCTTCCACTTTGTCAAACACATACCATTCTGACAGTCTGCAACGCGAATGAGTTGCCCGGACTCGTCATATTCTTTTAATTCTCCATTTTCCAGGCCATCGCCTTCCTCATTCGGGGCGTAGTTACCTTCTGTTTTGAGTTGTCCGTTTTCATGGTATTCCACGAAAGGCCCGTCTTCCACGTTGTTTTTGAGCTGTACTTTTTCCTGAATTTGCCCGTTGGGGTAATACCGGATACTAAAGCCGGTCAGGGCGCCCGCTACAAAGTCCTGTTCAATTTTCACCATTCCATCCGGGTAAAAAGCCTGGAATTTCCCGTGAATTTTATTGTTTTGATACCTTTCAATGCTTTCCAGTTGTCCGGCAACAGAAAAATACTTGCGCTCGCCGTCTAGCGAGTCTGCAAGGTAATGCGCCTCCTCCAGCAAAACGCCTTCGGCAGAATAACGTTGAAAAAGACCCTCGCGCTTTTGGTTGTCTTTGCGACGCTGAAAACGCTCCAGCTGACCACGATCGTTTTTTTGTTCAACGGTTTCCAAGGGATCCTGAGCGCAATAGCTCAACAACAGGAGCATGGCTCCAGACAACAAAACATAGGAGATTTTCATAGGACAGGTGCAGGTTGGGTGAACAATTTGATGTGATTACAAACGAAAAAACGGTGGCAAAAGTCTGTTTTATCCTTCATGCCGGCAAATAAAAGATATGTGACAATCCCGGCCGCCGAAAAGCCTAGAGGGGATTTTGTCGGTTAAAAAATTGATAAATATGGAAATTGGTGAACAGTATTAACTTTATAGCGTTTATGTTCGCCCTCCTTAATTGTACATATGCGCATCGGTATCGGCATTATCGTGGCTTACCTGCTTCTGGGTTGCATCCTTCTGGAGGATGCACAGCCTTATTTTGCCGGCACAACCTGGATGGAAATGTATGAATCCAAGGTAGAACACAGCGAAAAAGACGAAAAAAAGGAAACTGAAGCAGACGACGACTGGAATGAATTCAAAGATCGTCATGCGGTCGTTATTTTGCAGGATGTGGCTGTGGCTTCTCATTGGAGCAGTGTACTGGCTGAAGCCGTACTAATTTCGTCTGACGCATTCTGCACCATCTTCTCCCCCCCTCCCAATCAGGTTTGATTGCTTCCGGCTTTTTTTAGCGACTGGAGGAGCGCCCATGATGGTGTTCCCGAAGCGCGGGTATTCTGCAATCTAATCCTTCTATCTTCATGCAAAAAAATAATTACATGGCCGATCTGAAATACGATCTGCCTGCGGGCCTGGTTGTATTTCTTATCGCCCTCCCCCTCTGCTTAGGCATTGCGCTGGCTTCCGGCGCCCCGCTTTTCTCCGGTTTGATTGCCGGCATTGTAGGCGGCATTGTCATCGGATCTTTAAGCGGTTCTCATACCAGTGTAAGCGGCCCGGCTGCCGGTTTAACGGCGGTAGTACTGGTATCCATTCAACAACTGGGCGCTTTCGAAACATTCCTTCTGGCTGTGGTCATGGCCGGATTACTCCAATTGATTCTGGGCTTCGTCAAAGCCGGTATGATTGCCAACTACTTTCCGTCTAACGTGATCAAAGGCATGTTAACGGGTATTGGCATCATCATAATCCTGAAACAGATTCCGCATGCGCTGGGCTACGATAAGGATGCGGAAGGCGATTTCGCCTTTTTTGAACAGAGCGGCAGTAATACCCTGCTGTCTATCTGGGACACCCTAACCCAATTTATCCACCCGGGCGCCACGGTGGTGGCCTTGATTTCCATAGGCATCATGTTGGTTTGGGAAAAACCGGCCATCAAAAGCAAGGTAGGCTTTTTGCCGGGCGCATTGGTGGCTGTGGTGGTGTCTGTATTGTTAAATCAATTGTTGGTTTCCATGGGTGAGCCCTGGGCCATACAGCAGGAACACCTGGTAAACATCCCGGTTGCCTCTGATTTCGCCGCATTTATAGGGCAATTCAACATGCCTGATTTTGGGCAGCTGACCAACCCAAAGGTGTATTCCATAGCGCTCACCATTTGTATTGTTGCTTCCATTGAAACCCTGCTATGCCTGGAAGCCGTGGATAAAATTGATCCATTTTTGCGCACAAGCGATCCCAACCGGGAGCTCAAAGCGCAGGGCGTAGGCAATATAGTATCTGGCTTATTGGGCGGCCTTCCGGTTACTTCGGTTATTGTGCGCAGTTCGGCCAACGTAAACGCCAATGCGCGCAGCAAGGCATCCGCTATTTTTCACGGTTTTTTCCTGCTCATTTGTGCAGCACTCATTCCGGGCATTTTGAATATGATTCCATTGGCCGCTCTGGCAGCCGTGCTGATTCTAACCGGTTACAAGCTGGCTAAAATTTCCATTTTCAAAAACATGTGGGAT
Organism: Chitinophagales bacterium; assembly: GCA_017303475.1. Taxonomy (GTDB): domain Bacteria; phylum Bacteroidota; class Bacteroidia; order Chitinophagales; family Saprospiraceae; genus M3007. The sequence continues at coordinate 68,843 of JAFLBO010000028.1, forward strand.
AACGGCAAATACCAATGGTGGCCGTTTATCATCACCGTTGCAGCCGTGGTGTTTACCGATCTGCTCACCGGCGTGGGTATTGGCCTGGTTGCCAGCGCTTTTGCCATTTTACGGGGCAACATGCGCAACGCCTACTTTTTCCATAAAGAAGAATACCATCAGGGCGATCTGATCCAGATCAAACTCTCGCAGGAGGTATCGTTCCTCAACAAGGCAGCTATTAAAATGACGCTGGAAGATCTGCCCGAAAACTCCCGGGTACTGATAGATGCCTCAGACTCTGCTTATATTGATTTTGACGTACTGGAAGACATCCGGGAATTTGCCCGGGATAAGGCTGCCAAAAAGAATATTCAGGTAAGCCTCAAAGGATTCCGCGACCGTTACAAGTTTTGGGAAGCTGATTTTGTACACAGCGAACCGGATTCGCACACAAAATAGATGGTGCGACCACAAAATTCTTTCCACACTTAAAACGGCGCAACATGACACATCTTACCAAAAGGGTAAAACCTGCTGGACCCCAGGAGGCTATCGTGTTCGATAGCGCACTTTACTTTACTCTTCAAGCTAATAACACATCCATGCGTACACTCACAAAAGAACTTCAGGATAAAATCACCCCAAACATTGCCCTCAACATTCTGAAAGAAGGCAATTTGCGCTTTGTCAGCAACCTGAAAGCCAGCAGAAATCTGCTGCAACAGGTAAATGAAACCAAAGAAGGGCAACACCCTTTTGCAGTCATTTTGAGCTGCATCGACTCCAGAACCAGCGCTGAATTGATCTTTGACCAGGGACTCGGCGATGTGTTCAGCATCCGGATTGCCGGGAATGTGCTGAACGAAGATATTTTGGGCTCCATGGAATTTGCCTGCAAAGTGGCCGGCGCCAAAATCATTGTAGTGCTCGGACACACGCGCTGCGGGGCCATCAAAGGCGCCTGCGATCATGTGGAAATGGGCCACCTGACCGGACTACTCAGCAAAATCCGCCCAATCCTGGAACGCACACCAATGATTGAAGGTGGCGACAGCTACGCCTATGCAGATGCGGTGGCCGCCAACAACGTCCACCAGGTGATGGACGACATTGCCAAGCGCAGCATCATTTTGGATAAAATGATCAAATCGCATGAAATTGCAGTGGTAGGTGGCATGTACAACATTGAAACAGGGGTGGTAGACTTTTACGAGCACCCGCATTTGTTGTGATTTTTTCTGCCGGGACGCGGGGCAAGGCGCCGCTGCGTCCCGGCAGGATTTTAATGCTTTCGAACACCCTCCCGGGTGAGCACTACTGGCTTAATGGCGCCTTTGGTATCAAATTGCAGGTACTCTATACATACCTGACGGGAATTGCCATCGGTTTCGCCGAGCGGTCGGCGGTGATAGACGATGTACCAATCAGAAGTGCCCGGGTCTTGAATAACGGAGTGGTGTCCAGCGCCTGTGGCCACTTGAGGATCCTGTTGCAGTATTTTACCTACGCGTTGGAATGGTCCCAGCGGCGAATCTGCCACGGCATAAGCAACGCTGTAATCCGGCCCGGTCCAGCCACCTTCAGACCACATAAAGTAGTATTTACCCTTTAAGTAAAACATAAAAGGGCCTTCTACGTATCCTTCAGGAGTTATTTCCTTAAAAATACTTCCATCTGCATAAGGTGTAAAACCGCTGAAATCATCTTTCAGTCGGGCAATATTGCAATGCCGCCAGCCTCCGTAAATCAGGTAGTATTGTCCGGCGGGGTCCTGAAATACAAACTGATCAATAGGCTGGGCGCCGTTGTGAAACCGATCTACCAGGGGCTTGCCCAGGTAATCCCGGAATGGCCCTTCCGGCTTGTCGGATACTGCCACGCCAATGCCGCCTTTTTCATTATCGTTCTGGATATCGTTGGCGCCAAAAAACAGGTAGTATTTTCCTTGTTTTTCAACAATGGAAGGCGCCCAAACAGCGCGTTTCGCCCATTTAACGGAAGCGGTATCCAGGATATGCGGGTGCTTGGTCCAGTGGCATAGATCTTTACTGGAGAAAGCATCGAGAAAAACCTGCTGGTTGTATGGCGCGCTATAGGTGGGAAAAACCCAGTATTTACCCTTGAAAACACGGATTTCAGGGTCGGCATACCAGCCGGGAAACACAGGGTTCCCGGAAGTACACACGGATTTGCGGGAGGGTGAGCAAGAGGCAACGACGAGGAGGCAGAACAGGAGGTATTTGTACATAGGATGAAGTGGATTGAACTGAAGGCAGAAAACCATTTTTAAACCCGTGAAAATACAGGACATAATCAGAACTTTTTGGGGTGCAGATTATTTGCGAGGCTGCCAAAGAAATCGTTCCTTGCGAGCAAATTATCGGCCAACAATGGAAAGGTTTCAAATCAAGGAAACACCTGTTACATACGATGTTATCGTAATCGGCTCGGGGGCCGGCGGAGGTATGGCGGTGCACGAACTGACCAAAGCAGGCGCCAAAGTGTGTTTGCTGGAAGCAGGACAGCACTACGACCCCGCCGATCCCAAATACATCACGCAACTAAAATGGCCTTATGAGTCGCCCAGGCGCGGCGCGGGCACTCGCTACCGGCCTTTCGGCGATTTTGATGCTGCTTACGGTGGCTGGGACATAGAGGGCGAACCCTACACCACCAAAGACAATACGAAATTCAAGTGGTTCCGCTCCCGTATGCTAGGCGGCCGAACCAACCACTGGGGACGTATCAGTCTGCGTTTTGGTCCGCAGGATTTCAAAAGAAAAAGTATCGACGGCCTGGGCGACGACTGGCCGATTGGCTACGAAGACGTGGCGCCTTTTTACGACGAGGTAGACAAGTTGATCGGGGTATTCGGATCGGTGGAGAATTTGCCCAACGACCCGGATTCTATTTTCCTGCCGCCGCCGAAGCCGCGTTTGCACGAGCATATGTTGCTGAAAGGCAACAAAAACCTGGGTATCACAACCATTCCCTCCCGCCTGAGCATTCTGACGAAGCCCATCAACGATGAACGAGGCACCTGCTTTTATTGCAATCAGTGCAACCGCTCCTGCATAGCGTATGCGGATTTTTCTTCCTCGTCCTGCCTCTGCAAACCCGCTATGAAAACCCTGAACCTCGACGTTATTTATTTCGCCATGGCCAGGGAAGTACTTACCGATCCGCAAACGGGTTTGGCCAATGGGGTTTCGTATGTGGATACCCAAACGATGGAGGAAAAAACGGTGCGCGGCCGCATCGTAGTGCTGGCCGCCAGCGCCTGCGAATCGGCGCGACTGCTGTTGAACTCCAAATCGGCGCGATTCCCGGAAGGCCTCGCCAATTCCTCCGGCGTGGTGGGCAAATACCTGCACGATTCTACCGGCTCTTCCAGAGGCGCCATTATACCTATGCTGTTCGATCGCAAACGCTATAATGAAGATGGCGTGGGTGGCATGCATGTGTATTCGCCCTGGTGGCTCGACAATAAGAAACTGGATTTCCCGCGTGGTTACCACATTGAATACTGGGGCGGAATGGGTATGCCAGCATATGGATTTGGCTGGGGTATTGAAAACGTGAATGGTATGTTCCCGGATCGGAAAGGCGCCACACGTGAAGCCGGCGGGTACGGAACATCGCTTAAGGATGATTACCGGCGTTTTTACGGCGCCTACATAGGCATGGGCGGCCGGGGCGAAGCGATAGCCCGGGAGGACAATTATTGTGAAATTGACCCGGAAAAAGTGGACAAATTCGGGATTCCGGTGCTGCGGTTCCACTACAAATGGTCGGACTACGAACGTTTGCAGGCCAAACACATGCACCAAACCTTTGAGCAGATTATTCATGAATTGGGCGGCATTCCGCTCAGTCCTACCCCCACTGCCGAGCAGGATTATGGCTTGAATCTGCCCGGTGAGATTATCCACGAGGTAGGCACCATCCGTATGGGCGACGCCCCCAATAAATCAGCGCTGAACAAATGGCAACAGGCGCACGACGTCAAAAACCTGTTTGTGGTAGATGCGGCGCCGTTTGTGTCGCAGGGCGATAAAAACTGCACCTGGACCATTTTGGCGCTTTCTATGCGCGCTTCCAGATACATAGTGGAGGAGCGCAAGGCGGGGAGGCTTTGACGGCCTACGGTGGACGATGGACGATGGACGATTTACGATGGACGGTTAAAAACACAATCAGCATTATGAAAAGACGCGATGTATTAAAAGGTATTAGCCTGAGTGCGCTTGGGCTTGCCGGATTGAATCCGCAGGTAAAAGCCGCGGAGTTGGCGGATGAAGTTGCCAACAATAAGGATCCGGAATTCAAGCAGTTTGGCAGAACGGAATATGAGAAAATGCGGGATGCCAAATTGTTTGCGGAGCAATTTTTCAATCCGCATGAAATGAAAACCATCAGTATTCTGGTGGACATCATCATTCCGCGCGATGAGCGTTCGGGGAGTGCGACGGAGGCTGGTGTACCGGAATTTATTGAGTTTATGGCCAAGGATAAGCCAGATTTCCAGACTCCGCTACGCGGCGGATTGGGCTGGATAGACAATGAAGCACAAAAGCGTTTTGGGAAGGTGTTTGTAGACATCACGCCGGCGCAGCGCATAGAGATTGTGGAAGACATTGCCTATCCGGAGCGTAAAAAGCCCGGCATGAGTCATGGTGTAGCCTTCTTCACGCTGATGCGCAACCTGACGGCCTCCGGTTTTTGGTCGAGCAAAATCGGGATTGCAGATATTGGGTATCAGGGCAATACGCCGAACACCTGGGATGGTGTGCCGGAGGAGGTGTTGAAGCAGTATGGGTTGGGGTGAGGGGTTTGGGGTATCTCGTTTGGTGTAGAACACCATCGCCGCGTCTGGACTTCTGACTATTTGCTTTCTGTATCCAATTGTTATACCCTTTTCAAGTCCTGGTAAGCAGTTTGTATGTTCACTTGTTGCATAGTCAGAATATATTGTCCATGGATTTTCGTCAAGACAAATATTGAAACAATTAGACCAAAGAGTTTAAGCATTATAAATTTATTATTGGTGTCGAATTGTGCATAGAGATGGTTCAGCAGCTTTACCAATCAGGTTTATAATGCTTCAATTGATCAGTTGGAAACTTCCTCCAATGCGAATTATTCTTTTTATTAGTTACCTTTTCAACCAAAGGATAGATGCTAAAACAGGTTTCTGGTCTGGACTCAAACAACAAAATATTGCCATCTGACTCAACTCGTCCAAAGTATTTCCCCGTTTGCCCATAATTAATTTCTTGAAACATGTCTATTTTAATTTTGGAATCTTTAAGTATATAATAACCCTGAATTCCTTTGTTTTTATTGTTTATCAAACCAGAACCAGGAGGTATTGTATCGCAGGGTATAAACAAAACCTGTCCTGTAGGGAAAAAGCGAATAAACCAAAATGAATCCCACATAGGATGTGGTTCACTTAATATGTATATTGCATTGGTATCAATTTGGGATTTATCCATTGATCTAAACCTCTCTTTATTGTACTTAAACACTTTTGAGTTGTTTACCCGTACTCCACCTTCTTCATTGTAATGGTATTTAACACAAGAGTTAAGAGTTAAAAAAAGTAAGAATATGAAAGAGTAACGTTGCATAATAATTTACTTGGTTACGAATACCATCAAGCATTCAAGTGACATAACAGAGTAGAGCTTTTTACTCATAAATCATTTCCACATGATCGCTACCTTGAGATGAACCAACTAAGTTCCCAAAAACTTAAGCTTGCTTTTAGAAAGCCTTTGTCTTTCTTGGCCCAAAGGACAGGTAAAGGTACTCATAACATCTTCCTTATGCTTTTTTCGCACAGATTTTACACAGATTTTGATCTGACGATTCTTTGAAGACTCACTTTGTCCTCAAGGTTTCTGACGTTGAATTTGATAAAACTACTCTGACTAGGTGTGTAATGTCGTTTGTAGTCATCATTTTAAAATTTAATGGGTTAAAAAATCTGTGTAAAATCTGCGCAACCAATCTGCGTAGAATCTGTGCGAAAAAACACTGCGAACTATCCCCCTCCGCCAAACCCTATATCCATTTTCGCACAGATTTTACACAGATTAGATGCACAGATTCTACACAGATTTTGATCTGACGATTCTTTGAAGACTCACTTTATCCTCGAGGCTTCTGACGTTGAAATTGATAAAGCCCCTCTGATGAGGTATGTTATGTCGTTTGTTGTCATCATTTGAAAAATTTAAAGGGTTAAAAAATCTGTGTAAAATCTGCGCGAAAAAACACTGCGAACTATCCCCCTCCGCCAAACCCTATATCCATTTTCGCACAGATTTTACACAGATTAGATGCACAGATTCTACACAGATTTTG
>JAFLBO010000029.1 GCA_017303475.1 Chitinophagales bacterium
TTCCGTTAAAAGTGCTGAAATTTGTGTCTTGCTTAACTGCATCGGGTCTTCTTTTTTAGTAGTGTTTAGCGACCACTAAGATGAAGACCTTTTTTCATTTTACAGACACACTTTTTGGGACATTATCATGACTCATACATAATGACCTAAATGTCTCTTAAATGACCTCTAAATGCCTTGAATAACCTATACCACCCCATCAGCGCGGGGTCTGATGGTTTCAGGGCAGCTTCTGAGTAAAAAAGCCCCTTGGGGATATCGCCCAAATGCATGGCCTCCAGCGAGGCCTGTTGGCCTCCTTTTCAAACAGCTGAGTAGTTGATTTGTGCTTCGTTGAGTTCCATGAAAAACTGTGTTTATCCACTAGATTTACCAAGTTTACGGAAAGCTTGGATGGTTTGATAAGCAAAATAGGCGACTATTATACGGCTTATAAAATCCCAGATACGCGCCAAGGGATTGATAGTATTCTCGTCAACTGGAGAAACCGAGTCGAGGTCTCTAAGTGGATTAAGATAATATGGTGCATATGATACTATTCTAAAAAACTCAATAACATTATTAATACTATTGAATTCAAAATTAAACATTATTCCTTGAAAGAGGCAAAATAATGAATAACATATTACAACTGCCCAAAATGTTCTTTTAGCACCCAAAAGCCAATCATTACCATAATTTGTAGAGTATTTGTTCAGCAAAAGCATCCATCTTTCTCCCCGATATTTATGTTTAAATATTCTACTATTAATTTTCTTTGAAAGAGGCAAAGAATTTTTATCTTTAGTAAGATCATAGTAGTGGCAATTTAACATAGCTAAGTATGCATCCATTTCATAAGCAAGGTAGCGGAGAGAGCCTGGTATATCTCCTTGGTTTTCATAAATTTTCTTAAACTGAGAGTATGCTAAACGTTTTTGTACTGAAACCTCTAGCAAATTATTATTTTCATTGGGCAAGCAAAACGTATTGTTTCTGGGCATTTCACTCCCTGCAATGAATAGTTCCAACATTTTAGTATTAGAATACACAAATTTTCTATAAAAACTTAGATCACTTTTGATAATTTGGATTTTACCTAAATCAGAGTCAACCATATAAATTTTTGACTCCTCTTCCACCTTTGGAAAAATGTTGTTAAGAAGAATTGTACCATAATTACAGAAATCTATTAACTTAATTTGAGAAACTTTGCAATTTAAAATCTGTACTGTTGTAAACTCAGAGATAACAGTTGATGACAGATCAATTTCGTCAAAATCGGATGCCTTACAACTAATTTGTGCTGATGTTTCTAATGGCAGTCTAATTCGGAGCCTTCCAACAATAGATTTTTTTAATATTTCTATTCTTCTCAAATTTACATATGTAAATACTAATTCTTTACATTTGCTTTTTACATATACAAAAGACTCTATAGTATAATTATTTAATCTAATCTCGTCGGATTCAATTTCATCAAAAAAAATATCTGGTATTTTTCCATCTTTGATTACAATTTTTTCAATTCTTGAATTTATAATTTTAAAGAAATCATTGACTACAGTTAAAGCAAAATTAATTTCACCAACATCATTACTGTTTGAAATTTCAAAATTTTCAAAATTAGACTTATTTGAGACAATAATACCAACTTTTGAATTATTGATTATAAATGGCAGTGCATTGGAGCAATTTTCAAACAATATTCGGTTGATTTTGGAATTATTCAATATAGTAAATAGATGTGGTCCTTTTTTTGAAATAGCAATAGAATCTATTTGTGAAAAGTCTGTTACAGTCAAAGACCTAAAATTTAAAACATTTTCAATATAAAAATGAGAAATTTTACAATTTGAAAGAACTATATGGATTGTTTCAGACTGGAAAAGCTTCACATCCCCATCAATTTTCAAATTTTTAAACGTAATTTGTCGCTCTCCAGAGTCAAGATTGTTATAAAATACATTGGTTTCAAATGGCGTTCCTTTAGAATCTCCATTATTATTAGCCCAATGTTCAAATTGATTAGCAGTTATAGTTTGTTCATATTGTCCAGTATCCATAATTTCAATATTTTAAAAAATGATCAAATAAACTTTCGCCTAAATTTTTTCAAGATGTTCAATCTGTAACTTATTAAATCGTGTCCTATCTATAAAAAACTCTTCATTTTTGCTCCTATCCAGTATTGGTATTGAGCCAACAGGTCGAGAACTGGAACTCCCCTGCATTTTTAGCAGTTCAGAAAATCCCAGCTCTCGTTCCACCGTGACTGTTGACGAAGGCGCAAAAAGTGAAAATAAGACTGACCGTCCACATCCAATCCGCCATTCAGGCGAAAACAGCCCAACAAAAGTGCTGACGCCAAACACCCGATCCACTTGAACATTGGATATTGGACATTGGACATTGGTTATTGGACATTCCCCTACTTCTTCTTCATCTCCGCATAGTACTTATAGAAATACGGAATCGTTTCAATGCCTTTGTAGTAGTTGAACAGTCCGTAGTGTTCGTTCGGAGAGTGGATATCGTCGGAGTCCAGACCAAAGCCCATGAGCACAGATTTGGCGTTTAGCACCTGATCAAACATGGCCACGATGGGGATACTGCCGCCGCCTCGCTGTGGCAGAGGCTTTTTGCCAAAGGCCTGTTCCATGGCTTTCTCTGAAGCTTTGTATTCCACAGAGTTGGTAGGTACCACCACCGGATAACCACCGTGATGTGCCGTTACTTTCACCTTCACGGATTTAGGCGCCAGTCCTTCAAAGTGTTTCTGGAACAATTTTTCAATCTTCTTCGGGTCCTGATCCGGCACGAGGCGCATGGAGATTTTGGCGTAAGCCTTGCTCGGCAGCACTGTTTTGGCGCCTTCACCGATATAGCCGCCCCAGATACCGTTTACATCGAGTGTCGGGCGAATACCGGTGCGTTCCACGGTAGTGTAGCCTTTTTCGCCCATGAGGTCATTCACGCCAAGGTCTTTCATGTATTGTTTTTCATCGTACGGGGCAGCATTCATGGCCTTGCGTTCTTTGCTGCTTACTTTCTGTACGTCGTCGTAAAAACCCTTTACCGTGATGTGGCGCTTGGCGTCGTGCAGCGAAGCGATCATTTGGCAAAGTACGTTGATCGGGTTGGCTACCGCGCCGCCGTACACGCCGGAGTGGAGATCCTTGTTCGGACCGGTTACCTCTACCTCCATGTAGCACAGGCCGCGCAGGCCCACCGTGATACTTGGGGTTTTATTGTCGATGATGCTGGTGTCGGAAATTAGCACCACATCAGCGGCGAGTTTCTTCTTGTTGTCGCGACAAAATTTCTCCAGATTTTTGGAACCCACTTCTTCCTCCCCCTCAATCATGAATTTCACGTTGCAGGGCAGATTGCCGGTTTTCGACATCATTTCAAAGGCTTTCACGTGCATGAAAAACTGGCCTTTATCGTCGCAGGAGCCGCGGGCAAAAATGGCGCCGTCGGGGTGGTTTTTGGTCTTTTTCACCACTGGTTCAAATGGCGGGCTGTCCCACAGATCGAGCGGATCTGCCGGTTGAACGTCGTAGTGTCCGTACACCAAAACGGTAGGCGCTTTGGGGTTTACCATTTTTTCGCCATACACGATGGGGTGTCCTGCGGTATCACAAACTTCCACATTGTCTACGCCCACTGCTTTAAGGTGTTGGGCAGTTGCTTCTGCCATTCGGCGTACATCTCCGGCATATTTTGGATCAGCGCTCACAGAAGGGATGCGCAGAATTTCGAGCAATTCGTCAAGAAAACGTTGTTTGTTCGTGTCGAGGTAAGATTTCAGTTCTTTCATACTTGATGGACGGTTGACGGTTGACGGCCTACGGTTGACGGCTTACGGCCTATGGTGAATTGGGGTTGGGCAAAAGTCCTGTTTTTTTGGGAAATGGTGAGGGGTGTTTTAGAGCATGTTGGGGATTTTCTGCCGGAGTCAAAAATTTGAGCTTTTTTCGTCAGTTTTTGCGTTTTTGAAGAAGCATAGCCTGAGTTATGTGACTGAAAAAAGGTGAAAAATGGCGGAAAAAGGACAATTTTGGGCCCGGCAAGAAAATCTCCAACATGCTCTTAGTGTCGGGGTGACTGCAGTCGCCCCGACACTAAAAAAATCGCGTTCTTCGCATCCCAAAACCGCAATCCCCAGCCGAACGCCAACGTAAACACTCAAACACTCGCCAACTCAAACACTCAAACATGTCTAAAACCTTTTTTTGTATTGATGCCCACACCTGCGGTAATCCGGTGCGGGTAGTAGCCGGCGGCGGCCCGAATCTGAACGGCGCCAACATGAGTGAAAAACGCCAGCATTTCCTGCGCGAGTACGACTGGATTCGCCATGCCCTGATGTTTGAACCACGGGGCCACGACATGATGAGCGGAAGTATTCTATACCCACCGCATGATCCGGCCAACGATGTGGCGGTGCTGTTTATCGAAACCAGCGGATGTCTGCCTATGTGCGGACATGGAACCATAGGTACCGTTACCATTGCCATTGAGCAGGGATTAGTAACGCCAAAAATCCCGGGCAAACTGCGCCTCGAAACACCAGCCGGACTTGTGGAGGTGGTGTATCATCAGGAAGGCAAAAAGGTAAAATGGGTGCGACTCACCAATGTTCCGGCTTACCTGGCGGCCGAAAATATCGCGGTGGAATGTCCGGAACTCGGCCTCCTGCAGGTGGATGTGGCTTACGGGGGCAATTTTTACGCCATCGTGGATGTGCAGGAAAACTTTCCCGGACTGGAACACTTCCGGGCAGAGCAGCTCATCGGCTGGGCACGGGAAATGCGCAAGCGGATCAATGCGGAGCACCGGTTTGTGCATCCGGAAAACCCCACCATCAACGGTCTGAGCCATATCCTCTGGACCGGCAAAACCCTAGACCCCACTTCAACGGCCCGCAATGCGGTGTTTTATGGCGATAAAGCCATTGATCGCTCTCCCTGTGGTACAGGCACCAGTGCGCGTATGGCACAGTGGTACGCCAAAGGATTGCTCCGGCCCGGAGATGAGTTTGTGCATGAAAGCATCATCGGCTCTAAATTCATTGGCCGGATAGAGGAAGAAACCACTGTGGCCGGCAAAAAAGCCATGCGCCCCAGTATCCAGGGCTGGGCGGTAGTGTACGGATATAATACCATCATCGTGGACCCGGAAGTAGATCCATACGCACATGGCTTCCAGGTGATATAAAAGGCACGAAGACACCAAGTATTGGTAGTCAGCATTCTGCTGACATTCTTGCTTTGCAGCGAAGCTGCCAACCCTTAGCGTCTTAGTGCCTTTGCGCCTTTGTGTCTGAGCATCGGCGGCTGAACCCGCCGGTACAAAAAAGTCTTCGCGTCTTCGCGCCTTAGTGTCTTTGTGTTTCGTACCTTCGTGCCTTATCACTCGATTTTGACGCGGGACGTTTCAGTATCAGAACCGGTATCGCGGCGGCGGGCGGCTTTCAGCTCGGTGTTACCGAAGCGGTAACTGAAAGTCAGGCGCGCATTACGGGTGTCGTTGCGCTGGAGGAAATTGAGCTCTATGTTTTCGTAGTTCACATAAACATCGGAGAACTGGGTGTAAAACAGGTCGTTCAGGGAAAGAGAGAGCCGGCCGCGGTTGTCCCAAAAACTTTTGGAAATGCCCAGATTTACGCCACCCATGGCTCCGATATCAAAAAACTCTTCCAGGAATTTGGTCATATACCAGCCCCCGAATTCTACTTTGAAATCAGCCGGCAGATTCACATTTACCTGCCAGTAGGCAAGCCAGTTCCATTTGCTTTTTTGAAAAGTACTGCCCAGATAAGCCGCATCATAAGAATTGAGAATGAACTGATTGCCTCCAAAGCCGTCTATCCATTTCTTATATTTGATTGGAAAATTGAGTTCAAAGGCCCATCGCTCGTATTCGGCCAGGTTGGCTGAGGTAGAAAAGGTTTTGGTGCCTTCCACCCTTGGCGCGTTTTCAAAAATCACATCATCTGTTTTGGCATAGGAAATCCGGATGAAGGGCTGGTTGTCGTAGGTGAGCGCCAGTTGTCCGTTGTTGGTGATTTCCGGTAACAGGGTTGGATTGCCCTGTTGAAAAGTGAGCGAATCTATAAAGAATGCAAACGGATTTTGTTGCTGGAAACTGGGTCGGTTAACGCGGCGACTGTAAGAAGACTGAATCCCAAAATGCTTGTCTATTTTGTACAGGGCGCTTGCGCTGGGAAACCATTGCAGGTAATTCCGGTCCAATACCTTTACACCTTCTGTTACCCCACTCACGATGGTTTGTTCTGCACGTAAGCCGGCGTTCAGATCAAACTTAGTCAGTTTTTTAGATAGGTTGAGGTAGCCGGCATTGATGTTTTCCTTGTATAAAAAATCGTTCGACTGGCCCGGGTCTATGGTTGTTCCGCGCAGGAATTGCAGGTCGTTGTCAATGGTGGCAAAACTCGTTTTAGCGCCCAGGTCTGCCTTGAACGTGGAGTCGAATGGCAGTGAATAATCCACCTTGCCAGCCAGGATGTCAATGGGTTGATCCAGTCGCTGTTCCGAGCGCGATTCCGGTGAATTGCCATCGTTTTGAAAAATGTTCAGGCGACTCACATTTTGCACCATATATTGGCTGTAATCCATATCGGCATTGAGTACATGGCCGGTTTTGGCATTGAATTCATGGCGCAGGTTTAGGTTGCCCATGGCATGTGAACGATCGGAATCCGAGTTGTTCTGGGTAGTAAAAGCGCCTTTGAACAGGTTGTTGGTTGCGTCAAACACCTGGGTTACATTGTTTGAGCGACTCTCGCCTTCGCGTTGAAAACCCCTGAACAATACTCCGATGGTTGTTTTAGGTGTGGCAAAAAAGTCGGCGCCCAGTCGGTAATTATGTACATTAAAATCGGAGGGATTGTAGTTGGTTTGATCATAAATCTCTGCCCCGATGAAACGTTTTACCTGGATAACATTAAAGGAAGTACGCGTTTGGTAGCTGTATGATCCAAACAGGTTCCATTTGTTTTTGCGGTAGTTCATGGAAATGGACGGGTTCAGGCGATAAAACGTCTGATCGTCGGTGCCGGCATAAGCCAGATCGTACCAGCTACCGCCGGTGGTAAGCGCTACATTGCCGTTAAAGCCGAGATTAGCGTTGCGTTTCAGGATGATGTTTATGATGGCTCCTCCTGCGGCATCAAACTGGGCGCCGGGTTGGGTAATGAGTTCAATACGGTCAATTTGGTCGCCGGGAAGATCGCGCAGCACCGCATTCATGTCGGCATACTGAGAGGGTTTGCCATCAATCCAGATTTGCACACTGGAATTGCCGGCCAGGGTAACCCGATCCTGCACTACAATAACGCCGGGCATTTTTTGCAGGATTTCCAGCGCAGAACCGCCGCTGGCCACAGGGCTGTCGCTCACGTTCATCACCAGGCGGTCTGCTTTTTGTTCCAAAAGCGGGCGTTTGGCCACTACCACGGCTTCGTTCAGGATGTTATTAGCCGGTTGGAGGGATAGGTCGGCCGTTACATTTTTACTTTCCGTCAACACTTCAAACTCTTCAGTTGTTTGCACAGAGTATCCAACCATAGAGGCCTGAATTTGGTATTTACCGGGCATAACCTGCTCAATCCGGTATTTGCCCTGGGCGTCGGTGAGTGCGCCTTTTACCAGACTGGAATCAGCGGCGTTCAGCAGGGCAACCGATACATAACCGAGAGGTTGTTTATTTTCGTCGGTTATAAGTCCGGCGACTGAAATTTGAGCTAAAAGTGAGGTTTGGGCGCAGAGAAGTGCACCGATAAAGAACCATTTGTTCATGCGGGAGAAAGTAGGATTTTCAATGACTTACAATAGGGCGCGAAGGTTGCACCATTCCATTTTGCCGGGCTGTTATCTCGATGGAGTCTGCGGTTTTTTGGACGTAAGCTAATGTTGGGCAGGATGATTGATTCAGTGAAATAAATTTTCCGGCAAATCCAGCAATAAAATCTCTAACATAAAATTGCTTTAACCATGATCAAAAACGTATCTTTCCGATTCATTCTGGCTTGTTTGCCATTGTTTTTTGCCTGTTCCAAAACAGAGGAACCCATGTCGGCCTGCGAGGCTGCGGCTACTGAATTTGCAGATGAGGCCTCTGGTTATTTTGACTATTTCGCGGCTATTAATACCGAAACCGGGGCTTCATTGGTTTCCGGAAATGAGGTAACCCTCAAGGTGGAGGGCGATTTTATCCGGGTGCTTGATTTTACTTTGAGCATCTGCCACATCAAAGGGTATCAACTGGATAATATTGGCCCGGGTAGAAATTTGATCATTTATTTGTAAACATCCGCTTTAGCGTGTGTCTGAAAAATGAAATACCTGACGTTTTTGCTCGTATTTCCCACCTTTCTTTTGTCTTGCAAAAAGGAAAGGGATCTTTCTGTTAATGCGTTGGCAATCAGTACAGTAAGCAATCTTTTGGTTGACCGCCAAACGCATTGGTGGCACAATAATGTATCTGATACCCTTCTGTTGAACAGTAATATCCAGTATGGCGCTTCGGTGGTATTTTACCATATCGACGGTTCAGATACGATCAACGTTTCGGATCAGGTATTGGATGATGCCAACAAAGCCCTGCTGTTCTGGGAAACCTCGGATCCTGGTGGCACGATAGATTTTAAAGGCGGTTTTGAAGCCAGCCAGGGAACACAGGCTTTTCTACAGTCTGCTGAGGCCGGCGGGCCTCATACGCTGGGGCTGAAACTGTTGTATCAGGCAGACCCGAATGTACAAAGCGGCGATGTGGTGCTGACGGCTTTTTTGCCTGTGGTGGTGCGATGAATTTTTGCCTGAATCATTCACCTAAACCATACACCTATGAAAAACCTATGCCTCTTCTTGCTTCTCCTGTTTGCAGCCCGGCTTCCGGCCCAATTACCCAAAATTCTGATTCAGGATGGGGTATTCCGTGACGAAACCGGCGATTGTTTCACGCCATTTGGCTATAATTATCTGGGCGATCCGGCCCTGCTGGAAGACGATTGGATGACGAGCGAGGGCTGGAACCGGCACCGGGAAAATTTCCGGGAAATGCGCGGTTATCAAGCCAATACTGTGCGCATTCATTTGCAGTACAACCGGTTTATGACCGATGCACAAACACCGGATCAAGCTGCTTTTAACAGGTTGGCCGAACTGGTGCAAATGGCAGAAGAAGAGCAACTTTACCTGCTTATCACTGGCCTTTCGGCTTACCGTGCCACCGATCAGCCGGCCTGGTATAACAACCTGGATGAAACGGGCAGGTGGGCTACACAGGCGCTTTTCTGGCATAAAGTGGCAGAAACAGTGGGCAGCTCCGGGGCTGTTTTCGGGTACGATCTGATGAACGAACCCGTGGTAAACGACACCACTACCTGGCTTCCCGGCGCCCCGTTTGGCGGTTATCAGTTTGTGCAAAACCTGACCCGCACACCCAATGGCAGAAGTTTTGATCAGATAGTGCACCAATGGTCGGCACAAATGGTACAGGCCATCAGGGAAAAAGATGCCGTTACGCCCATCACCACCGGGTTCATTGCCTGCGGGCCGGTCAGGCTCCTGAGCGCTGAGCTGGATTTTATCAGCACGCACACCTATCCATCGCCGAATACCGATCCGCCCGGCTTTTGCAGTATGCGCCTGGATGATTTGCTCCATCTGGTTGATATTAATCAGGATGTCAAACCCTTTGTAATTTCCGAAATTGCCATGTTGGCGTCTTTTGCTGAAACGGATTCCTTCATGCGCCTGGCTTGCCCTCAGGTGAATGGCTGGATCAACCATTATCATGGCAAGCGGTTGGAAGAATATTCGGATACCAATTGGGTGGAGATTCTTCAACGGTATAACCTGAACTGGTTTAAAGCCCAATATACTCAGTCGCATCAGTGCCAGACTGCCTGTGGTGGGGATGTAGCTTGTTTGCCGGCGGCTGAACCTGATCCAGATCTCGTTTTTTCCATTTCAGCAGATGGGCAGTGGATGGATCAGAGTGGATACCAGCATCAAATAACAAATTATAATGTGGGCGGCGGAACCGGATCAGGTAATCAGGTAAATGGGGCCCTGAATTTTATTCCCATTTTTAATGCGGCCCTCCAACTGGAACACACTGAGCGTTTGCAATTCCGGCACGATCAATCGTTTACCATTTTGATGATGGTGCATCCGCGAACGTGGATGTATGGTCCTCTGTTGATAGCCGACGATAAGGATCAAAGTGATGGAGATGCTCCGGCCGCACGGGATGTGGTGCGTTTGGAGGTGAACGATACGGGATTGTTTGATGGTCAGGCGCCAAACGATGGTGTGTTTTATTTCACCTTCACGTACGGGCACGACAACAGCACGTTTTTGACTCCTCTGGAGCGACTGGAATCTGCATGTTTTACATCAGACGAATGGTATGCGGTGGCGGCAGTATACGATCACGGCAAAGACTCGAGTTATTTGTACGTAAACGGTCATTTACAGGACCAGATAGCGCATCAGATTGCAGCGCCCTGGCATTGCAACGGTCAATCCATACTGATAGGCCGAAATGATATTTTTCAGCCTGTTTTACCGGTTTATTACAACGGAAAAATAGAGTTTGTCAAACTTTTCAACCGTGCGCTAGCCCCTCAGGAGCTGGCCCCCTGTGCCTCAGCACCTAATAATGTGGTATGTACAGAAGCTGTATCTACCGTTGATCCCGGCAGCAGGTCAACCTTCAGTATGCAACCCAATCCGGCGCGTACAGCTACTACCCTTACCTGGGGTCAAAATATTGAGCCAATTTCTATTTCCATGATAGATGTGGCAGGTCGGGTGCTCCACCATTGGGAAACAGGATTGAATCAGCCGTACCAGCTGCCCTTACACACCTTGCCAGCCGGCATTTACAGCACTCGCATTGCTGATCGGCATGGGAAGGTTTGGGTGGAGAAGTTGGTGGTTGGTGAGTTTTAGGTCATTTAGGGGTCATTTGAGTCATTTAGGTCATTTAGGGGTCATTTAATCAACGTGAGTTGTCATCCCGAGAATCGGGACCTACACAAGCCGGGATTACGAGATAACTTTTTGGTCAAGGGAATTGCGGGTAACTTGGCTTGTGTAGGCCCCGCTGCGCGGGATGACAACCCAGGTTGATTAAATGACCCCTAAATGACCATAAAATGACCCCCAAATGACTCCTAAATGTCCCACTTTAATACCCCAAACTTTCCTACCTTTGCCCTCAGCTTATGTCAGTCGGAAAAACGCTCCTCGATCGCCCGAAATTTGCGCTTACCCTTGAGCGCCTGTGTCATCAGTTGCTTGAAGACTGGGGCGATTTCTCCAACGCCTGTATTATTGGCATTCAGCCTAGGGGCACCCTGCTTTCCAACCGCATTCACGAACGATTGGAAGCCCTCACGGGTAAAAAAATTGAATACGGTAAACTGGATATTACCTTTTACCGCGACGATTTCAGAATGCCCAGCGGCCCCTTGGCGCCGCATCCCAACGAAATTGATTTCATTGTAGCCGATAAAAAAGTGCTGCTCGTAGATGATGTGCTCTACACCGGGCGCAGCATCACTGCGGCCCTTGCAGCCCTGCAACATTACGGTCGCCCGGCATCCGTAGAACTGTTGGTACTGGTAGACCGCCGTTTTAACCGTCACCTGCCCGTGCAGCCGGATTATTACGGCATTACCGTTGATGCCCTCGACGAAGCGTATGTGAAAGTGCGCTGGCAGGAAACGCACGGCGAAGATGAAATTCTGTTGTTTGATAAAAAACCTTGACGGTAGACGGCTTACGGTAGACGGTGGACGGTGGCGTTGCTCTTGTGATTTGTACTGGATTTTAGGCAAGGAATGAATTCCAAGAGCAACGCCACCGTCCACCGTAAGCCGTCTACCGTCCACCGTCCACCGTAAGACAATGAAAGGACTTTCCACACGCCACCTGATAGGTATAAAAAATATCACCGCAGATGATATTCAGCTCATCTTCGAAACGGCCGACAATTTCAAAGAGGTCATCAACAGACCCATTAAAAAAGTCCCTTCCCTGCGCGATATCACGGTAGCCAATTTGTTTTTTGAAAGCAGCACCCGGACCCGTGTTTCTTTTGAGCTGGCGGAACGCCGCCTGAGTGCCGATACGGTCAATTTTGCGGCCAGTTCTTCCAGTGTAAGTAAGGGCGAAACCTTGCTTGATACGGTAAACAACATCCTGGCCATGAAGGTGGATATGGTTGTGATGCGCCACCCGGCCCCGGGCGCCTGCGTGTACCTTTCTACCCGTATTCCGGCTAATATCGTGAACGCTGGCGACGGCACCCACGAGCACCCCACCCAGGCACTGCTGGATGCCTTTTCCATTCGGGAAAAACTGGGCGGCGACCTGGCAGGTAAAAAAATTGCCATCATTGGCGATATCCTGCACAGTCGGGTAGCACTGAGTAATGTGTTCTGCCTGCAAAAACTTGGCGCCAAAGTGCGGGTTTGTGGTCCGCCCACCCTTATTCCCAAACATTACGGCGCCCTGGGAGTGGAAATTAGTCATGATGTGCGCGATACCCTGCGCTGGTGCGATGTAGCCAACGTACTGCGTATCCAATTGGAGCGACAAGACATCAAATACTTCCCCAGCTTGCGCGAATACCACCAATATTTTGGCATCACCCGGCAAATGCTGGACGAGTTGGATAAAGAAATTGTGATCATGCACCCCGGCCCCATCAACCGCGGCGTAGAACTTTCCTCCGACGTAGCCGATGGGCCGCACAATATCATTCTTCAGCAGGTAGAAAACGGTGTAGCCGTGCGTATGGCAGTGCTGTATTTGCTGGCTGCCGGGAATTGAATGCCGGGAAGAGCTTTTCACCACTAAGTCACTAAGGGCACTAAGAAATTTTCTTCTACCCTTAGTGTCCTCAGTGCCTTAGTGGTGAAAAGGATCCTGGATACACCACTAAGCCACGAAGAGCACTATGGACCAAAACAAATTTCTTAGTGCCCTTAGTGCCTTAGTGGTGAAAAAAACTCCTCCCACTCATCCCGGTGAATTAAAAAATCTATGCTTCCCTCCAACCTCATCACCATCCCTTTCGAACTGGAAAATGTTTCGGCGCAAGCCGATGAGGCGGAGCTGTTGGCCGTACTCTCCGACCGGATTGAGGAAATGCTGGAACGTCGCCCGGAATACCTGATGAGTTTGTTGTACCGCCTGGATGTTCTGGAAGAAAAAATACGCCCCGTCATGCGCCCGGATGCGCCTGAGCCTGCGCACGTAGGACTGGCCCGACTGGTACTGGAGCGTCAGAAACAACGCGCAGAAACCAAGCAAACCATCAAGCCCGATGCCCTCGAAGGCATGGAAGGTTGGGAGTGGTAAACAAATCATCTTTGCTTTTCGTTATCTGTCGGGGCGCTTTCAGAAATTATATTCTGTCAAAATTGCGCAACTTGCTGCATTGATTCGTTTTTGCCGCACAACTTTGCGTACTTTTGCCCCCGAATTTTTACCTAACTTATATCCATGAATAAGCCAAGCACCGCTCGCGAAGACCGATACCAACATCACGACTACTATGGCGTTGACGATCTGCTCACCGCCGAACACCTCCTAGCCCGCGATGCCGTGCGCCAATGGGTAAAATCGGAGGTAAGTCCCATCATTGAAGACTATGCCAACCGGGCAGAATGTCCTACACATCTGTTCAAAGGCCTCGCTGAAATCGGCGCTTTTGGTCCTTCCCTGCCTGCTGAATACGGCTGCGGCGGTATGGACGAAATTGCATACGGCGTAATCATGCAGGAACTGGAACGCGGCGATTCCGGCGTACGCTCCATGGCTTCCGTACAGGGCTCCCTGGTGATGTACCCTATCTACCGCTTCGGTTCTGAAGAACAGCGCCGCCATTACCTGCCTAAACTGGCTAAAGGTGAGTTCATCGGTTGCTTCGGTTTGACCGAACCGGATGCCGGCTCCAACCCGGGCGGTATGCTTACCAACGTAAAAGACGACGGCGATTCATACATCCTCAACGGCTCCAAAATGTGGATCACCAACTCTCCGGTGGCCGATATTGCCGTAGTATGGGCAAAAAACGAAGAAGGTCGTATCATCGGCATGATTGTGGAAAAAGGTATGAAAGGCTTCTCTGCGCCGGAAATTCACGGCAAATGGAGCCTCCGCGCCAGCATCACAGGCGAACTCGTGTTTGAAGACGTACGAGTGCCAAAGAAAAACGTATTGCCTAATGTGCAGGGCCTGAAAGGACCACTCTCCTGCCTCACCAAAGCACGTTACGGTATTGCCTGGGGCGCTATCGGTGCAGCACTGGATTGTTACGACTCTGCCCTGCGCTACTCCAAAGAACGCGTACAGTTCGGCAAACCTATCGGTGGTTTCCAGCTCACTCAGAAAAAACTGGCTGAAATGATCACCGAGATCACTAAAGCCCAGCTCCTCGCGTGGCGTCTTGGCACATTAGCCAACGAAGGTCGGCACACGCCTGCCCAGGTTTCAATGGCCAAGCGCAACAATGTACACATGGCCCTGGAAATAGCACGCGAAGCGCGGCAGATCCACGGCGGTATGGGTATTACCAACGAATATCCGGTGATGCGCCACATGATGAACCTCGAAACAGTACTCACGTACGAAGGCACGCACGATATTCACTTGTTGATTACGGGTCAGGATGTAACAGGCCTCGCTGCGTACGAATAGGAGTGAGTGAGTGAATGAGTGAATGAGTGAGTGGGGTGTTTCATGAGTCGTTGGGAGTCGTTAGGTGTTCATATTGACGTGGAATACTGGGCTGGAGCTCGTTTTCATACGTTTATACCTAATCTGACTTGAGATGCCTCATGAGACACCTTTTTATTTCCATAGTGTTTGCAGGGCTGAGGTCTTTCATCTGGTTAAACATTTAAAAAATAGGGCATTTCAATGGGTTGATCTAAAAAGGGCGACTTACGTTCTAGATAACCCGGGTATTTGCAGCCGAACAATCTAAACCCCTTTAACATGAGACAGCTCTTATTACTTTTCCTCTTTCCTTTTTTCCTGCAGGCTCAGGAGCCTCTGACGTACACCATTAGCCCTGTATTTCCGGAAACGGGTGGGCTCAGGCTATTGGTGGAAGTAACCTTTTCCGGTACCAAAACCGGGCTTAGTTACCTGGATTACCAGAACAACCAGTTTGGCGAGCCTGATCAGATGAAATTTCTTTCCTTGCCGGCACAGGATCCCGGCGTGGAAGTGGGCAAGGAGCCCGACAGCAACAGAATTTGGGTAAAACATTTGCCAGGTAAACAGGTGCGCGTGCGTTACGAAGTACTTGATTTGCAAACCGAAACTGAACCATTCTACCAGTATTGTTGCTATAAACCCATTCTCCACAAGGAGTATTTTCACATTCAAACAGGTCATTTGCTGGCCACACCCGATGGCTACTGGCAAAACCCGGATGACCGGAAAATCGTGCGTTTCCGTTGGGAAGGCTTTCCTGCCAACTGGACGCTGCACAATAGTTTCGGACCAGACAAGGCGCAGTCGCCTGCGTTGACCAACAGCGAATTGTCGGTAGCCATTTTTGTTGGCGGCGATTTCCGGCGGTTTACCTTCAAAGTGAAGGAACAGCCTGTGTATCTGCTCACACGTGGTCAGTGGACGCAGTTTTCTGATGATACCCTGCGCAACCTGCTGCAACGCACGGTGGAAGGTCACCGCACTTTTTGGAACGATCACAGCGATACCATTTACTCCGTAACCTTTCTGCCCATCAACGATGCTCCATGGACTGAAACCTCCAAATCGGTGAGCGTTGGCGGTTCCGGCCTGACGAACAGTTTTTTGTCGTATGCCACTAACAATCCCGGTGTTTCGTATGATTTGATGCGTTATTTATGGGTGCACGAGCTGATGCACCATTGGGTTGGCGGACAAATTCAGAATGCGCAGGAGGAAAAACAGTACTGGTTCAGCGAGGGCTTTACAGAGTATTTTACCATCAAAAACAGCCTGCGTTATGGCCTGATTTCGCCCGACAAGTTTTTGTCGGATCTGAATAATTTTTCCACCGAGCATTACAGCTCTCCCATGCGCAAAATGCCCAACGATTCCATGAACTATGAGCGGTTTTGGAATGGCGGCAAGGAATGGGAAAAGCTGCCCTACCGGCGCGGCTGTTTGTATGCTTTTTACCTGGACAATTTCCTGCGGGAAAAAAGTAAAGGCGTGGTCAACCTCGATCAAATGATGCGCGACATCCTGGAAATTTGCTGGAAAAATCCGGATCAGAAGCTGGATCACCGCTTCTTTCGCACAATGCTGCGCAAATACGGGGGCAAAAAAGCCGTGAAAAATTTTGTGCGCCATATTGAAAATGGAGAACCCATTGATTTTACCAAAACAGTTTTGCCTGAGGGAATGGATGTTTTGGTGAAGGACCTCACCATGAACTTTGGACCTAGTCCTGAGGTGATTACCCGCACGGAGAAACTGAAAGATATTCCGGTATTCCGACGTAAAAAGGATGTAACGGATGCGGCGTTAAAAGCGGCCATTTTGAAATAAACGCTATTTTTGCCCGCATGAAACTACCAAAGGCTGAAACCCTGATTTTATTGGCGTTTTTGGTCTGCGCCCTCATGTGGGGCTTCTCCAAATGTGCTGAACGTCGAACGGAATCCGTTCGGAGGGTTCGTGAAATAGAAGGCTCGGACGCCGAAGAACGACCTGTTAAACCGGATACGGTGACCATGAAACCGAAAGCGCCGGAGCCGGAAACCAAGGAAAAGGAGCATCCTGAAATGCCGCAACCGGCGAGTCGGAATCAGCCGGCCCAGCAAGCGCCCAGGACCGGTCCGCCGCCCAAGCGTCCGGAACTTACCAACGATATCAAAAAAGCAGATCCACCGCCGCCAACTGCTTCCACAGGTAGCGCAAAAGCATCCGGCAGTACTTTATTTGTGAGTATTGAGGGCTTAAAAGTGCGCAAGGAGCCGGGGTTAAAGGGAGAAACGCTGGAAACCCTGAAGCTTTATGAGCCGGTTACTTTTCTGAATAAAAAAACAGAATGGACCCAGGAAATCAGTCTGGGCTACGAAAAAGTAACGGACCACTGGGTTAAAGTGCGCACCCAAACCGGCAAAGAAGGCTGGGTATTCGGGGCTGGCGTGCACTACTACAAAACCAAGCGCCAGGGCGTTTCGGAGGATAAGAAAAAAAACAGATGAACCTGAAACCATACATACCGGCACTGATCTGGCTGGTAGTCATTACCTGGCTATCCGTCAATTCCGGTATGCCTATGCCGAAATTCAACTTGTTTTCGGCGGATAAGTTGTTTCATGCTGCGGCATACGCCATGCTTACAGGGCTGCTGCTTTGGGGCAGGTATAAAACCGGCCCACTGCCCGTACCGCGAGCTCAGCAGTTCCTGATATTTTTGGCGGCTACGGGCTATGGAGCCTTTATGGAATGGATTCAGGGCACTTTTTTCCCTAACCGTTCTTTTGAATACGATGATATGATTGCCAATACCTCCGGCGTATTTTTGGTGATAATGATTTTCAGGGCAATTCAGCCCCCCGCTCAACCTGGTTCCTAAAGCCCCTGCATATGGCACTAATTATCCCTTGTCGTGAATTTACTCCTCAAATTGGGGAAGACTGTTTTTTGGCAGAAAACGCCACCATCATTGGCGATGTGGTGATGGGCAACGAATGTTCGGTTTGGTTTCAGGCGGTGGTGCGTGGCGATGTGAATTTTATCCGAATGGGGCATAAGGTGAACATTCAGGATGGGGCCATTATCCACGGCACTTATCAGAAATGTGGAACCACTATTGGAAACAATGTGAGTATTGGTCACCGGGCGCTGGTACATGGTTGTACCCTGCACGACAATGTATTGGTGGGCATGGGCGCCATCATTATGGACCAGGCGGTGGTGGAAGAAAACTGCCTGATAGCCGCAGGGGCCGTGATTTTGGAAAACATGGTTTGCCATGCCGGCGGCGTATATGCCGGGGTGCCGGCTAAACGCGTTAAGGAACTCACCCCTGAGTTGTTCAAGGGGCAAATAGAGCGTATTGCAAATAACTATGTGATGTATTCCGGGTGGTTCAAGCAATAATTGCCCTTACTTAAACACTATTTCCCCTGTTTCTGCGGTTAGCGTGGTTCCGTTGGATTTCACGATTTCCACCCTGAAGGTGAATGGAACATTGAGTTCCGTGGGTTTTTCGTGGGTAAGCAGTTCAATGGCCGATATACTCTCCTCGCTATCGCCAAAGGCCCAAAAATTATGGTTGGCTGCGTCTTTTTGCAGCAGGGTAACGGCATCGCCGTTCAGGGCCCAAAACAGCGTGTTCAAAGAGGCGCCGGCAGGAAGCGTATCGTTGAAGGCCCGGTCTGCATAAATATTGAGTTTATCTATGGCGTATTTTGGACCGCTTTCTCCATTGAAATTGCAACTACAGGCCCAGGCAGAACTGGACAAATGAAAATGCGGACGTTGCTCCGTCACTGCCAGATAAGAAACAGAATCAGCTTTAATGTTTAGCTTGAAATCTGAGGTGATTTCCGTTTCAGGAGTATCAAGTATCAGGGCCTGGTAATCAAAAAATGGAAGAACATGCCCGCAGCCGCAGTCAATACAGGCTTCTGCCAGGTGCAGGGCTGCAAACAAGAATAAGATCAAAACGATTTTTTGTGTTGAAGGGCGCATGGTGTTGATTTTTGATCAAAATTAGGCACCCTTGAGGTATTGGGGGTGGAAGAGGTGAGGAATTGTTTGATTAAAGCAATTTTCACCACTAAGCCACATTAGACACTAAGAGCCGCTAATCCAGCATTCCCAAGGTAGCTCTTAGTGCCTATGTGACTTAGAGCATGTGTCAGAAAATCCCCAACATGCTCTTAGTGGTGGACCATCACTTTTTTACCAACTGTATCACTTTCTCCCGCTCTTTCCACAATACCACGGCACAACAAACCCAAACCACCAAAGCCAGGTAGAAAAGCAGTCCACCATCTCCTTTGACTTCGATGCCGAGCAGGAAAAGGTGCGACAGGATGGCTCCGGAGATGACGCCTAATCCGAGCAATGCGCCCATCCAGGCGGTGCGCGGGATGATGAGCAGGATCACGCAGATCAGCTCTGCCACGCCGCTGCCTAGTCGGCCAATGGGTTCGGCACCGAGTTGTTGGAAGATCCAGACGCTTTCTTCGGCGCCGGTGAATTTGAAATAAAGCGTTTGAGCGAGGATAATGGCTGCGATCCAGCACTGAGCCAAGGGGAACAGGGAATTAAGCATAGACATTTTGTTTTAGTGAGATAAAATTCGGAAGAAACCCGGAGGGGAATATAGGGTGCGGCGTATTTTCCGCCTTAAATGTTGGTGCGCGGACATGTATTGGGGGGATTTAGGGGGCATTTGGGTCATTTGGGTCATTTAGGTCATTTAGGGGTCATTTGGGTCATTGAGGGGATTTGGGGTGTTGGGTTTCGCACAGATTTTACACAGATTAGGTGCGCAGATTCTACACAGAAAGTTCAGTGCCAAACCCAAGCAGAACACTCACTCATTCACTCATTCACTCATTCACTCACTCACTCATTCACTCACTCACTCACTCACTTCTATGAACTGGGGAATTATCGGATTGGGCAAGATAGCCCGTCAATTTGCAGACGATTTAAGGTTGTTGCCTGGTGCGCGCCTGCAGGCGGTGGCGTCTACCTCGTTGGAGCGGGCGGATGCTTTTGCGGGCGAGTTCGGCGCGGCGCATGCGTATGGACGGTATGAGGATATACTGGCTTGTCCGGATCTGGATGTGGTGTATGTGGCTACGCCGCACCCGCTGCATTGCGAAAACACCCTGATGTGTCTGGAAGCCGGCATACCGGTTCTGTGCGAAAAACCTTTTGCCATGAATCATGCAGAGGCTTTGCGGATGGTTGCGGCGGCCCGCCGGAACCGGGTGTTTTTGATGGAGGCGCTTTGGACGCGTTTTATTCCCGGGAACATTCGGGCGCTGGAATTGCTGGCTGAGGGTGTGATTGGTGAGCTGCATACCTTGCGGGTAGATTTGGGTTTCAGAATGCCTTTTGATCCCAATACCAGGGTGTATAATAAGAGTCTGGGCGCCGGAGCCCTGCTGGATCTGGGTATTTACCCGGCTCTGCTGGCGCATACCCTGTTTGGTAAACCCGATCCGGATAACATCTGCGCGGTGGCTGCTTTTACCCAAACAGATGTAGACGAATCCTGCGTTTTTAATTTTCAATATCCTGGCGGCAAACTCGCGCTTTGCCACGCAACCATTGCTGCCAATACCAGTTTATGTGCGCATCTTTACGGCTCGGAAGGCACCATTATGTTGCATCCGCGCTGGCACCACACGCAAAAATTGACGGTTTCCCGCTATGATGGCAGGGCAGAAACGTTTGAAGATCTGGAAATACCCTACACCGGCAGAGGTTACCATTATGAAGCAACACATGTAATGCATTGCCTGGAAAATGGATTGCTGGAAAGCGATGTAGTGCCACTTGACTTTACCCTCGATCTGGCTTCAACCCTGGATACTATTCGGGGCAAAATTGGCCTGGAATATTAAGGACTGCCACAAACCGACCACCAAATCCCAAGACCAACGCCAACTCAAACACTCGCACACTCAAACACACTCAAACTCTAATGGCTTTTATTTTTGATATGGATGGCACCATGGTGGATAATATGATGACCCACCACAAGGGCTGGCAGATGACACTGGCTAAGTACGGACTGGATTTCACTATGGAAGAGGTGAAGGCAACCTGTCATGGAAAAAACGTGGAGATTATTGAACGACTGTTCCCGGGCAAGTACACACGTGAAGAAAGCGAACGCATTTCTGCGGAAAAAGAGGCCTGGTACCGGTCTATTTTTCTGCCGGATCTAAAATTATTGCCGGGTTTGCAGGAGTTTTTGCAATCCGCCCATGAGGCAGGCATTCCCATGGGTATTGGTACTGCTGCACCTAAAGAAAATGTGGATTTTGTGTTGGATCATCTCCAGATCCGGCATTTTTTTAAGGCAGTTATTCATGCCGAAGATGTAACCAAAGGCAAACCCGAACCAGAGGTTTTTTTCAAAGTAGCTGATCAGATGGGCGTGCCTTATGCTCAATGCCTGGTGTTTGAAGATTCACCTACCGGCGCCAAAACGGCCCTCAATGCCGGCATGAAAGCCATCATTCTCACCACTACCCACCGGGAAGAAGAGTTTGCAGGAATAGAAAGCGTGTTGAGGTTTGCGCCGGATTTCCGATTTTTACCACTAAGCCACTAAGGGCACTAAGGGCATATCCTTAGTGCCCTTAGTGGTAAAAACCTCCCCAACTCCCGCTCCAGCACCTCTGTTTCTATCAAAAATCCGTCGTGCCCATAGATAGAATCCAGGGAATAAAACTCAGCGGCGGGTAAGTGGCGGGCCAGTACTTCCTGCTCGTACGGCGGTATAAGCAAATCCCGTTGAATGGAGAACACAAAAGCTGGCATACGGAGCTGACTCAGGGCCTGGGCAATACCGCCGCGTCCGCGGCCTACGTTGTGGGTGTCGAGGGTGCGGGTGAGCTGCCAGTAGGATTGGGCATTGAACCGGCGCACCAGTTTTTCCCCCTGATAGTTCATGTAACTGGCGGCGCGGAAATGCTCCATTTTATCATCCGCATCGGTTTGGGTTTCGCGGTAGGCCTCAATGGTGCGGTAACTGAGCAATCCAATGGCCCGGGCAGCGCGCAGTCCGGCCTCGCCGGCCTGATCATCGTTGTTGGCCCAGGTAGGATCAGCCTGAATGGCCATGCGCTGACTTTCATGGATGGCAATGGCCCAAGCCGATTCGCGGGCTGCGCAGACCAACAGCGCCATTTTTTGTATTTTTTCTGGCAAAAGAAACGCCATTTCCAGTACCTGGTGCCCTCCGCAAGACCCGCCGATACAAAGGGCAATTTCCACCAGATTCAAGTGGTCAAACAGCAGTACATGCGCCCGGGCCACATCCCGGATACTCACCAGCGGAAAATCTGCGCCATAAGCTACGCCGGTGTCTGGCCGGATACTGCGCGGCCCGGTGCTGCCGTAACAGGAGCCAATCATGTTGGCACAAACGATGAAATATTTTTCCGGATCAAATACTTTGCCCGGCCCATAAAGTCCTGACCACCAATCAGCTACATCTGAATTGGCCGTGAGGGCATGGCACACCCAGATCACGTTGCTGCGCGATGCATTCAATTCCCCATAGGTATGATACGCAATAGTCAGCTCCGGCAGCGTACCGCCGTTTTCCAGAGCAAAAGGAGCAGAATGGGTGAAATAGGAGGGTTTTGACATGGATTGAGTGTTTGAGTGCCTGAGTGTTTGAGTGTTTGAGTTGGCGTTCGGCCGGAGTTCACCACTAAGCCACTGAGAACACTAAGCTTGTATCCTCTTAGTGTTCTCAGTGGCTTAGTGGTGAACTCCGGCCGAACGCCAACTCAAACACTCAAACACTTTTGAAGATCCTCCCAAATATCATCCACGTGTTCCAGTCCAACAGAGATTCGGATCATGCCGTTGGTAATACCTGCTGCTGCGCGGGCTTCCGGGCTGATGCGCGCGTGGGTGGTGGAGGCCGGGTGGGTAACGATGGTGCGGGTATCGCCCAGGTTGGCAGAGAGGGAACAAAGGCTTAGGTTGTTCAGAAACTTGCGTCCGGCTTCCACGCCGCCACGAATCTCGAAAGCCACAAGTCCGCCGCCTTTTTTCATCTGCCTGCGGGCTATGGCATGGTCCGGGTGACTATCCAGAAACGGGTATGTTACGCGTTCCACCTGGGGGTGTTTTTCCAGTAAAACGGCCAGTTTTTCAGCGTTTTCGCAGTGACGGTCCATGCGCACCGCAAGGGTTTCGAGGCTTTTGGAAAGCACCCAGGCATTGAAGGGAGAAAGTGAAGGGCCGGTAGACCGACAAAACTTGCGCACCTCGGCAATCAGTTCTTTCGAGCCGCATACCACTCCGCCCATCACGCGGCCCTGCCCGTCGATGAATTTGGTGGCTGAGTGTGTAATCAGGTGCGTGCCGAACCGGGCCGGTTGCTGCAGGTAGGGCGTGGCAAAACAATTGTCTACATTCAGGAGCAGGTTGTGCTGGGCGCAAAAAGCTCCGGCTGCAGCCAAATCCACAATGTCGAGCCCGGGGTTGGTAGGGGTTTCCAAAAACAGCATCCGGGTGTTGGGCCGTACGAGCGAATGCCAGCTTTCCGGATTGCGTGGATCAATGAAAGTGGCTTCAATACCCCAGCGTGGCAAAAACTGTCCGGCTACCGTCAGGGTAGAGCCAAAAACCGCTCTGGAGCATAAAATGTGATCGCCGGCGTTTAAAAATGCCATAAACGAGGCATACACGGCCGCCATGCCGGTAGCTGTAGCAAAAGAGTCTTCCGTGCCTTCCAGTGCCGCCATTTTTTCTTCAAACTCCCGCACCCCGGGATTGGTAAACCGACTGTAAATGTTGCCCTCCTGCTCATCGGCAAACAAAGCGCGCATCTGTTCAGCATCATCGAACACAAAACTGGAAGTCGGGAAAATGGGCGTGCTGTGTTCCCGGTGCTGGGAACGCTCAGTTTGCAGTCGAATGGCAAGGGTTTCGAAGTGCATGGAGTGGAGTGTTTGAGTGTGGGAGTGTTTGAGTTTTCGAGTTGGCGTTCGGCTGGGGATTTTGGGTTGCAAAGAAAGACTTTTTACCACTAAGCCACAGAGGACACGAAGCTTGTATCTTCTTAGTGCCCTCTGTGGCTTAGTGGTGAATCTAACCGAACGCCAACTCAAACACTCGCGCACTCAAACACTCAAACACTCATACGACCAGGTAATCTCCGCTGTTTTGGACAGCATGGCGCCTACGGAACAGTATTTTTCAGTAGATAGGCGGATGGCTTTTTCCGCACTTTTGGGGTCGATATCGCCGCTGAGGATGTAATGGAGGTGGATTTTTTTGAATACGGACGGCACTTCGTTTGGGTCGCGTTCGCCATTGGCGGTGACGCGGATATCGGTGAGTGGTTGCCGCATTTTTTTGAGCAAATGCACCACATCAATGGCGCTGCAGGAGGCATGAGCCATGAGTAACATCTGCATGGGCCTCGGCGCAAGGTTCTGGCCGCCTACATCCGGGGAGCCATCTGTTTCGGCACGCAATCCTTGCTCGGAAGTACATTCAAAGTGGACTGCGTCGTTTAATCTGCGTAGTTCGATTTTCATTTTTTAACGGCTTACGGTTTACGGCCTACGGTGGACGGTGGACGGTTGACGGTGCGTGGGTAGCTAGACTAATGTGAGTTGTCATCCCGCGCAGCGGGACCTACACAAGCCTGGCTGCGAGATTATCCCCTGGCAAAGAGGATTGCCCGCAGCCAGGCTTGTGTAGGTCCCGCTGCGCGGGATGACAACTCACATTAGTCTAGCTACCCACGCACCGTCAACCGTCCACCGTAGGCCGTCAACCGTCCACCGTCATTAAAACATCCCTACAAACTGATCAAACAAATACCGTGCATCGTGTGGGCCGGGGCTGGCTTCCGGGTGATATTGCACGCTGAAGGCAGGGCTGTTTTTCAGTCGGATGCCTTCAATGGTATTGTCGTTGAGGTTGAGGTGGGTGGCTTCTACAATGCTCGGGGAGTCATACACGGCTTGCTCTACCACGCCAAAACCGTGGTTTTGGCTGGTAATTTCGCTCAGGCCGGTAACCAGATTTTTCACCGGGTGATTCAACCCGCGGTGGCCGTGGTGCAGTTTATAAGTAGGAATGCCGGCGGCCAGGGCCAGGAGTTGTTGCCCCAAACAAATGCCGAACATAGGTTTGCCGCTGGCCAGCATTTTTTTGGCCGTTTCTACAGCATAAGGCATGGAAGCCGGGTCGCCAGGACCATTAGAGAGGAAAAATCCGTTGGGGTTCCAGTTTTGTACCGTTTCAAAATCTGTTTTTGCCGGGAAAACCTGGAGATAACAATCGCGCTGATCAAAGCAGCGCAGGATGTTCTTTTTTACCCCGTAATCCATCACTGCTACCCGGAATTTAGCTTCCGGATTGCCTATGAAATAAGGTTCTTTGGTGCTCACCGTACTGGAAAGTTCGAGGCCTTCCATGCTTGGCGTTGCCGCCAAACGACGCTTAAGTTCGTCCAAATCATCAATTTCAGAGGAAATAATGCAGTTTTGAGCGCCGCGCTCCCGGATATGCTGCACAATAGCGCGGGTATCCACATCCTGAATCGCTACCAGGTTTTCCTGTTCGAAATAATCCTGAATACTGCGATGGGCGTTGAGGCGACTGTACGGCACATTGAAATTGCGGCATACAAAACCGGCAATTTTAATCCCGTTGCTCTCAATTTCATCGTTGTGGATACCATAATTGCCAATATGCACATTGGTAGCCACCAAAATCTGGCCGGTATAGGAGGGATCGGTAAAAATTTCCTGGTAACCGGTCATGCCGGTGTTAAAACAGATTTCGCCGGTGGTTGTACCTATTTTGCCAGCAGCTTTGCCGCGGAAGTAGGTGCCATCTTCGAGGAGGAGAATTGCGTTTGTCATTGATATGATTTGGGGCGCAAAGGTCTGAAAAAGATCTCGCAATGCCAAGCCTGGCTACACTCCCCTGACAGGTTCTTTCGTTTGTAAAGGTTTAAATTTTCAGCACGCTCTACGTTACAATTCACGATCTTCGCCCCATAAACCAAGCGCCATGCCCGCACCGGATTTTTCCAACATCCCGTTTAACCCGGACCTTCGGCCTTCTGCCGTAAGTCGTCCGTCGTCTTCCGCTAACCGTCGTTACGTTGCCGGCCTGCCACCTTTTCTTGGCGGCCCCTACTCCACCATGTACGTAACCCAGCCCTGGACCATCAGGCAGTACGCCGGTTTCTCCACAGCAGAAGAAAGCAACGCTTTTTACCGCCGCAATCTGGCTGCCGGACAAAAAGGTTTGTCGGTAGCCTTCGATCTGGCCACACACCGGGGGTACGATTCTGATCACCCGCGCGTAGTGGGCGATGTGGGCAAAGCCGGTGTAGCCATTGATTCTGTGGAAGATATGAAGGTGCTGTTCGACCAGATTCCGCTGGGAGAAATGTCGGTTTCCATGACCATGAATGGCGCCGTGATTCCTATCATGGCCTTTTACATCATAGCCGCAGAAGAACAGGGCGTTTCTCCGGATAAACTTTCCGGCACCATCCAGAACGATATCCTCAAGGAGTTCATGGTGCGCAATACTTATATCTATCCGCCGGGTCCCAGCATGCGCATCATCAGCGATATTTTTGCGTATTGCGCCGGAAATATGCCCAAATTCAACTCGATTTCCATTTCCGGTTACCACATGCACGAGGCGGGAGCGCCGGCAGAGATAGAACTGGCCTATACCCTGGCCGACGGACTGGAATACATCCGCGCGGGGATAGCTGCCGGGCTGGATATTGATGATTTTGCACCCCGGCTCTCCTTTTTCTGGGGCATCGGGATGAATCATTTTACGGAAATTGCCAAACTGCGCGCCGGCCGACTGCTTTGGGCTAAACTGGTGCACCAGTTTTCGCCCAAAAGCAACAAATCCCTGATGTTGCGTACCCACTGCCAAACTTCCGGCTGGAGTCTTACAGAGCAGGACCCCTTCAACAATGTGGCCCGCACCTGCATCGAAGCGATGTCGGCCGTATTGGGTGGCACGCAGAGTTTGCACACCAATTCTTTTGATGAGGCCATTGCTTTGCCTACGGATTTTTCGGCCAAAATTGCCCGCGATACGCAGTTGTTTATCCAAAAAGAAAGTGATGTTACCCGGGCCATTGATCCATGGGCGGGATCTTACCACGTGGAAAAACTGACAGATGAGCTGGTGGAAAAAGCCTGGGCGCTCATTCAGGAAGTGGAAGCGCTGGGTGGCATGGCCAAAGCCATTGAAGAAGGTCTGCCCAAACTGCGCATTGAAGAAGCTGCTGCCCGGAAGCAAGCCCGCATCGATTCCGGTGAGGAGAAAATTGTGGGCGTCAATATTTTTCAAACCACCGATCAGGCGCCCTTTGAGATCCTGGAGGTAGACAATACCGCTGTGCGGGAAAGCCAGATACGCAGGTTGCAGGAACTCCGCAAAAACCGCAATGAGGCCGCCGTTTCGGCTGCTCTGACGGCCATTGAGCAAGCCACACAGAACGGTGGCAACCTACTGGAAGCGGCCATTGCCGCTGCCAGAGTGCGGGCCAGTCTGGGCGAAATATCCGCAGCCATGGAACGCGCATTTGGCCGTTATGTGGCCACCACTAAAGCCGTTTCAGGCGTTTATGCCGCCAATATGAGTCATAACGAAGATTTCGAGCGCGCCCGCGAGCTCGCCAACGAATTTGCCGAACTGGAGGGTCGCCGCCCGCGTATCATGGTGGCCAAACTGGGTCAGGATGGTCACGACCGCGGCGCCAAGGTTATTGCCACCGCCTTTGCCGATCTGGGTTTTGATGTAGACATCGGGCCCTTGTTCCAGACACCGGCAGAAGCGGCGCGTCAGGCTGTGGAGAATGATGTACATATTCTCGGCATCTCCTCGCTGGCGGCCGGCCACAAAACCCTCGTGCCACAAACCATCGCCGAGCTGGAAAAACTTGGTCGCGGCGATATTCTGGTGGTGGTAGGGGGCGTTATTCCGCAGCAGGATTACGATTTTCTGCGGCAATCCGGCGCTGCGGCCATTTTCGGCCCGGGCACTGTGGTAGCCAAAGCAGCCCAGGAATTACTGGGTGTGTTGATGGGTTAAGTGGTAAGGCGGTACCCTACTCCTTTCAGGGTGAGAATATGAATACCGGCATCCTCTCGCAGGTACTCGCGCAGGCGTGTGATGTACACGTCGAGGTTTCTGGAATTGAAAATGGAATCGTGCCCCCAGATCTGCTGCAGGATTTCCCGGCGCTCCACAATGGCGTTTGGTTTGGCGCCAAGCATGGCCAGTAGTTGTGTTTCGCGGTGCGAAAGTTGTTTAAACGCTTGCCCGTCGAGCAGCAATTCCTGTTTTTCTGGTAAAAAGAGGTAACGACCCAAACGAATGCCCTCTGAATCCGGCGGGGCGGGCATCACCTTGCCCCGAGTGAGGTTCACCAGGTTTTTGATACGCACAATGAGTTCCTCCTGACTAAAAGGTTTGCGCAGGTAATCGTTTCCACCCGATTCGAATCCTTGTAACACATCTTCCGTTTGGTTTTTAGCCGTCAGGAAAATGATCGGCATCTGAGGGTCCAGCGCCCGTATTTCGCGACCCAATGAAAAGCCATCGCGATGTGGAAGCATCACATCCAGCACACATACATCCGGACCGAAATCGGCAAAAGCCGCCATCACCTCAGCGCCGTCGGTCACCCAACGCACCTCAAACTGGCGACTCTCCAGGCTTTCTTGAACGATTTTGCCCAAAAATGGCTCATCTTCTACGTAAAGTACCCTCATTTTAAAGACGCAAAGTGGTAAAAAGGCTCAAAGGTGCGGGGCGCTAAGGCAGGAAGTTTTTAAGAGGCTGTCTCAAAAATAATTTTTACCGCAGAGGCGGAGAGACGCAGAGGTGTAAACAATTGGTTATCAAGCTCTCTGCGTCTCTCCGCCTCTGCGGTAAAAATTACTTTTGAGTCACCTTCTTCGTGCCTTACATTCTGATTTCGATTCCTTCTTTTTCATGCTTGAAGCCCGCCAGGGAATAGGAGAAGCTGAGCATGAAATACCGGGCTAAATTACGCACACGTTCTTCTTCCAGGTAGTTGAATTGACTGGTGCGAATGATCCCGATGTTGCGATTGAGCAGGTCGGCGGCAGATAACTTGAGCTGGCCTTTGTTGTTTTTCAACACATAACGGGTGATGCTGGCCCGCCAAAGAGGCACAATGCGTTGTTCGCCAAAGTTTTCGGCGGAGTAAACAGTGCAGTCGATGCCGGTTCCCAGGGCCCATTTTTTGGTGGGGAAAACGGTTAACTCTCCAAAATAGCGTTGATTGATGAAGTCCTGATTCAGCTGGGTACTTACGGAATAGCGGGTGCTGTTGCGCGACACCTCCGCTCCGATGGTCCAATCGGCCTTGGTTTTGCGCCGGTTGTCAAAAGAAATTTCCAGACTGTTCAGCCAGCGGTCGGTGTTGTTTTCAATGTCGTTGACAAACAAAATACCACGGTTGTAAGTATTGTTCAAGCGCAGATTGACATTCATTTTAACTGGCCGGATGGGCGTATTGTAGCTGGTATAGGCCGTTACCGAAACATCCTGCTTCACATTCACCGGCCGGATGCTGCGCCGGAAAAGGCTGTCGACCAGGGCGGCATTGGTGATGCGATCCGTTGTATACGTGCCGCTCAACGATACAAAAAAGCTGCTCATATTGAACTGATCGAAGTTCATGAAGCTGGTCATCAGGTTGTGCGCATATTCCGGTTTCAGATCGGGGTTCCCGGCATATACATTGAGTGGGTCTGAGTTGTCTACTGCGGGTTGTAGTTGTTCCAGGGTAGGCTCGCGCAAACTGGTATTGTATTCCAGGTTGATATGCCGGGACGTTTTCAGGTCGTAATTGAAAAAAGCGCTGGGCAATACCCGGGTAAAGCCCCGACTGATGGGATTTTCCAATCCTGCCACCACGCCATCCAGCTGGGAATGTTGGACTGCGGCGCCGAGGGTCAGGTTGTATTTTTCGCGGTTCTGCATTAGGTTCAGCCCGGCCCGGTCGTAGCTGTAATCGCGTTTGAACTGGCTGCTTAGCAGCGGGTTGAACACCTCGCCGGGCGTGGGGGTGGTAATGCGGTCGTAGAAATTTTTGTTGGTATTGTTGGCGTATTCCTGGTGTTCTACGCGGGTTTCCAGGTAACGACGTTTGCCCAGGGGCTCGGTGTAGGCCAGATAGCCGCCGTAGTTGTTGGCATCGTCGGTGTAGACCTGGCGCTGGTTTACGGCAAAACTTTCCGGCGGGCTTAGTTGCAGAAATTCGTTCAGAGAGCCCAGGTTGCCGTTTCGCTGATCGTTGCCAAAATTGGCATTGGCGTTGGCTACCAGCGCCCGGCCTTTTTTCCCAAACCGACGACGCCAGGTCAGGCTGGCATCGCCCCGGTAGGTTTGGCCATCGGTGTAGTAATCCCGGGTACCGCGGTTTTCCGCCACACCTTCTGTGTTGAAGGTAGCCGTTTGGCCCAGACTCTTAAACAGGCCGTCGTTCATACTTAGGCGGGAGCGGAAGGTAAGGTTTTGAAACGAGTCCAGCTTGTGTTTTAGGGTAAGGTTGAGGCGGTGGTTGGCGTTTCGGTTGAGCCGGTCTTCCGTTTCGGTAGAATTAAAAGCGTTGTCGCCCAGGGTGTTGATCCGGTTGCTGTTGCGTTCCAGATCGTTTTCAATCCTGTTGTAGAAGTAGTTGGCACTCAGGGACGTACGTTTGGAAAAGTCTGTATTGAAATTAGCGCCACCGGCCCAGCTTTCGGTAAAGCCGCGGTCTAATCCAGGCCCCATGGGCATACCACCGTCTTCGATGTTGAACGAAAGCCGCATGCGACCGCCGCCACTGCCACCGCTCATGAAATTGCCCAGACCACCCATGAAATTGATGTAATCGTTGAAGGAAAAAGCCTGGTTGTTGTTGTTATTGGCCATACCCAGGGCCGACATCTGGGTTTTTCGACCAAATCGGTTTACATTAAAATTGCCTTCATAACGCCCTTCCGTGCCTGCCCCGATATTGGCTTTGCCAAAATAACCCTGCTTTTTGTCGTCCTTCAGTTTAAGGTTAATGGTGCGTTCATCGCGACCGTCTTCAATGCCAGTAAATTCGGCGGCTTCCGATTTTTTGTCAAACACCTGCACCTTGTTCACGGCATCGGCGGGCAGGTTTTTGGTAGCAATTTTGGGATCGTTGCCAAAAAACTCTTTGCCTTCCACCAATACGTTTTGTACGGTTTTACCCTGGGCTTTGATGGTACCGTCGGGCTGTACCTGGATGCCGGGTAATTTTTTGAGCAGGTCTTCCACCACGGCGCCGGGTTGAGTCTTGAACGCCTGTGCGTTGTACTCCAGGGTATCGCGGCTCATGGTGAGTGGCACGCGTTCGGCGGTTACTTCCACGTCGTTGAGCAGTGTGGAGGCTGGTTCCATCCGGATATTGCCCAGGTCGATTTTGGTTTGTCCGCCCTGAACTTGCAGTGCCTGCCAGTGGTGTCGGTGCCCCAGATAGCTTACCTGCAGCAGGTATTTGCCGGTTTCCACGCGTTTGAGGGTGAAATGGCCTTGCGCGTCGGTGAGTGCGTACACCACAAACAGCGAGTCTTTGGCATCCAGCAACACCACATTGGCCGCAGGAAGCGCCATGCCGGAGGTGTCGGTTACTATACCTTCCAGCTGAATATTTTGGGCATTCAGCCAGAGTGGGGCGAGAAGGAGGAGTGTTATGTAGAATATGCGTTTCATGGCTTAATTTTTTGTTGATTGATTGGAGAGCGGGATAAAGTGAGAGTCTCACTCAGAGTGAGACTCTCACTTTATCCCGCCACCGTAGGCCGTCCACCGTCCACCGTAGGCCGTCTTAATTCCGGATAATCACCTTCATTGTTCCGCCGCCGCCGGGTTCTGCGCCGATTTCCTTGAGTTTTTCGTCGCGGATTTTGGTAAATTCTTCGCGGGTAACGGTTTTGCCTTTGCTGGGCTTTTCGATCATTTTCGGATCAACAGGTTTCAATTCCACCTTGTCGGCTACCACCGTGCGGTCGCCGCCGGCCATGCTGAGTTCGAGGATCAGGCCAGGCAGGTCGGCAAATTCGCCGGGGCCAACAGAAACCGGAATTTGAGCTGTAAACCAGGCTTCTACCTGACGTGAGGTGTCTTGCAGAATTGCTTTTTGGCAGGAGTAACCGGCAATTTGTTTTTGCTCGGCGGTTACTTTCCATTTCATGCGTTTGGGTTCCTCTTTGATGAGGAAAAAGCGACCAAAAAACTCGGTGCTTTCAATACGTTTGCCGTTTTCGATATCGCGGTATTGTTTGTTTTCCGGGCGCTGAATTTTGAAATCCATACGCACCTCGCCGCCATCGTCGTTGTTGGAATTAAAGGTTACATCCGTACCTCCGGGCGCCTGATCAGGTGCATCGGTGTACAGGCATTCGTTGGCTTTGAATACCAGCAATTTGGAAGCTTTTTGTTCAGAAGGCACCATTTTGCGGAACTCCGCCTCGTCCATGCCTTCCGGCGCCTCGATTTTCATTTTAATGGTTTCGGTGTAGGTTACAGAGCCCTCTGTGTTCTGGGCTATGCCCAGGAAAGGAGCGAAAAACAGGAGAAACAGAATTTTTTTCATTGTATAATGAGTGAGTGAGTGTAAATAGGAGGAATTACATGATTGACGATTACATGAGTACATGATTGAAGAGGGGGGGCTCCGAGTCTGGGATTTGAACGGATGCCATGCCGGGCGCCTTCCCTCTTCAATCATGTACTCATGTAATCTTCAATCATGTAATTCATTTCCGCTGCAAAGGTCATTCGGGGCTGGGTTAACCAACCTTGATACAACCTTAATTAAGGTTAAAGCCTGTTTGAGCGGGTGTTTTCGCACGTACCTTTGAGGCAGATGTTTCGTCAGCGACACCATATTGCCATTGTTTTACTATCCTTGGGCATGATACTGCTCGGGGTATTTCTGTGGTTGTTTTTGCATAAAACCTATAAGGA
The DNA here is from genome assembly GCA_017303475.1 of Chitinophagales bacterium. Lineage (GTDB taxonomy): Bacteria > Bacteroidota > Bacteroidia > Chitinophagales > Saprospiraceae > M3007. Next base: position 32,769 of record JAFLBO010000029.1, read on the forward strand.
TGAGCAGGAAGCGCTGAGGCGGGAAACCAATCTGCTTTTTGTTAATGCAGTGCGTGGAATTGAGAGTCGCTTGTTTGATAAACTGGTGGTGAGGCGCTGGGACACCCAACAGGGAGATACTGCAGTGAGTATTTCGTTGCGATTGCCAGCACCTCCACATCCTCAACCGGCCAAAGACTCTGCGCGGGTATTTGCCATTGTGCAGGAAAAAGCCTTTGTAACCCACGATATACAGGAATTACGGGGCGAAAAGGTGCAGGACATGAAAATCATGCTCAACAAAGAGCCGGAGCCGGATCAGGAAGAAATTTCCGGCACCTTGTCCATATTTGTTGGTGTAGACAGCACCGGAGTGCCGCTGCGCGAATCAGGGAGCGCGCCTGTGCGCCCAACTTTGGAGCGATTTTTCAATGAGGCCATGCAATCTGCCGCACTTCCGGTGCAATGGCGAATGGCAAGCCTGAACGATTCTATTCCTGAAGGCGCTTTTGTGGCCGGACAGTATACCGATGTGGTAAACGGAGAGCGCTTGCGGGCCGTGATTAGTGAATTCAATGGCTATTTGTTGCGCAAAATGGCCCCGCAAATAGCATTTTCCTTGCTGCTGTTTGCCTCTGTTGCGCTGGCATTTTTGTTTGTGTATCAGAGCCTGCGCAAACAAATGCGACTTACGGAAATCAAAAACGAGTTCATCCGCAACATGACGCATGAACTCAAAACGCCCATTTCAACCGTAAGCGTAGCCATTGAAGCCCTGCAAAATTTTGATGCACTGCAAAACCCGGAACGCACACAGGAATACCTGGCCATCAGTCAGCTGGAACTCAACCGACTCTCTCTGCTGGTAGACAAAGTGCTGCGCATGTCGCTCTTTGAACAGGGTGAACCGGAGCTGAAAACGGAGCCCATTGATTTTCTGGCGTTGGTGGAAGAAGTGCTTACGGCCATGAAGTTGCAATTTGAAAAATACCGCGCAGAAGTCAAACTCAGCGTTTCAGGTCAGCATTTCAACCTGCTTGGCGACCGCCTGCATCTGGTTAGTGTACTCTACAACCTGCTGGAAAACGCCCTCAAATACAGCCTGGAATCGCCTAAAATCGAAGTGCGGCTGGCACAATCCTGCGGACAACTTACGCTGAAGGTAAAAGATCAGGGCCGGGGTATTCCGGCGGCATACCTGGACCGGATTTTCGACAAGTTTTTCCGCGTGCCCACCGGAGATGTACACGATGTAAAAGGACACGGGCTTGGCCTCAACTATGTGGCCGGAGTGGTGCGCCTGCACCAGGGCCATATTGAAGTGAACAGCCAGGTAGGCGTGGGCACGGAGTTTACGGTGCGTTTTCCGGGAGGAGCGGAGTGAGGTTTTTTTACCGCGGAGGCGCGGAGACGCGGAGTGAAGTTTTTTACCGCAGAGGCGCGGAGGCGCGGAGGTGGAAAAAACCTCCCTCTGCGTCTCCGCGTCTCTGCGGTGAAAAAAAACCATGTCATTCGTACTTTGGCAGCAAAATAACCATCTCACCCGCTATGCCTACTCGTCGCCGCGTACTCAAAACCCTCGCTGCCGGCACGGCTGCCATGCTTGCCCGGCCATCATTTTCTGCCGAAACCATGACGAACGCACCGCTTGTCCGCAAAGGCAATATCCGTCATTCCGTTTGCCGTTGGACCTACGGCGATTTGACGTTGGAAGAACTCTGCGTGTTTGGGAAACAGATCGGACTTTCCGCCATTGACCTGATTGGCCCGAAGGAATGGGACGTGCTGAAAAAACACGGACTGGACTCGTCCATGTGCAATGGCGCAGAAATTGGCTTGACCCAGGGCTTCAACGACCCGCAATACCACGAACGGTTGGTGAAAAATTATTCGGAAATGATCCCGCTGGTGGGCAAAGCCGGGTATAAAAACCTCATTTGTTTCAGCGGCAACCGCAATGGCATGGATGATGAAACGGGCCTGAAAAACTGCGTTACAGGTCTGAAAAAGCTGCTCCCGCTAGCCGAAAAACATGGGGTGGTGCTGCAAATGGAACTCTTTAATTCCAAAATAGACCACAAGGATTACATGTGCGACAAATCTGCCTGGGGCATTGAATTATGCAAACTACTCGGATCCGAAAATTTCAAGCTGCTGTACGATATCTACCATATGCAGATCAATGAAGGCGATGTAATCCGCACCATACGCGAAGGACACGCCTTTTTCGGGCATTACCATACTGCCGGTGTTCCGGGGCGGCATGAAATTGACGAAACCCAGGAATTATATTATCCAGCAATCATGCGCGCCATTGTGGAAACCGGCTTCAAAGGCTATGTAGCCCAGGAATTTATACCTACCGCGCCGGATAAACTGGCTTCGCTGGCCAAAGCGGTGGAGCTGTGTGATGTGTAAGGAAAGTCATACTACAGGGCATTTTGGTTAAACCTCGTAGGGTTTCAAAACCTATGGTATGTACACAAGTTGCTTTAAGGGGCAGCGCCCCGGAAATATTTGTAGCCATAAAATGGATTTAAGGAGCGGAGGTGCAGTACACCGGCATTAGATTCGTTATCATATTGGCAATCTCTCAAACAAGAAGTAGTGAGATAATTGGTTAATCATGCCTGGTAATTTGACATTAGTTCAACAGTCTGGCATTGTTACTTTTCTTTTTGCTTGCCCAAAAAGAAAAGTAACCAAAAGAAAAAAGGCCGTCTTTCCGGCAAAGCCAACGACCTACGGGGATTGCGCTGCTTTTTAACCGCGGACCGTCTTTTTTTGCATCATCGTGCTGTACCGCCGGTTAAAAAGAAGGCGCTCCCTCCTTACGTCGGGACCATCCCCTTCGGTCGGGCTTGCCTCGCAGACGGCGGGGGCCTGAGCATGGGATTGGTGCGGAGCTAAGACACAGGATACTTGTGTACATACCATAGGTTTTCAAAACCATATAGTTCTGAAACTAAGGTTCAATAGTATAAAGAAAAAAACTTTGACGTCAATTCCAACTATTTAGGCATACCTGCATCTTTATCATGTTACTGGATAAACACCTATTACACTTTGTCGTCTGCCCAACCAGAAAAAGAACTGATAGCTCGCTGCCTGCAAGGAAACCAACAGGCGCAGTTTGAACTATATCACCGTTATGTTACGGCGATGTACAACACCGCCATCAGGATTCTTGGTCACTCCGGCGAGGCGCAAGATGTATTGCAGGAAGGATTTACCAGGGTTTTTCAACAGTTGCACACCTTCAGACAGGAGTCTGGTATAGGTACCTGGATCAAACGAATCATCGTGAATACTGCGCTGAACCAGCTGCGTAGTAAAAAACAGCTGCAATTTGTGGAATTGAACCAGCAGCTGGAACAACTACCGGAAACCACGGATACGTTTCCGGATTTCGACGCCGAAACCCTTCATGTTGCCATCAAAAAACTGCCTGACGGAGCACGGGTGGTGTTCACCTTATTTGCTGTTGAGCAAATGAGTCACCAGGCCATTGCCCTGCAGCTGGGTATCACGGAATCGACCTCCAAAACCCAGTACCGCCGGGCCAAACAACTTTTGAAAAGTTATTTACCTCAAACTGCCAACACATAGCGCGTATGGATGCATTGGAAAAACGAATAAAGACATTGCAGGAATCCATGGATGAGGTGGAAATGCCTGATACACAGGCTATTTGGGCGGGCGTTGTTACCCTGCCTGAAAAAAAGATGCCCTGGTGGCGCAAACCTTTTTGGTGGATTGCTTTCGGGCTGCTGTTGCTTGGCGCAGGGGTCTCCCTTGGCTATTGGTGGAGTGAATCAAAACACCAGCCAGTAGAACAAATTCCCATAGCCGAACTGCCTGAACCCTGGCGCAACAAAGCTCTTGAATACCAGAAACTGGTAAGCGAGCAGGAAACCCAGATGCATGCCTTGTTGGCCGCCAATACCCAGCTCCCGCTCGAAGCCAAAGAATTGGAAGAGCTCGACCGATTACAACAGGATTTTATGGCTGATTTTCAGGCTTTACCCAAAGATGAAAAAACGGCCGCCAGATATCTGCACTACTACGAGCAGAAAATTCGAATACTCGAACTCATTATCAAACAAATACAACTAAGAAAAAATGAAACAGAAAAACGCCGCTCTCTCGACATCTAAGTGGTTCATTTTGATGTTTTTAGCTGTCTTTTTTTTCGGCTCGGCAGCAGCTCAAACCGAAAAAAAACGCAGCGTTGAAAAGGTTTTCGATGGTAAAACGGCACTCTGGGCGTCTCACCGTTACGGCGACCTAATCCTGCGCAAAAGCAACAGTGTACAAACCAAAGTGGTGCTCACTATTTCAGCCAAAGGAAAGGATGAAACAGAATTGCAGGATTTTCTCAACCAGTTTGATGTTACAACCAACGAAGCCCCCAATAACAAACTCGATGTACAAACCTCTCAGCTGATCGACTGTTGGAACACCGTTAACGGCCGTAGTACCATCAAATTTAAAAACGGACAAAAATTCCATGGCATCAAAGATTTTAACATGCAGCTTGAAATTTTTGTGCCTAAACTCCAGTATGCCACCCTGGAAAACAAATACGCCACCATCCGCACGGAAGATGGTACCGCCGCAATCCTGGAAATCATTTTGTTCGATGGCAAACTAGATATGCCAGGCAACTATGAACAGCTGAAACTGGATGGCAAATACAGCAATGGAACCGTGGGTAATTTTTCCTCGGGTAAAGCCGAATTGTATGATTCCAATATCAATTTTGGAGACGGGAAAAGCTTGGAAGTCAACTCAAAGTACTCAGCGATTAAGTTGGGAAACCTCGAAGCACTCAATCTCGAATGCTTTGACGATAACTACAAAATTGGAGGGGTGAGCGGACAGTTGAATCTGCGCGATAAATATTCGGAATTCAGGTTCAGCGGCAACTGGGGGAATGCCAATGGTCAGTTTTACGACAGCCAGGTAGAAGCGCTCAATGCCGGACAGGTGCATATTACTGAAAGCCAATACTCTGAATTCTCTTTCCAGGAACTCAATAGCCTGCATTTTGACATGTCGTTCGACGATGCGGTGAAAATCGCCAAAGTAGGTACGCTCTCCGCAACCAACACCAAATACACAGAATACAACGTAGGCGGCTTGTGGAAAAACCTGTCGATTCAGCAATCATTTGACGATGAAGTTAAGGTACTCAATGTAGGAGCCACCTTTGAAGGTATGCTCTTCAACGGCAAATACACAGAGGTATCCATTCCAATACCTGCTTCTGTGAAATACGAGTTGAGTGCTGAAATGAAGTATTCAAAGGTTATTTTTCCTGAAAACGAGCTTGAATCTACGTATTACAAAGAAAAAGAAGATGAAATATCCATCAAAGGAAGAATCAAAGGCGCAGGAGCTAATGCGCCTAAAATTGAGGTGACGAGCTTTGATGGGGATGTTCGTTTGAAATAAACCAATATTCAATGTCCAATAACCAATATCCAATGTCCAATGTCCAAGTGGGGCGGGGGTTTGGCGTCGACACATTTGTTTGATTGTTAACGCCTGATGGGCGAATGATCACAAAATGACACACCATTCAGGCGAGAGTTATTAAACAACTGTGCTGACGCCAAACACCCGCCCCACTTGGACATTGGACATTGGATATTGGTTATTGGACATTCCCTAGAATCTCACTGTCAGGTTCGCAGCCAGAGTAGTACCCAACTGGCTGAATTGAGAGCCGTCGTAGGTTACAATGGCGTAACGCTGATTGAATGTGATCAGATTGGACTGAGTTTTAACCTGTGCAGGGTCGGCCAGAATGGCTTCACCGGCTGAGTTGCGCGCTTTCAACTCCCATTTTGGCAGTATGTTGAAAAGGTTGTTGGCGTTGATGCCAAAGCTCAGTGTTTTGGAAATCTGATAGTTTAAGCTCAGGTCGGTTACCACGGCTGGTTTGAAAACCGTTTTCAGATTCTGGTCCAGACCAGCCTGACGGAAAGTAGTTGGGCCGAACAGGGTATTGTTCAGGGCAACATTAACCTTGCCTACGGCATAGTCAATACCCAAAATAGCTTTGTACTGTGGACGGGAGCTGAGCAACAGTGCCTCTTGCGTGAAGTCAAACACGCTCTTTCCGGCATCCGCAATCAGTTTTGGGTTGATTACGTCGCCGTTTGGCAGGCTGGAGTAGTCCTGATAATTGGTGGCTTTTCCATCGTTTTCTTCATAATCGCTCACGCTTTTAGCGCCGGAGAGCTTGTTGAACAGCACATAGTTGGCTGCCAGGTTGAAGCCCAGTTTACCGGAACCTGCGTTCACATTGCGGTAGCTTACTACCATATCAATACCGCTGGTGCGGGTATTGATACCATTGGTGAAGAAGCTGGCCGCTACGATGCCGTTGGCAGTAAGTACCTGGTCAAGTGCATTGTTTGCATTGCCGGTAGCCGTAATTTCAGAACCCAGAATGATGCGATCGTCTACAGCAATATTGTAGTAGTCGAGCGTGATGTTCAGGTTGCTGTTTGGCTTCAATCCGATACCTGCTGTGAAGTTGGTAGATTCTTCCGGTTTCAGCTTGGGAATACCCAGCAACTTAGCCTGTGGGCTGGCATTGTTGAAAATACCCTTGTTCTGAATACCCTGGCCAGGCACGAAGCTTTGCTGGGCAATCTGCAGGTAAATCTGGTGCAGCTGTGGAGCGCGGAAACCGGTTGAGTAAGAAGCGCGAAGTGTCAGTTTGTCGTCCAGCAGTTTGTAGCGGGAGCTCACTTTATATACGAAAGTGTTGCCAAAATCGCTATAACGCTCTGTACGCACCGTTGCGTCAATCAGGAAGTCTTCGGTAATATCGTATGCCAGACCAACATATCCGCCAATGTTGTTGCGGGAGTTTTTACTGGCGTTGTTGGAGCGTGTGCCCGGGAAAGAGTCGGCGCCACCACCCACGTAGGAGGCGGTATCGCCCTGAATGATTTCGTAGGTTTCCTGACGGAACTCGGAACCCAGAGAGAAATTCAGGTTGTCAACCAGCATTTTGGAGATGTCGATGTTCATCACATTGTGGCTGAATGCATAACCGCCGGGTTTGAACGTAAGCGGAGAGTTCAGGCCCAGGTCGCGGTTGCGGGAGTTGTTTACGGTGTACAACTGCTGGTTGCTTCCTGTAGTGAAGCTGAGATCTGAGTTCCAGCCATTTTTCTCGCCACGCAAACCTACAGTTGCATTGTAGTCGGTCAAGTCGCCCTCAAAAGTTGGGCCGTAGCCATCGTACGCTTTTCCTTCAGCTGCTGCCAATACGGCATACGGGTTGTTTTCCGGACCGCGCCAGTATGGGGTACGGAAGTTGGCAAAGCTGTTTACTTTTTTGTACACATAAGCAGCATTACCATAGATCTCGGCATTTTCGCCCACCGGAATACCGGCGTTGATCAGGAAACGGCCGGAAGCTTTTTCCGGGTCGCCGTTCACGTTTCTGGCATCCGGGTAGCGACGCAGGTATTCATCTACCTGAGTTTGTCCTGCAGCGTTGTCTGTATTGATCTGATTAAGGCGATCCGTATACTCCTGAGTACTCATGAAATTGGAAAACGCGGCATTGATCTGATCTTCAGTTAAACCATCAAGGCTTTGACCTCCAAGGTTGCCATTGGCGTCCAGATAATTTTTATAATTATCCGGGCTGGTAAACAGAAAGTCATTAAACTCTCCAGTTCTATCCACATCGCCGGGGCGGTTTGCCAAGGCAGAGTAAGAGAGTGCTGCGGTGTAGTTTATATAACCTTTTTCGCCGAAGTTGGCTCCGTTATTGATAGACAGGCCAATCATTTCACCGTCGCCTTTGCTGGTGATACCGGTGTTGAGGGTAACAGAACCATACTCATAACGATCCTTCAGGATCACGTTCATTACCCCTGCAATAGCATCTGAACCATACTGGGCAGAAGCGCCGTCGCGCAGGATTTCCACGCGCTTGATAGCATCTGCGGGAATGGCAGAAAGGTCGGCGCCGCCTTCACCACGACCCGGTGAGGTTTGAATATACACCAGAGAGCTGGCATTTTTGCGTTTGCCATTGATGAGTACCAGGGTGCGGCTCGGGCCCATGTTCCGAATTTCATATGGGTCGAGCAACGAAGTGGCATCGTTTACCGGCGTTTGTACGGAGTTGAATGATGGCACGCGGTAGGTAAGTGCCCGGTCGAAAGAAGGCTGTCCCGTGGCACGTAAATCGGCTGAAGAGAAAATATCAATAGGCAGTGGAGAATCTGTAATGGTGCGCTGGGTATTGCGGCTACCAGTGCTGATTACAACTTCTTCCAGTGTATTATCGGAAGACTCCATGGTAATGTCCAGCGTCATGCTACCATCTGAAATGGTAACAGCTTTGGAAACCGGAACATACCCTGTGTAGGCAAAATTGATTTGGTAAGCGCCTTTTGGCAGCGACAAGGTGTATTTGCCATTGACGTCGGTGGAGGTGCTTTTGCCAGTACCAACGGCGCCAATTGAGACGCCTACGAGCGCTTCGCCATTGTCGTCGGTGACAGTACCCATCAGAGTACCCTGTGCCCAGGTGGTTGCGCTCATAAGCATGAGCATTGCAATGAGGAGCAGATTGTTGAGTTTTTTCATACAGATAGACAGTTTAAAAGGTGGATAAGAATTGTCTTCATTCGGCTATTGAAAGCTGGCAAATGTGGGGATAATCATTCGAATCTGCGCTTTTGATTAGTCTAAAATTTTGAATAACTGCATTATGGCAGTGCTATAACAGGTTTTTTGGTTAAAAAATGATTCTGTATTCTAAATACTAAGCTGTACTCAAAATAAAAATCATAGACAAATTAAACATCATTTTTTAATTTTTTTTCTCTCCCAGGGGCCGGAGCGCATCATTCCGTATGGCAAATGCCACAGCCTCTCTACCTTTACCCGCCTTTCCCAATAAAATCCTGGTCTAACCATCTGTTCATACATGCAACTCGACAGCTTTGAAGTCATTGGCGGACAGCCATTGAAAGGAGAACTCCACCCACAAGGCGCTAAAAATGAAGCGCTGCAAATCGTATCTGCTGTACTGCTTACCGATGATCCGGTAACCATCACCAATGTGCCGGACATTCTGGACGTCAATAAACTGATTGAGTTATTGCGCGGACTCGGCGTAACGGTGGAAAAACTGGCGCCGGATACATACCGGTTTTGTGCCGGTACGGTAGACATTAATTACCTGCGATCCGACGAATTCATGCGTGATGCCCAGCGCCTGCGCGGCTCGGTGATGCTCATTGGTCCCTTGCTGGCCCGTTTTGGACGCGCTACGCTGCCCAAGCCTGGAGGTGATAAAATTGGCCGCCGCCGACTCGATACGCACTTCCTGGGATTCCAGAAACTGGGTGCGGAGTTTAAGTACGACGAGGTAAAAGACATCTATTACGTAGAACAACCGGCCGGGGGCCTGCAAGGCACCTACCTGCACATGGACGAAATTTCCGTTACCGGAACGGCCAATGTGATCATGGCAGCTGTGTTGACCAAAGGCAGAACTACCATCTACAACGCCGCTTGTGAGCCTTATGTGCAGCAACTTTGCCGCATGCTTCAGCGCATGGGCGCCAATATTCAGGGCATTGGCTCCAACCTGCTGCACATTGAAGGCGTGCAACACCTGGGCGGCACCGAGCACCGCTGCCTTCCAGACATGATTGAAATCGGATCGTTCATTGGGCTGGCGGCTATGACGCAGAGCGAAATCACGATCAAAAATGCGGGTGTAGAACACCTGGGCATCATACCCTACACTTTTGAACGACTGGGCATTCAGATTGAGCGCCGCGGCGACGATCTGTACATTCCGGCTCAGGAGCACTACGAGATCCATACGTTCATTGACGGCTCCATCATGACCATCTATGATGCGCCTTGGCCCGGTTTTACCCCGGATCTGATGTCGATCATTCTGGTTACGGCCACGCAGGCGCGCGGGAGTGTACTTGTGCACCAGAAAATGTTTGAGAGCCGCCTGTTCTTTACCGATAAGCTCATTGATATGGGCGCCCAGATTATCCTGTGCGATCCTCACCGGGCCACTGTTATTGGTTTGGACCGCAAGTATCCGCTTCGGGGCATTGAAATGACCTCTCCGGATATTCGCGCCGGACAGGCATTGTTGATTGCAGCATTATCGGCTAAAGGCAAGAGTATTATCCACAATGTGCACCAGATAGACCGCGGGTATCAGCACATTGATACGCGCCTGAATGCCATTGGCGCCAAGATTACCCGGGTTTAAGACTCTTCAGGGCCTCCCTTTTGGTGAGGGCTGAAACCGGATTTTTAGCCAGAAACTCCCGAACGGCTTCCGGCCGGGTTTTGCCGTATTGCCGGAGAGCCCAGCCTGCACCTTTTTGCAGGAAAAACTCTTTGGACGTGGCCAGTTTGCGCACACAGTCGAAGAGCAGGACTTCGTCGGTTTTTTCGCGGTACGTCAGCTGAAAAATCATGCACACCCGTTGCAGCCAGAAATTTCCGGAATCCATCCATCTCGCTACGGTGGGCTGTATGAGTTCCGGAAATCTTTTGAAATGTATTCCCACCAGCTTGTTGATCCAATCTACCGTATCCCACCAGGAGCGGGTGCAGATGAGTTCTTCCAGGAAATCAATGCAGTTTGCCGGTTGTTTTTTCAAGGTTTTTTGCAAGGTTTCAAGCGCGAAATAGTGCATTTCGCGATGTTCATCCTCAAAACACAGCCTTACCAATTGGTATAATTCCTCACCTTGCGGTATGCCCTGTTCGGTGTGGATGGCTTTAGTATGCAGGGTCCACTGCGGCATTTTCAGGCCAAAAAACTCAAATTGATTGCGCATATAGGCCATCTGATCCTGTGCTATATCTGCCCGTCCATGTTGGCGAAAGGTGTCCTTCACCAGATTGTAGTAAGCTTCCGGAGTAATCATGGTTCAAAGGTAAAATATCCCGGTGCTATCTAAAAAATAATGCCCGGCCAGCGTTCTGACCGGGCATAAAAGACACGTTCCATCTCAAATCTAACGCATAATCACCAATTTGCGGGACGCTACGCCCGCTTTTCCATTCCATTGAAGCGTGTAAAGTCCGGCAGGCAAACCGGCTGTGGAAACCGTGTTTTGAGCGCTTCCCAATCCGGCGCTGATTTCCCGTACCATTTTACCCTGAGCATCGAAAATGCGGATGGATTCAGGCGTATGGTTGGGAAAAGAAACAACTACCTGATCAGAGGCAGGGTTGGGCGTAAGACTAATGCTTGTTTCCGAAAGCAAGGAGGTATTCAAGGCAGAGCATACTTTGTCGAAGCCATCATTGTAAATATTTTGCAGCGTTTGTACGTCGGCCATGGCTGTACCCAAACCACAAGGCAGGTCTGGATCAGGGTGGAAGGCCCAGGCAAGCACCAATTCTTCTACCTGGCCCGGCTGTAAAAGTCCAATTTTTGATGAGCTGATCAACCTGTAATCACCCTGGGGCAACAGGGTCGAACACATACTCCAGCCATTAGGATCCGCCGGATCGTCCGGAAAATGATGATCCACCGGAGTAGTGCCACCATAACCATTTCCACCTTGTGTAAGCGGAGTGCCGTCGCGCCAACGTCCGGTGAGGTAATTGTAATATTCTGCCGGTGTTTGTGGCTCAACCGTGCCTGGAGGCTGCGAACCGCCAATGTTGCCGTTGGCCACGATAAACTTATCAAGCGGCCGGTTCAGGTATGTGATGGTTTGAACAGGAGAGGCGTCGCCAAAAGTAGGTGTCCCCTGACAGTTAGCGCCTGGCTGCCCGTCGATGGCATCCTGATTATAGGCAAAAATGGTATTCAGATCCGGGTTGCTGCCTACATAATCGTCGAGATAACAACCCAGGTCAATATCTGCCCAAATGCCCACAAAAGTGGAATCGCAGACATCCGTGGCCCGGTTGATGAATTTATGAGCCGTAAAAATGGTGTTATTTAACACGGGTTCATTGGGGCAGTCGAAAGTCCAGGAGGTTAGCCGAATCTCCATTTGAAGGGGTTTCCCGCCGCTGCTGGAATGTGGGCCACCTCCTTTATGGTCGTTAAAAACATTCCATACAATCTCGGATGGAACAAAAGGCGCCATGCCACGTACCAGAACTGCGGGGTAATCGCCATTCAGAGGGTTGTACAGGCCATCATTGTCCTCATCATAAAATGGTGCAAGTGCCTGATCACTGAACGGAAGTGTGAAGCCGTTTATATCCTGGAAGTAAGGATTCCCTACCCCGGGCCAACCAGCAATGCCAGGAAATTGTGTTTTTAATGCAGAAGCACTCATGGGCAAAGCCGCCCGGAAAGCCACAATTTCGTCATCAGTTACCCGGAAGTGACGATCCCAGTTTGAACAGGTTGTATTGTCGGTTATACCGTCCGGATTCAAAGGCCCTGCTGCGTAATCATACCTGTTGTTACTTCGGTAATCCGTAGCAGCCAGTTTAAGGTTGACGCCACCATCTACCCCGCCTATCCAAAGTCCGGCAGCGTAAATGGTAGAAGGCTCTGAATTGCTCAACGGATCCGGATTTGGGATGAATTGACCGGATTGAAGGTCGGTAAACAAATCGCCGCCGTTGAGGATTCTTCCGCGTACGTTGTTCCCGTTAAGGTCTATGCTCGATTGTGGATTAGAGCATGGCTGCTGGGCTGCCAGCAGCGTGGGCAAAAGCCCAATAGCGAAGGAAAGGAGTAATTTTTGCATATGTATGGAAATGGTTATTGTGCGCTGTTGTCAGGAAAGACGCCGGCCAGGCCCGGGGAGGTTGGCGAAAATTCATCCAATATGATAATTGGTGCCTTTGGTCGTGTGAAACAGGCGTTTGGGTGGGTGAGTGTTTTTTACCACCGAGGCTGATATACTCTGCGCCTCGGCGATAAAGCTTCCGCACCTGTTAATCTGACGCGTACAGTCAATGCCCAACATTTGAGGTCAGGTAGCCGCACAATAGGTTGTATCTTCGCGGCAACCAATTCAATCAGTTACTCCGTATGTTTCAACGTCAGTCCCGATCGGCATTCCCTGCCCGCAATCTTTTTGTACTTGGTGCTGCAGTACTGGGCTTTTTGTATTTTTTATTAAAAAACGTACAACAAACGCCTCCGCAGCAAACGATTCCGATCGAACCGCAGGAAGAAAAAAAGGACAGCGCCAACCTTCGCCCCGCGGAATGGTTTTTCGCCCTGCGCGATTGGCCCGACTTTACCCCTGATGTAAAAACATACACCGATGCATTGAAATCCGCCAGACAAAGCGCCCAGTCGCGCGATGGCATCAAAGGTTTTGGCGCTCCCTGGCAATTGGAAGGTCCGGCCAACATAGGCGCACGTATCAATACGGTAGAAATTCATCCCAATATACCCAACACCATCTACATTGGATACTCGCATGGTGGTGTCTGGAAAACCTCTGATGGTGGACAAAACTGGGCGCCTGTGTTTGATGATCAGGGCTATCTGTCAATTTCGGATATTGAAATTGATCCCAATAATAACATCGTTTACGTTGGTACCGGCGATCCCAATATCAGTGGTTACCCTTTTATTGGCGACGGACTTTGGTGTAGTCTGGATAATGGCAACACATGGCAGCATTTGGGACTTGAAAGTCAACGTATTATTTCAAAAATAGTACTCAACCCACAATTCCCCAATACGCTTTACATAGGCGCTATGGGACTTCCATTTGCACGAAATAACGACCGGGGGGTGTATAAAACCACCAGTATTGGCGCATCCTGGCAGCAAAAATTGTTCATCAGCGATCAAACCGGGATTATTGATATGATGATGTCTCCCCTGGATCCCAATACCATTTACGCAGCAGCCTGGGATCGTATCCGCAACAATCAGGAGAGTGTGGTAAGCGGCGAAAATGCCCGCATCTGGAAATCTACAGATGGCGGTAATACCTGGAATAAACTGGCAGGTGGACTTCCTGATGGCGATTTCAGTCGTATAGGACTTGCGATGGATCCATTTAACGAAAATCATTTGTTTGCCTCTTACGTCAATACCAGCCTGGAATTTGCCGGATTGTTTGAATCATTTGACGCCGGACAAACCTGGAATGAAAACCCTTGTCAGGGACTTGATTACGGGTTTCAAAGCAATTTTGCCTGGTATTTTGGCAAAATCAGGGTCAACCCGTTTAATGCTCTGGATATTTGGCTGCTCGGAGTTCAAAGCTATCGCTCCCTCGATGGTGGAGAAACCTGGCAACTGGCTGCTGGTTTCGGACAAGGCGTTCATGCCGACCACCACGACCTGGCATTTCTCGGGGCGCAACAATACCTGCTGGCCACAGATGGCGGACTCTATCGATCTTTGGACAATGCCCAAAGCTGGGAACGGGCAGAGAATATTCCAACCACCCAGTTTTATCGGGTAGCGGTAAATCCCCATCAATCCGATTTGTATTATGGAGGTGCGCAGGATAACGGCACCAGTGTGGGAAATGCAAGCCTGCTAAACAGCTGGCTTCCGGTATTTGGCGGCGATGGTTTTCAGGCCGTATTCCACCCCACTGACCCTAATATTTTCTATTACGAATTTCAAAACGGCTCTATATACGGTACCACCGATGGCGGCAATTTTGATCCGGCAACCAACGGTATTGATGGAGAAGACCGCCGGCATTGGGATATGCAATATGCTATTAGTCAGCACGATGCCAATGTGATGTACACCGGTACTTACAGGATTTACCGGAGCGAAGGACATTTGCCGGAATGGGTTCCGATCAGCGATGACCTAACAGATGGTATTATTTTCGGGTCGCGTTTCCACACCATTACCACCCTGCATGAAAGTCCGTTGGATCCCAATCTGCTGCTGGTAGGCACCACAGATGCCAATGTGTGGCGCGGCAATCCAAACACATCAGACTGGACCAATATTTCAGCGGGTTTGCCAGACCGTTATGTGTCTTCGGTAAAAGCGTCGCCAGCCGATCCGAACCGGATTTTTGTGAGTCAAACAGGATATAAAAGCAATGATTTTGTGCCACGCATTCACAGGTCTGACGACCTTGGCGCTAACTGGATTTCTGTTTCCGGCGATTTACCCAACCTGGCAGTGAATGATCTGGTGATATTGCCCGGGCACCAGGACAGTGTCATTTTTGCTGCCACCGATGGCGGCGTGTATGGCACCACCAACGGTGGACTGCATTGGGAGCGCCTGGGTACCGGCATTCCCATTGTTCCGGTGTATGATCTGGAAATCAATCCGGCGCAGCAAACCCTGGTGGCCGGTACTTTTGCCCGGAGTATCCATACTTTCCCTTTGGATTCGCTCAAATTGGGTCAAAATTCCAGCACCTTTACCCCGAACGGTTATGCGCAGCCCAGCCTCAACATCAGTCCAAATCCGGCATCCGGTGAGGCTTTTATGCGGGTGGAAAACCTCAAATCCAATCAGCAGGCAGAGGTGATTATTTGCGATTTAACCGGCAAACAAATTATCCGTAAATCCTTCAAAGGCTTCGGCCGACACGAAGAATCTCTTGATTTACAGGATGTTCCACGAGGTGTTTATGTAGGTTACCTCCGTTCAAATGGTAAAGTTATCAGCGCCAAAAAACTGGTGGTTACCAGGTAAAAGGTGCTAAGGGGTTGTCTCAAAAGTCGCTGATTTATTTTTACCGCAGAGGCGCGGAGACGCAGAGGGATTGAAAATCAATCATTTAAACCTCTGCGTCTCCGCGCCTCTGCGGTAAAAGTTACTTTTGAGTCACCCTCTTCGCGCCTTTGTGTCTTAGTGGTAAAAACGCCTTTCCGCCTACGCCACCAGCCTTAGCGCCTTTTCCAAAATAAGGAATTCCACAGGTGTTTCTCCCAGGTATTCGCCGTCGGCTTCGAGCAGGGTGGGCACATCGTCAATATGTTCCACCCGGATATGCCGGGCCTGGTGTCCTTCTATCCGTGGATGACTGAGCAGGGTTCCGTTGTAGAAACGGGGTGTTTGCAGCAAGACCTCCAGTTTGGAGAGTTTACGGGCGAAGGTGAGGGCAAATAATCCGTCGTCGGGTACAGCATGAGGCACGAGTTGCATGCCACCGGCAGAGTATCGGCAAAGGCCAATATTGATGGTATAGAAATAATCTTCCACCGTTTTCCCGTCGAAAATTATCCTGGCTTTGCTGAGTTTGTAGGCATTAAGGTATTGGGCTACTTTGAGCAGGTAGTGTACTTTGTTTCGGGCGGGATTTTCGGTGAGTTTTTGGCCTATAAACCCATCGTACGCCATACCCGCCACATTCACGAAATACCGGGAATGCGTTTGGCCATCGCGCTGGTACTGCACCTGACCTATATCCTGAAAACGTACTTGTCCGAGTTTTAACTGCTCCAGTCTACGGCGGGGATCTACGGGAATGCCGTGCTCACGTGCCCAATCGTTGCCGGTACCAAAAGGCAACAACGTGTAATACACTTCTGCGGGCGGCACAAAGGTCTGACTGAACAAGCCATTAACCAGTTCATGGTTGGTGCCGTCGCCGCCAATGCCCATAATATACCGCCCCCCTTTGAGCAATACGTCTTCAATTAACCTGGCAGCGTGGCCGCGATGTTGCGTGAATTGGACAGAGTAAGCAAAGCCCAGATCCTGCAACAGGCGCTCTACATCAGGCCAGTGCCGGCCCATGGCGCCGCTGCGGGCCGCCGGATTGGCAATGATATGCCATAATGGGTTAGGATCGGGTGTTTGCATGTGATGGGGCAAACATAATTGGGAATGGGGAGAAATAATTTAAATTTTTGATAGAAAGGATAAATTAACAGTCGGTAACAGGGAATTGAAAATTCGAATTTATTCTTACCTTTGCACCATGTTTCAACCTATAATTTCCATCAACATTATTATTCGGCAGTGTAAGCACACCTGACGAGGTACTGTTGTTGGAAGAACACGAGACCCCGCCCGGTGTGCGCCGAGCGGGGTCTTGAGTTTAACATCAGACTCCATCCACTCACAGATATGTATCGCGAATTCAAACACCTGAATCTCCCCGCCATCGACGCTGAAGTGCGCCAATTTTGGGAGAACGAAAAGATTTTTGAGCATTCGGTCAATCAACGCCCGAAAAATAATGCTTTCGTGTTTTTTGAAGGTCCGCCTTCTGCCAACGGTAAACCCGGCATCCACCACGTGATGGCTCGTACCGTAAAAGACCTCTTTTGCCGTTACAATACCCTCAAAGGCTTCCGCGTAGAACGCAAGGGCGGCTGGGATACCCACGGCCTGCCCATCGAGCTTCAGGTGGAAAAAGAACTGGGCATCACCAAAGAAGATATCGGCAAAAAAGTAACGGTAGAGGAATACAACGCCGCCTGCCGCCAAACAGTGATGCGGTATAAAAACCTCTGGGACGACCTCACTATCCGCATGGGTTACTGGGCCGATCTGGATAACCCCTACATCACGTTCGAAAACGAATACATCGAAACGGTTTGGTACTTACTTCAGCGTCTGTACAACAAAAAAACCGCCGATGGCTTGTCGTTCCTGTACAAAGGATTCACTATCCAGCCATTCAGCCCGGCCGCAGGTACCGGCCTGAGTACGCACGAATTGAATATGCCGGGTACTTACAAAGAAGTAACCGACATCTCGGCAGTGGCCATGTTCAAATTGAAACACGATGAAGCCTCCGCTTCCCTGTTCGATTCGGCTGATGAAGATGTACGCATCCTGGCTTGGACCACCACGCCCTGGACACTGCCGTCCAACGTGGCGCTTACCGTGGGTCCAAACATCGATTACGTAAAAATCAAAACTCTGAGCCCGTACACTGGCGCCCCCGTGAGCATTGTGCTCGCCAAAGCCCGCGTATCCGGCTACTTCAACGCCGCCGACGAAAATCAGCCACTCGGGGATTTTAAAGTGGGCGATAAAAAACTGCCTTATACAATAGCCAAAGACGGCATCAAAGGAAAGGACCTCGTAGGTGTTCGTTACCAACAATTGCTCCCTACCCCGGCCGCTTCCACACCCGAACTCGAGGCCAATGCCTTCCGCGTGATCCCGGGCGACTGGGTAACCACCGAAGACGGTACCGGCGTGGTGCATACCGCCCCGTACTTTGGCGCCGACGACTTCCGGGCCAGCAAAGCAGCAGGTATTCCGTTTATCGGGTTGCCCAACGACAAAAACGCCGACCTGCCCTGGCCGCTGGTTGATAGGCAGGGTAAATTCGTGGAAGAAGTGCCGGAATTCGGCGGCCGTTACGTGAAAGCCGAATACTATTCCAAAGAAGAACAGGCCGATAAAGACTTCAAACCCACCGATCTGCTGATCGCACTGCGCTTGAAAGAAGACAACAAGGCCTTCAAAATTGAAAAATACAAACACAACTACCCGCATTGCTGGCGTACCGACAAGCCGGTGTTGTACTATCCGCTGGACTCCTGGTTTGTGCGCGCTTCGGCGGCCAAGGAGCGCCTGGCAGAACTCAACCGCACCATCAATTGGCAACCGGAAAGCACCGGCACGGGTCGTTTTGGTCAGTGGCTGGACAACCTGCAGGACTGGAACCTCTCGCGTTCCCGCTATTGGGGTATCCCGCTTCCTATCTGGCGTACAGACGACGGTGAGGAAGAAATCTGCATCGGTTCTGTAATGGAATTAAATGCCGAGATTGAAAAGTCGGTAAAAGCTGGATTCATGAAATCAAACCCTTACAAGGGTGTACTGACGGATGACGAGCCTACTTTGGAAAAATATGTCTTTACAGGAGATAAGAAGTTTTGGGATATCCTAAAATCCTATGGCCGGGACAACCGTAAGAATCCAACAGAAGCAGAAGACTTACTTTGGCAGGCCCTGAGGAACCGGCAATTAGACAATTATAAATTCCGCAGACAGCATCAAATCGGAACCTTTATCGCAGATTTTGCATGTATTCCGGCAAAATTAGTAATTGAGGTAGATGGCGAATATCATGGCACCCCAGAACAAGTTGAGTTCGATCAGGCTCGAACCGCGTACTTAAATAATGTTGGTTTCAGCGTTATTAGATTTACCAATCAGGAGGTTATGAAAAACCTCAATGAGGTATTGGATAAGATACGCGAATTTTTGGCCTCACCCCCCAACCCCCTCTCCATTGGAGAGGGGGAGTACAGCGTTACTCCTGGCAGCTCCCCCTCTCCAATGGAGAGGGGGTTGGGGGGTGAGGCCGATCTGCACCGGCCATTCATCGACGAGGTGGTGCTGGTATCCCCCAGTGGAAGGCCGATGCGCAGGGAAACCGACCTCATCGACGTGTGGTTCGACTCCGGCGCCATGCCTTATGCACAATGGGGTCTGGATTATGAAAAACTGAAAAACGGCGACGAAAAGCCCTTCAAGGCGCCTTTTGACGTGTCGTATCCGGCTACTTTCATTGCCGAAGGCGTAGACCAAACACGCGGATGGTTCTATACCCTGCACGCCATTGCGGGCATGGTGTACGATTCTGTGGCGTTTAAAAATGTCGTGTCCAACGGCCTGGTTTTGGATAAAAACGGCGAAAAAATGTCGAAATCCAAGGGCAATGTGGTGGATCCCTTCGATACACTTTCCGAATTCGGGGCCGACGCCACCCGGTGGTACATGATGTCGAACGCCAACCCCTGGGATAACCTGAAATTCGACACATCGGGCATCCTCGAAGTGCGCAACAAGCTCTTCGGGACGATGTACAACACCTACAACTTCTTTGCGCTCTACGCCAACCTCGACGGGTTCAAGCACGATGAATTCAACGTGTTTCCGTACGAAAAGCGCAGCGAACTGGACCGCTGGGTGATCTCCAAGCTCTATTCCCTGGTAGCGGAATACCGCGCGGCCATGGACGATTATGATGTAACGAAAGCCTGCCGGGCCATTGAAGACTTTGTGGATGAACACCTGTCGAACTGGTATGTACGTTTGTCAAGAAGGCGTTTCTGGAAAGCCTCACCCCCCAGCCCCCTCTCCATTAGAGAGGGGGAGCACAACAGCGCTCCCATCAGCTCCCCCTCTCTAATGGAGAGGGGGCTGGGGGGTGAGGTTGATAAGCAGGCGGCCTATCAGACCTTGTTCGAATGCCTGATGGTTACCACCCAACTTATGGCGTCAGTAGCGCCGTTTTTTGCAGACTGGATGTACCGCAACCTCACTGACCCGATTCGCGGCGCGGCCAAGGCCAATAATTCTCCTTTGCGCCACGATTCTGTACACCTCACGGATCTGGTTCAGCCAGATGCTTCCAAGGTGGATCAGGATCTGGAAAAACGTATGGACTATGCCCAGCGCATCTGTTCGCTGGCGCTCAGTATCCGTAAAAAGGAAAAACTGCGCGTACGCCAGCCGTTGCAAAAAGTATTGCTGCCTGTACTGGACGAAGCCTTTATTGCTGAGGTGGATGGTGTTAAAGCCCTGATTCTCAGCGAGATCAACGTGAAGGAGCTGGAATATGTAACCGATGCCAGCGGTCTGCTGAAAAAAGGCGCTAAAGCCAATTTCAAAACCCTTGGGGCCAAACTCGGCAAGGATATGAAAGATGCTGCGGCCATGATTGCCGGCCTGACTAATGAACAGATTAACGATCTGGAAAAAACAGGCTCACTGGCGGTTACGTTGAACGGCAATAACTACAGCATCACCCCGGAAGATCTTGTGATCACTACCGAAGACCTGCCAGGTTGGAAAGTAGCTTCCGAAGGCGCACTCACCGTGGCCCTGGATGTGACCCTCAATGATGCCCTGGTGGCAGAAGGCACCGCGCGCGATCTGGTGAACCGTATCCAAAACCTGCGCAAAGACAAGGATTTCAACGTTACAGACCGTATTGCAGTGCGCATTGAACGGCATGCGGCCATCGAAGCCGCTGTGGCACAGTTTGGGGCGTATATTCAGGAGGAAGTCCTGGCCAATTCCCTCAGCCTGGCCGATCAGGTATCCGGCGAAACCGTTGAGCTGAATGATGAGGTGAGCCTGGTCATGGAAGTATCGGTTGTGTAACACACGTACCGGCAGGTTCAGCCGCCGCACACACGTACCGGCGGGTTTAGCCGCCGAACACGTACCGCCAGGTTTAGCCGCCGAACACTGGTAAAATGAGACCATATCCCCTTGTCGGCCTAATACAAAACATGCACCATCCTGAAAACTTCGGGATGGTGCATGCTGTAAAGATTAACCCCCTGTTTCAAACCTTACTCAAAAACATGCGAAAGGCTGCTTGCCAATCGTGAATCGGGTGAGCCTAATTAACCCTACCCACCCGGGCAAAAATGGGGAAACGAACCGTTTGTTTTTCCGCTGCCGGCCAGGCGGTTTCAAGCGCTTTTCTCAGGGATTCATCCACCGGGGAATGGCCGTTTTTGCGCACATAATGCTGCACTGCCGACCAGGTGCTCAGATACCCCAGCAAATCATCCAGTGTCCAGCGGTACTCGGTAGCCATTTCCGGCAAACGAATGTCTGCATACGGGAAGGGAATGGTCTGGTAGGCTTCTTCCACCAACCTGCGCTCGGCATCCCAGCATCCAGACAGGGTATTTTGATAAAAGTGAGTAATCACATAGTCAATTTTTTCATTCACTTTCAACAAGTTATACCCAACTAATGCCAAAATGCCGCCAGACTTCAACACCCTGTTAGCTTCCGGATAAAAACGCGCAAAATCAAACCAGTGTGCCGCCTGCCCCACGGTAATCAGATCCAGCGAATGGTCCGGAAAATCCGGCGCTTCCGCCCTGCCTGTACGATACCGGATATTAGGTCCGGGCGTAGCGTTTTTTAACTGATTTTCGCTGATATCTGTCGCGTCTACTTCGCGGAAACGCTGCGCCAAAATCACGGCCATTTGCCCATTGCCCGTGGCGCAATCCCAGGCGCGGTCAAACGCCTGGCATTGACCGTATAAAAAATCAAACAGGGCCGCCGGGTAGCCGGGCCGAAACTGGGCATATTGAGCTGCCTGGACGGAAAAATTGTCTTTCATCCCAATTTATGGTTTGGCCGGTCCGCCGTATTTCCCAGCCCAGTCAAACATTTCGCTCAACACATGCAGCACACTTTCCCGGGCGCGGTAGCCGTGGCTTTCATGCGGCAGCAAAACCAGTCGGGCGGTGCCGCCGGTGCCTTTGATGGCCTGGTACAGGCGTTCGCTCTGGATGGGGAACGTGCCGGAGTTGTTATCGGCTTCGCCGTGAATGAGCAAAAGTGGTTTTTTGATCTGATCGGCGTAATTGAACGGCGATACATTCAGATAGATATCCTTGGCTTCCCAGTAGTTGCGGCGTTCGCTCTGGAACCCAAAAGGGGTAAGCGTACGGTTGTAGGCGCCGGAGCGGGCAATACCATAAGCATAATCATTGCTGTGGGCCAGCAGGTTGGCCGTCATGAAGGCGCCATAAGAGTGTCCACCCACACCTACTTTATTGCGGTCTATAATGCCCAGAGAATCCAGGTAATCAATGGCCGCCCGACCAGATGAAGTTGCCTGCTCGCGGAAGGTGTTGTTCATAGTTTCCGGATCGCCTACAATCGGTATAGTGGCATCCATGAGTACCGCATAGCCTTGCGTTACCATAAACAAGGGAGAGTCATTGCGATAGAACGTGAACGTATTATCGGTTACGCGCACCTGTCCGGCCGTGGTTTTATCAGAATATTCCAGTGGATACGCCCAAATAAACAGCGGGAGTTTTTGCCCGGGTTTATAATCGGCCGGGAGATAGAGCGTGCCGGAAAGCGGAACACCATCCGGGCGGTTGTATTTCACCACCCGTTTTTCAATACCTGTGAGCTGCGGCGCCGGATCGGCGAAGGAGGTTAATGCCTTGCGCGAAGCATCTTTCAAACCGTGTAAATAAAAATTAGGAACCTCTGTTTTACTCTGGTGACGGGTTACAATCTGGTTACGGTCCTTACCGGCAAAGGCAATAAATTCCTCAAAAGTTTTGTCTTTGGACTTAAACAGGGTTTGTTTTTCCCGGGTTTTTAGGTTTATCCGGTCCAGGCGCGGGTATTGTCCGGCATCTGAATTGCCCGGAGCATCATAGTACAACCAGTCGCCATCCTGGGCAACCACCCAATCTCCATTGGCTAAACGATCGTACACCGGATTGCCGGGTGTGTTGTAATCGTCGTTTATGCTCAAATCAAACAGGGTATCTTTTTTTGCTGGCTGCATCAAATTCAGGTGATAGGTGGTAATCCAGCGCCGGTCGCGGTCGTATTCTGTGAGCAATCCGGCATCTTTGGCGGCCAGCCATTCCAGGCCCGAGTAGCGGTGTTTGGTTTGCAGCAGTTCGCGCGGGGCGCCGCTGAACGGCGCATCCAGCATCATCAGTTTATCGCGGAAATCTGCTTTTTTCTTGGGGTCGCCGCCATCCAGGGCTTCAGCCCAGATAAGTCGCGCATCGTTCAGCGGCTGCCATTCCACCGAACGCGGACCGGTTACCACTCCTTGCCGCGGAATTTCATCGGTTACGCCAAACTCGGCCACAGTACGCACAGATTTCCCGTTTTGATCCCAGATTTCTGTTTTCCGGGCAAAATTGCTGAACTGCACACGATAAGAAAATGGTTTGCACAGCTGGGTAACCAATACAAAACGTTCATCCGGCGACCAGTCGATGGAGGTATAAAGTCCCGGGCTGCCCAGCATCTGGGTTTTGCCGCTGGAGGCGCTGATGAGCAGTAATTGACTGGTACCGTAAAACTGAAACTGATTTTCGTCGTGTTCATTCTTCAGCAGATCCTGAAAAGTCATCACCTGCGATACCTTTCCATAGGTTTCTTCAATGGATGGGCCGGTGGGAACCACGGTTGCCGGAGGCGCGGCGCCTCTGTTGGCCAGTATGCTTTTTACACAAAGCCGGTCGCTGTCTTCCATCCAGACAAAAGCGCTGCCCAGCATATCGTTGATGTTGAAATTGCCAAGGCGCCTGCTTTTACCTGTTTGGGCGTCGGCCACCCAGAGTTGTACCCCGTCTGCTACATCTACGGCAAAGGCGATGCGCTTGCCATCGGGCGACCAGGAGGGCATGCCAGACATGCGTCCAACCTTGGGCATTTCAATAGTAACTGTTTTGCCGCTCATAAACCACTGCACGGTAGCGCCGGTAAATTCAGTGATGCGCTGGCGGGCGTTGATTTGTGGATTCACGCGCAGGCCGCCGAGTTTGAGAAACGGCTGGGCAAGAGTAGCTATCCCTGGATTGGGATTGTAATCAATGAGCATCAGCGCATCGTGTGTTGGGTTCATGCTTACCTGTGGTGTAGGCTTGGCTTCTACAATAGCGGCTACATCGGCAGGCGGGCGACGGTAAGCATTATTTTGGGCCGTTGCCAGCCCGCACAGCAGCATAAAAGTGGCTGCCGGCAAAAAAAATTGGAAAATAGATTTTTGAATTTTCATGGCAAAAACAGGCGCCTAAGCCTTTGTGATCAAATGTTAAAATGCGTGTTGAAAAATATTATTTCGTGAAAAAGGCGAACAAAAGAAACAATAATTCTGTTACCCCCGCAGCAATTTTGCGTTTTGGAGAATAAAATTTTTTGAGTTACAACAAAGATAATTACCTTTGTGTCGTTCTCCAATCAGGTTTTCACCCTTTAGTCAACTCCCTCTACAATGGCTGTAAAGTTCCCGGTCAAAGTTACTCCGACCACCCAGTCCAGACTCTCCTCTGTTGACTTTAACAACATCCCTTTCGGGAAAGTGATTTCTGACCACATGTTTGTTGCCGATTTTGACGGCAAACAGTGGACCGACCTTCGTATCGAACCGTTTGCCAACTTGAGTATCTCTCCGGCAAACCTTGCGCTTCACTACGGCCAAAGTATTTTTGAAGGAATGAAAGCCACTAAAGTTCACGGTGAACCAGTGCTTTTCCGTCCTGAAATGCACGCCCGTCGCTTCAACGTATCCGCCGAGCGGATGTGTATGCCGCAGATCCCGGAAGAACTTTTTGTTCAGGCATTGAAGATGTTGGTTGATCTCGACCGCGACTGGATTCCGGCGGGCGACGACCACGCCCTGTATATCCGCCCATTAATGTTTGCTACCGATGAATACTTCGGTGTGCACACGTCTGAGAACTACCGCTTTTTGGTGTTCACAGGACCAGTAGGCCCCTATTACCCGAAGCCCATTAAACTCTGGGTGGAGGAGGTGTTTACCCGTGCTGCCCAGGGCGGCGCCGGTGAAGCCAAATGCGCCGGCAACTACGGTGCATCCCTCCTCCCGGCCCAGCGCGCTAAAGCTGCCGGCTACGACCAGGTGATGTGGATGGACGCTGTAGAAAAGAAATATGTGCAGGAAGTTGGTACCATGAACCTCTTCTTTGTGATCGACGGCAAGGTGATTACACCCGCTACCACCGGCACCATCCTTCGCGGCGTAACCCGCGATTCTTTCATCACCCTGCTCAAAGAATGGGGCTACACGGTGGAAGACCGTCTGCTCAGCATTGCTGAAATTGCTGATGCTTACTGGCGCGGAACCCTGCAGGAATGCTTCGGTGCAGGTACGGCAGCTGTGGTTAGCCATATTGATGAAATTACCTGGCGCGACCGCAAAATGCAACTGCCTCCGGTAGATGAAACCCACCGCCCGGTAGGAACCCGTTTGAAACAACACATCAACCAACTCCGCATGGGTCTCCAGCCCGACGTACACGGATGGCTCCAAACCTGCGAAAACTCAGGTGTGGATCTGTTCATGGAGCAGGAAGTTGGAATGGTAGCTTAGGATGTGAATGAGTGAATGAGTGAGTGAGTGAGTGGGCTGCCAAATAAATCTGAAGGTTTTGAAAAGTGACGATAGACCGCTTTCCTGGCAACAGGAGGGCGGTTTTTTATTTGTGACCGCTGGTGGAACGCGGGGAACGCGGGTGAATACGGAACGCGGATGACGCGGATGACGCGGATTTTAGGCTGCCTTCGGCAGCTTTCTTTCAGTGAATTAGAAATGCAGTAGCTTTTCAAAAACGAAATTGCCGCAGGCAATTCTTAAAATCCGCGTCATCCGCGTCATCCGCGTTCCGTATTCATCCGCGTTCCCCGCGTTCGGAAAGCCAGTGGAGGAAGTCGGGCATGGCTTCGCCCCAGGTGGCGGGCTCGTGGCGGCCGTGGGGAAGTTCCAGATAACGCAGGTTTTGCTCCGGGATACCTTTGTTGCGCAGGGCGCGCATGAGGTCCATGGTATCGTCAATCGAATCTATGATGCCGTTGTTGTTGCGGTCGTCGGTTTCATCAAGGCCGCCGCATTGGAACCAAAACCGCTGCCGGAGATCGGGTTGGGCGGTTTGTTGTATGATGTCGTGCATGATACGGTCCGCATCCGGATCGTCGTCGCGCACTTCGTGCCAACGCCACCACAAGGACCCGGAAAACACCCCCGCCTGTCCGAACACCTCCGGATGCGCCCAGGCTATGTCGAGCGCCGACAACCCGCCCAGCGAAAACCCGGCAATGGCGGCATCCGCAGGATTTTCAGACAAAGGGAAGCGTACGCGCAGGGCTGGCAGCAATTCCTGCAGGATAAAACGTGTATAGGCAGGGGCCAAATCGCCGCGCCCCTTATAATCCGGCTGCCGGGCCGTACCATATTCCCGGATACGGCGCTCGTTGCAATGTATACCAAAAATCAGGCAGGGCTGGTCAGCCCACTCGTTGGAAACTTTTTGCAGAATGCCCGAAAAATCCATCCGGGGCAAATCCTGCCCATCGTTGAAGAGTACAAAAGGGAACCGATTTGAATTGTTTTTGTGGTGTTTTCCAGGCAAATACGCATCAATGGTGTACTCCTTTTCCAGTTCGGCAGAAAAAAGACTGAAACGCTCTGTCGTTGGGGCTCCGGTACCCATAATGGCCGAAACCGTTTTTCGAATAACATTCATAGAGATATACAAAGGAAAAGGCGCGAAGCCATGAAGGTACAAAGTTGTGACAGAGGATTTTGATTGCCTCCACATTCCTTTGTTCCCTTCGCATCTTCGCGCCTTTCTGACGATATGCGCTAAAGCAGTTTAGTCGGTCTTGCCTTTCTCCTGCTTCACGTTTGGAATGATGCGTTCTTTGCGGTTAGCGGCTTCCCAGGCAACAAAAAATGCCAGCTGGGCGCGTTTGGCCATCACATCATAATTGAGCTTGTCGGCGGTGTCCGTTGGACGGTGGTAATCCGGGTGAGTACCATTGAAGTAGAAAATGATCGGAATACCTTTTTCTGCAAAATTGTAGTGGTCAGAACGCTCATAGAAATGGTTCGGATCGTCTTTTGCATTGTACTTGTAGTCGAGTTCCAGTTTGGTTTGCTCGCTGTTCACCATCTCGTTGATATCGTGCAAATGCGTGCTAATGCGGTCAGAACCAATTACATACACGTAATTAGGATTGTCCTTGTGCCGATCATCCACCCGGCCAATCATGTCGATGTTTATGTCAACAATGGTTTTATCCAGCGGGAACAGCGGGAATTCCGTGTAATACCTGGAACCCAGCAAGCCTTTTTCCTCGCCGCTTACCAGCATGCAAACAACAGTGCGTTTTGGACCCACGCCTTGCTTTTTAGCTTCGGCAAATGCCCGTGCAATTTCAATGACGCCTGAAGTGCCGGAAGCATTGTCGTCGGCGCCATAGTAAATCACTGTGCTGTCAGACATGCCCAGGTGGTCGTAGTGTGCGGTAACAAAAACGAACTCTTTTTTGAGCTTTTCGTCACTGCCCTCAATAACAGCCAGCACGTTGGAGCCTTCCAGCGACTTGGCGTCTTTATCCAGTCGGAGTTCCATTTTTGCTTTCACTTTCACCGGCTTGAATTTGGCGCCATTTTTCAGGTCTGTCAATTCAGACTCTACCTTGGAAGCCTTATCGCCCAGAATGATTTTGGCCGTAGACGGGGATACAAATACATTGGGAATGAAGTCGTTGGAAATAGCTTCCGTACCTGTTCCCACTGGTTTCCAGCCGTTAACAGCAATGGCTTTGCGGTTCTTTTTCAGATTTTCCTCAAAAGCTGGGTCAATGATAATGACTGCGGTGGCGCCTTTTTGTTTGGCCAGCTGTACCTTTTTACGCCAGTCAACACTCCAGTTGGAGCGAAACTCGGATCCGGTAATCAAGGATTTGCCATCCTTATCCAAGGGTTCGCCGTCGTAAATAATCACAGCTTTACCCGCTACTTCAGTCTTGCCGTAATCGTTGTATTTCGGATCTTCAATGCCGTAACCAATGAACATCAACTCCTTGATTTCTGTGAGCGGACGATCCGGGTTGAAGGCTGGATAAACATAAAAGTCCTTGCGGTTGGTAAAATCCTGATCGCCAACTTTCAGAGCAAGATCTTTCCAGGTCATGCTTTGAAGGAGTATTTTTTGGAAAAAACCTTTGTCGCCCTTTGGAGGCAGACCGGCATCTTTAAACTGTTTGGCAATGAATTGCGCTGCTTTTTGCTGACCCAATTCTCCTGTTTCACGACCCTGCATGGAGTCGGAAGCAAGGGCGTAAACCAAAGATTTCAGGTCGCTGGCGGTGATGCCTTTCGCGAAAGTGGTACCGTCATTTTCCAGCGGGAAAAGTCGTGTAGGTTTGGCCTTGCCCGGACCAGGGGTGTACACCGGAGGGGCTGGTGCAGTTGGAGCTGGATCAGATTGCGCCATCAATACAACGGCTGGCAACCAAAACAACAAAATGAGTTTGAATTTCATATTTAAGTGTGTGATATGGACTTTGGACGTTAGGCTGCTGGATGTTGGACTTGCGCACGGGGTAATAGAATATACCAACATCATCGGGCGAAAATCCAACGTATAGCAGTCCAACGTCCAAAAATCCGTCAAATTGATGCGTTAAAAACAAGTTTTCGCGCAAAGCGTTCGATTTGGCCCTGAAAAGCAAAAATGATGCCTGATAGATGGGACGATGAACGATGAACGATGGACGACGGGATTGCGCGGGTATTTGTATCAACGTGGGTTGTCATCCCGAGAATCGGGACCTACACAAGCCTGGCTTTTAGGGTGTATTTGGCCAAGGCATTTCGGGAACTGGGCTTGTGTAGGTCCCGATTCTCGGGATGACAACCCACGTTGATTAATTGACCCAAAAATGGCCCTAAATGACCCCTAAATGACCCCTAAATGACCCTTAAATGACCCCTAAATGACCTAAATTCTCCACATCGTTCATCGTCCATCCTCCCCCGTCACCTTCAAGCCTGCAGGCCAATCTACACCGGCGGCTTCTTCTTCGCTGACTTTCCACAATTGGGCCTTAAAACGCAAAAGGGTTGCCTCGGTTTCACTTTTTCTGATGCCTATTTCCAGACGACCACGGTCGTCGAACGACTGTTGGAGGACTTCGAGTTCGAGCTTTTTTACCCCATTCATGATGTCTGGCATGAGGGCATAGTCAAAATCCAGCAGGAAATGGTCTTTCACCAGGCATTCTTTCACTTCCGCATTTCGCAGGGCTTCTGCTGCAGCTTCCTTGTATGCCTGGATGAGTCCGGAAGTACCCAACAGGGTTCCGCCGAAATACCGCACTACCACCACCACGATATCGGTGAGGTTAAAGGAATCTATTTGTCCGAGAATTGGTCGGCCGGCAGTGCCGCTGGGCTCTCCGTCGTCGTTGGCCCGGAAGCGACTCCCATCGGGCCCGAAGCGCCAGGCAAAACAATGGTGCCGGGCCTTGAAATGCTCCTTGCGCAGGGCTTCCAGGTGTACCATTGCTTCCGCTTCCGACCGCACAGGCCAGGCGTATGCCAAAAATTTGCTGCCTCTATCCTTGAACTCGCCCTCACTGGCAGCTGATATGGTGCGATATGCGTCGATCATGTCTTTTTCAACAAAACCATTTGCTGGGCATCTGCTTTGGTTATATCCAGAAAAAACTGCCTAACCTCGCTGTATTTAGCGGCCGGCGCTTGAATTGGATACATTTCAATGAGGCGAATAACCTTTACGGCATCGGATAAGGTTTCTGTTTTGAGTTCGTAGACACCGTATTCCGAGGTTATTTTTTTGCCAGCCGGAACATTCTCCGCCCCGTACCCGCTTGGGAATTGCAGCACAAAGGTATCAGCAAGTGCATAAGATTCCAGCATTTGCAGATCTAAAACCCGGGTTTCGTTGGCAGGCAGGGAACGCTTGAAAGGATTGGTTTTGGTGAGCGGCACAAACATACGTTTACCCGATACCGTGGCATATTTAGGTGATTCAACCTGAAAGTCAAGGCCTACCTCCGGTTTATCTCGATTGGCATCCAGGGCCAGGTTTCCCAGTTTGCCAATGGAAAATTTGGCCTGTTGCATGAATACTTTTTCCCACTCCTCCTTTGTTTTCTCCAATGCATAGTGCCGTAAGTCGTCCTGTCGGGCGCCGCCATAAAAAGCTTTCCCGCTCACCTGAGCGGTTCCATCTTCTCTGAGCGAAAGAGTCGTGGTGGTTTGTTCGTAATTGTCCTGAAGCTTTATAGCAGGCGTTTTTACCAGTTTTCCGCCATCCGGAGTGAACAACAAGGCGCACCGGTCTGCAGTGAATTGACCCATATATCCAACAGGATTAGACTTGCTGGTACATTCCAGCCACATATCTTCCGAGGGTATGTACAAAATCATGTGGTTGAATCTGGGGCGGGGGAAAGACTCATCGCAGGCCGGGGCGCCCTCATCGCTGCCATATATGCTGGCTTCCCAGGATTCAATACCGGCCACTTTCAGCAATGCCTGTGTGTAATTGCTCAGGGCTTTGCAGTCGCCGTATTTTTTCTTGTCTACAAATTCCGCTTCCAGCGTTTGCCAGCCGCCAATGCCAAGCTGAATGCTGACGTAGCGGCATTGTTCCTGCGTGAGTTTGTACAGGATGGCAATTTTCTCGCGGTTAGATTTGCCGTCTGTCAGCTTTTTTACCAGCTCTATTGTTTGTGGCGTGAGTGTTTCCCGACCATTATTCAAGCCATAAAAGAAATCGCCCACACTTTTCCAATCCTTGAATTTTCCTCTGGCGCCGTCGTAATTCACCTCTTCAAAGGCAAACATGAGGCTAGCCGTTACATCATTAAAATAAGGATTATGCGGCTCGGCAGGTAGAGCCGGCAACTGCCCTGCATCCCATTCCCAAATGCTGGTATTGCCTTTTTGAGACTCCTTAACCTTCAGGTCTATACCCTGACTTTTCCATTGGAATTTATATCCGGATGGCGCTTCCAGGCGGTAATGCCAGTGTTCCACGGCTACACCCAGCGACTGCAATATAGAGCTTGGGGCAAACAAAAAATTCTTCAACACGGTTTTTTTGCGGAATTCCACGGTATACGGAAACTGAGGATATTCCATCCTTAGGTATTTCACCCTGCTGTCTGAAAATTCATACTCGGCTGCCCCGCCATATAATTGAATGTCCTCGTCTTTGGAGTTGCGCACCAACTGGCCCATGGCATCGAATACCCGGCCTTTGAGCATTTTAACTTTCTGGAACGGATCTTCCGACTCTGTCATAATCGAGGCGTCCTTGCCCTCCTCGTTCAGGATAGTTGCCACATAGGTTTCTTCCACCGTGGCGCCGCCATCAGCTTCAACCCTGAAAATAGTTTCGTGGTTCCGAACTATTACGTTGGCGTGTTTACGTAGTTCAGGGGTAATGGTAAAAACGGGATATTCTATCTGAGCTGGCAAACATGCCGGCGCCAGGCAAATCAGTATCAATGAAAATGGTTTCATGCGGAAAAGTCGGTTTGAAGGGGTTAATTATGCTTTTTTCAATGCCAATTGTAATTGCACCTTTTCAGTCATGAGGTCAAAAAACTGCTTGAGTGCGTCGTATTCCGAAGGCAGAAATTCCAGTTTGGAAATATTCATTTTGAGTATCACCTGAATGTGATTTTCATCTGCTTTTCCTACTGAAAATTGAATTTTGCCTCCGTTTTCCGGCAAAGAAATGCGTGCTGCCGGCGGAATTTCTTCCAACAGGTAACCTTTGGGGAGCTCCAGATTGAGCACGTATTGAGATTTGTACGGGTAAGTGAAATTGACCGGGAAGCTGCGGTGTGGGTTTTTCAAGGGGTTTTTAACCACAAAGTAGTCCAACACAGGTCGGAGGTATAAAAAATCGTTCACCGGCGTGGCTGCATTGGGTACAACGCAATGAAAATCTACCTTCAGCGGTTTGTCCAGCTGGTTCCTTTCTGAAAAGGCAATCGAGTCTACCATTCGCTCCGGAAATTCAGCAGCGAAGTTGCTTTTAATAAACGCATCTTCTTTTTCGCCTTCCAGTTCAGTGCGCCATTGGGTGGCTGCAGGCCCGGATTTAATAATGGTGTAATGACCTTCCAGCACGCCTTCCTCGTTGAGTTTGGCCGAGCCCAGCCAGGTTTCGCTAAATTCCGGTGCATTGATGTCTACCCAGTTGGGTCGCTTTTGATCTACCAGCCAGCCTTGTCCATTGTAACATTCAGCGCGCATCCAGCCCACCGGACGCTTGGGGTTGGTGGCATCCAGCAGCTGACCACCTTCTCCTTCCAGCATAAAGGCAACCACAGTATTGAACTGATCCGCAAACGGGTACAAATCGTACATCATGCCATGTTCACGGGTGCTGATCAGCATCGGTATGGCATCGAATTTTAATTTGCGCAGCAGGGCTACAACCGCCAGGTTGAGATCGGCAGTGCTGCCGGATTTTTTGGTAAAGGCTGCATTCAGGCTGGCTTCAGAGTAGCGTCTGTTTTCACCGTTCCATTGGATGTTGGTGCTCACAAAACGCAGTACTTTTTCCGGCAATTCTGCTCTCGGTGTGTTTTCCGGCACTGCTTCCCGGAAGGCCGACCAGATTTTATCAAATTTGCCGTCGTTCTTGTATTGCGCGCCAAAATCTTCGTCTTCCTCCATTTTTTTGGCCAATTCTTCCCATGAGGTCAGGTATTTTTCAGAGGAGCGCCCGGGAACAATCACCTCGCTCAACTGAAAACCAATGTGCGCGCGATAGTCTTCCAGGGTGGTAATAAACGGCTCGTCTTTAATGCCCGGCAAATGACTCAGGCCAAAGGTGGTAACGCTGGCCCCGTAAGGATTGGTAAAGGCCGAGGTGATGCTCTCCTGGTGATTTTCGTTCAGGTCGAATTTGCGTGGAGCGTGCATCAGGTATACATACGTGAAGTATTGTGGAATGGTGGTGCTGAGTTGACTCCATCGCACGGGAATATCCTGTTGAAAAAACCAGGTTTCATACAGGGATGCAATGAAAGCCGACTCCAGTTCGTACCGATATTCCACGATACAGCCTTTTTGCAGGTTGGGGATGAATACCTTTTTAGCGGAGACATATTTGTTGATTTTTTCTGTAAATACGTTGTCGGATTTCACCTTTTGGACTTCACCATTGGGTAAAATCAGTTGGATATCCAGTTCCTTGAATTTTTCCACATCCTTGTCTGCGCGGTAAAGAATGCGCAGATTTCCCTGATCCAGCGCTGTTTCGTCAAAAATCTTGATTCTGCGCCGGTGATTGAACAGCACCCTCCAGCCGTCGCGGGTATAGGTGAGTTCCATACTGCCAACATCCTGCAAAATCATGGAAGAAGCGCCGCTGTCGAAACTGCAATGGGTGAGCTTTAAATCGGCTTCTGAAACTTTACCCCATTTTTCCAGTTTGTAGGTTACTTGGGCAGATACAATAGTGTGAAAGCTCCCCCAGAGGAGGAATACAGATAATAAGGTTTTAAGCATAACAAGGTAGTTTGCGTGTAAATGGGTTATTAATTGCTATTCAAAGATAAGTAGTAATTATATTAATTACAAATCCAGTAGTCGGTTATTTAACGCGAACAAGACCGTTTACCATACATTCTTAACAAAGCCGCCAACCAAATTTTGGCCAAAATTCTGTATACTATCTACTAGCTTTAAATTTCCATGCCTGGGCGAAAGATGAAAAATTTTATTTTAGATAAGGCATATTTTGCAGGCGTAGCTGGCAGTTACGATGAAAAAATGTAACGCAATATAAAATGAAATTTTGCGCTTGCAGCCAGGCAGTGGAATTTTAGAGCATGTTGGGGATTTTCTGCCGGAGTCAAAAATTTGAGCTTTTTTCGTCAGTTTTTGCGTTTTTGAAGAAGCATAGCCGGAGTTACGTGACTGAAAAAAGGTAAAAAATGGCGGAAAAAGGACAGTTTTTGGCCCGGCAAGAAAATCTCCAACATGCTCTTAAACACGCTCTTAACTTTTTATTGCGCAAATGCCAACGTACAAGGCACTAATTTTGCCCTCATTTTTGACCAAAATGGGATTTCTCCACACATGAAAAAACTCCTTCTCCTTGCATTCCTGATGCCTGCCTCCTTGTGGGCATTCCAGAAAAATAACCAGTCAAAAGCCAATCAGGCTGCTTCTACCAGCGGCAATAGCAACGTTACGCTGACTTGCCGGCTTTACGGAACCAACTCCAGCGCCGATAAAGTGTATCTCTACGAACACGTTGGATTGGCGAAAAAAGTAGTGGCCAGCGCCGGCAAAAGTGGCGCCGACAGCGCTTATGTGATCAGCATTCCTGCCGGACCAGCGCGTTTTTATAGCGTTGGCGCCAATGAACAGTCTACCACCAAGGTTATTCTTGGTCAGGAAAAACAGGTTACGCTCTGGGGCAATACCCAGTTTATGCACAAAGCCCGTACCCGGAATTCTCCGGCCAACGAAGCCCTGGAAGCCATGCAATTCCGCATCAGCCAGTTTGCTGCAGAAAGTGCCCAGGTGCGCGCTCAGTTCAATGCCTCTACCGGCAACCTGCGCAATACCATGGCCGAGCGTGTGAACAGTCTCGTGCAGCGAAAAATGAAATACCTGGATTCTCTCAAAGCCGCCAATCCCTTGCTGTGGCATTCCGCTTCCCTGCAAATGACCCCTGATTTTGTGGGTCAGGGCGGCTCAGAATCTGAGTTTTATGCTAAAAACTGGTTTAGTTGGGTGGATCTGACGGATAAAGCGCTGGAAAACATCCCAGATGTGTACAACGCGTTCGAAACTTTTATTGCCCAGCAAATGCAGATGGGTGTGGCCCACGAAAAGGCCATTCAGGCGGCAGAAGCTTACGTGGCTAAATTTCCGGCAGGCAGCAAAGCCCGTCGTATGGCACAGGGTGGAATCGTGTCGGCCCTCAAAGCCAACAATAGCCCGCAGTACCCAATGGTAGCCAAAAGCTACATTGATGCCTACCGCAGTCAGGACCTGGGTGAAATTCCGGCGCTGGATACTGAGGTGAAAAAAGCCTCTACCTTCCTTACCGGTTTTGAAGCGCCCGAACTGGCAGGTATGACGCCAGACAGCAACCAGTTTTCGCTCAAACAGTTGCGTGGCAAAGTAGTACTGGTTGATTTCTGGGCAAGCTGGTGCGGTCCATGCCGTAAAGAAAACCCCAACGTAATTGCCAACTACAACAAATACCACGAAAAAGGATTCGATATCCTGGGTGTGAGCCTCGACCGCGAGATCAACGCCTGGCGGAATGCCATCAAACAGGACGGCCTGCCCTGGCACCATATCTCCGATCTGAAAGGTTGGCAAAGCGCACATGCAGCCCTGTACTCTGTAACCTCCATTCCACAAACCCTGCTGCTCGACCGCGAAGGCAAGATCATTGCCCGCAACCTGCGTGGCGAACAACTGGGGGCTAAGTTGAAGGAGTTGTTTGGGGAATAAAAGAGTGTTGGGTTGAGTATTTGGGAGGGCTTGGGGCCTATAGTGAGAGTCTCACTTCGAAGTGAGACTCTCACTATAGGCCCCAAGCCCTCCCAAATCCCCAACCGAACGCCTCTGCGAAAATCTGCGGTTCAATCCGCGAAAATCTGCGGGAAACATCTACGAGATCTGCGGGAAACAACTGCGGGAATCCCCCATCAAACCATCTTTTTCCCCTCAATAATAGCCAGCACCAGCAATGCCTGCTCCTCCTCCGGGCTGAGCGGTCGCAACAAACCCACGGCGCGTGGTATAGGCGAAACCGCCCGTTCAGGATTGGTCAGCGTGGCGCTCTCGCCCTGCCCGATAATTACCGGCCACTGACGCAAATCAGTATCCAAATCCATTTTGGCCAGCATTTTTCCCTGCCGTCCGGCCGAAAGCAATACGCCATCTACCAGAACCGCATATGGATCTCCATTGAGCCAAACCTCGGTTTCTTTCCCTTTTTGTCGGATAATGAATTCACGATCGGCGGCTTGAACCACCACCGCTGAAGTTTTGCCGCTTTTTTGTCCGGCAAACACCGCTACAGGTTCCTGGTAAATAGTGCTGAACACGCCTTCAAAAATCCCGTCGCGCCAGCTGGCTTTTTTTAGTATTTTAGGTTTGAGGGAAAGATGAGTAAGCGTTTCGGTATTCAGTGGTTGAAGAGTTTGCCCTGCGCGTATGCGGTTGCGCGTGCGCAACTTCTGCACCAGCTCACGCCATGCCCGGGAAGCCGGGTTAAAAGCCAGTCCGCTCAGGAAATTGGCCACCACATAGAACACACCTGTGATAAAAAGTCCCAGCATGAGGACCGAAAACAGCAACCGGATCAACGCGCTCATATTTTTTTATGGGCAAAATTAAGGGATAAAGACGGGGTAAAGGGCTTAATTGACGACGGACCGATGTTTTTCATGGATAAATAGCCCGGTTTTTTTAACTTTTATGGGGGTTAATAGATTCTTTCCCTACTTTTGCCGCCGTTTTTTACAAACTTTCACGTCAAAACAATATATAAGAGATGGAATCTCTGGTTTATTTACTTCCGATTTTCGGTGTCGTGGGTCTGGTGTACATGTTTTTCCTGCAAAAATGGGTATCCAAACAAGACGCCGGCGACGAAAAGATGCAAGGCATTGCCAAGCACATTGCAGAAGGTGCTATGGCTTTCCTGAAAGCTGAATACCGCATTCTGATTATTTACGTAGTGGTAGCCGGTATTCTGCTCGGTTGGCTCAGCACACAAGCAGACACCAGCCACCCCCTTATTGTGGTTGCGTTTGTTATCGGCGCTGTATTCTCAGCATTGGCTGGCAACATGGGTATGCGCATTGCTACCAAAGCTAACGTGCGCACCACACAAGCAGCACGTACCAGCCTGCCCAACGCCCTGAAAGTATCTTTCAACGGCGGCTCTGTAATGGGCCTCGGTGTAGCCGGTCTGGCTGTACTGGGTTTGAGCGCTTTGTTCGTGGTGTTCTTCCAATTCTTCATGAATGGCTCATATGCCAGCGGCGGTTACACTGTAATGAGCCGCGTACTGGAAGTACTCGCAGGCTTCTCCCTGGGCGCTGAATCCATTGCACTCTTCGCTCGCGTAGGCGGTGGTATCTACACCAAAGCTGCCGACGTAGGCGCTGACCTCGTAGGTAAAGTGGAAGCCGGTATCCCGGAAGATGATCCGCGCAACCCTGCCACTATTGCCGACAACGTAGGCGATAACGTGGGCGACGTAGCCGGCATGGGCGCCGACCTGTTCGGTTCTTATGTAGCTACCGTACTGGCGGCCATGGTACTGGGTAACTCAGTAATCCGCGATTCTGGCGGTATTCAGGACAACTTCGGCGGCATGGGCCCTATCCTGCTTCCGGTTTTGATTGCTGGCCTGGGTATCCTGTTCTCTATCGTAGGTATGTGGCTGGTAAAAGTGAAAGACGGTGAAGAGGCTGATGCCGCTACCGTTCAACGCGCACTGAATACCGGCAACTGGGCGAGCATCATCCTTACGGCTGCTGTTTGCTTCCCGGTAATCAAATGGATGCTTCCTGAAACCATGACCATGCGTTTCTTTGGTCAAGGCTCACAGGAAATTACCAGCACCAACGTGTTCAATGCCACGATGGTGGGCCTCATTGTAGGCGCCCTGATTTCTGCTATCACAGAATACTACACCGGTTTGGGCAAAAAGCCTATCCTGGATATTGTAAAGCAATCTGCTACCGGCCACGCTACCAACGTAATTGCGGGTCTGGCTACCGGTATGATGTCTACCTGGATGCCTATCGTGATGTTCTCCGGCGCTATCTGGGGTGCATACGAACTGGCTGGCTTCTACGGTGTGGCCATTGCCGCTTCTGCCATGATGGCTACCACGGCCATGCAGCTGGCCATCGATGCGTTCGGCCCGATTGCCGACAATGCCGGGGGTATTGCTGAAATGAGCGAACTGCCTAAGGAAGTGCGCAACCGCACCGACGTACTCGACTCTGTTGGTAACACCACCGCGGCTATCGGTAAAGGTTTTGCAATCGCTTCTGCAGCTTTGACTGCACTGGCACTCTTTGCTGCATACGTGGATTTCACGGGTATCGAGGGTATCAACATCTTTAAAGCAAAAGTATTGGCTGCCTTGTTCCTGGGTGGTATGATTCCGGTAGTGTTCAGCGCCTTTGCCATGCAGAGCGTGGGTAAAGCGGCTATGGACATGGTACAGGAGGTTCGTCGTCAGTTCCGCGAAATTCCGGGTCTGCTGGAAGGTACCGGCAAAGCGGAATACGGCAAGTGTGTGGAAATTTCCACCAAAGCTGCCTTGCGCGAAATGCTGGCTCCGGGCCTGATCACCATCATCACTCCAATCCTGGTAGGCTTCATCATGGGCCCGGAGGCATTGGGTGGTTACATGGCCGGCGTTACCGTGAGCGGTGTTATGTGGGCGATCTTCCAATCCAACGCCGGTGGCGCATGGGATAACGCCAAGAAATCTTTCGAAAAAGGTGTGGAAATCAACGGTCAGATGTACTACAAAGGCTCTGACCCTCACAAAGCTGCTGTAACAGGCGACACCGTGGGCGATCCGTTCAAAGACACCTCTGGTCCGTCTATGAATATTTTGATCAAGCTTACCTGCCTCGTTGGTCTGGCTATTGCTCCGATCCTGGGCCACCACGGTTCCGGTTCTGTTAGCCGCGATAACATCAACATGCAGATTCGCGACAGCCGTTTCCCACAAGGAATGCCTGCTCAAAGCCGTCCGTTGCAAAACCAGCCACAAGGCGCTACAGGTGCTGCAGGCGCTGCAAACGGTCAGCAAGCTGATCCAAACGCACCGCGTATCTCTCCTGGCGGTTTGTCTAACAAACCAACGCCTGAGCAGCGCGCTGAAATGGAAAGAATGATGGAGGAGCGCCGCAAGCAGCAAGGCAATCAGCCAACTGTAAGCGACCGCAACCTGCCAAAGAAGAAAGACTAATTTAGGTTCACCACTAGTTTTGGAGTATATAAGCCCTGGTTGTGTCATGCAGCCAGGGCTTATTTATCGGCAGGATACAAGGATCTTTTATTATGAATTAAAGAGCATGGGTAATTACGCGCTTCGAGCCATCTTCAATGGCGGGATTTACACTAAAAACATTGTAAAACTTTAAACCATGAAAAAGCTTCT
Organism: Chitinophagales bacterium; assembly: GCA_017303475.1. Lineage (GTDB taxonomy): Bacteria > Bacteroidota > Bacteroidia > Chitinophagales > Saprospiraceae > M3007. The sequence goes on from JAFLBO010000029.1 coordinate 72,156, forward strand.
ATACGTGATGGGAGCCATTTTCATGGCTACCCCGCTAACAGTTTTGG
>JAFLBO010000003.1 GCA_017303475.1 Chitinophagales bacterium
GGGGTACACTCCCTTAACGGAACTGTACACCCATCGTCGTAGAACTTTAATGAACCGCCGTGATACGAGACCCGTACGTCCGGTGGTGTGAGAGGACGGAGGGCTAACGCTCTCCTCCTACTCGATTGTGGGCAGCGTAAATTTTTGTACTTTTGAAAACAGAGGTTAACGCAATACCCCGCTGACCATGAAAAAACCAATGCTGCTTATTTGTTGTCTACTGCTTTTGGCACATATAAATGCGCAACAAGCACCTATTCTGGACATTTCTACACGCCCGGATGGAAGAGTTGAAATTACCGTGGCCAGCACTGAAGACCACTACTACGTTTTGCATGTTCGTCATGACCAGGCGAGCGCGTTTGAGCAAGCCACGGCTATTCAACCAGGTGTAAACGGCTCTATCCACCTCACAGAACCTCTGGCTGCGTATCCATTGGCCCATTACAGGGTTACAGAGCATTTGTTGTCTAATCCGGCAGACACAGATGGCGATGGCAAAAACGATCTGGAGGAACTGGCTGATCTGAATACTTACAGTCCATTTAATGTTGCCAAATCTATTGATTTTCATGACGGAACGGTATGTATTCCCGATCGCGCAACATTCAAAAAATTGTCGTTTACATCTCCGGATACAGGCGATAGCACAACGGAAATAGTAAAGTTTTTTATCCATAACCGGGATGAGGCTGAACCGGAGTTGTTTTTTATTAACAGCAATACGCACGAACTACATACAGAATTTGCCCATGCTATTGGTTATACCAATGACGGCACATTGTTGACGGGTACTATTGCGTTTCACCCCTTTGTGATGTCGCCTAATGGTTCGTTGGGCGTTTACCGGTTTTTCTTTCATGCCAACAGTTCCTTTCCCCTGGCTTACATCAGAAAAGCGATGGAGTTATTGGCTGCCAATATGCCCTTTTTAAGAAATAACTTGTGTTATTATCCACTGGAGCCAGTTGGTTTGTCACTATATTGGGAGGAGAAGGAGGCGTATGATGCCTCCAGGGTTTCGGTTCTTTTTGAAGCGGATTTGTTTGAAAACCTGGACTATCAAGCCTATCATGTAGCTGAAGGTTTTGGCTTATTACGGCAACTGTTGCCTGGTGAAACGCCCCATGGTAGAGATATTGTTGTTTGTGAGACCCTGCCCAATGAGTTGCCCAGAGTAGCCGGCATGATAACTTCCGTGATGCAAACGCCGCTATCACACGTCAATCTAAGAGCCATCCAGGATCGGGTGCCAAATGCCTTTATCAGAAATGCGCTGGATCAACCTGGCATTGATACCCTATTGGATAAATATGTATATTATAAAGCAGACAGGCTGGGATTTATCATTAGGGAGGCTACATTGAGTGAAGTAGAGGCCTTTTTTAAGGCATTACAGCCAGCCCATCCTCAAAAACTAGTCCGCGATTTGAGTATGACCCGCATCTTGCCACTGGACAGTATACAATTTGGCCATGCAAACAGTTTTGGGGTTAAATGCGCCAACGTTGCTACCATGCGCCGGTTTGGATTTGCTGAGGGGGTAATTCCTGATGGCTTTGGCATACCGTTTTACTTCTACGATGCCTTTATGCAATACAACGGGTTTTACAACATAGCTAAAAACATGTTAGACACCCCGGAATTTCAAACAGATTATGACGTTCAGGAAGCACAACTTGCCTGGTTCAGACAGTTGATCATTGATGCCACGATGCCAGACTGGATGATGGAGGCGTTGGGCAATATGCAGCAATCCTTCCCGGAGGGGACGTCCATTCGTTGTCGTTCAAGTACAAATAATGAAGATTTGCCGGGATTCAGCGGTGCTGGCTTGTACGATTCCAAAACACAGAAACCATCTGAAGGGCATATAGCCAAATCTATCAAAGAGGTCTTTGCCAGTCTTTGGAATTTCAGGGCATTTAATGAGCGGTCTTTCAACAGAGTAGACCATTTTACCGTGGCTATGGGTATATTGGTACATCCCAATTTCAAGGATGAAAAAGCCAATGGCGTGGGCGTTTCCACTGATCCTTTTTACCAAACGGAAGGCACTTATTACCTGAATACCCAGTTAGGGGAGGATCTGGTAACTAATCCGACAGGACCTTCTACACCGGAAGAAATATTGCTGGATGTTGTACAGGTAACAGAAGACGATTTTATTGTGATGAGTGCTTCCAACCTGCTGCCACACGATTCTTTGATCATGTCGGCGCATTATCTGGATCAAATGCGGCAATATCTTGGGGTAATCCACGAACAGTTCAAGGTGCTATACAATGCTGAAAAGCAGGAGGATTTTGCCATGGAGGTAGAGTACAAGATAGATGCAAATAATGTGCTCACTATCAAGCAGGCCCGCCCTTGGGTTTCGTTCCAGCAAAAAAGTGAAGCCCCTCCACAGCCTTCGGCTTTTCATGACGGATTTGCCTTGTTTCCCAATCCAGCCGGCTCATTTGTGTTTCTGCAATCTGAATTAAAATCAGCTTTAACAGTACATATCTACACACTTCTGGGACAAAAAATAGCCGACGAGTCAATAGATCTGCGCAAAAGTCGCTGGCCAATCGCTGTGGGGCATTTGTCGCCAGGTGTTTACATATTAAGCATTTGGGATAAAGATGGCCATAGGCTCTGGAGTAGTCAGTGGATAAAAGGGTAAGGGGAGATTGTTTATTGAGAGAGGCATTGAAGGGGCATTTAGAAGGTCATTTGATAGTCATTTAAGGGCTATTTATGCGGCATTTATAGAGCCATTTCTTCGGATATTTCAGGGTAAATAAAAAGGTCATTTAGAAGGCTCTCAGTCAAAATGACCAAAATGACCTCCTAAATGACCTTTTAATGACCCTTAAAGGTCACTTACTACTTCCTCACCAAATTGCCATTCTCGTCTTTAACCACGTAGGAGTCTTTGTAGCCTCTTTCCACAAGTTCCTGAGCTACGCGCTGGGCGGAAGGCAGGTCGGGATAAGAGCCAATGAGGATGAGTGTCATGCCTGGAGAATTCTTGGCCGGACGTTTTTCAATGATACCCAGATCCTCAACAGGTTCTGGTTCAAAACTTTCCGGTTTGGACAGCGCGGCAATGCGCACCAGATATGGCAACCCTTTTTTGCCAGCTGAAATGGCTGGTTTAGCGGTTGGAGTGGTGCTGTAAACCACAGGCGCCAAAGGATCTGGTTCCTTGATTTTTACTGTTTTAGGCGCATTGGGCGTTACCGGAGGAATCAGGTGGTCGCGAATTTCCGGATCATCTGCGCGCTCAGTGATGATGTTCACATCCGTAAAGCCGCGTACCATGGCAATTTTCTTGGCAGATTCCGCTTCAGAGTAGTTCTTCCAAATGCCCATTCTAACCTTGGTATAGCCATTTTCTGTTTTGGAGTAGAGATTTCCTACACCATTCAAACGGGTATAATCTGTAATTGAAACCTTCCTGTCGGCTGGGAATGAAGCCAGTTGGATAGCATAGCGCACCAGCGATGCATCGGGTTTGGCAACAGGTTCTTCAGTATTGTACTGGGCAGGGGCTACCTGCGTTTGACTTTCTACCAGCAGGGTCTCGTCTGCACCCCTTTCTTCCACCACCCAGGCCGCTTTGTAGCGCTTGTCGGTTTGGTGTACTTTTTTGAGGATAGCATCAGCCTCTTTTTGAGTGGCGTAAATGCCCAAACGGATTTTATTCAAATTCCGTTCGGTTTTTACATACAGGTTGCCGTATTGGGTAAGCGGCTCATAAGGACGCAGTTTGACATCCGTAACGGCTTCCGGCATGGCTTCCAACTGGATGGAATACCCCGTAAGCTTTTCCTGTGGCTGGACAACAGCAATTTCTTTGGGAAGTACTTTGGTAATGTTCGTTTCACTTCCATCACTGTAAACCACTGGCTTAGCGGTGTTGTCGTATTCCACATAGCCATCTTTCTTGCTCACTGTCAGATCGTTGTACTCTTTGTCCATGAGTACGCTGCTGATCTTGTGGTTGCTGTTGAATGGGAAATTGGTCCGGATTACCGCATCCACATAGCTGTTTTTATTGTAGCTAACCAGATAGGTCTGACCAGGTTCTATGTTCAGGCTGTAAAAACCATTTTCATCAGTGCTTGCTTCCAAAACTCCATCATTTATCTGTACCTGCACAGATACGCCGCGCAGAGGAGCTTTGGTTTGAGCATCATATACATACCCGCGGAATTCTTCCCGGATATCAAGGCTCATGGCAATTTTTACATTGGAGCGACCGAAATCCTTGAGTTCCAACTTCTTATCGGCATAACCTGCCTTGCGCAATGTTGCTTCGCAAGTGATCGGGCGAAGCAGTTCATCGAAGTAGAATTTACCATCGCGACCTGTTTTGCCAGTGGTGCCATAGCAGTCCGTAAGGTCAATATCTACATCGCCCAGCGGGAATCCTCTTTCATCTGTGATCAGCAGGTGCATATTACCGCCACCGTTACCAGCCGGATCGCCCGGGGTATTGTACTCCGCTGGACGCTCCCGGGAAATGGTCTTTTCAGCCACAGCAGGCTCATCCTGCCACTTTTTATTCACCATCCAAAGGTCTTCATTGCCACGACCGCCAGCGCGGGTACTGGTTACGTAACCAATATTCTCGGTAGCATTGTAAATGAATCCGTAGTCATCTCGTGAAGAGTTCACACCCGTGCCCAGGTGCACTACTTCGGTAACTTCAGATTCTCCAAGGGTAGCGCGGAATACATCGAGTCCGCCTAGCCCGTGGTGCCAGTCAGATGAAAAGTAGATATAATTGCCATCAAAGTATGGCGTTACTTCATTGCCGGCAGTATTGAGGGGAGTACCCAAATTGCGGGGTTCACTCCAGCCGGTTGAGGTCCAATTGGATACATAGATGTCCCAACCCCCAAATCCACCAGGTTGGGTGGAGGCAAAAAGAAGTTTGCTGCCATCGGGCGACAAGCATGGGAAACCAACGCCGTAAGTAGAGCCGTTGTATGGGAAAGCTTTTACATTTTCCCATACACCATCGTTTACATCCGCCAGGTATATGCTCATGTTCATACCTGTTTCAGCAATCTGGCGTGTACCTGAGATGAATTTATTGCGGGCAAAAGCCACTTTTCTGCCATTGGATGAGAAGCTCACCGGGCCTTCATTGCGATTGTTTTGCATGTCTGAGCGCAGGAAAACCGGTTTTTGCAACATATCGGTTTCGGGGCTGCGTTGGCTGACAAACAGGAAGTTGGTGTTTCCGCCCTGAATATCGCCGGCTGGTTTGCCCTTAGGCTGAATATCCGTTCTGGCGGAACTGAACGCTACCTTGGACTGGTAAAACGCAGCGCCAAAATCGGCGGAGGCTGTGTTGATAGCTTCGTTTTTGGCCTGCCATTGACCCTCTTTTCTGGCGTTTTTAATGGCAAAATCGGCCAGATTGGCAAAGTGGCGACCCACTTTTTCATCTGTTTCGGCGTACAACAGGAATTGGTCCTTGGCGCCGTCATAATCGCCGGTTTGCATCAGGGCCTTACCCAGGCGGAGAGGCACATCAGGCTCCATATTGTAGGTGTTTTGAGCCTTCTGATACCATTCAACTGCTTTGTCGGGCCGGTTGAGTTGGTAATGGCAATCGCCAATTCGTGCCAGCGCGTGGGAATTGCTTTTGTCTTCCTTGAGGACTTCCTCGTAGGTTTGAATTGCCAGGTTGTAAGAATAAAGGTCGAACTGCCGGTCGGCGCGGGAAGTCAGCTCGTTTACGGCAGACTTTTGGGCGTTTAGCAGGCTGACTGTGGAGATGAGCAGCGCTGACAGAAACCCGGCGCGGAGTTTGGTGTTCATAAGCAGCATGGTTTTGAGCCGGCCAACCCTGCCATCAATCCAAATCCTCAAAAGGTTTTGCGGTTGATTTGGCTTGGTATGGCCCGGTTTTGTAAAAAATATTTACTGTAATGCGGACTGCTGGAATAAGCAGAACGTACCAAGTTGAGTCAAAACGCGCATAAAACTGCATTTTGAGAAACTTAGTATAGTGGAGAGACTATCTTTTGATATGAGGGACGCCGCAAAGGTAAGTGCGAATATGATATCGCGCAATGGGGTAGGGGTATTTGGGGTAAAAGAAAAGCGCCCGAAGCGTTGGCTTCAGGCGCTTATGTAGGTGCGGGAAGCGAGACTCGAACTCGCACGACCGTAAAGTCAATGGTGTTTGAGACCATCGCGTCTACCATTCCGCCACTCCCGCAACATTTACTTTTTCGCTTTTGCAGCCTTGCCTTTGCCTGGCTCTTTGCTTAAGCGGGTGCAAATTTAGAGAGATTTTCTTTGGTGCGCAACAAATACCGATTTTTGTAAAAAAAATCTCTGACCCTGCTTAGATCCTGCTCCGTTCCGGTCTCTTCTGTCCAGCTATCCAGTATGGGTTTTATGCCAGATTCGAGGGTTTTTTCGAGGTTTTCCAGGCTTTTTAGCGCCGATTCATAGGCTTCCTGCTGAAAATCAAATTCCAGCTCCATAATGGCTTCGTTGATGTCCATCATATCCATCAGGAAATCCTGAGGCAAGGTTCCTGATTCAGCTTCTGTGCCCAGCAGACCTTTTTCCTGTAAAATATACCGAATACGGGCATCGGGGTCTGACAAGACCTTAAACGCTTCATTGTTTCGGGTAGCCAATTCCAGGGCCTGTGCCTGTGCGTCATCATCGGCCAGGGTATGAAAATCCGGATGAAACTTGCGGCTGTTTTGCAAATAATGCCTACGCACTGCATCCTCATCCACCCGGAATGCCATAGGAATTCCGTAAAAGGCAAAATGATTCATCACAAGACTGTTAAAATAAACGCCAAACGTCCAGTCCCAAAGCAAAAATCATCAGGCCGATCAGGAGGAAAAAGCCTACCGTTACAGCACGCTCCATGAACTGATCGCTCACCTTTCTGCCGGTCAGTACTTCCCAAATCAGGAAAAGCACATAACCGCCGTCGAGCGCAGGAATAGGCAAAAGATTCATGAACGCCAGAATGATGCTCAGGGAGGCCGTAACTGTCCAGAAAACACGCCAATCCCAGGATGGATCGAACAACTTTCCGATGCTGATCACACTGCCGAGGTTGTCTTTTACCGAGATATCACCTTTAAACATCATTTTGAATGCCTGAAGTTGATCGGTGAGGAAGTTCCAGCCCATTTTAACACCGGCCGGGAAAGCTTCGCCCAGGGAGTATTCCTGGGTTTCTTTTTTGAAGTAGGCGCCCATTTTAGCCACCGCGCCAATTTTACCCTGCTCAGTCAAGGTAACCGACAATACGCTGGAATCGCCTTTTTCACTCAGGATACCAATGTTGACCGTTTGGCCCTTGTGTTTGGAGGCTACAGGGTAAAATTCATCAAAATACTCAATAGCCTGACCATTGAAGGTAATAATACGATCGCCTTTTTTAATACCAGCCGTTGCAGCCGGGCCTTTGTCTGACACCATTTCCACCACAAACGGCACCCGTGCGTTAATCAGGTCGTTTTTCAGAATGGTAGGAATTTTTTGAGCTGCCTCCTCAGAAACGCGCACAGTTTCCTGTTGTCCATTGCGCAGTACGGTTGCTTCGCGGGCGCCTTCAAGCATCACACGTTTGCGGAATTCATTGGGTTCCAGGCGGTCAAAAGGTTTATTGCCCAGACTCAGCAGCAGATCGCCCTGACGGAAACCGGATTGCAGCAACACGGAATCGTAAGACATGCCGTATTGTTTGAGCTCGGAAGTAGGGATAAACTCACGGCCCCATCCCCAAAGCACCATGGCAAACAAAAACATGCCGAGGAAAAAGTTTACAGTTACGCCGCCGATCATAATTATGAGGCGTTGCCAGGCTTTTTTAGCCCTGAATTCCCAAGGTTGAGCCGGACCCTTCATCTGTTCCTTGTCCATGCTCTCATCAATCATACCTGATATCTTTACATAGCCACCCAGCGGCAGCCAGCCAATACCATATTCCGTTTCCCCTTTTTTCCGACTTATCAGGGAATTAAATGGTGGGGCATCAAAGAAAAGGTAGAACTTCTCCACACGGGTTTTGAACCATTTGGCGGGAGCAAAGTGTCCTAATTCATGCAAGACGATCAGGATGGAGAGACTGAGCAGAAACTGAAGAACAATTGAAAGGGTATCCATTAAAGCTGTGCTTAGGAGCGAGTGATAATTTGGTTGTTAAAACGCAAAACGGCCTTCGGAGTTTTGGGCAAAACTACGGAAGCCGTTTGGACGCGCTGTATAAATTGAAAAAAATTACACCAATGTGCAATATTTAGCCATTTGGGGGGCGTATTTGCCAGGTTAACTGCCAATTTCCCGATATCGTTGCGAGTTGGCCGGGTCAATTTTCGACATGATTTGAATTACCCGGTCTTTCTGGGCTTTTGGGGCAATTTTCCACATTTCCACCAATTCGTCTTTTTTGGCATAAGAAAACATCTGGATAATCATGGAGTTGAAGTAAGCCGCTGCCACCTTATCAATATCTTCGAGTGCCAGCAAAATGGCTGCTTTAGCCTGATCCGGATTGGTGGTAAACATATCCAGGCCTTTGCGGTGGTAGGTGTAAATGGCGTTGCGGAACGGACGAACCCGCGGATTAAGCAGGTTTTCCATGATCCAGTAACGGTTTCGGTTTTTACCACCGTCTGCCGGACGCCAGCCCGGAGTAGAGTTGCTGCTGGAGTTCTGGATGTTGGTCACAATTTTTTCTGCAGTAGACAAATGCTGCTCCCCTCCGTATTGGGAAAAGGAATCGTAATCCATGGCCAGAATGATGTACACGTAGAATGCAAAAAGCGCAGACAGGTTCTGGTTTTCAGGGTTGTCACGTAAAAATTCAATAGGTTGGTTTTGTTCGTAGGTAAACAAAACGTCCTTGTCCAGATGCGACAACAGGGGCGTTTCATAGCCACTGCCATACACCGGTCTGGTGGCTTGAACGGCCAACTCTGCTTCAAAAACGTTGCCTTCCAATTCTTTGGAGATGGTCAGGATGAAGTTGCACTTAATGCGTTCTTCCTGTTCGAAGACATCACTTGTCCATTTGGTGTTGTTCAAAAAATCCTTCAGGGAAACCTCCAGTTGGTCAAAAACCTTCCGGTCGTTTCGTTGAAGCTGAGGGGTGCTTACGCGCACGCTTGCGTTGAGTTCTCCTTGAGCATAAATGCTTGAAACGCAAATGGACAAAGCCAGGAAGAAGGCAATTTTTTTCGTCATAGCAGGTGAAGTTGGAATGGGGCAGGGGATTGATGCAATCCGGGCCTTTTGGGTTGGCTGAGGGGTGCAATAAATTTAAACACCTGCTGTGCTGCAAATTTCGTGCACAATATCTTCAGCCACGGAAGTTTTGCTTTTCAATGGGAAATCCGTGTGGCTTCCATCTTTTCGCAGGATGGTGATTTGATTGGTATCGTGCCCAAACCCGGCGCCTGGATTGCGCATGGAATTCAGCACAATAAAGTCGAAATTTTTCTTGGCCAGTTTTTGCAGTGCGTGGTTTTGCTCATCGTTGGTTTCCAGGGCAAACCCGGCGAAAACCTGGTCCGGGCGTTTACTTTTTCCCAGTGTAGCTGCTATATCCACTGTTTTTTCCAGTTCCAGCTGCATATCCCCATCTTTCTTTTTGATCTTGATTTCAGAAAAATGTCGGGGTTTGTAGTCCGCTACTGCAGCGGCCAGCACTACAATATCTGCATGTGCAAATTCCTTTTCGCATGCCTGAAACATATCGGCTGCCGACATTACATGGACAACCTGAATGGCAGGATTAGCAGGACGCAATTCAGTTGGGCCGAGCACCAGGGTAACTGTAGCGCCTTCATTGGCCAGGGTTTCGGCCAGGGCAATGCCCATTTTACCAGTAGAATGGTTGCCAATAAACCGAACGGGATCCATGGCTTCGTAGGTTGGGCCTGCTGTTATCAGAGCCTTTTTACCCTTTAAACGGCCTTTAGAACTCTGTTGTTTGGCCAGGAAAGCCTGTATTTCTTCCGGCTCCGCCATCCGGCCATCACCAACCAACCCGCTGGCCAGTTCGCCATGACCCACCGGGATCAGATGCACACCAAAGCTTTGCAACCTGCTGATATTGGCCCGGGTGGCCGGGTGGTGCCACATATCCACATCCATAGCCGGCGCCACATAAACCGGACATCGGGCAGATAAGTAAACGGCACTTACTATGTTGTCGCAGAGGCCGTTTGCCAGTTTTGCTATGGTATTGGCGCTGGCTGGCGCTATCACCATAGCATCGGCCCACAGACCAAGCTCAACGTGATTGTTCCAGCTTTCTTCAGACACCACTTCAGACATGACTGGTTTTTTTGACAAGGTAGAAAGGGTTAGCGCGCTGATAAACGCTTTAGCTGATTCTGTCATCAACACCTGAACTTCATGACCTTGTTTGACCCACAATCTGACCAGTGATGCGGCTTTATAGGCTGCAATTGAGCCGGAAACGCCAAGGATGATTTTCATAAAATAGTATAATTCGGGTCAAAGATAAGGTGTGTGCCACACAATGGCGTCAGACGTGTTGCCGTAAAAAGAAACATGAGCCATCCCTATGCGGGATGACTCATGTTGAACGATCATTCGTTATGTCAGATCAAAGTTTCGGTCCGGCGGCAACGATTTCCGCGCTGGCCTGATCCGCGTACTTCTCAAAATTCTGGATAAATTCCTTGGCCAGCGATTTGGCTTTGGCATCGTACTCTGTACGATCTGTCCAGGTATTGCGCGGGTTGAGCACGTCGGCTGGTACGCCCGGGCAGGTTACCGGCATTTCCATACCAAAGATCGGGTGCTTTTCAAAGGCTACATTGTCCAGTTCGCCACGCAGTGCGGCTGTGATCATAGCACGGGTATAGGATAGTTTAATCCGATTGCCAACGCCATATGGGCCACCCACCCATCCGGTGTTAATCAGCCAAACTTTGGCTTTGCTCTTGCGGAGTTTTTTGCCCAGCAAATCAGCATATTTGGCAGGGTGTAATGGCAGGAATGGTGCGCCAAAGCAGGCAGAAAAAGTTGATTTCGGTTCTTTAATGCCTACTTCTGTACCTGCAACACGCGCCGTGTAACCACTTATGAAGTAATACATGGCCTGTTCCGGAGTCAACCAGGAAATGGGGGGCAGGATACCGTAGGCATCGCAGGTGAGGAAGAAAATGTTCTTAGGATCACCCATGGCGCGACTGGGAGATACGGCATTTTCTATGTGGTGAATAGGGTAGGATACCCGTGTGTTTTCAGTAATGCTGCGGTCGGCAAAATCTACCGTACGGGTGCCTGGCAGGAATTTTACATTTTCCAGGATGGCGCCATGACGGATGGCTTTGAAAATGTCCGGTTCTTTTTCTTCGGTGAGGTCGATGGTTTTAGCATAGCAACCTCCTTCGAAGTTGAAAACCTCTCCATTGCCCCAGGCGTGTTCATCGTCGCCGATAAGCGGACGATTAGGGTCTGCACTCAGGGTTGTTTTACCAGTGCCGGAAAGTCCGAAGAACAGCGCGATGTCGCCATCATGTCCCACGTTTGCAGAACAGTGCATCGGCAGGGCATCTTTGGTACGGGTTGGCAGTACAAAGTTGATGACGGAGAAAATACCTTTTTTGATTTCTCCGGTATAGCCTGTTCCACCAATGAGCAGGCGACGTTTTTTAACGTTTACAATAGCGAAGTTGTGTTGGCGGGTGCCATCAACTGCCGGGTCAGCTTTAAAGCCCGGAGCGCAGAGTACTGTCCAGCGTGGATCAAATTCATCCAGTTCGTTTTGAGCCGGACGGATGAACATATTATGTGCAAACTGATTTGACCAGGGGAATTCGGTGATCACGCGGGCACGAAGGCGATAGTCGGGGTTGGCGCTGGCATTTGCTTCCACATCGCGTACATAAAGGTCTTTTTTGCGCATGTAGCTGCAGACTTTACGCCAAAGTGCATCAAATTTTTTCGGTTCGAAAGGGATGTTGACCTTTCCCCAGTTAACCTTGTTTGCCGTAATGCTGTCTTTTACAATAAAACGGTCTTCGGGGGAACGGCCGGTAAATTCGCCGGTGTAAATTACCAGAGCGCCGGAATCGGCCAGCTGCCCCATTCCCTTGCTGATGGAATGTTCTACAAGCTCTTCCGGTGTGAGGTTCCAGTATGCATTTTTCCAGTTTTTCAGGCCAAGTTCCTGAAGGTTGGCGTTGGGGTTCTTGATTCCCTGTTCTTGCATAAATTTAGTTTTAAAAAAAGATGGTTAGGCAATGAAGTGCAAAACGTAGGAAGTGGTGGTTTTGCAGGCTCAAAGGTACAACGGCTCTTTTTGCAATTCGCCGATACCGAAAATTTACTTACCGGGTTGTTTTCATCAGCCATTGTTGGCTTAAGCTTTTGCCGGATTTGAGTACTACCAGGTACACGCCATTTGGCCAATGTGTGCAAGGGATGGTTTGGTTGCCCTGATTTATCTGGCCGCTCCACCATTTCCTGCCCGAAAGATCAATAATTTCCAGCATTCCAGCATGCTCGCTTTGGATAAAGAATGTGGTGCTGGCCGGATTTGGAATGAGTTGAAATACCGGAGCCCTGGCTGATTTGTACTCATTGATGTCAACTGTTAGACCTTCTCTTATGTCACAATCTGTTTTTGTACCAGTTTGCAAAAAACGTTCCCGGGCCGGAATTGTACCCGTATTAAAGCTGGCTGGCGGACCAATTACATAATCCACTGCAGATAAATATGCCGGTGGGTTACTCCAGTAAAGCGAAGTTTCGGAGGCGATACCGGAATTAAGCGGAACCAGATTGCCGTTCTGACTATTGCCCATTTCCAGGTTATTGGCGCCCGAAACGAGGTATAATCCCTGTAATATGCCACCCTGGAGTATTTCATTACCTATAATATTGTAATGAGATTGGTATTCGGGCGATGTAAATACTATACCGTATCCACTGGTTCGATTTCGGAATAGGGTATTGAAAGGGCCATTCAGGCCGTGGGAGCCATCCGGACGGATGTTTTTACAAATGTTGCCTTCGAAAAGGTTGTAGGATGGGTAGTTGCCATGGAATACAATTTCACCCGCGCCATCGTTCGGAAATTCCACCCAAAAAGGTTCTGTGGAAAAATTATAGGCCAAAACGTTGCCATTGGCGCCGCTTTGGAGCAACATGGAGTGCCGTAAATGTCTGAAAATGTTGTTCTGAATGCGGTTGTCGCCCGAGGTGTATTGTAATACCACACCATAACCTTGTCCGCCACCGCCATAGGCAAAGGCATCGTGCAAGTAGCAGCCGTAAATCTCGCATTGTGTACTGGCATCGAGGGTGAAATGCCCAAAATTGCACTGAGCACTTTCAACGCCTGCCAACCAGCAACGCGAGGCATATTCCATGGAAATGTTGGAGGCGAAAGGCGCATTCCCGTCCAGTCGGGTAATGGAGATACATTCCACACCTGCATCCTTGAGCGGAGTAATAAGACGCAAACGGGGCTGAGTGGATAATGGCGCCTGAATACGGAGCGGGTGGTTTACTGTAATCTCGCCTGTATGCGCAGCTGTTACCTCCAGTATTTGTCCGGCAGAACCTCGCGCCCAATCTGAAAAAATCACCAGGCTGTCGTTCCATTCCAAACGCAGCAGATCGCCGGGCTTCAGGTTATGTTGAAGTATTAATTGAGTATCGCCAGGCATGCAAGGTGCAGATAATGGCAGAGCTTCTTCAGGTGGCGCTATCTGACCTGGGAACCGGATGCCATGCTGAGATGAGCTGCCGAGATCAAAATAAAAGCGCGTTTCATCTGCGCCAGCTCCACGCAGGATCAGGCTGTCGCGCATGTGAAGTGTATTTTTGAAAAGATAAACCCCGGGCGGGAAATAAATTTCTCCAGGCTGTCCGTTCAATGATGCAATGGCCTGGTCAAATGCCAGCTCGTTGAGTGTCAGACTGTCGCCTTTTCCACCAAAATCCAGGATGTTTCGTTGGGCCGCATACAGCGGCGGAGGGGCCTGCAAACCACTGGCAAACCAGTCGCTCCGGCGCTCGTTGGGAACAGATTGTGCCCAAATTTGACAGGGGAATAACAGAAAGGGCAGTAATCTTGCGGCGATTTTGATCATACGGCGGGTTTTTGCGCAGAAATGTAGCAGTTTTTGAATTCTTTAACGGATTGTTGCGCAACTAGCCGCTGAAGGCTTCGTTTAAAAGATGTTTATTCCATCATTACAAACCGGACTTGTCCAATTTTACATGAAAAAACAGTTTTTGTTGCTCCTTGCTTTGTTCTCTTCCAGTGTTACGCTTTTGGCGCAGCTTCCTACTGCCCCTCCGGAAACTAATGATCCGGCAGCCAAAAAGGTGCTGGACAAGATCCGCAAAAAGTACGACGCCTTCAAAACCCTGGATGCTAAATTTACCCTGACCATTGAGGTGCCGGGCGAACCCAAACAGGTGCAGAAGGGCTCCATTGCCCAGGATGGCAAGAAATTCCGACTGGAGATGAACGACCAAACGGTGGTGAGCGACGGGGTTACTACCTGGGCATATCAGAAAAACCTCAATGAGGTGCAGATCAATAAAGCTGATCCTAACGATGCCAATTCACTCATGAGCCCGAAGGAATTGCTGGGTAGGTACCAGAAGGGCGATTTCCTTTATGCGATTACAGATAAAGTGACGGAAGCCGGCAAGTTGCTCACGCTGATAGAATTTAAACCCAAAGGCAAGAATTCGGAATATTCCAAACTGCGCATTGCCATTGACGAAAAGGCAGGCACCATTTACAGTGTAAAGGGATTTGCAAAAGATGGCTCGCGGTATACTTTCGTGATTACAAGCTTAGCCCCCAATAAAGCATTGCCGGCAGCCCAGTTTGTGTTTGACCCCAAACAATATAAAGGGATCAGGGTGGAAGACTTGCGGGAGTGAGTGAGTGAGTGAGTGAGTGAGTGAGTGAGTGAGTGAGTGAGTGAGTGAGTGAAACAAAAAAGTCACATTAGAGGAAGGCCTCTTTTGTGACTTTTTTGTTGGCAGGTATTTCCTGCGGGTGCAATCCTTATTAAGCAAAGGCAAAATACATGGCAACCATGAGTGCCACGGTAACGAGTACCACCACCACCAGGAAATTTCGGTTTCCTTCGCGGTCTTTTTCGGATTGCTTTTGACGAGAAAAGTTCTGTTTGATCGACATATGCAACAAAATTAGATAGGATGGAATAGATGCATTTTGGTCAATCGGAGCCATTTATATAACCGGACAAATTTAATCATTTCCACAAATAAAAATCACATTTAAGGCAATTATTCCTGAGGTAATGTTCAAATTTGACAGGTTCCAATTAAGAGCTTGTGCAAAAAGCCTTTCCAGCTGAATAACTGCAGAAGGTCTTTGCACAAGCTTTTTTCGTTTTAGGCAAGACCCTTTTCCTTGAATATCCGGTTGAGCCATCGGAGCATGGCAAACAAGGCCAGGGTGGCCAGAGAGAGCAATACGAAGTTGACCCAAAAGAAATTGGCTTTGTTATCGTATTTATCCCACATCGTTGCTAAAACGCCACTCATTTTATTCCCCAGCGAGGTAGCTAATTGCCAGCCGCCCATCATCAAACCAGTAATATGCCGTGGCGACATTTTAGAAACCATCGACAAGCCCATAGGACTGAGGAACAGTTCGCCAACAGTGATAACGCCGTAAGTAGCAATAATCCACCAGGCGGAGGCTTTTTCCATGCCGTTATGACACGCGTACACAGCCATTACTGTAACCAGGGTACTTAACGCTGATATGAATAAACCCCATCCAATTTTAGCCGGAGTTGTGGGTTCTTTCCCCCGTTTGCGCAAAAAGCTGAAGAACCAGATTACCACAGGCGTCAGTGCAACCACAAAAAACGGATTGACGGATTGGTAAATTTCTGTAGATACCAGATTGACGCTGGTACCTGCCGGGGGACGATCTGCCTCAGGTATGTTTTGGAAATAAGGATTGAAAGTGGATACTTTCAATGGTTTGCCGTCTGGCCCTGGCGTGGTTCTGAACTGGGCATCGTATTGTGGATAGGAAGCGGAGTCCATTTTTACCACCTGCGCCATTTTCAGGGTTTCAGCGGGTTGAGCCACCCAGGTTGGCATTTCCCGGTCGGTATAAAACTCGGCCCAGGTAGTAAGCGCTGTACCGTTTTGTTTGAAAATTGCCCAAAATACGATCACCACTGCGTAAATGGATAGCAATACCTTGATTCTTGGTTTGTCTTCCGCAGATGCTTTCCAGTATGTCCATAGGTAAAAGGCGATAACCGGGATACTGCCAAAGAGGAAGGCATCGGTGGAGTCAGTACCAAAGATATTGCCCGGAATCATCCAACCGGCAATACCGGTTACGATGGCTGGCAGCAACACGGAGGAGAGCATTTGGCCAACACCCATTTCTCCGGGAACGGCCGGCTGCTTCACGTCTGCATGCGCATAGTGCCTGGAACCGATAACAAAAACAATCACCCCCAGAAACATGCCGATACCTGCAGCGGCAAATGCTGCGCCCCAACCTATATTGTGTCGGAGCCAGGCCGCAAAGAAGTTGCAGATAAAGGCTCCGATATTGATACCCATGTAGAAAATATTGTAACCGGTATCTTTCAGAACCTTATACTTATCTTCGTTATACAGGTTGCCCAGTAAAACGGAAATATTGGGTTTGAAAAAGCCATTACCCAGGATCATTACAAACAGCGAACCATAAAACATGGTCATATTGTTCGAAACTGCCAGCATCAAATACCCCAAACCCATCAATATACCACCCAGAATTATACTCCTTCGATAGCCAAGCAATTTATCTGCCAGCAGACCGCCCATAAAAGGAGTGATGTACACCAGGGCTATGAATGTGCCAAAAATATCAGAAGCCTGTGTGCGTGTCATGGCCAGGCCTCCGTGCTCAGAGTCGGTCATGTACAGCATAAAAATGCCGATCATCAGGTAGTAACCAAACCTTTCCCAAAGTTCGGTTAGGAACAGGTAAGGCAATCCGGACGGGTGATTTTTAAACATAAGAATGATTGATTTTTGAACGATACACCAACTCAACTGTTCCTTGATCAGGTGCAGAAGAGATTTGGTTTTGATAAGTGCCGGGCAAATGTAGTTTCAAAATCAGTTTCTGCAACTTGTATTGAAAAATCAAAAGTGTAAAGTCGGCTATTATCTTTGCCCTGAGTTTTTCGCAACCAAAACAGTAGGAAGGGCCTTATGGGCAAAGATATTTTGCTAAAACCGACTATCCGCCGCTCTTTTTACTTCAAATGCTATTTTTGAAAATGCACAAGAAAATATTGTTCTGCCTTGGCCTGTTGATTGTTCTAGCACAAACTGCCTCTGCACAAAAGCCTACGGCGCCGGAAGGCCCCTCTACACAGGCGCCGGTAATGGCCAGCGTGGACAGCGTTATGATTACCGTTATCCTGAAACACCAGCAAGACAAAAATTTGCCGGAAATCAGACGCATTCTGGAAGCCCAGGGCTTTTGGGATATTTTCCCACCCCAGGATGTTAGGGTGGTTTCCTGGACACTTGCTATGGGGCTGGGGCATATCATTACCCTCCAATGCCCTGCAGGCGCTGTCCGCAGACTCAATCTGGCTCTGGAAAACGGAGCCTGGGGAGCTTTTGACACCGAAATTTATCTGACGTACGACTATCAGTCTGTCTGGCAGGACTATATTGAAAGACGGGAGGATGCCAGGGAGGATCGGAACGATTAGGTTTTCCGAATTTCCATACATGAACAAGAGCCACTCCGACATATTTGCCGGGGTGGCTCTTGTAGTTTGAAGCAAAAATATGCTTAAAAATCTGTGAAATACTCCTTGGCTCTGCGGCCAAAATTGCGTTCTACTCCGGTAGCATCATGGTAGTTATCGCCATCAACGTATTCTGTTGGATTCCGGTTATAGAGTTTGCGTTCCCATTTTGGATCCTGGATTTCACCACGGGCTGTTGAGTGCAACGTGATATAGTCGTCGCCAGCCAGAGAAGGATTGTAGAACAGGAATTTTACGTTGGATTGTTTGGTAGTGGGGAAGCTGTAGTACACCCAGATTTCGTACGGACAAGCGCCTGGTTCGTCTTCCACGTGTACCACATCATCCGGCGCGCCATAGCGCAGGTACGCGCGTCCGCGATCTGTTTCAAAGCCGTAACGGAATCCGCTGCGGAACTTTTGGTGTACAGCGCCCACCAGCTCCATATACTTATTATAAGCGCCTTCAGGATCATTGGGAGATTCACGTACGAAATGCCGGAATACGAAGAATCGTTTATTATTCAGGCTGGTATCACGGTGTACATTGCTTAACACCTGTGCGTCATCGCCCAATACGATTGGCGAGAGGGCTGCAAGGGCATATTGCAGTTGTTTGGCATCCAGTTTCTTGGTAAATTGCTGAGCCAGCGCTTCATCCGTAATTTCCTGATCGTTCAGGTACAAATAAGGATTACTCCTCTGGAAAAACTGTGTGCGGGAAGCAATGAGCTCGTTGGCGCTGTTCCGGGCCTCCACTGTTAAATAGTAGTTGCCGCTTTCAAATTTGCTGATATCCATCTGTACCAGCATGGCGTCAATAGAAGAAGGCTTTTTGCGTTGACTGCCGGTAGAAACGAGGGTTTTCTGACCATTGCCCTTGTCTTGTTCCACAAAATAACGCATCAGGTAATCGCCTTCCGTGATGCTTTTGGCAGAGCCATAAATTTCCATGTAAAAAACAAGCCGGGTATTGCCGCGTTCGTAAAAGCAAAAGGGCAGCGGCTCCATGAAGTAGCCATTTTTGGTAAACGCACCATCCGTATCGTCCTTTTTGAAACTGCGAAGGAGCTGAATTTCAGTCAGGTGCAGTTTTTCAGGGAAATAAACCCTCAACGGCGCTTTGTAGGAGTCCCGGTTTTCGGCAGCATTCAGGTCTTGTACCAAAATTTCCAGTTCATAATTGCCTGCAGGCACCGAAAGTCGTTTTACATCTATCAGGCTTTGTGGCACGTCTACCAAAGGCGATTGGAGGTTGTATTTTTCATACCGAATCACATTTTCACCATCTTTAATCATGATGAGCACTTCTGCGCCTGCCTGGAGTTTTTCTCCTTCCATCTTTTGATAACGGATGGAGACTGAGGCAATTTCCAGGTTAATTTCAACATAGGGCTTATTGTCCGGTGTATTGAATACTGCATAGGAAACGCCTAAATCCAGGGCGCTGACAGTAAGAGGCAGCCATGCCAGGCATATGGCTAGGCAAAACGATTTTAATATCAGGTTTTTCATCTTTGTGTATGGTTTGGTGAAATATACCGGCATTACCGGGAATATGGTTCAAATGTAAGGGGTTTGAATGATTGTTTTTTAGACATTAATCGCCATAAGTCAGGTTTCCGGAATGCCTTTTTTCAGGTAAATTTAACGAAAACAAGTCAAATATTACCCAAAAATAAAGAACATTAACGTCAGGAAAACCAGGAATAACAACAGCGGAACCCACACTTTTCTAAGCCGGAATCGTCGCTTTACCCGTTCTCCCTGAGCATTTCTGCTGGCCCGACCCTGATCAAAATAAGTTACATACAGGAAGCAGAAGAAGTTGATGCCCAGCGTTAACAACAAAAACAGGTACGCCCGGTTCATGGAATCGGTGGTGGGCGAGAGTTGGGTCAGGTTGATGGAATAGGCTACCGTAGCCAGGAAGGAAGTAATGATCAATTCTCCTACTTCCTCAAAGTTGGCCCGGTGGAAAATCAACATAAAAATAGGTAAGGCGCTGAACATCAGGAACGGCACAATGATGAGGATAATAGAGCCCCAGGGCCGCCTGCTCACTTGCAGACGAAGGTTTAAACTCTTGTATTTTTCCAGGTATTTGGCCCGATCCAGGGTGTCGAAAGTGATTTTATCCAGCGATCCCAGGGCATTGGTCAACTGGTTGTCGAGCGTCACAAAATATTCATCAGTACTCCAGTCGTTGAAGTAAAAGTCTTTTTTCTTGTCTTTGATTTGCAGACGACTGTAGTCAAAGCTGATTTTGATTTTATCGCTGCTGCTCAAAGCCGTGATTGGAATTTTTACCTCGTGGTGGTCAAACGGAAAATCAAAGGTTTCAAACTGTCCCAGAAACTTTCCGCTGATTCGGTAAATCCTGACCACATAATTGCTGTCGCGCTCTTCCGCAATCCGGTAACGATTGGCCTCTTCACTACTGATATTGTCGAAATCCACATAACCTTCCTTGTCAATGTACTTCTCATCGGCAATGACCCAATACAGCAGGTTGCAATCGAAGGTATTTTTGCGTACATCAATTTCGTTGATATCAATCACATCAATACCAACGCGCAAGTTGGGTATGGGGCTGCCGGAAGTATTGATCTGGGTAGGGCAGGATCGGGTTTTGCCGCTCTGGGTTTGACTAAAAGTGGGTTCCTTTTTGAGTATACAGGTGCTGTCGAATTCGTATAATTCGTTGAGAATCGTGATTTTGCGTTCTCTTAAATGCTGAAAATAAAGAATGAGATCAGTCCTGTTCCAGCGCCCGGTCATGATAGCCGTCTCGAAAATATTCATCGCATCGAAACAGCGCCTGAGGGTATTATCTGTATTTCTCGTATTGAAAAATTTGGGGGCGTTTTGTTTGGCCAGTTCTTTTTTAAATAGGTGTAATTCCAGCGGCAGGGCCTCACTGGAATTGTCGAAACGAATGATGGTATGTCCGCGTTCCCGTGTGATTTGTTCCAGCTCCTGGTCGCCGATATTGGTTACGCCGGGTAAGCCTATGATGGTTTTGGGTGGTAAACCTTTGGTCTTTTGCAAAAATCGCATCACCAGATTGCCATATCCGCTGTGGGTATTGAGCAGAATAACCTTGGGTTCGGGCTGTGATAAAACCCGAAGAAGGTTTCGCTCCAGGGCTTCGGCATGCTTTTTGGGCACTTCATTGTTGTTCACATAGTCAGCCTGCAGAATTTTAATCAGGGTATCACAGGGTAAATCGTGTTCCTGAATCAGATCGGCAAATTTCTGATGCAACAAATAGTCTGATTCGGTAATGAATCCAATTTTGGGAGCTTCCAGTACTTTTTGGATAAACTGGATGAGGTAAAAGGGCTGCGGATCATTTGGATCCAGAAACAAGGCATTTAACCCAAAATCCAGTCTGTTTTGGTCGGCGGTCATGGCAATAACCGGAATATTGCCTTTGATGATGGGCGCCGCATGCCGGATATGCCTTCCCCAGGTGTTATCAATCACCAGAGCAACAGAAGAATCTGACCGGATGGTTTCGTAAATAGCCGAAATGGTGTCTTCCCGGAAATCGCACTGAAACACTTTCAGCTGAAACTCCGCGCCATAGTCTTTTTGATTGAAGGCTTGCAGGTAAGCATTCAGGGCAAGGATATGCAGGGAGTCTGAGTAATTGTTAGCCCGCGCTTTGGTGGTATCCTGAGCGTTAAAACCTACATAAGCCACATAACGTACGGGTTTGTCTTCCGTTCCGGAAGCGCCGCCAGTTTTCTTTTGACAGGAGCAAAAACAAGCTGTTGATCCTGCCAATAAGAGGTACAGGACATGTTTCAGAAAGTAGGTGGCTCTAGACATCGGAGAAGGATACAAGTAAAGCGCTAAAGTACGGCTGCTTAATTACTTTTTATCCTAATGGCATTCCAGGCCCACCAGAGGGCAGCAAAGCCCACAAGCGAAAACGCCAGAGGTAAGCTCCAGGCTTTGGCGATAAAACCGATGAGTACCGGTCCGCCAAAAAAGCCTACCATGGCAAAGGTGTTCATGGTTGCAAGTCCTGCGCCTTCAGCCATGCCCGGCACTTTTGCAGCTGCAGCGTATAATATAGGCGCCCCCAGAGAAACTCCAGCGCCTACCATGGCAAACCAAAGCAGGGAAACAGGCATGATCGGCAAGGCTGCCAGTAGTAATAAACCCGCAGCAGCAATGGCGCCACCCACCCGCAACATCCGGGGAGCGCCAAAATTGGCTATCAGTCCATCGCCAAAAAAACGCCCGGCGGCCATACAAAAAGCATAAGCCGAAAAACCCCAGCCAACCGCGTACTCTTCACTCTTAACCACATCGCGCAAATAAACTGCCGACCAGTCGGCCATAGTGCCTTCTGTGATATTGGTACACAAACTGAGCAAAATAATCAGCCAAAGCGCTGTACTTGGCCAAGTGAATTTCTGACCGCCTTGGGCTTTACGTTCCTCTTTGGCCCTGGATTCCAAAGGAAGCAGCCCTGGCCGCAGCCACCAGGTTAGTAAAATTACCAGCACTGCCAATCCTGCAGACCACCATGCGGGTACAATACCAAACCCTATTGCAGTACTACCCAGCGCAGAGCCGGCCATGGCGCCTGCCGACCAAAGTCCGTGGCTGGTGGCCATTATCCGTATTTGGTCCCGAATTTCGAGCATGGATGCACAGGTATTAATAGCCACATTTACAGTGGCAAACCCTGCTCCGGAAACAAAGAGTGCCAGTGCCAGCAAGATGATGTTGGGCGCAAGCATTGGCAGGGAGAAAAAAACCGCTGTTAAGGCTAGGCTAAGTAATGCGGCAGCCGGCGCCCCCAATCGATGCAGAATAGGCACAGAAAAAGGGTTCATGATCAGAACACCTCCCTGTAGAGAAAGTAATAGCAGACCCAATTGGGCCTCATCCAGGCCAAATTTGTGTTTCACAAAAGGAATCATGGCAGCCCAGGTGCCAAACAAAACGCCCTGAGCAGCAAATACCAATCCAATGGTTCTACTCGTGCGATGACGGTAATAGGTAACAAGGTGATCAATCATACGACAAAACAAAACGGCTTCCGAAAGGTCGGAAGCCGCTTTGTAAGGGCAAATATAGGGGATCAGTAAAAGGTGTGGTTATGTTGCGAGATTGTTTTCTGTTTCCGATCCCTTGTTTTTTTGGTGCTTAACGCTTGAATGTTTCTTTACGGTTGTCGCCAATATAAAGGGTGTAATCACCTTTAGGCAAGGCTTCAATGTTGAGGAACCATTCAGCACATTTGGAGGAAAAGCATTTTTCGATCACGGCTTCGCCTGCGGCATTGCATACCTTAATTTTAAGGCATTTCATGGGCATTTCATCCGCCACGAGGTAAATGCGTTTTTGTGAAAAAACCACTTTGAGGTCGAGCGGATCACCGCCGTCGTTCAGTACAGCTTCAGTGGTGGTGGAAGCTGTAGCAGGGCTGCATTCACAGTTGTTGTTGCCGCCCAGGTTAGGGAATTCTGTAGCCTGGACTTGCGTCAGCATCAAGAAAAAAGCGAGTACGGCAAAAAGTTTCGTTTTCATATTTCAAAGCTTTAGTTGTAGTAAAAAGTCGGTTTCATAGACAAAGGTTCAATCAAAGAGGTTGCACCCTGGTAGGTAAAAACGATGGATTGTAGGATTAATCGGATGAACAACCATTTTGTGGTTCTGAATATTTCAGACAGTTATCAGACTTTTGAGCGTCAGAATTGTTACAAACAACTGCATTGCAATCCATGAAAAATTTTGCTACCCTCGTCTTTGTTTTCCTTTCGGTTTCCATTTGGGCGCAACGTCCAGCTCCCGCCGACACCAGTTTTATTCGTGACCACTACACCAAAAGGGAGGTGATGATCCCTATGCGTGATGGTAAACAGCTTTTTACGGCTATTTATACGCCAAAGGATTTGAGTAAAATTTATCCCATACTCATGCGGCGTACCCCGTATTCCTGTTCTCCTTATGGCGCCGACAGCTATCCTTTTACCTTCCAAAACATGAATCTGGCGCGGTCCGGTTATATTTTTGTGTTCCAAGACGTGCGCGGCCGGTATATGAGCGAGGGCGATTTTGTGGACGTTAGACCCTTCAACCCAAAACCAGCCTCAAAAACCGAGGTAGATGAAGCCACCGATACTTATGATACGGTAGACTGGCTGCTCAAAAATGCCACAGGCAATAATGGCAGGGTAGGGGTTATGGGTATTTCTTACCCCGGTTTTTACGCTACCATGGCCATTTTAGCCGGACACCCGGCCGTCAAGGCAGTTTCTCCTCAGGCACCGGTTACGGATTGGTTTATAGGAGATGATTTTCACCATAATGGCGCTTTCATGCTTATGGATGGTTTCTCTTTTTATTCCGGTTTCGGCAAACCTCGTCCCAAGCCCACGACCGACGGACAAGCTGGTTTCAACGCCTGGAATACCCCGGATAATTACGATTTTTACCTGCAGGCCGGCGCATTGCGGAATTTCGGTACCCGCTACGGTATGAATCAGATCCCGTTCTGGAACGATTTGATGTCGCACCCCAATTACGATGCCTGGTGGCAGGCCCGCAATCCGCGTCCACATTTGAAAAACATCAAACCGGCTGTTATGACGGTGGGAGGTTTGTTTGATGCGGAAGACTGCTGGGGGGCCTGGAATACCTACAAGGCGCTGGAAAAGCAGAATCCAAGCACCCATTCCAATCGTGTGGTAATGGGCCCCTGGGTACACGGCGGCTGGGCGCGTGGCACTGGAGAAAAACTAGGAAATGTGACATTTGGTTCCGCAACCAGCCCTTTTTATGAAAAAGAAATTGAATTCAAGTTTTTTGAATTTTACCTGAAAGATCAGGGTAAAATGGACTTGCCGGAGGCATATGTCTTTGAAACCGGCAGTAACCAATGGAAAACCTACGAATCCTGGCCTCCAAAAGGAACAACCCTTCAGAAATTCTACTTTCAGCCAAAAGGCAAACTTTCCACACAGGCGCCGGCAGAAGCAAAAGGTTTAGATCAATATGTGAGTGATCCTTCCAAACCGGTACCGTATACTGAGGATGTTCATCTGCGCCGCACGCGGGAGTATATGACAGACGATCAGCGTTTTGCTTCACGCAGGCTGGATGTGCTGACCTATGAAACGGAAGTGCTGAAAGAGCCTCTTACCGTTACCGGCACCGTTATTGCCGACTTGTGGACCAGTCTGAGCACCACAGATGCTGATTTTGTGGTAAAACTTATTGACGTATACCCGGATACCCTGAAAGGCGTTTCCGGCGATGTGCCATTGGGCGGTTATCAGATGCTGGTGCGTGGGGAAATCTTCCGGGGCAGGTACAGAGAGAGTTTTGAAAATCCAAAGGCCTTTGAACCTAATGCTGTTACACAGGTGAAATTCGAACTGCCTGATGTGTCGCATACCTTTTTGCCAGGGCATACCATGATGATTCAGGTGCAAAGCAGTTGGTTTCCATTGGCAGACAGGAATCCACAACAATTTATAGATATTTACCAGGCAAAGGACGAGGACTTTGTGCCTTGTACCATTCAGGTGCACAGAGGCACTCAACATGCATCTGGTATTATTCTACCCATTTTGAAACCATGATTAACAGATTCCAGGTAGCGATGTTGGCTATTGGCCTTTTGGGGGCACAAATGCTTTTGGCGCAGGTTCCCAAGGACCATGATTTTCATTTTCTTTCTGTTCCCAAGAGTTGGGATGAGGGTTTGCCCATGGGAAATGGCTGGCTGGGCTGCCTGGTTTGGCAAAAAGGCGACAATTTGAGAATTTCGCTGGATCGCGCTGATCTTTGGGATGAGCGACCCATGGCAGGCCTGGACCGTGCAGAGTTTTCTTATGCATGGGTGATTGAGCAAGTTCGAAAAAAGGAATACGGCATTGTTCAGCAGTATTTTGATGCGCCATATGAGCAACAGGCCGGTCCCACCAAATTGCCTGGTGGCGCTTTGGAGATACTCCTACATGGGGAAAAGCCTGTCGGGGTTCATTTGTCGTTGTCGCAGGGACTAACCACCATCAGCTGGGAGCAAGGTAAACGCCTGGAAACCTTTGTGCACGCCACCAAACCGGAAGGATGGTTTCGGATTAGTGGGTTTCCTATCACACAGGAGGTGTTGAAACTGGCGCCTCCTGAATACAAACGAATGGCTTTTGAAAAGGATAAGGCTAATTCAGTGGAAGGCAGCGATTTGTCCAGGCTGGGTTATCCTCAAGGTATTGCGGTAGGAAACAGCAAGGAATGGTGGTACCGTCAGCAAGGCTGGAATGGCTTTTATTATGAAATTTCGGTGTCCATGCGCCGTGTTTCAGATAATGTTGTTGAAGGTGTTTGGAGCATTTCTGCGCATTATCCTGATCAAAAGTCGCAAAAAGATGCCAGATCAATCGTCAATAAAAGCCTGGCACAGGGATTCGATGCAGCCTTGAACAGTTCTGCAAAATGGTGGAAGGATTATTGGAGCAAATCAGCTGTTTCAGTGCCTGATCAGCTCATTGAACGGCAATACTACCGGGAGATGTACAAGTTTGGTTGCACGGCGCGCGAAAATGGCCCGATGATTAGTTTACAGGCGGTTTGGACAGCGGATAATGGTCGGCTTCCTCCCTGGAAAGGGGATTTGCACCACGATCTGAACACACAAATGAGCTATTGGCCGGGATACACAGCCAATCATTTGCCGGAGTCGAGCAGTATGCTGTCGCATCTGGAACGTAACCGAAAGAATCACCTGGCTTACACCGCCCGGTATTTTGGCACACCTGGATTGAATGTGCCCGGGGTATCCACTTATCAGGGCAAAGAGATGGGCGGCTGGATACAATATTCCTGCTCGCCCACAACATCTGCCTGGCTGGCGCAACATTTTTACTGGCAATGGCAGTATTCGCGCGACAAGGTTTTGTTGAAAAAACAGGTTTGGCCCTGGTTGCGGGAAGCTTCCATCCATCTGGAAGAGCTGAGTAAACCAGCCAATGGCGATGAAAATCCCAAATTGCCTTTATCCTCGTCGCCAGAAATATACGATAATAGCCTGCAAGCCTGGTTTCCTGACCAATGGACTAATTACGATCTCGCACTGACCCGATTTTTGTGGGAAAAAACAGGGGAAGTGGCTCTTGAGCTCGGACTGGCTGGTGAATTTCAGCATTGGACACGTATGGCTGCATCTTTGCCGCCATACGTGCTTGAGCCTAACAAGGCACTTCAATTTGCCTTCATGGAGCCATATCGGCAAAGTCACCGGCATTTTTCCCACTTAATGGCTATTTATCCCCTTGGTTTGCTGGACTACCAGGTTGCCAGCGATCAGAAAATTATCGACAGTTCCATGAAGCTACTGGATTCCGTAGGTACTCAGGCCTGGTGTGGATATTCCTATTCCTGGCTGGCGGCGCTTCGGGCGCGGGCGCACAACGGCGAGGGTGCGCGCGAAGCCTTGCGGATCTTTGCGGAAGCCTTTGTATCGCCCAACTCTTTTCACCTGAACGGCGATCAGTCGGGTAAAGGGTATTCTTCCTTTACCTACAGGCCATTTACACTGGAAGGGAATTTTGCTTTTGCAGCAGGTTTGCAGGAAATGCTGCTGCAAAGCTTCGGCAATAAAATCCAGGTGTTTCCGGCGCGTCCGTCCGGGTGGAAAAATGCTTCCTTCCGTAACCTAAGGGCCGAGGGTGCTTTCCTGATATCAGCAGATGCCCAAAAAGTGACGGTTACATCAGAACAGGGAGGCCTGTTGCAATTGGTGCTACCTCCGGGGAAATGGGCTTGCAGCACCAAGTGTGAACGCCAGCCTGATGGTATTTGGACCAAAAATATGAGGAAGGGGGAAAAGCTGGAATGGGTGCTAAGCGCTGATCATTAACTCACTATCACCATGGCAAAATGAAATTTCAGGTAGTTTTCTGTACCCTTGCTCTTTGTGGCCTGGCTGTTGTATCCCAGGCCCAGGTAACCTTTCAGCAAATTCCTGGTCTGGCCTTTTTCGACAACCAGGGATACCTCAACGGGGTGTCCTGGGTAGATGTTGACAATGACAACGATCTGGATGTTTGTGTGACCGGCTCGGGGGGGAGTTTTCCAAATTTTACCAATATCAGCGCCATTTATCTGAATAATGGCAACGAATCATTTACCAATACCGGTTTGCTTGCCAGTGCTCAGAAAAACCCCTTCCGGCATGGCTGGGCTGATTACGATAACGACGACGACCTTGATCTCTACATAGGCGCTACCTGGAACAACAACGGCATCAATGAGTTTTGGCGCAACGATGGTGTTTTGGGATTCAGCCTAACGACAGGAACAGGCGCCACCCCCAATATCGCACAACCCTATGAAGGAACCGTAAGTTGGGCAGATTACAACAACGACGGCTGGGCGGATCTATTTATTCCACGCTGGAATGATTTGAAAAACAAACTATACCGAAACAATGGGAATGGTACTTTTTCTGAGATCACAGCAGGCACTATTGTAAACGATCTTGCCTGGACTTCAGGCGGATACTGGGGGGATTTTGACAATGATCGCGACCAGGATTTGTATGTAGTAAACTACCAAATAGGTAGTGCAACGCCAGGTAACAATAACCTGTTCAGAAATAATGGCGATGGTACATTTACTAAAATTACGACAGCAGGGCAGGTTGTAACGCTGCAGCAAAATGGTCGTTCAGCCAATTGGGTAGATGTAAACAATGACGGATACCTGGATTTGTTTGTTTGTAATCAGTTTGGCCAGGATTTGCTACACATCAATAATGGAGATGCCACTTTCAGCACGCAGCCCATTGGCGCCACTAACCATACCTCCTGGTCGTCGAACTGGGGAGATTATGACAACGACGGGGATCAGGATCTGATTACCATTGGTTTTTGGAATACGGATAGCCGTTTTTGGCAGAACGATGGCCAGGGCAACCTGACGGATATTACCGCTACCCATCCTAATATTTTCCCGCTGGAAACCAATGGCTCTAATGCCAATGGTATAGTCTGGGTGGATTACAATCGGGATGGCTGGCTGGATCTGCATATTACCCAACCTGATGTGTCTCCAGACCGTTTTTGGGAAAATGAAAAAACAAGCTGCCGTTCGTGGCTGGAAGTGAAATGCCTGGGAATTCAAAGCAATCACGCCGCAATTGGCGCCACGGTGCGGGCAAAAGCGCTTGTGGGCGGGCAGCCGGTTTGGCAAATGCGGCAGGTGTCGGCACAAACAGCATCGGTGGGTAGCAACCCAATGTTGTTGCACTTCGGCTTTGATGATGCAGTAGTTATTGACTCCCTGGTGGTTGAATGGCCCAGCGGCCAGACCTGCTATTTCACGCAGTTTCCGGTGAATCAGATTGTGGATATACGGGAAGATTGTACGGTGCTGGTAACACAGGACGCGCCGGAATTGCCTGGCATTACAGAAGAGATCATTTTATGTCAGCCCGCAGATACCTCCAAACAGTTGCCATCCGGAGTTTCCAATGATGGGGTTTGGGAGGCTAGTTGTGGCGCCTGTGTGGATCAGACGGGCCTGTTTATGGCTGTCGGATTGACAGCGGGAGATTATTGGGTAAGGCATTTGCTGGGGAGTGGCATCTGCGGCGCTAGTCTGGATTCTTTTTTGGTGCGCGTGGTGGCTCAGCCGGTTATTACGGCTTCTCCGGATACCGTAGTAGGGCAGGGCGAAATGTTGGTGCTGACAGCCAGCGGAGCCAATACCTACCTTTGGACACCAGCAGATGGTTTGACTTGCAGTTCCTGTCCAAGTCCCAGCCTTAAGGCCGACAGCGCGGTTGTTTTTACCGTGTCGGGATTTGATGCCAATGGATGCCCAGCGGTGCCGGATCAGGTGAGCGTGATGATTACGCAGGAGCCTATGTTTGATATGCCCAATGCTTTTACCCCGAATGGCGATGGTGTGAACGATACTTTCGGACCGGCTTATAAAGGGAATATTTTTAGTCGTTTCCAGTTGCGGATCATTAATCGTTGGGGGCAGGAAGTTTTTGTGTCTGACTTCCCCTCCGAGCCATGGAAAGGTATGATTGGGGACAAATCCTTGCCGTCGGATGTCTATGTATATCGTTTTACCTATGAGTTGGTGAATGGGGAGACAGGGGCGCTCACAGGAGAGGTAACCTTGATCCGATAGGGATGGATGCATCTGAGGTTTATTTTGCCGCCGAGGTACAGCGTTTGATAATCAACGGTTTATCACTCTGCGTCTCGGCGGTAAAACAAACCTCAGACCCAATTATTTCCGCTCAAATACAACCTTGTACCGTTTGTTATCGGACTCCACAATTTCTGCAGTGAGTCCGGTTTCGGTAAGGCTGGTTATTTCCCAGGTTTTTTGTTCACCGGTGCTGTAAAACAGGGTTACATCCTGTTTGGCCTCATCATCGCTCCAATCGCCGCTATAGGATTGAACTACCGGACTGGTGAGTGGGATAATGGTGGTTACATCCAGATTGAATTCGTAGCTGGATTGGAGGTCCAGGGCAAAGGAGAAAGAGGCGGTTACATCCTGTTCAGCTACCGAAACCTTGGTAGATTGCCAGTTGCCCACTAGTTGGTCTTTGAAGGTTTTTTCTTTTTTGCAGGCGCCGAAGGCGAGGGCCAGCATCAGATAAGCAGCAAGGTTCAAAACTGCGTTTTTCATGATAAGGAAAGATTGATGAAGTGAAGAATGGGACTTTGTTGGGTCCGTTTGTAATCGGTTTGCTATTAAATGTTTCTGGCGCAGATTTTATTCCATGTATAAAATGAGTTTAACTGAACCCTAAGATTCTTTATTAAGACTTCGTTTACAATTGCAGTTATGTATTAATTTTATCATATTTAAAATTTTTAAACTGGAATAATTATTGTCTTGTGTAACTTCGCTTGCTGTTTTGCGTATAAAACACGCTACAGTATTTAATCCGTTTGCGCTCTCGGTGGATTGTTCAACATTCACCCAACCTTTTTTCCATCTATTATGCAAAAAAAATACGCTGTTTTGGTTGCCGTACTGCTGGTAGCCCATGCTGCATTCGCCCAATTGAAATATCTGCATTTGAATGCCAGTGTAAATGGGGGCTATTCCCAGTTGGTGCATAAAACCGATTTTCAAAGTACACCACTGGAAGCGCTGTACGATTTTATTCAAAAGGTGAATCCTGATTTAACCTGGGATCAATTTCTGGAGGCGTACGAAATAAAAGACCGTTTTTGGCAACCCCGAATGGGCTTCACGGCACAATTAACCTACCGGGAATGGCCAATTAAAGTAATTGGCGAGGCCATGACCTCTTCTTCCGCTTATACCCGCGCTTCATACGCGGTTACCATGGGACTTGGGAAGGATTTTTACATATCCGACAGCACCTGGTACTTCTCCTTTTTGGGCGGCTACAAATATGTGATCCGGGATTTCGGCTTTGGCTCTAATACGATCGTGAACAGCGTTGGAGACCGTGAGTCCAGAGAGGATCTGGCGCAATTTTTTGGGCCCAAAGGCGACCCAATTGGCCGGCCTTCGGGTGATATGTTTTCCTTTCACGTTGGCTTTGCCAGAACATTAGACTGGTACTACCGCTGGAGTGTGGGAATTGACGCTTTTTATGAATTGGATCTGACGGATAAACTGGTCAGGAACTCCAGGATGACAACCTATGGAGCCCAGATATTTGTACGATACAAATTCTTTGGTAAAAACGTGGAGCCCAACCGCTATTTCCCTAATCCGGGGGGCGGACGAAGGCATTAGCCTTCTTTGTGCGGAAGGCGCATATCCAGTGTTTCCAGTTTTTCTACAATGGTTTTAGCCATGAAATAATCGCGGTACCAACGATTATCTACCGGACATATATGCCATGGTGTGGTACTTTTGTTGATGGCGTATTCATAGGCCTCCATGTAGCTATCCCATAATTTACGCTCTTCCCAGTCGCCATCATTGTGCTTCCAGTATTTGCTGGGATCGTCCAGGCGTTCCTGAAGTTGGATGCCCTGTTCTTCATGCGAAATGTGCATGTAAAACTTGAAAATCAACGTGTTATTATCAAACTGAATTAAGTCTTCGAATGCGTTGATGGCGGCCATGCGCTTTTCAACCCGATTCATGTCTATCCATTTGTGTACGCGCTGAATCAGGATGTCTTCGTAATGACTGCGGTTGAAAATGGTGGTCATGCCTTTTTGAGGCACCCATTTGTGTACTCGCCATAGAAAGTCGTGTGCAAATTCTTCGTCTGTTGGTTTTTTATAGCTCACCAGATCAAGTCCTGCAATACTGCAATCGCGGAATACATTCCGAACGGCGCCGTCTTTACCACTTCCATCCATGCCTTGCAAAATTATCAGCATGGAATATTTGCCTTCTGCATACATGGTATTATGCAACTCTCCGAGTCGGGCCACGAGCTTTTCGGTTTCTTTTTTGGTTTCTTTTTTATCCAAGCCTTTCGGCGCGCGGGTGGATATATCGGAGAGCTTGATCATAATGGGTGCTTTATGTCTTTAAAAACCTGATTCCTGCATGATGGCCATGGCAGCTTCAACCAGGTCTTCGATTTGCGGTTTGGAGTGGTAATCACCATCCTGACCATAGGCCGGACGGTGTGGTTTGGCGCAAAGGGTAACTGGTTTGGAATCCAGCCAGCGGTAGCCGCCCTGTTTTTCCAACACCTGTTGCATCATGTAAGCGGAAGCGCCGCCCTCAAAATCTTCATCCAGGAAAATGACCCTGTTGGTTTTTTTCAAACTTTCCACACAGCTTTGTGGCAGGTCGAAAGGCAAAAGGGTTTGGATATCAATGATTTCAATGGATATTCCCTGTTTCTGCAGGATTTCGGCAGCAGCAGTTGCGGTTTGTACACAAGCGCCATAGGTTATTACGGTAATATCGGCGCCCTGGCGGAGAATTTCCGGTTCGCCAAGTGGCACGGTGAATGTGCCGATGTTTTCAGGTAGTGGCTCCTTGAACCGGTAACCATTCAATACTTCTACCACGATGGCCGGGTCGTCGCCTTGCAACAAGGTGTTGTACATGCCTGCTGCCTGCGTCATGTTGCGTGGCACGCATACATGCATGCCGCGGAGGGAACCCAGCATCATACCCATGGGCGAACCAGCGTGCCATACACCTACCAGCCGGTGACCACGCGTACGGATAATGGCTGGCGCAATTTGCTGGTTGTTGGAACGCCAGCGAAGGGTACAAAGATCGTCAGAAAGAGGAGACAAGCCGTAAAGCAGGTAATCCAGGTATTGAATTTCGGCAATGGGGCGTAAGCCACGCATAGCCAGGCCGATGGCTTGACCCATAATGGTCCATTCCCGGATGCCGGTATCAAAAACGCGCTCAATGCCGTATTTCTGCTGCATACCACGCATGCCCTGGTTTACATCGCCGATATGGCCAACGTCTTCGCCGAAGACCATCATTTCCGGGTAACGGGTGAAATTGGCATCGAAGCAGGCATTCAGGATTTCATAACCATCCTTCAAAGGAGCGTCGACACTGTAACGGGCTTTTTCTACCGTAACCTGTAACGGAGAATGTGGTGTTTGGCTGAGCAGGTGATCGGAATAAATTCGGTTACCTTCTTCGCGTTCGCGATGGATAAATTGTTGAAGTGCAGTGGCGGTCTCCTTGTTTTCCCTGCCATGAGCTACCAGGGCCCTTCTGGCCATTTCCAGCAATTCAAAGCGCAGCGGTTCCCTTTTTTGAGTCAACTCTTCGGCAAAAGTGGTGTCGGAGAGTTGATGCAGGATGTTGCTGAGCTCGTGTTTGAGTTGGGCTACTTTATCGTGGTAGGCCCTGTATGCGCGCTGTGCAGCTTCAGTTGCCTCTTTTTTGGCTTCTTTTTGAATGTTATCCAGTTCTTCTGCCGTAGCAATTCCGGATTCCAGGATCCAGGCAGCCATTCGCTTATTGCAATCAAAGTTCTCTTCGAACTGAAGTCTTTCAGGACTTTTGTACCGGCGGTGATCGCCACTGGTGGAGTGCCCCAGTTGTTGGGTTACCTCCTGAATATGGAAAAGAGCAGGGCGATGGGATTGGCGCATTTCGGCGATGCCTCCTTCATACAATTTACGCAATGCCGGATAATCCCAGGCTTTGCCCTTGTGGATGCGCATACCATTGGTACCGGCTTTATCGTCGGCTTCAAAACCGGCCAGTACTTCACTGATATTTTCCTTGGTGGTTTGGAATTTTTTAGGAACAGAAATACCATAGCCATCATCCCAGACACTCACAGCGAGCGGGGCTTGTACCACGCCCATAGCATTAATGGTTTCCCAGAAAGCGCCTTCTGAAGTGGATGCATCGCCGATGGTTACGAAAGCCACTTCATTGCCATTATCACTCAGGTTTCCACAGAGGTTAGGCATCTCCCGGAATTTTTTGCTGGCGAATGCCAGGCCAAGACCGCGGGCCATTTGACCGCCGGTTGGGGCAATATCCGAAGTGATGTTGAAACGGTTTTTCAAGTCCAGAAATTTGCCTTCTGCATCTACAAACGGCGTAGCAAAATGGCAATTCATTTGTCGGCCCCCGGAAAACGGATCGTTATATGGATCTCCGTACAATTGTGCGAAAAACTCATCCAGATTAGATAAGCCCAAGGCGAACATCAGGGTTTGGTCACGGTAATAACCAGAGCGAAAATCACCTTTTTTCCAGGCGCGCGCCATAGCAACCTGGGCTACTTCTTTACCGTCGCCAATAATTCCGAAGTTTGCTTTACCGGTCAGTACTTCTTTACGGGCGATGACACTGGCTTCTCTGCTGAGGCAACAGATGCGGTAATCCGCCAAAATTTCATTTTTTGGGTAAGTTTTGGCATTGGATTTGGCGCTTTTGGTACCGGGCATTGACGTCATATTTGCTGGGTGAGTAGGGCTGTTACAAATTTTTTCGGTTTGAAATGGGACTAAAAAATGGATTTCAAGCCGTTTTTCTATTCGAAAAGGAGCGCAAAAGTATAAAAAAAACGCGCACGAAAGGGAGCCTCCTGGCGGGTGGAAATATGAATTATCGTAAATTTTCTTTTGTGGTTGTTAATACATCGTGAAATGGACTAATTTTGCCCCCTTAAATTCAAACCCTGAAATTTTCACAAAACACTCAAAACTTACCTCATCATGTCGAACGACCTAAAAGTGCGCTACAGCGACGAGGAATTGCAGGAGTTTAAAGCGATTGTTGAAGAAAAGCTTGCCCAGGCGCAGGAGGAGCTTCGTACAACCGAACAGCAAATTGCAGACCTCAATGAGAACGGATTCAATCAGCAGGGGGGAGATTGGTACGACGACAGTACGGCACATACAGATCTGGAAATGTTGCAGCGCATGCTTACCCGCCAGCAACGTTTTGTTCAGGATTTGAAAAACGCGCTGCTTCGTATTCAGAATAAAACCTACGGTATTTGTATCATTACCGGCGAATTGATCAGTAAAGAGCGTTTGCGCCTGGTGCCGCACGCTACCAAAAGTATTGACGGAAAGGCCATGGCCAATGCTAACAGTCGTCCGGCTGGAGTATCCGGTTCAGAAGGCTTTGATGCCGATGCGGAAGATCGCCCGAGTGGCAAACCTATTGGCGACAAGGTTCGTTTGACCAATGGCAAACGTCCGGCGCACAATAGTGGTGACGACTGGGAGATTGACAATGAGACGCTGGAAGATGCAGGTTATACGCGTCGTAAGGCAGAAGACGACGAGGAATAAAGACTTTATTAAAGTTGGACAAATAAAAAAGCGGCTTTCGGGATATCCGGGAGCCGCTTTTTTATATTTAGGGTGTTAGTTAATTAACCCCCAACTGGAGCAGACTGAAGCGGAATTTCCGCCGGGGTATCGGTAGGTGCACCAGTACCTACAGAGAGTACTGCAACAACGCAAAGCACAATGAGAGCGCCTGCCAAAACCCAGGTTGCTTTTTCAATGAAATCCGTTGAGCGGGCTGCACCGAAGAGCTGCTGAGCCTGACCGCCCAGGCTGGCATCAAGGCCGCCGCCTTTTGGATTTTGGATCAACACCGCCGTGATCAGCAATACACTTACCAAGGCGATGAAAACTGTAAGAATGGATAACATGATATCGCTTATTTTTTAAGTTTTTCAATTTCGGCCGCAAAGTACGGGCTTTTTTCTGGAAACAACAAAGCCAGACGCGCATACATCTGCGCAGCTTTGTCGCGATACCCTTGTTTGGCGTACAATTTGGCCAGTGTTTCGGAAACCACATCCTGGTTTTCAGTTACACTTTTTTCTGCTAATTGTTGGGCAATTCCCTGATTTTTGGGGCTTTCTTCTGCGGTTTCGGGTATATCCGGCTCAGTTTGTACTGATACCGGGGTAATGGTTTGAGCCACTGTTGGTGTAGCTTTTTTCCTTTCGGATTTTTTCAGAGCCGGTGGTTGAAAAGCCGAAATCCAGGAAGAAAACTCCTGATAAACGGGCATCGGCGCTGGTTCTGGCTCCAAATCAGGTACAGGGGCCGGTTCTGGTTCCAAAATGGGTTCGGGTGCTGGGTCTGGTTCCAGGTCAGGTTCAGGGGCCGGTTCTGGTTCCAAATCTATTTCAACAACGGGTTCTGGTTCAGGAAGCGGCGGCGCCGGAGGGATAGGGGCTGCATTGGCCATTTGCTCCTCAGTCTCTTTTTCCTCTCTAACCAAGGGCGATAGCGCTTCAAGTTCCCGTTTAACTGTTTCAATAGGCTTCAATTCCAGCACTTCTTCCGGGGCCAGTATTTGCTGCGGAGCGATCATTTGCGGTGCAGCCAGCATAAAAAGTCGGGTGCGATCCAGGCTGTAGGTAGCGGCTGTGGCCAGGTTGCGTTGAGCATCCGGATGTTCAATCTGGCCTGCTTTGATGGCCAACAGACAGCGCAGGTTGTGCGCATACGGGTATGCCAGCGCGAGGGTTTTGAGCTCCTCGTACGTGATCCTCCGGAGCAACTCCGGGTCGTCTACCAGTTGAAAAAATCTTTCCTGAGTCAAAGTTTGGTCAATCGATTATTCCTGGGTGCTTAGACCTTGGTATTACCAGTCGTTAAAAGCAGCGTTAAAAATGTCTTCAAGGATTTGGGGATAAATGGTTTGTGTAAGTAGCTGATTTTGAACACTCAACAATTCCTGGGAGTTGTCAAATTCCGCAAAATGTTTGAAGGTCCGGGCAGAAGTCCAGCTCTTTTTGTCATTTTTATTGTGGATAAACTGCACACTTACTCCCACCTCCAATCGGTTGAGCGCCACTTGTTCTCCTGGTTTAGGCGCCACAGGTACCACCCGGAATTCCACTACTTTTCCGGTAAACTCAACATCTGCGTCTGTGTTTTTCAAGGTCAGTCGGCTTTCCAGTCGAACCTTGTCCTTTAACCTTTCGGTAAACTCCAGTGGCAAGGTAGGAGGGGCCGTAGGCGCCTGACCTTCAAAGTTTTGTACAAAAAAGGTGTTGACATCCGGGTCAATGGAAATACCCTTGAAGGTATAACAACATCCAGACAGCATCCAGAGCGCCAAAACCACGAGAAGCCAAATCGTTTTCCTGTTCATTTGTTTGTCAGATGTTCAAAGGTAAAAGGTCTAGGCATTTACCGCTGCAAAAAAACTTTCCAGTTTCCATGGATCCAGTTTGCCATCGGTTCTGACACCACTGCAAAGATCCAAACCATATGGTTGTACAGCATCAATGGCTGCCCGAACATTTTCTGGTTTTAATCCTCCAGCCAGAAAAACCGGAACTGGTGATTGCTCCACGATTTTTCGGCTGATATTCCAATTGTGCGTTCTGCCTGTGCCTCCGAGTTCCTTAACGCCCAGGTTTGGGTTTCCGCTGTCCAACAGAATAAAATCTACCTGTTCTGCTGCCTGCAGCGCCTCATCTATGTCTTTTTCATCCAATACGTGAATTACCTGTACCAGTTTTACGGCAGGTAATGCAGATTTTATTTCCTGATAAGTGCCTGACACTAAGGCGTCTACCATTTGTATCGTATTGGTATTTACCCTTTTATGGTGTTGTATGATCTCCTGTGCACTCGTTTCACTTGTCAACAAAAAGGTGGCTATGTCCGGTGGTGTGGTTGATGCTATTTGGGCAATTAAGGCATCAGAAATGATGCCCGGCCCACTGGGCATGGCGCCTACCAAGCCTAATGCAGCAGCGCCTGCAGCTATTGCCTGCATGGCTTCTTCTTCACTACTGATGCAACAGATCTTGACTCTCAAAGTGAATGAGTGAGTGAGTGAGTGAGTGAGTGAATGAGTGAGTGAGTGAATGAGTGAGTGAATTATTCCCACTCGATGGTGGCGGGTGGCTTGGTGGAGATGTCGTAAACTACCCGGTTGATTCCTTTAACGTTATTGATGATTTCGCTGCTGACTTCTGCCAGGAATTCGTGTGGCAGCCGACTCCATTCAGCGGTCATGCCGTCGGTGGAACTTACGGCCCGGAGTGCAATGGTTTTTTCGTAGGTGCGCTCATCGCCCATTACTCCAACGGACTGGATAGGCAACAATATGGTTCCTGCCTGCCAAACTTCGTCGTACAAACCATGTTCACGCAGTTTGCCGATATAAATGGCGTCTGCCTCCTGCAAGATCGCCACTTTTTCGGGAGTGATATCGCCCAGTATCCGGATACCTAAACCCGGACCGGGGAACGGGTGCCGGTTGAGGATATTGGGAGATACGTGGAGTTCTTTACCCACTCTGCGCACCTCATCCTTGAACAAGGAACGGAGTGGTTCAACGATTTTCAGCTTGAGTTTTTCCGGAAGGCCTCCTACGTTGTGGTGACTTTTGATGGTAACGGATGGTCCGTGTACACTCACAGATTCAATAACATCCGGATAAATGGTACCCTGGCCAAGCCATTGGAAATCAGGGTGTGCCTCACTTTCTTCTTCAAAAATATCAATAAACAGCTTGCCAATGATTTTCCGTTTTTGTTCCGGATCGCTCACCCCGGCAAGGGCTGTATAAAAACGCTCTCTGGCATCTACCCCTTCAATGTTCAGTCCCATCCCTTTATAGGAATCAAGGACTTCCTGGAATTCGTTTTTACGCAACAGACCATTGTCGACAAAAAAGCAAAACAGACGATCGCCAATTGCCCGGTGCAACAAGGTAGCAGCTACGGTGCTATCCACCCCGCCCGACAGGGCCATGATAACTTTTTCCTGTCCAATCTTTTCCCGAAGTTCCGTAATAGTCTCTTCCACAAAGTGCTGGGCAGTCCAGTCGCCTGAACATCCGCAGATATCGTGCACGAAGTTTTTTAGAATTTCGAAGCCTTCCAGACTGTGGTATACTTCCGGGTGGAATTGAATGCCGTAAACCGGAGTAGCAAATTTTCCCTCCACAGAACGGAACGCTGCATATGGAATGGTATCGGAATTGCCCAGCACTTCGAAGCCTTCTGGCATTCGAACGATGGTATCAGAGTGACTCATCCAAACCTGGGAGCGTTTGGAAATGCCCTGAAAGAACGGATCGTTGGAGGCATGATGCTGGAGCATTACTTTGCCGTATTCCCGTTTGGAAGATTGTGCCACTTCTCCGCCAAAGAAATCAGCTGTCAACTGGGCTCCGTAACAGATGCCGAGCATAGGCTTTTTGCCCGCTATCTGATTCAGATCCAGTCGTAGCGCATTTTCCCAGCGAACAGAAAATGGACTGCCTGAAAGGATAACACCCATGGTGTCGTCTGTCAATTCGGGCATTTTGTTGTAAGGGACAATCTCGCAATACACGTTCATTTCGCGCACGCGTCGTGCAATGAGTTGCGTGTATTGTGATCCAAAATCGAGAATAAGGATTTTTTGCATACGTAAATGGTGAGGCGATGGGGGGTTCCGGGAAAGAAGGCGCAAAGTTATGCAAATCCCTTGATCAGGCACGCATGTGAAATACCCCGCAAAGCCAGTTTCCCCGACTTTTCATCTCTTTTTTTTCAAAGCCTGCCTGGCGAGCGGCTTCTGTGACGATTTCTTCATCGGTGAGCAGAATACCCGATATGAGCAACCAGCCACCCGGCTTGATCAGTTCGGCCAAGCGTGGCAGGGATTCCAGAATCACATGCCGGTTGATATTGGCTAAAATACCATCGAAGTCCCGACCCTGAACGGCATCAATAGTGCCCAGACGTGCGATAATATGTGGCACACCATTAGCAGTGCTATTTTCTATGGTGTTGAGATAGGATTGTTCCTCAATATCAACGGCTTCTACCAGGTTTGCGCCTTCTTTGGCGGCCAGGATGGCCAGAATGCCTGTGCCACAACCGTAATCCAGGATGCTGGCGCCTTGCATGGGCAGGTGTTCAATGGCGGCAATGCATTGCCAGGTGGTTTCGTGGTGACCGGTGCCAAAAGCCATTTTAGGGTTGATCACCAGCTCCCATTTTTTGCCGGGTATAGGTTCGTGAAAATCTGCACGGACGGCACAGTAATCGTCTACGATAACCGGTTGGAAATTGCTTTCCCAGAGTTCATTCCAGTTTTGGCCTTCAATGATGCTTTTTTGAAAGAAAAATGAGAATTGTTCCTGAAGTTCGGCCAAATGCGCTTCAATGTCAGCTTCATCAGCGGAAGCAGGAGCGAAGGCCAGAAAGCCGTCTGGTGTTTCTTCAAAGGTGTCGAAAGGACTGTCTGACAGGAATGCGATGAGTAAATCAACGTTTTCCGGAGCTGTTTGAAAGGTATATTGCAGGTAGTTCATATCTTATGCAGCAAATTGTGCTGCAAAGAGACGGAAAAACTATGCATACTAGGAGGATATGAGCCCAGGTAGATGAAATCTATTAATGGATTCCCTGTAAAATAACTATCCCCTTCCTGGGTGTAGTACTTTTCGAACAAATATTCAATCCCTATTTTGGTGTTCTTACTGATCTGGTAGAGTATACCTGTTGTGAAATGCGATCGGAAATCAGAGGTTTCCCAAAGATTGGCGCTAAATTCTGTATAGGCTTTAGAAGTCTGAGCACCGGTTAATTCGAACATAGAAATATGCTCGTTTTTAACTGTAGTATTATGACAGAGGCCTGCTCCGGCCTGGAAGTGCCATTTAGGTAATTTTTTAGGACTGATCTGAAGCTTGAGCGGCGCAACCAGGCTGTTGGTTGTTGACTTGTAGATGTAACTGGAAGAACCTTTTAGAATACCGGAAGGATCATTAATGGTGTAATGATGGTTTTCAAGGTATTCAAAATAAGATAATCGATAACTGAGCTCTGCAATGATACTGAATTGAGTACTGATGCGGTACTCTCCATACACACCAAAAGTATGTTGGTATCCGGGTTTGAATCTGGAGTAAAAGTTGTCCAGATATCTAAAACTTGACAAATCGCTTTTGGCATTGGGCAAGGTGAAATTGCCGCCTTTTACCAGCAATCCAAATTGAAATTTGCCGGATTGGGAGTAAGTGATGTGGGAAATACCGGTCAAACAAACGAAAAGCAGGAGTCGAACCATAGCAGATGATTTTCGAATGTTGACGGAGTAGCAGGAAAAATGGTTGGGTAAACCTTACGAATCAAAAAACATATTGTAAGCCCAATCCTGCCCTATGGTTGGTTCGCCTGAAATCAGGGTTGTTGTTGTTCCAAATCCTGTAATGACTCAGAAATACATGTCCGCCCAAGTGCGTGTTGAATTGAAAACGATAACCATAGGTTAAACCGCCACCTCTGTAAATATGGTCTGAAAAATCGCTGTTGCGTTCCGGATATGCGCCATCTTCCGGGTACCCATCAGTGGTGGTAAGCTGAAAGACAAAGTTGCCAAATACCCCTACATAAAAGCCTTTTAGTGACTTTTTGATGTAATATCGCGCCAAAATCCTTCCGTTCAACTCGTTGGTTTTAACCTGATAGGTTACTGCAGGTTTGCTGGAGGCGGGTGAAACAGGTGAAGCAGTTTCCGGGTAAGTGCCAATAGATTGCCAGTCCAGTTCTGCACCAAATGAAAATCTTTTCCGAAAACGATACTCCAGTCCGGCCTGAATTCCGGTGGATCTTTTATCAATGGATATACCCGGCGATTCAATGGAAACAACGCCGTAAGTAGCGGATAAACTCAGGAGGGTTGATTGACTGTATACCAGACCGGCCTGCAGGAGCAGTGCCCATAAAAGCATACACCTATAGCAGATCCTTCGGTTATTAGCAGTCATTATCTGCGTTTAAAACGCGAGATGCCTCCCTTAGGCGCAGGCAGGTTCATGCCGCCGCCGGGCATGCCCATACGGCCAGCCGGCATTTTGGAGAAGGAGTGCATCATCTGGCGCATTTGGGTGAAGTTCTTCATGAACAAATTGATCTGATCCAGATTCTGTCCACAACCTTTAGCCAGGCGTTTTTTACGGGAAAGGGTAATGCCATCCGGGTTGGCGCGTTCCCAGGGAGTCATACTTTGAATAATGGCTTCCACCCGAACCAGGGCTTTATCATCTATAGGCGCATCTTTCAGAGCCTTATCCATGCCAGGAATCATGGCCATGAGACTTTTCAGATCGCCCATTTTTTTGATCATCTGCATCTGGCCCAGGAAGTCGTTGAAATCAAACTTGTTTTGTTTGATTCGTTTTTCCAGGCGTTTGGCTTCTTCCTCATCAAATTCCATCTGGGCTTTTTCCACGAGCGAAACAATGTCGCCCATGCCCAGAATCCTTTGCGCCATACGATCCGGATAGAAAATATCCAGGGCATCCAGCTTCTCGCCTTGCGATACAAATTTGATTGGCTTGCCAACGGTATGTTTAATGGTCAGAGCCGCACCACCACGGGTATCACCGTCCAGTTTGGTCAGCACCACGCCATCAAAATTGATGCGGCTGTTGAAGGCCTCTGCGGTGTTTACGGCATCCTGACCGGTCATGGAGTCCACCACGAAAAGCGTCTCGGTTGGATTGAGCGCTTTTTTGATGTTTTCCACCTCTTCCATCATGGCCTCATCTACGGCCAGACGACCAGCGGTATCCACAATCACCACATCGTGGCTGTTGGCCTTGGCGAAGGCCACCGCATTGCGGGCAATATCGACCGGATTTTTGTTCTCAATTTCTTTGTAGATGCTTACGCCAATGCTATCTGCAAGTACCGTAAGCTGATCAATAGCGGCCGGACGGTATACGTCGCAGGCTACCAGCAAGGGACGCATTTTGCGTTGTTCCTTGAGGTGTTTGGCCAATTTACCGCTGAAAGTGGTTTTGCCGGAACCTTGCAGACCGGCTACCAGGACAATGCCCGGATTGCCTTTGACATTGATGCCCACGCTTTGTCCGCCCATGAGCTCTGTGAGCTCATCGCTGACGATTTTGATCATCAATTGACCGGGCGATACGCTTTTGAGCACGTTTTCTGTACCCAGCGCTTTGTCCTTCACCCGGTCGGTAAAGTCTTTGGCAATCTTATAGTTCACGTCGGCGGCAACCAGCGCGCGACGGATTTCCTTGATGCTTTCGGCAACGTTGAGTTCCGTGATGCGGTTGTTGCCACTTAATACTTTAAACGCGCTCTCTAAACGGTCACTTAAACTTTCGAACATTGTACTATGATGCAGTAGTGATGGTTAATTGATTGAAGGCCGCAAAGGTAAGGAAGTTATTTGGGTCATTGAAGTCATTTGGGTCATTGAAGTCATTTGGGTCATTGAAGTCATTTGGGTCATTTGGGAAGGGAGGGATTACCTTCCTCCTTTGCCTCTGCGTTCGGCAATGGTTGGATCTATGCTGAGGGCTTTTTGTCGTAGTTCGTCCCACTTGGCCATATTTCCTGAAGCGGCGTATGCCAGGCCCAGATCCCAGATATAGCCGGCATCTTTTGGCGCTGCTTCAACGGCTCTAGTGAACCATTCGATGGCTTTGGCATGGTCGCCCTGGATACCATTGGCTACACCCATCAGGCGCGCTGTTTCGGGGTCTTTGGGGTTGAGTTGCCAGGATTCTTCAAAACATTTGAAGGCGTTGGCAATGTCACTTTTTTCTTCTCCATAATACCTTCCGCCATCTCTCAGCGCCAGTGCCAGATAGGTTTTGAGTTTGGCCTCGTCAGGCGCCAGTTGCACTGCGCGGCGATAATCGGCAATAGCTTCCGGGAACTCCCGAAGTACAAAATGGGCGCCACCGCGGCTGATGTAGGCATCCTTGTAGTTAGGGTAAATTTTAACAGCCTGATTAAGATGTGGCAGGGCTTGGAGGCACAGCGTACGCTGTTTTTCCGGATTTTTTTCCTTGGTAGCACGGTCAAACAGCACGCCTCCACAGGCATTTTGCAGTTTGGCACTATTGGTGGAGACCGCGGCGTCTGTCATGAAAAGTTTTTCATTGCTTTCCCAGGCCGGGTTGCGCAGGATGGTTTTTAATCCAAAAAGGGCAGCTACCACACCAAATGCGACGAGGGTAGGGGTTGGGGTTCGTTGCCAGGCCTGGTAGAGCAGTAAACCTATAAAAAAGCAGAATCCAACGGAAGGCATGAACGCGAAACGTTCACCCATGTTGGTGCCGATTGGGAACACCAGATTGGATACGATACCCAAAGGCAGGAGGTATAGCAGAATGCCAAAAGCAAGTGGATCTTTCTTGCCAATGCCCCTGATAGCAATATAGGCCATGCTCAAATACATTACCACGCTGAGCAACACCTGCGGATCACCAAAACTTTTGATGTCGATTTGACGGGGGTAATAGTCGTGTGTCAATGGATGCGGCACAAAAAGCAGCTGCACATATTTCCAGAGGGTGTAAAAAATGGTAGCCAATCGCTCTGCCGGAGCAAATTTAACCCATTGAT
Organism: Chitinophagales bacterium; assembly: GCA_017303475.1. Taxonomy (GTDB): domain Bacteria; phylum Bacteroidota; class Bacteroidia; order Chitinophagales; family Saprospiraceae; genus M3007. The sequence continues at coordinate 44,610 of JAFLBO010000003.1, forward strand.
TGCCTTCGAGTTTAAGGAACGGATTATTCATCAACTCCATGGGTTCGCCGCCAAAACGCCATTGCAAAATAGTGCCACGGAGCAGGAAAAATACAGCAAAAGCAGCGAAAATGGGTAAGGAGGCGCGCCAAACCGAGCTTTCGCCCTTTTGGGAATTAGAGCGGAAAATGAGCAAGGCTAATGGAATCAACACCACGTATGCCGCGGCATTTTCTTTGGATAAGCTGGCTACAAAAAATGAGAGGCCGGCCAGAACAGCCCATTTCATTTGTTTGGCATCCCAGGCTTTCAGGGTAAAAAACAAGGCGCCCAGACAGCCCAAAAGGGTTAGAATTTCGTCGCAACCTTTGATATTGGCCACCACTTCGGTGTGAATGGGGTGAACCGCGAAAAGCACACTGCTGAACCATGCCACCATGGGAGCTCCGGCAGCCCAGGAGCCAGGCGCGGCGCTCTGATTGGCTGGTTGCAGGAGAAGTAATAAGGTGCGGTACAGTACCACACAGGTTAAGGCAAACAACAGCACTGTAAACAGGTGGAAAATAAAGGGCCCTGTGCTGATCTGATAGATGATGGCAAAAAGCACCAGGGTCATCGGACGGTAACGACCACCGGAAACCAGTGTTTCTTTGCCTTCTACCTTGAAAAAGCCAAAGAAAGTGTCCTTTGACATGATTCCGCCAATGCCCTTTACGCCTTGTTGGGTGTACATATTGTCGGTAATCACAATAGCATCGTCCAATACGAACCCGTGTCCGAGGGTATTGGCATAAAACAGGAATGCGATTGCAAAGATCAGGGCACTTTGCAGCAGGGTATTGGCAAAAAAGCCTGGGGTAATGTTCGTTGGTTGGTTTGCCGAGGCGCCTGACTGTTGGTTAGCCGGTTTACGCTGTTGTTTGGACATAGCGGATAGTTTGGTCGGCGAAAGAACGGGAATTTTTCCTTTTTTCTGTTATTCTCCATGAAGAGTACCACCGGCCTTTCTGAAAGCTTTGTAAGCGCCCTTCCCGAATTTGGAGCCGTTGAATACCATGCCGGGAGCTTGTTGCTTTTGGATTTCTGCTGGTAAAGCATTGAAATCCATGCATTTATCTGAGCAACAGCCTGCATATTTTTTGCTACATTCCTCACATTGGATAAAAAGGATATGGCAGTAAATGTTGGCACAGTTGGTATGTGAATCGGCTGGTTTGCCGCATTGATGGCATTGGGCAATGATGTCGGGGCTGACTCTTTCACCCAAACGTTCGTCGAATACGAAGTTTTTACCAATGAATTTATTGGATAGCCCTTTGGCTTTTACCTGGCGGTCGTATTCAATGATACCGCCTTCCAGCTGAAATACATTCTCAAAACCTTTGTATTTCATGTAAGCACTGGCTTTTTCACAGCGGATACCGCCTGTGCAGTACATCAGAATTTTTTTATCCTTGTGTTCTTCCAGCATGTCTGCTACAAGAGGCAATTCTTCGCGGAAGGTGGTTACGTCCGGTGTAATGGCGTTTTCGAAATGCCCCACTTCACTTTCGTAGTGGTTGCGCATATCGACAATGATTACTCCGGGTTCCTGACAGGCTTCGTTCCAGGCTTCTGCATTGAGGTGAACGCCGGTTTGGGAGGGATCAAATGTGGGGTCTTCGATTCCGTCGGCCACAATTTTATCTTTTACCTTAATGGTTAGGGCAAAGAAAGACTTCCCTTCAGCCTCCACGGCTATGTTGAGTCGCATACCCCGAAACATCTCATAGGAGTTCATGAGTAACTTAAACTGCTCGAAGTTTTCTTCCGGAACAGAAATCTGGGCATTGATGCCTTCCTGCGCCAGGTAAGTCCGTCCAAGCACCCCGAGTGCATCCCACCATCGGTACAGTTCGTTGCGGAATGCTACAGGATCCGGGATATGGCTGTATCTGTAGAAGGAAAGCGTAACCCTTTTAACCGGGTCGTTTTTCATCTTTTCCTTGAGTTCGCGACGATTTACCCGGTTGTGCAGCGCCTTTTTAGGACGGTCCGGTTGAATGGCATTTTGCCCCTGTGAAGAGATTTGTTGTTCGATCATAAGTCAAATACACTGCAAAATTCCGGCAATCAAGTTAATACCACAACTAATCCCATTTTATTTTCAAAAAAAGGAACTGCAACCGCCCATTCAGGGTTTAAACAGCGTGTTTGGTTATCAGGTAGTTTAAATGGATATTAATTTTGGATTCACCCGATGGCTTTTCACTAAAAATCTGCACTTTTGAAGTAAAATGGAATAAAGGTTCACTCACTCACTCACTCATTCACTCACTATGAACTGGAGAAGACTCAACGGACAACGGATTGACAAACCGCTTCTGGAGGCTGTAGAGGAAACCATTCGAAGGGAATCTGCAGCTGGTTACCAATTAAAGGTTTGCATTGGCACTGATTCACAGGTGATTGGAGAAGAAGTGCATTTTGCTACTGTAATCGTGTTCCTTCGGGAAAAAAGGGGCGGCTTTATGTTTATTTCCAACGAAAAAATGACCCGCCAGATGTCGCTTAGGGAGCGCATGATTTTAGAGGTTGGTCGTTCGGTGGAGGTGGCATATTCGTTGTGCGAATTACTGGATCGTTACGATGTAGCGCTTGAGGTGCATGCCGATATCAACACTGACCCGGCCTTTGAGAGCAATACTGCTTTGAAAGAGGCCATGGGGTACATCCTCAGCATGGGTTTTGTGTTCAAGGCTAAGCCGGATGCTTTTGCCTCCTCTTCCTGCGCTGATAAATTCGTGTGATAAGGCACTAAGTTGCTTGAAGGCACAAAGCTGCGTATACACAAAGGCGCGAAGGCACAAAGGCGCGAAGGTGTTAAGGGGGCAGCTACGCTGCCTGTGAAACACAGAGGGCTGGCAATTTGCCAGCCCTCTGTTACTTTTTATGCTAGCGCCTTTGTGCCTTCGCGCCTTTGTGTATACGCAGCTTGGTGTCTTTCGACAACTTGGCGTCTTATTTACCCAGGCGGAAGGTGGCGGAGCCGAGCAATCCTTTTTCGCAGTAGATGGCTACTATGTAATTGCCGGGTTTGAGGCGTTCGTCAAATTTGTGGGAGAAGGAAATTCTCTGCACATTGGTTAGATTGACATCCTTGGTTTCCTGGGCAGTAATGTCTACTGCGCCTGCAGGGGCATGGATGGTGGTTTTTACCGGAGATTTACTCATTACCGGAACACCTTTTTCATCCGTCATGGCCATGTAGAGCTTTTGTTGGCCCTGATAGGTTTGTGGTACATCAGCCAGGTCGAAGCTCACAAAAATCTCGCGGGCTTTTTTGGCGCGGGTGGTGAGCTTGTCGCCACGGCGTTCGCATTGAACTGAAAACGCAGAAGCCTTGAAGGTGGCTGACTGGGTTTTGCGGATTTGTGCTTCCAATTGTTTGGCGAGATCCTGTACCTGACCGGTGAGTTCTGTATTAGCGCCTTTAAGTTGGGCGTTATCAGTAGTGAGCTGTTCTACCTGAGCGCGCAACTGCTCATTTTCCAGTCGCAGTCCGGTAATGATGGTTTCCAGTTCAATCTTGGTTTTTTTCAGCGCTTCAACCTGAGCACGGAGGCTCTCGATATCTTTGGAGGTAGAGGCCTTAATTTCACGGATCACCGTTTCTTTTTGCTGAACCTGCTGGGCGGATGCGGCTACTCGACCGGCAAGGCTTTCATTTTCTGTGCGCAGGCTGGAATAAGCATTGGTCATGCTGTCCAGAGAGCTGGTGATTTGCGCTTTTTCTACCTCAAGGGTATTACGTTCCTGTTCCAGTTTTTGGGTTTCAGCCAGATATTTTTGGGATTTTTGCCAGAAGAAAAAGCCGATTCCTGCAGCTAAGAGCAGTAAAATGGTAACCGTTATGGCGTACGTACGGGAGTTCTGATTTTCACTCATAGTGGAAAAACTGGTTGATTAGTTATCTGATTGATTTTCAATGGAATGACTTTTGGGCAAAAGGAATTGGGACTTTTGTCACACAAAGGACAAAAAGTTTTTTCATATTTTCAGGTTAATTATAGGGTTATATTTGAGTTTCTTAAATTATTCAAAATCAGGGTATTAAGCGGAAGGATGTAAATCGGGTGTAAAATTCCACCAAAGTTGCCTTCTCTGTGCCGGAGTATTGCCAACTTTGCCTTGTCAATTGGATATGCAAACTGAGGAATTAATACAACAGTTAAGGGAACAGGATCGGGCGGCCCAGAAGTGGCTGTATGAACGATATGCGCCGCTGATGTTTAGTGTTTGCAAACGTTATTTGAAGCGAAGAGAAGATGCAGAGGAGGCCTTAATCAGCGGATTTTACAAGGTTTTTTCGCAGGTAGAAGGATACACGGGGGCTGGTAATTTTGAGGGTTGGATCAGGCGGATTATGGTGAACGAATGTTTGATGATGTTACGGAAGGTGCAGCCGCTGGTTTTTCCGGGGGATGAACAGGACGTGGCAGAACAGGCGGATACCTTTAGCATAGAAGCGGAAATATCTGCCAGGGAAATTCTGGAAGTGCTGGATCAATTGCCCCCTGGTTACCGCACAGTGTTTAACCTGTATGTGCTGGAGGGATTCAAGCATATTGAAATTGCAGAAATGCTTGGAATCAGCATCAATACCAGCAAAAGTCAGTTAATTCTGGCAAAGGAAAAATTGAAGAACCTGTTGAAAAAATATGAGCTGTAACGGGAAGTAACAAAGTTCCTAAACTGCGATATTGAACAAGTAATGTCGGATATATTTGATTTTTTCAGGCAAAACGAGCAAAAACTCCACGAAAAGCCACCCGAACAGGTGTGGCAGAAACTGGAGCAAAAGCTGGACCGCAATCCAAGGCGCAAGCCCAGGAGAGGGATCCGCTTTTTGCAACTTTGGGTTGTTGCCTTGATCCTGTTAATTTTGATTCTGGCTTCTGTGGCCGTTTGGCATTACACCCAGGTAAAAAAATAGCCCATCCATATTTCACCAACACAACCATTTTGATCACCCATTTTTCATTCTCCACATTCCACACACATGCTTTCTGATCGCGTTCTGAATTTAGCCGAATCTGAAACCCTTAAAATGGCCCGTATGGCCCGCGAATTGCGCGCACTAGGCCACGATGTTATCAGCCTGAGCTTGGGCGAACCTGATTTCGACACTCCTGAACACATTAAAGATGCTGCCTACCAGGCGCTGAAAGAGGGTTATACCAAATACACCCCGGTAGCTGGCTTGCCTGAACTAACCAAGGCCATCAGCGAAAAATTTAAACGCGACAATCAACTCGACTACCGTCCGGAGCAGATTGTGGTGAGCAACGGGGCCAAGCAAACCATCTACAACCTTTGCCAGGCATTGCTCAATCCAGGCGATGAAGTGGTACTTTTTGCACCATATTGGGTTTCCTATATTGAAATCGTAAAACTCTCAGGCGGCACACCCGTATGCGTGTACGCCGGTGTTGAACGCGATTTCAAGCCAGGTCCGGAACAATTGGCTGAAGCTATAACGCCCAAAACCAAATTTGTACTCTTCTCCTCACCCTGCAATCCTACCGGAACAGTATTTACCAGAGAAGAACTGGAAGCTTATGCCAATGTACTGGCCGAACACGAACACGTGCTGGTGGTGAGCGACGAAATTTACGAGTACATCAATTTTACCCACGAGCATGTGAGTATTGGTTCGTTCCCGCAGGTAAAAGACCGCACCATTACTGTGAATGGATTTGCCAAAGGCTTTTCCATGACCGGCTGGCGATTGGGTTACATGGGCGCTCCCAAATACATTGCAGATGCCTGCACCAAAATTCAGGGTCAGGTTACCAGTGGCGCGGCCTCATTCAGCCAGAAAGCTGGGGCTGTTGCACTGATGAGCGATCTCGCACCTACGCACGCCATGCGCGAGGCATTCCGCGAACGCCGGGATATCGTTCTGTCTATGTTGGAGGAAGTGCCGGGCATACGTGCCAACCATCCCGACGGAGCTTTTTATGTTTTCCCTGATGTAAGTAGCTATTTCGGAAAAACCGATGGCCATATTACCATCCAAAATGCAGATGATTTCTGCGATTATGTGATGTCCAACGCCTACGTAGGCCTGGTATCCGGTTCGGCATTTGGCGATCCTAATTGCTTCCGACTCAGCTATGCAGCCTCTGAAGAGCAGCTCAGGGAAGCGATCCGCAGGCTAAAAGAAGTGCTGGGAAGGCTGCGTTGATTACATGATTGAAGAGTACATGAGTACATGATTGAAGAGGGAGGGCGCCCGGCCTGGCTATTCACGAAACCCAAGTGCAACGCCATCCCCCTTCAATCATGTACTCATGTACTCTTCAATCATGTAATTCACTCTGTGTATTCCCACGCCGTTCTATACGCGCCATGTGCGATAAGACTAAAAACTTATCTCCCAACTTACTAAAAAGAATCGCTGTATTGCCTGAACGTTTGAAATGCTTTGCGAAAAAGCATCCGCAAATACTTGCTCATATTGCCTGCTGCCTAACAGGTTTACGGCAGAAAATTCTACCGTGCTACGCCATTTTTTCAAGCGCAGATAAGCCACGCAATCAGAAGCATACGCCACATTCGAAGGCTGTGAACTAATCTGGTTTGTAACCTGATGGACAAATATTTTCATGTCAAAAACCTTGTTGGGACGAATATTGATCTGGGCCGTAGAAAACCAATTGGTTGAACGGGTCTGGTTATCCGAGGCATCGTTCTGACCGTTAATCTGTGCTACACGACTGGATAATACCACATTGACCCAGGTATCAAAAGCGGTGCCATACCCAAAATTGACCGAATAAAGGTTTTGGCTCAGATTGATAGGATTTTTCTGATTGATTTTGGCAGTTTCCTTTAAGAGGCTGGTGCTAAATCCCATTTCAAAACGTGAGCGAATAGGACGAAAATAACGTTCAAAACTTCCATTCAAGCCGTAAGAAATCCTTCGAACCGGCTGAAATTTTTCCTGGATGCTTATAAAAGGATCAATTTGGTACTGAACACCAAACTGATTGTCCTTTTGACTAAAGGTGCCGCCCAGATTCCAGTTGTACTGGCGGATCTTCTGATTGAATGAATAGTAAAGTCCCGCCTGATGGCCGGGCATCAGGGCGAAATTGGGTAGTCCGCGAGTAGTCAGTTGATAATCAGAAAAAACAAAATTGGGGCGCAAGTCTGTCAGGTTTGGTAGCTCCTGCTGAAAGTTGTAGTAGCTACTTAATACGGCGTGTTCACTTAGATTGTATTTTAGATCGAACCGCGGTTCGGCTGCCCAAAGCCCAGGATTAAACGAAATAGAATCGCTTGCATCTAAACGCGTTGGCCGATAACTGGTATTCAAACGTGCTCTCACCAGAAGCAATCCGAAATTTCGGGCGGCTGACAGATGGGCGAAATACTTAGGCGCCGTGAGTGCGGTGTTGTTTTGGTATGCTTTGCCTGGGTTCCATTCTTCTGATAGCCCATTTTTGAGGGTTATCCCGGATGTTAAATTTCCCCAGTTCCAATCAACTCCACTTTCTAATTGCCATTGAATTTTCTGAATCCGAGCCAGCCAGCGAAGCATAATAATACTTTCGCCCTGTTCCTGCATGGCCGTTTGTTCCAAGCGGTTGAACGAAGTGTCAATCCCAAAAAAGGAAGGGTAAAAATTATATTGAGGCAGCAGTTCGTAACGTCCCCGAAGCCAGGAGAACTTACTTACGATTTGAAAAGCGGAAGATTCACCCTGTTTGAAAGTGTATTCAAATGCGCCAAAAAGATCGATGGTCTTTTGATCTGATTGACTTAAAATTAGAAAATTGGAAGCCCCGGTTTGGCTGCGCAAGAGATTAAAATTGTGTTGAATGGGTTTATTGCTGACCTTAAAAAAGCTCCGAATGGCATGTTTTTTACTGCTTGGAAAATACTCAGATTCAACCTGTAGGTTGTAGGTTTCGCTCTGTTTTTTAACTTTTTGTACTTCTTTGATTTCAAGTAAGGTATTGTCTAACAGGTATTGGGTCATGTTGCCCGATTCCTGTCGTAGTCCAACCTTGCCTACCCAACCGGAGATCTTGGTTTTAAAACTTGGCGAACTTGGCAATACCAAACCAATATACATTAGACCACTTCGGTTGGCCTGGGTGTAAATGGAAGGCAAACCAGCGTTTGTAAGTGGTGGATTGGGGAGTACACCGGGCGGCTGAAGTGGATTGGCTTGCAGGGTTTGCTGCCTGCTGAAACCCTGAAACCCACCACCGGCGGTCCACTCTACCTCTGAAAGTACATTGTCACCGCTGTTGTTGGCATTGCCAATAAGGTATATCTTTTCCTTGCGACTTAGAGAAAAAAGATTGGTACGCGCCCGACCTTTCCACTCATCTCCATAGCCACCACCCAACTCCAAACTGCCAGAAAGTGCACGTTTTCGATCCGGCTTAATTTTTAAATTCATCACCATTCGATCAGACTCTTGAATGCCTTTCATTAAGGGGTTTTCCTGAAAGCGATCTATGACCTGTACCTTGGAAATAAGATCTGCCCGGATGTTGCGGGTGGCAAGGGTGTAGTTTTGGCTAAAGAGATCGTCGCCATCTATCATGACTCGTTCAACGGTTTTTCCGTTGTAGGTAATGAGTCCGTTTTCTGTCACCCTTACGCCGGGCAACTTTTTGAGCAGGTCTTCTACGCTGACCTCCGTGCTGTCAGAAAAGGAAGCCACGTTGTATTCTGTCGTATCGTTTCGGGCAATGACGGGAGGTGTTTTGGCACGCACCAGCACTTCCTGAAAAACCGCGCTGGACAACACAAAGTTCTGTGGTGCAGTAAGGTCTCGAATCGCCAATCGTTTGGCATGCTTGTGATATCCGAGGCTTCTGGCAGTCACGGTAATGCTATCGCAGTCTGTTTTTATAGTGAGGTGAAAGACGCCTTTTTCACTGGTGTTGGTGTAAGCGATGACTTGAGCGTCTTGACAATCCGTGGCGACTATACTGGCGAAGGGAAGGGGCATGCCGAGTGAGTCACGCACATTACCCATAAGATCCTGGCTCTTCAAATTGCAGGGGGCAAAGATGAGAAGTCCTAAAAGCACGTATTTGAGGAGCGATCTAGGATTCAATGGATAATGAAATTTGATTGGTTATTTGTCCGGTTGGCTCATACTATGCTTTTCGGCTTAAACTCACCGTTTGACTCCGAATCATCCGGTGAGTTTAAGCCCAAATCAATGGCCTTTTCCTGGCTTGGGTGGATTAGTTTTCAGTATTAAGCTCAATGGTTTCGAATGGGGTAATGGTCACTTCAACTCCTTTAGATTTGGCCATTTCCAGAAGGCTTTTGTTAAAGGCGTCAAAATCAGCATTGAAAGCAGCTTGACTCATGTGGATGTCTTTACCTGAGGGCATTTTGATGAGTCCATGAATATTGGGAGAAATCTCCAAACTGCTAAATTGAAATTTGACAATGCCATCTAAAGTCTGTGCTTCTAAAATTAGCCCCGGGAGTCCACCCAGTTTGAACGGGCCGGTTGGGATCGGGATATCCAGGGTATACCAGGCTTCATAATCCCGACCCCGGTATTTACCAGTAGCTCTGCGGCAATCATATTGTCCAAACCGTTTATGTTCTGGATGGAGTATCCATGGAATAGTGCCAAAAGTGTCCGTTACGATGCAATGATTTTTTGAAAAACTAGGGCATATTATCTTGCAGTATAATTTTCGCGCACCATGGATCTTTAAGATAGGGAAGCCTTCATTGTCTCCAAATATGTTTGAATAGATATATTCTCCGCTGCTAAAAGAAGAATCCTGTTTAGGGGCACTATTATGAATATATATAGATTGGGCATTATTGAACAACAAAGTAGTAAACCCGTTTTTCGAAGCATCACCCTCAGTATTTGCTGTCTGAATATAGGTAACTCTACCAAATGGGATGCTGTCAAGTTGGGCAAAAATTGACAATGGAAACAGGAAAAAAAGAATTCCAGAAAGATATAAGTTCATTTTTTGGGCTAAGTTTTGATGAGAAATTGATTAGGTTTTATAAGCGAAGCCTGGCCAAAATATTCGCCAGGCTTCACCATATCAATCAAACTTTACTATTCTACTGACCCACAACAGCCCTGCTCACATAAAAGTGCCCAAAGTAAATTCAATTGTGAGTCACAATTGCCGCAAGTGCAAAATACACAAATTGTTGTAACGCATTTAGCACAATATGTGCAAACTGCATCCTCCACTAATTGACCTGCTGGAAGCACAATGGTTTTAGGTTGAGGGGTACTTTTATCTTCTGTTTCTTTTACTGGTTTGCCATTAGAAGCAAATGCTAGGTTTGTCATTAAGGCAAGGGCCAAAAGCAAAAATAATTTTTTCATTTTAGGGATGTTTTTTAACGAAATGCCTACTCTATTCGCTTTTCGGCATGCGCGCCTTACTTCTTGGAGTGGTTTCAGGAAAAGCCCACGGTTGCAACTTGTGGGCGAATCTCCAAAATAATAGTCCAATAAAACTGGAGCGACTAAAATACTTTTTACTTTTTTCTAAATTTCAATATCAACTCCACTGGATGCTCATACTCGTAAGATGTGCTTTTTTTGTTGTATCGCACTGGGCCACCCATAAACTTGATTAGATCCAGATAATTGTAAAGCATGGATTTGCTGAGCCTTAGACGCCTCGCAAATGCGTCCGGGTTGCCTGTCGCATGGTATCGAATCAATTGATCTATTTTTGTCAGTCCCAGTGGGATCGTAAGACCCTTGCGGGGCTCACCCTTCCCACGTTCCACTACAATTCACCCCACGTATTCCCACGCCGTTCTATACGCGCCATGCTCGGCGCAATAGTCCATGAATTGTTGGTAAAACTTGTTTTCTCCGATGGTGGCTGAATCTCCAATAACCACCAGCGCCATGCGCGCACGGGTCATGGCGACATTCATTCTGCGGTAGTCCTGGAGGAATCCGATTTCGTGTTTGTTGTTGGAACGAACCAGACTGATGTACACCACATCCCGTTCCTGGCCCTGGAATCCATCGATGGTATTGATGGCAATATTGCCATTTTGCAGCAAGGGGGCGAGCAACTCATCTTCCCGAACCATAGCTTCCAGTTGATTCACCTGCTCCCGGTATGGCGATAAAATGCCGATATCCGGCCCGGGTGGCGGTATTTCCGTATCCCATCGTTCCGGGAAACCCATCCGATGCAGTAAACCTTTCAGGTGGGTTATCAGTAATTGGGCCTCCTCGGGGTTGAATCTGCTTGGGTTTCGATGTAACATTCCGTTAGATTCCTGCAGCTTTTCTTCAAAGCCACATCCGGCGGTGTCGATAAAGCTGACACTTGTTTCTACCGCATCAGGATCGTTCAGGTAAAGGGTTCGGTGCGCAGCGCTGTGGTGCGCTTCCAGTACGCCGCCATAAAAATATTGATTGGAAAAGGCCATAATGGCCTGGTGCATCCGGTATTGTACCGTTAGCAAATGCACATGACCTGGAAGTAAATCCAGGCAACGTTCAATCAGGGTAGTGGATAAACCCTTTCGGGCGGCATCCAGATTTTTAACGGTTGGGGGCAATTGAAATGGATCGCCGGCCAGCACAACCCTGCTACTTTTGGCAATAGGAATCCAGCAGGCTGGCTCCAGTGCCTGGGCTGCTTCATCAATAACACAGGTGCGGAAATGTCGTTTATCCAGCAATGGATGTGCAGCTCCTACCAGTGTGCAGGTAATGGCCTGCGCGCTACTCAATATTTCATCCATTACGCGGTCTTCCAGGGTTCTGGCCCAATCGTCGAGTTCTCTGGCCTGTTGTTTCAGATGCGCTCGTTCCCGTCGGTCTTCAGCCTGGAAATTGCGTTTGAAACGGGCTGCCTGACGTCTGTACTCTGCGGCGGCTATTTTTACTTTTTTGATGTTTTTGGCCTCCGGATGCGCGGCAAGCAAGGCTTCGGCAGTGTGTTGAATCACCGCCTCATCTACCCGGCTCACATTCCCGATACGCACCACATTCAGGCCCTTGGCGGCTAGTCGTTCTGTGAGCAAATCGGCTGCTGTATTGCTGGGAGCAGTTACCAAAACCGTTTGTTCTGTCTGAGAAAGCGCTTTGATGGCTGCTACCAGTGTAGTGGTTTTGCCAGTGCCGGGCGGACCATGTACCACGGCTACATCCCGATGGTGCAAAATAGTGCTCACCGCATTTTGTTGCGAGGGATTCAGACTCGAGGTGTTAGCGCCTGTCTCTGGCCATTGAAGGGGCTGTAGTTGCTCATCGCCTGCTGTAAAGAGTCGCCTGAGTTCGGCCAATCTGTCTCCTTTGGCCTGCATCACTTTGTCCAGAGCCTTTTCCATTTCAAAGTAACTCCGGTCGTCAAACAGCATGTCAACGCCAATTTGACCAGCCTGGATCCAGTCTGGAACGTCTTTGGCATTGAGGATGATTTTCATCCTGTTCCGTTCTACGTAGTTGATAACTCCCTGTTTTTCAGGTTGTTCTGCGTCGGGAGCCAGGGTGAAGAGGCTCACAGGCTGTCCGGCCCGTAATTGGTGGGGTTCGTTGATTCTGCTGGTGCGCTCCACTACAATGAAGGCTTTTTCGCCGAGTGAAAAGCCAGTATTAAGCACGTTTAGTGGAAACCAGGTATACCCTTCTTCCACGCGCTTGGGAAGCGGGTTTTCCCTAACCAATTCCAGAAAATTGCGGTAATCTGCTTCTTTTTCCTGAAGCAGTAAGGTTTTGAGCGCCTGAAAATGGGCCAGTTCTTGTTCGCGATTCATGTCTGGCCGCTAAGGTAAGCTGAGTTTGGGGGATGAGGTGCTGATGTTTTTGTATTTAGTGACGGGGTGAATGCCCGTCACCCCGTCACTAAATGCAAAAACTTCAACTCCTTACAAACTTTCCTACCAGTCGCTTGCCAGCGTCGTTGCGGGCGTGCAACACATATTCTCCTTTTGGAATAGCCTCCGGGAGCTCAATGGTGTAGGAGCCATTTTGAATGAATGTGGTTTTGGTAAAACATTGTTTTCCCAATTTATCGAATATTTCAAACCGTACTACCTGATGATTCCAATGCGGAAGGTCAACAAAAAAACGATCGGTAACGGTGTTAGGCTGGGCCTTGTTGACTTTAACGGCGTTGTAAGACTGGTTTTTGGCGGTTTCTTTCAGGGAAACAGGCGCACCGTCCCCGGGGGTCCATTTGTGTAAAGTGCGTCCTGCAATCCAAACCTGACCGTTTCCATCAACGGTGAAGGTTGGTTGAACAAAGGGGTCCGCATTATCCTTCATAGGATTGGTAAAATGGTTCCAACCGTTGCGGTCCAGCACAGAAATGGTTTTGGTGGCGCTCAGCCAGAGTCGCTGGTTAGCATCCTCCAGCAGGCGTCCAACCCGGTTTCCTTCTTCACTGATGCCCAGATCGTTCAGGTTGAGGTGACTCCAGATGCCGTCTCTGAGCAGTGCGATCCGGTTGCTGGAAAAAGTGGTCCAAACATCCCCGTTTTCCAATACGGCTACTGATTTCAGATTGCCGAAATTGGGAATGCCTGTAGTGTAGGCATTGTGGATGGTCCAGTTACTGCCATCCCATACAACGAGCCCTCTGAAAGTGGCAAAGTACAAGTTGTTATCCGGGCCGAAAGCCAGATCCTGAACCTGATTGGAGGGCATTGGACTGTTGTCTGTATTAAACGGCAGCCAATCTTGACCGTTAAAAACTGCGGCGCCATGGTACAGGGAACCAACAGCCATCCAGCCATTGGGACCGGCTTTAATGGTGGTCATGCCACTATATTCAAAGCTAAGCCCAATGGAAGCGGTGTCCCAGTAGGTCCAGGCTTCGAGTTGTTTGCGGGCAATTCCACCGGCATGGCCTATAAGCCAGCCGCCTTCCGGGGTAAATGCCACCTGTTGAACATTGGAAAAGGCGAAGTTTCCGTTGGTGGGGCTGTATGATGTGGGTATTTCGTTTGCATTCAGGTAAATGAAACCTGAATTTTCCCTGCTGCAAAGTAGTTTTTCCTGTTCAAAGGCTGCTAAACTCTGAATAATGCCTGCGTTGGCTGAAAGGTTACGGTGGAGGGATGCAAACAGCGGAGGGTGGAGGCAGAGGCAAAATGCCCCAGCCAGTGATGGGAGGTTTAGGTTTCTCATAAGTATATACGGTTAATTGTTTCATGGCAGGATTGGAAACTTAACCGAAGGCTATAAGACAGTTAAACACTATCCTCTGTCTCTTATATATATTTGATATTACAGTAAAAATGTGAACAAAAATAAGATAATATTTTAAGCAGGGTAATTTTTATTCGGATTATTTTGTTAATGGCGTATTTTTTAAAATGTGAACCCTTTGATAAAAGGTATATGCTGCCAAATCCATTATTCTGGCAGGGTTTGAAATTCGATCAGAAATGGTTTGAGCCGAATGCCATTGGCTAACCTGAAATTGTTGGAAAGGAGGATCTGATAGGTTTTGCCCGGCTTTAAATCTGCATCGAACGACCAGGAGGAGCCGTCGGATGACCAGCTGCGGTTGCTGAGGGCGGGGAAAGCCGTTTCTCCCAAGGGGCCGTAATCCACGCCGGTATTGTACCCATTCAGGGGCTTGGAGAAATGGACGGTAATTCTGGTGAGTCCGGGCTTTACCTTTTTGTCTTTGTTTTTAAACGGTGAAAGGTGGCTTACCCTCGGACGGGAAGTTTCATACTACCGGTAAATGGCGCTGATTTTTTTGGGAAAATAACCGGAACCGTCTAAGATTCTCTCTACCGCCTTGTCATTCGTGTAATCCAGCTCAATAAGTTCGCGTATGGCTTTTGCTTTGTTTTTGGCTTTGGCCAGATATGCTTCTGCAATACGGTAGCCAACAAAATATCCCAGATCCCTTTCGCCGAGTTCGTTGGTGTTGGTTCCCCACATCCAGTTATTCAGTACACCTGGCAGATAGAGGTCTTGAACATACCGGGCTATAATGCGCGATTCCTCCTTCAATCCAAATGCAAAGTTGGGCAAGGAGGTGGGCTTTCCGGTTGCGTGACAGGAAATGAACTCCGCAATACCTTCGTGCAGGGTGTAACATAAGAGATTGTCCTGCGGCTGTTTTTGCTGGATATGGATGTATTCGTGGGTGCATAATAGCCCCACTTGCTCTTTAGGACGGTAGAGCCGGTAATAGTTTTGCAGGTACTCTGGAAGTTCGTGCGTATTTACAGAAGCGTCGGTTAAGGCCATTTCAGCGCCCAACAGAACACGGTCCTCCTGAGTAGTGCCATTCGTTCGGAAGGCGCCCATCAGGAAATAAATGGTGGCGGGTTTCAATGCAGGATAAAGTTGCTTCAATTGAGCAATATCCTTGCTAATCTCTGCTTTAACGGATTCCAGGTGTTGGCTGTTATGCCGGATGCTTTTCCAAAAAGCCGGATAACTCCGCATGGCATGTAGGTAACTTTCCGGGGTGTAACGGCGTACTTCCTGCAAACTTTTGAGTCCTTTTGTGGCGGGAGCCAGAAACAATTGATCCAGCAAACGCGCTTGGGCCAGGGTGTCGGAAGTAGCTACAATGCTGTCGTAGGCTATCCAGAATCTGGTGAGGTCTTCGTCTACAAAACGTTGTTGTTGCGCAAAACCGGTCAGTGATTGGCAGCATATCAGCAGTCCAATCAGGGCAAATCTATTGAACATCGGCATGGAATAATTGGCTGGGAGTAAAGGGTAATTACAGTCTGCCCTGCGGCATGGAATACAGCAAAAGGGTGTTTTCACCGAAGTATTCCTTGAATGCCAGGGCAAAAGTGCCTGGATTGCTGAAGCCAACCAGCTCGGAAATAGCTTGTGGAGTGCCGGCGCGTTTCTCGAGCAATACTTTAGCTTTTTCCAATCTGAGCTCGCGGATTAACTGCACCGGCTCTTTACCAGTTAGTACCATGAGTTTTTTGGCATAATGCGTTCTGCTCAATTGCATTTTTCGGGCAATATCGTCTGGCAGAAAATCCGGATTGGCCAGGTTGGTTTCAATGAGTTGTACGGTTTGATGAAGGAAAGGATCCTGAATAGGCACCCTGTTTTCAGAGAAATACAATTGCAGGAAGCGGCTGAACTGCTCGTGTTTCACTTTGCGCGCTTCCAAAAGCCGCTGCACAGATGCGTCAAATTCATCATCGATTACCGGGCGCGTGAACCAGGCATCGGCGCCGGCGCGTAAAGCATCCAGCTTGCCATCGTTGCCAAACTTATCAGTTAGCAAAACCACCGGGATATGATTGGTGCGTTCACTGAGTTTGATTTGCCGGGCTATTTCAATGCCGGTATGCCCATTGATCAGGGCATCACAAACCACCAGATCCGGCAGTAATTCATTGGCCAATTCCAGTGCTTCGCTCTGGGTTTGGGCGGTTTCAATCTGAAAACGATCAGAAAGCAGTGATTTCAGGTACAGTACAACCTGCCGATTGGGTTCTATCAACAGACAAATCTGGTTGGGTCGAGGACCAGTCTGATAAGGCTCCGGAGGCCTAACAATAACAGGTGGGGCGCTGGCCGGTGCTTCCTGCACTGGCGTAAATGACACCTGCTGGTTTTCGTGTTCCAGGTTTGCCTTGATGATTTCCCATTCCTGTTCCTTTTTCCGCAACAGTTTTTGCCATCGACTATCCATGGTCATGTTGCGGATGAGCAGAATGAGCATTACCAAGCCCGCAAGGCCACCATACAACAACGCACGATCTTTGGGTATTTTAATGTATTGTTCCTGCTGGCTGAGTTCAAGTTGGTGTAAAACTGCCAATGAATCGAATTTTTGACGCATCCCCTGTTTTTCAGCCATTCTTTCCCGCGACTTGATGGAGTCTTGCGCTACTGATAAAAGTTGCTGGCACACCAGCGCTTGTTCCGGGAATTGCCATTTGCGGTATTCCTGTACCAATGCCGTCAGCAGTTCTGCCTTGGTTACAGGATTGGGATCTCTGCGTGCATCCATTTCAGCAGCTGCAAGCAGGGTGGCAGCACTTCGTTCATCGGAATTCGCCTGGTAAATGCCCGACATCAGGGTGAGCGCCCGCGCCGTTACTGGTATTCTATGACGCTTCAAAAACTCTCTTAGTCCCTCGGCTTCTACCTGTGCCTGTTCAAAATTGCTGGACTGGGCCAGCTCCACCATGGCGGTAAGTTTAGCAGCCAGTGAATCAAGCACGACCTTGTTTTGCCCGGAAAGCGTTGGCGGGCTAAGGCAAATCAGCGTAGCATAAGCGAGTAACTGGAGTATTCGGTACATGGATCTCGGAGAAATTACAGGGCAAAAGAAGGGATTTTTTGTCAATTGCCCATGAAATTCAAAGTGTTCTGTATGGTTTTTTGGTGTATGGTGTACAGCATAAGACGAAAGATGCTTTCTGAAGATACAGCTTTTATGGATAAAACTTTACGTTGATTTAACTTTGCGCCGATCCTTTCCCAATAGCTCATGTTAAAAAATACACAGTCATTTGCCTTCCCATTCCGGTTATTGGGGTTTTGGTTGATCTTTTTTGGGGTATTTCGCTTGTGGTTTGTGCTGTGGTTCAGTCGGTATTGGTCGGAAGATCAGCCAGGAAGTGTTTGGGGCGCGCTTTGGCACGGATTACCGCTTGATATCAGTTTTGCTGCATACTTGGCGGCCATTCCGGTACTCCTTTGGTTGATTGGTATACTACTTGGCCCAAATCAGTACGCGGGTTTTGATAAGGGTATCAAAGCCTTAAATATTGTGTTTTTCGGCGTTTTTATCTTTGTTTTTGGCGCCAATTTGTTCGTATATGAGGAATGGCAAACGCCCCTCAACAATCGCGCAGTGGAATATTTCAAAACCCCCAGCGCCCTGCTGGATTCCATGTCGTTTGGGTTCAAAATGGTTTGCCTGGGGTTATACCTGGGCGGTTGCTGGCTGATCTGGAAGGTTTACCGAAAGGTTGTTGGCCAGTCTGCCTATCCCGGCGCAGGCATTTCCCGATGGATGTTTTTATCGCTTCCGCTATGGATTGGGTTATTGGTACTGGCCATACGTGGAGGACTTGGCGTAATGCCCATCAATGAAAGTGCGGTGTATTATTCCACACATTTGTTTAATAATCATGCGGCCACTAATCCCGGCTGGAGTTTGGGCCACAGTCTGGTGGAAACGCGCTCTACAGAAAACAGGTTTAAAGTAATGCCGGATGAAGAAGCGAAACAGCGCACTGAAAATTTGAAATGGCAGCATCAGGGTGAAATGCACTTTGATTTCAGAAAAACCTCGTTTACGCCAGATTCTGTACCTGTTCAAGCACCTGTAAATCTGGTTGTGCTGATGCTGGAAAGTCATACTGCCCAGGTTATTGAAGAACTCGGCGGTATGAAGGGTGCTTGCCCCAATATGAGCAGCTTGATTCGTGACGGTATTTTGTTTGAAAACATTTACGGTAGCGGATATCGTACAGACCAGGGTTTGGTTTCGGTGCTGGCTGGCTACCCGGCGCAACCGGATCAGAGCATTATTTTGCTGGACGATAAGGCGTCCGGGTTGATTTCCTTGCCCGGTATTTTGAAGGATAACGGCTACCAAAGCATGTTTATGTATGGCGGAGAACTCACTTTTGCCAACCTGGGACTATGGCTTACGCACCAGCGGTTTGACCAGATTATATCGGAGCGCGATTTTCCGTCGGAGCAAAAAACACAGCGTTGGGGAGTGGACGACAGATTGATGCTCCAGCGGTTTTTGCAGCAAACCAATGCTTTAAAAGAGCCTTTTATGGCAGCGGCGCTTACCCTGAGTTTGCATCCACCGTACGATGTGCCTTTCACCAGCAAGTGGTCGGCACAAACTGATGCAGAGAAGTTTCTGAACAGTGCGGCTTTTGTAGACCAGGCTCTTGGCGAATTTTTTAGTGTGGCGGCCCAACAGCCCTGGTTTGAGCGCACCATATTTGTGCTGGTGGCTGATCACGGGTCGGCACAGCCGGGTGGGTTTGGTATGGACCGACCGGAATCCAGGCGTATCCCTCTAATTATATATGGTAAACCACTGCTGGACTCCTGGAAGGGCAAGCGCATCAAAGCGTTCGGAAATCATCACGATATTATGAACACACTCCTTCCGGTGTTGAATCCGATTAAAAAGGCAAATGCCTCAATAGGACTCTGGTGGAGCCGGAATTTGATAGAACTGGATGAAATGGAGCGTGTTCATGCCGGATCCAACCCTACATTGGGTTTTGCCTATTACACCAATGAAAACGGTTTAGGGTGGGCAACGCCGAACGGCAAAGGTTTTTATGAATTTAAAAGCAAGGAGTGGCGTATTTTCGAAGGTCAACTTTCTGAAGAAGATAAGTTGAATGCCCAGGCGTATTTACAAACGCTATACAACGATTTTTTGGCCAGGTAAAGTTGGGTTCGGAAGTTGGATTGCTGGCCGTTGGATGTTAGACAGGTTGCTGAATATTGAGCAAAACCAACCTCATTGAGCCCAAGTCCAACTAATGTCCAACGTCTAACATAAATTTTTTTCATAAATTAAAATTCTCACTCATTTCTGGCACGGTTTGTGTCATATCACAAATAGTGTGTAAGTATTGTTCTCAGAATTGAAAAATTCTCTGGGGGCGTGGGAAAAGACTCGCGCCCTTTTTTTATGCTCTTCCGGAATCAGCCATCAGTTTCTCCTTGTACTGAAAATATTGACGTATAAATTGAAGACCTTCGCGGTGCGGAGTAGGGTAGTGCCCCATTTTTTTCTGGGCTTTGTGCAAGCGGAACAGTAAGCGCCAATGGTGAAAGATATCCCGATAGGCTCGCCACATGCCATGTCCGGGATCGTAAATATGGGCTGGTTCTCCAAATACGCCATTGAGTTCCATAACCTTGAATTCTGCGCGCTGGAGCGCTTCCCAGGAGTCTGTTTTCAGGTCAAAACGAGCATATTGCACATCTGGTATCTTCGTGCAAATCTCTTCAAATGCCTGAACCATTTCTGGTGTAATCAGATGATTGCCATTCATAAACTTGGTGCCCCTCGAATGATTGCCGATAGGTTCCAGCAGCACCTGTTCCCCCTCTGCCGGAATCCGATTAAGCAACCCTGGAAATTCCTGCTCAAATCTCGGCACCTGAAAAGCTGCCCGCGCCTGTTGAAGCATCAGTGCCCTTATGCTGCTACTGCCGTCACCTTTTACCTGCAAAAACTCTTTCAAACAAACTGAAGTAATATCAAAAGCACCGTCCGGGCCAGGAAAACGGTGGTATAAAACCGATGCTTCGAACGGCAGTGTCAGAAATTCCTGAAGGATAAATCTGGCCGGGTACTGTTGTAAATGCTCGCGCAACTCCAACTCGTTGTTGACCTTTTTAACTAAAAAACCACGTTCACCCACGTCGGGTTTGGCAATAAGAGGGAAAATTATACCTTTTTGGTCGAGCATAAACAGCACAGACTCGAAAGGTTCATCCTTTTCAACTACCATGGTTTGGGGCAAAATAGCCTCAGGGAGTTGCAGTAGAATGTCCCACTTGGATTCTCCCATAGCGCCACCAAGAGGAATGGTGGGATTAACGTTGGAAAAGAAAAGCAGGTGCCTAGCACGCGCGGCAAACCAAAGCCAAAAGCCGTACACAGGGATGTTGGCTAACCACCAGGGATAGTATTCCCATTGAGTCCACCGGGTGATGAAATGCGGTTTGTTCGCCACGTTATCTGGGTGATTTGTTTACATAAACTGCCGGAAAGGCGTTATTTAAGCCGAAAATGAGTGTTTTTTTATTGCCAGAAGATATAACCGACAAACTGCGCACATCGCTGCGTACCTGCAAACCACTTTGTGCATAGCCACATGGCTGGAAGGTTTTATTACCCTGATTGAGCCATAATTGTCCGTGGTTTCCACCCAAATTACCCAGTTTTACCCGCGCATGGGTGCGATTGCCAGCCAATATCAAATCCATCAGGCCATCAGCATTGGCATCCAGACTGGCAATGGCCTGAACTGGAGCTATTTGTGCTTCTTTAGGAAACGGATGGAAGGCAAATTGACCATTCCCCTGGTTTTCCAGCCAACCTGTTTCCAGGCTCTGCACGGTTAAATGGGTTGCCGTTTCCATTTGTGCTGCCGTAAGAATATCTCCCACCTGTGCGTCTGCATAATCTTTGAAATAATTGAATTTTTTCCGCAGGTAAGGAAGCTGACCGGTCAGGTCTTCCAGGGAGGCTAAAGGGTAGGATTTCCCTTGTACGTAATAAA
This sequence comes from Chitinophagales bacterium, assembly GCA_017303475.1. GTDB lineage: Bacteria > Bacteroidota > Bacteroidia > Chitinophagales > Saprospiraceae > M3007. The sequence goes on from JAFLBO010000003.1 coordinate 65,853, forward strand.
ACATCAACGGATCGGGGCTTCCGTTTTTGTCGAAATCATCGCTGTAAAGCTCCAGCGGCTCTTGCTGCGAAGCCCTCAACTGACTGTTAAGCCCCAAATTGCCGGCCACCACATCCTGGTCTCCGTCGCCATCCAGATCTGTGGCATACAAACTGCTCCAAAATCCGCTCAAATACAATGTTTCTGCGGCGCTGAAGGTCCCTTTCTGGTTGTCGTGCCGCTGGATGGGCAACCATTCTCCGGCAGTTATTAACTCTGGTTCCGGATCATCGTCGGTTTGTACCCAAACGCCAAGGGTTGCTCCGGCAAACAGCGGGCCCTGACTGAATTTTCCTTTTCCATCATTGAGCAAAATGTATCCGTTGCCGGTTTTCGGATATTGGCCAGGCAATACCCCTGCACCAACAAACAGGTCCAGGTCACCGTCATTTTCTACATCAGCAGCTTGCACACAAGATCCTGGCTGACGCAATTCGGGCAAGGCGCCGGCAGCTTTACTCATTGTTCCTTTCCCGTTATTCAGGTATAGCCTGTGCTGCATGGCAGGAGCATCTGGGGCTACATCGTAACCGCCTGAACACACAAACAGATCCATGGCCCCATCTCCATTGGCATCGAAAAAGACAGCGGCCTGGTCTTCGCAGGCGGCATCAGCAACAAAAGCGACCTGGGTGGAAGCGCTGAATTTACCTGCGGTGTTTCCCAATAGTAAAACACCGGCCTGCCCTTGCGCGCCTCCTAAATACATGTCTTCAATCCCATCTTTATTCACATCGGCAGCGGCCATGGCTGGTCCCATTCGGGAATAAAACCAGGGCAGCAAGGCTTGTTTTTTGAGGTCGTTAGACTCGTTTTCCTGGTGTTTGAAAGGCAAAACGTCACTTGTTGCCACAAAAAGGGTAGGGTAGGCCGAAGAGGGGTTGGTTTGTGTGCGCGCCTGTGCGATGTCTAATTGAAGGGTTTGGTTGGATTTAACGCCTGTTAAAACCTGCTGTTCCATAGTGGGCCAGGTGATGACAAGAGAATCAAGCATGGCAATCGAACCGAGGCCGAGGGACAACACAGGATCAACCGAAGCCTGGAAGCCCCGCACCGGATTTTGTTCCAGGAAGAATTTCTTGCCACCGCCGTAAGCTAGTATTTGGGCGCCAATGCCCCAGGGGTTGCCAGGTTTGCCCTTTAGCTGCAACCTAAGCCAGTGATTGTCTGGCTGTTGTTCGGATTTGTTTTCCAGGATGCTGGCGTAATCATTGGTGTTGTTGAGCGCTAAATCCAGGTCTCCATCATTATCAAAGTCTGCCCATGCTGCGCTTTGGGTCACCACCGGGGCGCCCAGGCCCCATGCTGTAGCCTGATTGGAAAATTGCTCGCCATCCAGGTTTTTGAAGAAGTAATTGGCTTCAATGATGGGAGGCATTTTTTGCAAATATTCCTGAAAACCGATGTTTTTCTCTCCTTTTTGCATCCTCAGAACCTCATCGGCAGTAAATTTCAGGAAATCCATGTTGGTATGGTCGCGTGGATAGCCGTTGCTCACAAACAGGTCGCGTAAACCATCATTGTCAAAATCAAACAGCAGGGACGACCAACTCCAGTCGGTATTGGAAACGCCGGCCATCTGACCCACTTCCGAAAAAGTGCCGTCGCCGTTATTGCGTTGCAACATATTCCTGCTGTATTGTTTCCCAAAACCACTGCGCATCATGGTATACACCTTTTCAAAATTGTCGGCGCCGCTGTGCATTTTCTGCAAATGATTGCCTTCCGGAAGCATATCAAGGGTAACCAGGTCTGGCCAGGTGTCGCCGTTAAAATCGGCAATATCACACCCCATGGAGAACATGGAACTGTGGTCTATTCTTTGACTGAGTTCTTCGGTAAACGTGCCGTTATGCTGATTGATAAAAAGGTAGTCCGGCTCATTGAAGTCATTGCCGACAAATATATCCGGCCAGCCATCCCGATTAATGTCGCAGGTGCTGATGCCCAGACTGAAACTCAGGACGTTAGAGGTGATACCAGCGGCTTCAGTAACGTTGGTAAATGTTTTACCGCCGTCGTTTCTAAAGAGTTTATTGGTGAATTCAGGGTGTTTTTTGCCTCTGATCTGATAAATGTCCAATGACCCTCTGGAATATTCCACAGTGGAATGGTTTAACAGAAACAAGTCCAGGTCGCCATCTTTATCGTAATCAAAAAAGGAGGCATGGGTAGAGTGCGCCAGATCGTTCAGGCCATATTCTGCTGATTTTTCTTCAAATACAGGCGTTTGTCCACCTTTATTGATGAAAAGCAGGTTGCTCCTAAGGTTGTCAAAGGGGTATCCGGCTCTACAGATATACAAATCCAACCAGCCATCCTGGTTGATGTCCACCGGAGTAGCTCCTGTACACCAGCCTTCCAGGGCAGCAATACCCGAACTTTGCGTGATGTCTTCAAATACCAATTCGCCTTTATTTAGGTAAAGCCGGTTTTTAACCATGTTCCCGGTAAAAACCAGGTCCTGGAGCCCGTCATTGTTGAAGTCGCCAATTGCAGTACCTCCTCCATTGTAGAAATACTGGTATTTAAAGATGTTGAAAGTTTCTTTTTCAACCAGGAGGTTTCGGAATTCAATGTTGGTGTGGCTGCGGGGAACCTCCTGAAATGCAGCGCCGTGCGGCGAAGAGGTTTGACGGCATGACCAGAAAAGGAGAAGTAAAACAGGTATGTATTTCATGGTATCGACCTGGCAAATATAACGCAGTCTGCTTTTTGGCAAAAAAAATGCCTGCGTCCGCAGACGCAGGCAGGTGGAAGTATCACTAAACTACTCTGTAATACCAAGTCTGTTAATCAACATCCCACCAAAGTGGAGTACCACCGGTGTCGGGGCCGCCCAGGCTTTGTACTGCTTTGAGTACTTCTTCCCGGTTGGTTCGATACTCCGGAGCTGGCATGTTGATGCGCTTGATGCCGGCTTGTGAGTCGATTTTTCCGGCGCTGTTGTTAACCAATACAGGATACAGGCGTGGATAGCCTGTGCGACGGTATTCGGACCATGCTTCCTGTCCGTCAGGATACATAGCCAGCCATTTTTGGGTAATGATCTGCTCCAGTTTGTTGTCGGTAGAACCGGCATCGTCCCATTTTGGGGAAACGTTGCTGGCAGGACCGGCATTGTTGGCTGCATTTACCGGATCCACATAGGCTGCAGCGCCGGAATTGCTGGCCAGGTAAGTAGCTGCACTACCCAGACCATATTGATCAAACGAAGTTTGAACCCCTTGCTCGTACAGGCTTTGTGCAGTGCCACCAGCGCCAGCCCAGCCGCGGAGGGCTGCTTCAGCACGCAGGAAGTACACTTCTGCAGCTACCATGAGCTGAACTTTGTCTGGGTCAACCAGGGCGGAAAAACCGATATAATCGTCTTTTGCTGCGATGGCTATGCCCTGACGAATGCCTTTCAAGGTGCCGGGCACAATAGCAGATGCTTCGAAGTATTTCAGTCCGCGAGGATCGTTGAAGCCGGTTAGAATAGATTCCATTGGCGCACCCATACGGATATCGTTCCAGGCGTTATCCATTACGTTGAGCGGGTGGGTAGAGCCATCAGCTGCAGTTACCAGGAAGTTGCCACTGTTATCCGTAATTACACCAATCGGATGAGACAGTGCTTTTTCAGCCTGAGTTTTAGCTTCTGCTGCATCTACTTTGGAAATGCGCACAGCCAGACGCAAGCGCAGAGAGTTGGCAAACTGAATCCACTTGGTGATGTCGCCACCATATACAAGGTCGAATTTGGCGAAATTGGCCTTAGCGTTGGCATCGTCTTTCAGCGGAGTAAGGGTAGCTACTGCTGCGTCCAGATCGTCGAAGAAATGATGGTAAGCATCGTGCTGAGAATCGTAAGCTACGCCGCCACCTTCGGTGAGTACACCATAATTGCTGTAAATGATCGGACCGTAAATATCGCTCACACGGTGCATGGCGGTAACACGGCAGATCTTTGCCCAGGCATTGAATTCCGGGAAATTCGTGCCGGCATTTTGTTCCATGCGGCGCAGTGGCGACATAACACTGCCGTATGCTACGTTCCATGGCCATTCATTCCAACCATCTACCAGATCGTAAGTCATGTTGTTGGAGTTACCACGGAATGGTGTAGGAGGCATCATGTAGCCAGAATAAACGTCGGCAATCAAATTTTGCTGAAGCTGGGTGATCCAGGCCGGCGTGTAAGCATAAATGTTCTGCAGGACTTGCTTGAATTCTTCACCTACCGGAATGTTCTGCGGACGGAACGGGTCGGTGTTGATTTCCTCAAAGTCCTTGGTGCAACTTTGGATGGTGAGCATACCTGCTGCCACCAGCATCAAAGCGCTAAGGAGGAAAATGATTCTTTTTTTCATTGTTTATGACAATTTAAGCATGAAAATCAATTAAAACGTGAACCCGAGGTTCACACCGATGCTCCGAACAGCTGGTGCGCTGAATACATCCACACCTTGCAAACCGGTGCCGGTAGACATGGCGATATCCGGGTCAAACGGCGCTTTGTTTACAAAGTAAACAAGGTTGCGACCAACCAGCGACAGGCGCAGGGAAGAGCCTTTGCTGATTCGGCTGGTGGAGCTTTTCGGGAACATATAACCAATTGATAATTCGCGCAAACGAATGCTTGTGCCATCATAAATGTAGGCTTCGGTAATACCATCACGACCACCTACAGCCACATAGTATTTTTCCGGATCCACCTTGCCGGTGAATGCAGAACCGTCTTCTCTAACAGCATCTACGGTAACGCCACCAGCTTCGCGAGCATCAGAAGTAACTTTAGACACACCAAAACGATCGGTTACTGCCTGAGTAATGGACATTACTTCACCACCAAAGCGACCGTCGATCAGTACGCCAACAGAGAAATTGCCAAAACGAAGGGTGTTGTTCCAACCCAGTGTGAAGTCAGGAGCAGGATTGCCCAATACGGTATCAGCGCCAGCGAGTGGAACACCATCAGCGTTCACCACCATTTTACCGTTCAGGTATTTGAAACCTTTACCACCAATTTCGCCGAAGGCATAACCTTCGCGGATCACCATGTCGTAGTTGTTTACACCACCATCAGTGAGGGTATATACACCGTCGGCCAGCAGTGGAGTCAGTTCAACTACTTTATTCACGTTGCGGGTGAAGTTGAGTTGAGTATTCCATTCAAGCTTGCTGGTGCGCACTGGAGTGAGCGACAGTGTGGCTTCAATACCGGAGTTCTGAATGTCGCCGGCATTGATAATAGCTGTAGACAAACCGCTACCCTGAGGTACGGATACTACGATACGTTGGTTGGTTGTGTTGGTTTTGTACCAGGTCAGGTCGATGCCTGCGCGGTTGTTCCAGAAACGTACATCAGCGCCAATTTCCAGAGATTTAGACAATTCGTTTTGTACATCAGTGCCGGGCAGCAAACCTGTGCTTGGTGCTTGTGCACCGCCAGCAGGGAAGCTGTATTGGATGTTGGTATCGTATGGGTTTACACCATTACCCACCTGCGCGTAAGAAGCGCGAACCTTTGCGTAATCAATTCCTTTCATGCTGAACATTTCAGAAAGGATAGCGGAGGCCCCAACGGATGGATAGAAGAAGGAGTTGGATGAGGTAAATGCCAGGGTAGACGACCAATCATTGCGTCCGGTAACATCCAGGTAAACCATGCCTTTATAGCCCAGTGAAAGGCTTCCAAACACAGACTGAAGCTGTGAGCGGTTTGGCTGGCTTTGTGTGATATTGGCGCCTGGTTGTTTGATGTTTTGGATCACGAATGTATTGGCGTAATACATGCCCGGACCTTTAGAGTCGGCATACATAGACAACACTTTAACATCATTGATGCTCGAGCCAAGTGTCAGAGCAGCGCTGATATTGCTGAAATCCTTGCGGAGGTTCAGCAATACATCACCGTAACGAACGGTGCTTTGCAGATTGCTCATTACAAAGCGGCCATTCTCATCGGCAAGGGTGGCCTCTGTACCTGCATAGGCATGTTGTTCAAAACCGTCGTAGGTTTTGTCCATATTGCCACGGAATTGCAGGTTAGCCCAATCGGTTAATTTGATGCCCACTCCCACGGTTCCATAGAAACGGTTGCGGATGTCAAAATTCGGGTTGCGGTTCAGTATCCATTCAGGATTCTGCCAGTCGTCGCGGCTGCCAACCCAGTTTTGCAGGTACAGTTTTCGTACATCATCGTATTTCTCGAAGTTGTCGCCGCTATAATCTGCATAACGCTGTCCGCGTGGGAAGAGGTAAAGACCTGTGAGCGGGTTGAAGTACATACCCTGAACACCACGGTTATCGCCACGCTGGTTGGTATAATTAAAGGTTGCGTTGAGTGAAACACGTCCATCCAGGAATTCAGCCGTTTCCCGCAGTGTCAGGTTGTGACGGCTGAGTTGGCTGGTTGGGATAATACCCTTTGAAGTGGTATTAGCGTAAGAAAAATAGGTTTGAGCCGATTTGTTTCCGCCTGTCAACCCGATAGAGTTGATGTAGGTAGCGCCGGTTTGGAAAAAGTCTTTGACATGGTCAGGAGAAGATCCTTTTTCACCCCAGCTGAAGTTTTCATTCTGGCGAGAGCCATAGGAAAACTGAAGTTCTGGCGTTAAAGCGGCTTGTTCCCAGGTTGCGTTGCTGGAAAACTCAATTTTTGGATCACCTGCTCTGCCTTTTTTGGTGGTTACCAGGATAACGCCGTTGGCTGCCTGGCTGCCATAAAGTGCTGCTGCAGAAGCGCCTTTCAGCACTGTCATGCTCTCGATGTCTTCAGGGTTGAGGTTGGAGATGGCATCGCCACCGTCACGACCAACGTTGCCTGAGTTGCCGGATTGTCCCCAGATATCGCCTGGCTGACCAGGTGAAAAGTTGAACATAGGAACACCGTCGATCACATACAGCACGTTGTTGTCGCGGGTAGATTTTTGCCCGCGCATTACAACACGGGTAGAGCCACCTACACCAGAGCCGCTTCTGTTGATCTGCAAGCCGGCTGTACGGCCGGAGAGCGAGTTGATCACGTTGGCGTCTTTAACCCGGGTGAGGTCGGAATTGCTGATTTCCTGCGCGCCATAAGTGAGCGATTTTTTCTCCCGGGAAATACCCAATGCGGTAACTACTACCTCATCGAGCTGGGAGCCGGAGCTCAGCTTGACGTCCAGGCTGGAAACTCCACCGATGGACATCCGCGCGGTTTCATAGCCCACATAGCTAACTTCGATGGTGCCGGAAGTGCTGCTAACCGTGAGTTTGAATTTACCGTCTGAGTCCGTACGGGTACCATTTCGGGTGCCGACTTCAATCACCGAAGCGCCAATTAGCGCCTCTCCGGTAGCAGCATCGGTCACCATGCCGGAAACGGTTTGTGCTGTTGCAAAGCCTGAGAACATCAGACAGAACAGCAACAAAGGCACCCAAAAGCGGAGCGTGCCCATGATTTGTTGTTTGTGCTTCATACAAAAATGACTGGTTGAGTGAATAAGAAAGGTGTTTTAGTCGTCCAATTGACTTGAGGGCTATTCTTTCCACCTTACAAAGGCTTCCATGGCTTCATATTCTGCTAAACCGAGGGATCGATACGTAATGGCGGTCTCCCGATTTCGGTCTTCGGCCCGTTGCCAGAACTCCCGGTTGTCGTCTCCGGGGAATGGCGGACGGTCTTTTTGGCTTTGGTGCATAAAAATGGCCTGCCGTTTTTTTCTCAATTGCTGCGGACTCATGGGTACTGCCATTTCAATTTCATGGACTGCCCATTCATGCCAGGCGCCCCGGTACATCCAGAGCCAGCAGTCTTTCATCCATTCATATTTGCCACTCAACTGTCGGAATGCTTCAAAAATGGCGTCCAGACAAACCCGGTGTGTGCCATGCGGATCGGCCAAATCGCCTGCAGCATATACCTGATGTGGTTTTACTTTTTCTATAAGGTCTGCAACGATTTGGATGTCTTTTTCCCCAAGAGGCATTTTGCGTCGGCCGCCTGTTTCATAAAAAGGCATGTCCAGAAAATGAATCCTGTCATCGGTGAGTCCGGTAAAACGCGCCCCGCCTCGTGCTTCTCCCCGACGAATCAGGCCTTTAATGGAACGTACTTCCGGGATATCCAGCTCACCGGCATCTTTTTTCTGAATAAACCGGATGATTTTTTGGTAAAACTTCCGACTCTCTTCGGTGAGTGTGTTTTGGGTTTCACCATATTCCAGCATAAATTCGGCATAACGTAACGCATCGTAATCATGCACGGCGATATTTCCGGAAGTCTGATAGGCTACATGTACTTCATGTCCCTGATCTACCAGCCGTTGAAAAGTTCCACCCATAGAAATTACATCGTCATCCGGGTGTGGGCTGAAAAGGATAACCCGTTTTTTGGCCGGTTTGGCTCGTTCAGGCCGGTGGGAATCATCTGCATTGGGTTTGCCGCCCGGCCAGCCGGTAATGGTGCGTTGCAGGCGATTAAAAATGCGGATGTTGAGTTCGTAAGAATTTGCCTCTTCGATGATCAGCTCGCTCAGTCCGTGCTCGTTGTAATCTTCGTCGGTGAGCTTTAATATAGGTTTTCCGGTCTTTTGCGCCAGCCAAACCACGGCTTTACAGATCAGATCTTCACTCCAGTTGCAAATACCTGCCAACCAGGGCGATTTCATTTTTGTCAATTCCTCTGCGGCGCCTTTATCCAGTATGACCTTGGTATTGGGGTGTTTTTGCAGGAAAGAAGCCGGAACTGAGTGCGTAATATCCCCTTCAATGGCTTGTTGAATGATGCTGGCTTTGTGTTGGCCAAAAGCCAGGAGGTAGATGGTGCGGGCTTTCATGATACTGCCTACCCCCATGGTGATGGCACGATAAGGCACATTATCTTCCCCAAAAAAGTCTTTCGCGGCATCATGGCGGGTCAGGTGATCCAAACGAACCATGTGCGTGATGGAGCTTTCCCAGGCGCCGGGTTCGTTGAAGCCAATGTGGCCAGTGCGGCCAATGCCCAGTAGCTGAATATCGATGCCGCCAGCCAGGTCCATCATTTTTTCATAGCGCTCGCAATAAGCAGCAACTTCTTCCATCTGAACCGTGCCATCCGGAATATGGATGTTTTCAGGCTTGATGTCTATGTGGTCAAAAAGGTATTCGTGCATAAAACGCCAGTAACTCTGCCTGGCTTCTCTGGACATTGGATAGTATTCGTCCAGGTTAAAGGTTATGACGTTTTGGAAACTCAAACCTTCTTCCTTATGCATGCGCACCAGTTCTTCATATACCTTAATTGGTGTGCTCCCTGTAGCAAGTCCCAGGACAATTTTGTCTCCATCCTGTTGTTTTTGCCGGATGGCCAGTGCAATGCTGCGTGCCACGTGACGGGATGCTTCGAGGGGTTCATCCCATATCTTAACAGGGAGCTTTTCGAATGTTTTTAGCTCGTATTTCAGGTAACCGGTCGACTCTTTTTCCTTGACTTTCATTGCCTTGTATCAAAAGTTTAGCAGAGGGATTGCGTGAGTAATTTACTTTCCTGTGCCAAAAGTAAAACAGGATATCAATATGCCGTGTGCGCACACGGATAAATTTTTTTTATGCCGTGTGCGCACACAGAATAAATAATAGTTGGAAATTTGGATCGAAAAAATAATTGAAACACTGACAAAACCCTACTACTTTCACCGCTTGAAAACCTAACCATGCCTGACCAGCGTATTACTTTAAAAGATATAGCCCAACGTGTTGGCGTTTCTACAGGAACCGTCGATCGGGTGGTGCATAAACGAGGACATGTATCGGCCGAGATTCGAGACCGAATAGAACATGCCATGAAGGAGATGGGCTACGCGCCCAATCTGGCCGCCCGATCGCTGGCCAACAACAATAAGCCTTTTCGGATTGCCATCATATTGCCTGATTACCGGCAGGATCCTTATTGGGCCCAACCCAAGGAGGGGCTGGAAAGGGCTGCCGAATCTGTTCGTCATTACAATGTGCAGACGGAATTTTTTTCCTTCTCCATGTTTCAGCCCAGAGACTTCCTGGAATCCGTGGACAAAGCGCTGGAGTCGGGACCCGGGGCTGTTCTGGCAGCCCCACTGTTTTTGGAAGAAGCCAAAATCCTGTTGAAAGGATGCCAGCTGCAAAACATCCCCCTCGTTTTCATCAATACTGATATAGAAGGTGCAGATATTCTGAGTTACATTGGTCAGGATTCCTACCAAAGTGGTGTGCTGGCAGGTCGGTTGCTGAATTTTGGTCTGTCTGACGGCGATCATGCCATGCTGGTTAACCTGGATAAAGAGGTGTCCAATGCTCGCCACCTGCAAGACAAGGAAAGAGGGTTTAAAGACTATTTCAATGGAATAGACAAGAAATCTATTCAAATCCACACGGCAGTACTGGAAAACTTCGATCAGCCTGATTTCATGCGGGAATGGGCCAAAAAACAGTTTGAACAAATCCCCAGATTAAATGGCTTCTTTGTCACCAACTCAAGGGCGTACAAGCTGGTTGAAGCGCTGGATGCTGCTGTGCAAGACCGGGTTAAAATTGTAGGATTCGACTTGATTGAACCTAATTTGAAACTGCTGGCTCAGGGTAAAATCCGCTTTTTAATTAACCAAAACGCCTGGCATCAGGGCTATCTCGGCATTCTTACGCTGGTAAATAAAATGCTCATGAGCAAAGAAATTCCCCGCACCCAATACCTGCCGCTGGATATCATTGTGAAGGAAAATGTCGAATATTATCTCAAACGAACCCTGGAATTACCCATGGTGATCGTTTAAGCAACTTACCTTTGCGGCAATTCACGGTAAATATGTTTGAATACTTGCTTCGACTTGGGGATAATTCCCTTATACTTTCTCAGCGACTCAGTGAGTGGTGCGGACATGGTCCTGTACTGGAACAGGATATTGCGCTGACCAATATTGCGCTTGATTTGCTCGGTCAAACCCGTATGTACCTGACCTACGCAGGGGAAGTGGAAGGCGCCGGACGTTCTGAAGATGATATCGCGTATTTCCGGGATGCTCATCAATTTCGGAATTGCCTGTTGGTGGAACGCCCGAACGGCGATTTTGCCCAAACCATCGCCCGGCAGTTTTACTTCGATGTGTTCAATTACTATCAGCTCAAGGAACTGGTGCACAGCTCAGATCAGCGACTTCGGGAAATTGCCGAGAAAGCCTTGAAGGAAGTAACCTATCACCTTCGTTTTTCCTCAGAATGGGTGATTCGATTGGGAGATGGAACGGAAGAGAGCCATCGCCGGATGCAGCAGGCTATTGATTTGCTCTGGCCGTTTACCGGAGAGCTCTTTACCCCGGATACCCTGGATACAGAAATGCAAACGCAGGGTATTGCGCCGAATCTGTTAGAAATCAAAGGATTGTGGCATAAGAAAGTGGCAGAAGTGCTTCAGGAAGCCACCCTCAGCCTGCCCACCAACGATTGGATGCAAAGCGGTGGTAAACAAGGCCGCCACACCGAACACCTCGGCTTTATCCTGGCCGAAATGCAATCGCTCCAGCGGACTTATCCGGGAAATACCTGGTAGAAACATCGTCCATCGTCCATCGTCCACCGTTCCTCACACCACCGCCTGTTCCAGCAAGGTTAACGCTTGCCTGTCGGCCTCCAAGCGTGCTTTAATGCCGTAGGGCAGCGTAGCCTGATGATCCACATGGCCAAAAGGTATGCCATAGGCAACCGGGATACCCAATCCTCCCAATCGATCCCGAAGGGTAGCCTCCAGCGAAAGTGAAAATGTGCCCGCTTTGGGCTGACATTCATTAAAAACGCCGAGGGCAATGCCCGATGCTTCCATTAAATCCGTGCCCTGCAACAATTGTGTCAACATCCGGTCAATCCGGTAAGGTTGCTCGCCTACATCTTCTATAATTACGATTTTGTTTTTGAAAACAGGTGCATAGGCAGTTCCAGCCATGGCAGATAACAGCGCCAGATTACCGCCGGTTAATGTGCCGCTGGCGGTCCCGGGGGTAATGGTAAATGGTTGATATTCGGGGCCGAGTGTGCTTAATAGCGCCTCAGATGCCCGGATTTCCAGATGCTCCTGAGGTTCTAACAAAACCGATTTCCAGAATAGGGTAGTATCTTCCGGATATTCGCCTGCAGCTACTGGTCCATGAAATGTAACCAGGCCGGTTTCCTGATATATGGCAATATGCAGGGCTGTGATATCACTGTACCCAATTAGTGGCTTGGGATGTTGCCTGATCAGGTTGTAGTTGATTTGGGGCAGGAGCCTTCCTGCTCCATATCCTCCCCGAATACACCAAACAGCATCAATTTCCGGGTTTTCGAAGGCCCAGTGCAGGTCGGCCAGACGCTCTAGGTCTGTACCTGCCAAATGACCATTTTGCGCCCGCAGACTTTTACCTTCCATGATTTTGAAGCCAAAGGATTGCAGGTTTTGAAGCCCTTTTTGAAGTTTTTCTTCAGAAGGCGGACTGCTCGGGGCAATAACGGCAACAGTAGCGCCGGGTTTCAACCTACGAGGTTTAATCAAACGGGGTTTTTCACTGATATCAGGCATGGCTTTCAGGCTGGGCAGACCGGCAAAGATGGCGGCCAGAGTGCCAAGTTTAAAAAATGAGCGTCGTTTCATGGAGAGTGAGGTGGAGTGGATTACCACTAAGACACTAAGGGCACTAAGGGAAATTTAAGCTTGAGTATTCTTGGTGTCCTAAGTGTCTTAGTGGTATAATTCCATTTATCTCATCAACTCAATCACCTGCACCGACATAGCCGGTACAGAGAGTTGACTTAAGTCTGAAATATTGGTATCAGTGAGAATATTTTTACCCTTGGTAAACCCTGTCATGTTTTCTGAAAAACGTTTGGTTGTCAGGGTTTTATCTTGTTCATTCTGGCTCATTACCACCATAACGGTTTTTTCCGCATTGTGTCGGAAATACACATAAATACCATCCTGTGGGATGTACTGAGTCATTAGCCCCAATTGTAAAACAGGATTGTTTTTACGGTAATTGGCCAGTTTTTTAACAAAATCAAATGCCTCATTCTCCTGGGCCGTTCTTCCGGATGATGTGAATTTATTGGCCGCATCTCCGGGAAATCCACCCGGGAAATCGCGCCGTACTTCAGCATCTGAGGGATTTTTGAAGTTTTTCATCAAAATTTCAGTGCCGTAGTAAAGCTGAGGCACGCCACGTGCGGTAAGCAATACAGTTATGCCTTGTTTATACTTGCGCATATCTTCCCCGATAACAGAGAAAAACCGGTTCTGGTCGTGGTTGTCCAGAAAAGTCAGGTTCATGTTGGGATCCAGATACACTATGTCCTGGGCAAACATGGTACATAATTGGTTGAAACCTCGTCCCCAGTCAAATTTCTCGTTAAGTGCTGCATTGATTGCGTTGTAAAACACGAAATCATTGGGTGAATTACAGGAGCTTTTAAATGGCAAATACAGGTTGTTTTTAACAAAAAACGCTTGTGAAACCGCTGTGTTTACCGCATTTTCTGCTGTAATAAACATGTCAGGATATTCCTGATACAAGGCATTATTGCAGCGGTTCATGAACTCCAAATCGTTGTATTGATAGGTGTCCACCCGCCAGCCGTCTATGCCGAAAAACTCTACGGTCCAGAGCGCATGCTGAATCAGGTACTTTTCTACAAATGGATTTGCCTGGTTTAAGTCTGGCAAAAAGGGGACAAACCATCCATTTTGGTGCACATTGAAATCGCTTACACTGCCGTGGTTGAGGTCAAACACGGCTTCATCCCGGTAGGATGTATTGGTGTAGGTATCCCATTGGTGCAGCCAGTTTTTCATTGGCTGATCCCGAAGGAACCAATGGTTGATGCCCACGTGGTTATACACCGCATCCTGTATAACCTTGAGTCCTTTCGCATGGGCAGCGTCAATCAGATTTTTATATGCCGTATTGCCCCCCAGCCTTCGATCTACATTGTAATGGTCTGTGAAGCCATAGCCATGGTAGGCGGAGCGCATGGCGCCCCCTTCGTTGGTCTGCGGCTGGTTGTTTTCAATTACCGGATTGAGCCAAAGAGTGGTTACGCCAAGCTCTTTCATATAATCCAGGTGGTTTTGAATGCCCACCAAATCACCACCATGCCTCAGGTATGGGTTCTGCCGGTCGGCTGCGGTATCGGCCATGTCCGGGAATTTATCGTTGCTGACATTTCCATTAGCAAATCGATCAGGCAAAATGAGGTACACCAGATCTTTTGCATTCACTGTTTGTGGTTTTTTGTCGCGCGCTCTAAGCTCATAGGCATGTAGCGTTTTTACAGTTTCCATGCCGGTTTTACCATTTCGGGTTACAGACACTTCTTTACTTAAACTGATGCCAAATTTGCCAGGTTGGGTTTCAGGTGCTATGTAGAGATCTACAAACAGGTAATTAGGATTTTCCACCTCATGCACCTGCCGGATACTCACTCCGGGATAATTGATGGTTACGACAGATCCCTTCAGGTTTTTGCCATATAGTAATACCTGTACTTCAGGGTTTTTCATGCCCACCCACCAGTTGGTGGGGTCGGCACGCTGAATTTCAGGTTTTTGGGCCAGGGTCATTTGACAAATGCCCAGGAGCAGTATCAGAAGAGCGCTTGTTTTGTTCGTCATGGTTTACGTTGAATGTTCAGTTGTTATTTCAGTTCCAGGATCATGGCCTCATACGGGCGCAATGATTTTCCAGGTTTGGCATCGGTGTAGTTGCCAATCAGCACCTGCGCATTGCTCAGGTCCAGGGTGGTGTTTACCTCTGCCGATGTAGCTTTAAAGTTTAGTAAAATAAGACGTTTTTGCGTGTCTAATGTTCGTGTATAAGCAAAAATAGCGGGGTTTTCAGCATCAACCAGTTGCCAGTCACCATAAATCAATACCGGATCTTTTTTGCGTACCTGAACCATTTTCCGGAAGTAATTCAGCACAGAGTTAGGGTCTTTTTCTTGTAAAGCCACATTAACGGTAGCATATTCCGGGTTTACTTTCAACCAGGGCGTTCCGGTTGTAAATCCGCCATTGGCAGTGGCATCCCATTGCATGGGTGTGCGTCCATTATCGCGTGAGGATATTTTCATGCCTTCCAAAAAACGTTTCAAATCGCCGCCTTTGGCTTTTACCTGTGCATAATTGGTCAGCAATTCTATGTCGTTGTATTCTTCCACCCGATCGAATTTGATGTTCGACATACCAATTTCATCTCCGAAATAGTAGTATGGGGTGCCACGCATGCTCAGGATAAAGGTGGTTAGCATTTTAGAAGATACATCCCGGAATTCAGGACTATCGTTACCCCAACGGGTAAGCATTCTCGGCTGGTCATGGTTGGCCAGGTACATGGTTCCCCAACCTTTTTGGGCAAAGGCATCTGTCCATTTAGCATATACTTTTTTCCACTGCACCAGGTCGTATCCTTTTGGATCAGGCATTTTGTACTCATTAGGCAGGTAGCCAAAGTCAATCGCTTCGAAATAATAGGCCATGTTGAGCTCTTTGCGCTCGGGATCTACAAATTTCATCACGCGGTCTACATCTCCCATAGCCTCAGCAACCGTGGCGATATTGTATTTGCTGAACACTTCCCGGTTCATTTCCTGCATATAATCATGCAAATGAGGGCCACTGGCATAGTACATGGGCCAATTGCCCTTGTATTCTTCCGGCAATGGTGGCCAAGTGGTGTCCTTGGAACAAAAAGCAATGGCATCCAACCGGAACCCATCTATACCCTTATCCAGCCAAAAACGCATCATTTTGTAGATTTCCTGCCGCAAAATCAGGTTTTCCCAATTCAAATCAGGCTGAAAATCAGAGAAATAGTGCAGGTAATAGGAGTTGGTGGCTTTGTTGTATTCCCAGGCGTCGCCTTTTTCATCAAAGATACTCCAGCGATAGGGTGGTTTGCCTTTTTCGGCCGGCCACCAGTGGAAATAGTTGTAGTACGGACTTTCTCTGGAAGCGGCTGCAGATTTAAACCATTCATGTTCGTTGCTGCAATGATTTACCACCAGATCCATGAATACTTTGATCTTCCGGTCGTGCAGTCCTTTAAGCAGCGCATCAAAATCTTCCATGTTGCTAAATTCTTTCATAATACTCTGATAGTCAGAGATATCGTACCCGTTATCTTTGTTGGGAGACGCGTAAACCGGATTGAGCCAGATCATATCTACACCCAGGCTGGATAGGTAGTCGAGCCGTGAAATGATGCCCTTTAGGTCGCCTACGCCATCCCCGTTGCTATCCTGGAAGCTGCGTGGGTATACCTGATATACCAGTGCTTCTTTCCACCACTGGGCATCTGTGGGTTTGGCTGATGTATCCTGGTTTGGTTGTTTTGGGCTGAGTGATTGACAGCCCGCAAGCAGGGCGAGTGTTGTGATAAACCAAAAGAATTTATCAGACATGTTTGTATTGTTCGTTGTTCTGAGCAAATGTAGCAAAGCCAATTTGGTACAATGGTGGTAAATTTGCACCCAGATTTTTATCCTCGAACAAAGATGCTCCTAAATATATTGTTGCTGGAGAGAACCGATTCCTCGAATCCAGATTTCAGGAAACTAGTAGCCTTGCTAGATGCCGATTTGGCTATCAGGGATGGCGATGAACACGCCTTTTATGCCCAGTTTAATAAGGTAGACCAAATCAGACATTGTCTGGTAGGCCGCTTGGATGGAGAACCTATTGCCTGCGGGGCCATTCGAGCGCAGGACGATCAGACCATGGAAGTCAAACGTATGTTTGTGCAGCCTCAGCACAGGGGAAAAGGATATGCTGGTTTGGTACTCGCCGAACTGGAGCAATGGGCCTCCGAACTTGGTTACCCTCGAACCGTACTGGAAACCGGTAAAAAACAACCCGAAGCCATTGCGCTATACCTGAAATCAGGCTATCAAATCATTCCAAATTATGGCCAATATGCAGGTGTGGAAAATAGTGTGTGTATGGAGAAGCATCTCAAGCACTTTTCAGGCCTCTAATTCTCTCAAACCCCTGAAACCCCTCAACCCTATCGATTACCCACAAATCAGGAGGCCTGGCTTCCAACCAATCCCCTGCCCAGGGCCCCGCCGTCTGCGAGGCAAGCCCGACCGAAGGGGATGGTCCCGACGTAAGGAGGGAGCGCCTTCTTTTTAACCGGCGGTACAGCACGATGATGCAAAAAAAGACGGACCGCGGTTAAAAAGCAGCGCAATCCCCGTAGGTCGTTGGCTTTGCCGGAAAGACTGCCTTTTTTCTTTTGGTTACTTTTCTTTTTGGGCAAGCAGAAAGAAAAGTAACAATGCCAAACAGATGAACTAATGTCAAACAACCTATCATGATTAGCCATTTAATTCATCGTTCCTTGAATACAAGCAGGAAAGCTATTCTTCCAAAATGCATTGAAAATGTGATGTTTTGCAAAGAAGAAAGATGTAATGAGTGGGGATTCCTGGCCACTCGTTGAAACGAGTGGTTACAAGATTTTAGATATGGTTCGTGCTGATTTAAGCTGTTCACTGTAATTCCCCTTTTCTTATGTCATACCTAAAAAAGACAAAACTTGTGGGTAATCGATAGCCCTCAAACCCTTCAAACCCATCAAACCCTTCAAACCCATCAAACCCCTTCAAACCCATCAAACCCCTTCAAACCTTTATTTCGGCGGCTAAACCCGCCGGTACGTCAGGCCCAGAAAACCTTCCACAACACCCGGGCACTCCAAAACACCACCATACCTCCAACCAATAAAAACATCCATTTTGCCGACAATTTTCCGGCTAAACGGGCACTTAAAGGTGCAGCTGCCAAGCCTCCGATGATCAGACCGGCAATCACCAACCAATGTGAAAGTCCAATAATGGAAAAGAAGGTGACAGCACTGGCAAACGTGACGAAAAACTCGGTCAAACTAACCGTTCCAATGACATATTGAGGCGTCTTGCCTTTGGCAATCAGGGTGCTGGTAACCAATGGCCCCCAGCCTCCGCCACCAAAAGAATCCAAAAATCCGCCAGCCCCCGCCAGCCAGCCCAATCGCCTGGCTTTTTGCTTGCGGGTTGTTTTAAAGAAGGCCCGACTAAGTATCCTCAAGCCGAGCAGCAGGGTGTACACAGCCAAAACAGGCTTGATATAGCCCGCATAAGTTTCTCCTAAAAGCGATAAAAGTATGGCGCCCCCAATGGCACCTAAAACACCCGGCACAAGGATGGCGCGGAATAACCTTCTGTTGACATTCCCAAAACGATAATGCGAGTATCCGGAAGCGCCTGCAGTAAACACTTCCGCGGTGTGTATGCTCGAACTGATAGCCGCCAATGGAACCCCCGCTCCCAGCAGGAAAATCTGTGTCACCACCCCATACCCCATCCCCAACAACCCATCGGCCATCTGAGCCAAAAATCCAACACCCAGAAATACCCAAAATTCCCGATCAATTCCCGCCAATAGATCCGGCCAGGTATGGGTGGGTATGTAATAAGATACCACGTGGAAAACTAAGGATAAACCAAACGCCGCAAGGGCTGCCGTGGCTATCCTGCGCCATTTCCGGTCGCGAATCCGGTCAAGATTCTGGTGAGGCATGACATTGGAAAGCACCTCCTCTCCAGCAGCCAAGGATGCCGTTAAAGTATTCAGGGTTCGTACTTTTTCAGAAAAATCGCCTCCTAGCTTTTCCCGAATGGCAGGCATGTGCTGTAACAGATCATTCAATTCATCCGGAAGGGATTCATTCAAGGTCTCTTTAAGCCTTTTGGCAATGGTGGGCGATTTTCCATTGGTGGAAATGGCTATTTTCAGGTCGCCTTTTTGCACAATAGAACCGAGGTAGAAATCACATAGTTCGGGTGTGTCAGCCACATTTACCAGCAGTCCCCGCTCATGAGCCTGCCTGCGAATTTCCCGATGCAGGGCAGGATCGTCGGTTGCGCAAATCACCATGCGTTTGCCGTCGAGGTCTTCCGGCTTGAAACCTCTTTCCACCAGTAATATATGCGGATGTTCGGCGGCCAGGCTTCGGATGGCAGGCTGAATGGTTTTACCTACCAGCATAATGTGCGCCTCCGGACAGTTTTTAAGCAATGCACTGAGTTTTTCCAACCCAACATTGCCCCCGCCAACCACAAGCGTAGTGCCCTGGTCAATTTTTAGAAATACCGGAAACAGGGTGTTCCCGATGCTAGTGCTTTCCGTTACGCTTTCCATGAATGGCGCCTCAGTCGTGAAAATTTGTTCCGTGTGTAGTAGCCTTTACGTATCCCTGGCGAATCACAAAATCACCAAAAGTTTCAGCATGCTGCCTGTTTCGGGCAAAATCTGCCAAAACGGGCTCAATTTCCCGCAAAATGCCCGCTTCATCCAGCATTTCCTTGTAAAGTTTATTTAACCTTTCTCCATTGTGGGCCGCACCCAGATACATATTGTAATACCCGGGAGAGCGACCAATGAAAGCTATTTCGCCCAAATAAGGCCTTCCGCAGCCATTTGGGCAGCCGGTCATGCGGATATTGATGGCAGTTTGGTCCAAACGATAGGCACGAACGATGGTGTCAATTTTGTCGATCAAAGTAGGCAAATATCGTTCTGCTTCTGCAAAAGCCAGGGTACAGGTGTTCATAGCCACACAGGCAATGCTGTTTTGGCGCAGTGCGGTTTGTTTGTGTGTAGCTTCCAGAATGCCGTATTTATCCAAAATTGCCTCCACTATAGGGCGTTTTTGTGGAGAAATGTTGCCAATTACCAGGTTTTGATTGCCGGTGAGCCTGAAATCTCCATCGTGCACCAGGGCCAGGGTTTTTAGGGTGGTTTTGAGTGGGAATCCAGGTTTGTCAAGTATCCTGCCACCCTCGATAAATAAACCAAGGTTGAAATGACCATCGTGGGTCTTCACCCAACCCAATGGATCGCCTGAATGGGTGAAGCGATAGGGTAGGGGCTCCGTGAAGCTGATGCCCGCCCGCCTTTCTACTTCTGCTTTGAAGGTATCCAACCCCATGCGTTCCACGGTGTACTTGAGCCTGCTAAATTTGCGGTTTTCCCGATTGCCATGATCGCGCTGGGTGGTGATGATGGCCTCACACACGTTTAGTACTTCATTAACCGGTACAAAACCCAGCATATCAGCCAGCCTTGGAAAGGTTTCTGGCATGCCGAATGTCATGCCCAAGCCTCCACCAGCCGCCACATTAAAGCCCAGCAGTTCGCCGTTTTGCTCAATTGCTATCAGCCCGATATCGTTGGCAAATATGTCGGTATCGTTGAAGGGAGGTACTGCAAGTGCAATTTTAAACTTGCGTGGCAGATAGGTTTTACCATAAACAGGTTCTTCATCCGCCCCTGATGCGCCTTTTTGAGTTTGAAACGGCTGTGATTCATCCACAGGTTTGCCATCCATAAAAACTTCATAGTAGGCTGTGGTGCGGGGTGTGAATGCATCACTGATGGCCTTTGATACCTGATACACAGCCTCGTGTACCCTGCTTTCATTCGGGTTGGGACTGCACATGACGTTGCGGTTTACATCTCCGCAGCCGGCCAGACTATCGAGAAATACCTCATTAAAGCCCTGAATAGTGGCTTTCAGGTGACGCTTCCGAATGCCGTGCAATTGAAAAGCCTGTCGGGTGGTAAGTTTCAGGGTTCCATTGCCGTACTGATCAGCCAGTGCATCCATGCGCAGCCATTGTGCCGGACTGGCCACGCCGCCCGGTACTCTGATGCGAATCATCAGGGAATATAAAGGCTCCAGTTTCTGTGCCTTGCGCTCGCTGTCTAAATCACGATCAGTTTGCTGATAAGCGCCATGAAACTTGATCAAATGCGTGTCTTCCGGGAAAAGCGCTCCGGTGAGAGGGTTTTCCAGGCTTTTAGCCAGCGTACCACGCAGGTAGTCGCTGTTTGCTTTGATGTATTCTACCTCGGATAGTTTTGGTTCCGCCATGGTGAACGTTTGTTGCTTGTTGTGTCTCCAGGGTACTATTCCCTCAAATCTACATTGTGGAAATAGAAAAACCGGATGGAGTGCTGGTTTCTGAATGTGTTGCCGGCTGCCAGTTGCTGATACAGGTTCATGTATCCGCCGTGCAATTGGGCATGTTTGTTTACCTGATATACCAGACCTAAAAACAGTCGGTTTTGGTCGAAATGGTTGTAAACAATCTGTTTTCCAAAATTGATGAACACCTCGTTATTGACATTGAATAATAAGGCGCCCGGGTCAAACTGCTTTTTGGTAAGGGGTAAAAACAGAGAGAAGTTGTACCGGATTCTCCAGTTGAACTGGTACCCTTCTCCCAGTTGCTCATCGTTAAGCGTACGTCTCCGATACCTTTCCTCCAGCCTGATGGCCTGTGTTAACCTGGCTTTTTTACCCCTTTGAAACCACTGTACCTGTTGCCACGGACGGTGTTCCGGCAGCGAGATATTGGCATGGCCCGGCGCCGGATAAGTGTGTACATAGGCATAAGCAGCTGTGAGTCGTACATCGTCAGTTACATAAAAGGTTGGTCCAAAGCGGATAATGGCCTGCGACAAATCCTGCACGTACTGATCCTTCAACCGCAGGTGCGTATCGAACCAAAATCCCCATTTATTGCTGATTCTGGTCTGGTTGAAGGCGCCGAACCATAGTTGTTCGTCGGTTATGATGGTTTTTTGTCCGTGTAATAAACTGGACAGGGTCAGAAGCACTGGAATTATCCGGAGCGACCAGGTGTTGGAATGTTGCTTTTGCATGTGCTAGTATTACTTTTTGGGGCAAAATAGGGTTAGCCCTTCAATTAACATACATTCCTTTCCGTTTACAGGCCAAATCCGTAACGCAGGGTAATGCCAAAGGTTCGTGGATCGCCCAGAACACCGGCATAATGACCGGCATTGCCAGCAGCGGGCAATAGTTGTTCAAAATAATCTGCATTCAGCAGGTTTCTGCTCCAGGCAAACACGGTAATTCCTTCAGTAGCTTTAAACCCAATTCTGGCATTCAACAGGGCATACCCATCAACATTCAGGTATATGGATGGCGAAGCGCTGCTGGAGAAAGCCGAACGGTAAAAGACATCCAGGCCCATAAAGTATTTGCCTTTTTGCCCAATCAGACTTCCTGATTTTGTGGAAATTTCTCCGCCAAGTGATCCGGCCCAATCAGATATTCCTGGAAGTTTTTGCCCTGAAATGTCCTTGAAGGCATTTTGTCCACCGGTTTCTTCCAGTGGTACGGGTGCGTTGATGAAGCTGACATATTTGCCATCCGTGTAGGCCAGTGCTGCGTTGATGGATATTTGTTTGTTAATCCGGATGTTGCCGTCCAGTTCCAGACCCCAAACCCTAACCCGTTCTGCATTCGCCAGGTATCCACGGTTTACGCCAACTTCGGCAGTTTGAACAAGGGTTTGATAATCTTTGATGTCGGTCAGGTGGGCAACCAGATTCAGGGTGGCATTCAGGCTGGGTTTGGTTTTAACGCCTGCTTCAAAGTGGGTGGCATATTCCGGTTTGATACGGGCCAGATCAGTCAGGATTTCGCCATTGGCGGTTGGAAGGCCCCCGAGGTTTACGCCCACAGGCTTGAAACTGTTAGATACTTTTGCAAACGCATGGAATCTGGAAGAAGGCTTAACGGCCACTGTAACTTGTCCTGAAAAATTGCCCTCAGCAACGTCTGCAGTAAAGGCTTGATTGGTGTAAACAGCATTTTTCAAGGCAAGCAGTTGAGGATCGGTTGTTTGCAAACCACCATAGGTTTGGCGATTGAAATTGACACTCTTCTGATCGGAATTGTACCGCAGGCCGGTCAGGAGGTGTAGTTTACTAGTGATTGCCCAATCCAGCTGTCCAAAAACAGCGCCGCTAAAGCTTTCCAGCCTGGAGGTTGTCCGAATGCCGTATCCATCCAGCAAACCGGGTGTTTTCCAGAGTTCGCTTGTGGAGCTTTGCGAAAAACGCCATTGGGCGGCTCCTGATTCCTCCGTATGGTATGGATCTGTTTTCAGGTCTTGCCAAAGGGCAAAAACGCCTACCACACCACTCAGTTTTTCGTTGAAGTTGCCTGCAAAACGAATTTCCTGCGACCACTGTTGGTGTTTGGATGGCGCCTGGGAAAGACTCAACACCGACAACCCCGTAAAGTCGCGGTCGTTGGATGGGCCCCATACCCAATATCTCCAGGCGGAGGTAGCAGTTAAAGTGCTACGTCCAATTTTTGCATCAAGGTTGATGGATGCACCTCCCAAATCGTTTTTGGAACGCCAGGGTGTATCGTGGTCAATGATACGATCAAAAGGATCCTGAGTGGGTAAACTGTACCCCAAATCGGAAATAATTTGATTAAATTGGCGATAAGCTGCACGTTTGGTTGTTGCCACGCCTGCTACTACCTGTGCATAGCCGTTGGGGCGCTGGCGGGTGGCATCACCAATTAGGGTAAGGTGAATCCGGTCGGTTGGCGTATATAAAAGCTGGGCTCTGAATCCAAGGTTGTTCAAGTCGTTCACTGATTCCTGTGTTCGAATGTTCTTCAATGTGCCATCGCGTTGAGTCCCGGAAAAAGAAAGGCGTCCGGCCAGTTTTTTACCTAAGGGTCCCGTAATGGAGGTTTTTGCCTGGACAAATCCAATGTTTCCATAGCTTAATTCCATATGTACCCCTGGGGTGAAGGCTGGCGCTTTGGAGCTTACGTTGAACGCGCCAGCGGTGGTGTTTTTACCAAAAAGTGTACCCTGTGGTCCTCTCAACACCTCAATCTGCTCTACATCAATGAAGTCCAGGGCTGTAACCGCCGGGCGGGCATAATACACGCCATCAATGTAGAAGCCTACTCCTGGGTCAATACCATCATTGGTTAAGCCAAACGTAGAGCCTAAACCTCTGATATTCAAGGTGGTATTTCTGGGGTTAGAAGAATACAATTGTACGGTAGGAACGATTTCCTTCAGGCGATTTACGTTGAATGCCCCAGCATCTGCCAGTAACTGGCCAGCAACAACACTGATGGGAATGGGCACATCCTGTGCAGTTTCCTTGCGCCGTCTGGAAGTAATCACCACTTCGGAAAGGGCCAGATCATCTACCAGCAGAATTTCCACAGTGCTGTTGTTAACCCCAAGTACCGGTACTTCCTGCGATTGGTAGCCCACACCATTAACCACCAGATAAACGGGGAATGGCTTATCTGAACTGAGGTTGAATTGTCCTTCTGCATCAGAAATGGTGAAAGTTTCAGAGCCCTTAATGGCTATGCGTGCACCGGGAATAGGCTCAGACAACCCCTTGTCTCTAACAATTCCCTGAATAAGAATTTGCTGGGCAGTAGCAACTTGCGCCGAGACTGCCAGACCGAGATAAAGGATCGTTTTGAAGTGTTTAGGTAAGTTCATGGTTGAAAAGGTTTGTTTGTTTTTTGTTTGTTCGTTTTTTTTTGTTTTGGAGTCTTATGTAATTGAAAATCAATTTTTTAGCTCACCGTCTACCGTCCATCCCGAGTGCTCGGGACCACCGTCCACCGTCTACCGTCCATCAATACACATCCTCCAAATACCTGCGTTGTTTTTTAAGGTTCTTCACATACGCTTCTGCGTATTCGGCATCTTTTCCGCTTTCTTTTTCAATAACCTGCCGAACAGCTTGTTGCACATCAGCAGCCATACGGTTTTTATCTCCGCAGACGTAAAAATGAGCGCCGTTTTCCAGGCGTTCATAGATCAATTTGGAGCGTTCCAGCAACCGTTGTTGCACGTAAATTTTCTCCTTTTGATCCCGGCTGAATGCAACATCTAACCTGTCAAGGGTTCCCTGCTTCAAGTGCTGAAGCCATTCTGTTTGGTACAGAAAATCCGTTTCGAAGTGCGGATTGCCAAAAAACAGCCAGTTTTTGCCGTTTGCGCCGCGTTCTGCCCTTGATTGTACAAATGCCCGAAAAGGCGCAACTCCGGTGCCAGGTCCAACCATAATGATATCGGTTTGGTCGTTTTCCGGCAGTTTGAAATATTCATTTTGCTCAACAAACACCGCTACCCTGTCGTCGATCTCTACCTTGTCGGCTAGGAACGTGGAAGCAGCCCCGACATGCGCCCGATCATTGAATAAATACCTGACTGCAGCCACCGTCAAATGCACTTCATCCGGGTAGACTTCCGGACTGGATGCGATGGAGTACAAACGCGGAGGTATTTTACGCAGGAACTGCAACAAGGTTTCTTCCGACAAAGCCGTTGGGAATTCCCGCAACAGATCGGCCACATTCCTTCTGTACAGGAAAGATTTCAGGGCTGCCGGGTCGGCCAGAATGGCTTTGATCCGGGCATTGTTGGTCCATGTGGCATACTTTTCCAACAACTCCTTCGTGAGCACACTCAACTCCACCTCTTTGAGCAGTATCTGTCTGAACGGCATTTCCCGACCATTGTATGAAATGACCTTATTGCCGTTCAACATTGCGGCATAAAGTACTTCCTTTACCAGCGCCGGTGGATTCTGTGGGTAAATACCGAGCGCATCTCCCGGCTGATAGGATATTCCTGAACCTTCGAGTGAAAACTCCAGATGCCAGGTTTCTTTTTGAGATCCTCTGCCATTCAAAGGCGTTTTGACCAATAGTGCTGCCTGGAATGGGCTTTTTCGGTCGTATTGATTGAGTTTTTCCTGGGAATGACCATTGCTTTTGGCGGCGCCAAAATGCTGCACTGCGATAGATTTGGCGGCGCCGGAGGCCGGAGCGGGCATATCTTTCAGCAACTGCTGAATCCATGCGTCTACAGGTGTTTCAAAATCAACGTCGCAATCTACCCGTGCACTCAACCGACGGGCGCCCAAGGCTTCCAGTCTTGCATCGAAGTCTTTTCCGGTTTGGCAGAATTTCAGGTAAGATTTATCCCCAAGGGCACACACTGCATACTCCAATCCTTCCAATCGGGGCGCCCTGTTGCTCATGAGCCATTGATAGAACTCCTCGGCAGATGCAGGGGGCTCGCCTTCACCCTGGGTACTCACCACAAGCAGGATGCGTTTTTCGGTTTTGAGCTGCCGGGTTGGGTAGTCATTCAAGTCTGCAAGGTTGGTTTTCCACCCCTGTGCCTGGAGACTGGCTACCGCTTTTTGCGCCGCCTTTTTGCTGTTACCTGTTTGTGATCCATACAACACCGTGATCAAGGGTTGGCCCGAATTCTCAGGTGGCGCCTGGGCATGCTGTAGGGGTTGCTGGGTTGCCTCAGATTGCGAAGCCAGTGCATACAAATAGCCGCTCAGCCACATTTGCTGGAGCACTGTTGGGCCGTTGGTTAGCCGCTGCAATAAATCCTGATCTATGGGAGCAAGTATGGGCGTTGTCATGTAGCGTAGTGTTTACCTTATTTCAAAATACTTCTGTGCTGGCGAGGCGCTGCAATTCCAGTGCAAGTGCCTGATCTTCAGTGTCTTCTGCCTGCCAACGGTGTGCTACCACCGGACCCAGAATGATGACCGCAGGGCTTCCGATTTTGAATTGGTCCACTTTATCCTGTATATCTGTGACAGTACCAAAAGTGGCTTTTTGCAGTTCACAGGTAGCATTCTGAACTACGGCTACTGGCCAGTTAGATTTGCCGGCATTCTGAAAAATCCGACCAATTTCCTCCAGTTTGGCAAGGCCCATCAATACCACCACCGTTGCGTCGCTTTGAGCGGCTGCCAGGATATCCGGATTAAGTTCGCCGGTATCGGTAGTAGCTGTTATTGTCCAAAAGCTTCTGCTCACTCCGCGCAGCGTTACAGAGATACCCGCTGCAGCAGCTCCTGCAATTGCGCTGGAAATACCGGGCACATAAGCCGTTTCCAGTCCATGCTCCTGTGCATAATGCAATTCCTCCAACCCTCTGCCAAAAACAAAAGGGTCGCCACCTTTTAGCCTCACTACATGTCCGCAGCATTTGGCATAGGCCACAATACGTTCATGAATTTCTTCCTGAGTGTATGATTTAGCGCCGCGACGTTTGCCCACAAAAATTTTGGTAGCCAGTGCTGGTGCATAGTCTAGCAAACTTTCGTTTACTAGTGCATCATACAGCACCACATCGGCGGTTTGCAAAGCTTTAATGGCCTTAAGTGTAATATGGTCCGGATCACCAATGCCTGCCCCAACAACCGTTAGTTTGGGTTTGGAAACGCCGGATACGAGCGTTGAAACAGGTGTATTGACACCCATCTTCTTCTCGTTAAAGGATTGAAAATCAAATAGATGAGACATGGCGTGAGTGAATGAGTGAGTGAGTGAATGAGTGAGTGAGCGAACGCGAACGAAGTTCGCCAAGCCCCATCGGGGCGACATTCCAGTAGCCCCATCGGGGCGGTCATATTTGTAGCCCGTTTAAATATCAAATTCAGTGGTGGCGGGTTCTTCGCGGGGGAGTTCTCTGAGCATACCTGCAGCAACGGTATCAAACGTGGTTTCATTGATCAGAATGAGACCTCCGCTGGCTCGGTTTTGTCGGTAAGCATCAAACACCAGGGGACGGGCAGTTCTCAGTTTGATCCGGGCTATATCATTCAATTGAATGGCATCAATGGCATGAGGCTCGAAAGAATGTACGTCCACCCGGTGATGAATTTCTTTCACCACAGCTTTAGTATGCGCTGCATTATGCCGGAGCAAATAGCGGTCGCCAACTTTCAACGGACGCTCGCTCATCCAGCATATTTCCAGTTCAATATCCTGAGAAACAACAGGTTGTGCATCTTCAACCCGTATCAGGGAATCGCCTCTTGACACATCAATATCATCAGCCAGGTGAAGCACCACAGGTTGAGGTGCGAAGGCCTCATCTACTTCCTTTTGATGTACTTCAATGGCTTTTAGGGTGGTTTCAATACCAGATGGGAGTACCCGAACACGGTCGCCCTTTTTAAAAAAACCACTGCGCAGCGCCCCGGCGTATCCACGGTAATCGTGGTAATCATCATGGCCCGGCCTGATCACGTATTGTACCTGGAACCTGGCCTGATCTTCCGGTAGATCGTGACTGATTTCTACGGTTTCCAGATGTTGTAGTAGGGTTTCGCCGGTGTACCAGGGCGTGTTTTTGGATTTATTGACCACATTATCACCCACCACAGCGCTGATAGGAATGATTTTTACTTCCTGTAATCCCAGTTTTTGGGCCAGTTTCTGGTAATCAAGCGCAATTTTGTAGAACACCTGTTCGTCGTATCCCACCAGGTCCATTTTATTCACTGCCACCAAAATGTGTGGTATGCCCATCAGAGCAGCAATCAGACTATGGCGGTGGGTTTGTTCCACAATACCCTGACGTGCATCTACCAAAATAATGGCCAAATCTGCATTGCTGGCGCCGGTAACCATATTCCGGGTATACTGAACATGCCCTGGAGCATCAGCAATAATGAACTTGCGTTTGGAGGTGTTGAAATATTTGTAGGCAACATCAATGGTAATGCCTTGCTCGCGTTCCGCCCGCAAGCCGTCTGTCAACAAGGAAAGATCCAGATCCCCAGCGTTTTTGTTGCGACTCTGCTTTTCCAATGTGTGCAAAATATCGTGGGAAACGGCCTTGGAATCGAATAGTAACCGACCAATCAGTGTGCTTTTCCCATCATCTACTGATCCGGCAGTTATAAATTTCAGAATATTCATGAGTGTTTGAGTGTTTGAGTTGGCGAGTTTTTGAGTGTTTGAGTTGGCGTTCGGTTTGGTATTGGTGGCTATTTCAGGTTATTACATATTACAAGCAATTGCACTTTATTTATTTGGCATTAGCCAAATATTCCCTTTGCGCCTTTGTGTCTTCGCGCCTTTGTGTCTTCGTGCTCTTCCTGCCTTTCAATCAGAAGTAGCCGTTCTTTTTCCGGTCTTCCATAGCCGCTTCCGAAAGTCTGTCATCTAGCCGGGTAGCACCTCTTTCCGATATTTTGGTAGTGATTATGTCCTGAATAATGTCCTCAATGGTACTTGCCCTGCTTTCTACAGCCGCTGTGCAGGTGGCATCGCCAACAGTGCGGAAGCGCACATTGCGCACAGCCGTAACATCTTCCGGGTCAAGCCTGATATGGGGAGTAACCGCCAACAATTGTCCACCGGGCATCACTACACAATTTCTGGAATGGGAGAAATAGATATCCGGCAACTCAATTTGTTCCCTTCTGATGTATTGCCAGACATCGAGTTCAGTCCAGTTGGAAATGGGGAAAACCCGCACATTTTCGCCTTTCCGGATGGCGCCATTATAGGTGTCCCACAATTCCGGGCGCTGTCGCTTGGGGTCCCAGGCCCCGAATTCATCGCGAATGCTGAAGATGCGTTCTTTGGCACGCGCTTTTTCTTCGTCCCTGCGCGCACCGCCTATACAGGCATCAAATTCAAACTCTTCAATTAACTCCAGCAGGGTATAGGTTTGCAGGGCATTTCGGGTTGGAAACTTTCCGGAACCATCCGTTAATCCTTGCCGCTTAATCGTGTCTTCTACTTTTCTGACAATCAATTGTTCTCCAAGTTTTTCCGCAAGCTGGTCGCGGTACGCCAACACTTCCGGAAAATTGTGCCCGGTATCCACGTGTACCAACGGAAAGGGAAATTTTCCAGGGCGGAAGGCTTTTTCTGCCAATCTCACCAGGGTAATGGAGTCTTTTCCACCTGAAAACAATAACGCGGGACGTTCAAACTGGCCGGCCACTTCCCGCAAGATGTGAATGGCCTGTGCTTCTAAATGATCTAAATAGTCGAATGATCGGGACATGTGCTGTTGTTGAATGATTGAGGGTTTTTCCGGGTAGATTAGCCGATATCTTGTGGCTCTATGCAAGCAAAAGGTCAATTAGCCTGATGCAGTCCACACTCTTTTTTGGAAGCATCTTCCCACCACCACCTGCCTGCCCGGAAATCTTCTCCCGGTGCTATGGCCCTGGTGCAGGGAGCGCATCCAATGCTCACAAAACCTTTATCGTGCAATACGTTGTAGGGGACTTTATGCTCCTTGACGAAGGATTTTACCTGCTCAAATGACCAGTCGAACAAGGGATGAAACTTGAGTAGTTGATGTTTCTCATCCCACTCCAGGGCGCTCATATGCTGCCGGTTAGCCGATTGTTCTGCCCGGATGCCGGTGATCCAGAGTTTTTTGCCAGCCAGTGCCCTTTCCAGAGGCTCTACTTTCCTTACCTGGCAACATTGTTTGCGTTTTTCCACTGATTCGTAAAACCCATTGGGACCCTGAGAAGACAATAAGTGTTCAAGCAACTCAGCTTCCGGGGCATAAACCGAGATGGGCTTTCCGTATCGTTCCAGGGTTCTGGTCCAGGTGCTGTAGGTTTCCGTAAACTGCCGTCCGGTATCCAGGGTAAAGACTTCAATCGGAAGTTGCTGACTGAAAATGAGGTGAGCAATAACCTGATCCTCTATGCCAAAGCTGGTGCTGAAAGTGATAAGCCCCGGGAATTTTTCAGTAATCCAGGCCAAACTTGCCAGCGGGCCCTGATCCTGAATATGTGCATAAGCTTCCTTGAGTTCCGGTAAAATACTGGCTGAAATGTGCATTTTGAAGCTTATTTTAATGCAGTTAGGACTAAAAAACGGTTCAATAAGCTGTAAACCACGCAGCCAACACAAAATCCCAGGGCTGATTCCAGAAAAGCACAAAACACGAGTACTCCGCTCAAGCCAGTTGCAATGGTGTCCCAATTCAAGGTAAAAGCCAGTGCAATGGAAAAGCCAAATACAAGTCCTATCCCGGCAGCAAATTTTTTGGGAGCAGCATCGGTGAGTTTTACACCCAATGAGCTTTTTTGGGCAATCCATTGAGCTATCTGGCGAATTGGGCTGTAAAATCCGGAGCTGAAAGCGCGCAAACCAAAATCAACGGCTAGTAGCAGGAATACCAGCCAGGAGCCAGTTAACAAACCCAGCAGGGTCACTATAATGACCAGCAGAGCAACCAGTCGCACTACGTTTTCATTAATTCTTTCTGTGGAAATGGGGCATACCACGGTGTTTGAGCCAGACATATTCGATAGTATTTTGGTGAAAAAGAAAAAGCCCTTCGGCGAATCTCGCCGAAGGGCTTTGCTGTGTAAGTTATTGTATGTCAGAATTTTATCCTAAACTCCAATAACCGCGTGCAAGCTCCCGGCAGGTGGGTCCTGACAGCAACAGCAACAACAAGTACAAGAGTGAAGGAAAAACTGAGACATGCTATGGGTAAAAATTGAATGGTAAACAAAAAAGCCCTTCGGAGTTTTTCCGAAGGGCTTCTGGCGCAAATGTTTCTGATGTAATTGCGCTGAAAAATTCCAGTAGTTCAACGCGTACATGAGAAGTTGCGACCGCTTCGGAGAGCCGGAGTCGGACAACAACAACAACAACAGTTTGCGTTAAAGGAATTCATAAAAATCATGCTGCAAACTTATGGGCATTCTCAGAACATCTGCAAGCCCTGATTAAAAAAAGCCCCTCGCCAGATTCGTTTCGGGTTGTTTTTAGCAGTAAGGATATTTGCCTTATTGCCTGATATTTTAAGTTTTTTGGCTTTATTTAAGAAATAAAAAGATGCTATTGTTAAATTTTCGGAATTTTATTCTGGTTCGATTTTTTTTGAACAAGCTGTTAAAATACAGAAAAAAATGCTGAACGCTCAAAATGCATAACCCAATTGAAACATTGGCGCCATGACAAATTGATTATCGCCACTCACAAAACCAAGTTCCTGACCGTTCATGATGAACTGCATGCCTAGTGGGCAGGTGATCTCCAGAATTGCTCGTCCCAGCGTTTTTTGGACACCCCATCGAAGTAGAATTTTCATACTTTTTCGATCATGATATGTATATTGCTGATTGGGTATTGGAGGGAAAAAGATATCGTTGTAATACCGGTATTTTTCAACGCCATAGCGAATGTCCGGCCCAACGTATAATCCACTTTTTCTGCCTGTAAATCTGCCATGAAAGAAGTATTTAGCGTAAAATGCAACATCAAATCCCCTCAGGAATTCATTGTAACCGTAATAATCTGTGCTTTTTGGATAGAAATACTGTCCTTGTAGCCCTACATGTACATGAGGTTTGACAGGGCGTTCAACGGTGAAACTGGAAAATTTAAGACTATTTTCGAACCATTCCAATCCCAGACCGGTTTGGATAATCAGAAAAGGCATTTTTTCAGTGTCGCCAGCCTGAGCTGCTGAATTTTGACTGCTCAATGGAGCGGTCAGAAATAGTAATGAAAGTGTAAAAAAGGGTAGTTTCATGACTTACAGGTTAGAGGTGAACATGCGATTACTACTTGACTGATTTTCCGGGTAAAAGGGTTGGCTGGAATCGTGAAAAAAGCGTTAGATCATTTTTTTCTTTCGGGTAAAGTTTGCACATTTGCCAACTAGTGGGGAACTAACAGTTTTATTTACGAACTGATTAGTTCAGCACTCCCGTCATCAAAGATCAAAATTATTTCCCATTTACCGGTAAAATCGCCCCAATTCCCAAATTCCCTGAAGAGATATGGACTTTGAGCAAAATCCACCATTGGTACAAAATGATTCTCCTGAACACAAAAACTGGAAATTCAAGGAGTTAAAGATCTATGCTTCTACCGAATGGCTGGCAGATAACAAGAAAAAATACCGCCAGGTGTTCGATCGCCTGGAAACTTCCTACATATACGCAGAACTCTCCTTTCACAATAAACTGTTTGATGTTGATGATTGGGAAGTGAACGTTGAATTGCGCTGTTATGCCGTCAAAAAGCAGCGCAAAGAGCTTTGTGTGCTGCCATTCCAACGTAAGGTGAGTAAATTCGATTCCATCGGGTATATCCGCGAAGGCTGGGGCAATAAACAGGAAGGCGTGTTCTGGAAAAAAGGCGCCTACGTATGGGAGGCCTGGATTGAAGGTGAAAAAGTAGCGTCTAAAAACTTTTATGTGGAAGATGCCGGCCGCAGCGTAACACGTGGCGACAATCCGTATTGCCGGATTACCTCCCTCAAAATGTATGAAGGCCCATATGACGATACACCGGAGTTTGACCGCAACTACCTGAAGCGGTTTTACGACGACGAAACCCGTTACGTCTACGCCGAACTAATGCTCAAAAATCTCCTTGTCAGCAAAGCCTGGCAATGCGAGGTATTCATCAAATTCTACAATAATGCCCGCGAACTCAAAGGGCAAGTGGTACGCTTGCATAACGTACAAAAAGGCGACGACGGGGTGAAAATTACCGCAGGCTGGGGGTCTAATGTCAAAGGTTCCTGGCGACGGGATCGCTACACAGCGGAAGTGGTGTTCATGGACCAAACCCTGGCCGTGATGCCTTTCGATGTCGGATCAGATTGGGATTATGGTACACATCCGGTTTATGTGCCGGAGAAAGGACTCCAGGTTTTCCTCGAACCTGAGCCGGAAGACGTGGAATCCTTTGAAGAGGTGTTGCAAAAACTGGATGCCCTGATTGGTCTGACGGACGTAAAACAAAAAGTCCGGGAACACGCTCAATACATTCAGTTTCTGCAACTTAGAAAAGAAAAGGGTTTTGCGGAAAAAGACGGCATTAACGTTCATTCCGTGTTCATCGGCAATCCGGGTACAGGTAAAACAACCGTAGCCAAAATGATGGGCCGACTTTACAAAAAAATGGGACTTCTTTCCAAAGGCCATGTCCATGAAGTGGATCGGTCAGACCTGGTTGGAGAGTATATCGGCCAAACAGCGCCCAAAGTGAAGGATGCCATCGAAATGGCACGGGGAGGAGTCTTGTTTATTGATGAAGCCTATGCTCTTGCCCGCAGTCCGGAAGACAGCAAGGATTTCGGACGTGAAGTGGTAGAAATACTGGTGCGGGAGCTGTCTAACGGTCCTGGCGATCTGGCTATTATCGTGGCCGGTTATCCGAAGGAAATGAAAACCTTCATGGATTCCAATCCGGGATTGCGCAGTCGCTTTAAACTCACCTTTGATTTTGCCGACTACCTGCCGCAAGAGCTTTCACAAATTGCTGAATATGCGGCCAGAGAGAAAGAGGTTATTATGGCCAAAGAAGCCAAGGAAATGGTGGACGAGCTCATTACAGAAGCCTATCGTTCCCGCGACAGGGCCTTTGGTAATGCCCGTTTTGTACATGATTTGATTGATAAGGCAAAAATTCAGCTGGGTTTACGACTGATGGCTATGCCGAATGTTCGGAACCTCAATCCTGAAGCGCTTAAAATAGTGCTTCGGGAGGATGTGGAGAAGGTTCAGGTATCCCGTAAACGTGCTCTGCCAAACATCCCTGTGGATGAAAAACTGCTTACCAACGCCCTGCACGAACTCGACAGCCTCATTGGTATGCAAAATATCAAACGCGATATCCGCGAGTTGGTGGATCTGGTGCGCTTTTATCGCGAAAGTGGCCGGGATGTGTTGGGCCGCTTTTACCTGCACACAGTGTTTGTGGGCAACCCCGGCACGGGTAAAACCACGGTTGCACGTATCCTGACCAAAATATACAAGGCACTTGGCGTTCTGGAACGCGGTCACACAGTAGAAACCGACCGTCAGGGACTGGTTGCTGGCTTTGTCGGACAAACGGCCATTAAAACCGCAGAAAGGATAGAAGAAGCACTGGGCGGTGTATTATTTATTGATGAAGCTTATGCGCTCAGCGCAGCAGCTTCCAGAGGTACGCAGGGCGATTTTGGCGATGAGGCCATTCAGACCCTGTTAAAGCGAATGGAAGATCGTCGGGGAGAGTTCTTTGTATTTGTGGCAGGTTATCCGGAAAATATGGATGGTTTCCTGAAGGCCAACCCGGGTCTGGCAAGCCGTTTTGACAAAGTACTTCGTTTTGAAGATTATTCGCCGGAAGAACTGTTGGAAATTGCCCTGTATATGTTCCGGCAGGAGAAATACCAGGTGGAAGAAGAAGCCAGAGAACACCTGGGTAAATACATGACTTTCCTGCATCAGTTCCGGGATAAATACTTCGGAAATGCCCGTACAGTGCGGCAGGTAGTGATGGAAGCCATCAAAAACCAGAACCTCAGGGTTTCTGCCGCAAGGGTTACAGAAGAACCTGAAATGCACACCCTCCGCCTGGATGATGTTGCTACCTTCACTTTTGATAAAGACAAACTCAATCTTTTCGTTCGGAAGGGAATTGGCTTTGGACGATAAAAAAGGGTACAAATTTGCAGTTCAATTGCAAATTTGTACCCGTCTACCGTCTACTACCGTCTACCGTAGGCCGTCTACCGTCCACCGTCTACCGGTTTCGACAGTTTCAGATACTGCAAAAACTCGTTCTTTTTGGCGTCTTTTTGGAATGCGCCGCCATAGTATACCGTTACCGTACTGCTGTTAACATCCTGTACGCCCCTTGAAGAAACGCAAAGGTGTTGTGCATCAATCAGTACCGCTACATCATCAGTGCCTAAAACCTGGCAGAGTTCCTGTGCAATCTGCATCGTTAGGCGCTCCTGTACCTGCGGACGTTTGGCAAAGTATTGTACAATACGGTTTAGTTTGGATAATCCGATTACCTCTCCATTGGAAATATAGGCCACATGCGCTTTTCCAATGATGGGCACAAAATGGTGTTCACAATTGGAATAGAAGGTAATGTCCTTTTCCACCAGCATCTCATTATACTGGTATTTATTGTCGAATAAGGCCACTTTGGGCTTATTCTTGGGATTCAATCCGCTGAAAATCTCCTGCACATACATTTTGGCCACACGTTTGGGTGTGCCACGCAGGCTATCATCAGTGAGATCCAGCCCAAGCGTCAGCATGATTTCCCGGAAATGGGCTTCAATTTTGGCCATCTTCTCTTCATCAGAAAGCTCAAAAGCATCATGCCTTAGCGGTGTTTCCAGAGAAGTCATGATGTGCTCATCGCCTAGTTCTTCGTCTGTTAGCAGCAAAGTTTGTTGGAAGCTAGAAGGTGGATTGGACATATTCAGAGTGATTGTGCAAAGTTGAAAAGTGTACATGTATAACCCATCAACGGTCTTTTTGTTTAGCTTTTTGAATGACATTAAGTGATTTTGTTAAACATAATATGTATATTTGGGAAGGGGCACATTTTTAGCAAAGTATCTTTCTGGAAAATGTGTACCATTTCTAAATATTTAAAGCAAAATTTCCACCGTCCACCGTCACTTCCCCGGTATCGCTTCAATCAGTTTCTGTACATAGGGTCGTTCCGGACGAGTATATATATCCTCCGGATACCCCAAAACTTCCATTTGCCCCTGGTTCATGACCATCAATCTATCACACATTTGTTTGATCACACTCAAATCGTGGGATATAAACAGATAGGTAAGTCCAAATGTTTCCCGCAATTCCATTAAGAGGTTGAGTACTGTGGCCTGCACAGATACATCCAGTGCCGATACCATTTCATCACACACCAGAAATTTAGGCTCCAAAGCCAGGGCGCGTGCTA
Source organism: Chitinophagales bacterium (assembly GCA_017303475.1). Taxonomy (GTDB): domain Bacteria; phylum Bacteroidota; class Bacteroidia; order Chitinophagales; family Saprospiraceae; genus M3007. The sequence continues at coordinate 102,269 of JAFLBO010000003.1, forward strand.
CGCAGATACGTTGGCGTTGCCCACCGGAAAACTGATGCGGATAACGTTGATAATGGTCAGCTTTTAGTCCAACTATTTCCAATAGCTCGATCGTTTTAGCTTTTCTGGCAGCATCATTGCCATACAATTGGTGCACTTTCATGGGTTCCAGTATAGCTTCACCTATCGTCATTTTAGGGTTTAGCGATGCATATGGATCCTGAAAAACTACCTGTATCTCCTTTCTGAAAGGTCGGAATTCGGCATCGCTCATGGTAAGCAGGTTCTGTCCTTTGTACAGGATCTCGCCGGAATGGGCATCCGTCAGTCGGGCGATTGTTCTGCCCAGAGTGGTTTTGCCACATCCGGATTCTCCGGCCAGCCCAAACGTTTCTCCCGGGTACACCTCGAAACTGATGTCCTGAACAGCATTCGTCCACTCAGTGGTTTTGCCCCACCAACTTTTTTTCGCCGGATAACGCACCTGTAAATGGCTGACTTCCAATATGGGGCGCTGTGATTGTAGTTGGGCACAACGAGATTGGTCCTCTTCATGGGTAATCACCCTGGCTTCAAAATGTCCGTGTTCGAGAAAATCTGGCACTGTGGGCATGCGCCACAACTTTTGTTTGAGCGAAGGCCTACAGGCTACCAATCCCTTGGTATATGGATGTGAAGGGTTACTGAGCACCTGTTCTACTGGACCTTCTTCCACTACCTTGCCCTGGTGCATCACAATGACACGATCGCAGATCTCGGAAATAACACCCAGATCGTGACTGATAAACAGCATAGACAAGCCGGTTTCTGCCCGCAAATCACGCATTAAATCCAGGATAGCTTTTTGAACCGTTACGTCCAGGGCTGTAGTAGGTTCATCCGCAATAAGCAGGTCAGGGTTGCAGGACATTGCCATGGCAATCATCACCCGTTGCTTTTGACCACCACTAATCTGATGTGGATAGGCATTGAAAATGCGTTCAGGGTCAGGCAGCTTTACTTTTTCAAACCAGGAAAGCGCTTGCTTTTTAGCCGTTTCAAAATTTACTTTCTGATGAATCTGAATGGCTTCTGTTACCTGTTCACCACAACGAAAAACCGGATTCAGGGAGGTCATTGGCTCCTGGAAAATCATGGCTATCTGGGCGCCACGTATTTTCTGCATCTGATCGTCAGGAATGGTTAGCAGGTTGGTTGCCGCATTTTTCCAATACACCGTGCTGTCGGTCTGACACCTTGCTGATGCAGGCAGTAAACGCATAATGGATAATGAACTGACTGATTTACCGGAACCGGATTCGCCTACAATACCCAGGGTCTCCCCCTTGTTCAGGAAAAAAGAAATCCCGTCCACAGCGCGGGTCATACCCTGCTCTGAATGAAAGTCGATAACTAAGTTGTTGATCTCTAGCAGTTTATCCATGTTGGGCAAGCGTTCATCGTTTGCAAAGGTGTGAGATTTGGGTGGATTATTTTGTACGGATTTCGACTGTGTTGTTTCGCGCAGATTCTACACAGATTATTTCGGAACGTCCCTTTAAACAACATGAGCCATCCCTGACAGAGATGGCTCATGCAAAATGATCGTATACAAAGTTGTTTAAGATTTATCGAGTGCTCAAGCCTATCGCCAACTCAAACACTCGCACACTCAAACACTCGCAAACTCGATTACGGCTTCGGTTTGGCGTTCACTAGTTTGCCATTTGCGTCAATTTGAATAATTTCCATACCCAGTTCTTTCAAACCTGGCAGGGTTTTATTTGCATCGGCAGCCATAAACCAACCCAGATTGTTGGGCTGAACAATGGTTTTAGCGGTAGATTGAACGTCTTTGAGGGAAAGGCCCTGCACTTTAGCACTGTATTTTTGCCAGTAATCATCCGGGAGGTTGTATTTCACGATGTCCCGAACACTACCGTTCACGGCTGCGTTGGTTTCCCACATGCCGCTCATACCAAGTACGGTGTTTTGCTTGGTTTTGTCAAACTCAGCCTGAGTCATTTGTTTTTCACCCACAAACTGATTCACCTCTTTGATCACCTCCTGGATACTTTCCTTGGTTTTGTCGGATTGAACCGGAGCAAATACCACGAAAGGACGCTGACCGCGGGTGTTCTGGATAGTAGAACGTGCGCCGTAACTCCAACGCTTGTCTTCACGGATGTTCATATTGATACGACTGGTGAAATCGCCGCCCAATACGTTGTTCATTTGTTCCATAGCCACTTCGTCGATCTGGCCGTATGGCTTGGTCAGATATCCGGCTACAATCAGGCTTTGCTGACTTTCCGGACGGTCGATGAGGAAAATTTTATTGGCAGTATTGGTGTTCTTTACCTCCGGAATAACCTTTTTGGTCAGGGTTCCCTGTTGCCAGCTGCCGAAACGTTTTTCCAATTTGGCAGTCAGTTCTTCCAATGAGATATCGCCGGTTACAACAATGGTAGCGTTATTCGGGCGAAGCCATTTGCCGTAGAAGCCCTTGATATCTTCCAGGGTAATGCTGTTTACGGATTCCTCTTCGCCAGAGCCGGTCATTGGCATGGCATATGGATGGTTTTCGCCGTAAAGCAGGGTAGGCATGACGCGCATAACCATGCTTTGAGGATTTTTTTTCTCGTTCTGGATACCGCTAAGTTGTTGTGCCTGAAGGCGTTTGTAGTCAGCTTCAGGGAATGATGGGTTCAACACAACATCTGCCAGGAGGTCCAGACTTGGATCCAGACTTTGTTTTAGGGTGTTGAGGTTAACATAGGAGTTATCCAAATCAGAGAAAGCATTGAGGCTTGCGCCAAGTAATTGCAGGCGCTCATTGATCTGCAGGGAGTTCATGGATTTAGTGCCTTCATCCAGCATATCCATGCCCAGTTTGGCCAAACCAAGTTTGCCGCCAAATTTATCGGTACAATAGCCTGCATCAAACATGATATTTGCAGAAACAGTTGGGCTTTCTGCACGACGGGCCAGCACCACTTTCATGCCGTTTTTCAGCGTAGCACGCTGAATAGCCGGGAACTTTGCCGTTACATTTTTATCAACTTCCGGCGCTTTGGAGCGGTCAGCCTCTGTTCCGGTTACGGTAAACTCAGGGAATGGATCACAAATCATGGTGATATCGCCATCTGTGAGCCATTTTTGGCAAACCATCTGAACATCTTTGGCAGTTACCTGATTCAACCAGTTGTTGTAGTTTTTGTAAAAGTCAGGGTTTTCACCGTAGACTTCATTTTCAGCCAACAGGTCGCTCTTGCCGCCAAATCCGCCAATGCGCTCCAGACCTTTGATGAATCCGGCGAAATAAGAGGCTTTCACGCGCTTAAGCTCTTCTTCCGTAGGTCCGTTTTTAATCAGCTCGTCCAGGATTTCACGAACAGCCTTTTCAACCTCTTCAACCGTTTTGCCTTTCTTCACGTTAACCATGAAGGTGAATGTGCCGCCAATTTCTGACGGGCCATTAAAGCAGTTGGCAGAGGTGCAAATTTGCTTTTCATATACCAGTTTTTTGAACAGACGACTGCTTTTTCCGGAAGAAAGTACGCTGGATGCGATATCAAGAGCGGCATTTTCCTTGTTGCCCCATTCCGGAGTATTCCAGGAAATAACAATGCGTGATTCAGGTACACGGTCTTGGTAATGAACACGTTTGCTGCCTGTGCGTTTGGCCACGTTTACTTCCGGACGGGCAATGGTTGGGCCGGCCGGAATATTACCGAAGTACTTCAACACCTTTTCATAGGCGGCTTCAGGAGTGATGTCACCGGCAATAACCACTACGGCATTCGCAGCGCCATAGTAAGTTTTGAACCACTCGTGTACGTCCTCCAGGCTGGCAGCGTTCAGGTCTTCCATTTCACCAATTACGGTGTGGCCATAAGGGTGGTGTGGAGGGTAAGCTTCTTTTTGAAGGATATCCCAGCCCTTGGCGTAAGGCTGGTTTTCGCCCTGGCGTTTTTCATTCTGTACTACGCCCCGTTGTTCGTCCAGTTTGCCCTGGTCGATGGCGCCAAGAAGGTGGCCCATACGGTCGCTTTCCAGCCAAAGTACCTGATCCAGTGCACCAACCGGCACATTTTGGAAATAGTTGGTACGGTCGTCGTTGGTTGTTCCGTTCAAATCTGTGCCACCGATAGCTTCAAGTGCCTGGAAATAGTCGGTATTGAAGTGTTCAGATCCGTTGAACATCAGGTGTTCGAACAGGTGTGCGAAACCGGATTTGCCGGGTTTTTCATTTTTGGAGCCCACATGGTACCAAACATTGATAGCTACGATGGGCGCTTTGTGGTCTTCGTGCACAATGAGCCGCAGGCCATTGGGCAACACATACTTTTTGTAAGGTACATCAATGGAATTGGGATCATAGGTTGGGAGGTCTTGTGCAAAGCTCAAAAGAGCAGTGGAGAGCATCAGACCTATAAGGAATAGTCGTTTCATACGTCGTTCCTGTGTGTGTTGTTTAGTGAGAGAAAAGGGCTAAGACGCCTTTCGCGGCGAAATCGCGCCCGAAGATTTGCTATTGTAGACAGGATGGACAAAAGTTTGGATGAATGGTTGGAAAGTAGGGGTAAACAGTCGATAAATAGCCTTTTTCCATGCCTGAATAGCACGATTTAGGGCACAAAAAAACCGGAGCGTAAGGCAACGCTCCGGTTCATGACAGGAAGGATTACATTAATGAAGTGCAATAAAGCGTGTTCTAATACGCAAAAAAGGATTAAAAGATCACCAAATCCGATGGTTACGGTACGGAAAGAAGGTTGTTGTCAACGTTCCAGACCTTCCTTAGCAAGTGCTTTCACACTTACTCAGTTCCTCTCCTGACAAAAGAGATTGACCGGGGGTGAAAGGTGTTAAAATGAGTTCAACAGATTAAAAATCAATCGCTTACGCGATTTGTAGGAAGATTATTTCAGGCGGAGGCCCAATGTATTTTTTTTACGCAACGGTAGAAAGTATCCAATTGGATTGAAACCCTATTATGGGTGGGTATCGTTGGCAATGATATAGTCACCATCGTTATACTTCCCGCCCTTGTCTTTTCCAGGTCCAGGATTTACGGTGGTTCCTGCATCGTCACTGGTTGTTGTTTGGTTTGTAGGTGCGTATGAAGTGAGAAGCAGATGTACGAGGAAAAGAACGAGGTTCATATTGCGAGACGTTTTATTTGTGAATCAAAATCTGTCACAAAGGTCAAACGGTCGCCCATCCCAAAAAAGGACAGAAACCCTGATTTCAATACAGGCAGATTTGAGGCATGGGTATACCAGTGCCCCACAGCGCCGCTGCGGATAGGTCAAAGAGCTTACAACCTTAGGCAGTTACACAACATTCATCTCCTGTGATGAAAGTGTGTACATATATGATTATTGCTTTTGCAAAATGATGTTACATTTGTCTGGTTAATTGAGTTACAAAGGTAATTAGCTGAAAAAGGCCTAAAAAAGGACAATTCAGCTGTTTTCAATACATGGAGAATTAATGTATTATGATTTTCCTTATTTCAAAATGCCGATATGGATTTTGACGCCCTGAAAGATTTGGTAAAAACCATCACCCGGAACAAGGTCAAACAAATTGAGGTCCTTGGAAACCCCGGAGAAGATGGCAGCATGGTAGAAGCATTTTATGATGCCATCTCCAAGGATAAGGTTACGTCCGATGAGGATGCAGCTAAGTTCCTCTATGGGAAGAATGAAAGTCCAAAATCGCAGGCTTACCTACGCTTAAAAGGCCGACTGGAACGAAATCTGATAAACACGGCGTTTTTTGTTGATGTCAATCAGCCTATGTTCAATGAGCGTACCAAGGCGTACTACAACTGTTACCGTGATTTTGCTGCGGCTAATATTTTGTTTGCCAGGGAAGCAACGCGTCCGGGAATTGACATTTTGGAACATTTACTGGAACAAACCATAAAATATGAGTTCACAGAACTCACCGCCGAGGTGGCATCCAGATTAAGACGGGAGTATTCAAGGGTTGGCTCGGTAGCATTACATGAAAGATATGCTAAAATACACAGGGAATATGAAGACAAAAGGAGATTTGAAATGCTTGCGCTGGAGTATTTTGAGAACCTGATCAATTATTATATTGTGAGACGGTCTCCAAATGAAGAAATCCACCAGTTAGCCAGTACATACTATGATGAGCTTCAGCCTCTGGCCGACAAAGCCGATACCTGCCAATACCATTTCCATTCTGCTCAAATAGGTATCATAAAATACCTTTCTATTAATGATTGTGGAGCCGCACTTAAAATTTGTAATGATGTGCTGGCGCTTTTGCGCAAAAGGTCCAATGCCAGCAGAGGAGCGTTGATCGGCGCCTCGTTTCAGAAAATAGCCTGCCTCATTCAGTTGCGCGTTTTCGACGGTGAAGCTGAAGAAGCAATTGAGTTTTGCCTCTCCATTGAAGAAGAAGGCAATTTTAACTGGTTCCGTACACACGAGTTGTATATCCATTATTGCCTTTTCGCCAAGAGGTATGATGAAGCATTATCCTTATTTGAAAAGGCTTCAACCCAGCCAAAGTTTGAATCGCTTAGCGGTGCAGTTAGAGATAACTGGCAATTATATGGTGGGTACATACACTTACTGGCTGCTTTAGGTGTATTGCCCCAGGATAAAGTTGAAAAGGTGGTAGGTACTTTCCGTTACGCTAAATTATCTAATGAAATAGAGGTACTAACCAAAGACAAACAAGGCATGAATATTCCCCTCGTCTTGTTGCCGGTAATCTACAACCTCGTAAAAGGTACCTTCGATGCCTCAGATATCTCACCGGAGTCCTTGGAAAAATACCGCAAACGATACCTCGATAACGATATGAATCGCCGCAGCGCAGCTTTCCTCAACATGCTGATTGCATATGCCAAGCGGGATTACCAATCGGCAAGTGCAGAAAAGAAAATCAAAAAGGAACTGGAAATACTGGAAAAGGAACAACCTCTCGTGGCAGGACAAACATACGCCGTTGAGATTATCCCATACGAGGATATTTGGGCCATGATGACTGCCTGAAATTACCAGACTACCGACAAGTACCTCCGGAAAGCACGTAACTCTGCTCTCCGGTTCTTTTCAGGGTCATTTGATGCGTAAGTGCAAGCGACTCTAATACTTTTTCAATGGGCTGACTGGTAAGCGGCGCCGTATGCGGGCACTGGCGCATATCAGGGTTGCGCATCTCGAGTTGGATTCCGTAGTAACGCTCCAGATCTTTGAATACTTGTTCCAGAGGGGTATTGACAAACTCCAAACCGCCTGTTTGCCAGGCCAGTTCATTCAGCGAACTTACTTGTTGTAGTTGTATTTTAGCGGCCTGATGGTCAAAGACAGCTTTTTGATTGGCGGTAAGAACCGAGCCTTCTGTATCCTTATTGGCGGAGAACCGCACTTTACCAGAACGAACCAGTACGGTAGTTTGATTAGCTTCCTGTTTTACATCAAACTCAGTACCGAGCACTTTTACCTGCGCACCATTGTCTAATGAAACAGTGAAAGGATGCCCGGGATCATGTGCTACCTGAAAATATCCTTCTCCTTTGAGTACCACCTGACGGTTTTCGCTGGAAAACCTGGATCCTAAAGACAAACTGCTTCCCTGCCGCAGCCAAACGCGGCTACCATCAGCTAATGGAAATGCCTGTGCGTCTGTACTGGCTGTATATATGGTGTCTGCTGTAGTATTTAGTTGGTTCCAACCCCAGATGCCGGCCAACAATAATACACCCACAGCCGCTACACGCATCAGGCGCTGAGTCCAGCTAACCTTCATAGGGGTCGATTGTACCCTGATGCGGGACTGTACTTTCTGGAAATCCAGCTCCAGATTTGGTTGGAAAGTCTTGGTGTAACCTCCTGTTTGGTTCCAGATTTGATCTACCTGTTCTGCTACCTTCCGGTTTTCACCAGAGGCATTCAACCAGGTTTCCAACTGCCTGGATTCTTCCTGGCTTATTTCGCCAGTACATCGTTTTTCCAGCAGGAGTATATATTCAGGTTCTCTCATGATCAAATTGACTGTTTTTTGGACGTTTTTCGCCATTAAGACAAAATAACTGCCCCTAACCCCTACGCCATTAACCACCATTTTAGGCATAAAATGACAACAGAAGACATTTCACCATGTTGTGTAAGTGCCTCACGAAGTACCTTCATCGCCTTCGTGATCTGATTTTCAATGGTTTTCACCGAAATGCCGAGCTTCTCGGCGATTTCTTTGTGCGATAATTGCTCAAACCTGCTCAGATTAAACACCAAACGGCATTTCTCCGGTAGGGTGTCGATGGCTGCATGTAATACCTTCTCCAAACTCTCCTGCGATTCTTTTTGGCGGATATCCCTGTCAGAATGGTCTGCCATATTATTCAGATCATCTGATTCTTCATACTGAAACCGCTTTTGTGATTTCAGATAGTTCAGGGTTTTGTTCACGGCAGCCCTTCTCAAATACGCACGCAAGGAGGTATGAATGTCCAGGCTTTCCCGTTTGTTCCATAAATCCACAAACAATTCCTGCGCCAGATCCTCACAGGTACTCTCGTCTTGCACTAAACGGTAAATATCCGATAGCAACAACGGGTAATGCCGGTTGAATATCTGTCGTAAGGCGTCTTCATGGCCAAACCTCAAGGCAGAAAGTAATTGTTGCTCGGAAGAATCCATGGATGGTTGGTTGTGCAGGTATGGTCAGATTTTGTTTGCCGGATCAATGGCAAAAGGTACTTTCCTGAAAAAAAATCAAAAAAAATTTTATTTTGCGAGATGGGCTTTGATCAGGGGTGAATGGAATTAATGATATTAAGTTGGGGTGAAAATGAAATTAAGTTTTTGAAGTGGCAAAAATCTAACAATGAACGGAATTCCTGGCAGCCCGACAAAAAATTTTCTCTCTTTTGTCGCGTAGGGGCAATTAATGCAAACAATGTCCTAATACTGACAATGCAATTAAACACATCCTGCTAAAATAATCAGACCATGGACACTAAGAACGCAATTGCAGTATTGGAAAACAGTCCGCTTTTCGCGGTACTAAACCCTGAAGAACGAGCACTTCTCCAACGTGGTGCAACGGTGCAAACCTACGGCAAACATTCGGTGTTGTATAAACCCGGGCAACAAGCCAACAAGGTTTATTTCATGCTGAAAGGTGTGGTAAAGGTTGCTGTTCACGCCGAGAAGAAAGACATCATCAAATATGTGGTGCGCCCGGGTGGCCTGTTCGGCGAATCATGCCTCACTGGCGACAACCTGCGTCGTGACTTTGCTTACGCCATGGATGATCAGCTGGAAATTTTGGAATTGGACACACAGTCCGTCCTGGCAATCATGAAAAGCAATTTTGCCTTTGCGCAATCCTTGCTTCATTTTTTGGGTGAAAGACTTCGCTACACAGAAAGCCAGTTGGAAAATGTGGTGCTGAAGGATTCCCGCAGCCGGATCGTGGAGTACCTGCATCAAATGGGGCACGAACAGGGCCGTAAAGTAGGTCTCGAAACCCTGGTGAAACACAATATGACTCACCAGGATATCGCCGACCTCACTGGTACGAGCCGGCAGATGGTTACAGCAGTACTGAACCAGCTGAAACGCTCTAACATCCTCTACTTCAACCGGAAGAAGATCCTTTTCCGCGATCTTCAGGCACTACCGGTTGCTGTGTAATGTCATTAGTTTTGCTTCATACGATAGAATGGGTTTTGTTCGAGCGGCACGCGTAATGCGTTGCCGCTTTTTTTTGTAAATATTTGACTTAAAGACAAAGCTTTTTTGGTTGTAACCACATTCATGTCGTTACTTTGAAGTATCAATTACCATTTTTATCCCATGTTAAGAACTGTCTCCTGTTTGCTTTGGGCAATGCTTCTCTCTGTTGCCCAACTGACCGCACAAACCAATGAACTGCCTCGTTTTGCCACTGAGGAGGAAAAAAGTCTCGGGCAACCACCTGCCGTCACTCCCATCGGGATAACCACTCCGCCTACCGGCCCTGTCAGAACTATGGCAGAATGGGAGGAGTTGCAGGCGCTGATCATTACCTGGAACGGTCAGAATACTATACTGACGGAAATTGTCCGGGCGGCCAGACAGGAGTGTAAAGTGGTTATCTGCTGCGAAAACGCCAATGTTGTGGCACAAGCCAAAAATAAACTAAGCTCCAGCGGCGTAGATTTCTCCACTAACGTCGACTTCGTAGTTGCCCCCAATAACTCCATTTGGGTGCGGGATTATGGCCCCAACAGCGTGTATTCCAATGTGGTAGATTCTCTCTACTTCGTAGATTGGGTGTACAACCGCACTAATCGTCCTAAAGACGATACCATTGCCACTACCCTGGCCCCCTATTTTAATGTTCCACTTTACAGTACCAGCGCTGCGCCTACCGACATGGTAAATACCGGCGGTAATTTCATGTCGGATGGCATGGGTACAGCCTTTGCTTCCTCCCTGATTCTGGATGAAAACGAGCCAGGTAACCCATACGGAGTAACCGCCAAAACAGAAGATCAGATTGATCAGATTCTCTCCGATTTTATGGGCATTGACCGGTATATCAAAATGACGCCATTGCCTTACGATGTGATTCACCACATTGATATGCACATGAAATTGCTGGATGAAGGTCGTATTCTGGTAGGACAATACCCTCAGGGTGTGGCAGATGGGCCTCAAATTGAAGCCAATATCCAGTACGTTTTGGATAATTTCAAATCATCTTTTGGCACTCCCTACAAGGTAATCCGGATTCCGATGCCACCGGAGGGTACCCAGTACCCCAATAATGGCGGCGATTACCGTACTTATGCCAACGCGGTTTTTGTAAACAAAACCATCATCGTTCCTTTTTATCAGGAACAATACGATACCACTGCCCAACGAATCTGGGAGGAAGCCATGCCGGGCTACAAAGTGGTTGGTATAAATTGCAACAGTATCATTCCGTCGTTGGGCGCCATCCACTGCATTACCAAAGAAGTAGGTGTAAACGATCCTTTGCGTATTGTACACCAACCACTGGATTGTCAGGACAATGCAGATAACCCTCAGGCCTATAGTCTCGCCGCCAAAATCTGGCACAGATCAGGAGTGGCAGGCGCCAAAATTTTCTACACCACCAATCCTGATGGCCCCTGGCAGCAAGCAGATATGTACCAGGGCATTATTCCAAATGAAGATTGGTTTGGCTCCATTCCCCAGCAGCCCGCCGGCGCTACCGTATACTATTATATTGCCGCAACTGCTGTAAACGGTAAAACCATCTCCCGGCCGATCACGGCGCCTGAAGGCTATTGGAAATTCTGTGTCACCGAAACGGTGAATACCGCTGAACCACTCGCTATCCTCCAGGAAATTTACCCGAATCCGGCATCTGCCATCACGGTTATTCCGGTATCGGCAGCCACTAAAGTTCAAGGGCAGATCAGCCTATTCAATAGCCTCGGACAAAAGATCAGGGACCTGTTTACCGGTGAAATGCCTGCAGGTAATAGCAACTATTTCCTGGATGCCGCCACCTTGCCCGCCGGAACCTATTGGGTGAAATGCCAGGCCGGTTCCCAGGTCAGCGCCAAAAAACTCATCATTAAAGGGTAAGGCACGAAGTTACGGGCCGAAGATACGAGGCGCGAAGAGGGTGTTTTTACCGCAGAGGCGCGGAGACGCAGAGGGATTGAAAATCAATCATTTAAACCTCTGCGTCTCCGCGCCTCTGCGGTAAAAACACCCTCTTCGCGCTTCAGCACCTTCGTGCCTTTAATTAATAGTTTTGAAGCCTGTGTATTTCCAGAGGGCCTTCGGAATTTGGATGCCCTCAGGAGTTTGGTTGTTTTCCAGCAGGGCCGCTACGATGCGGGCAAGTGCCATGGCAGAGCCATTCAGCGTGTGCGCTAATTCGATTTTGCCTTGTTCATCTCTGAAACGCAGCTTCAGTCGATTGCTTTGGAATGTTTCAAAGCAGGAAACAGAGCTTACTTCCAGCCATCTTTTTTGTGCTGCAGACCACACTTCAAAGTCGTAGGTTTTGGCAGATGCAAATCCCATATCGCCACCGCAGAGCAGCAGGATTCGGTATGGAAGTTCCAGTTTGCGCATGATATTTTCTACGTGACGAATCATGCCCTGAAGTGCTTTGTAAGACTGATCCGGATGTTCAACCCGAACAATCTCCACTTTGTCGAACTGGTGAACACGGTTTAGGCCTCGCACGTGAGCGCCGTATGAGCCTGCTTCACGACGGAAACAAGGCGTATAAGCGGTCATTTTGATCGGCAGGTCTTTCAGAGATAGAATTTCATCCCTAACGATATTGGTGACAGGTACTTCTGCAGTTGGAATGAGGTACAGGTTGTCTACTGTACAATGGTACATCTGACCTTCTTTATCTGGAAGTTGACCAGTTCCGCGGGCAGAATCTTCGTTGACCAGATGCGGGGGCAGGATTTCCTCGTAACCGGCTTTCACGGCTTCATCCAGGAAAAACTGGATCAGGGCACGCTGGAGTCTGGCGCCTTTTCCGCGATAAACCGGAAATCCGGCGCCGGTGAGTTTTACGCCGAGCTCCAGGTCAAAAACATTGTATTTTTTGGCTAATTCCCAGTGCGGCAGTGCGTCTTCCGGCAGGGTAGGGAAGGGTTTGGTCCAGTCTTTGGCCACTTTGTTCTCTTCCGGCGTTTTGCCTTTAGGAACGGTTTTGTGCGGACAGTTAGGAACAGTGTATAACATGTCGTCCAACTGAACCTTTAGACTTTCCATTTGTTCTTCCAGTTCTTTGCTGCGCGTTTTTAACAAAGCCACCTGGTTTTTCAGCACCTCGGCCTCCTCTTTTTTACCCTGACCCATCAATGCGCCTATTTGTTTGGCCAGGCGATTGCTTTCGGCGAGCGTGTCGTCCAGCTCTTTTTGAGTGGATTTACGCTTTTCGTCAGTTTTAATGATTTGATCAATGACCCGGATCTGTGTGGAGGTCCAGTTGCGTTTGCGGAGACCGGCAATGATTCGTTTTTTTTCTTCCCGGATTACTTTAAGTTGGAGCATGACTTACGTTGTAGTATTTGTTGAATAGACTTCCGTGTGAAAGCCTAATGGAAATTTGGGTGTTGTCAAATTGGGTTTTGGTATAATTTTGGCAAATGTTGAAAAAATCGCGACAAGATAGGGCGAATTTAAAAACAGGATTATCTTTGCAGCGTTCAATACAAGCATTGAAGCCAAATTTAATCCTTTTGGCTGTTGCTCCCCACGCATTTCCCTCTCATTTTCAGTTGAGTTGAACCTTGTAACAGGTGGCTGGAGCATATGTTTTCCGCGCTAATCATTTCACGCCAGATACCGATCAACCATTCCATTTTTCAGTTGAGGCATCAATTTTAGCCAAAAAAATTAGTACTCAGGCAACGGATTGGGAGTTTCAAACACTCTATATCCCTGTCTCTCTCAATAAACTTGAATTTTTTTCCCACCATCCTGCGCGATCTCTCCGCTTGCCAACGCTCCGGCAACGGCCCGCGCAAATTCTTTTAACTTTTTTCATCCCCACACATGTTCGACATTTTGCAGCTCAACGACAAGTTGGTGACCGAGCTCAAGGAAATTGCCCAGAATCTTGGCGTGAAAGGCATCGCCAAACTCTCCAAACAGGATTTGATTTACAAAATCCTGGATGAACAAGCCCTGGCCGAAAAAAACGCCGCCAACCGGGTGGTGCCCATCGTGGAAGAACCCAACCCACAAACAGGCCGCAGAGCCAGAAAAGTGAAAGCAACCGATGAGGTTGAATCTTCCCCAGCTCCGGAAGCGCCTTCCGAGCCGGCTGTGGTAACGCCTAAACCTGTTCCGGTAAAACGCGAACGGGCAGCCGATACCGATAACCGCAGAAATAAAGAGCAAAACCGCACCGCTCCGGAACCTAAACGCGACCGCGAGCCATTGCGTTCCAACCCAGAACAAAATCGTGGTCCGCAACCTCGCCGCGATGACCGCCCGGAACGTGCAGACCGGCCTGAACGCCTGGATCGCCGCGACCAAAACCGCAATAACCCGAATGATGCCCCTCGTCGCGACCCGCAACAGCCACGGCAGGATAACCAATCCCGCAGCCGCGACCGTTGGGAAGATCGCCGCGATCGCCGTCAACGCGAATGGGAAGACCGTCGCCGCGAACGTCAGCAAAACCGCCCGGGTCAGCCAGGCTTGTTTGATTCTGATGCCGCACGCCTGCAAAACCTTGAAGAAGAATATGTTGCACCAGCCAATCCGACTGAAGACGACGATGAAATGGTGCCAATGCACCGTCCGTTTGCTCCCCTGGCAGGCGGTCAGCCAGAGCCGGTGCAGGATCAGCCAAAGCAAACCGCGCCGGAGCCTGTTGAGGTAATGCCTCCAACGGTTCACAAGGAACGTTTTGACGTGGAGCTGGATGGCATAGTAGAAGGTTTGGGTACCCTGGAAATGATGCCCGACGGGTATGGTTTCCTCCGCTCTCCGGATTATAACTACCAAACCAGCCCCGATGATATTTATGTGTCACCTTCGCAAATCAAGCTTTTTGGTCTGAAAACCGGTGATACTGTGCGCGGCGCTATCCGCCCACCCAAAGAAGGCGAGAAGTATTTCGCCCTGCTTAAGGTGTCTAAAATCAATGGCCTGGATCCGAAAGATGTACGAGACCGCGTACCGTTCGACTACCTCACGCCCTTGTTCCCAACCTCCAAGTTTACACTGCTTTCCAGCCCTACAGGGCGCGACTTTGGCAACCGGATTATAGATCTGTTTACGCCTATTGGTAAAGGGCAGCGCGGCTTGATTGTGGCCCAGCCCAAAACAGGTAAAACCTTCCTGTTGAAGGATATTGCCAATGCCATTACCAAAAACCACCCGGAATGTTACGTGATCGTTTTGCTGATCGACGAACGCCCTGAGGAGGTAACGGATATGCGCCGCAATGTGAAGGCCGAAGTAGTAGCTTCTACTTTTGATGAAGCTGCCGAGAACCACGTACGTCTGGCCAACATTGTACTGGAAAAATCCAAACGTATGGTGGAATGTGGTCACCACGTGGTAATTCTGCTGGACTCCATCACGCGTATGGCGCGCGCCTACAACACCGTGGCTCCGGCCAGTGGCAAGGTGCTTTCCGGTGGTGTGGAAGCCACAGCGCTGCAAAAGCCCAAGAAGTTCTTTGGCGCAGCCCGTGCTATTGAAGATGGCGGTTCCTTGACTATTCTGGCCACAGCCCTGATTGATACCGGCTCCAAAATGGACCAGGTTATTTTCGAAGAATTCAAGGGTACCGGCAACATGGAACTGCAATTGGATCGCAACCTGGCCAATCGCCGCTTGTATCCAAGTGTGGACCTCACCAAATCCAGCACACGCCGCGAAGATTTGTTGTTGGACAAGGATACCTTGCAGCGTATGTTCATCCTCCGCAATCACCTGGCCGATATGAAGCCGGAAGAGGCTATGGAGTTCATGAAAAAGCACATGATGCATACCAGCAGCAACGAAGAGTTTCTGGAAAGCATGAACCGTTAAGCAAGACGGTTTGGAGGTTTTGACCTTAGATAGTAGACTTGTACCGAAACCGGCTTGTGTTTTGGTACAAGTTTTTTTTTGTTGCTCCACCCTGAAGAGCGGGGCAATAGTATACCTCCTTCATCAAATGGGAAATGCCAAAAGGATTGTCACCATACAGGTCCAGTAAAGGCTTCGAAGTTAAATTTTTGTAACCTACTTGTTTTTTACGATTTAAGGGTTTACTTTTGTCTATATTTAGCTCCACATTAATGTTATGGCGTACCCTGGAGCATGCAGTTAACTGTTTTAATCTTTTGTAAGGGCTTAGAAATAGGTTATGTATCAGATGGGCATTAAAAGTTTTGCCAATTTTTGTCATATTTTAATTTTTAGTCCTTCGTAATCAGCGCGCTTATCCTGGATAATTTTTATGGCGGTATCATGAAAAGTTTAGGCTATTCCGGTTGCCCGGGATGGCAAGGAACCTTATTTTTCACCTTTAAACATTTTTCTAGAATGAAAAACTGGTTAAAATCGACGCTTAAAAGCGTCATCGCGTCACGGCCTCAATACTTCATCTCTTAGATTCTTTAGCCTTCTTTTTTTAGGTACTGGTTTCTTAACTGCAATTCCAATAAGGGCGCAACAAACACTTTGTCAGCAATTGGGCGGAAATTTCGTTCCGGATATCACTATTGGCACGAATGAATTCTCCACAACAAACACCTCCGGACTTGGAGTTGCCATCTGGACTAATAAAAAGGTTGTTGTAAATGGCACGTTAATCGTGGATTCGGATTTTCATATCCAAAGTTGCCAACTTAAAATGGGCAAAAACGCAAGCATTCGAATAAATGCAGGCAAAATTTTCTTTTCAACCTTTTCAAAATATTTCAGATGCGGCAGTGACAGGTGGACAGGATTTGCAGATCAAGGCGGCACAAGTGGCATTTGGTTTAATCACATTGAGGACGCCTCCATAGCCATTGATATTTTGAGCGCAAATGCGAAAGTAACGCTGGTTGGGAACTTCATAAACCGAAATCGAATCGGCGTGAGAGCAGCAAATATTGCTGTGAATGCAACCATAGCAGCCAACGTTTTTGATTGTACCAGTCCGCTAAACGCTGGCGGATCAATGGGGATGACAGGAATTTCGCTGACTAATTGTCCTTCCGCCGCAATAGGCCGAATAGATCCTACACCTGCATTCAGAAATACCTTTAACAAACACGCTAACGGAATTAACCTGACTAACAGCACTGCCTCGATTGGCCTTTCCAATTTCAGAGGAAATGATATAGGTGTATTGGCATCCAAAAGCACCGTCACCATAAGAGGGGCAGCTTCCGGGCTCACTTCAAATTTTGCCAATAATGGGCGTGATATTTACGCTACCCAAACAAACTTGGATGTCTTTTACTGCCATATGGATAGCTGTAAGACAAATAATATTACTTCTGTCTCGAATAACAACCAAGAGCGAATTCATATCCATGACAATACTATTCAGGTCACTAATTTGCCCAACGCTGCGAATAGTAAAATGGGAATAAGTTTGGACCGCTCCAGGTTTGGGAACGACAATGAATATCGAAACACCATTGATCGCAATCATTTTATCATCCATGAATTTGCAGGTAGCGAAAGACGCGCCATGCATATACGAGGAGGGGCTTCAATTCATGACTATATGCGTATTGACTCCAACTTTATTGAGGCAAAGGCAGGCGGTAATTCTGATATATTAACCAAATTTGTTGATATTGACATCAGTGGGGCAGAAAATTTCCACATTACCAACAATACCCTCAATACCACCAATACTTTTGCAACCGGTAATAACCGATGGGGTTTTTTTATGGTGAATGGGGCAACCACACCTGCCGAGGGCAACAAGTTTTGGTTTAATACCATTACCGGTATAGGCCCGGATGACGGTTGTTGTGCGGTGCATGCCCTCGACGCAGGGCCCTGGAGCATTTGTTCTAATACTACCGATCAAACTTATCGTGGTTTCCATTTTACTGGCAATTGTGGTAAATCAGTATTTGGCCTGAATACCTTTAATAACCACAATTACGATCCCCTCCAGCTTTATGTTGGCGGTACGGGGTTGTTTATGCAGGGGCACGGAGCCGATAATGTGTTTCTAGGTGACCAGGAATGCCAGGGTAACCATTGGGAAATAGTGGATTATGCGTTTGCCAATGCTTATACAGCTATTATTATTGGAAACAATTTGGATGGGCCAAGTCTTCCTACCCTTCAAAAAAATGAATTTACTGTAAAAAACCTGAATGATGCACACCAGGCGCCTATTGACAGGAACCCAATGCAAAATTGGTTTTTCCAAGGTGAATGTTTACTTGCTCCTACAGGCTGCGTGGAGCAGGACCTGAATACCTTTGATGAACATGATATTTGGGTGCGCGACCATTATCCTTATCCACAAGCCACTCCGGGCGTGGAAGAATGGCAAAGTACGCGCTATGTATTGGCCAAACTGATGCGCTACCCCAATCTGGCATCCGGCGCTACGCTTACCTTCAGAAATGCCTACAGCCAAAGTTCGACAGCGCTTTTTGCCCGGTTTGATTCCTTAATGAACGCCATTTCGTTGGCTACCACTGCCTCGCAAACTACCCTGAACGGTATATACGCAAATATCCAAAGCAAACAGGCTCAGATCAATGCCCTGGATGCTACCGTTTCGGATTACAGTGCTATTCCAACAGGAATGTTGTCTGATCGAGCTGTTTTGTTGGGCGAATTGGCGGCGCTTACGGTACAACTAAACACCCTACAGGCACAAAACGAAAGTGTCAGACTGCCGCTGCTCGCAGCCTGCGAACAATTCAATAATGCCTTGCCAGCTAACCAGACGTATGAGCAAAATCAAAAGGTGCTGAATGCCCTTGCCATCCAACAGGCAAGAGGAATTGAATTGTCGGAAACGGATAAAACGGCTCTCCACGCCATTGCCCAGCAGTGTACACAGGTGGCCGGACGTACCAAAGAAGCCGCAGCGGCCATGTTGCCCCCGGAAGAAAGCGGACCATATTGGCACGAAGATCCGAATGTTGACAATTGCCCACAACGAACATCCCGGGACGCTACCCTTCAGGAATTGGGATGCACGTTATCCCCTAATCCGGTTTCGGATATGTTGCACCTGCAATTTGACGCACCGTTTATTGGATCTCTGGTTATTTCGGATCTGTCCGGTCGGGTTATCCAACGCCTTAGCGCAACAGAACTCACCAAAGCGCTGGATATTCCGGTGAATCAATTAACTAACGGCGTTTACCTCGCTACTTGCACCGATCAGGGCAAAATCTGGTCAGCATCTGTCAAGTTTGTGGTGCTACGATAATTTTTTCAAACAGATGAGGCTGTTTCAAAAGTGATTTTTGCCGCTGAGA
This sequence comes from Chitinophagales bacterium, assembly GCA_017303475.1. Taxonomy (GTDB): domain Bacteria; phylum Bacteroidota; class Bacteroidia; order Chitinophagales; family Saprospiraceae; genus M3007. Next base: position 121,191 of record JAFLBO010000003.1, read on the forward strand.
CGGAGAGACGCAGAGAGCTTGATAACCAGGTATTTATATCTCTGCGTCTCTCCGTCTCAGCGGTAAAAATCACTTTTGCGAGAGCCTCTAACCTTTTTTACCTGCCATGTACAAAATTCAGCTCCTTTTCGTCGCTCTCTTCTTTTCAATCACCGCCTTTTCCCAACACAAATATGATTATATCTGGTGGGTAGGATATGGCTCTAACAACCCTGCCAATCATTTCGGCGGCACCAAGTTTGATTTTAATCAGAACGAAGTGGATGTGTCCTTTTATCCATTGCCGGATCAATATGCAATTGGCATGCCCTGTAGTATTTCGGATGAAAACGGCAATCTGCAATTTTCGAGTAATGGCTGCAAAATTGTCAATTTTAACAATGAAATAATGGAAAATGGAGCAGACTTAAGCCCTGGAATATACCATGACTGGGTGTGTGATGAATCTCCATTTTATTACAGTTCATATCAGGATATGTTGATCCTGCCACGGCCCGGGCATCCGGGGAGGTACGTATATTTTCATCATACTACGGAACAAGACATCAGCAGTGGTAAAATACTGTACTCCGAAGTAGATATGAACGCCAACAATGGCCAGGGAAAAGTGATTGATAAAAACCATCTGCTGCGGGGACCTGTGACACAAGAAGGGGTAATTAATGCCGTAAAACACGCCAACGGACGAGACTGGTGGGTCCTGATTCCGGAAGCAGAGGTCAATATTTACAATTTTTATCTGCTGACGCCCGACACCATATTGGGCCCCTTAACACAAAATTGGGAAGACAGCGAAGCTGCCCTTTATCACAAAGCAGCCTGGAATAGCTTCGTTTCTCCGGACGGGAAAAAATTTGGCCATGTAACTCTGACCTGGGTAGACGGGGTAAATCGTTTCAACCGCATTTTTTTATACGATTTTGATCGTTGTACGGGCGCCTTGTCCAACCGGCAAATCCTTAAAGTGGATGATCCGGAGGTGTATGCCTCCTGGGCGCATATTTCGCCCAATTCCAGGTATATGTACTTTCAGATTGCACAAAACAAACTATTCCAGTATGATTTGCAAGCGCCGGATCTGGAAGCCTCCGGGCTTCTGGTTGCTGAGCACGATGGATTCACCACCCCGCTTGGTTTTTCCACCGCTTTTCATGCCATGGCAACCGCCCCGAATGGCAAAATATACATGTGTACCACCAGTGGGACATACTATTATAACACCATTCATTCGCCAAACAAACGGGGCGCTGCCTGTGATTTTCGACAGCATGATCTGGAATTGCCCACGGTTAGTAATAATTTAATGCCGCTTTACCCCAATTTTCGCCTTGGCCCTGTAGATGGCAGCTCTTGCGACACCCTGGGTATAAACAACAATCCAGTGGCTGATTTTCGATGGGAGCAAAAGGACACCCTTTCTCCTTTGATAGTTGATTTTACAGACCTTTCTTATTTTGAGCCGGAGTATTGGTCGTGGAATTTTGGCGATGGGGAAATGAGCCAGGATACCAGCCCGGTTCACCAATTCAATGCTCCAGGTATTTATGATGTTTGTCTTACGGTAGGCAATGCAAATCAGACTGATTTTATTTGTAAAGAGATAGAAATCAAGCTGGTACATACCCAGAACATCAAAGATGTATTTGGGTTATTACTCATGTGGCCCAATCCGGTATCAGACAGGTTACACCTTCAGATGGCAGGCAACGTTGGGCATTTACAGGTGTACAATGCCACCGGGCAGCTGGTGACGCAAAGCCAGTTAAATGAATTGCAGGAAGAGGTATCCATAGATGTTCAGGGGTATCCGTCGGGTCTGTATTTTGTAAGTCTTCATACGAAGGATCGGGTTTTAAGTGGTAAGTTTAGGAAAAACTAAGCGCATGATGGGGATTTTCTCTCTGGTCACAAACTGGTCAGCATCTGCCAAATTTGTGGTACTCCGATAATTTTTTTCAAACTTCTGCCCTCTGCCTAATAGTCAGGCAGAGGGCAAATTCCATTTCTGCCATGCAAAAAATACTGCCCATTTTCGCTGCGCTAACCCTTTCAATCACCGCCTTTTCCCAACACAAATATGATTATATCTGGTGGGTAGGATATGGCTCTAACAACCCTGCCAATCATTTTGGCGGCACCAAGTTTGATTTTAATCAGAACGATGTGGATGTTTCTTTTTATCCATTGCCTGACAAATTTGGTTTTGGCATGCCTTGCAGTATTTCGGACGAAAACGGCAATCTGCAATTTTCGAGTAATGGCTGCAGAATTGTCAATTTTAACAATGAAGTAATCGAAAACGGAGATGATTTGAGCCCCGGAATATACCATGATTGGGTGTGTGATGAATCTCCATATTATTACGATGCCGCTCAAGATATGCTGATTCTGCCACGGCCAGGGCATCCGGGCAGATACGTATATTTTCATCCTTCTACGGAGCAAAATATTAGCAGTGGTAAAATATTGTACTCCGAAGTAGATATGAACGCCAATAATGGTCAGGGCAAGGTGATTGATAAAAACCATCTGCTTAGGGGACCGGTGACAAAGGAAGGCATAATTAATGCCGTAAAACACGCCAACGGACGAGACTGGTGGGTCCTGATTCCGGAAGCAGAGGTCAATATTTACAATTTTTACCTGCTGACCCCCGATACCATAATGGGGCCTTTAACACAAAATCTGGAAGATAGCGAAGCTGCCCTTTATCCTAAAGCAGCCTGGAATAGCTTTGTTTCTCCGGACGGGAAAAAATTTGGCCATGTAACCCTGACCTGGGTAGACGGGGTAAATCGTTTCAACCGCATTTTTTTATACGATTTTGATCGTTGTACAGGCGCCTTGTCCAACCGGCAAATCCTTAAAGTGGATGATCCGGAGGTGTTTGCCTCTTGGGCGCATATTTCGCCCAACTCCAGGTACATGTATTTTCAGATAGCGCAAAACAAACTATACCAGTATGACTTGCAGGCGCCGGATCTGGAAGCCTCCAGGCTTCTGATTGCTGAGCACGACGGGTTTACAACACCGCTTGGTTTTTCCACCGCTTTTTTTGGTATGGCAACCGCCCCGAATGGCAAAATATACATGTGTACCACCAGCGGGACGTACTATTATCACACCATTCATTCACCTAATAAACGGGGCACTGCCTGTGATTTTCGACAGCATGATCTGGAATTACCCACGGTTAGCGATAATTTAATGCCGCTTTACCCCAATTTTCGTCTTGGCCCAGTAGATGGAAGCTCATGTGACACCCTGGGTATAAACAACAATCCGGTAGCAGATTTTCGATGGGAGCAAAAGGACACCCTTTCTCCTTTGATAGTTGACTTTACAGATCTTTCCTATTTTGAACCGGAGTATTGGTCGTGGAATTTTGGTGACGGAGAAATGAGCCAGGATACCAGCCCGGTTCACCAATTCAATGCTCCAGGTATTTATGATGTTTGTCTTACGGTAGGCAATGCAAATCAGACTGATTTTATTTGTAAAGATATAAAAATCAATCTTTTACATGATAAAAATATTAATTATGTGTTTGATGCATTATTGCTATCCCCTAATCCGGTTTCGGATATGTTGCATCTTCAGATTTCAGGTAATACAGGTAAACTGCAAATTTTTAATGCAACCGGTCAGATTTTATCGCAAATGACAATTGCTGAACCGGAAGAACAGGTTTCTGTAAATGTTTTCGGGTATCCTCCTGGGTTATTTTTTGTAAACCTTCAAACACAAGAGCGGGTGTTAAGTGGGAGATTCATTAAAAATTAGTAAACATCCAGCTCCCAAATTCCTTTCGAAGGAAGTCTAATGTTATACTTGGTGTGCTTTTTTGCAACATGGTACTTTGGGAACAAAACCTGAAAACTGTATTGCAAATACAGTTGGGCCTGCTGGCAACAGGCTTGCCCCTCACTGAAACTCAGCAAATCACGATGCAGGCTATTGCCAACCAGTGCCGATATGAAGGAGGTTATGGCGTTTTACTTGCCCGCCAGATGGTTCCCGGACAGACATACGACGATGAAGTCCTGTGTTCAGCGCGTGGCAGGTCAGAAAGCAAGACACTGTCATCCACTTTCACTGTATTCCCAAATCCGGCAAGCGATTATATACAGCTTAACGCGGGTAATCATGCCTCTGCAGGTACGATAGATTTGATCAATGCTCTCGGGCAAGTGGTACGTACCTACACTTGGGAGGGCTCCGAAACCCGGCTGAACATTGCGGATGTACCCAATGGCGCCTACTACCTGAATATTCGTGCGCAAGGTTTTGCTCCACAGGTGCAACAAGTAGTGATACTCCGTTAATTCTTTTACATTGTTCAACAGGTTTGCCGCCGATACCCATTTCGGCGGCAAACCAATCTCAAGGTTATGCTGGCGATTAAAAAAGCACTTTTGCTCCTGATAATATTGTTACCGCTGATTCTCTGTGCTCAAAATCATGACTATATCTGGGTGTATGGCTATTTAAATAACCCTGATACTAGTTCCAAAGTGGGCGGAGCAGTGATTGATTTTAAGCAGCGTCCTCCGTTGCACTACAAGCAGACCAGGGAATTAAACTTTGATCTATTTTGTGCCAGTTGTGCAGATTCGATGGGTAATATGTTGTTCTATTCAAATGGTATCAGGATCCATAATTATTTGAATCAACTAATCGAGAACGGGGATACCATTAACCCTGGTACGATCTGGCAAAGCAATCAAAATCTAGGGTATCCATCACCTTTTGGCGGGTTTGCATTGCCTGCACCGGGAAAGGAAAATTGTTATTTCTTGTTTCATCTGCCATCAATTTTGAACGGTGGACAAATTATTTTCAGTCCATTTTATTATTCTTACATAGACATGGATGCAAACAATGGAACAGGCAAAGTTATCACCAAAAATCAGGTATTAAAGCAGGGGGATTTTATACAACAAAAAGCGGTTAAACATGCCAATGGTCGAGACTGGTGGGTGTTAACAGCCCAAAAATCAGAGCACTTGTATTACCTGTTTTTAATCACCCCTGAAGGGGTTCAAGGTCCGTTCACGCAGATATTAGGTGACCCGTTCCCTAATTCAGAAGGTAGAGGTGTAACTAATTTTTCACCTGATGGTACTATTTACGTCCGGAATGATGCAAATAATGGACTTCACATGATGGATTTCAACCGATGCACAGGAGAATTGAGCAATTTGCGCATCCTGCCTTATGATCAGACAACCGGATTCAGGTTTGGATCAGCAGTTTTTTCACCTGACAGTCGGTTTATTTATCTCAGTAATTCCAATCTGGTTGTACAACTTGACCTTGAGGCTCCCAACCTGGACTATTCCGCCGTAGATACAGTGCAGATGTATGATAATTTCGCAGATCCTTATCCACCTTTTTTAACAGGCTATCTTTATCCACAACTCGGGTCTGACGGAAAGATTTATTATAGCACCTCGGGTACCACCCCGCGCTTGCATGTAATTAACCGGCCTAATCTGCCTGGTTTGGCTTGTGATGTGGAAAATCATGGCGTACAATTACCTCGCTTTAACGGCAGAACTACCTGTTTTTTCCCAAATTACCGCCTGGGAGAATGGGAGGGCTCGCCTTGTGATACCCTGAACGGGCAACGGCCCGGAGATGGTTTTGTCAAAACCTCGTACGAGGCTTTTCTGGAGCGGCAGGCAAGAGCTCCGGTGCAAAAAGCCTTTTCCAATCCCTCCGGCAAAACCCGGGAAATGCCCCTGGATGAGCTTTCTATTGACTATTGGAATATGAAAGCGATTCTGGAACGACAAAAAAAGCAAGAGCCATGAAACATATAATTTTCCTCCTTATTGTTTGCTTACACATTACCGTGGGGTTGCAAGCCCAGCAGTTATTGGATGCCAACTGGCCTTTTGGTTCCCTGGAATACCCTAATGCTGGCAGTTATGGCAACGCCATGCTTACATTTCGCGGAGATTCTGTGAAAGTGGAAAAAACCAGCCTGAACATGAACTTTGAAAGTTCTGTTGGAGCCATCAGCGACACCACTGGTCAGCTGCTCTTTTATACCAATGGATGTTACATCGCCACTGCAACCGGCGATACCATGCCCAATGGCGACGGATTAAACCCTGGAACCGTGCACGAATGGGTCTGCCCTGAAAATGGTTACATCAGTCCCAGAGGGGTCATGATTCTGCCCATGCCTGGTCAGGAATACCTGTACGTGGTCTTGCACATGGGCGCCAGGTATGAGCCGGGCAAAAACTTATCCTTAGGTCCGTTTTATTATTCTTTAGTGGATATGAACCAAAATGGTGGCAATGGCGCTGTAATCAGCAAGAATAATATACTGGCAGAGGGTAATCTGGAGCCTTTTGCGGTAACGCGCCATGGAAATGGTCGGGATTGGTGGATCCTGCTACCGGAAAATCATACCAACCGATATCGTCGGTTTACCATAACTCCAAATGCCATACAGGAGCAAACACCCTTGGAAATCGGGCCGGAAATTACGTGTCCGCGTATGGGTTCTACTACCTTTTCTCCGGATGGAGTGCAGTTTGCCAGGGTTCAGAATTGTAAAACGGTGGTGTTTTCCTTTGATCGTTGCTCCGGAAGTTTAAGTAACGCACGAGAATGGTCAAGGCCTGAATACGCATTTGGTGGTGGTGGCGTAGCCTTCTCCCCAGATGGCAACACCCTATTCGCTACCGAGCAAATGGCCGTACTGTCAGCTAATTTGCTGCTAACCAACCCAACTTATGATACGGTGATCAATACGGAGGCCATTACCGGAGCCGGGCTGCATTTCATGCAATACGCCCCGGATGGCCAAACGCTGCTCATGAATATTCTGCACCGGTCACGCTTTTATTCTACACTTGATTTATCTCAGCCAGCCCAGCCGATATATGCTCAAAAAGCTGTTTCCTTGCCGGTTTACACTATTCGTACGCTTCCCTATTTTCCCAATTTTCGCTTATTCGACTGGCCAGGCAGTGTTTGCGATACTTTAGGGATTAATACGCCATTATCGGTATTTAGTGTGCATCAGAACGGATTGGCGGTCTTCCCCAACCCCGCCACCAATGTCATCCACATCCCATTTGAAGGTCCATACGAGTCGCTTGAGCTTTTTGATGCACTGGGAAGAAAGATGTCTTCCGCAGGGGTGGTTGCATCCGCAGAACAACTTACTTTACCCATAGGGCATTTGTCGCCCGGATTATACTACCTTCGTTTACGTGAAAAGGGGCAGATATGGATTGGGAGGTTTGTGCGGGGTTGAGCTGAACGCGCGCCCGTAAACTTGTGCCAGCCCCAGCTGAAGGTTAAGTGGTGCTTGGTTATTTAATGGCGCACACAATTTACTAGGCACCCCAATGCGAATGGATGTATCAGATTGGGCGGCGGGCGCTTACATATTAGCGGCATATATAGACGCTCACGAACCTGTCATGAAAAAGTTTGTCGTGGTACATTAACTGTAAAATCTGCAGTCTTTGGGTAGATCGGGTCCTTGCCTAATTTTGGCATATCTGTCTTTTCCCGGCTTTGTAAGTTCTGTTATCAAGTATCTTTATATGTCTGATAATAAAACTTAGTATGAAACATTTACTACTTCTACTCTCGCTCCTCTTCACAACCACCAGCCTGCAAGCCCAAAATGCCGATTTTGCGCCTGTGGGAGCAAAATGGATATATAATGGGCAGGATTTTGCGCTCCAAGGTGTTCCTTATATCATGGAAGTAACAGGGAAAGAAAACTTCGAAGGGAAATGGTGCAGCCGGTTTGATTATTTCCCATACAGCCTGGATAAACTATACCTCTACACTGAAAATGACACCGTCTTTTTTTACAGCTTTTTGAGCGAGCAATTTGAAATGCTGTACGACTTTACAGCAGAAGTAGGCGATAGCTGGGTCATTGGCGGTTTGGAGGGTTATCATCCGGATAATCCGCTACCTTATGCATCCGATACGATTACCATAGATTCCATCAGCAATCTATATATAAGTGGAGACACCCTCAAAGTTTGGCATATCAGCAATAGCTTTTGGTTTGATTGGGGAGATCGTATCATTGAAAAAGTAGGAAATGATGGTTTTCTCCTTCCGAGGTTTGGACTCTTTGAAACAAGCGTCTGGGGACTCCGCTGTTTTGAAACCTCGGATCAGTTTTTCCAATTCGTTCCTTACCCTTGCGACACCATTTTTTCTACCACCATTACCACCAGTGCGCCTGAAGAGACCCTGAATATTCAGGTTTCGCCCAATCCTTTTCAGGAAAGGATACAAATCACGATACATCCGCTGCAATCGGCACACCATTTTATGCTGTTTAACTCATTGGGTACACTGGTTTTTCAGAAAGACTTTGAAGGAAGCTTCCAATTCGAAACCCATACCCTGCCATCCGGTATATACTACTGGACGGTAGCACGGGAAAGTCGGATGATAGGCCGGGGAAGTTGCATAAAAGCGAGGTGATGGGAAACCTCTGAGTTTTTTAAAAAAAGAAGCCTTACCTACGCCTTTACCCTGCTTTAAACCTATTTTAATCGAATATCTTCCCCGTTTATTTGGTTATTCCGCCGAATACTCACATTTTGGCACGAATTATGGCGCATGCCATAGTCCATCATCTGCCTGATTTAATCACCCGGAACATATTTCCACATATCTCTGATCAGTTAACATGTTCAGACTATTGGCATTTAGTGTCATTTTGTTGTTGGTTCCCCGCCAGGGCGCCAACTCTGAATATGTGTCTGTGGAACAAACCAGCAAACTACACGGTATTGATGTTTCGCACCACCAAAAAGTAATTGAGTGGGATACCGTGGCGGCAGGCTGGCCGGTAGATTTTGCCTTTGTGAAAGCCACTGAAGGCCACGATTTTGTAGACAGCCTCTTTTGCCAAAACTGGTCGGAATTAAAACGGATCGGCGTACGCAGAGGCGCCTACCACTTTTTCAGGGCTTATGGTTGCGGAGATGAACAGGCCACCCATTTTCTCTCCCTTGTAGAAATGGAAGCCGGCGATCTGGCGCCTGTGCTGGATATTGAAGTGCTGGATGGCATTGCTCCTGAAATTATGGTGCAGGAAGCCAAAATTTGGCTCGAAACGGTGGAAAAACAACTCGGTGTCAAACCCATCATCTATTCCAATCAGCACTTTTTTGAACGCCACCTGGCAGGTCATTTTGATGAATATCCGCTCTGGATTGCCAGGTATTCTGATGAAAAACCCATGCTCAACAGCGGGAAACAATGGGATATCTGGCAGTTTTCCAACGAAGGCTGCGTTGATGGCATCTGTAAAAAAGTAGACCTGAATGTCTTCCCCGGAACCCCGCAAACACTGGAACGCCTCTGTTGGTATCCCTCCTCCACAAGCCAGGATGCCGTAAGCGGGAATGTAATTCCCTGATGGTAATGCCGATTATTCTGCGCCAATGAACACGCTTAGCCGGGCGTTTGTTACATTTGTGTTTTCAGACCTATAAGGTTTCCAAAAACCTTATAGGTCTGAAAACACAAAGACAAGTATTCTGTACTAAATCACACCACTTTTTACATGAAGCATATATTTCTTTCCCTGGTTGCTGCCTGGTTTGCAGTATCCGGGCTGTTTGCCCAAACCAATGAAATTTCTGAAAAAAACATCAGAAAACATGTCACCTACCTGGCATCTGATAAGTTGAAAGGTCGCGCCACAGGATCTCCGGAGGAAAAAATGGCCGCCAAATACATCGCAAAGCAATTTCGCAAAGCCGGATTGACACCCAAAGGCGATAATAACACCTATTTCCACCAGTTTGGCTTCCGCAAAAGCAAAGATCCGCACGGTGGTATTGATGAAAACGCCCCCCAGGTATATGCCCAAAACGTAGCCGGCTATATCGACAACGGCGCCGAGTACACTATTGTCATTGGCGCACACTACGACCACCTGGGTGTAGGAATGGACCACAACTCATTAGATGCCAATCCGGAAGGTAAAATCCACAACGGCGCTGATGATAATGCCAGCGGCACCTCCGGTGTCATTGAATTGGCACGGTATTTTGCCCAAAATGGGGTGAAAGAGCAACACAACTTCCTTTTTCTCTGCTTTTCTGGCGAAGAACTGGGACTCTTTGGTTCCAAAAAATACACCGACTATCCAACCATTGATCTGACTAAAGTGAGCTTTATGCTCAATATGGATATGATTGGCCGACTCAATGAAGAAAAGCGACTCGTGGTTGGCGGCGTTGGTACTGCTCCGGATTTTGTGCCAACCCTGAAAAGTTTGCCCTCTGATCTGGGTATTAAACTGGACAGCGCCGGTGTTGGCCCAAGCGATCACACCTCCTTTTACCTCAAAAACATTCCTGTATTGTTCTTCTTCACTGGCCAACATTCCGACTATCACAAGCCTTCGGATGATGTAGAGAAGGTAAATTTCACCGGTGAAAAGCAAATCCTGGAACTGGCGGTTGCTATGATTCAGCGTTTGGACAAACAACCCAAACTCAAATTCCAGGAAACCAAAGCCAAGGAAGAAAACAAGGTTTCCTTTAAAGTTACCCTGGGCATTATGCCGGATTACACCTGGGATAAAGAAGGGGTACACGTAGATGGCGTTACAGATGGAAAGCCGGCTTCCAAAGCAGGTATTCAAAAAGGAGACGTCATCGTAGGCCTGGGCGATATTCAGGTAAAATCTATTCAGGACTACATGAAAGGACTTTCCATGTTCAAAAAAGGCGATACCACTAAAGTAAAGGTGAAACGCGGAACAGAGGAGAAAACGATGGATGTGACGTTCTAAGAAATAGAGCGCGAAAGATTAATTACCACTAAGGCAGTAAGGACACTAAGGGTATATAGGCATTTTCTGACATGGATAGAAATTGAGGCCTCCTTGTCAGTTTTTACCACCATACCCTTAGTGTCCTTACTGCCTTAGTGGTAGACCTCTCGGAGTAGTCTCTATTTAAACCTTATAGCCTTCACCGGAGCCACTCCGCTCACCACCAGAGAAGGCAGGAGCAGGAAAATCAAGGTCACGAGCAAGGTGCCGGCATTGATGCTCAATACGGTGAGCCATTCTACTTTTACCGGAGCATACGACAGGTAATAATCTACTTCATTGAGGCGGATAATCCGGAACTTATCTTGTATCCAACAAAACCCTAAGCCCAGCAAATTGCCCAATACCATGCCGTTCAGGGTAATCACCGCGGCGTGATACAGGAAAATATAACGAATGCGCAGGTTTTCAGTACCCAGCGCTTTCAAAATGCCAATCATGGTGGTGCGCTCCAATACAAGCACTAACAGGGCGGTAATCATGTTGATAATGGCAACCGCCAGCATAAGCACCAGGATCACTATTTCATTATAATCCTGCAACTCCAGCCACTCGAAAATGCTGGGGAATTTATCCCGAATACTCACCGACAACAGGTTTTCCGGCAAGATTTCCCGATAAATATACTCATTGTACACTTCCAGGTCCCCAAGATTGTCCAGCCAGATCTCAAATCCGGCTACCTGATTTTCCTCCCATCCCAACAGGTTTTGTACCTGCCTGATATCGCACAGGGCAAATTTCCGGTCGTATTCCTCCAAACCTGTCTTATAAATCCCGCACACCTGAAACATACGCCTGGTTTGATCCCTGTCCCTCACAAAATGCACAATAAACTTGTCGCCTACACCTACCTGAAGCCTGTCGGCGGTTTGTTTGCTTATGATGATGTCTCTGGAAAAAGAAGTATCGGATGGTTGTATCGGCCGACCTTCCAGTAAATACGGCTGCAGATTGCTCCAATCGAAATCCTTGCCGATTCCTTTGAGCAAAATGCCTTCCATGGCCGTTTTGGTGCGAATAATGCCAGGTTTGTGTGCAAACGCCTGGATATGCCGTATACCACCCTTGGGAGGAGCGCCACGCCAGTCCAGTTGTTCCAATATTTCACGTGGAATACCTTTTACGGTGTCGAGCGATGGATAAAAATCCTGTTTCAGCGCAATGGGCTGTGGCTCAAATGACAAGGAATAGGCCGTATCTGAAATGTGAATATGCCCCCAGAATTCAAATATTTTCCGACTGATTTCGCTCTTAAACCCGGCAATAAGCGCGGAAGAGGCAATCATCACCGCCACACTGAGCGATACCGCCAGTACAGCTATGCGGATAATGAGTCGGGAAAAATTCTTGCCGCCGGAAAAAGCAATTCTTTTGGCAATGAAAAAAGGCAAATTCATGTGATGTGCAAAAACCGGCAGGTATGTAACGAACAGGCAAAGGCAAAAGTACGCACTGTATATTTGGCCGGCGTAAAAACCTCCGACTCATTTCCTTGTTATATGGCCGAAACATGTCATGCTCCGGCTGAATACCCTTCTATGCACAAGTCCATTCTTGCTTATTCTCAGGTTCCTCAACTCGCTAAAACGGATATAGCTTATGCCGGAGGTGACGACCGCTTGATCCCTTTTTTTACTTATGCCCCCAAACTGGAGTCTTTTTCAGCCGTTTTGGCCGAAAAAGCCACGCGGCAATACCCCAGAAAAGATTTGGTATCCAGCCTGCAGCGTCAGTATGCTGCCTTGCCGGTGAAACAAAAGGTGCAGCAACAAATTGATGCATTGGCCGACGATAATACCTATACCATCGTAACTGCACACCAGCCTGTTCTGCTGACCGGCCCTTTGTATTTCGTGTACAAAGCACTGACAGCCATACAGTTGGCTCAGTCGGTGGAAGCACTTTCCCAGGGAAAACAAAAGGTGGTGCCTGTGTTTGTGCTGGGGAGTGAAGACCATGATCTGGATGAGGTGAACAAAGCCAATATATATGGTAAAACCCTGGTATGGCAGCCCGGCGAATCTGGTCCGGTGGGATGCATGGATGTGGCATCCCTGGCGCCAGTGCTGGAGGAGTTAAAAGCCATTCTTGGCGACAGGGAGGAGGCTCAGGCTTTGTTCCGGGAAATTCAGCAGTGTTATACCGGTAAGCCCGACTTTGCGGCGGCTACCCAGGCATTGTTGCACGAATGGTTGGGCGATTTGGGGCTGGTGGTGCTCAACATGAACGATTCGGTGTTGAAGCGGCATTTTATTCCCATAATCAAAGCTGAACTGTTGGAACAACCTGCGCACAAACTGGTGAATGAAACTATTGCACAACTGAGCGCTTTAGGCTTCAAAGCACAGGCGGCTCCCCGTGAAATAAACCTGTTTTACATGCTTCCCGGCCTTCGTGAGCGGATTGTGCTGGAAAACGGGGTATATCAGGTGCTAAACACTGAAATTCGGTTTAGTCAGGCTGAAATCCTGCATGAGGTTGAGCAATATCCTGAACGTTTTAGTCCGAATGTGGTGCTCAGGCCGCTTTACCAGGAGCTTATTTTGCCCAATCTGGCCTATGTGGGCGGTGGTGGAGAGCTGGCCTACTGGCTGGAGCGGAAATCGCTTTTCGCTCACTTCAACCTCTCGTTACCCGTGCTGGTTAGGCGCCACTCGCTGCTGTGGCTGGACCGGGATGCTGCCAAAAAATTGCAAAAAACCGGATTTAGTGCTGCAGAGTTTTTTGCCGATACCGACTCTCTGGTGCGTCAATTTATTGCCCGCAATGCGGAGGTAGAGGTCAGTCTTGACCAGGAAATGGCCACCATGCAGCAATTGTACAACCAGTTGGCGGCCAAGGCGAAAGCCATTGATCCAACTTTGGAAAAATCGCTGCTGGCAGAGTCTGTCAAAGCCGTGGCTGGCCTGGAACAATGGCAGAGTCGGTTAGTACGGGCAGAAAAGCAAAAGCATGATACTGCGCTGCAACAATTGCGCAGTCTGAAGGAAAAACTATACCCTGGCAATGGCCTTCAGGAGCGTTATGATAACGTGTTGCCTTATTTACTGAAATACGGGAAAGGGTTTTTCCAGACTATTCTGGACCAAATTGCACCTTTTGACCCTGGGTTCGTCATTCTGGAAGAAAGTCCGGAGCCGCTTACATGAGATTCCGGGCAATACCGTAGCTAATGGTGATACCCAGCACCAGTAAAATGGCATAAAATCCATAGACTTTTCTCTTAAGGCCCGGAAATCTGGCGCCCAAAGCGGTGTTTTCCATTAGCCAACCTATGCCGGCATACACCAATGCCGGAATGAAAAGCAGGTTGTAGGACATGGCCTGCTGAAAATTTCCTTGTAACAATTGGTGGAATGCCCGTTGTGAACCACATCTGGGGCATTTCCAGCCTGTAAATATCAGCACCGGACACCTGGGGACCCCGGGCGTTTCAGGATCCAGAAAAAAATAGACGAGTATAAGTGCTATGGCTGCAATCCAAACAACCCGGTTAAGAGCATGTTGGGGATTTTCTTGCCGGGCCAAAAATTGTTCTTTTTCCGCCATTTTTCACCTTTTTTCAGTCACGTAACTCAGGCTATGCTTCTTCAAAAACGCAAAAACTGACGAAAAAAGCTCAAATTTTTGACTCCGTCAGAAAATCCCCAACATGCTCTAAAAGTTGTGGCCTTCATTGGTGGCAACAAAGAAGAGCATACCAATCATAAAAAGAGCATATAGTCCATAACCCACTACGCCTATCCAAAAGCTGATCATGGTCCATTTGCGCGCTTCCTGCGAAGCACGTTCTGCTCCATCGTAATCGCCGGCTCTGAACTTGGATTCAACATTGGCTGCATTCACTATGCCTACGATACCGAATGGCAGGCAACAAAAAAACGTGGCGAGAATGGATTCAGCGAGCCATGTTTTGGGAGCAGAGGAGGGTACAGGTTGATCAAGCATATGTTTTAGGTGTGGTTATGTTGTCAAAGATAAACTATTATACAGGTAGCCTGGTAAAAATTTCCTCCCGCATTTCCTGTAATAGACTGCGTTGCGGAAGAGCTGCCGCTTTTCTGGCAAGGATCCATTTTTGCCCGGTTTCTTTCCAAAAAATCGAAATCCAGGCCAATAAAGGCATCAAAATACCCACGGTCAGGATCCAGGCATAGCCTGTTATAAGGCCCACCGACATCCAAAGCACAAAATACAGAAGTCCCATTACCATTGCAATGCCCATGAGCGCACTGGTGTAAAACTCTTTTTTCTTCACTTTGCTGCGGGTAATGCTGTAAGCTATCCTTCTGATTGGCCATCCGATGATATAACCGGCCAGTGCAGGCAAGGCTAAGAAAATTAACAACAAAGTTCTGGTCCAGGATGCATGCTCCGGACGAATCAGTGAAGCATCTGTGATGCCATGTTGTTTCAGCGCATCAAAATACCTGTTGCAGAGGTCTTTGAGGGTGTTTTTTTCGTGTTCGGGCATCGTATTCAGCTGGTCCAGCATGGCTTTTTCAGGCCAAAAAGGCGTTGCATGGTGTTCAACTACTGGTAATGCTGTTGAGCTATGCTGATTGTGACTTAGCAGGAGCAGCTGATCGGCCAAAGGATGGTCTTGCGGATCTTCAACGTTGTAGCAGAGTTTCTTCAACGCCGTTTCAATGTCCCTACAAAGCTGATTGATGGTTGCGCCCGGATTTTTCTGATAGGATTCCCAATAGTTTTTGATCATCAGTGGTTCTCCCACAATTATTTTGGCTTCGTCCCGGGTGCTGCTACCATCGAAATAATTACATCCCACAGGCATAATCTGAAAATCCTCCATGGGGTGTTGCTCATAGGTACCAAAAGCGATGCGGGCAATCCCTTTCTGGGAGGGCAGGATACGTTTGTCCAGGTGGTGTTCTCCTTCCACAAAGATGTTTACGGTTACGCGTTGCGTCAGCTTTTTCTTGCAATACTCAAACACTTCATCGTTCCGTTCACGGCCTTCGTACCCGTCCCTGCGGCGGTATACCGGGAACATGTTGCAGCTTTCGAGCAATTTACGAAAAAACGGCTTTCTGAAGATGTCGCCCCGGGTCATGTTATATACCGGCGGGTCGAAGAATATACAGAAGAAAATGGGATCAATGAATGCCGTGGGGTGATTGGCGGCAATCAACACAGGTGTATTGGGCTTTATACCCTTGCGGTTGTGCAGGTATATTTTGCGAAAAAGTAGCCGAAATATTATGTGAATAAACGGTTGGAGTATCCAGTAAAGCGTGCCTGAACTTTGCCGTATCAATCTGTAATCCATGCGGCAAAAATAATCAGAAAGCCATCATCTGTGTATTTTTTGTCAACTGCCTCCGTTACTCTTCCCCTCAAACAATGCCAGCAGAATGTTTCCCATGTACACGCCCAGGGCTGATTCTACCAGGGTTAGAAACATGGTCATATCCTGAAAATTCAACACATTGGGAGCAAGCGCTTTGAGGGTAATCAGGGATAAAACGATGACAAAATGACCATTGACCAGCCATTTTACCAATCCATTTATCGGAGCGCCGTTTTGTGTTTGAAGTGCCGGTTCGGTTATGCTTCTTCCAATAAAACGGAAAACGGCGCCTCCATAAAGCGCTGTAACGGGCGCCAATACCCCCATCAGGGACGTGAATTCTTCAAAATCGAAGCCACGAAGTATGTAAAAAATGCAGGAAGCGCCTATCAGTACAAAATGATAGATCAGTATCAGCCTGGCGATACGTGTTCGGGGCGACAAAGGTGCGTCGGCAGCCGGTGCAGTTTTGTTGGTTGTTGCGTCTGAAGCCATAGTCTGTACCATGGGCGTTATTTGCGTTTAGCGAAGGTAATCCAACATTTTTTTAAAAAGACGCTTTTGGTACTCTTCCAAACTGGATTTGTACTTCAGCTCCATGTCTTTGTAGTCGTTTTTCCTTGGCGGGAAGATTATTCCGGAACCGTATTTTCCCTGAAACTCCCAACTCAGTTCTACATCGGTTCCTTTTTGAATGCCCTTCACATAAACACGGTGGTATTCAAAATACCCGTCGGGGCAAATTTCATTGTTTAAATGGGTAACCTCCAACACAAATTCATCGTAAGCTGTGTAAGAAGTGTCAATTTTGGCTTTCCAAAGTATTGGTGTGCCTTTGGCTTTATATTGATTAACGAGCCATTGCCTGGCTTTGGTACATACCTGCCCAAGGTTTTTATCCCGAAGCAGAGTTTGGTTATCGCCAGAATTAATGCCTTGCAGCGAAGCCGGCAATTGCACGCTAATCATTGAGCCGGATCTGATGTTGCGTTCATCTACCGGCACCCGACCGGCTTTGGTGTAAACCCTGGCGTGAAAATGGGGTGGTTCGTGGCAGCGGATCACTACCTCTGCCTGATTTTCATGGATTTCGGCCAGGAAAGCCCATTTGTGCAGGAGCCGTTCGTGGAAACTTTGGCCATTGATCATCCGGTTGGCATTTTCCAGCTTCTGCCAGGCGCATTGCAGGGAGTCGCAGGTTCTTTTGCCGGAATAAGTTGGGCGCAGGAATAACGACACCTTACGGTTACTCACCGCGATGGAGTCGGCTTTCAGCAAGTGACCCAGGTGATTAAATCGGAGCCAGGCATTGAATTCAGCCTTTTTCTTGTCGAAAAACGGCTTATCCAGCCGCAGATCCTGTGCTTTTAAGGAGAGGAATGGCCATACAAAAAACAGTAAAATGAGCCGGGCAGGGCGAGGAGCCATCGCAGATTTTTTTGTTGTGCGGATGGAAAGACGCAATAGGGAAAATCTTCATTTTGTCTTCCGGGGGATTTAACGTTTAAAATCTACCCGGAACGCCAACATTTAACGTTTGCTACTCTCTGCGCAAAGCTTCCACCGGGTCAAGCTTGGCGGCTTTTACTGCCGGATAGGTGCCAAATATGATCCCGATGATCACCGCTACAAAGCAAATGATGAAAAATGTGTTCCAGGTGAGTACGGCATTGAATGGCACATCGGCAAAAAAGCGAATGACCGGGATAACGGCCATAGCAAACCCAGCACCCAGCAAAAGCCCAACCATACTACCAAAGGCAGACACCGTAATGGATTCTGCCAAAAACAAGCGCCGGATATCACCTTTCTTGGCTCCAACCGCTTTGCGCAATCCAATTTCAGCAGTGCGTTCATTCACAGAAATCAACAACACATTCATAACGCCAACGCCACCCACAACCACTGAAATGCCAATAATCAAGCCCATAATGATCCGGAAAATCAGGAATCCTTTGGAGGTTTGATCAATCCAGAAATCCTGACTCATGATGGTAAAATCGCTGTATTGTTGTGCATACTCAGCTTTTAGCCATTTTTCCAGTTCCGCCTTTAGCAAGGGAACCTCCTCCGTTTTACCCACCTCAAACAACAGGGTAGGAGGGGAGCGATGCAAATCCTGATCTGATAACAGGGAAATGGGTAAATAGGCCACAGGGGGTGTTTCTGGCTTTTTATCCTTCACAATACCCACAATCTGAAGCGAATGCCCCAAGGCAGTCAGGGTTTGCCCCAACACAGATTCCAAAGGTTGATTGCCGGCAATGAGTTTTGCCAGGTGGGTGTTAATCACAGTCTCCCGTTTTCGGGCTGTAAAGGCATCGGGAGAAAACAAGATACCATGAGTGAGAATGGTATCGCTGGGCGGCTTCTCACCTAAGCAACGCAGCATAGCGCCCAGGGAAGAGTCGCGATTGCTGACGTTCACTTCACGCGTAAAATCATTGTGCAAACTTGCCCTTGTGATGTACGGAGCATTGGTGCGAAATTTTACATAGCGGTCATAATCAATTACCTGGAACGTGTCTTTCCGCACTGACAGGTTATTGATCATTTTGTCGGTTTGGGTTTCCACTACAATGGCATTCACACTGGTATTGCTCGCAATCTGATCTCGGGCAAACTTTTCCAGTCCATCAATGAGGGAAAATGTTGCCACCAGTGCGGCAACGCCAATAACTATACCCAATACAGATAGCAGGGTATGGAAAAGATTAGAGCGGATGTTTTGTAAGGCCAGTGCAAAGGATTGCAGGGTGTTTCGGATCATAGCTAGTGGTTTTACTATGCGAAACACGGAAAATCAATCCCTTATCCCTAAAATATTCGATGAAACTAAAAGATTACTCGGCAACCATGGATCTCATTAACCTTCCCGGAATACCATTCCGGGGTACATATCCCGTAATCTTCCCGGAATACCATTCCGGGGTACAATCACGCATATACCTTGCCGCCAGCCTTGGCTGTATTGTACAGGTACTTCTGCATATCCCAGGCTGAGGTTGGACAACGCTCGGCGCAAAGACCGCAGTGCAGACACACATTTTCGTCTTTCACCATCACGCGCTTGGTTTTCAGCTCGGTGGAAACATAGAGATCCTGACTCAAATCATGGGCTGGCGCTGATAAACGAGTGCGCAGTTCATCTTCTTCACCATTTTCGGTAAAGGTGATGCAGGAGGTTGGACAGATATCCACACAGGCATCACATTCAATGCAGCGATCGGTGGTGAAAACAGTCTGCACATCACAGTTCAGGCAGCGTTGGGCTTCTTTGAAGGCAGTTTCGGCATTAAAACCCAATTCCACCTCCAGAAGACGGTCCTGCAGGGCTTTGGCCTTATCAGCATGTGGTACCTTATAGCGAAGATCGGCGGCCACAGCACTGTCGTACATCCACTCGTGGATGCCCATTTTCTGGTGGATCAGGTTGGTGCGTGGAGAAGGTCTTTCGTGAAGGGATTTTCCACTGAGGAACAAATCTATGGAAACAGCTGCCTGGTGACCCTGGGCTACTGCTGTAATGACGTTTTTAGGCCCCAATGCCGCGTCTCCGCCAAAAAATACGTGGGGTAGGGTAGACTGGAAAGTAGTTTTATCCAGTTTAGGCAGTTCCCATTTGTCGAATTCAATACCCAAATCGCGTTCAATCCAGGGAAAGGCATTTTCCTGGCCAACGGCAATCAGTACATCATCGGCCTCAAAAAATACATCTGGCTCGCCGGTAGGAACCAGGCTGCGTTTGCCCTGGTCGTCATATACTGCCTTTACCTTTTCGAAGTTCATACCTACGAGTTTGCCATTTTCGGTGACAAATGCTTTGGGTACATGGTTTTCGTAAATCGGAATATCCTCGTGGATCGCATCTTCAATTTCCCAGGGCGAGGCTTTCATTTCTGATTTTGGACTCCGGACAACCACTTTTACATCCGTTCCTCCAAGCCTGCGCGAAGTGCGGCAGCAGTCCATAGCTGTGTTGCCACCGCCCAGTACAAGCACTTTTTTACCAATGGATTTGGTGTGTTCAAAGGCTACATTGGCCAAAAACTCAATACCAATTTGAATATTGCCTCCCGCTTCTGTCCTGCCGGGAAGATCGTTGAGGTCGCGGCCACGCGGAGCGCCAGTGCCCACAAAAATAGCATCGTAGCCTTTGCCCAGCATTTCTTTCATGCTGGACACATAGTGCCTGAACTGTGTGTGAATACCCAACGCAAGGATGTATCCCACTTCTTCATCCAGCACACTTTCCGGCAGACGGAAAGAAGGAATCTGGCTTCGCATCATACCACCTCCAGCCGGTTGTTCGTCGTACAGGTGAATTTCATAACCCAGTGGCGCCAGGTCTCTTGCTACTGTCAAAGCAGCCGGACCGCCTCCAATCAGGGCCACTTTTTTCCCGTTTGAAGGGAATGGACCCTGAGGCATCATGGATTTGACCTCACCTTTCAGATCGGCGGCAACCCTTTTTAGGCGACAAATAGCCACGGGTTCGTCTTCCACGCGACCTCGCCGGCAGGCTGGCTCACAGGGGCGGTCGCAGGTGCGCCCGAGTACTCCCGGGAATACGTTGGATTCCCAGTTGATCATGTATGCTTCTGAGTATCTCTCAGCGGCAATCAGGCGAATATATTCCGGCACCGGCGTGTGAGCAGGGCAGGCATATTGACAATCCACTACTTTGTGGAAGTATTCCGGATCTTTAATATCTGTTGGATTCACGGCATCAAGTTTTGATGCCGCCAAAATAGGGTGTTGGATTTAATTCCAATAATTTTATCCAAGATGTTTATGCATCTGTTCCACATCCTTGTCAATGGCCAGCAAAACGGCCTGATGAGCCTTCTCAAAAGCGGTTTTTAGTTTCTCCAATTTGTCAGATTCCAGTTTCACTGTTTCTTCTGCTGTGGTTACCTGGTTCAGATAGCCGCCTATCTCATCCTGGAGTCGGGCAATTTCGACTTTGTGGCGTTCAATCTGATCGCGAAGCCTGTTAATTTCTTGTTGTTTGCCGGTTACCTTGGTGGCGTTTTGATTTTCCAAAGCCTGGGCAAAGTGGTCTTTTTCTTTTTCCACCAGGTTGCGGTAATAGGCGGCAGTTTCGATCAGTTTTTCTTTGGTTATTCCCAGGGTAGCAGCAGTAGCGAAAGCACTTTTATGTGCGGTTGCTTCATCCAGTTTTAACTCGGCTAGCTGGTGAATGGCCCGTTTGAATTCCAGATAATCAAAACCGGGCAAGTTGTTTTTTTCAATGGCTTGTGCCAAAAATTCAAGACTTTTAGGGTCCAGACCCTCAGAGTTGAATAGTGCGGAAGTGGTGGTCATAGAGAATGTGAGGAATGAGTTTGAAGGGTTTGAGGGGTTAGCCCCCTTGGGGGCCGGGGGCCGGGGCAAATTTGATGCGAAAAACAGTGTCGGACAAGGATAATCATTCCTTTTTGCGACGAACGTTGCATTTTTGCCGAAGAAAATGAAAGTCAATGTATTCATCGTACATGCTCCGGAAGAAAAAGCGGTTGCTGACCGGCTGATGGAGTGGCTGTATCCCATGCAGGATGAGGTCAATCTTTGGCATTATGCCCCTCCTCCAGCACCTGATCCATTGCCTTTATCCTGGCGCATTTTGTTGCCCTGGTATTACCCGGTCGATCCACGGGTTTTGTATCGGGAGCCATTGAAACGCAGAAGGGAAAACGCACATATCTATCTGTTTCTGGTGAGTGCAAGGAGCATACGGGATGCCCGTTTTGAAGAAGACCTGGCGCTGGCGCTCGCCCGCAGAGCTGATTGTGCCCGGGAAGAGTTGGGCCCACTCATTTTGCCGTTGATTTTGAATGATTGCGACTGGAAAAAAAGTTCGCGAATTAAATCCTTTGAACCTCTGCTGGATGGTAAAACGCTGAAGTCGTTTGCTGCTCAGGAGGATGGTTTCAGAAAGGCGGTTGCAGAGTTGGCGTCTTTGATCAAGCTGGTTCAGGTACGTATTAAGGAGGCCCAATATTACCAGCTACACGGACAAAATCAGAGCACAGATATACAGCCCGGGGGAAGATTTGCGCTGCCATACCTGGGCGAAAACCCTGAACAATTTGATTTTAATCCGCCTCCGCCATTCAGGCCGGCCGATTGGTTGGGCTGGAGTTTGATTGCTCTGATTGTGGTTATTTCTATTGGAAGTTTCAGAAAGAACAACGCGGCTGTTTCTTCCCTCCACCTTAAGGCCAGGCCGGATAATGTAAAAGAAATTGAGTATCCCAGAGAAAATCCCATGTTGCCTGAACATGACACTGCCAAGGTGCATTTGCCGCCCATTGAGGAGTAATGTTTTTGGTAGAAATGTATGTAAATGCTGTCAGTAACATACATTTGCGCTCCACACATTAACTACTTACTTTATGAAGCACAACACCCAATTTTCAGGATTGGCGGGCATGGTATGTCTGACCCTCCTCCTCGCCTCCATCGGCTGCGGCCCCAAATGCGACAATGGCTATGAACGTTCCAAGGATGATTGTATTTGTCCTGAAGGCCGGTTTGAAATAGCAGATGAGTGTCTCACATTGGCCGAAAATCAATTTTACTGGCAGGTTGACTGTCCTTGTATGCAGGAAACAGTATTGGTCAGTTTTAACCCGGAAACAGTCCTTGGCGTACAATTGCTCAGCTTTGTAGTAAAGCGGGGAAATGAAACGGTAACCGTGTACAATAAGGCCGGGGGTACTACGGATACGGTTTCTACCGGAGCCAATTTTGCCAAAAATGAATGCAAGATCAATGGTAAGGTTTGTGATGTTCGTTTTCAGGGAAGATTGGTTCATCCGGATACTTTGCGCGGTGAACTTGTTTATTACGATGCGTTTATTGATACGCTTGTAATAGACCGTTGTCCGGCGCAAATGTGGCGTAAATAGAAGTTTTGCGTATCAATCTACAACATCAAATCATTTCACTCAATAATGCAGGTTTTCAAATTCGGAGGCGCGAGCCTAAAAGACGCAGCGGGAGTTAAAAATGTAGCGTCGATTTTGCAACGTTATCAAAATCAATCACTTGTGATTATCGTTTCGGCTATGGGCAAAACAACCAATGCCCTGGAAGCTGTGGTAGCCGCACATGCCAAACAAACGGGAGAAGCAACAGATTTATACCTGGCACTTAAGGAACACCATTACGCCATTATGCGCGAATTGTTCGATGCAGGTGATGAAGTTTTTACCACCGTAAACGATACGTTTGTGGAAGGAGAATGGGTGATTGAAGAGAAACCCTCCGAAAATTACGATTATATGTACGATCAGATCGTTTGTATGGGCGAATTGGTGTCGTCTAAAATCGTAACGGCTTATCTGAACAAGATTGGTCTGAAAACCCATTGGCTGGATGCCCGCGATGTGGTTGCTACGGATAATACTTACCGGGAAGGTTGGGTAAACTGGGATAAAACAAAAGCTAATGCCCAAAAAGTAGTGACGCCAATGTTGCAGCAGGGAGGCTTTGTGCTTACCCAGGGCTTTATCGGCAGTACTTCTGAAAACTTCACTACTACACTTGGTCGGGAAGGTTCAGACTACTCTGCAGCTATTTTTTCCCATTGCCTGGATGCAGAGGCTATGACTATTTGGAAAGATGTACCGGGTGTGCTTAACGCCGATCCGCGTATTTTTGATAACACCATCAAGCTGGATCGTTTGAGCTACCGGGAGGCCATTGAAATGACATATTATGGTGCTCAGGTTATCCACCCTAAAACCATCAAACCTCTGCAGAATAAGAACATTCCCATGTTTGTGAAATCCTTCCTGGATCCTTCAGCGCCGGGTACGGAAATCAGCAGCGATACGGATGATAACTACCCGCCAATTGTAGTGGTGGAAAAGAATCAGGCGCTGCTGCATATCAGCACCCTGGATTATTCATTTGTGGCAGAGCATCACATGGCCCGTTTGTTTGCTAAAGCGGCTGATTTGCGCATTTTTGTTAATATGATGCAGAATACAGCAGTTTCTTTTACTATTTGCGTCCCCAACGTGCCTGAGCGCATTGAAAAGTTTGTGAAGGCTGTTTCAGACGAATTCAAAGTAAAGGTGGAACAGGGATTGGAGTTGATTACCATTCGGCACTACATGGAGGATACCATTACCAACCTCAAAAAGGGCAAAATCGTGCTTTTTGAGGAGCGTATCCGCAATACCATGCATATGGTAGTAAAAAATGTACCGGCCATTGAACGCAAGGAAGTGGAAATTGCCGGATCAAAAAGCTGAGTAGTAGGTAGTAGTCCGGGAAACGGTAGTCTGAAACCGCCGGATTGCCATCGTTTAATTCGGTTCGTTGATAGAAAAAAACGGCTCAGACCACGTCCTAATCCTTCACCTTCGGCCATCAAATGGTTTATTCAAGCAACAACCAACAACAATATTAACAACTATGGCACGATTAACCAATTTCTCCCGCTTGCTGATTACCCTGGCAATTGTGGCTGGTGTTTACTTTGCAGCAAAACACTTTCTCCCCAATCTTGGGCTAGGCGGCGACTCTGCAGAGAAAACTGAACAAGCTGAATCTGCGCCGGCGGCAGAAGGCGCTCCGGCAACCAATGCGCCAAGTTCCTCAACCTGGGGGAAATCCAGCTCAAGCTTTACACCAGCTGCCTTTAATTACAGTGCGCCAGCCCCAAACGGCGGCAAACTAAAAGGTGTGGTGGAACTCGGAGCCACTGGATTTAACTCCTTCATTATCAAAGTAGATAACCAGAAAAACTGGAAACTGGAAAAAGCCGAATTCGGTGTAAGTCTGGTGAAAGAAGGTCTGGCTACAGATGAAGATGTAAAAGCCGGCCTGCGCAGGTATATCGCCGACATGGTTGGCTTTGGTGTTGGAGCCCGTGATATTCACTTCGTAGTGAGTTCAGGCGCACAAAAGGAGGCCATCATGCCTAAAATCAATGCTGCGCTGAAATCCATGGGTTATGTGGTAAATGTTGTAACACCTGAACAGGAAGCCAAGTTGGCTTTACGTTCCGTTCTGCCGGATCAATTCAAAAACAGCGGCTTTGTGGTGGATATCGGTTCCGGTAATACCAAGATTTCCTGGTTGCCCGGTGGCGCACTGGAAGCTCCCGGCGCCAAATACTACCAAAACAACCTGAGTGCCAGCACAGTATATCAGGATGTTAAGTCTAAAGCGGCTCAGGTACCATCCAATTTGCGCAATACTTGCTTCATTATCGGTGGTGTGCCGTACGAACTGGCTAAACAGATTCGCAATGGCAAAGAGCGCTACACAGTGCTCAAAGCTCCTGCTGATTACAAACCGGAAGGCGCTAAACAGGAAGCTGGTTTGAATATTTACGCAGCTATTGCCGATGGTACAGGTTGCAAACAGTTTGTGTTTGACTGGGATGCCAACTTCACCATTGGTTTCCTGTTAAACCTGTAACCAATACAGTCATTCCATAAAAATGATCCGTTCTGTTGGGAAAAATGCCTGGCAGAACGGATTTTTGTTTTCAAAATCAATCAGCACATGAAACAAGCCTTACTCCTTTCTATTTTCCTGTTCTTTTCCGGTTATTTTCATGCCCAGGATACTTTTTCCATCGTTGCAGTGGATACGCTTACCGGTGAAATTGGCAGCGCAGGCGCGAGTTGTCTGGACAATATCCAATTCCCGGGCAGCAATGGCGCTATCATCATTAGCGATATCCTCCCTGGTCGTGGCGCCATCCATACCCAATCTTACTGGAATGCCACCAACCAGGCCAATGCACGCATGCGTATGGAGGAAGGGCTTTCTCCACAGGAAGTCATTGCCTGGCTTAAAGCCAACGATGCACAGGGCGGTTTCGCATGGGTGAACCGTCAATACGGGGTTGTGGATTTTGATGCTCAGGGTCACCCGCGCAGCGCGGCGCTGACGGGAAATGGATGTCTGGATTGGAAAGGACACCGATTGGGGGCCAATTATGCCATACAAGGCAATATTTTGCTGGGGCCTCAGATTTTGGATAGCATGGAAGCCCGTTTTCTGGCTGCCACCGGATCACTTTCTGATCGGTTGATGGCGTGTTTACAAGGCGCCAATGTACCTGGCGCCGACAGTCGGTGCCTGCAAAATGGAACTTCTTCCCTTTCTGCATTTATCCGGGTAGCTAAACCAGGAGATTCGGATGATAGTTTGTGGCTGGATCTGAACGTTCCTTCCCTGCCAACCGGCATGGAGCCTATTGATTCGCTTCAACGTTTGTATAACCAATGGAAAACGCTTTTGCCTACGCATGAACCTAATGCGGTCTGGCAGGAGCCAAAATTGTTCCCTAATCCGGCATCCGGTTGGTTTAATGTGCAATTATCGGCACAAAATGCTCAACTGATGGTTTTTGACTTGTCTGGACGGGCAGTGTTCCAAAAACAACTGTTACAAGGTGATAACCGACTCGCGCCGCAAATCCCGGCAGGGGTTTATTTTGTAAGGATTCAGGCGGATAACCAGGCGGTGCATACCTTAAGGCTTGTTTGGACGGATTAGGAAGTGGGTTTCCCGCAGATTCTCGCAGATGAATCCGCAGATTTTCGCAGAGGCGTTCGGTTGGATGGCTCACGTGGGTGGTCGTCGTTCATCGTTCATCGTTCCTTACGTGGGTTTCCCGCAGATTCTCGCAGATGAATCCGCAGATTTTCGCAGAGGCGTTCGGTTGGATGGCTCACGTGGGTGGTCGTCGTTCATCGTTCCTTACGTGGGTTTCCCGCAGATTCTCGCAGATGAA
Source organism: Chitinophagales bacterium (assembly GCA_017303475.1). GTDB lineage: Bacteria > Bacteroidota > Bacteroidia > Chitinophagales > Saprospiraceae > M3007. The sequence continues at coordinate 148,125 of JAFLBO010000003.1, forward strand.
TCCGCAGATTTTCGCAGAGGCGTTCGGTTGGATGGCTCACGTGGGGGGGCGTCGTTCATCGTTCCTTACGTGGGTTTCCCGCAGATTCTCGCAGATTGCCCCGCAGATTTTCGCAGAGGCGTTCGGTTGGATGGCTCACGTGGGGGGGCGTCGTTCATCGTTCATCGTTCATCGTCCACCGTTGGCCGTCCACCGTTCACCGTCCAAATAACTCCCTGTTTCTGAGCCAGATGGCATCATCGAGTTGTTGTCTGGATTTAATTTGGAGTGGTAAGCTGATGGCCGTAGAGACCGCCAGGCTACCGAGCATAAGGTTTAGTCCATTTCGGTACCTTTTTTCATTGGATAAATACCCTTGACTATCAATGGATTGTAGTACCATAAAAGCGCCTGCACCAGTACCTGCTATGCCAGCCAAACTCACCCAAAACTGGGCTCTTGACAAGCGTTGTGCCTTTTTTAAAACAGGCAAAGCATGAGGCGTTTGTTCAAATTCAGGTCTGAGTCGCCGATAGGCAAATCCAACGGAATGTGAGGCGCCGTTTTTGATAAAAACCGTGCCTGCAAACAACTCGGCTCGCAGGTAAATAGCTTCCCGGTCGTAAGTATCCAGACAATCTTGCTGAGCATGTCCTGTAGTGGCAATTAACAGCAACAATAACAAGATAGAGTGTTTTGGTGAAAGAATTATAGGATTGTGCATGTGTATTAAAGTTGATTTTGCTGAGTAAAGATTAGGTATGGTTGTGAACCATAACGCAATTTTTTATCTCAGGGTTTTCCACCATATTTGTTTATTCGCCCCGAAGTTTGATGCATTGACATAATCAAAAGTCATATGCGTCGTTTCCCGTTTCCAAAGCAAACGTCAACCTAATGCCTACACCCGCCAACATGGACGCACTCCAGGATTTTATCAAACAGGAGAGCGCTTTTATTGAAAAACTCAAATCTGTCACTTCCAGCGTCATTGTTGGTCAGCAGCATATGCTGGACCGGCTCTTGATCGGGTTATTTACCAAGGGCCATATTTTGCTCGAGGGTATGCCCGGACTGGCCAAAACCCTGGCCATTAAAACCCTGGCTGATGCAGTAGATGCTCATTTTAGTCGCATTCAATTCACGCCGGACTTGCTTCCCGCCGATGTGCTGGGTACCACCATTTACAGTCCGGCTACCTCTGAATTCACCATCCGGAAAGGGCCTATTTTTGCCAATTTTGTATTGGCAGATGAGATCAACCGCGCGCCAGCCAAGGTGCAGAGTGCCTTGTTGGAGGCTATGCAGGAACGGCAAATCACCATTGGCAACCATACCTTTAAGCTGGAAGAGCCATTCCTGGTTCTGGCTACGCAAAACCCCATCGAACAAGAAGGTACTTACCCCTTGCCAGAGGCTCAGGCCGACCGTTTTTTGCTCAAGGTGAAGATTGGTTACCCAACCCTCGAAGATGAGCGGGTAATCTTGCGCCGGAACCTGAACGACGACATGCCTGAAGTGAGTAAAGTGTTGAGTATTAAAACATTATTACAAGCCAGGGAAGCTGTTAAAAAGATCCATCTGGATGAAAAAGTGGAGCAGTATATCCTGCAAATCGTATTTGCTACCAGACAGCCAGATCAATACGGGCTGGGCGCTTTGTCGCCACTGATCAGCTATGGCGCCTCTCCCCGTGCAACCATCGCTTTGGCCAAGGCCTCACGCGCAATGGCTTTCCTCAATCGCCGGGCTTTTGTAACGCCAGATGATGTAAAAGCCATTTGCCCAGATGTATTGCGGCACCGTTTGGGACTCAGTTTTGAAGCTGAAGCTGAAAACATGAGTCAGGAAGACATTATTCGAAAGGTGTTAAATACCCTTGTTATTCCCTGATTTCTGGTCATAGCTAAAACGCGAAACGATGGATGCCAACGAGTTGCTCAAAAAAGTACGGCGTATAGAGATTAAAACCAAAGGGCTCAGCAGTCACCTGTTTTCCGGCGGATACCAAAGTGCCTTCAAAGGCAAAGGGATGTCGTTCAGCGATGTGCGCTCCTATCAACCCGGCGATGATGTCCGCACCATCGACTGGAACGTGACGGCGCGAACAGGAGAGCCTTTTGTGAAAGTATTTGAAGAAGAGCGGGAAAATACCGTGATGCTGGTGGTTGATGTGAGCGGTTCGGCGGTGTTTGGCAGTCATGCCCAGTTTAAAGCAGAGTACCTCACTGAATTGTGTGCAGTACTGGCATTTTCAGCCATCGACAATAACGACAAGGTTGGTGTGATGCTGTTTTCCGATCAGATTGAATTGTATATCCCGCCCAAAAAAGGGCGCCAACACATCCTCCGTATCATCCGGGAGGTGCTCACCATACAACCTGTTGGTAGGAAAACGGATATGAACAAAGCCCTGCGCTACATCCATAACGGCTTAAAAAAGCGCTGTGTTTGTTTCGTTTTGTCAGATTTTTTGGCTGACGGTTATGAGGAATCTTTGCGTGTATTAGCCAGGCAACACGATTGCATCGGAATTCACTGCTGGGACCCGCTGGAACGCGATTTGCCCGATGTGGGCGTATTGCGCGTGGCAGATACGGAAACCGGCGAGCAAATCTGGGTGGATACCACCAGTGCCCGGTTGCGTTGGCAATACGGTTATTCGTTTGAACAACACCGGGCCAATACCCAGCAGATGTTCCGGAAAGCCGGGGCAGATTTTTTGAGCATCGGCACACATGAGGTTTATACAAGGGCATTGCTGCAATTTTTCACTCGTCGTTCAAAAGTAGTTGCCCATGGTTAAGCGCCTGTTTTACCTGTATTTCTTTTGGCCGATCGGGCTTTGGGCACAACCCGGTGCGGTGATTTCCCTGCAACCTGAGCGCATAGAAATGGGGGATACTGCGGTATTGCTGGTTTTTGTTAATGGATCAAATGCGGAGCCAGGTGATGTAGATTTTTTTCCTTGGTCAGACCAGATTCCTGCGCAAAACATCGTTCGTAGAAGTCCCTGGAAACGAAGCGGTGCTCAGTGGATGCGCCGTTTTACCATCATAGCCTTCGATAGTGCAAGTCTGAAACTTCCACCCCTAAAGGTGAAATTACCTTCCGGGACTGTGCTGGAAACCAACAGCACACAACTTCTGGTATTCCCTACACCGGGAGGAAGTGATATTTCGGATATGGCCAAAATCCGTGATATCAGAAGAGAATCGGAGTCGTGGGTAGATTATTGGCTTTATGGCGCAGGTGGACTTGCCTTGTTGCTCAGCGCCATCTGGTGGTGGTGGAAAAATCGGCGCAAACCTGCCCCTGCGCCGATTGTAGTGCAGACTCCTGCTCCGGCGCCCATTGCCATTTCAGCCACAGAAAAAGCCCTGGCTCAATTGCAAGCCTTGCGCCAGAAACAATACTGGAAACACAATCAGGTCAAGGAACACTACGTGGAATTCAGCTTCATTGTCCGGGAATTTCTGGAAAACCAATTCAACATACCGGCCCTGGAATCCACTACCCTGGAATTGACGGCTTTGCTTCAAAAAAAAGAGGCGCCCAAAGTTCTGCAAACCCAGGTGGAACAATTGCTGCAGCAGGCAGATTTGGTGAAATACGCTCAAAAACAACCCGCTCAAGACATCCATGAATCTGTACTTGAAAAGGCTCAAATACTGATTCATTCATATCATTCCGGGCCGCCGCCGAAAACGCCCGTTGCCACGAACATGAACGCCAACCCTCAATCACCACCCGATCGGCTACTGTAATGTCGCCCCGATGGGGCTGGTTCGATAATCGCTCACTCACTCATTCACTCACTCACTCACTCACTCCGTATGACTTTTGCTCAGCCTTACTGGCTTCTGCTACTTTTGTTGCTACCCTGGCTGATGTTTCAGTACCGGATGGCGGCACGCAAGCGGCATGTCACCCTGCAGGTATCGAGGCTCCAAGCAATGCGTGGGGTGAAAACCTGGGTGGTTTATGCCCGAAATTGGATTCAGTACATTCGCTGGGTGGTTATTGCACTGGTTGTAGTGGCCATGGCGCGTCCGCAATTGTTATGGCACGAAGAAGAAGTAGTGGCGGAATCAGTAGATATAATGCTGGTGATGGATGTATCGCCCAGTATGTTGTCTAAAGATTTTCGTCCGGACAGATTGACAGTAGCCAAGGAAATGGCTGTTAGTTTTGTTAATCGCCGGCCATATGACCAGCTAGGATTGGTGCTTTTTTCGGGTGGAGCTTTCACACAGTGCCCACTCACCAGCGACCGACGGATTTTACAGGCTTTTATCAACAATATCCAGGTAGGCCGGTTGCCGGATGGTACTGCCATAGGTATGGGTATTGCAACTGCTTTGCGTCATTTGGATAAAAGCAAATCAAAAGGCAAGCTGGTTTTGCTCATTACAGATGGCGAACATAATGCCGGCGATTTAGGTCCACTCACAGCAGCTGCCGCCGCCAAAGCGCTGGGTATTCCGGTATATGCTATTGGATTGGGAAGTGATGGCTTGGTCTTGTCGCCCACTCAGCAGGGGCCACTCGGCACGTACAGTTTTGCCACCCGGGAGATGAAGTTTGATACCAAGTCCCTCGAACAGCTATCAGCGCTCAGCGGCGGCAAGTTTTACCGGGCAAAAACAACAGCAGATTTAGAGGGTATCTATGATGAAGTGGAAAATCTGGAGAAAACAAAAGTGGTCAGAAAGTCGGTAAAACGTACCTCAGAAATGTTTTTCTGGTTTCTTAATGCGGCTTTTTGTCTGCTACTCCTGGAGCTCTCCCTTCGCTGGGGACCTCTCCGGGTAATAACGGTGTAACCCTAGCCCCCAGCCCCAAACCCCCAAGGGGGCTTGCCCCTTCAAACCCCTCAAACCCTTCAAACATCCTCCTCCCTTGTTTTACTTCGAAAGTCCGGATCTTCTTTACCTGTTGGCCATAGCTCCCATTCTGCAACTAATACTGCTATGGGCTTATTGGCGCTGGCGCAGACGCACCCTGCGCAGACTGGGTTCGCCAGCCCTGGAGGAACGATTGCTCAAAGGATTTTCTCCCTGGCGTTTTTGGACCAAAAACGTGATGTTTGGTCTGGCCATTGTGTTGGTCATCGTGGCCATTGCTAGTCCTGTAACTATTCAAAAAGTAGCTGACACTGAACAAAAAAGCGCCGATATCATTCTGGCCATGGACATTTCCAATAGTATGCTGGCTCAGGATATACAGCCAAATCGCCTGGAAGTAGTCAAGCAATTTATACGCCGTTTGGCGCCGGTCCTGGATGGCGAACAAGTTGGTTTGGTGTGTTTTGCCGGTGAAGCATTCCCTCAAATGCCCTTGTCGACCGATCTGGAAGCAATGCTCATGTTTGCCCAAAATGCCCAGCCGGACTTCATCACCGACCAGGGCACCGACATCGGGGCGGCGGTGGAACTGGCCGCCCGAATGCTGGAAACGGATGAGCCCGGCGGTAGAGCCATTATCCTGTTTAGCGATGGCGAAAACCATGAGGAAAAAGCAGCACAAAAAGTGCGGGAGGCTAATGCTGCCGGGATCACCTTGTACACCGTTGGTGTGGGGAATGCCGGAAGTGTTCCTATTCCTGATCCTTCCAAGGGCTTGCGTAAGGACGGTATGGGTAAAACAGTGCAAACCACCGCCAATGAAACGCTCCTGCGCACGCTGGCGCAGGCGGGTGGGGGAGAGGCGTTGCATTTGCGCAACCCGGAACAAGCGCTGTCTACACTCAAACAAGCCATTGAAAGCCTGGAAAAACGCACCGTAAGCCTGCAAACCAAAACAGAAAAAGTTTATTGGTTCCAATGGTTCCTTCTGGCGGCTATTTTGCTGCTGATTACAGAACAAATCATGTGGTGGAAGAAAAAATCGGTGGGTATCATGGTTTTGCTGCTCGGAGCATGGAACGTCTCCGCACAGGATGAACATCAATTGCTCCGTCAGGGGCAGGAACATTACGATAAGGGAGATTTTGAAAAAGCACAAAGTGTGTACATGCGATCTGGAACTGTTACCGGAAAATATAATGCAGGCAACGCGGCTTACCTGAATCAGGACCTGGATCTATCCGTAAAACTTTACCAGGAGGCAGCCGAACGCAGTGTGACCAACCAACAAAAAGCAGATGCACTTTACAACCTGGGTAATGCCTGTCTGTTGCTATCTGATTACCGCGCAGCCATTGATGCCTACGAGCGCAGTTTGCGACTAATGCCGGCTCAGCCGGATGCCCAGAAAAATCTGCAAATCGCTAAACGAAAACTTACCCCTGATCCCCCTTCACCACCTCCTCCGCCCCCACCACCTCCACCTCCTTCCAACCGGCCAAGACAACAATACCTGGACCAGGCACAAACGGGTCGGAAGCCTGATATTCCTCCCGCTAATATGAACGCTGCACAGGCTCGTGCGCTGCTGGATCAGGCCGTTCAAGCAGCAGAAGAAAAAAATGCAGGCGCCTACCGCGAACTCGCCCCCGCCAACCGTCCATCCCGTTTGAAGAAGGATTGGTGACGGAATGACATTTTTTTTGCCTCCCCGGGTGACATTCTGGCATTTATGCGGAACACTTACCTTACCTTTGCGGTTTAATTGATCTGCAAAAATGAATCAAAATCAGCTGGATGAAGAAACTGCCCTCCAACATGGCGCCGACATGCTGGAAACTGGCTCAAGCTTTGCTGAGGTTGCTACCTATCTGAGAGACAGGGGTATTGGCGAAGACACGATTAACCGCATCATTGCCGTTGGTTCACAGGGGCCATTGAAGCGTCAGTTGCGTAATTACTCCTGGATTGCAGGTGTGGCTCTGGTTGTGGCACTCGGGTTGTTCCTTTGGGCATTGAACCTGCAACAGGAACAGGAAGCATTGATTCAAAAAATGATTGAATCGGGTGATTCAATTTCCATTGCTAACGCTGAAATGGTGCTGTTAAATGATCCGGATAAACACCTGATTCCGGGCCGTTTGGCCTTTGCCTGTTTGGTGATTGGCCTCGTTTGCGGATTCAATGCATTCAGAGCCCGAAAAACCCTGAACGAACTCAAGCCCTACCTTGGGTAATTGAAGAAAAATTATGCTGTACGATACCAATCCAACCCTCGAAGGGGTAAAAACCATTGATGAGGCCAAACAAGGCAGCGTCTTTTTCAAGGAGTTCCCGGCCATGGGAAACACTCCCGGGTTGAAGCATTTTTACATTGAGAGCTACGGCTGTCAGATGAATTTTTCCGACTCGGAAATTGTAGCCAGTATCCTTGGCGACATAGGGTATGCGCCTACCAGAATCATGGAAGAAAGTGACCTGATTCTGGTGAATACTTGCTCCATTCGGGAAAAAGCCGAAGAAACCGTGCGCAAACGGCTGAAAGTGTTTGAACTTATCAAACGCGAACGCCCCGGTGTTAAAGTTGGTGTTCTGGGTTGTATGGCAGAGCGACTCAAAAAGAAATGGCTGGAGGAAGAAAAACTTGTTGACCTGGTAGTAGGCCCGGATGCTTATCGCGATCTGCCTAACCTTATTGGCGGAGCCGAAGAAGGTGGACGCATGGTGAATGTATTGCTTAGCAGAGAAGAAACCTACGCAGACATCAGCCCAGTGCGCTTAGATTCTAATGGTGTAACGGCTTTCATCTCCATTATGCGTGGTTGCGACAATATGTGTTCCTTCTGCGTAGTGCCTTTCACACGCGGCCGCGAGCGCTCCCGTGAACCATTCAGCGTGGTAGCTGAAGCACAGGATTTATTTGATAAAGGATATCGCGAGGTTACACTACTGGGTCAAAATGTAGATTCCTACAAATGGGAAAACCCGGAAAGTGGAGAAAAAGCTGATTTCGCAGATTTGCTGGATATGACCGCCCGGATTCACCCCGATCTGAGGGTGCGTTTCAGTACCAGTCACCCCAAGGACATGACGGATAAAGTGTTGCATACCATGGCAGCACACGAAAATATTTGCAAATACATTCACCTGCCGGTACAATCAGGCAACTCACGGATTCTGGATCTGATGAACCGTACTTACGACCGTGACTGGTATATGGACAGGATGCGCAGTATCTGGAATATTCTGCCGGATGCGGCCGTTTCCAGCGATATTATTACCGGTTTTTGTACCGAAACAGAGGAAGAACATCAGGATACCCTGTCTATTATGGAGTTTTCCAAATACTCCATGTCGTATATGTTCGCCTACTCCGAACGCCCTGGCACCCTGGCGGCCCGCAAGTTTGCTGATGATATCCCGGAGGATGTAAAAAAGAGACGGTTGAACGAGGTCATTCGTTTGCAAAACACACTGAGTTTGCAGCACAATCAAAAAGACATCGGGAAAACGTTCAAAGTATTGATTGAACGCGATTCCAGTCGTTCAGATAAGGATTTTTGCGGCCGTAATTCCCAAAATAAGATGTGTGTTTTCCCTAAAAAAGAAGGTCTGAAACCAGGAGAATACGTGCTGGTACAGATCAAGGATGCCACCAGCGCCACGTTGTTGGGGGAGGTTGTTGGATGAAACCCCGTTCCCCGGAAAAGCAAGGAGCTATTATGTTGGTCCTATAATTATTGAAACTGTGGCAAGTAACCTTCAAGCTATAAAAGCCCGTTTTGGGATCGTAGGCACCTCGGCTGCACTCGACGCTGCCCTGGAAACCGCTATTCGCGTGGCGCCTACCGACCTCTCCGTACTTATTACTGGCGAAAGCGGGGTAGGTAAAGAAGCTTTTTCCAAGATAATACATGCGCTTTCCTCCCGGAAACACAATGAGTTTATAGCTGTCAACTGCGGCGCCATACCGGAAGGCACCATTAATTCGGAGTTGTTTGGTCATGAAAAAGGCTCTTTCACAGGAGCGGCAGGCGAACGCAAAGGCTATTTCGAAACTGTCAATGGCGGCACCATTTTCCTTGATGAAATTGGGGAAATGCCCAATGATACCCAGGCGTATTTACTCCGTGTGCTGGAATCCGGTGAATTCATTCGTGTAGGCGCCAGCAAGGTGCAGAAAACAGATGTGCGGATTATTGCAGCTACAAATGTCAACCTTGAAGATGCTGTACGTAAAGGCAAATTCCGGGAAGATTTGTTTTACCGACTCAATACAGTTCCGATCAGAGTACCATCTCTAAAAGAACGTCCTGACGATATTCCGGTTCTTTTCCGGCGTTTTGCCGGCGATTTTGCCGAGAAATACCGTATGCAAACAGTGCGTTTGGACGAACGTGCCGAACTGGTTCTGGAAAATTACCATTGGCCAGGAAACATCAGGGAACTCAAAAACGTAGCGGAACAGCTTTCCGTGTTGTCTGAAGAACGCATGATTACAGCCGAATCCCTGCAGCGAACCATGCCGCAGTTGTTCAACCGTCATCTGCCAGTGCCAAGTCAACAATCAGGGTCATACACCAAGGGCAGTTCGGATTTTCAGGAAAGAGAACTGCTGTACAAGGTGCTATTTGACATGAAAAACGACTTGAACGACTTGAAGTCCATGTTTTACAAACTCGTGGAAAGCAACAATCTGCGCATGCCGGAAATCAGCAATCTTAAACAAATTCCTTCAGGTCTGGGCAATTTTGCTGAACCACAGTTTGAAGAGTCAGGATTTTTGCGTGAGTCAAACAGCACACAACGGTTTCAAACCTTGGAACACGACCGGGTTCGACCCATTATTATTGATCCATCCAACAACACGGGCAATTTCGACGATAGCGAGGAGGAGGATATGCCTCAAACTATGGATGAAATTGAAAAGGAAGCCATTAAAAAGACACTTTCCAAGTATAAAGGGCGCAGGAAAGAAGCTGCAGATGAACTACGCATCTCTGAGCGCACCCTTTACCGGAAGATCAAACAGTATGGATTGTAAGAGCATGTTGGGGATTTTCTTGACGGGCCAAAAACTGTCCTTTTTCCGCCATTTTTCACCTTTTTTCAGTCACGTAACTCAGGCTATGCTTCTTCAAAAACGCAAAAACTGACGAAAAAAGCTCAAGTTTTTGACTCCGTCAGAAAATCCCCAACATGCTCTAAACCCTTCGTTACAGTTGTTAACAATTGCAAAAACGAGTAGGCAGCATGCCGCGACATAGGATATTTGTGCGTCTGAACCTTCCAGATTTTCCATTCAAAACAGTTAAAAAACAACTCGGATGAAACGCCTTTTCATTCTATCTCTTTTTCCCATCTTACTTTCCAGCTCAGTTTTTGCCTCCGGTGGACCAGGCTATAAAATCAGGGTCAAACTGGATAACTACACCGCCAATGAACTGGTTATCGGATTCCATTATGGCGAAAAGCAATACGTAAAAGATACCGTTTCCCTCGGCACAGATGGCTATTTTACCTTCGAAGCCGATACTCTGTTCCCGGCCGGTGTTTATTTGCTGGTGCTGAAGCCTGACAACAGCTTCATTCAACTGTTGCTGGACGATAAAAACCAGCAAATTACCATTAATACAGATGCCAAGGATCCCATCAACAAGATGAAATTCAAAGGCTCTGCAGACAACGATGCGTTTTATGAATACCTGCGCTATCTGAACAAACAGCGCCCTGAAGCGGATTCCTTGCGCGCTCAATTAGCCAAATTAAAAGGTCAACCGGCTGATTCCGCCAAAGTGGCTGCAAAGATCACTGAGATAGATAAATCAGTAAAAAAATACCAGCAGGATCTTATCACCAAGCATCCAGCCAGCATGGGGGCCAAAATTGTAAAAGCTGCTATTGATCCCGAGGTGCCTGATTTCAAGGGTGATGAAAAAGAAGTAGCCAAAAAGAAATTCAACTGGATTCGTGCGCACTTCTTCGATAACATGGACATAGCAGATCCTTCTTTGTTGCGGAGCCCGGTGCTGCACAATAAGGTGGAATACTTCATCACCAAGCTTACACCTCAGCATCCTGATACCGTAAACCTGGCACTCGATTGGTTATTTGGCCAGCTGAAAGGAAAATACAACGGGGAAAATTACAAGTATTACCTCATCCATTTCCTCAACTACTACGCCAAGTCGAATATCGTGGGCTTTGATGCCTGTTATGTGCATATTGCCCAGGAATACTACTGCAAAGGCCAGGCTTCCTGGACCAAAAAGGAAGATCTGGAAAAAATCTGCGATAATGCCCGACGGCTGGAACCTATTCTGATTGGTAAAGTTGCTCCCAATATCGTTGTAGCCGATCGCAACAATCAACCCCGTTCACTTTGGGATGTGGATGCAGATTATACCGTTTTGTTTTTCTGGGCTACTGATTGTGGACACTGCAAAAAAGCGGCGCCGCACATGGTTGAGTTTGCCAAGAAATATCAGGATCGTGGCGTAAAGGTATTCGCGGTTTGCACTGGGGTGGTTACCTCCAAAGAAGAATCCAATACCTACGAAAAAGTACACGATACTTGCTGGAAAGGGGTAGAAGAGAAAGGATTTGACGATAATATTTTTTACAACACCTACGATCCTTTCATCAAAAGCAAGTACAAAACCTTGTATGACGTTCAAACCACGCCACAGATTTTTGTGTTGAACAGAAACCATGAAATCCTGATGAAACGTGTGGGCGCCGAGCAACTGAACGATGTAATGGACCAGGTGATTAAGTTCCAGGAGGAAAAGAAAAAAGGTAAGTAATGTTTTTTCAGGTTTTTTCAAAAAAATTTGGTGGAATCGCCTGAAAAGTTCTACTTTTGCGGCTCGAATTTTTGAATTCAAGTCTGCAACCATTTTTCAGCAAAATAGTGTCATGAAAAAAGATATTCATCCGGCCAGCTATCGTCTTGTGGTGTTCAAGGACATCTCTACTGATGATTCCTTTTTGGGTAAATCCTGCGCCGCAAGCAAAGAAACAACTACTTGGGAAGACGGTAAAGAGTATCCGTTGGTAAAAATGGAGATTTCTTCCTTTAGCCACCCATACTTCACCGGTCAAATCAAACTGGTTGACACCGCTGGTCGTATCGACAAGTTCAACAAGCGCTTTGGTAAATTTTCCAAGTAATTGTCGACTTTCAATTTTTTTAAAAGTCCCAATAGGCATCTGTGCATATTGGGACTTTTTTATTTCGGAAATTTGTCCCGCCGTTACGTCGCCAGACCCTCGGTCTTTCACCTTAGGTTATCCGAAAACAAAGGAAAATACACATGGCCAACATCATTTTATTTGATACAGATGCCAGGGATCACCTGCTGCCCCTTACAGCAACCCGCCCCATGGGTGAGTTGCGGGTAGGAATCCTTACCCTTCGGGAAAAATGGGAGCGCCGCCTGAGCGGCACTGTTTCCTACATAACGCAGGAATATTTGCAGGAAAAGTACCCTATTCACATTGGGGAGGAAAACCTGATCATTAACGGAGGCGTAATTCCCAATGACGCATTGTGCAAAAGTATTGAGTCGCTTGGATTGAATGAAGCATTATTGCTGGAAGGTGAATTGATTGCGGCCAGACTGAATGAAGCGCAATTTGAGCTATTGCTTGGTGAGGAAGAGGTACATGCTTTGCAAGGCATTGAACTGGATTCTTCGGCGTCTGTGGTTAAAATCAACCGGCTGTGGGAACTTACCCGCATGAATGAACAAGCTCTGCGTGATGATTTTAGCCTGCTTACCTCAGGCAGAAAGTCCACCCCGGTTTCCCATACCAACCAAATTGTGGGTCCGTTGGAGAACCTGTTTCTGGAAGAGGGTGTAAGCATGGAGTATTGCACCCTGAACCTCAATGCCGGCCCGATTTACATAGGCGCGGGAACAGAGGTAATGGAAGGCTGTATGTTGCGTGGTCCTATTGCCATTGGTGAAAATTGTATCCTGAAAATGGGCGCTAAAATTTACGGACCAACCACTTTCGGACCTGGTTGCAGGGCAGGAGGAGAGATCACTCGTTCTATTTTCATGGCCAATGCCAATAAAGCTCATGATGGTTATTTGGGCGATTCTGTGTTGGGAGAATGGTGCAACCTTGGGGCCGATACCAATAACTCAAACCTGAAAAATAACTACTCAGAAGTAAAACTCTGGGACTATGTATCAGAGCGTTTCGAAAAAAGCGGACAGCAATTTGTGGGATTGATCATGGGAGATCACTCCAAATGCGCCATCAATACCATGTTTAATACAGGTACGGTGGTTGGTGTGTTTGCTAATATTTATGGCGCCGGATTTCCCAGGAACTTTATCCCGGATTTTTCCTGGGGCGGACCGGATGGCTACCGAACTTATAAATTTCAGGATGCCTGCGAAACCGCCGAATTGGTCATGAGTCGCCGCAAACAAACCTTCACTGAACTGGATAAGGCTATTCTATACCATATCTACGATCAAACAGCCCGATTCAGAAGCTGGGATAAATAACCCACCCAAAGCCCCCTAAATGACCCCTAAATGACCCCAATGACCCTTAAATAACCCAAATGCTCCACCAACTCATGGCCACAAAATACGATCAGAGAGGCGTTTCGGCCTCCAAAGAAGAAGTTCACGCAGCAATCAAGCATTTGGATAAAGGCTTGTATCCCAATGCTTTTTGCAAAATATTACCCGATTTGGCAGCAGGTAACCCCAGGTACTGCAACCTCCTGCACGCAGATACGGCAGGCACCAAAACCAGTCTGGCTTACCTTTATTGGAAGGAAACCGGCGATCTGTCTGTTTGGCCGGGCGTAGCCCAGGATGCTATTGTAATGAATCTGGACGATATGGCCTGCGCCGGTTGTGTGGACAATATCATGTTGAGCAGCACTATCGGTCGAAATAAAGGACTCATCCCTGCTGAAGTCATAGCCGCCGTAATTCGCGGAACATCAGATTTTGTCGACAATATGCGTCAACATGGAGTAGAGATGCACCTGGCCGGCGGAGAAACCGCCGATGTAGGAGATATCGTACGCACCATTGATGTAGGATTCACGGCTTTCGCCAGGATGAAACGCAGCGATGTGCTTGTTCCCAGCATCCGTTCCGGCGATATGATTGTTGGACTGGCTTCTTTCGGACAGGCTACCTATGAAACGGAATACAACGGAGGTATGGGCAGCAATGGTCTCACCGCTGCACGGCATGATGTGTTGTCTAAATATTATGCAGAAAAATACCCGGAAAGTTTTGATCCGCGTTTGCCGGATGAAGTGGTGTATACCGGAAATCAGCGACTCACCAATGAAGTGAGCATTGGCCATCAGAAAGTGACGGTTGGTAAGTTGATTTTGTCGCCTACTCGCACCTATTTGCCTGTTTTACAGGAAATTTTGCGCGATTACCGCAAGAAAATCCACGGTTTGATCCACGTAACCGGCGGCGCTCAAACCAAGGTATTGAAGTTTGTTAAAGACGTTCATATCGTAAAAGACAACCTTTTTGAACTTCCACCGTTATTTCGCCTGATTCAGGAAAACAGCCAGACTCCCTGGCGCGAAATGTATCAGGTTTTCAATATGGGGCACCGAATGGAAATTTATGTGCCTGGTCGTTACGCTGATGATATTATGGCCGTAGCCGCCAAATACGGAATCGAAGCCAGAATCATCGGCCGGGTAAAAAAAGCAACAGGAGAAAAAGTAACGGTGAAAAGTCCATATGGGAAATTTGAATACCTGGGGTAGGGAAAATGTTGCATTGTCCCTTTCCTTTGGAGATTTTTAACCGTCTTACAGCTTTCAGAAAACCAGTCTTGTTCAACATCATTATGAAAAAACTATTTTCGTTTGCCATCTTAAGTGTACTGCTGTTCGCCTGCCAGAACGATCCTGCGGCAAGTCTGGAACAGAAGTTGACCGAATTGGATAAAGCAATGGGCGGCGCTGCGGTTACGGATAAATCCAAAGCTGATGAGTTTATCAAGGCTTCTGAAGAACTGGCAACTCTGGTGGAAAAAAGCAATCCGGACAAGTACATTAACCTGATGCTGAAGGCTGCCGGCCTGGCTAAAACAGTCCAACAGCCGCAAAAAGCCATTGAAATGTACCAAAAAGTGGTGGATAAATACCCACAACATAAAAAAGCGCCCACCGCGCTGTTCATGATTGGATTTGTTCAGGAAAACGACCTGAATCAATTGGATCAGGCTAAGACCACTTACGAAAGTTTCCTTGCCAAATATCCCAACGATCCTGATTTCACCGACGATGCGCAAAATGCCCTGAAACAATTGGGTAAATCGCCGGAAGAACTCATCAAAGAGTTTGAGCAAAATGCCGGACAGGCACAGTAATTCTCATTATTTGATGGTAAATATCAGGTCATCTGAAAGGAAGCGAACCATTGGATCGCAACCACACCTGTAGGCTATGTGGTAAAAAGCATAGATATCTCCGGTTTTTGCCTTATTTATTAGCTCTTGCACTTCCGAATTCCAACGGGCGCCTGAGTTGCGTTTAACCACACTATCCATGTTCTTGGTAATGTATTGAAGGTCGAAGTAGACAATGTCGCACTTCAAATCAAAATCAAACTTATTAAGGACTAATGCCAGCCCGCCCTGGGTTTTGAACTCCCCGTTTGGCCTTGGGTCATGCCTTTTTTTACTGCCCAGCATCGGCTCCGGTATGGGTATCATGTTAACCCGGTAGGTTTTTGTTGCTATTACCTCGTTATTGCGTAAATCTTTGATAATCAGGGTAGCTACATTGGTGTCCCTTCCACAGATCTGCCAAACATAATGCCCCTGCGAAACCCTCTTTATTTCACCAAAAGAGGGCTCCAATACCAGATTGCTATCCGGCACATCTGTAACAACGACAGTCATGGTATTTTCAGCGCCAGCAGGATACAGCACATTTACTTTATCCAGTGAAACCGCCACCTGAGCCCTGGCGGCCAGGTGCACAATGGTGAACAACAGGACGAAGTACATTGATTTCATTCCGGTAAAACAGTTTTTAGGTACCATATGTATATCAGTATACCCTATTCCAACGTTTTCAGGCCTATGAAATTGTATATCCAACTGCTTGGACTATTTTGTTTCCCTGTTATATTGCCTGCCCAATATGAGTCTATATTAAACGATCCGGATGTTATCTGGGCAGCTGAAATTGATCTGGTTTTTTGGCTGGAACCGGAGTTTACCGCCCCGGATAGTGTTTATGCAGCTACCTGTTCCAGTGCACAACTCAAAATGATTAATCATGCCACAAAGCCTGATGATGAATCGGAACTTCTGTTGGGGAATAAACTGCTTGCTCTGCTTTTTGATGAAAGAAAACAGGTGTTTATTCATCCCGATAGTTCACGACCACTTACTTGGGAGGAACGGGCGGGCAGAGTCAATTTTGCAGACACCGTTACCGTCATTGATCCTGAGACCTTTATGGAGCGGAATGCTGTAATCAGGTATTGCTGGTCTGGAGAATCTATCCAAAAAGTTCGGGTAAAGCAGCTGCTGTTTTACAGACAAAAATCGGATGAGTTTGAGCTTTATACCCACGCCTTCGCTCCGGTACTTCAAAGGGAATACGGAGCCCTGGATTTGGAATCCGCTTATTGGTATCATCCATTTTGGTTTAAAATGCCCCCTTATAGTCGCAAAAATCCTTATAAATCCTTCATGACGGATAAACACATCACCTGGGCCAGAAGGATGCGTACCAGAGAAAATATGCCGCCGTTAAACTCCCTCAAACCATACAAAGATTTCAAGCCCCCGGTGATGCAGCAATACCTCGACCGCGTAGTTTCTGACCCCGGCTTCAAGGTGCGCGAACAGGGCTACTGGAACGTCATTCCCCTGTCGGAAAGGATTAAGCAAATATCCGGCACAGATACCGTCATTACCTTTGATCCTGAAACCTATGAGGAAAAAACCACCATTGTTCACCGCCGGCTGCAGGGCAGTGAAGTAATGGACCTGCGTTTGGTACAAGACTGGCTATGGGACGAACGCCGGCAGTATCCTGCCTTTCTGTTGTATGCGTTTGCTCCACTGGAACCTGTTCGGGATAAAGACGGCAATCTCCGATTTAAACGACCAATATTCTGGCGTAAACTGGACGATTAACCCGTCAGAACCAGTAATTCAGCTTCATGGTCATGGCCCGGTTTTTTACGCCAAGGTTTTCCACCCCGTAATTATCAGTATACACCACAAACAAATCGCTCATTGGCCGGAATCGCCACTGAAAACGGCTGTTGATGTTGAAATTGTCTGCTTGTGTGTTGTACTGTATAAAGGTAGTCCACCAGATATTTTTGGCAAAAAACACCTCAATGCGCGGAGTAATATTGAAAAACTCCACATCGCAATAGGGTAGGGGGAAGTCCAGTTTGTTGTATTGCGCCCTGATGGCAATGTTCATAATGGGCTGAAAGCGACAAGTAAAAGATACGCCGGACTGAAACTGGCTGCCGTTGTAAAATTCGCCTGCGCCTACATTAAAACTGTAAAAAAACGCTTTTCGGTAATCTGAATTCCATTCAACACCGGCAGAGGCAAACTGGTAAGCATCTATTGGTAAGGGTGGACACACCAGCAGGTCCTCAGAATCGTCGAACTTGAAAGTTACGGGCACATTTGCCCAGTTTGGATTCACCCAAACCGATACCTCGCTGGTATTCTTGAAATTGGTGGTAATCTTGAATGTATTAGACGATTCATTAAATGTTCCATCAGGATTCAATACCTGAAATAATTCGGCGCCTATTTCTGTGAAATTTACCCTGCTACCCTTGTTTTTGGGAAAAATCTGGTAACCAAGGGCGTTAAACCAGAAATTATACCCCAGCCGAATACTGGTATCCCTCTGTACATCGTAGTTCGCAATCCGGCGTTCAAATCCCAGGTCTGCATAATAGTTTTCGCCCATGTGCAAAAAATCAGTCAGCCACGAAAACCCGCGTACCCGATACTGTCCACCAATGTTTCCCCACCAGTTTTGCCCCTCAATGCCTTGTTGAAAAGACCTGTGATGCGTTAACCACCCCGACCACTGACCATTCAGTGAGGTGTAAAAAAGTTCCAAACCGGCATTTCTGGAATATTGATCTGACTGCAGTTCTCCATCATGGGTAAAGGGGCGCCATCAGCATCCAAACCAATGGTTCTGGAAAAGAACGGGCGTATGGGCGGAATACCAAAATTGCCAAACAGATCGCCATTTTCCAGAAAAAAGGTGCGTTTTTCAGGCAATTGTACATCAAAGCGGGTCAGGTTGACCACCTGTTCGTCAATCTCTACCTGTGAAAAATCCGGATTCACCGTTACATCCAGATTCAAACCGGATCCAATCCCGATTTTAGCATCCATACCCAAATTGGGCTTCATCTTCCAGTCTTCACCAACTTCAAAATCTCTTGAAGCGGTGGCTGTTGCATAAGGTATCAGGTTGTAATTACCCTTAACTTTTCTGGGTGCGGCATCCCAATGCATCGAGCCTGTCCAGCCAAGGTCAACACCATCAAACTGAAAGGGAACCTGCGCCCAAATAGAGTACAAACCATTGGTCAGGTCGTTTCGGATAAAATTGATGCCCCAGGTGTTTTGCCCTTCCTTATATCTTAAAATTCGAAGAGGAATAGCCAATTCTGCCGTCCAGCGATCTACATAATTACGCGTTTTGACTACCCAGGTATTATCCCAGTTAAAATCAGTGTCGTCACTACTGCTGGATAGCAACCCTTCACTTTGTACCCCATTGGCGGAGGTGCCGAAGAAATAGCCGTTCACCGCAGCATTCGCCGGATCCAGCACTACAGCGAAGCCATCAGAATCCCAATAACCCACATCCCGTTTTAAACTCTGAATGACATGTTGTGGAGTAGAGTCGTAAGCAGTCACAGCGATGTACAGGAAACGTTCGTCATAGGCGCATTGTACTTCAGTTTGTTCTGGTGCAGGCGCACCATCGCGTGGCCATTTCAGCCAGAAGTTACCTGCTTTAGCGGCAGTTTTCCAGGTCTCGTCTTGTAAGTCTCCGTCTATTTTTATTGCTCCACGGGCCTTTTCAATGTGTAACTGATAAGCGGCCTGTTGTGCGTGGCGGTCAAGTGTTTGAGCCTCGAGTTCAGGAAAAATACTGCTAAAAAGCATGAAAAAGGACAGTAATTGGCCTGATTTTGAGCTCCAAAAACTACCTAAGCTGAAAGAAGGGTAAAGGTGCATAGACTGTAATTCAAAACATTTTCTTTAAAATGTTGTCCAAAAATAAACAAAAAGTCAAATCGGGTCTATTTTTGTCCATCTAAAAACAGAGATATGGACAACACACTCCTTTTTTTATTGGGCGGTATATTGGTCATTGTTCTGGTCGTTTTGATGATGCGTCAACAAGGTGGACAGGCCATTCAGTTCCCGGATAAGGATCAATTTGTACCAAGGGAACTGCATCTGGCTATTGTGGAGGAATTGGAAAGGATGCGTCAGGATTTGGTGGCCAGAGAAAAAGAGGTTCGCGACGCGCATGCACAACTGGCGGCCCGGGAGCAACAGGTTTTTCATTTGGAAGACCGATTGCAAGGGCAAAGGCAGGAGCTGGAACAGCTGCAAGCTAAATTCAAAACTGAATTTGAAAATATTGCCAACCGGTTGCTAGAGGAAAAATCAGAGCGCTTTACGGCGCAAAATGCTCAGCAATTGCAACATGTGCTGACTCCACTCAAAGAAAAGATCAAGGAGTTTGAAGAAAACGTTGAGCGTAAATTTCTGGAAGAAACCCGGGAAAAAACCAGTTTGAAAAAGGAACTGGAGCAGTTGCATACACTAAACCAGCAACTTAGTGCTGATGCACACAACCTGGCAACTGCACTAAAGGGGCAAAGCAAGGTGCAGGGAGATTGGGGCGAGTTCCAGCTGGAAACCCTTTTGGAAAAATCTGGTTTGCAAAAAGGGGTGCATTTCCTTAGTCAGGCTACGTATAAAAATGATGACGGGGCTGCCAAGCGGCCGGATTTTATTATACAACTTCCTGAAAATAAGCAACTTGTGGTGGATTCCAAGGTGTCGCTCACTGCTTTCGAACGATATTTTAATGCCGCCGATCCGCAGGAAAAGGAGCAACACCTGAAAGCGCATGTGAACAGTTTGCGCAATCATGTGGAGAACCTTAGCCGCACCAATTATCAGACGCTTTATCAGATCAATACACCGGACTATCTATTGCTTTTTGTGCCTTTGGACGGCGCTTTGTCGTTGGCTTCACAGGCAGATCCAAGGTTGTTTACGGATGCTTTGGAGCGGAATATAGTGCTGGTGAGTACCAGCAGCCTGCTGGCCACCCTGCGCACAGTTTCTCACCTGTGGAAACAGGAAAAGCAAGCCAAATCGGTGCTTGAGATTGCCAGACAAAGCGGTTTGTTATATGATAAGTTTGTGGCTTTTGTGGAGGATTTGCGCATGATTGGAACCCGGCTGGACAATGCCAGGTCGGCCTATGACGATGCCATGCACAAGCTGACTAATGCCGCCCGGCCTGGTGATACCTTGATTGGTAAGGCTGAGAAAATTAAAGAATTGGGAGCGCGGGCAACCAAATCACTACCGCAGGATTTGTTGCTGGATGAATATGAAGAGGTAAACCACAATAATGAAAAGGGGTGAGCTGATGCTCATCCCGGAATAAATGATCAGAAAGCTTGAACTGATCAGAAGTGCGGGCAATTGCACTTAGGCTTAAAGAGGCTGCAAGCCTGCAAAGCCATCATTCCGAAAGTGAGGGCAAACATGGCGACACGCCACCAGTTGATCTTCAGATTTTTCATAGCAATGTGCATTGTTTTAGTTTACAATGGCGAAAGTACTACAAATGTTTTTGAAAGTTTTTTGTAGAAACGTTAAATTGGGAAAAGTCCTACTTCCCGGTAGCATTCATGGCCTTTTCCAATCCTATGGTAACAAAGGTTTTGACCACCTCTGCAGATTTTTCCAGGATTCGTACCAGCTCCGCTTTTTCATCTTCTGTCCATTTGCCGAGCACAAAATTGACCTGTTTGCCCTTGGAAAAATTGCTTCCGATTCCAATGCGCAGACGCGGATAGGCATCGGTACCCAGTAGTTCCTGAATGTTTTTTAGGCCGTTATGACCGCCATCAGAGCCTTTGGCGCGCAGACGTTGTTTGCCAAACTCCAGGTTCAGGTCGTCCAGTAGCACCAGACTGTTTTCAACCGTAATTTTTTCTTTTTGCAACCAATACCGCACAGCCTTTCCG
The DNA here is from genome assembly GCA_017303475.1 of Chitinophagales bacterium. Classification (GTDB taxonomy): domain Bacteria; phylum Bacteroidota; class Bacteroidia; order Chitinophagales; family Saprospiraceae; genus M3007. The sequence goes on from JAFLBO010000003.1 coordinate 169,258, forward strand.
CTCAGATTCATGTAGGTATTAGGCTTTAGCAATATCAAGGTTCGGCCTTTGAATTTGACCTCAGCCAAATCGCCATGAGTATTGCCTTTCCACTCTCCTCCCAGTTCTTTGCAGAGAAAATCTACCGCCTCGAATCCAATATTATGGCGGGTTCCATCGTATTCATAACCTACGTTGCCCAGTCCGGTGATCAGGTATTTCATAGTTCCTTGATTAAGTCATTAAATCGGGGCAAAATTACACGCCCGGGCAACCATTTTCCCTGTTCATACATCATTTAGCCATGAAAAATTGGATTTATGCCTGGGTATTAGGCTTGTTGACATTTTTTTTCGGTGTTTCTTGCAACAAGGAAGCAGATCAGGCGCCTGGGTTTGACATGCTTTTTGAGCGGGATTTCGTTATTCCAGCGGGCATTGGAGTGTTTGATACCCACCATTTCCAATTGAAAAATATCCCTTCCAATTGGGAGCGTTATTTGCAGGAAGTCAATAAAACGGAAGAGGAAATTTCCAGGGTAGTGAATGGTTCTGCCAGTTTGGGCGGTGTTTTTGGAGATGCAGATCTGAGCGTTATAGATCGTATTTCCGTTCGGGTGTATGACGAGTCAAACCCAAATGATTATGTGGAAATCGCCTACCGGGAACCTGCCCCTTTTGATACCAATAATGTTTTACCATTGATTCCTTCCCTGGCGGATGTAAAGCGCTTTTTCAAACAGCCTCGTTTTTCGGTGGATGTTGTGATTTATTTGCGCCAAACTACTCAGGAGGCCAGCGATGTTCGATTGAGCCTGAATATGCGCGCCGTTTTTTGAGTGGTATTTCTGTATACTATCTAATGGCGCAATCCCGTACTTTTGTGCCATTCTTTCCATTTAAAATTCAATCTAGATCGTGTCAACTACTCCTGATAAGAGTCTGGTTACGTCAACCGACTCGTTTCCTATCAATGGCACCGACCACCTCGAGCTCTACGTCGGAAATGCCAAGCAAAGCTCCATGTATTACCAGGCAGCACTAGGTTTTGAACTGGTAGCTTATGCCGGTCCTGAAACCGGTGTGCGTGATCGGGTTAGTTATGTGCTTAAGCAGGATAAAATCCGCATAGTACTTACCTCCTCTTTGCTGCCGGGTACTGAAATTTCCAAACATGTTGCCGAGCACGGTGATGGTGTTAAGGTGCTGGCTCTGTGGGTTGACGATGCCGAGAAAGCTTATGAAACAGCCCTCGCCCGCGGCGCTGAATCTGCTTTTGCGCCCAAAAAACTTCAGGATGCTCATGGTGAGGTGGTGATGGCTGCCATAAAAACATATGGAGAAACCATCCACACTTTGGTGGAGCGCAAAAATTACCAGGGGGCCTTCCTGCCAGGTTATGAGCCTCGTTACAGCGTTTATCCTGTAAAGTCAGTAGGTCTGAAATACGTTGACCACTGCGTGGGTAATGTGGAACTGGGCGCCATGAACAAATGGGTGAAGTTTTACCAGGATGTGATGGGCTTTAAACTCCTGATCACTTTCGACGACAATGATATTTCTACTGAATACACCGCACTGATGTCGAAGGTGGTGAGCAATGGCAATGGCTACATCAAATTTCCGATCAACGAACCGGCCAAAGGCTTGAAAAAGAGTCAGATAGAAGAGTATCTGGACTTTTACCGTGGCGCTGGTGTGCAACACATCGCTGTAGCTACCGACAATATTCTGGAAACGGTAAGCATGATGCGCGCTAATGGCGTAGACTTCCTGTACGTTCCGGAAAACTACTATGAAGACGTATTGGACCGCGTAGGACAAATTGATGAAAAGATTGAGGACCTGAAAGCACTCAACATTTTGGTAGACCGGGATGAAGACGGTTATTTGCTTCAGATATTCACCAAGCCAATCCAGGACCGCCCAACGGTGTTCTTTGAGATCATTCAGCGCCGTGGCGCAAAGTCATTCGGCAAAGGCAATTTCAAAGCGCTTTTTGAAGCCATTGAGCGTGAACAGGCTTTGCGGGGGACTTTATAGCAGTATCAAGATTGATTTTTACCGCAGAGGCGGGGAGATGCAGAGGTGCTTAAACTGAGAGTCTCACTCCAAGTGAGACTCTCAGTTTAAGCACCTCTGCGCCTCCCCGCCTCTGCGGTAAAATAAAAATGTGGTCACTGAGATAACCTCATTTACCTCGGTTTCCAAATCACCTCCTCGGCTCCCAAAACATGGGCCAGATAGCGGGCGAGCATAAAAAAGTAATCAGATAAGCGGTTCAGGTATTGTAAAGCCAACTCTTCCACCGGTTCGCCGGAATAGGCTAATGCCACCGCCAATCGCTCTGCTCGCCGACAAACAGTTCGGCAGACATGGCAGGCAGACACAGCAGGATGTCCTCCTGGCAGGATAAAATTTTTCAACTGCGGGAGTTGCTCATCCATTCGATCCATTTCTTTTTCCAGCAGGGTTATGTCTTCCGGTAACAGATCAGGTGTAGGCGGATGTTTGGCAGGATCAGAGGCCAGGTGCGCACCCAGGGTAAACAACCGATGTTGTGTATGGGCCAAAAGTTCGCGTACCTGCTCGTCGCCGGTAAGATCTCGCAGCCAGCCAATAAATGAATTCAATTCATCTACTGTGCCATAGGCGTCAACCCTTAAATGACTTTTGGGCACCCTTTTTCCACCGAACAAAGCTGTTTCTCCTTTGTCGCCGGTTTTGGTATAGATTCTGAAAGCCATTGGGATTGGTTAGTTACATTTTGATGAACTCATATCCTCCTTTTGTTGCGCCCCAAACCTGTTCGCCTTTTTCATTAAACCCCTGATCCCAGCTCAGCAGCATCTTAGGGGTAATGGTTACAGTCGAGCTGGCATATTTTGCTCCGCGGAGGGTGCTTTCACACCCTGTTCCCTGGGTAGCACCTGTGAAGGTCCCGTCCTTTTGTTTTTTCAAAAAAACGGTGCAGCCATCTCTCAGTGAGAGATCAGTGGGTTTCAACTGATTGAATACTTCAGGCGTTTTGTATTTACCAGCCCAGTTGGCCTGATCAGGCAGCGTGTACACTATACTTTTGAACCCATCCTGGCCGTCTTTTTCAAGTTTGTATACGCGCTGGCGGTATGGTTTGCTTTCTGCAGTTGCTGTAGCTTGTTCCACATACAACCAATGCGAACCCTTATCAGCGGTCCAAATTGGCCTGATGTGCAGCCGGATATCAAAAAAGGCAGAGTCCCGCTGGCTTTGAGCCTGGCTGCTGAAATCGCCAATCATATAGTCGGCCAGCAATTCCAGGTCATTTTTGGCAGTTGCTGAGCCTTTTTTTGCGCCGGTGCAATGCCAGTTTGTGGCAGTAAAAGCAAAAAGCAGCAGGCTGAGTACCAGTATTTGATATTTCATTATTGCTTGCCGGTTTCTTCTTGAGAGGCAGGTGCAGCGGTACCGGAAGCATCTGGTTTAATTCCAAAACCCGGTTTTGCAGGGGCAAGACCACCTTCGTGCATGCAGGATGTGCAAACAACTCGTTCGCCATTCAGGGCTTTCCAGGTGAGTGGCGCCCATTCTTGCATAGGTTTCAATAAGGCTTCTTTCTTAGTTCGGCCTTGTGCCAGCTGGAAACGACTCAGCAACACACTTTTGAGTTTTGGTTTCATGCTGTATATGATGGAACCTACAATTTCATCGGAAAGAAATGGCAGCAGTTCAATGCAGGTTGTAGCGTGTTGCAGCGCTTCGGTCCCATCTACCGTGCCACTGAATTCCAGAAATGAACGGATGGCCTTGTGGTCTCCACCTTTGGCTTTTTCCAACACATCCATATATTTAAAATTGGCCCATTCTGCCGTTTTTAATACAGCAGGGAACACTTGAATTTCTTCAGTTTTGGGCGCCTGGGCTTTTACCATAACAGGCATACAAATCAACAGGCAAAACAGAATGCGGAACAGACTTTTCATGTCAAATTATTTTATTGATGATCCGGCAAAGATAGTGCCTATCTTTAGTACAATGACTGTTATGCAGGTTAATCAATGCTAAACAGGCGACCTACAGGAAGGTAATTCCAGCAATACAGAATCTGAAGAATAAAAATATCCGGAATTGACACGATAATGTCTAATTTTGCGCCGCTTTAAGCACTAGGGCTTTTTTACAGGCCATTTTCCGGTGCTTTTAATTCACATCCTATCAACATTCTATATCAAATCCTTTTATGGGACGCGCGTTTGAATTCCGCAAAGAAAGAAAAATGAAGCGTTGGGCCGGCATGGCCAAAACCTTCACCCGCATTGGCAGGGAAATCGCTCTGGCCGTAAAATCTGGTGGCTCCAATCCGGAATACAACTCCCGGTTGAGGGTGGCTATCCAAAATGCCAAGGCTGCCAACATGCCAAAATCCAATGTGGACAATGCCATCAAAAAAGCTTCCGGTAAAGAGGCTGATAACTTCCAGGAGGTTTTGTACGAAGGCAAAGGCCCGCACGGTATCGCTATCATGGTAGAAACAGCTACTGACAACCCTACCCGTACCGTTGCCAATGTTCGTATGTACTTCGACCGCTGCGGCGGCGCTTTGGGTACCTCAGGCAGTGTAGGCTTTTTGTTCGACCGCAAAGGGGTGTTCAAAGCCAAAGCTGAAGGGCACAACTGGGACGATCTGGAGCTGGAACTGATTGATGCCGGCTTGGAAGAGTTGAAACGTGAGGAAGATGAAGTGGTGCTCATCAGTGGATTTACTGACTTCGGCACACTTCAAAAGGCATTGGAAGATCGCAATATCGAAACTACCAGCGCAGCACTGGAATACATTCCTAATACCACCAAGAAGCTAGATGATTCCGAGGTGGAAGCTGTTGTTAAACTGGTTGACCGACTTGAAGAAGACGATGACGTGCTGAACGTCTATACCACGATGGATATGTCGGAGTAAGTGCAACGGCACTTTTTTATACGTCCGTTTTGCCGTTTCGCGGTGGAACGGACGTTTTTGTTCAGACACTTGGGGAAGGCTAATGTTCCGGGGGATTGGGGGCGAGCCTGGATAATACTTTTCTGGCCCTGCTTTTAAATCCTGCAGAGCCGTGTTCCTGCTGGTCTTCCAATACCAGCCGCAGCTCGGGAGTGAGTTCCGGAATCCTAGAGCAAATACGCTCCAAAATACTCATGGCTGAACACCGGATGGCAATAGCTTCCCGCGGATTAGCCAGACTTTGAAAACAAATATCTGCCAAAGCCTCATCGTACTTGTCCTGAAAATCAAGATGCTCAAATACATTCAGCGTGTTACGAATGATGGCATCATGCAATGGTTTCTTGTGGAGGTTTTCTATTAAGCGGTCCAGCCACGGGGCCATAATTTCTGGCGCTTTTTCTCCAATATACCGTACTGCCCAAGCGCTTCTTTGGGTAAAAATATACTGGTAGCCTCTGCCCTCCGGCAACGGAGCTGAAGGCGGGTTGTTTAAAAATATTTCCATTAATACCTCCAGGCGCTCAGCATCGTGCCCAACCCATTTCACCAATCGCATGGTTTGTGCTTTGCTGTGCTCGGCCAGTATTTGTGCCTCCAGCCATGAACGCATGTCAGCTTTCGTCGTCTGCATCATTGGTGGTATTATCGCTGATGTAACTTTCCTGTAGCACAGGAGATTGCAACATAAAGTCAGGATCCCAGGTCCACAAACCCTGTTCATATTCCCTGGTCATGAGTGCAACATTATCCAGATGATATTTGCGTTGCAACCTGGGGAATTCATACCTGCTCCAAAGGGAACTTTCATCAAATGGAACACCCGTGGCAATACTTTCCCGGAGGGCAAACAGGTATGCCTGTGCTTCAGTCCTGCGCTGGAGCCAGTCGTTTATACTTAAGGCTGGCAATCCATGACCCGGAATCAATCGGGTAAACCAGTTGCGGTCGTGAATTTTAGGTAACTTTTCCAGCGTTTGTTCATAATCAATACTGCTCTGATAAATGAATGGGAATTCGCACTGGCAGAGATAATCTCCGGCAATGCAAAGCCCCAGCTGCCACACAATCACCATCATACTATCAGCTGTATGGCCAGGTGTAAGGTAAAACGACATCTTGGTGTTGCCGTACCGATACTGAACCCCGTCACGGAAAACAAGAAAATCACCTTTGGGATATTCTATAGGGTATGTCCTTTTGATGTAATACTGCTCATCAAATTCCAGGCATTTTTCAACACTGGCCTCTTTGTCCGGATTCTCTGCCATGGCTTTTGACATAAATACCTTGTCTGCCTTGAAAGCGCCATAACCAATGATATGGTCAAAATCTGAATGGGTAAAAACCAGGAATACGTGTTTGTTGCCCCTTATTTGTTCAACATATTGTCGTATACCTTCCACTTCTTCCGGTAACCATGCCGGATCAAATACCAATACTACATCGTCTGTACAAACCACGGTAGAATTGGTTTGGAACAATGCGCTTTGGAAAATCGTGACATTGGGGTCCCGATAAATGATTTGGTGCATAGTCAGGGTATTTAGCTTGACAGGCAAATGTAATAAGAAGGTACTTTGCTTTTACCAAAAAAGAATGGTCGCCCCTGTGAAAGAGCGACCATTCCGGATACCTTACAAACACTGCGGTTTATTGCACCACAATATTATAGGTGGCTTGTTTACCATCCACCTGAATATTGAGCTGATATACGCCTTTAGGCAGGTTGAGGTTTTCAAACAATACCCGATAAGTACCTTGTTTTACCTGAATTTCCCGAACACCTACTTTGCGACCGCTGGCATCAAATAGCAACATTTGGACATTGCCGGAGATTTTACTGTCAAGCTGTACAGCAAAATCTCCCTCAGTTGGGTTTGGAAGAATCTGAATGCCCAAACGATTTTCCAGTTCGTTGATGGCGGTTACCCCAACGGTGGCTGTTTTATTGTTTGTACGGCATTCATTCGTAGCAGAGAGCGTCACCGTGTAAGTACCTGGAGAAGCATAGGTATGCACAGGATTGGTTTCTGTGCTGGTCATTCCATCGCCAAAATCCCACAGGTAGGTGCTGGCATTTGTGCTGGTGTTGGTGAACGTTGCAGTCAGCAGGTTTTGGGTAAAGGTGAAGTTTGCATTCGCCAGCAAGCGTACATTAACCACCTGCAGCAAGGTGTCTGCGCCAAACGGATTGGCTACAATCAGCCGTACATTTTTGTTGCCTCCGGTTGGATAAACTACACTGTGAGGACCAATACCGGTGGCATTTCCCGGAATAGCCGCTGAGCCAAAATTCCAGGTGTATTCAGCATTATCAGTAGAAGGTGTTGCCTGGAAGACTACTGTATCCAGCCTGCAAATGGTATCTGGAGCAATAAACTCTGCAGTAGGCGCTTCAGCCACCACCAGGCCAATATTATCCAGATACAAGGTGTTGCCGTAACCTGTTGTGGAGGTAAACCTTACTACAATTTTCTGTCCGGCAAAAGGCGCCAGGTCGATGGCTTCCGCACGCCAGTCTGCTGCTGAAGCAGGGATAAAAAAGGCACTATTATCCGGCACAGTAGCCAATTCTGTTCCGGCTTTGGACCAAACTTCTACCGGCGTTCCGCCCAAATCGCAATTCTCAAATACCTCCACCCGCATAGCATCCTGATAGGTGTTGTCGAACCGGGCATAAGACAGATAAAACCCAAGACTGGCACTGTTCAGATTGGTGAGGTCAATCGGAATCATATACAGATAGTCTTCTGCGCCTACCTGACTTGGACCATAGCTGTAGAAGTCCATATACACAGAACGGCCAATCAAATCGTCGGGGCCAACCACTGGTCCTGAAAGCACTTCGGTGGTTTTCCAGGTAATTTCCCCATCCGGGTTTACCGTTGCCCAGCCTGGAGGCAAGTCTGGTGTGCCTTCAAAGGTTTCTGTGAACAGTGAATTAGCAGCCTGCGTAATGACTGGAATGTTTACAGCAAGGGTGTCGTTAAAGTTGACCACATCACTTGGATAGGTGATCCATACGCGTAATTGGATATTGCCATTTACGTTAAGTGTCAATGGTGTCTGGAAAGTATAATCAATACCATTTCCAGGAATCAAATCCGGAAGGGCTTCACTTACAGGAGGATTGTTGTTTGCCTGATAATTAATAACGGCGCCTGAGGCATCGTTTTGCCCTTCATTATTGATACGTACAATGACATTTACTTCAGAAGCGCCGCATGACACTACTGCATCGCCGGCGGGAGAAATCAACTGTTTAGCACTCAAATCAAAGGTTTGTGGACAGTTATATAATCCCCCTGGCCAGCTTATGGCAATGGTTCGCCGGCCAGCAGTGCCATCCGGATAGGAACTGCGTACAGCTGTCCAAAACTCTACAAATGGATTCAAAATTGGAATGCCAACGTAGTTTGTATCTGAAGTAGCTTTCAGATCCATGTATTTCTGTCCCAAAAGGAAACCATCATAGTGCAACGAATCATTTACTGCCGGGAAAGAGAGGAATACAGTATCCGGGCAAACCTTGGCAATGGAAACATTCTGCGGGATACCTACAATGCTGGAAGCAATGTCAGAGGTGTCGCGTTTGGAACCACGTATAATCAAAACATGCACTTTACCACTTACAGCATTCGGTACTGTCCAGTCGTACATGCGACGGTCACCCGTAACGCTGGCCATAGGGAAGAAGTTTTGACCGCCATCAGTGCTGTAGCGGAGCGTGAATGTGCCGGTATTGCCGAAAGCATCCCAGTGTATACGCTCAACTTCTCCGGGCACAAATCCTTCACCGCCAGATGGATAAGTTACTTTGATTTCATCACGAACGAACTCCCAAACAATGTAATAGTGTTGAGGGCCCATTGGCACCTCAGAACCTTTGATTTTAATAGTATAGGTTCCTGCTGCAGGGTCGGTCAACAACACCTGTTCCATATTATTAAGGGAATCACGGCCTTTGGTAGCCGGTGCATCCAGTGTAGTGGCATTGGGTGTTGGATCCAGTAACCAGGGTAGATTAACGGTTCCGGCGGCATTTTCTACCGTCAGATCGAGGTCGTTAATCAGTGCCCGGGCGTTATTCTCCAAAGAAGGTGGCTCAGCCCAGTAAATCATGATTTTAGCCTCCTTGGTTCCGGAAGGAATTTGCAGGGTATGTGTGTTTACTGCGTCATGATCAATATCGGCTTCCAGCCAACGATTTTGTTCCAGGAGTCTCAATGCCCTCCAGGTATTGATATGTCCCCAGCCAAATTTGTAATCCGGACCTACGTTGCCCAAATCATTGGCAGTATTCAGTATCGTAGCTTTCAACAATGCCGATGGAGCATCGTTTACACCTTTAATGGTTCTGTATGCATGGGTAAGCTGAGCCAGGCAGCCGGCAATGCCCGGGGCTGCACCTGAAGTGCCTCCAAAAACCTGGTATCCGTTGTTGGGATCCAGAGATTCCTGATCCTGCCCGTTGGCAGCAATATCAGGTTTGAGTCGGCCATCGTAGGCAGGGCCCCGACTGGAACTGGTTACCAGACTGGCATCTGCATAAATGTTGGCTGTAGCAATGGCATTTTTTGCCATTTTGTGTCCTCCGGTTATGTTACCCCATTGGGTGCCGGCGCCATAGTCGCAGTTACTGCCGTTGGAATTGCCGGCAGAAAAGACGTGCATCAGGGTTGGGTTTTCAAACAGTTGCTGGTCTACAGTTTGGGTAGCCAGTGTATAGCCTGTGTTGCAGCCGTCGGAATAAGAGGAGTTGGTAATGGTAACGCCTTCATTCTGGAATAAAGGCAAGGTTTGATCCTGGAAATCATTGACATAGTCAACAGAATACAGGTCTGCACCTGCAGCCATACCTTTTTTGGTTGGGTCCAGGTTGCCGGCGCCACCAACAATACCAACTACGCCATCACCATGCGTACCAGCTGTCGGGTTGCCTTGTGCGTAGTTGTATAATCGACCTTGCAAGTCAATGTGTGGTCCAAGTTGACCGTCGTCGCGCACGAGCACGCCTACACCTGAGCCATCGTATTGTTTGCCCAAAGGAGATTCGCTGGCCACCAGGTTTGAGCGGTGAAGGGAGCGGCCTCGGGTGTCCTCTTTTTGACTGGGCGCCGGAATCAGCTCCAGATACTGGATAAATGGCATTTTAGCCAGGTTTTCCAGTTGGTCTTTGTGCACGCGCACCTGCACGAAGCCGTTTTGATTTCCTTCTTTAAGCACATCAATGCCTTGTTTACGGCACCAGGCTGCACCTTCCTGAATAGATACAAAAGGATAAACCTGCAAGTTTACATCCAGGTGATCGCCTTTCACTGCCCAAGCGCCATATGGTTGCTCCTTGAGGCTACGGGCCATTTTCCAGGATGTTTGAACAGGAACGATACTTCTGGTGGCAAATCGCCCGAGAACATTCAGATCAAAATTTTGCGGAATAGCAACCAGGTAAACGCCAGTTTGCACATACCCCATAATGTCCAGTCCGAGTGCTTCAAAATCCTGCCGTTGAGAGGCATTCATGATTTTTTCCAATTGGATATATCGCACATACTTGCCATTGACCACTTCAGCTGGTTCAATGTGTGGGTTTTGTCTGATGTTGGCGAAGTTTTCCGGGAAAATCTCGGTGCCATGAGCAAACCTGACAGGTAAAATACTTTGTGCAATCCCTGTTGTAATTACTGACAACAGCAGCAGAAGGATAGGCAGAAGTTTCTTCATAAGCGAAGTGGAAAATTTGACCTTTAAAGCTTTACCGAAAAAAGCCTTTTTGGGTAAAAAACTCTGGTATAGTGAACGATTTAAGGATTAAATGACTGATTTAGTTCATTGATAAACAGATCATCAGGCATTTGTTTCGCCAAAGATAATGGGCCGCTAACAAAAAAAATAGTGGCAGAGGTATTGCATCTTTTTCAATTCGGACTATTTTTGTAAAACAATTCACCATTTGGTCTACTAAAACACGGTTGTGAATTGAATCATTTCATCTTTTCACCTGCGCTTTTCATAAAAACTTGCAACAGAGACTTGAAGAGCCAAAAACCTTACATCACTTTTGCCATGAGACACTGGGAAAAGAATCAAAAAAAAGAACTCCGCCGTCCGGAAGATCGCGATTTCCGTCAACAAGATCAAGAATTCAAAAAGAAAAAACTAAAACCTTTAGAAAAATCCAAGTACCGCGTCAAAGGGTACTATGACCAGGAAGAAGAATAACCTATCCTACAATAAAAAAGCCCTCACGATTCGATCGTGAGGGCTTTTTTAGTTTTTAACCATCCTTATTTCCAGGTCGTACACCGAACCGCCGTCTAATAAAATACCAGTTTTTTCGAGCGTTTTCAAACCTGTCATTTGAACCCGGACGGTGTATGTGGCCGGGGTAGAATTAAAAGAACAACGTCCATCGTAAGTGGTTACCCTGCCAAGCATTTTATCGTCGTCACGCTTCAAAAGTACTGTGGCTCCATGAACGGGTACGTTACCCTGGCCCTTTTCTAAAATCCGTACCCTTAGAGTAGCTTTGGTCGTATCTGCTCCTTCTCCGCTTTCCCGGAACGACATGATGCTGCTTTCCGTCAGACTTGCAGCTTCGGCCTGAAATGTTGGAGCAGATTTGGCAGTTAAGGTATTCTGCGAATTCGCCAGGATTCCCTGGAGCAGCAGACTCAACGCCATTATATACCGGATTACTGAAATACGCATAGCAGTTATTTGATTTGGAGTGGGAAAAACCGTTATTTTTTGATCCAAAGCGCCGGATTCATCCGCTCTTTTTGTTGCCATACCTCAAAGTGTAGCTCAGAGGTACCGGTAATATTGTTTGTACTTACCTGACCAATCTGTTGCCTGGCTTTGACATCCTGACCCTTAGATAACGATGTGGAGGCCAGGTTGGTATATACGGTATAGTAGTCGCCATGTTGCAGAATTACGGTGTAATCATGTCCGGGCACAAATTGTACGCCTGCTACCTTGCCATCTGCCACACTGCGCACAGCAGCACCTTCTTCTGTACGAATATCCACGCCATTATTGGTGATTTCAATATTTTTCAGGGTTGGGTGTTTCTGTTTTCCATATCCTTTGGAGATAAAACCACTTTCTACAGGCCAGGGCAACCGACCTTTGTTTTTTTGAAAACTAAGGGTCATGTTGTCTGCCGCAGCTACCACATTTTCTGCCGCGGGTGCGGGCGTCGGCGCGGGTGGGGGAGAGGGGTCCGGACCTTTAGCGGGTTTCGTTTCAGGTGTTTTTTCGGCTGGTTTAGGTGCAGGTTTAGCAGGAACTTCAGCTGCCGGCTTGGGTTTGCTGCGCGCTTCTTCTACCCGCTTTCGCACTTCTTCCTGAATGATGGTTTCAATGGCATTGTTCAGGGCTTCATGGGCTTCACGCTTTTTTTCCAGGTCGGATTTTAACCGGGATTCATCTTTGCCCAACTCTTTGAGCATCACATCTTTTTCGGTCAATTCTTCAGAAAGGGTGGTTTTTTGCCCTTGAATGGATGCCAGGAGATTTTCTTTTTCGATTCTGGTTTCCTGTAATCCCTGATTTTTTTTGGCCAGCATTTCCTGGGTAAGCCTGATGGCTTCAGCCTGTTCGCGGCGCCGTTCGTCGTATTTGCGCAGGAAAAGCCATCTCCTGAATGCCTGATTCAGGTTGCTGGCTGAAAGTATGTACAATACAGGGTTGCTGAGGGTTTTACGGCGAAAGGCATTGCGCACGGTTTTACCGTACTCTTCCCGCATATTGGCAATATCGCTGGAAAGCGAACCAATGACCACCTGATTGCGCGAAATGCCGTCTTCAGCGGCCGTTATTTCTGCTTCCAGGGTTTGAATCAGCGCTTCCCGACTTTGAATCTGACTTTGCAGTGCAATGTAACGGTCGTAAGCTGCTTCCCGGTTTTTAGCCGTTTTATTAATCATCCGTTGAGTAGTTTCAATATCTCGGATGATCTTTTTGCGTTTATCCTCCAAATCCTTTTTGGTTTGCGACCAACCCTGGGTTGGCGCAAGTGCCAAAGCGAATAACCATACCAGTGCAAGGAAAAAGTAACCTGTTCCCGGTTTTTTATGCTGGCTAATCAACGCGTTCGTAGTGTTTGGGTATTTCAAACCTGAATGATTTGGGTGTATTGATTTCAAGGTCATTCATTTCGATGGAAATATTCATCTCGCCGGTATCCGGACTGAATGCCTTCATGGTGCGAAGATAGGGAAACCAGCCGGCTTTTACGTCTTTTTTGTAGTTTCCGAAGGCAACAGACACTGTTTGGGCATTCCTGGGCTGCACAAAAATCTCTTGCTGGAGTCGGTAAGCTTCTCCATCCAAACGATAATCTGCTGCGTAACGTCCGTTACTTCCGGAGAGTTGGTGGGCGCCATCTTTGACGTCAGCCGCCAGGGTCATATCAGGAAAGTACCAGGGAGATGCCAGCAACAGGCTTTGAATAAGTTCAAAGCCAGCCGGCAAGCTGTATTCCCGCTGAATGGATTCCAGCCCTTTCACGGAATAGGTCTTCTCAATACGGTTAAGTAAGTAAACAGAATCGCGGGTAACCATTGCCCGGGCGGCTTCCAGGCCAAATTTCTTCACATTTAGCCACAAAACACTGTCTCTAACCCAAACAAGATTGGCTGTGGCAGCGATTGACTGGCCATTGCCTTCCAGAAAAAGTTTGGCCTGAGCATTTATAGTTTGAACAGCCTCTCTGGAGCTTGGTTCCAGTTTTTTCTTCAGAAATGAAACACTTTTAGGCTCCAGTGTTTCGGTACTGCTGTCAGATTTTTTGCGACAGCCGGAATCTTTGGCCGAGATACCTGAAAGTAGTATCAGAAGAAGTCCCCAATATGGTTTACGCATAATCCAGATTTAAAAGTGCTGCCTGCAACTCACTAAGCGCATGGCGATCGCCGGTTTGTTTACAGATTTCGATACCCATTTGATAGGTTGAACGGGCATTTTCAGTTTCGGAAAGACTTTCGTACAATTTTCCGAGGTGATAATACAACCCTATATACCCTGCATCTGTTTCCTTTAAACGCAAATAATACGAAAGTGCTTGTGCTTGGTCACCGGCATTTTCATATTCTTTTGCCAAGGCAAACAAAACAAAGGTGTCGTTAGGGCTGGAGTCCAGCAATTGAAGGAGATAAGGCAATCTTTGGCTCATTTTTTTTAAAATTATGAAGACTAAAGCGCAGTTTTTCCCAAAAATCATGTTCATCTCCATACCTTTGCGCGCCCACAAAAGTAGTGGCTATTTTAACAATGAAATTATTGGTCTGCATTTCTCAAACACCTGACACCACCGCGAAGGTTTCGTTCAATGCCGATGGCACGGAATTCAACGCTGCAGGTGTACAGTTCATTATGAACCCATACGATGAGTGGTACGCACTTGTGCGCGCCTGCGAACTCCGCGAAACCCTTGGCGGAACAGTAGTTGCCCTGAACGTAGGGCCTGCCGCCAATGAAACAACTATCAGAAAAGCGTTGGCTATTGGTGCGGATGAAGCGGTACGGATTGACTGCGAACCTAAAAGTGCCGGTTTTGTGGCCAAACAAATTGCCGAGTACGCAAAAAATGAGGCTTTTGACATTGTCTTTTTTGGCAAAGAAACCATTGACCACAATGGTTCAGAGGTGGGGGCAATGGTAGCTGAATACCTGGATCTTCCGTACATTTCCTATGCTTCCAAACTGGACCTGAATGGCTCAGTGGCTACCCTGGAACGCGATATTGAAGGTGGTGTGGAAACCCTCGAGGTAGACCTGCCTTTCGTGGTAAGCGCTGCCAAAGGCATGGCTGAACAGCGAATTCCTAATATGCGCGGTATCATGACTGCGCGCACTAAACCGCTCAAAGAAGTACCTGCAGTGGCTTTTGAAGACAATGCCAAAGCCGTTCAGTTTACTTTGCCACCAGCAAAGGCTGGGGTAAAACTCATTCAGCCGGATCAAATGGACGAACTGGTTCGTTTGCTCCATGAAGAGGCAAAAGTTATTTAATTCCCCATTCCTTCCATTAACCACATTAACCACATTACATATATGGTTCTGGTATTTGCAGAGTCTCCGCGTGGACAATTTAAAAAATCGGCTTTTGAAGCCGTTACTTATGGCCGAAAAGTGGCAGATGCACTGGGTACTTCCTGTGCCGCGCTGGTATTGGGCAACGCTGCCAATGCCGGTCAACTTGGCCAATATGGCGCTGCTAAAGTGTTTCAGGTAAGTGATGCGTCCTTTGATACCTTCGATAGTCAGGCTTATGCTGCGGCTATTGCTGAGGTTGCCGGTAAAAACGGCGCTAAAGTGGTAGTGCTCAGCCACTCCTCTACCGGAAAATCTGTAGCCGGTCGTCTGGCTGTTCGACTCAATGCTGGTCTGGTTTCCGGTGTGAACAGTTTGCCAAGCACTCAGGGCAATAACCTGAGGGTTAAAAAGTCAGTATTTTCCGGCAAAGCCATCGCAGAATATGAAATTTCCAGCGATGTAAAAGTTGTTTCCCTGATGGGCAACGCCGTAAAACCTGAAAACCTGGGCAGTGCAGTAACCGCTGAAACCGTATCTGTCGGCGCCTCCAAAGGTCGTATCCGGGTTAAATCTGTCAAAACTCAGGAAGGTACTGTGCCGCTTCCGGAAGCTGAAATTGTGGTTTCTGCCGGTCGGGGCATGAAAGGACCTGAAAACTGGGGTATTATTGAAGACCTGGCTGCTTCACTCGGCGCCACTACGGCATGCTCCCGTCCGGTAGCTGATGCACACTGGCGTCCGCACCACGAACACGTAGGCCAAACGGGTATTGCCATTCGTCCCAACCTGTATTTTGCGATTGGAATCAGCGGCGCTATTCAGCACCTGGCTGGTGTAAACAATTCCAAAGTGATTGTAGTAATCAACAAAGATCCGGAAGCGCCTTTCTTTAAAGCAGCTGATTACGGGGTAGTGGGCGACTTGTTTGAGGTGGTTCCACAGCTCAATGCAGCCATTAAGAAGTTTAAGGCCGGTTAAGAATGCGCACGGTGCAACATGGTTTTACAGCCATGTAATTGATCATATCCTGTATAAAACCAATCCCAATATTCCAAATCCAATACAGCAATGAGACGCATTGAACTAGAAATTGTGGCCCTTTCGCATAGTATGACCCAATCGCATAACTATGCGGTGGTATTGGGAGAGCGCCGTGGTAAACGCCGCCTGCCCATTGTTATCGGTAGCTTCGAAGCACAGGCTATAGCTGTGGCGCTGGAGCGTATGGTGCCCAACCGACCGCTTACCCATGATTTGTTCAAAAATGCCTTCGACGTTTTTGATATCCAACTCAAAGAGGTGATTATCAGTAATTTGCTCGATGGGATTTTTTATGCCAGATTGGTTTGTGTCAAAAACGGGGAGTTATTTGAAATTGATTCCCGCACCTCTGATGCCATTGCAATGGCAGTGCGTTTTGAATGCCCGATTTTTACTTACGATTTTATCCTTGAAGCAGCAGGAGTAGTACTGGAGGAACAGGAAGGCGGAGGATTTTCTGCAGTGCCTGCGCCAACCGAGTTAGACGACGATGCCATTGAAACCTGGCCTATGGATGCTCTTCGCGGACGTTTGCAGGAATCGCTGGACAATGAGGAATATGAAATAGCGGCTAAAATCCGGGATGAGTTAAAAAGAAGGGAAGCGAAAGATTAAACCCTGGTTTAAAATCCATACAAATTCATATGCGTGGAAATACGTGGTTTGAACAGACCCGTGTTTCCGCGCTTTTTTTTGCAGCACAGGTAGAGCACCTTTGTACCTCATCTTTGAGTAGTTTTACCTCGATTTCAATCTTCGTTGCTGCTTATGTGGAAAACAATCTTATTTTCAGGCGCCTTTCTTCTTTCCGTATGGAAAACAGCTGCCCAAAAGCCTGTGCTGGTAATTCCTACCGGGCATAGTTCGGGGATACATTCCTATTCCTGCACTTCTGATGGAAAGTTTTTTCTGACCGCCGGCGGTGATAACCTGGTTAAAATCTGGAATAATAAGGGACAGGAACTGCACACATTTAAGTCTGAAGATGCAGAATACAGGCAAGTCCAAATCTCTCCGAATGGGACTCAAATTCTGGCAGCTTATTGTCAAGAGAACAATAATGCCTGGATTCTTGACGCCTTCACGGGAGAAAAAATTTTTACCCTGGAAGGCCTGGAAGATCCCTTGCAGTTGGCCATTTATTCCCCTGATGGCAATATAGCAGCAACTGCGGATCAGGCAGGCATTATTGCGCTTTGGAATAAGAAAAATGGAAAGTTAATGCGCAGGTGGAAAGGCCACGACACTACCATAACATCCCTGACCTTCTCACCGGATGGGAAACAGTTAGCAAGCTATTCCCTTAATGGATCTTCCCATATATGGAACACTAAGAATGGAGTGAAAAACACTTTGGTTTCCCAGGCATTGTCAAAGGATAGTTTGAGGGTATTGGCTTTTTCTCCTGACCGTAAAACAATGTTTGTAAACTCACCCCAATCCGCTCTTTCTATCTCTCTTTGGTCAGTAGAGACGCGGCATACGATGGCCACTACGGCAGGATTTAACGGTGTTTTTTCACCGGATGGCCAATATATGTGTGTATTCAAGTTTGACGGAGCGGCTATCCTTCCTGCCAATGACCTGAACGGCACTCCGCTACAAATGCTTGTTGCACCCATGATGCCAATGGATGTGGCCATCCCGTTTTACGACCAAAAAGGCTTTTTCCTGCCCGATGGAAAAAGTATTCTGCTGATCAACTTTAATTATCGGCCCACGATCTATGATTTCCGAACGAGTGAAGCGCTTTGGGATATGAAAGGTTATGCCCAGCCGGTGCAAAGTGTATCGTTTTCGCCTGATGGTAAAACCTGTCTGGTGGGAAGCAAACACGACATCGTAGCATGGGATCTGGAGACCGGTCAAAACGCCAGGCGATTGAAGGGTCATGCAGGCGATGTGCGCCAGGCCAGGTACACATCTGATGGCCAACGTATCATATCTGTGGGAAACGATTATGGAGGGCTTGCATGGGATGCCCAAAGCGGTGAACAGCTTTTTAACACAACCGGTATCGGAGTTTTTCCATTACAATCCTATGCAGGTATTTTGGCCATTTCCCCGGATGGCCAATACTTTGCCAAAGGTCATAGTCCAACCTGGGAAACAGAAACCCCACCGATCAGCCTTTGGCATGTAAAAGATGGAAGTCTGCGTGGAATGGTTGGAGTTGCCGGGGATAGCTTGTTAACATCCATTTACGACCTGGCTTTTTCCCCAGACGGGAAGTGGCTTTCGGTGCTGGATAGGGAAGGCGTTCATATGTGGGATATCGCAGCGGAGAAGTGGGCCTGGCGGAATAAACCGGGTTTTTCGGGCTTCAGATCAGTGGCTTTTTCCCCGGATAGCGCTCAATTGGTTACTGGCACTGAAGCGGGATTTTATCAGTACTGGAATGCACAAACAGGGAAGTTGACAGGAGAAAGAAGAACTTATGCTGAAACAGAAGAAATCACTTATGGGGATGATCTCTGGTTAGCCAGCCAAGTCTATAGCGGCGCTTCCGATCTTGTTTTCAGTAAAGATGGAAAATGGTTGGCGGCGCCGGGGCCAGGCAAGACCATTCAGGTTTGGGATGCCGTCCGTTGGACCTTGGTGAATACACTTTCCGGGCACGACAATGCCATCACCTGCCTCGACTTTTCACCTGATGGCCGTTGGATTATTTCCGGTTCAGCAGACAATACTACCCGGATTTGGGATCTGAAAAAAGGGGCTGAAGTGGCAAAAATCATCCATTTATCGGGGGATAATTGGGTAGTCACCACTCCTTCCGGTCTTTTTGATGCCTCTGAAGGCGCCAGGAAGATGATGTATTATGTGGTGGACTACAACAAAGAAAAAGTGGTGATTGCTTTGGAGCAACAACAAGGACGCTACTGGCAGCCCGGTCTTTTAGGCGCTATCCTTGAGCAGTCGCCGTTTCCTGTGCGGAATGTGGGCACATTTGACAATCTTCCATTATTCCCTTCCATTGAAGAAAGCACACAAATCGAGTCTGACCAACTGCACATTCGCCTGCGCGAACGAAATGGCGGTATTGGAAAACTAAACCTGATCATTAATGGTATTACAAGGGCGGAAGATCTCAATCCGGAGGACAAAAAAGACCTAAGTGTTGATCTAAAGCGTTTTTACCGGTTTTTCCGAACGGATACCCTGAATACCATCGAACTGGAGGTATATGATGCCCAGAACTTCCTCAAAAGTGGGACTTACACGTTATTTTATCAGGTTTCGGTGCTAAAGCGTGGAGAAGGCCAGGAGGAAGCACCCATCTCAAACGATTGCCAGAGTCCTCGGCATTTATACCTGATCGTAGTAGGCACCTCTGTTTACCCGCCACCTTTAAAATCCCTTCCTGCTGCTAATGAGGATGCCATTGAAATGGCCAGGGTGTTGAAAGAAGCGGGCAAACAATTGTATGATGATAGGGTACACCTCAAATTATTGGCCACCAAGGGTGGGGAATCTCCTGGCAAAGCCAATATTGCCGCGGCTTTTGAGGCCTTTAAGACCACCAGTGTCTGTGATGTATTGGTGGTCTTTTTTGCCGGACATGGCACCAATTGGGCTATAAACGGAGATAAATCCAATTTTTACTACCTCACCCAGGACATTGCATCCGAAAACCTGAATGACGAAGGTATTCGGAAAGCCTATGCCATATCAGATCAGGAACTGCAAGACTGGATGCGGGAAATCCCTGCCGAAAACAAACTATTGATTCTGGATGCCTGCAATTCCGGGCAGGCGGCTATCAATATGGGCGGGGTCTTAGCCCGTAATATGGATCCCGACAAAATTGTAGCTTTTAACATCATGAGTGGTAATTCAGGCAGTTATGTTATTTCTGGTAGTTCAGAAAGCGGTCTGAGTTATGAATCGGAGGTGTTTGGGCATGGATTACTCACCTATAGCTTGCTGGAAGGTATCAACGGTTCGGCGCTGGATGGCAGTAAAGTAGATGCGCTGCCACTGTTGCTTAAATCTTACAAGCGGGTAGGAGAGTTAGCAAAAAACATGGGCAAGGAACAAAGACCTATCATTGCCAAGCCGCGCGGGAATGCCAGCTTTTTTGTGGGCCGGAATGACGGAAGTATTCTGATTGACTTGCCAGAGGAGAAACCAACGGTGATCCGTAGCTTACTTTTTGAACAGGGAACCTTCAGTGACCAGCTTAGTTTAACCAAATCGGTGAATGCCGCCTTCCGGAGCAAGGAAATAAGAGGCAAACAAGCGCCCTGGTTCTACTCCGATATTCCGGAACATCCGCAAGGGTTTACGGTGCGGGGCGCTTACACGATTCAGCCAGATAAAACAGTGAGTGTCCAGTGCAGCGTGTTGAAAGGAGAAATGACCGTTGGGGAGCTGTTTACCGTGACTGGCCCGAATGATGCCAAAGCTTTGTCGGAGCTGATTGTTAAGGCGGCCAGCCCATTGATCAGATTGAAGTGAAATTATTGAACTGTCCTTCACCTCAAAAATATGTGCATGATGAAACCTTGGATCGTTTATTGGATTTTTTTGATCCCCTGCTTCCTGGAGGCACAAACACCTAAACTGGTTGTGCCAGTAGGTCATACCAAATCGGTGAATGCTGTTGCGTTTTCCCTGAACGGACAATATATATTGACCGGAAGCGACGATCGAAAGGCCAAACTTTGGGATTTGTCTGGCAGGGAATTGCAAGTTTTTTCCGGGCATACGGACTACATCACCGCTGTCGCCTTTTCCCCTGATGGGCAGCGCATTCTGACCGGAAGTTTGGATCAAACGGCCAAATTGTGGGATCTTTCAGGAAAAGTGCTGCACTCATTCACCGGTCACTCCGACGCTGTCAATGCGGTAGCGTTTTCTTCGGATGGTCAACAGGTACTTACGGGGAGCTCGGACCAGACTGCCAAACTGTGGGACCTTTCAGGTAAAGTATTGCAGACCTTTGCAGGCCATGAGGATATTGTCTGGTCTGTTGCTTTTTCTCCCGACAGGCAACATGTGCTAACTGGAAGTAAAGACCAAACCGCCCGATTGTGGGACCTGTCCGGTGAAGGCATAACCTCCATCATTGGACACAAAGAGGAGGTCGTTTCTGTAGCCTTTTCACCTGATGGACAACGAGTGCTGACGGGGAGTTTGGACAAAACCGCTCAACTTTGGGACTTGACCGGAAAGCCCTTGATCATTTTTGCCGGCCATAAGTTCGGTGTTACTTCGGTTGCTTTTTCGCCTGATGGACAACAGGTGCTTTCTGGAAGTTTGGATAAAACCGCTAAACGCTGGGATTTGTCTGGAAAGGAATTAACAACATTCTCCGGGCACAGTGCGAATATCAACGCTATTGTCTTTTCCCCTGACGGCCAAAAAGTGCTGACCGGATGTTTGGATAACACAGCTAAACTGTGGGATTTGTCGGGCCGGGAACTGCAGTCTTATATTGGTCATTCTTCTTCCATAAGTTCGGTGGCCTTTTCACCGGAGGGGCGGCGGGTGTTGGTTGGGAGTGCCGATAAAACAGCCAAATTGTGGAACTTGACCGGCGAAGATTTGAAGGCTTTCCTTGGACATACGGCCAAGGTCTATGCGGTGGCTTTTTCACCAGACGGTCAATACGTATTGACCTCCAGTGAGGATCAAACTGCCAAACTCTGGGATTTGTCGGGTCGGGAATTACAATCTTTTGGCGGCCATTCATCAGATGTCTTGTCAGTGGCCTTTTCACCGGATGGCCAGCGCATATTGATTGGAAATGCAGACAATACGGCAACTCTGTATACTTTAACCGGTAAAACATTGCGTTCTTTCGCCGGGCATCAGGGCCCTGTCATGTCCGTTTCCATTTCACCGGATGGTCAACGGGTGCTCACAGGAAGTTACGATAACACAGCCAAATTATGGGACTTGTCGGGCCGGGTATTACAAACGTTTGAAGGACACATGGATGCCCTATGGACCGTTGCCTTTTCACCCGACGGAAAGCAGGTGCTGACGGGTAGTTCTGATCATACGGCCAAATTGTGGGACTTGTCAGGCAAAATAATAAAGACTTTTGCAGGGCACACAGATGCTGTCTCGGCAGTAGCCTTTTCACCAGATGGTCAGCATATACTAACAGGAAGCTGGGATCATTCGGCTATGCTATGGGACTTGAAGGGCAATGTGTTGACAAGCCTTTTCGGGCATGAGGATGGAATCAGTTCAGTGGCTTTTTCGCCTGATGGACAGACGATTATTACAGGTAGCCTGGATAACATGGTAAAACTTTGGGATTTGGATAAAGGCCGAGAACTGGCTACTCTGATCGCTATTGACGCTGCTGACTGGGTCCTTACCACGCCTTCCGGACTTTTTGATGCTTCCCCTGGCGCCATGATACGCTTGCATTACATGATGGGACTTGATGTGGTGGAACTCGAACAAATCAAGGAGCGATATTATGAGCCCGGGTTAATCACAAAGGTTTTGAATAATTCCAGCGGTGACTTGCGGGATGTGCAACAGTTCAAAGATTTGCAGCTATATCCTTTAGTGGAGGCTTCCATCAATCAGAACAGGCTGAACATTCAACTCGTTAAGCGTAACGGTGGGCTTGGTAAGCTCAGTTTCTTCGTTAATGGCAAGGAAGTGGCCGAGGATATCAATTCAGGGCGCAAAGAAAGCCTGAGTCTCGACCTGAAAGAATTTGCCAAATATTACCGCACGGATACATTGAATACCCTCAGTTTGCGGGCCTACAACGCCGATGGTTGGCTGAAAAGTCAGGCATTGTCCTTTCCTTATACTTATATAGCTGCCAGGGGAAGTGGTCAGGGGGCAGGAGTTACGCTAGGTAATAGCAAGCCCCGCCTTTTCGCCATCATTGTAGGTACGGCCGATTACAGCGGCGAGAAACTCGATTTGAAATATGCCGACCAGGACGCCGGCTCCATAGCCGCAGCGCTGAATGCTGCCGGCCAGCAATTGTTTGGCAGTGATGTTCAGCTCAAATTATTATCTACCAAAAGCAATGTGTCGGCCGAGGTTGCGGGAAGTGTACAAAGCGAAATTTCAAACAAGGCGAACATCAAGGCCGCTTTTGATGCGTTTGCTCAACAAGCCCAGCCCACCGACGTACTGGTGCTATATTTTTCGGGTCATGGTAT
This sequence comes from Chitinophagales bacterium, assembly GCA_017303475.1. Lineage (GTDB taxonomy): Bacteria > Bacteroidota > Bacteroidia > Chitinophagales > Saprospiraceae > M3007. Next base: position 192,444 of record JAFLBO010000003.1, read on the forward strand.
TACTTACGGCGAAGTGGAAAAAGCGCAGTTTTTCTACCTGACCAAAGACATCGGCTCAGAGGACCTCAGCGACCCCGAGATCCGCAACAAATTCACCATTTCTTCCAACGAACTGACCGACTGGATCAAAAGCATAGCCGCCCAAAAACAGGTATTGATACTCGATGCCTGCAATTCCGGAAAGATAGTAGAAACCCTTTCTACCATAGGCCAAAAAGACCTGAACCCCTCACAGGTGCGCGCGCTCGACCGTATGAAAGACCGCACAGGCATGTTCATCCTTACGGGCAGTGCAGCCAATATGGTCAGTTATGAGGCCAGCCAATTTGGGCAGGGGCTATTGACCTACAGTCTGTTGCAGGGCATGAGCGGCCTGGCGCTTACCGATGACAAACGTGTGGACGTCATGACCTTGTTCCAGTATTCCCGCGACAAAGTACCGGAACTGGCCAAGAGCATCAACGGCGTTCAAATTCCCACCCTGGCCTTTCCGGTAGGGGGCGGAAGTTTTGACATTGGTATCGTGAACGAAAAGGTCAAAATACCGCTTTCACAGGCTAAACCGGTGTTTATCCGGAATAACTTTCAGGACGAGGATGCTTTCGAGGATGTTCTGGGTCTGACTGATGCACTGGAGCAATATTTCCGGCAGCAAACAGCCAAAGGAGTGCAAAGCAAGCTGATATATGTGGACGTGAAGGAATACGAAAATGCCTTTTCCATGAAAGGTCGCTACAAGGTAACAGGCAATGAGGTGGCGGTTCGGGTACGCTTGTACAAAGGCAAATCGCCCTTGGGAGATGAGCTAAATGTCAATGGTAAAAAGGACGATATGCCGGGTTTAGTTAAGCAGATTTTGCAAACAGTGATGCCTTTGGCGAAGTAGTTCCAGGCAAAAAGCCAAGCCTTACGGTTTCATCTCCCAAAAAATATACACATGTGTAAAATTGTATTCTTCCTGCTGTGTCCGTTAATTTTACTGGCCCAAACCCCTAAACTAGTAGTTCCCATAGGGCACACCCTGGGTATAAATGCCGTTGCATTCTCACCCAGCGGCCGGGTAGTGCTCACAGGAAGCAGCGATAAAACTGCCAAATTGTGGGATATGAAGGGCCGGGAACTTCAATCATTTAGCGGTCATACTGCTGCCATCCATGTAGTAGCCTTTTCACCGGATGGAAGCCAGGTTTTGACGGGCAGCGCCGACAGCACAGCCAGACTTTGGGATCTGTCAGGAAAATGTTTGCTTACTTTTCAAGGTTGCATGGGCGGTATTACAGCAGTATTATTCACTCCGGATGGACAAAATATGCTTACGGGTAGCGAAGACGGACTGATCAGGAAATGGGATTTGTCCGGCCGTTTGTTGCAAACTTTTATGGGGTTAGGAGACCCTGTTACGTCTGTTTCAATAAGCAAGGACGGTAAAATGCTGGTTGGTGCGGCCAGAAACAAGGCCATATTGTTGAACCTCACTGGTTCACTAATTGGAACAATTACGGATCCCAATGCCACAATAACCTCGGTTGCTTTTTCCTTAGATGATACACAGATATTGACAGGAAATATAATCGGGAATGTGAGATTATGGGACTTGGCCGGCAACCTAATCAGGCTCTTTGAAACACGCAAACGACGCCCTATCTATGCTGTTGTATGTTCTCCGGATGGTAAAAAGGTGGTAACAACCCATACAGAAGGAAGAGTGACTGTATGGGACATGAACGGCACAGAATTATTGGTCTTCAAAGATCACGACTTCTCCTTCCCGGTCCTTTCAGCTGCATTTTCCACGGATGGTCAGAAAATACTGACTGGCAGCGGAAGTGGAGAGGCCATGTTGTGGCAAATGGATGGAAGCAGCCTGCAATCCTTCCGTGGACACACTTCCTGGGATCTTTCCCTTGCTTTTTCCCCATCCGGAAAACAATTACTGATTGGGCGGGATGATGGTTCATTGCGTCTTTGGGATTTATTGGGCAGGGAAACAAAGTCCTTCGGCAACCGGGAATTTTCCATGCTCTCCGTAGCCTTTTCTTCGGATGGAAAACAGATGGCAGCCGGCGATGTGGCAGGTGGAATCTGGGTTTGGCCTGATCAGGAGGATAATCCAGTGTTGTTTGATAACGGTTCATCTATTTGGTCTTTAGCCTTTTCACCAGACGGGGACCATATCCTAACCGGAACAGGAAATGAGGAAGAGCCATCCAAATTATGGAACAAAGACGGCCAATTATTTAAAACCTTAAACGATCATACTTCCGAAGTACATACTGTGGCTTATTCACCGGATGGAAAATTTGTACTTACCGGTGGGCTGGACAGCACTGTGTGTTTGTTTGCTGCTACAGGCAAGTTGGTCAAGCGTCTGGGTGGCTATTCCGCCAGGATAGCATCTGTGGCCTTTTCACCGGATGGAACGCAAATACTGACGGGTTGCGCAGACTCCACAGTGAAACGAATGGACCTCAGCGGTAAAATTCTGCATACTTTTAAAGGTCAGCCATCTGCCATATTTTCTCCAGACGGGAAACAAATCCTGACCCATGATCAAAGTACTGATTGGCCCATTTTGTGGGATCTAAGTGGCAATCCGGTAAAATCCTTTAAGGGGCACAACGATGGTATACTGGCAGCTGCGTTTTCACCCAACGGGAAATTTTTGGCAACCAGCAGTTTGGATAAAACTACCAAAATCTGGAATGTCCACACGGGTCTGGAACTGGCTACTTTAATTGCTTTAGATTCTACAGATTGGGTTGTAACCACCCCTTCCGGATTATTTGATGCTTCAGATGGCGCCCGGAATCTCATGCATTATGTGGCAGATTTGCGTCAGGAACAAATCGTTGTAGGTCTGGAACAAATACAGGAGCGTTACTGGCAGCCCGGGCTTTTAGGAGCTGTTCTAGGAAATACGCCTTATCCCGTGCGTGATGTTGGCGTTTTTGACGACCTCCGGTTGTTTCCCGCATTCGACGACAGTACCCGAATTGAATCGGGTCGTTTGTACGTAAAACTCCGGGAACGCAATGGTGGCTTGGGAAAGTTAAGCCTGATGATCAATGGTATTACCAGGGCAGAAGACTTAAATCCTGAACGGAAAAAGGACTTTTCCATTGATTTAAGTCGTTTCTCACGGTTTTTTCGTGTGGATACCGTGAATACACTGGACCTGGAGTTGTACGAATCCGGGAATCAGTTGAAAAGTGAACCTTTTACCTTGCCTTATCAGGTATCTGTTCAAAAACGAGGTGAAGGCGAATCGGAAAAAAATCTGGTGAACGACTGCCAATTGCCACGCCATTTATACCTGATCGTGGTAGGTACTTCCCTTTACCCACCTGGCATGGATTCTCTGCCTTCTGCCAATGAAGATGCACTGGAAATGGCCCGGGTGTTGCAGGCAGCCGGCAAGCAATTATACGATGATCGCGTACACATAAAACTGCTGGCCACCAGGGGCGGTGATGTGCCCAGCAAAGCCAATATAGCAGCGGCTTTCGATGCTTTAAAAACTACCAGTGCCTGCGATGTATTGGTGGTGTTTTTTGCCGGCCACGGCGCAAACTGGGGCAAAGACGGAGATAAATCCAATTTTTACTACCTCACCCAGGACATCACGTTTGGCAAATTAAACGATGATGGCATCCGAAAAGCCTATGCCGTTTCTGATCAGGAATTGAAAGACTGGATGCGGGAAATTCCGGCTGAAAATAAATTGCTGATCCTCGATGCCTGCAATTCCGGTCAGGCCGCCATCAATATGGGAGGTATCATTGCCCGCAACATGGATCCGGATAAAATACTGGCTTTCAACCTGATGAGTGGTAATACAGGCAGCTATGTCATTTCCGGCAGTTCGGAAAGCGGCGCCAGTTTTGAATCGGAAGTATTTGGACATGGATTGCTGACCTACAGTTTGCTGGAAGGTATTAATGGAACGGCATTGGATGGCAGCAAGGTGGATGTATTGCCCTTGTTGCTTAAATCCTACAAAAGGGTAGGGGAGCTGGCGCAAACCCTGGGCAAGGAACAAACCCCCATCATAGCCAAGCCGCGCGGAAATGCGAGTTTTTTTGTGGGCCGGAACGATGGGAGCATCCGGATTGATTTACCGGAAAGCAAGCCGATGGTCATCCAGAGCTTTTTGTTCGACAGTCAATCTTATGTTGACGATCTGGATGTTACAGAATCACTGAATACCCTTTTCCGGAGTAAAGTTATTAAGGGCAGACAGGCCCCCTGGTTTTATTCAGATATACCACGGCATCCGCAAGGATTCAGTGTAAGGGGCGTCTACACAGTACAGGCAGACAAAAAAGTGAAGGTTCAAGGTAGACTCATTAAGGGTGATACTCCGCAGGGAGCGCCATTTACCCTTATTGGCGAGCCCAATGCAAGGTCGTTAGCCCAACTGATATATCAGGCTGTATGGAAAAGCATTAAGCTGGAATAGCAGGTAGAAATACGTGTTTTTATCAAACCGGTACTTATACGCTTACAAGCCGTACCTGATTTGCCGCAATTTTGTGTGTAAAAGGAGGATTATCTGGCGAGCAATTCCTCCAGCATTTTAATGCTGCTGGGGCTGGTCCAGTTGCGGTAACCTTCTTCCTCCGATACAATTTGTCCGTTTTTATCAATCAACAACGTGGTAGGAAGCGCCAGCACAAAGACATTCACATAGCTGCCCTCCAGATGGCCAAACTGAAAGGAGAACTTGTTCTTTTTCAGGTAAGACTGAATGGTTGGCACGGATTCGTTGCTCACAGCCAGGAAATTGATCTTGTCTTTAAACTGCTGGGATGCTTTTTCGATGGATTGCATTTCGCCTACACAGGGGCCGCACCAGGTGGCCCAAAAGTTGAGAAAAACAGGTTTTCCGGCAAAATCTGACAGTTTAACCGGCTTCCCATTGAGGTCGGTCATGATCAGTCGAGATATCCGGTCATTGGGATCTGCGGGTTTTTCCGGCGCCTTAGTTGTTTCTTTAGGAGCGCTACATTGCCAGGCTAGTAAAGAAACCAACAGAACAAATTGAATTGATTTTGCAGAAAACATATTACAGGGTTTGTACAATCGGTGTAGTTTTACGCGACTTTATCGATGGCCTAAAAGGACTATTCCTGTCCGGCCAATCGGGTCAAGCCCCGCCAAAAGTAGCAGTTTTTTAAATCTTACTCATGAACTATGCGTAATTCCGCACTACTTCTTTTGCTCGCTTTTTTGAGTTTTCAGACCCTCTTTGCCCAAAATTACCCGGAAAACCCAGAACCCGGCGCATGTTATATCCGCTGCCCGATTGAAGAAATTTCAGAAATAGAAAAGGTGGTTGTAACTCCTTCTTATTTCGATTACAAAATCGTTCCGGCTGTGTACAAAACAGTTGAAGAACAGGTTTTGGTCAAAGAAGCATCCAAACGCTTCGAATATGTTCCGGCTGTTTACCGTGAAGTAATTGACACTATACTGGTGGAAGAGCCTATTAGCAAAATCACCCTGGTGCCGGTAAAAACACTTGACACCTTCGATGTCATTGAAATTCAGCCGGCTTTTGCCCGCTTTGAATCCCGTCCGGCACTGGCAGGTTGCAAATCCCTGATCCCAGGCGATTGTGATGTGATTTGTTATGTGGTTTATGATGCCATCAAGAAGGAGATCCCTGTTCGTAAAATTGCGGCTAAGCCAACTTTTACGCGAGAAACACAAAAGCCTAAATTCAAAACCTATAAACGTCGGGAAATCGTTTCGCCTGCCACATACCGTGAAATTGAAATTCCTGCTGAATATATCACCGTACAAAAACGTGTGCTGGCAAAGGATGAAACCGTGGATTCCTTCCAGGTTAACGCTGTTGTACGCGAGGAAGTCATTCAAGTGCGCGATATGCGCAACAGCGGTTCCAGCGATGGCTATGAATGGCGTAAAATTGATTGTAAACTGCTGGATTACAACGTATTGCCAATTTACTATGGTTTCAACAGCGATGTGCTGGATTCCAAAGCCAAAACGGTGATCGACAAAGAATTACTGGCTCTCCTGATCAATAAACCTGAAATCCGGGTTGAGATTAATTCCCATACAGACTCCCGCGCCTCGGACGATTTTAATCTGGACTTATCTGAACGACGTGCCAAAGCTGTGGTAGATTACCTCGTTTCCCGGGGTATCAAACGCTCCCGAATGGAGTACCACGGTTATGGAGAAACACAACTTGTGAACCACTGCGGCAACGGCATTGAGTGCACGGAAGAACAGCACGGCAAGAACCGCCGCACTGAATTCAGGGTTCTCCCCAGATAAGGGTCATCAGCAATCTACGCTCAATTTAATCAATCCATAAGGCGCTCATGCCTTGTGCAGGTAATGTTTTGTCACTATGTCACATTCAGCATATGAGAAAGACATTTGGATTGATCGCGCTAAGTTGCCTATGGTGTTTGCCCAATAGCAATGCTCAGGAGCAAAATGCCGAACTGGTGATCCCCATCGGACATACAGATGGCATCACTTCTGTTGATTTGTCTCCCGATGGTCGTTATTGGGTTACCGGAAGCCTGGACCAGACACTTAAAATCTGGGATTGGAATGAGATGGAAATCAGGACCTTGTCTGGTCACCTGAAAAACGTGCTTTCTGTAGCTTTTTCTCCCAAAAACGAATCGGACCCCGAAGGTGGCCGGTATATTCTGAGTGGCAGCTCTGACAGAAGCGCCATCTTGTGGGACAGGAATGGGGTGCAGGTAGCCAAGTATTTTGAGGAGAAACAGGATGTGGTTGCGGTCGCTTTTGCGCCAGGTGCTCCTGAAGTTTTGGTAGGGTTGCGCAACGGGTTGATCCTGATATTAAACATGCAACTCAAAGAAATCCGCCGTTACCAATACCCGGGGGAAGAACTTTACACAGCCATGTATTCGCCGGATGGCCAATTTATTGCTGCTACAGGGAAAGGGAAGCAGGCAGTATTGTGGAAGCGCATTGGCTCAACTTCTCCTGTACACACATTTGGCTTAGTCAAACCCATTACTTGTCTTAATTTCAGTCAAAGCAGTCAAACGCTGGTTACAGGTACTGAAGATGGAACCGTAACGCTCTGGAAAACCAGCGGTGAAAAAGTTCGCTCCTATCAAACTGGCCAACCGGTGTTGTCCGTTGCTGTTTCACCGGATAACGAAACCGTTTTAGCCGGCACCATGGATGGCAACCTTTGGATCTGGACATCCCAGAGCCAGGAACCCATTCAGATTCGGAGCTTCAAAAGGGAGTTAAGTACCCTTCGTTTTACCCCCGACGGGCGATTTATTGTTTGTGCCAGTACCACCGATAATCGCGTCCATATCAGGCAGTTGAATGGTAAAATTTTCAAGCAACTCAGAGGATATACCAGTGCCGTAAAGGCTTTGGCTTTGTCGCCGGATGGTTCATCCATTTTGGTTGCGCATGCTGATTCCACCGCCAAAATATGGGATATGAAGCGCTTAACAGTCAAGAATTTAGATTATCCAGGCCAGTTGGAAACCGTTGCTTTTTCCCCGCCAACCGCAACGGATTCCTTGGGCGGGAAGTTTATATTAACCGGCTGTGAAGACCGTATGTGTCGGCTGCAGAATGTTCAGGATCAGACTGCTATTCAAATACCCAGAGGGAACCAGGCTGTTTTTTCAGAAGATGGTCAATACATCTTAACCGGAAATTCAGATGGCGCCGCACAATGCTGGCAAGTAGATACCAGAACCCTTGAACCCCTTGAACACACAGAGAGAAATATTACTGCTATCGCATTTTCTGAAGCACGTGGAACAAAAGCTTTTGCCATTGGCAGCAGGGATGGCAGGGTTGTTTTCTGGGATTCACTTGGCGCTGTCCCGGCCACTATTACCCTTACGAATGGTGTATTCAGTGTCAGTTCCATGGCGTTTTCCAGCGATGGACATTACCTGGCTTGCGGATTAAAGGGTGGTTCCACCAAGGTGGTGGATCTGACCACAAAAACAGTGGTTAAATCGAGTCAATCACAGGGGTTAAGCAATATTGATGCTATTGCTTTTTTTCCTGACAAACCTAATAGCCAATCCAGAACCCAGGTTATTCTTCGCGCTGCAGGCAATGATGTGGAAATTTGGAATACAAAAACGGGAGTGGTGAATAAGTTTAAGGGGCATATTTCAGCTGTAACCTCGGTGGCTTTTTCTTCAGACGGAGCCATGATATTTTCAGGTAGTCAGGATGGAACAATTAAATTATGGGAAGCCAACAGTCAAAAGGAACTTGCCACCCTGGCTTCTATAGGTGCAACAGACTGGGCCGTTACGGCGCCATCAGGATTGTATGACGCCTCCAATAATGCCATGAAACTAATGCACTATGCGGTGGGTATGGATGTAGTGGTATTACGCCAGCTCAAAGAGCGGTATTGGGAGCCCGGATTACTGGCTAAAATAATGGGCTTTTCCAAGGATACCGTTAGGGCTATTGTTAAATTCGACTCTGTGGCTTTATTCCCAACTGCACAGGTGAAGATTGTGAATGATAAACTGGAGATTACCCTTTCGGAGCGCAGCGGCGGAAATGGTAAATTGAGTCTCATCATCAATGGCAAAAGAGTGGCATCTGATATAAATCCACCTGACCCGGCTACTGGAAAAAGATTGCTCAAAATTCCACCTGTTGACCTGACGCAGTATGCCCGGCTAATGCGCTCAGATACCACCAATACGGTGGGGGTTATAACATACAACCGCGATAATACCCTCAGGAGCCAAACCTTTGAGGCGCCATATCAGGTGATTAAATCCAGAGGAGAAGCGAACAATACCAATACCCCTTCAACACCCCAGGGCTCTGATTGCAGATCTTCCAAACAGCATATCTATTTAATTGTAGTGGGTACATCCCGTTATCAGGACACCACACAAAACCTGGTATATCCGGATCAGGATGCCGTTGCGATTGCAGATGCGCTTTCGGCAACGGGGATTGCTATGTTGGGTGAGGCAAATGTGCATACACTGCTTTATACAACCAGTAAAACAGATAAATTCTATGCCAGCAAAGCCAATATAGCCGAAGGCTTTAAGGAGGTAGCTCAGTTGGCTACACCTTGCGATTTGGTTATTGTGTACTTTTCCGGACACGGATCAACCTGGGGAATAGAAGGTAAACGTTCCAGTTTTTATTACCTGACCACAGGGATTTCCTCGGCAAAACTCCGGGATGAAGGCATTCGAAAAGCCCATGCCATTTCTGATGAGGAGTTGGAAAGATGGCTTACAGCTATACCCGCACAGAAACAGGTAATGATATTGGATGCCTGCAATTCCGGAAAAGCTGTTGAAAACTTGAAAGGTATAGGCAAGCGGGATTTGAATTCCACTCAGGCCATTGCCATGGGTTTGCTCAACGATCGAACCGGTGCATTTATTCTGACAGGCAGTATGGCAGATCAGTTGAGTTGGGAGGCCAGCAAATACGGCCAGGGATTACTAACCTACAGTTTGCTTCGGGGCATCAGCGGCCCCGGTCTGCAAGACGGGAAATTGGTGGATGTTATCAGATTGTTCAATTTTGCTATTGAGGAGGTGCCCAGATTGGCACAGTCTATAGGACAGACCCAAACACCTGTGCCCAAATATGAAGGTTCCAGTTTCCCAATCGGAATTCTTGGCCCAAATGTAAAAATCAACATTCCGGAAGCCAAACCAGTATTTATTCAGAGCCAATTCCAAATGCGTGGTTTTTTCCTGGATACCCTTCAATTGGCTCAGGCACTGAATGATAAAATGTATGAGGAGCGGTTAAAGGGTAAAAACGCCAGATTGGTTTACTACCATACTGCTGAAGTATTGCCGGATAGTTATCGTGTGGTTGGTGATTATGCGCTCGATGGAAATACGGTTACTGTGACGGGCCGCTTGTTCAAAGGCAGTAAGCCCATAGGCGCCCCATTTGAGTTTAGTGGCAAAAAAGACATGAAATTTCTGGTTAATAACCTTTTAAAGCTGGTTTTCGAACGCATACCATCACCTTAACTTTTACGCCAATGAAAAAAACAATCTTCCTTTTGCTACTGTGTTTTCCGGGAATCAATGCATTTGCCCAAAAGGGCAGTTGGGGCGAATTCCCCATGGTCCCTTTGAAGTCTTTTTCTGCAAGGGCTGCTGAAAGCGGTAAAATCAAGAATACTCCTGAACATGCACAGGCATTAAAAGTCTATGAACGACTTTGCGAAGCCCGGGGCGATTACCGTTACCCCGTACCGGAATTTTACCTCACGCCAAAGGAATTGGTGGCTGAAATAGCCTACGATGCCATTCCAACCATCTACCTGGGAATTACGGCCTATCAGGTTTGCCAGTCCTTTGGCGATCAGGCCGATGCGGCTATGGCTTTTTTGCTCGGGCATGAATTGACCCATTATTATGAAAAGCACGCCTGGCGCAAAAGCTTCGCTTCTAACCATCAGGATTTGGGTATTTCCCAGCAGTTGGATGAACTGTTTCAGGAAATGGTCAAAGATGCAGGTCAGGGAAAAATGCGCAATAAATTACTCAGGTTTGATACGTTGACACGTCAATTTAATGATGTAGCCATGGAGACACAATGCGATTATCTGGGCGGTTTTTTGGCTTATTCTGCTGGTTATGGCGCCTTTACACAGGGTGATAGTCTTATCAGGCGTTTATACAGAGCTTTCAAACTTGATCCGGATTTGCCAGGATATGTGAGTCTCTCGGAACGGGAAAAACTCAGCAACAAATCAGCCCGAAAACTACAGGATTTGGTGGAGGTGTTCGAAATGGCTAACTGGTTGACTACCGTTGGTTTGTATGAAGAAGCCTACAGGTATTACAGACAGGTATTGAGCGAGTATCAAAGCCGGGAGATATTCAATAATGTTGGTGCAACAGCTATGCTGCAAGCGCTCAAACTCTTTTCTACTGATGAGTTGATCTATCGCTACCCCGTTCAATTGGATTTGGAAATGGCCAACAGCAGGGGGGATGATGTGGAGACATTGCGCAAAAAGCTATTAGAGCAGGCTCTGCTGCATTTTGATGCAGCTATCAGTTTGGATCCCAAATATGCGCCCGCGTATGTGAACAAAGCATGTGCGCTTGCCTTGTTGGGCGATCCGGTCAGGGCCACCTATTATGCTGATGTAGAGGCAAGACAAGCTGCCGTTGGAAAGTATGCAGCCAATTTACCAATGGTTGAAGTCATTCTGGGCATTTTGGAGGCTAAAAGTGGCCCGGATGGCGCGCAAAAAGCCAAGGTGCGTTTTGAAGTGGCTATGAAAACAGATAAAACCGGACTCGCAGCCTATAACCTGGCAGTACTCACCAAGCAACCGCTTCCAGAGGATGTACCTGCTAATACCGGATTTTTTGAGGATGAAGCCATTGACGGTCAAAACCCATTTTCCATTATGTTTCCGGAGGTGGATAAGTCCATGCAAATTGATAACGTGCTCAATTTTACACAAAACACTGGCATGACAGAACATTCCAGGTTGTATATCAACTCGAAAAATGGCAAAACGAGCGTGCTTTTCCAGGCCACCAAGCCTGATTATGCAGGTGAAACTGCCAGGGGAATCAAAAAGGGCAGCACTCAACAAATGGTTATCCAGCAATACGGTAAACCTCAGCAGGTGGTTTATACCCCAACTGGACAACTATTCAGGTATGCTGAAGTAATTTTTGTGATGAAAGAGGATAAGGTGGATCGTTGGGTTTTATACGCAATCAAGTAAATCCCCAACATGCTCTAATTATCTGAACCGGAAAGGTTGAACGATACACCCAAATAGTAACCCAGCTCATACACAGTTGATGTAGGTGCTACGTTACCATCGGAAACATAATTATCGCCAACCCGATAACCTTGTGACAACCGTTCGGAACGGCCACCCATCAGTCCGGCATTCAAGACAATTCGTTCTCCCTTGCCGAACATCAGACTCGGACCCAGGAAAAATGAAATGGATTGTAGGTTTTCGCCCCCACCCAATGGAAACCCTATACCAAATGACCCCGCAACAGTTACATTCCTCCTGCTGGGAGCATAAAAATGGACAAAGGAGGTCATCACTGGTACAAAAGCATCCTTGTCGCTTGATTGAATAATGGAATCCCGAAGGAAATAAGATTGAGGGCGGTTGAAAAATTGCCCAAAACTCAACCCCACACTAGCTTTGATCCGCATGCCGCCATAAACATTGACAGACACTGGCGTAAGTTCAACGTGGTTTATTCCTTTGTCCTGAAGCGAATCTATGGGTGACAGCTTGATTTTAACCTGAAGTTTTTCGCCGCCTGCAGTGAGTCGGTAGTTCTTTGAAAAGGAGTTATTATTCAACTCCATATAAGTGGTTCGGAGCTCCGATAATTCCTTTGCATCCAGCACGGGAAGTTCAGGGATTTTAGCTTCCAGCATATCTGCATTTTGCTGGTAACTTTCCATCTTGGCTTTTGCCGCAGTAACAAAAGCATCGGCGGTGGTTTTGAACTCGTCCAGATTGCTTTCCGGGAAATTGAACTCGTTGAATTCATTCAAAAGCAAGTCGCAAGAGCCGGTGGTTGAGGAATATTTATCGGCTTTTCTCCGGTAGTCCTGAATGGATTTGGGTAGTTCTGTTTGGGTATCGGCAATTTTAAGTACCTGATTCAAATCAATCTTAGAAGGATCTTTTTCCAGGAAAATCCGCTCCATATACTCGCTGGTCATGCGTTTGATTTGTGCCGGCTCCAGGAATGGGTTAAAACGGATGTGGTTAATTTCCTGGACTGCAAAGACCTGCAATCGCTGGGCATTGACTTTTTGTTGGACCTGTTCCTGTAAAGTTTTGAGTTCGTTGTCTAATTGAAACAATTGATCCTTGGAGCGATTAAAGTCCACTTCCAGTTTTTTCAATTTGGCTACCCTTGCCTGTCGGGCCCTTTCTTCCTCGGTTTTGGAAAAGCCGCTTCCCTCAGACAGGTCGTCTCCGGAAAGCGTGGGGAAAAATTTGAAGGCGCCCATCATTTGGTCGCCGCCCTTAAACAGGAATTGAAGTGGTGAGCCGCCAGAACCGGACAACATACTGAGCGGACTACCTGGCGTTACAGAAGCCACTGGAATTTCTTCTTTCTCTACTTCAATGGCCACGTTGTATAAATAATTGTTGTAATTGTCTACATGTAGCACCAAATCTTCACCTTTCCGGATATTTGGGGCGTTTACAGGTTTGCCGTTTTGAAGGAAGTAAACGGAATCGCGAAAGACATTGTAATGAACGTGAAGTTTCTGGGCGCCAATTCCATGGGAAAGCAAAAAAAGCAGCAAAATGCTCAGGGTTTTAGGCAACATAAGATTGTTTTTGTGGTAAAACTACGCTAAAAGTTTTAACATTTGACCAAATGTAAATTCTTTTTATACCTTTCCGCACCTCCTTACCGGACCCAATATTCATGCTGAGACGAATCATATTTCCCCACAGTCTGATACTTACCTTCCTGATGTTTGCACTCATCTGGATATTGGATGTTATACGGATAAACCTTCACTTCCTAAATCCATTCAACGAGTCCATCAGAGATTATCAAATTACTGATATTGTATATTCCCGCTTAAGGGATAAAAGAATTGCTGTAGACAATCGCATCGTGATGGTCAATACAGGCCAACCCTCCCGGGATACCCTGGCTATGTTGGTCAATAGGATAAGGGAAGCCGGAGCTAAAGTGATTGCCATTGATATTATGCTGGAGGAGCGAAAAAATCCGGTCACGGATTCCATTTTGCTGACCAGCCTCACCAGCATGGAAAATGTGGTTCTGGCTATGGAAATCGATGGGGTAAATGATGAAACAGGTATTTTTTCCATTCAAAAGAGCTGTAACCCATATTTCTGCGATAACGTTTATTCCGGGTTTATCAATTTCATCACCAATGATACCAGTACGGTCAGAATTTTTAGTCCCAAAGAAATGACCACCACGGGAGAATGCCTCTCCTTTCCGGTTCAGGCTGCCCGACTGTATGATCAGGAGGCTGCGGATCGGTTGTTCAAGCGGGGAAACAAGGTGGAGGAGATTTACTATTTTGGCAACGAGGACCAGTTTGTGCAATGTGAACAAACCGATATTCTGGACACTTCCCGGAATCTGCAGGGAATAATTAAGGATAAAATTGTGCTGATCGGTTTTTTACCCATCGACTCCTGGGATAAACCCATGAGGGATAGGCATTATACGCCGCTGAATGCCCGGTACACCGGCAGGAATACCCCCGATATGTATGGAATTGTTATTCATGCCAATATCATCCGCATGATTTTGGATAATACCTATGTTGTGGAGCCATCCTGGGGCCTTAACCTGTTGTTGACATTTTTGATATGCTATTTCAATATACATTTGTACTATCAAATATTTCGCCGGGTGAGTGTCCCGTACCACTTTGTTACCCGTTTTCTGCAAATCGGCGAAACCGTCATCCTCTTCTTTCTGGTTGCGTTGTTATTTCATTTTTACCGCATCAAAATTGATGCAGGTTACTGGATTACAGCCTTGCTCCTGACATTTGATGCTGTCAAGTTTTATGATAATGGGATCAAAAAGCGTATCCCGCTTTTCAATAAAATCCCCTACGAGTTGCCTCTTTCGGTTAAAAAGAAAAAGACGCAGCCGGAAAAAAACTCGGCTGAAAAGAGTTCGGACGAACCTCCCGTTGTGGAGAAGCCCGACAACAAGTCGTCTGAAAAATAAATCAATCAACATCAAAGCGAATCGATACTATGAGAACAATCCTTGCTATCCTGTTCCAGTTTTGCCTGGTTTATGGCATTACTGCGCAAAACACTGTGATGGTGTTGCACGTAGCCGGACAAGTGCAATATCTGCCGCACTATGGCGCCAAACCAGTCAATATTGCGCCGGGTGATGAGCTGGAACTAAAGGGTAAAATCAGGTGTAAGGGCTCGGGTTCAGCCAGACTGGTGTATGAAGGCACACCCATTACAGTAACCGGCACCAAAATGCGGGATGTGGAGGAAATTGTCAAAACTGCCGTTAAATCCAGTGAAATGTCGTTCACCGGCCGTTTTTTTAACTTCCTCAATGAAAGCCTCAAAGAAGGTGTTACCGACGAAAAATTGAAAAAGCACCACCGCCGCTACATGAACAAATCCAGTGGCGGTATCAAAGGCTTTGCTACTCCGGAAGCAACCATCAAAGCCCTGCTGACCACCACCGGCAAACTACCTCAGGCGAACGTAGTGTTCAAGTGGCGTAAAGTGCCTGGCACCGGGCCATACCTTTTCGTGGTACAGGATGCCCGTCAAAAAACTGTAGCCCAATTGCTGTTGAGAGACACCCTGGTAGTACTGGATCTCGATCACCTGGCATTAAATCTGGATGAGGAATATACCTGGTCTGTAACCAGAGGAGAGAAAGATCGATCCGCTCAAATTCCTTTTGAAATTTGCCCCGCCAGTATTGTAGACCAACAGACAGACTTATCGCACGAGAAAACCTATCAAAGCGCATCTGAGGCAGAAAAACAACTAATGCTAGCCTATCGCCTGGAAGAAGAGCGGTTTTTTTATGCTGCTCAAAAGACCTATCAGGATTTGTTTCAGCAGAACCCCGACAATGTTGTATTCCGACGCATGTATGCAACCTTCCTGGCCCGACTGGATATGTTACCTGAAGCAGAAACCTTAATCTCCGGTAAGCAAAAATAGAAATGAAAAACCTGATAGGTATTGGTCTATGGTGTTGCTTTTTGCTGACCCAAGCCGGCGCGCAGGAATTTGCCTTTGCGCCAGACGGTCAGAGTGATTTCTCTTTGGAGCGTGTAGAAGGCTATAAACTGGCTGTGGCGCAAAAGGTATTTGATGATATTCACCGGGCCAGAGGAGATTACCGACTGCAAAAACCAACACTGGTACTGAACAAAAAAGAAGGCGATGTGGCTTCTTTTATACCAGACAAACTCCAGATAATCCTGGATGAAAAGGCATACGATGTTTGTGTATCCTTCGGTAAAGACTCATTGAACGCCCTGGCTGCCCTGCTGGCGCATGAGTTGATTCACTATTACGAAAACCACGACTGGAAAAGACATTTCGTACGGGTGAATGAAAATCTGGAGGCAGCGCACCTCATTGAGTCATTAGAGGAGGGACTCAAGCAAGAGGCTCAGGCAGATTATCTGGGTGGTTTTATGGCTTTTTCTGTAGGGTACAATACCTATGGCATCATGCCAAGGCTTCTGGTGAAAATATATGAAGCCTACGATCGTCCCAGTCAACTGCCGGGCTATCCGAGTTTAGAGGAGCGACTGAAAATGGTGGAAGGCGCCATGGGCCAGTTACAATCCCTTCAGATTGTATTTGAAACGGCCAACTTACTGACCATTCTGGAGCAATATGCCGATGCGGCGGCTTATTACAAGAATATTCTGCAAACATTTCAAGGCCGGGAGATTTACAACAATGCCGGAGTCAATGCAGCACTGGCAGCATTGGCTATTACAGATGCTGCTGAAATGCCTTTTGTGTACCCACTGGAGCTTGACCCAACCTCCAGGTTATTTGGCTTGAAGGGCAACGACAAAGAAAAGGAGCAACGAAGGGCTGCATTGCTCACACTCGCCCTGGATTGTTTTGAAAAAGTGCGTGTTTTAGATGAAAATTATGCACCTTCGTACCTGAACAAAGCCTGCGTTTTGGTCATGCAGCGCGAATTTGAAGATGCAGATTACCTGATTAAAAAAGGACGCAAAAAAACACAGGACGCAACAGCTTTGGCTGATTTTACCGTGCTGGAAGGTATTATGGCAGCCATGGAAAAGGACTCCCTGAAAGCGGCTGAGTTGTTTGCTAAAGCTTCCGGGCAGGGAAGTATCTGGGCACGAATCAACGCCGGTGTTTTGCAGCATAGTCCGGAAGCCGGCCCCGGAAGCTCTATTCCGGGAAAAGGCGTAGAGGAAATCGAACAATTCCCTCTGGCCGATTTTCTGGCTTCTCCCAATCCGGACCGCGAAGTAAAGGTGGAAGAGAAAGTGTATTGTGGCATTCGGCAGTTCAAAAATTCCCGGATTTTCATTCATTATGCAAACTCCGGAAAAAAATATGTCCTGGTGCAGGAAACCCAGGCCGGGTATCCAGGGCGCACGCTTCGTAACATTGGTTTAGGAGACGACCTCGACAAGGTAAAGGCCGCGTATGGTCAGGCGTCGCGCAAGCTGGCGCTGTCAAACGGCATTGTATTGGTTTACCCTGAATTTAATCTTTTCTTCCGGATGTCAAACCAATCCAAAGTGGTAAGCTGGGGAGTATTCCGGAAAAGTTCCATCTAATTTATTCACCTTGAAGCATTTAAAATCCAATGGTTATGAGAAAAACAATCTTTCTGAGCGCCGCAATCATGCTGGCAGGTCTGGTGTCCGCACAGGATAATAAACCAGTAGTCATTCTGCAAACCACAGGTAAAGTTGGGTTAATCTCAAAAGGGAAATCCAAGGCAACTCTGGTAGTTTCCGGTGCTGTGGCCAACCCTTCCAGCGCCTTGAAGCTGGGTAAGGGCGCTTCGGCCCTGGTTTATTGCGGAGGGCAGTATAAAACCATCAAAGACACAGAGAAGGCTGAACTGTCCAGTATTTGCAGCAATGCACCGGCAACCCAAAGGATGGATATTGACCATGACCTGGGTGAGATGATAATGGCAGCTGTGGATATGGTGGCCGTTGCGAAGGCGAGAGGAGATGGCTGGGTGAGAGGTGTAACTGATCCTAAAAAAGGTGGTGATGGTTGGGGAACAGGTGTAACGGATCCTAAGAAAGGTAGCGATGGTTGGGGAACAGGTGTAACGGATCCCAAAAAAGGTAGCGATGGTTGGGGAACAGGTGTAACGGATCCCAAAAAAGGTAGCGATGGTTGGGGTGGTAAAGGTTCTTCCATCCGATTGGTTATGCCTTTTGGCTTGGTACAAAAAGGCCGGGTATGTTTTAGCTGGTCAAAACCAGAAACTAAAGATCCTTACCGACTCGAAATATTAGATGAAAAGGGAACTTTAGTTCACGCTCAATCTACCCTGGATACTTTTTTATGTATAGATCTTGCTGGAATCAATTTAATGCCCGATAGACCTTATTCCTGGCATGTAAAAGTTATTGGGGCTAAAAATCTTCTATCAAATGACCTAATTTTTGGTGTAGGTCAAGAAAAGGATCGTGAAGAGGTCTTGAAATATGCATCCTACTCTAACAATGCCGGCAATCCTGAATTGTTGGCGCTTTCCAAAGCAATAGCGCTGGAAAAGGAGGATTGGTTTTATGACGCTCAGTTGATTTATTCGGATTTACAAAAGACCAATCCGTCCAATCTGGTGAAAATCATGCACGCTGCTTTTTGGAAACGGTATGGTTACGGTTTGCTAAGCGAAAAAGTGACCCGTGGAAACTGAAGTTGCCAGACATGATTTGTACTCCATGCCTATTAATTTTTATAGCTGCAAAGATCAACTGGGGCAAGTTGCAATTTTGTGGAAGGCTTGGGATACTCTATCCTGCACCTAAACAATTTCGTTTAAATCAAAGTAACATAATAAATATCCAAGCTCCTTATCCTTTGAAGTGCTTTTTAAGCAACGCTTTAAAATTAGGAGTATCTCGAATTTTCGCTAAAAGTGGCTCTGTTTGTAATAGATCCAAGTCATTAAAACCTTTTAAAAATGAAATTTCAAGATTCTTAATAGCTTTGGACGGATCTTCGTGCTGGGCCAGGGCAAGTTGAAAGTATCCCAACGGATTATTTGGGTCTGCTTGCACATACCGTGTAAACCATTGCTCAGCAAGAGGATAGTTTTTGAAATGTAAAAACATTTCTCCGTAACTTTGAAAAACCGGTATATTATCGGGATCCAATTCTAGCGCTTTTTTTAACATAGGCTCTATCTCCGTCTGAGGCTTATTCAACTTCTGCCTTACGACTGCCAAATTATTGTATGTATCAGAATCATTTGGCTCAATTGAAAGATAGTGCATCCACATGCTTTCGGCTAATATCAAGTTTTCGGTGTAAAAATAGGCGAGGCCTAAATTATGATAACAAAAGGTATAATTAATATTCAGCTTAATAGCTTGTTTGAAATATTTAATGGCTTCACTAAAGTCTGATTGTTTAAAGTAGGCATTCCCTAAGTTGTAATAAGTTATCGCTATCGTACTGTCAAGTTTGATTCCTTGAAATCCACATCGTAAAGCGGAGTCACTATCACCTACTTCCTTGTAACTATCACACAAATTCGCCCAGGGCAATACCCATCTGGGTGAAAAAGACACCGCTTTGTTGAAATACCGGATAGAACCCTGATAATCTTCAAATCTCCTGGCCAGCAAGCCCAGCTCATTGTAGGCATAAGCCGCGGTGGAGTCCAGCGTAAGCGTTTTCTCCTGAAAACGCTGTGCGATATGGAATAAGGAGTCTTTTTCCGGCTTATTTTTAGTCTTTTCGCCCTGTAGACGCAAGATCAGGCCGGTGAAGTAAAATTCCCGGGCTTTGATTGGGGTGTAGGAGAAATGCCCCTCTCCCAGTAATTCTGCGGCCTTGTTCAGATACATAGGATATGCCTGGTATTTCTCGGCATCTTGTCCCCAGCGTTTGCGCATTTCCCTTGGATCGGCTGACAGATAGTCGTTGATGGCTTTTTGAGCATCATCCTGCAGCGCAGCGGCCAGATCATTGCGCATCAGGTTTTGGAAGGGGTGCATGGAGGGGTGATCCTTAATCTGCTGGTAAATGGCATAAGCAGATCCTTCTACCGGCTGCAACAGGTTTCCACGGGCCAGGGCTTTTTCAAAATCACGGTACAATTTTAACACCAGCGAATCTGAAATAAGGGGCTGTGGCGTTTTGGCTTGAGGCTCTGATGCTGCCTGGGTTTGTTTGGGCTGTTTGAGTGCTGCGGCTGTGGCAGCATCCACTTTGGCAACCACAAAACGTGCATCGCCTTCTGCCTGCGGTGTTTGAGCCTGGATGGTGCGCGTGGCAGTTTCTACACTGTCCTGCAAAAAACGTTCAATTTCCCGCAAAGTAATTTCCCTGTTTTCATCCGCGTCGGCTAGTCCGCCCAAACCGCGCAGCAGATAATAGGAAAAAACGCTGTGCCCACCGCCCCAGGTTTCATTTTCCAGAGAAAGCTCGTTGGGGCCGCAGGACATGATCTTGACTTCGTTGGCAAATTGCTTGGACAGGGCAAGGGCAGTAGCTTTGGAACCACCCACTTCAGTGCCCGCCAGGTGTCCGGAGCGACAAGCATCTGCCACGAGCATTACCTGCACTTGTTTGCCTACAGAAAGCGCAGTGATCACGGTTTGAAGCATGAAGATAGGTATCGCTCCGCCCGACATGTAGGTGGTTTTACCGGCATCATAAGCCAGCAGGTAACCCAGGTCGTCAACGGCTGTTTCTACGTCCCCGTGTCCGCTGAAAAAAATGATAGCCCGATCATTTGGCTGGCTTTCCGCTATAAGCCAAGAGAGTGCCGAACCGATTTGTGCCTGCGTGGCTTTTTCCTCGGTTAATAATCGGATGTTTTCCTCAGGCACACTGCCGCCTGCCGGCGAGCGAAGATGCTTTGCAAACGCTTCTGCATCGCGATGGGCAAAACGCAATTTGGATACCTGACTGTAATTGGAAATGCCAATGATCACAGCCCTGGTGGCGGATTTAGGCTGAATAGGCTGGATTTGGGCCAATAACTGAATTGGGGCCAGCAACACCAGCCAGCAAAAAATACAAATCCGTCCGGGCTTAGATTGTTTCAAATTGGGCATGGTTTGCGTTTTTATAGCCCAAATGTCGCCATTTGCTGACTATTTTTCCAGGTCAAATTTGTATTCCACAGATTCAATCCTGGGGTTGCCGTTGGCATCAGTTTCCCTGAATACAATGGTGATACCAATGGTTTCAGCGGCCTCCTTTTCCGTGCTGTCGAAAGTAACATCAAAGCGTCCCTTGGCGCCGGGCGCAATTACTCCTCGCGGAAAATCCACCCTGGTACATTCACATGCGTCAACGATGTCGATTTTAATTTCCTGGCCGCTGGTGTTGGTCAATTCAAAGAAGAGGTTGCGCTTTTCTCCTTTTTTGACTTTCCCTAGATCAACCATTTTTTTGTCCCAGGTAACAAATGGCGCCGGAGCAGCTGGCGCCGGGGAAACTGCCGGCTGACCAGATGACACAGATTGAGCGCGTTGCGGAGTATTGCAGGCAAGCAATACCATGATGGTTAGAGAAAAAACAGCGTATTTCATGTCTGTGTATTTGTATTTGGGTTATTTAGGTCATTTAGGTCATTTAGGGGGCATTTAGGGGTCATTTTTTTGGTCATTTAAGTCGTTTTTTGGGTCATTTAGGTCATTTAAGTCATTTTTTGGGTCATTATTGTCATCTAATCAACGTGGGTTGTCATTCTGAGTACTCGGAACCTACACAAGCCAGGCAACTAGAGTGCATTGGGCCAGAGTATTTCGGAAACCGGTCTTGTGTAGGTCCTTCGCTTCGCTATGGATGACAACCAACGTTGAGTAAATGGCCCAAAAAATGACCTAAATGGCCCCTAAATGACCTAAATGGGCAAAAAAATGACCTAAATGGCCCAAAAAATGACCTAAATGGCCCCTAACCTAAATGACCCCTAAATGACCTAAATGACCCAAAAAATGACCTAAATGACCCCTAAATGACCTAAATGACCCCTAAATGACCTCTAATATCCTTCCCCCCTCTATTTCCCCAGCAGTTTTTTTCCTGCCTCGATGGCGGCTTTAATGTCGTTGTGGTTTTTTTGAATGGCTTCTTTTTGTTTAGCCAGATAATCCAGTGATTCTTTGGCTGGAGCATTGGCTTCAGGGGCCTTGAATTCTTTCATCCAGCTCATCATGTCGTTTTCTGCCTGGCCTATTTGGGTGAGTGTTTGGGTATAAACTTGGCTTTGTTCCGGTGTCATACTGGCTGAAATCATGAACTCCTTGATTTCACGCGCCAGACGGTTCATTTCAGCCATGTCTTTCATGGCTTCGTCGTGGATGGTTTCTGTTTCTTTGAGTACGGCATCTACTGCCTTTTGGTCGTTATTACATGCGCTGAAAAACGCCAGAGCAAGCATCAGAATGGTTAGTTTTTTCATGTTTAAAAACTTTGTAGAGAAAAAGAGTGGCAAAGGTAGTCCGACGCTGCTTTTGTAGGCAGGAAAACGCGACTTTTGCAGCGTCAATGATTTTCAAACAGCAGCATAATGTCTTTACTTGCCATTTCTCCTATTGACGGTCGGTATGCCGATAAAACCCGTGAACTCAATGCTTTTTTTAGTGAGTATGCACTCATTAGGTACCGGGTATTCGTTGAAATTCAATACTTTATAGCACTTTGTCAGTATGGATTGCCCCAGCTTGCTTCTTTCGAGGAAGACAAGATTGACGAGCTCAACGCCATTTTTGAACGCTTTAACACCACTGATGCCGAGCAGATTAAGCTCATTGAAAAGACCACCAACCACGATGTTAAAGCGGTGGAATATTTCCTGAAGGAACGCTTTGACAAGCACGGCCTGGGTGAGTTGCGTGAGTTTGTGCATTTTGGACTGACCTCTCAGGATGTCAATAACACAGCCACACCGCTGATTTTCAAAACGGCCCTGGAAGAAGTGTACTACCCGCTTTTGCAAACCGTGAGGGATCAGCTGGAGCAGATGGCACAGGAGTGGGGACGCGTGCCCATGCTGGCTCGTACGCACGGGCAACCAGCTTCTCCAACCCTGTTAGGCAAAGAGTTTCAGGTGTTTGTACAACGCATTGATGTGCAGCTGGCTCAGTTGAAAGCCATTCCTCACCGGGCCAAATTTGGCGGTGCTACTGGTAATTTCAACGCTCATTATGCTGCTTATCCGGATTACGACTGGCAGCGTTTTGGCAATGAGTTTGTACAGGAATTCCTGGGGCTGGAAAGATCAAGTCCTACTACACAGATAGAACATTACGATTGCTTTGCGGCACAATGCCAGGCTATTGGACGCATCAATACCATTCTGATTGATTTTTGCAGAGATGTGTGGACCTATGTGTCTATGGAATATTTCAGGCAAAAAACGGTTGCCGGAGAGGTAGGCTCTTCTGCCATGCCTCACAAGGTAAATCCGATTGATTTTGAGAATGCTGAGGGAAATCTAGGGTTGGCAAATGCGCTCTGGCAACACCTGGCAGAAAAATTGCCCATCAGCAGACTACAGCGAGATTTAACTGACTCAACCGTTTTGCGCAATATTGGTGTACCTATGGGACATACGGTAGTCGCCCTGAAGTCTATCCAAAAAGGCCTGAGCAAACTGATGCTCAATGAAGGGCAATTGTTTGACGATCTGGAAGACAACTGGATGGTTATAGCCGAAGGCATTCAGGTGATTCTCCGCAGAGAAGGGTATCCACAGCCATATGAGGCTTTGAAAGCGCTCACCCGGGGCAGAAGTCTGGTAACCCGTGAGCATTTACACGAGTTTATCGACGGGCTTGAAATAACCGAAGAGGTTCGGGAGGAGTTGAAGCGACTCACACCACATAATTATGTAGGCGGATAAAAAAAGGGAGATTGCTGGAATGAGCAACCTCCCTTTTTTAGGTATTTAACTGTAACTATCGGGTTACAGCCAGGCGCTTGATAATGGTGCCTTTTTCATTTTGCAGGCTAATGGTGTACAATCCGGCCTGAAGTCCATCTGTAGGGATTTCAATCAGGTTTTCGCCAAATGACAATGTTACATTCTGGCGTTGTACCTGGCGTCCGGCGGCGTCTGTCACTACAAGTGCAGCATCCATATTTTCGTCGGAAGTCAACAGCAGTTTGGCTGGGAAACCTTCTGCTACCGGATTTGGCGACAGCTCTGCCAGTACGCTGGATTCGAGGTCATTGGTGGCGGAGAAGTTTTTGGTTTTAAATACACCAAGCTCCTGGAAATCTGCTGGTTGGCAGAGATCCCACTCATTGTAGGCACGCACACGCCAGTAGAGATTACGGTTGTTTGGAATGCCCTTGGTTACTGTGATAGACGTTTGGTTGTACACAGTTTGATAGAACAAACGAGGGGTCAGATTGGGAAACAGGAAAATCTCAACGGTGTAGAATGTTGCGTTTGGAACCGGGTTCCAGTTCAGGGTGAAGTTATTATACTGTACCGTTTGAGAGTCGATAGGAGCTGAAAGATGTACAAATGCAGCATCATCAATTTCCACACCTGGTTCGGTTACCTGCAGGTATTCAGCGTGGCCACCCGGCGTGTTGCTCTGCAGGTTGGAACGCATGGCCTCAATTTGTTCGGTAGTGAAAACAGCTCCGCACTCGTCGGAAGAATAGCCCATAATCAGTTTGCCATCGGAACGGAACGGAACATCATTAGGGTCGTGCTGAACTGTTTGGCTTTCGCTATTGCCATTACAAGGCCAGCGGTAATTCAAATAATCCGGTTTTGTATCGCAGAAATAATCGCCTGCCTGATAGCAGTTGGAGCCGTCTGTTTTTTCTACTTCATGTTCCCATGGCGCATCGCCGGTGAACAAGGGTGCAGGTTGTGAGTAATCCCAGTTAACACCTTCCCAGCCAACAAAAGGGTGGGGGAGTGACAGGTGGTGGCCGGCCTCGTGCGCCCAGGTGCGATTGCCCGGACCAGAGCAGTTTTTGGACATTACAATGGCATCCATCCAGGAATAGCCGCAGTTTCCTGCCGGATCTGCAACAATAAAGCAGTTCAGGCGACCGTCGATACGGTTATTCTCAATCAGGTCAGCGCCGCCTTCCCATTCATGATCGTGCCAGTAAGCATTGTTGAGGTAGCGAACCGCGTCGCCTTCTACGAGGTAATAGCGGATTTTGGCTTGTTCAAAATGTTCGTTCATTTGACAAACGGACTGAATAGCCAATTCCAGAGGGTAGTATCCGCTTCCGGCATCTGAGCCGGTAATTTGAAGGGTTACAGGAACATAAAGCCAGTTGGTGTCGCCGCCGCCACGTTCTGCCGCAATGGCTTCTCTGTTTTGCCGGTAATATTCCAGCCACGGTTCGATTCCGCGCGTTCCGCACCAGCCTTTTGCATTAGGCTCCTGTGCAAAAGAAGTTGCTGCCTGTAAAGTAAGCGCAGCAATAAGGGAGTAAAGTTTCAAACGCATTGAAAGAGCAGGTATTTGATTTGGATGGCAAATGTCATAATTCCTGAAACAGTTTGCCAAATAGTTTTACAAAGAGACAACATACGACACAAATTCCCCCATTAATTGGCCGGCAAATTACTGCAAGCAGATGAAGTAACACCGTATGTTTGCCGGGAAAATCAAGTCTAACCTTATTTTATGGGCACAGGAAGCCATCACAGCCACCATCCGTTGAGCAGAGCCGGAATTCTCATTACCCTGGGTATTATTTTTGGCGATATCGGGACATCTCCCTTGTACGTTATGAAAGCCATAGTCGGGGAGGGGCAGGTTATTGACCGTATGACGGTTTTGGGCGGTGTATCACTGGTATTTTGGACCTTGATGATTCAAACGACTATCAAGTATGTCTTCTTGGTACTTCGTGCTGATAACAATGGTGAGGGCGGAATTTTCTCCCTTTATTCTTTGGTAAGACGCAGGGGGCGTTGGCTGCTCATTCCGGCATTGATTGGGGGGGCAGCCATGCTGGCAGAAGGTATGATTACGCCACCTATTTCTGTTTCTTCTGCCGTAGAAGGTTTGGCTATTAAATATCCAGGTATTCCCACCATGGGTATTGCCATTATCATCATTTCTCTTCTATTTTTTATTCAAAGGTTTGGTACAGCTACTGTAGGCAGAAGTTTTGGCCCGGTAATGTTGATTTGGTTTTCCATGCTGGGTGTATTAGGGGTCAGCCATATTATCCATATGCCTTCTGTTTTCCAGGCGATCAATCCAATGTGTGGTTTTGAATTGCTGACACACAGTCCTCACATGCTGGTAGTAATGGGAGCGGTATTCCTCTGCACAACAGGAGCAGAGGCGCTTTATGCTGACTTGGGCCACTGCGGTAAGGCTAATATCCGGGTTAGCTGGGTGTTTGTTAAGATATGTCTGTTGCTGAACTACTTCGGACAAGCGGCTTATCTGATTCACCATGAGGGACACCCACTGGAGGAGAATCCTTTTTATGCTATCATGCCGGCCTGGTTCTTATGGCCGGGTATCATTATTTCCACCCTCGCTGCGGTTATCGCCAGCCAGAGCATGATTTCTGGTTCATTTACCCTGGCTTCAGAAGCTATCCGACTTGGATTTTTGCCTAAAATGACGGTTAAGTTTCCAACCAACATGAAGGGGCAAATTTATATACCTGGTATCAATACCTTTCTTTGGCTTGGGTGCGTGGCAGTTGTTTTGTATTTTCAACAGAGCTCTAAAATGGAAGCAGCCTATGGCTTATCTGTTGTTTGTACCATGATTTGCAGCACCATTTTGTTGTCTAACTGGATGATTTTACAACGTACCCACGAGGTGCTGGTCTGGCTATTCCTGGTTTTTTACCTTATTTGGGAGGGAGGCTTTTTTCTCGCTAATACACTCAAGTTTACCGATGGCGGTTACGTAACTGTTGTCATGGCTTCTTTGTTATTTGGTATTATGTACCTGTGGGTGAAAGCTCGAGGCGTTCGGAAACGTTACTCTGATGAATCTAAAATTAAAGATTTTCTTGATCAATTGATTACCCTCAGTAACGATTCAGAAGTGCCTAAATATGCCACAAATCTGGTGTTCCTCACCAGCGCCAAGAGTGTCAACAAGGTGGAAGAAAAGGTGATGTACTCCATTCTGCAAACACAACCTAAACGGGCAGACGTGTACTGGTTTGTTCACATTGAAACTACGGATGAGCCTTTCACGATGGAGTATGAAGTAAATACCATTGCGCCGGATGATGTGTACAAGGTAAACTTCAGGCTTGGTTTCCGGGTGCAGCAGCGAATGAATGTATTTATGCACAAGGTGGTGGCAGAACTCGTTGAAAACGAGGAGCTTACAGTACATTCCCGCTACCATTCCACCGCCAGTAAATACCCTACCGGCGATTTCCGTTTTGTGATTATCCAGGAATTCCTGTCAAACGAAAACGAGCTGCCATGGGGTGAACAACTGATTTTGTCAACCTACCTCACAGTGAAGGGTTGGGTTTCTTCACCCAAAAACTGGTTTGGTCTGGATTCTGATTCCGTGGACATTGAGGAGGCGCCACTGGTACTGGAACCGGTAAAAGCAGTTGGCTTGAAACGTATGCCCGGCCGAAACGATCGAAAACACTAAATCATGCAAACAGCCGACTGGTATGCTGTAGCTAAAGCCCTGCACTTGATCGGGGTGGTTTCCTGGATGGCGGGTATTTTTTATCTGGTTCGCATCCTGGTTTACCATGCTATGGCTATGGATGAAACTGGCGCAACACGGGAAATCCTGTGCCGTCAGTACAATCTGATGGAATGGAAGGCCTATAAAATCATTATCAGGCCGGCTGTGGTGATCAGCTGGTCGTTCGGAACCATGATGCTCACCATTCAGCCGGCCTGGTTGCAGCAGCCCTGGATGCACGTTAAATTGGCTTTTTTACTGATCTTAACTCTTTATACCCACGGCCTTCAATCCCATATCCGAAAACTTGAACAGGATACTTCCACCAGATCGCATTTGTTTTACAGAGCCTGGAATGAAGTACCCACGCTGGCTATGGTACCTATCATTTTCCTGGCCGTTTTCAAGGACAGAATCCATTTCATCAGCCTGCTTATCGGAATGCTTGTTTTTACCGGATTAATTGCCCTGGGCATATATAAAGCCAATAAGAAGTGAATTAGAACATCAACTTGTCGTAACGCTCCGCAACTACTTTCCAGTTGATGATGTTGTAAAAGGCAGTAATGTAATCCGGCCGCTTATTCTGGTATTTCAGGTAATAGGCGTGTTCCCAAACATCCAAACCCAAAATTGGCGTGCCGAGTTGTTTGGAAATGTTGAGCATCAGGGGGTTATCCTGATTGGGACTTGTGCAGATAAACAGCTTTTTATCCTTGCCTACACAAAGCCAGGCCCAGCCTGAGCCAAAAACACTTTTAGCAGCGTTTGAAAACTGCTCCCGGAATTTATCCTCAGATCCAAATACCGTGTTGATAGCAGCTGCCAGGTCGCCGGCAGGCGCTTTAGGGCCTCCCGGAGCAATGGTTTGCCAGAAAAAAGTGTGATTCCAATGGCCCCCGGCATTGTTCCGAATTTTTTTGTCTTCATCAGAACCCGTGATACGCTTAATTATATCTTCTAATTCGTAGTCGGCATATACGGTTCCTTTCACTGCGTCGTTTAGATTGGTCACATAAGCATTGTGGTGTTTGCCGTGGTGAATTTCCATGGTCATTTTGTCGATATTGGGTTCAAGCGCAGCTGTCTCAAATCCCAATGCAGGCAAAGTAAATGGTTCGGTGCGGCGGTTTTTAGGCGGTGGCAATACTGTATTGGAGCTTGTTGCTGCTTTTCCTGCAGATTTGCAGGCTTCCAGAAATGAGGTTGAGGCGGCGGCTATGCCTAGAAAAAGGCCGGTTTTGAGAAACGTTCTTTTTTCCATGATGGATGAAAAATAAAAGGTGAGCAAATAAAATCCGGGGCGAATGTAATAGACCCAGCCTGGAACAATGTATGTTGCCGGTCATTTTAAAAACAAAAATTCCTTGGTTTTAAACAAAATGACTTCTTTTGCGCAGTGTCACTGAATTCGCTGACATTCAATCCAATAACCCGAAAGTAAACCTGCCTGAAACAGGAATATAATTGCTTTGTACATGCCTGAATCTTCCAACCCTACAACCGCTTCCAATATGAGTTCTGCTGCCTATTCCGGCGCCGCCATGGAATGGCTAAATGCACAACCTGCGCCGCCTATGCGGGCAGACTTATGCGCCCTGAGCAATGATTTGGCTATTCGTCTGGTGCATGAATTGTTAGACAATCGCGCTTTCGATTTACCCTTACAGGCCAATCCTCCTGCAGGCGACTGGATTAACCATTTTTACTTCGAGGCCAGAAACAGGGAACGAGTTTTTGGCAGTAAAAACCTGCGCATCGGTTATCCGTTTGTGTTGGCTAAACTGGGTGGACAGGAAGTGGCAGCGCCTTTGTTTCTCTGGCAGATCAGCCTGGAACCCAGTCAGCAACATGCAGACCACTGGCAGATCCAACGAAATGAGTTGCACAGTCTGCAACCTAATTATCCGTTTTTCCACCTCCTGGATGCTTTGTATCAATCTGATTTTTCCAAACTGGCGCATCAGGCGGTAGAGGGCAATTCGATTAATGTAAAGATTTTCAGTCAGTTATGCGAATCTGTGCGGCAACAACTAAGTCTGGTTGAAGATGGATTACCCCTGAGCATTCAGCCTTTTGAACGCTGGGAAGGTGAAAGAAGCTCAGGCCGGATGTTGTGGGCTGCCATAGCCGGCATTTTCCCCTCCCTGCCCCGTACTCAGGTAACGCAGCCTCCAGCTGTAGCTTCAGATTTGCCGGTTGACGCAAGCGGCTGGATTCACAGCTTTACCATGCTGCCACTGGACCCCTCCCAGCGGTCGGTAATGAATGCTATTCAGCAAAATGCCCTTACAGTGGTGGAAGGCGCTTCCGGTTCAGGTAAAACCTACCTGATTTCTGCGATTGCCATGAATGCGCTCTCCAATGGCAAAAAATGCCTGGTGGTGTCAAAAAGTATTAACTCCCTGCGCAGGGCTCAAAAGTTTTTATTAGAAAAAGGTGTGGGAGAGTGCTCCTTTGTGTTGCGTGACCTGGAAGGCGATAAGTTGATGCTGGCTGATATGTTGCGCATGAGTGCCGATTCCAAATCCAAGGCCAGCTACAACCCGGAACTCTTCAAAACAGTGCTGAACAAGACCCAGCGTGAACAAGGCAAACTGGATCAGGCCTGGATTGATATACATCAGCCGTTTTTCGGGCAATTAAGCTTTTCAGAAACGGTGGGACGCTTCTTACGCGCCAACAGAACAGAAGGGAAGGAACTGCTGCTTAGCCAGTTGAATCCTTCGGATTTCAATTATGAGGTGGAGGAATATGAAAAAATAGTAGCTGCTATTTATGCCTCTGAACCACTCTTCCGCCGCTTCCCAACGCTGCATCACCCGCTTAATCGCTTGAATTACAACATTTTCAGCGATTATGAAAAGGAAAAAGGTAAGGCCTGGACGGAAAATCAGGTGCGTATGTTGCTGGGAAAGGCCACCGCGTTGCACCACCGTTTTATTGGTCAGACAAATGATTACGATGAAAGCCTGCACGATCACTTTGAACAATATTACGGCGATCTGGCCCTCTACATCAAGCGTATACAAAATGGTCTGGAAGACGGGGTCATTCGGTTCGGTCCTGATTTTGAAAAACCCATTTCCAGCAGTGAAAAGCTGTATGGGGTATTCTCTGAAAAGTACAAAGAATTAGTGGCTGCGAAGGAAAAACTGGGCGGCATTTTTGATGAAATGCGACAGGCTTATGCCCTGCGCCGATATTTTGAATTTGATTTCCCTGCGCAGTTTGATCCAAAAAATATCAAGAAAATCAGCGAATTAACCCGCGATTTTGACGGTGCACTTAAAATGTGGCGACGCAGAGTACCGGCCATAGTGCGGGAGGATGTGCGCCGCCTGAATGCCAAAAGCGTACATTCCGAGTTGGATTACCGGGAGCAAATCAGAGATTTGGAGCAGGCACTGGATACCTTCCTGGAAGAGTTCAATGCAACCGGCCTCTACCAGGATGCGCTCAAGCACGAAATGCTTACCATACCCAAGCGTCAGGAGTTTCTGGAAGACATCATTGCCCGGCTGGAGGATACACAGTTCTACCTGCGGGATTTCGATGATTTTTATATTTGGCAAAAACACTGGTTATCCCTGGAGCCTGCGGCCCAAAAAACAGTTCGAGCGCTATGTAAAATCAAGCCGCAGAACTGGCAGGCAGCCTTTGAAAGCTGGTATTTGCATCATTTGTTGCAAAAAGAATTCCGTCCGGAGCTACAATGGGATGAGGATACCCTCAGCAATGTGAGCAATTACAGTCGGGAGTTGCGTCAAATGATGCCCGGTCAGATCAGCACTATTTGGCAGGAGCGGAAAAATACAGCCTTGAAAGGGC
Organism: Chitinophagales bacterium; assembly: GCA_017303475.1. GTDB lineage: Bacteria > Bacteroidota > Bacteroidia > Chitinophagales > Saprospiraceae > M3007. The sequence goes on from JAFLBO010000003.1 coordinate 223,665, forward strand.
TTAAGTCAAGCTTCCCGGCAGATTACAAGAACTGGTTTGGCAAGGACAATCGCAAATTATCCGCTACGCTGCGTGCTGAGACTCTGTTCCATAAGCATATGCAGCCTCTTACGGAAACCTTGCCGGTGATGCTGACCACGCCTGAGGTTGCGCTGGATGTGGTCCAACTGTCGAAAATGGCTTTTGATGTGGTGCTTGTAGACGAAGGACACAATATACCCAAACAGGAGTGTTACCACCTGTTTGAGCTGGCCAAGCACCTGGTTGTTTTTGGAGATGAACGGCAGGATATGACTCCGTTTGCTGAGGACGATATTTTGGAGTTTTGCAAAGGCATTGGTGCACAGGCCATGCACCTTGATTATCAGCATCAGGACACACCGGAGGGTTGGGTTCGGTTCAATAAAATTGCGTTCGGTACACCGTTTAAACGTATTCCTTCCGGACGTTCTGCACTGGATTCTACCGTGGTGGTTAATGTGGAAGGACGATACGATGAGCATGCCGGCATTAACGAAGCAGAAGCCCGTCAGATTATTGATTGGCTGAACCTCATTGAACCCACGCCAACCAATACTTATCCGGTGGTGGGAATTGCCTGCGCTACGGTGCAGCAAAGAGATTTGATTGCGGCCCAACTGCTTCGAATCCGGCAGCGTAAAATGGCAGGTTGGGAAAAAATCCAGCAATTGTATCTCAACGGACTGGGCGTTTATCAGTTTGCGGAATTACAGGGGCAACACGTTGATGTGCTGCTGTTGTCAATGACACACGGTACCACTGACGCCCAGGGCTCGTTGACCCGCCATTTGCATTTCTGGAATACGCCATTGGGTGTGAACCAGTTACACGTGGTACTGACCCGCGCTACTCAGAAATTTTACATAGCCCACAGCATTCCGGAAGGATTACATTCCGTTTTAGCGGCAGACAAAAACTTCATTGGTACCTGCATTTTATCGCACGTTGTCACCTTTGCTGATTTTCTGCAAAGAGGTGAAAGAGAGGCGGCAGAGGAGCAGCTGAACAAGATGAAAACCTTGCTGAACTATGTGGATTCCTATTTTGAACCCACCGTATTTGGCGAAGAGGTAGAGTTGGCGTTGCGTCCGTATTTCGAGCAAAGTCAGATGAAACGTTCTGCAATGGCTGCGGGAGTAAGGGTACCTTTATACATTCAGGCTAAGGGCTCCGGCGAGCAAAACAGTGTGCTGGCCTTTGATGGCGTTCTGGCTCAAACGGCCTTGCCGAGTTATGAATGGGAAGAAAAACTGGCCAATTACTTCAGACAGCAAGGCATAAGTTTTGTACCTGTATTGGCAGCCAGTTGGTGGAGAAGTCCCAAACAGGAGGCCCGTAAACTGGCCAGCAAGCTGTTGCTTATGCCGCAGGGGTAAGCATGGGTGTGGCGATTGCCTGGTACAAACCGGCTTGAAATAAAATACGGAGGTACACAAAAATCTGTTGAACCGCGAACATACAGGCGATGCCTGCCACCGAGCGCATACCCATCCAGGCATCCAGGGTCCAATAAATCAGGATCAACAGCATTTGGCATAAAGCAAATACGAGGAACAAGCTACCCATGTAGCCCTTGTTCCTGAATGTCCAGCGCAATCCGGCGCGCAGAGAAGGCCATACCTTTCCATCAAACTGAATCAGGTGAATTCTACCTGCAATTGACCACAGGTAGAGGCAAGCCAGGCCCAACATAAATAATACAAACGAAGCAACAACGGTCCAGACCGCATATGTTTCAGTATAATTGTTGGTTAACATGGATTGTAGATTGCCCAATAACGGCGCCCAGATTAACGCGGCCCATATCAGGGCAATACCCAGAAAAATAACACTAATGCCAAAGAAACGCAGGAAAAAACGGCTTCCACCAATCCAGAAATTTCCAACCGTAACTTTCTCCTTAACTGCACCGTTCAACATCCCGCCGTGCAGAAAAATGGCGAATAACAGCCAAACCAGCAGCAACCAGCGCAATTGACCGATTAAGGGTGTGATGGATGCGCCATGGACTTTCAAAAAATCGGTCATGACTGTATGATCATACCCGGTAAGGAGTCGGTTCAGTTCCAAAGAATGACCGATAGATGCCTCCAATACGCCATGCACCTGCATGCCCAGGGTAACCGCCAGGGCAAACTGAATCAAATAAACAATACCGGCTATCCGTCTGTGTCGGTATGCTCCGGAAAAAAGGGAAGAAAGAGGCGTCATTACATGAGGAAACTTAACGAGTGCAGCAGATTTTGAATCCAAAAGGTGGCTTTGGCTGAATACTTCCAGAGTGGGGCGGTGTTAGGTTGAAGGGTTAGGCTGTTGTTGTTTAGGTCGAGATCCAGTCCAATTTTATGCTCCGGATCAATTTGGGCTGAGACGATATCTGGTTTGTTCCAAACCATCCATTTGTAACTGCCATCTACCCCCTCCCATGTAAACTTTTCATTGCTACCATCTGCATAAGTGACCAGTACTTCTACCGGGAATATCCAATCGCCCTTGCGCTGAATTTCAACGGTGCTTCTCCTGGTTGTTGCGCCAGAACCATCTTTGTATTGTAAGTTTTGAGGGTTCTGTCCAAAAACGCCTTGAGCTGGCGGCATTTCCTCATTCAGTATTTGCACTACCGCATAATCCATCACCAGGGCTTTTTCAATACCATTTTCGAAAAGCTCAAATACCTGTTTGGCAAAAGTACTGTCTAAACCAGCTATGAGTTCTGCTTTCAGGATGGCCTTGAAATCCCGACCTTTCGGATGCCTGAACTTCCATTGTTCGAAATAGTTCTGCAGCAACCGGTCCATTTTTTCTTCCCCAATCAACTCATGCACGGTACGCAGGGTGGTTGCTGTTTTGCTGTAAATCAGGGGTTTAAAATTGTTTTCGGTGAACATCCAGCCCGGCCTGGCGGTAATTCCGCTGCGCGGATTTTGCATACCAGTATATTCTGTTCTGGTAAGCTCTCTGTTACCCATACCATAGCCCAGAAAGTCAATCAGTGAATGTGTCGGGCCATAAGCAGCGTCGATAATCCTGTCCTCAAAGTAGGTCACAAATCCTTCATCCAGCCAGGCTTCTTCTTTTTCATTGGAGGCAACAATGCCCATAAAGTATTGATGCACAAACTCATGCACCACCAGCGATTCCATGGTGCGGATACCCTCTGGCATTCCATAAAAAGTCCCCACGGTAATCAGGGTTGGATATTCCATCAGACCGGAGCGCAGTCCGTGAAAAGGCGGATCTACAACCGTAATAGTAGGGTAGGGGTAAGCGCCAACGTGTTTATCCAGATATTCCAATGCAAATTTCAGCGCGTGCAGGTAGCGCGGTCCCAGGGAGGCATGCTCGGGGGCTATGAGCAGCTTAATATCCACATTTTTCCAGCGATCCTGTTGCAGGGTAAAACGTGGATAAACAGACCAGGCAAAATCAATCACATCCTCCGCATGGAAATGTCGTGTAGTGGTGCCATCTGTATTCCGTTGCTCTGAAACCAAACAACCGGACGCGCCCATAACAAATTTACTTTCTGTGGTAATATGCACATCATATACCCCGAAATCGGCAAAAAATTCGGTTTGTCTGAAAAACTGATGGCAGTTCCAGTCCCAATGCCCATCTGCTTTTTCTTCCCAAACGCCCAATTGCGGGAACCAATGACAAAACAGGTAAAAATCTTTGCTGTAACCGGCTCTGGCAATGGTTTTAGGCACTTGTGCTTGCCAATAAAGGGTAAGTACGGTGGTATCGCCCGGAGCCAGCGGGGTATCCAGTAGTACATCCAGTACCGACTGATCATCGGGGTTTTGATCGTCGGGTTGTACAAAACGCATATTGGCAGAGATGTTCTTGCCGTCCTGCCGAAATGTATCAATATTAACCCAGCCCCATTCCTTTGCATTTCTTTCCCCAAATCCCTGTCCAAAAATTTGTGTCGTCCCTTTCAAAAAAGTGGACTCTGTGTTTTTAAAAGCATTAAAATACAGGTAGAATCGCAGATTTTTAATGGGCGCCGGGCTGTGATTGTACAGTTTTATGGTTTGGGTGGCATATAACATGCGGTTGGAATGATCCAGTTTTACCTCCATAGTGTAATGGGCAGTACGCGGGCTGAGGGCTTTTGGGAAAAACGGATCACACTGCGCTATTAATGAGCTGCCCTGAAGCAGCCAAAAAAATAAAGGTAAAAGAATGTGGATTCGACCAACCATGCTGTTTGTAAATTGCGACACACAAAGGAAGTGAGAATTGGCGCTTTTTGTTCAAGAATTTGCGCTTCTTGTGCCTAACTTTGTCGACTTCTAATTGAAAAAAATCTGTTTATGCGTTTCCTGAAACAAGTTGTAGCGCCTTTTCTGTCTTTAGGCCTGTTATTTTCCATCATTAGCTGCGAAAAAGATGACCCGGCGGTACAGGAAAGTCCGATTTTTACCTTATTTGGGGAAACAGCCATTCAAATAGATACGGTAGAGCAAGCCGCAGATACATGGGACTATGGTTTTGCTTTCAGTCCACTGAAATCCGGCAGCATTGCTCAATTAGGGATGAAGCTCCCGGTGTCAGGCAGTTTTAAAGTCACCTTGTGGGACCTGAATGGAACTACCCCGGTAGCGCTGGTATCGCAAAACCTTTCTGCCCAGGCAGCGCACCAGTCTATCACGCAGGATATCACCGGCGTACAGGTAGAAAAAGGTAAAAAATATGGTATCAGCATACTGGCCAACACGTTCTACCGGATTACCAAAACAGACGGCAGCGCCTTTACCTATCCTAAAACCATTGGTAATATTCTGGTGGAAGGCTTCCATGAATCGGTTAATACCACCAGTTTGGCAAGTTTCCCGTCGGAAACCAACGATACCCGTCTTGCGCCTTGTGTGGATGTGATTTTCATCGCTGACTGATCGCAGATGCGCAGTACACTTCTATTCTTTTTTCTGATTGTTTGTGTGCTGAACGGTTCAGCGCAGCAACTGCCGTTGGACTCCTTGCTTCGCATGGAAAGGCAATATCTGAAGGAAGATACTGTTCGGGCCAAACTGCTCACTGATATTGCCCGGCGGTATTACACTGTTGACCCGTCCAAAGGGGTTCCTTTTGCAGAAAATGCCATTAAACTCTCAGAAAAACTCCCGGATAAGAAGTTTCTGGCCGGCGCATACAGCAGTATGGGTGGCAATATGCTCACCCTGGCCGATTACCAGTCGGCACTTACCTACTACCAAAAAGCCCTTGAAATCAACCAAAAACTGGGCAATCAACAGGGCATTGCGAATAATTACAACAACATAGGACTCGTTTATTACAGTATTTTTGACTACCCCAAGGCCCTGGAATATTATCAAAGAAACCTGCAACTCAACGAACAAACCGGCAATAAATCCAGCATAGCAGGCACCCTGGGTAACATAGGCGCTATTTACAACGTACTGAAAGATTACCCCAATGCCATTGCCTATTACGAACGTGCGCTCCAAATCAGCGAAAAAGAAGGGAACCAGCAGCAGGTAGCTGGAACCCTCTCCAACCTGGGCAATGTGTACACACAGCAAAAGGCTTTCAACAAGGCGCTTGACTACAAACAACGCGCCCTCAGTTTGTATGAAAAGCTGGGAAATCAGTCCGGCATTGCCACTAACCTGGGCAATATTGGTAATGTTCACCGGCAAATGCAGGATTACCAGGCTGCCATTCAATACCATGAAAAGGCTTTGGTTATTCTCGATAAAATAAAAGATAAAAAGGCCGCAGCAGCCGGATATGCCAGTTTGGGAGAGGTCTATTACCTGCAAAAAAACTATCCCAAAGCGCTGCAACTGGAACAACAGGCCTTGGCTATTTCCTCAGCTGCCGGATTGGTAAAAACTACCAGTGAATCCTTCCTGCACCTGTCAAAAATTTATGAAGCCCAGGGGCGGTTCGACAGCGCTTATTGGGCTTATGGTGAACATATTGATTTCCGCGACAGTATCAACAGCATAGAAAAACAAACAGAACTGACCAAAAAGACATTACAGTTTGAATTCAGCCGGAAAGAAGATTCCCTGCGCCAGTATCAGGCTCTAACAGATGCCCGCTTGCAGCAACAAATCCTGTTGGCAGCTAAGCAGCAAAAGGAACTGGAACTTCAGCAGAGCGCCACCCGCCTGGCCACTAAAGAAAAAGAAATTCAGCATTTAGCCTATCTGAAATCGCAGGCGGACCTGCAATTTGAGCAAAGTACCAGAAGGGAAAATGAGGAAAAACTCCGGCTTTCGGAAAATGAAAAGCAATTGCAAGCCACCCAGATGAGCCTGCAGGAAACGCAATTGCAGTTGAAAGACAAAGAGATCCGTTCGAGGGAAACCCAGAGCTTGTTTTATGTGGGCGGAATCATACTGCTAACCTTGTTATCGTTTTTCATTTTCCGCAACTTCCTCAATCAGCAAAAAGCCAACAAGATCATCCGGCTCGAAAAGCAAAAATCTGAAGACCTGCTACACAACATTTTGCCGGAAGAAGTAGCAGATGAGCTCAAGGTAAATGGTCAGGCGATGGCCCGGCAATTTGATTATGTCACTGTTTTATTCACTGATTTTGTCAATTTTACCAGCATTTCAGAGCAGTTGCCGCCTCAGGAGCTGGTAAATACGCTGCATCAGCATTTCAGGGCCTTTGACGAAATCATGGATAAATACGGACTCGAAAAAATAAAGACCATTGGAGATGCTTACATGGCGGTATCCGGTCTTCCTGTTCCAGCCTCGGATCATGCCATCAGGGCAGCCCGGGCGGCGCTTGATATTCAGGCGTATATCGCACAAAATTTGCGGCAAAAACCTTCCGGATTTCAAATCAGAATAGGGCTACACAGTGGGCCGGTAGTGGCGGGCATCGTTGGTGTGAAAAAATTCGCATACGATATTTGGGGAGATACGGTAAACACCGCTTCCCGAATGGAAAGCAGCAGCGAGCCCGGCAAAATCAATCTCAGCGAAGCCACTTATCAACTGTTGAACGGGCAATTCCGGATGGAATTCAGAGGAGCTGTAGCTGCCAAGAATAAAGGTGAAATTGCCATGTATTTTTTGCTGGATATGGTTGTGAATTAAATCATGTAGTAGTTTTCGGCCAAATTTTACATCTATGGAACGCTACGGAAAGGTTCTGCTCATTGCTATTCCCTTTTTCATTGCTCTGATTTTTATTGAAAAAATCTACGGCATGTGGAAAGGGGAGGATGGAACACCCATTATGGATATGGTTTCCAGCCTTATGTCTGGCCTCACCAATGCCGTAAAGGATGTACTAGGACTCAGCGTGTCCATATTATCGTACACCTGGATGGTCAATCATTGGGCCATCATTCGTCCGGAAGCTACCTGGTGGATGTATGTAGTTACCTTCATCGTGCTGGATTTTCAGGGCTACTGGGTGCATCGCTGGGCGCACGAAATCAATTTTTTCTGGAACAAACACCTGATACACCACAGTAGCGAGGAGTTTAACCTGCCCTGTGCGCTGCGCCAGAGTATTTCTTCCTTTGTCAACCTGTTCACCTTTTTTCTGCTTCCGGCAGCTTTACTGGGTGTTCCGGCTATTGTGGTGGCTACCATTGCACCTTTACATTTGTTTGCCCAGTTCTGGTATCATACCCGCCACATTGGTAAAATGGGTATTTGGGAAAACATCATTGTTACGCCCTCTCATCACCGGGTTCATCACGCCATTAACCCTGAATACATGGATAAAAACTACAGTCAGGTGTTCATTATTTGGGATAAACTCTTTGGCACTTTTCAGGAGGAATTGCCAGAAAAACCACCCGTTTATGGCATTACCCGCCCTGCTGCGACCTGGAATCCCATCAAAATCAATTTTCAGCATTTCTGGCTGATGTTGAAAGACGCCTGGTATGCTTCCAACTGGAAAGATAAGTTCAGGATTTGGTGGAAACCAACTGGCTGGCGACCCGCAGATGTGGCTGCCCGTTTTCCGGTAGCTAAAATCTCGGATGTATACCATTTTGAAAAGTACAATCCGCCCAGTTCACTGGCATTGCAAACATGGTCGGTAGTTCATCTGGCCACACTGATGTTGATATCAGCGCATTTTTTTGGAAATATTGCAGCGATTGGGAGTCCCAATATCTTTCTGTACGGGTTTTTCCTGTTCGTTAGTGTGTATAGTATGGCCGAACTGGCTGACCGCAATCCAAATGCAGTGGCATATGATATACTTAGGGTGGTTTTGGGTTTTGGGATCCTGTGGGTACAAAAAGACTGGTTTGGGATCAATCAGTTATTTCCTGCCGGCAGCCTGTTGATCATGGCATATCTGATTATTTCTTTGGGTATGACTTTGTATTGTTCTTTTCTGGATCCAGGTCGCAACCTGCCTTTAAGTTCCAGAACACCCTCTACCATCTAACTTCGACGAAAAACAAACCAAACCTAGTTCATATGAAATGTCATGTCATTACCCTTTTAATCCTCTCTCTGCTGACTTCAACCATACATGCTCAGGAACCAACCGAAGACTGGACTCAATGTTACGGATCGAATACAGGTTTTGAGGTTGGGAGAAAATATTTCTCCCTGGTTTCAGATGCCAATCTGAGAGAAAAAACCAATACACAATCTGCCGTATTAACCAAACTGCCTATTGCAACAGCTGTAGAAATACTGGCAGTTAGTACCGACTCGTTTTCACAGCGCGGCGTGACCCTGCCCTGGGTGCAGGTACGCACCTCTGTAGGCGGTAAAACCTATACCGGATATATCTGGGGCGGATTTTTGGCTCTTGCAAGTATCCAAACGCCCAATGATGAATATACCCCCAATGCCGGGGTGCAATACCTCACCGGCGTAGCGGCTTTTGATGAAAAGAACCACCAGCTAACCGTGCAGGTGCGTGCCGCCAAGGACGGAAAAGAACTTGCCAAATGTGAATTTACTACCAGCGGCGACCCTTCCTATTATCCGGAGTTTTCCGTCCGTTTCGAGTCGTTTCAAAAAGTAAAGGCGGTGTTGACCGTCAATTATTATTTCCCAGCCTGTGGCTATCCATCCGGCGACAATGTTTTGTTCTGGCAGGAAAACAACCAGATCGTCAAGGTGCTGGAAACTACCTCTATCGCAGACGGCGGTGTCTTTTACAGCTCTGAAGACTACCTCATGCCTTCTGACAAAGGCGGTATCGGCGACCATATCCTCGTAGTGCGCGATCAATCCGAATTCGAAGAACGTGGCGAAGAATTGGTTCGCAGTTCTCAGAAATACAGTCTCTCACTCTACAAGTGGAATGGCGCCAAGCTCACCAAGCTCAAAGACTGGAAGTAAGTGAGTGAATGAGTGAGTGAATGAGTGATTAGGGTAGGGTGTAGCGTATTCCGAGGAGGATTTTCTGACGCTGGATTGGGGCATAATTGTAACTGGGATCGAAAGTATACCCATGTGGATTATTGACATCCGTTTGGCGGTCAAATGGATCAAAAGCGCGCAGGATGACATCTTCTTTGGGATAAAAGCCAAACAGGTTTTTGACGCCTGCATATACCTCCAATCCATTCCTCAGATTACGGGTGAGCTGGATATTGTGTACCATGAACCATGGAGACTGCTCCGGACGATAATCGTTGGGTACCACGGGAAGGTACATTGGACCGGTCCAGCTGCCGGTGTAATCCAGTGTGGTTTTGAGCAATTTGATTGGGAAACTGAATGTCCAGGTGCCTGAAAGGGCTGGTGCAAACAATTGTGGTTGTTTATGACCGTTTTCCTGTTTGTACACATCCATGAAAGTGGCACCGGTCATACATTTTATTCCATTTTTAAAGTTGAACTCCAGGTTGAGGGAGCCTCCTGCGGAAACGGCATGGCCTTGCAGATTTCGGTAAATGATTTGTTCCGGATTGGTGTTGTAATCCGGTAAAATCTGGTTGTAGAAATACGTATAAAACAAAGAGGCATCCAACCCGATAAACCCGAGCGCTTTGGGAAAAAACTTCTGAACATAGTTCAGGTTGGCATTCCAGGAGCGCTCGGGATTCAGGGCTTCTGTAATGATAACTTCCCGCGCTCCACTTAACGCGGCGTGGTCTTCCGTAAAAATATTGGCTACCCGATACCCCGATCCACCCGTCAGCCGGAGTATGTGTAATGGATTAGGGCTCCATTTCCAACTAATCCTTGGCGTAAGTATGGATCCATGTTTCGAATGGTAATCGTAACGGATACCGGTAAGCAACAGATTGCGCTCATTCAAGGTCCATTCATCTTGAATAAACACTCCCGGCAGCCAGGTAATTGCCGGCGCGTTGCCAGTGCCTGAAGCATTGGCAGTGGCAGGGGTATTGTCGTCAAATGTTGTTATCCTGGAACTTGCTCCCCAAAGCATGGTGTGTTTCAGACTTAGAGGAACGGTGCTGCTCAACTGACAAAATCCAATTTGCTGAAAGCCATCGTAAGGCACATTTCCGTAATAGGAGTCCTGTTGGTGCACATTCCAGGATACATCCAGCATAATAGGGTTGCCAGACACTGGCAACTGGTATTTGCCCAGCAGTTCTATTCTGTTGGTGTAGATACTCTCCCCGTAAATGCTGTCTGTACCACGCCATTTTTCATTCCATTGTAATTCACCTCCCCACCGGTTTTCATGCACCAATCTGGCGGCCAGGCTGGCTACGCGGTTTTGCCTGCGCTGAAAGCTCCATTTATTGAAAACAGAAACCCTGTTTTGCAAGGTGATATCAGTGAAATTGTCATCATTTATGTCTAACCGGCGATTAAACCTGAAAACATTTACCCCCAACAATGTCCGAACCTTTCTCCAGCGGGCGGTCAAGGCGCCGTCTACATTAAGTTCGCCAATACCTGTACCAAAAACATCAAGGGTTACTCTGGGAGCGGTGAGTACGTTTTTGGTAATCACATTAATCAGACCACCTACCGCTTCCGAACCATATAGTGTACTGGCAGGTCCTTTGGCTATTTCAATCCGTTCAATCATGCCATTAGGTATGCCACTCAGGCCATAAACGGTTGATAATCCACTTACAATGGGCATGCCGTCAATAGCTACCATGGTGTACGGCCCTTCCATGCCATTGATATGAATATCGCCAGTGTTGCATACATTGCAATTAAGCTGCGGTCGCACGCCGTTCACCATGGTGAGCGATTCGAACAAATTCGAACTGGCATTTTTCTGAAAAAAACGGGGTGTATATATTTCCACAGGAATGGGGGAGGCGTCTTTGCTCACGGGTTTCATGGTAGCAGATACTACTACCGTATTCAGGGTGCTTTGCAATGGCTCCAGGTGGATGATTTGCCCGATGTCGGTTGCTGGTATTGTCAGAGGCTGATATGCCAGATGACTCACACGCAACTGACTGTTTTTCGGCCAATTATTGATGGTAATTTGTACCGTTCCGAGCGAGTCGGTTATCCACTTGTCTGCTTCATGGCTAACGCTTAGAGTTGCTCCCAACACGGGAGCGCCGTTTTCCTTATCTACAATTTTGATGGTACGTTGTGCCTTTGCAACACCAAATGCACAAAGCAAAAGCAACAGTAGTATTGGTTTTTTCATGGTAGAGCTAGTATTTACAGCTGCAAATATAGGTTTAAAATAAATTTAGACAAGGCTAAAAATGTATTTAGTTGAATATTTTTTTTACTCCATCCTATTTACCAAGCACAAAAAAGGAGAGCCATCCTTCGACGACTCTCCTTATCAAATCCAAACTGTCTTACAAAGCGATTTACTTTTTCATCCAACGGCAAACCAGTGCGCAGAGGATGATTCCTTTTAAGATGTTCCACATAGGCCGGGCTACTGGATTTTTACCGGGAAGGTGATATCAAAATCAACTTCACCACCTGGATCAGTGCTGCTGTTTTTATTGGTTGGTTCATGGTGCAACTTGATCTGAAGGGTGCCCGTAGATGCGCCTCCATTCACCCAGTTTGTTTTTTGACCAAAGGGGTTACCGTTGCCATCTGTATCGAGATTGGTAATGGTCAGGTTGGCGCCGCTTAAGGTATACGTGAACAGGTGGTCATTATTTTCCTCCTTGATTTCATCCGTGAGGTCTTTGACGGGAGACTGTGTTTCATCAAAAACCAACACCTCACAGGTAAGTGGACTAACACCTGCCGGAATGGTTATTTCTCCGATTGCATCCCAAATCCCATCACCATTGGTTTCAAGTGCTGCAACGGTTTCTGCAAATCCATTGGCGCTGATTCTTAATTCCACACGTGTGATGTTTTCCTCTTCGGTGTGATCATGTTTATCACAACCCGTCATGGGGAAAAGTCCGAGTGCAATGGCTCCGAAGGCCCATTTGGTTGCGGTGAAATAATAGATTTTCATGATGTTCAAAATTGTTGTTAAGTGGTTGATTGTCAATTTTTAAAAAATCCATTTGGCCCTGATGCCAACGTTTATACCGGGCGCGTCTGCATAATACCTGAACAGGTCCAGGTACTCCCGGTAACGGATGTTGTTGAGGTTTTGAATAGAAATGCCGGTTTCTAACTGTCTTTTGCCTACGGAAAAGGTGTGGGCGGCTTCCAGTGCCAGGGTAGTGTACGTATTTGGTGCGGCTTTGGTAAGGCCTTCAGCCGGGATACGCCATTGTCTGGCAACTGTAGTGGCTGCTACCCGAATGAAGGAAGGCGATTGGTTCTTTTTACCAGACTCCAACTGCCATTTTAATCCATATTGGTACCTGTCTGAAGGCATCAGCGGTAGCCAGTCCTGCGTTGCAGCCGAGGTCTCTGATGCCTCTGTTTTCCTGCGTGCGTAGAGGGTGGAATAGCCTGATTCCAGCCAAAAATGTTGGAACAGATTCCAACTGAGACTTAAGTCAATGCCTTGTAAGACAGCGTCGTTTTGACGATAGAAATACGCAGGATAAGGGCCTCTCACGGTTCTGACTATGGAATCTTTGGGCTGGTCCAGGTATATAAAATCATTCACCTGATTGCGGTATCCGGAAATGGCCAGCGTAAGATCCTGTTCGTGGTATTCCAGGCTCAGATTCGTGTTCCAGGCTTTCTCTGAATCCAAATCCGGGTTGCCAGCCTCATAAGTGCCCGCGCCATGGTGCACGCCTTTAGCAAAAAGTTCGTTCACATGTGGCGGACGCCATGCAAGGCCGGTGTTCAACTTGGCAAGCAATGTTTGACTGAAATGGTAAATGGTGCCTATGGTACCACTTACATTGCCAAAATGCAGGGTTTTATCCAGGTTTTCTGTACCATTTCCTGAGGTAGAAGCATGAATCCAACGATAATCATATCTGGCGCCTACTTCAAATTCCCATGGCACAGGGAAGCGTCGGTAACGTTCCGTTGCCCATACAGAACCGCCAAAACTCAAAAAATCAGGAATAAATCCTCCCCGGCTCACATAATTCAGCTGCTGTATGGCCTGAACACCAAAACTACCCTGCCAATGATGCACCGGAGCGTGTTCCAACGCTACATCCAGGGTATTACTCCACAAACGAAAACTCACTTGCGGTTTGTTGCTCTGGTTGATATCATTCCGTCCCCGGTCATACTCTTCCCGCAGGTTGAATTGGAAATTATACTGTCCAGTGTATTTCCAACGGTCGTTTAAGCGGTACTCCACCTGATATTTAGCAACAGAATGACTCACCTGTTGAAAAGGCCGGTCGATCAGGTAACTGAAATGATTGAGGTTGTTGCGTGGCGTCTGGCTTTGAATTGCAGCCAGTAATTCGTCTACACTGCCATTATGGGATGCCCTCAAGACTGCAAATCGCTGATTAAATTGGGAAACAGACCAAAGATGTTTCCATTGCTTTCGGTTCAATCCAGCCATGAACAGGCCATTTATCTCCTGATTGCCAGTGTTCCCCAGCCAATAATCAGGTGCACGCAGGTTGCCTGCCCTTTTCAGAGTGCCCTGCATCCTGAAAGCCCAGGCACTGCCAGCCGGCTTCCAGTCGATATTGCCTGCTAAAACGCCGCCCAGTCCGTTGCTGAAAAAACCAGTGTGAACCCAGCCATTGGCGCCCTCTTCCTTTCGCAATGGTGAGGGTTCAAGCACTACCGCTCCGGCCATGGCGCCAATCCCATAACGCACTCCTGCTGCTCCTTTCACTACAGATATTTTATCCGATGCAAAGGGATCAATTTCAGGTGCGTGATCTCTTCCCCACTGCTGACTTTGCAGGGTAACGCCATCTGCCACAATAGCTATCCGATTACTGTGAAGTCCCTGAATAACCGGCTTAGCCACGGTTGCTCCTGAACTCAGCAATGTAACGCCGGGAAGTTTTTTCAGTGTTTCTCCCAAACCGATGCCTTTGGCGGCCTCTAAATCGGATTTATTTACACTTGCCGATGCCTGTGTTGGAGGTGGAGGGGCAGCTTTTTCTACCACCAATACTTCATGTAGCACCGCATCATGCACCAAATGGAATTCAACCAGGGAATTCTCTGTGAGTTGTACCATCTGCGTGAAATGCGCACATTCAATGTGCTTGATTTCAACGGTGTAGGGCGTTTTTTCACAAAGGTTGGCTATGGCAAAATAACCTGCCTCATCAGTCATGGCATGTTTACCAATCTCCTTTACATAAATGCTTGCATAGGCCAACGGTTCCCTGGTATCAGATTCCGTTACATGGCCGCGCAAGGCAAAATGGCAATCCTGGGCAGATAACCCAAGGCTGCATAGCGAGCAGAAGCCCGCTAATGCGGCTTTGCTTCTCAGCATATGGAAAATAAATAAATCGAGAAAATCCGACTGAAATCAGTCAGGTGAAAAAGGGCATGGACAAAAAATGACCAGCCTAAACAGGAATTGCTACGCCAGGGAAGGTGGTCCGCGCCTGAAATTGGCGTCAAATGTAGCTTTAACGTACACTGGCGGTGTGTACATAGCCGGCTTGCATTGAACAGGTGCTTGCAACACCATGTCTTCCATCAAGAAAGCCGCAAATAACTCCGGAACTGAAACAACAAACGCACAAATGGTACAATCCTCAACGGCCCATCTTTCATCGTGGATGTGAGCGGAAGACGGATCATGCGATACTTCGCAAACCGGATGCGCAGCTTCGTGATGATGGTGAACCAGCAAAAGGTGCATGGTTTTCAGCGACCAAAAGGCTGAAAACAGCAGCGCAAGTGACCATGCGCCATACCGTTGATATGTAGATTGCTGGAACAAGTTTATGTTCAGAGTCTGTGCAAATATATCAGGCGTTTGGGAAATTCAAACTCCATCCTGCGAAAACAGTCTGAAAATGATCAAAAAATCGCTGAATGTCTGGTATTTGGGTTTCAAAAACAACACCCGTGTTAAAAAGCTTCCCAATCATCCCCCAGTTCTTTTGGGTGCCAGAAAAGCGTTTTGAAATCCCGGACACAATCATTCTCAATCACAACACCTTCCGCCTCTAAAAGTTCTTGCATAAGGGTAGGGGTGGCAAAATGATGTCTACCCGACAGCTCTCCTTTTCGGTTTACCACCCTGTGCGCAGGAACATTGTCCATGTGGTGACAATTATTCAGAGCCCAGCCAACCATCCTGGAGGCACCCAAAGCCAGAAAATCTGCAATGGCGCCATAGTTGGTTACCCTTCCACGGGGTACCAGACGGACTACTGCATATACCAGATCATAATAGGTGGGGGTACTAACAGCTGGCATAATTCATTATTTACGGTGTGTTGGTTTTTTCCGACCATTGGGCCAGGTGTACATATTCTTCCCAGCCGAGGGTTTCCGGCCTTTTTTCAAAGAAGGGGTCGCTCATAAGGATATCCCCCGGAAAAAAGGGTTTCAGGGTATTCCTCAGCATTTTACGTCGCTGGTTGAAAGCCGTTTTTACAATAGTCCGGAACAGTTTTTCAGAGCAATCCAGGGTGAAATTCTCTTTTCTGGTGAGCCTGATCACGGCAGAAAGCACTTTAGGCGGTGGGTTAAAAGAACCGCGTTCAACAGTAAACAGGTACTCAGTATGATAAAAGGCTTGAGCCAAAGCGCTGGTGATGCCGTACACTTTAGACCCCGGTTTGGAAACAACCCGATCAGCCACTTCTTTTTGGAACATTCCTACCATTTCAGGTACAATTTTCCTCCAATCAAGCAATTTGAACAGGATTTGTGTGGAGATATTGTAAGGGAAATTGCCAATGAGGCAAAAAGGGTTTCCTTCAAAATATTCCGGGGCATTAAAATCCAGAAAATCTTTGGAAATCAGTCTGTTCTGTGCAAAATCAGGGTATTGCCTTTGTAAGTACTCTACCATATCGCGGTCTGCCTCAACCGCGTATGTCTGGTAGTCGTCATGTGCCAGTAAAAACTTGGTCAGCATACCCATACCCGGGCCAACTTCCAGCACTTTGCCTGTTGTGGTAGCCTGGCGCATGCTTTCTGCTATGCGCTGGGCAATGGCATCATGTTTCAGGAAATGTTGTCCGTAGGATTTTTTTGCTTGCATAACATAAACCACAGCGAGTAAAACAGAAACCAGGCCACTCCAATCGCGTTTTCAAGGGTGCATTCTATCAGAAAGGAGGCCAAAGCCATCATTTGGAGGCCAAGGTACAGGAAATTGTTTCGCTCATGATACCATGGGTAAAAGAAGGCGATCAAACTCAACAATATACCCAGTATGCCGGTGCTGGCCATAATGAACAAAAACTGGTTGTGTGGCAGCTTTGGGTCTTCGGCATAACTTGGGTACAACTGGGCTGTCATACGATTGGTCTCAGTCAGCAGATCGCCAGCGCCAACGCCCAATACCGGGTTTTCCCGCCAGAGTTCCCAACCGGAACGCAATGAAATCCACCTGCCCGCATCAGAATATAAATGCCCGTCGTCTTCATGCTGGAACCTTCCCCAATCCCATTTCATATATGCTACCCGCATTTTCAAACTCGGAATAGTGGCAACAGCCGTCCATAAACCGCCCGCCATCAAACCTAAAACGGCCAAACCAGTCATCCAGCGCCTGCTCTTCCAGATATACCAGATTGCTGCGAAAAACATGGCTGCATAGAGTGAAAACAGACCTGATCTAACCGATAATATATGTATAAAAACGAATAAAAAAACTACGGCTCCACCCAGGAAATGTCGCTCCCAGGCCGTTTTAAGCCAGAATTTTTGCTGCCAAAGCCATGCGCCACTTAAAATGGAGGTAGCCAATATCAGACTAAACCGTACATGCGAACGAGGCACCGGCACCGGATTGCCTCTGCCTAAACCTTCTACAATGGCATCGTAATGCAGCAAAAAATTAATGCCCACTGCAATACAAACCGCTGTTATAAACCATACAAACAGGTACAATACCGACTTTAACTGTTTGTCTGAAAAAGGTGGGTGGTTGGCAAAAGTCCAGGGCAAAACCAAAAAAGGCAAGCGGGTTTGAACTAATCTCAACCAGTATCTGGCATCCTCAGACCAAAATACACTCAGTGCCGGAGCCAACAGCAGCAGGGTAAATACCAATAGAACCTTTTGTTGGTACAAGCGTTGAAAAGATACCTGTAATACCAGCCACCAGGTTTGGGCCTCCCGCAAGGATCTGTTCAAATGTATTGAAGTGTGCCACCAGGAAGCAAAAACCAGAAGCCACATACTAACCGACAACAAAAAAGGAGACAGTACCATGCTAGGTACCAGCAGGAAGGCGGAAAAGAGAGCAAGATGGGTGGGACTGAAGCGCAATGCGGGTGAGTGAATGAATGAGTGAATGAGTGAGCCTCTCTATAGCAACGTTTTAAACTGAAGAATCGCTGCCAGGTTTTCCGTTAGTCGAGTGGAAAAGCACAAAGATAGATGGCTGCTGCGGGTTTCCCTGAACTTGTCTACATTTGTCGCTAATCTGTGTTACCCAATTGATTCATGAAGCACGTTGCCCTTACCATCTTAACGGGATTTATTTGGTTGTCTTGTCGAAACAAACCTGCCGCTGTGCCGGAAGATCCATCCCTGTTCCGGGAAAAGCCGGCGCCGGCAACTACCGTTTCAGAGCCATTGACTGTTCCCAATACAAGTGAAGGGAATTTTGAGAGTCTGGTGGCTGACTACGAATCCAAAGATCGGGGAATCTGGCAAAAGCCTGAACTTGTGATTTCGTATCTGGGCGATTTAAAGGATAAAACGGTGGCTGATATTGGCGCAGGAACCGGATATTTTACTTTCCGACTGGTACCAAAGGCCAAGAAAGTAATAGGAATTGACATAGATTCCCGTTTTATCAATTTCCTGGACAGTGTGAGGGTGCGACTTCCGGATGTTTACCAGAGCAGGTTTGAAAGCCGACTTGCCAGGTTCGACGATCCGCTCCTAAAGCCCGGCGAAGCCGATAAAGTAGTGATTGTCAATACCTACGCCTATATTGAAAATCGAACCCAATACCTCAAAATACTGCACAAAGGCATGGCGCCGGAAGGGCAGATTCTGATCATTGATTTCAAAAAGAACAACCTTCCGGTTGGGCCGCCCGATGAATACAAAGTGGCTTCCGTGCAGGTTGAACGGGAATTAAAAGACGCCGGTTTTGTGGTAATTAAGGTAGATAAAGAAGTGCTTGATTACCAATACATCATCCTGGCACAAAAAAAGGAAACTAAACAGTAGCCTGTTTCAGACCCCAATCAGCTCACCATAACTATGCGTGGTTCTTTCAAACTATTTACCTGGCTCGGTATTCCGGTGTTTTTACACTGGACTTTCGGACTGATTTTCGTTTATATCCTCTGGCACGCGCAAAGCGAGGGGCTGGAAACCATTGAGACGATCTGGTTAACCGGCTTGTTCATGGCTTTATTTCTGTGTGTTTTGTTACATGAGTACGGACACGCTATCGCAGCCAGAAAATATGGTATAAAAACCCGGGATATTGTGCTTATGCCCATAGGTGGGGTGGCCAGGCTGGAAAAAATGCCGGAAAAGCCCATGCAGGAGTTCGTGGTTGCCATTGCCGGTCCGGCCGTCAATGTGCTGATTGCCACTGTTTTGTTCCTGGGAATGAACTTCGGCGTGGAAGGCGATTTGTGGGAGTTGTTTAGTTATGCAATCCGGACAGATATAGGTTCGGAAATTGTTACCGAATCTGGCTATTTTTTAAGCCCTGAACTTCATTTTGCCATCAAGCTAGCCTTTACTAATGTAGCTCTGGTAATATTCAATATGATTCCTGCCTTCCCAATGGATGGCGGGAGGGTGTTTCGCGCCTTGTTATCCATGTGGCTGGGACGCCCGCGGGCTACCAACATTGCCGCCTGGGTTGGTCAGTTAATTGCACTTTTGCTGGTAGGCGCCGGAATCTGGGGTAGCGATGTTATGCTGAGCGTCCTGGGTATTTTTGTGATTTATGCCGCAAGGGCAGAAAATAGCAATGTACAAACGGAGGATTTACTCTCCAAGTTTAAAGTTAAGGATGTAATCCGGCCACAATATACCAGGATGCGTTCAAACGACTGGATGTTGAGCGCCATTGAAACGCTCCGGCATGGTCTGGAACGGCATTTTCTGGTGTTTGATATGAACGACCACCTGGTTGGGATGCTGGAAGAAGATGATATTTTGCGCGCTATGCGCAAGCCCGATGTCACGGCTGAAATCATGCAATATGCCCAACGGGTAGAGATAGTTTCACTGGAAGATTCCCTGTTGAAAATACACTACCTTATCCGCCAACGCGGCTATGGTATTTTAGGTGTTGCTGATGAAAGCGGACACCTGATTGGAGTAGTAGATGAAGCCGGATTGGCTCATTTCATACGCCTCGAGGAAGGCAGGTAGGGTTAAAACCACTTCAACAACTTGCTCAACAACAAGTCCGCTACCTCTATACAAATGAGGATAATAATGATCCATTCCAGCTTGCTGCTTTCCCGGTGTAGATAAAGCTCCCGGAAAACAGATAAATTATCTTCAATCACCTTAAAGGTATATTCCACTTCTTTGAAGCGGCTTTGAATATCAAAAGTCCGCACTAGACCCTGGTGAATTCGATCCAGGTATTCATCGTCCCAGGTCAGCTCCGGGCTGTCGAAAATGAACAGGTTTTCAATGATCCTGTTCTTGCTGTTCAGCATCCGGCCAATGAACCGGATCATGTTAGACCGGCTGATATCAATAGCGCCCTCATGTTCCATCTGGTTGGTAAACACATTAATCTCAGCCAATAATTCCTCTGCCCTGCGCGTGTAAAAGTCCATGGAAACAGAATGGGCCACTGTAAGCATAACGATACGGGCAACATCTTCTGTTAATTTCGGACAAGTAAGGCTATTGAACCCGAAATGCAGAGGCGCACCGGCATCCTCCCTGATATCAAAATTCTCCCGAAGCATTTCGGGCAACGGCCGTAAAAGGAAAGGTTGCAAAAAAGCTATGTTTTTGCTGGTATCGGTGTCTTCCATGTTGGCAAATACCACCGCCCCATAGTCGAAAGCATAAAAATAACGGGTTTCATCTACCCGGTAAAACAATTCCGAGGCGTTTTCGTGGATCAAATGACCCGTGTAGGCATTTTTCAGTGCTCGCAACGAAAGTCCTTCAGCCAGGTAAAATGCACTTATTTTCATATTTTGGATACCTTAATTACTGTCAAAACGCAACATTACACTAAATAGTTGCTTGAAAAAAGCTGGTTGGTCGCCCAAAGAAAGAGAAAAGCAATAACTATCCGGATATAACCAACAAGGATCAAAGTTCTGCGTTTTACATTTGTCCGGAAAAAACGCTTTCTCCTTTTGAGTCCTGCATTCTTTGTTGATCTATCTGTTGGTTCCGTATTAGCTCTCGTCATGTTTGGCGTAGGGCTATCCCTGACGTTTTCCGACTTCTTGCGGGTGATACGCCAACCCCAGGCTTTTTTTACGGCCTTGAGTGTGCAAATGCTTGCTTTGCCTACTATTGCCTTCATTATTGCTTTGATGCTGCCCATCGCCGCAGAGCTCAAAGTCGGTTTTATCATACTTGCGGCCAGTCCGGGCGGGGCAACCTCCGGGTTCCTTACCTATCTGTGGCGCGGCAATGTTGCCCTGTCTCTTTCCTTAACTGCCGTTAACAGCGCGCTTACACTGTTCTCCATTCCCGTTGTAGTTAACCTGGGATTGCGGGTCTTTCTGGATAAATCTTCAGATCTCCACCTGCCTTTTTGGGATACTGTAGGCCATATTTTCTTCATCACCATCATTCCGGCATTTCTGGGTGTTTGGTTGCGCAAAATGCGCCCGGTTTTGGCGGAGCGAATCAGCAAGCCCGCCAAATACATCATGCTGGGCCTCCTGGCCATTGTGTTCGCCGTCAAATTGTTTGGCAGTGAAAGCGTGGGTGGTACCGGCCTGACAGCAAAAGATATCAGCCTGCTCCTGCCGGTTGGTTTGCTGCAAAATGCGGCTTGTCTGTTAACCGGATACTTCGCCTTAAAATATATTAATGCGCCTCATGCATCCAGACTCACCGCTGCCATGGAGAGTGGCGTACAAAATACCACGCTGGCATTCCTCATTGCCGGTAATCTGCTCGGAAATCAGGTCATGGTTAAACCAGCCTTGATTTATTCTATGTTTTCCTTCTGGACGGCCTGTTTGTTTGCCTACCTGGCCAACAAATCTACCGGCCAAAATATTTCACTCAGGCACTGAGATTTACTTAATATTGCTCGTTCTTAAACAAACTGGCTCATGCGTCAATCATTTCCGGCATTCATCCTTGCAACCCTTCTTAGTGGCAGCCTAATGGCCCAAAACCCAACTCCGGCTCCTGCACAAACAGGCGCTGTGCTGATTATTGGCGCCACAGCACACCTGGGCAACGGATCTGTAATTCCCAATAGTGCCATCGGATTTGAAGCAGGGAAGCTAACCCTGGTGGCCGATGCAACCACTATCCGGCTCGATCGGAGTAAGTATACTACTGTGTACGACGCATCCGGGAAACACGTTTACCCGGGCTTCATTGCCACTGATACTTATCTGGGTTTGTCGGAAATCGAGGCTGCCCGGGCTACCAACGACTATGCGGACATTGGTCAATACAACCCCAATTTGCGCACCATCATTGCCTACAACACGGATTCTGATGTAATTCCTACCGTGCGCTCCAACGGCGTATTGCTGGCACAAATTACGCCTCAGGGGGGCTCTCTTTCCGGCACTTCTTCCGTTGTACAACTGGATGCCTGGAACTGGGAAGACGCCGCTTTTCGTACAGACGACGGGGTGCACCTGAACTGGCCCGAAATGCGCAGTTTTGGCGGTTTCGACACCGGAAATCCTGGTATGCGCAAAAATGAACAATACGAAAAGGATGTCCAGGCTATTCAACGTTTCTTTGAAGAAGCGCGCGCATACGCACAACTAGCCACGGCTGAAGTTGAAAACCAGCGTTTTGAGGCCATGCGCGGACTTTTTTCCGGGAAAAGCAACCTGTATATCCATACCAGTAATGCCAAAACCATGCAGGAAGCTGTGTTGTTTGCCGAGCGTTTTGGCTGCAAACCAGTGCTGGTTGGTGCATCTGATGCCTGGATGATTCCAGATTTCCTGGCCCAGCACAAAGTGCCTGTTATTCTGGCACGTACCCAACGACTCCCTTCCAGAGAGGATGAAGACGTGGATCAACCATTCAAAACTGCCACTGTTTTGCAGGAGAAAGGTGTGTTGTACGCCCTTTCCATTGCCGGTTTCTGGCAACAGCGCAATTTGCCTTTCCAGGCTGGACAAGCTGCCGGATATGGCTTGAATAAAGAGTCGGCAGTAAGTGCCATTACCCTCAATGCCGCTAAAATTCTGGGTATTGATCAGCAATGCGGTTCATTGGAAACCGGTAAAGATGCCACCCTGTTTATTTCAGAAGGCGATGCCCTCGATATGCGTACCTGCCAGGTTACCGCTGCATTTATTCAGGGTCGGGCTATTAGTCTGGACAACAAACACAAGCAATTGTACCAGCGTTTTGACAAGAAATACCGTCAGTAATGGATATTGAAACGTTCAGGGATTATTGTTTGGCCAAAAAAGCCACTTCGGAAGGATTCCCGTTTGGGCCGGATACCCTGGTGCTCAAAGTGGGCGGCAAAATGTTTGCCCTGACCGGACTGGACAGCGAAACCTTTACAGTAAACCTGAAATGTGATCCGGACAGGGCCATTGAACTGCGCGAACAATACCCGGAAGTCCAACCCGGTTACCATATGAACAAAGCTCACTGGAATACAGTAGACTTTGAAGGCGCGCTGGATTCCCGGCTACTTCGGGAATTGATAGATCACTCTTACAATCTTGTGGTAGCTTCCCTGAAAAAAGCTGATCGGGCGGCTTTGGGGTTATAGCGCCGCTCTGCTATAAAATATCCAATATCCAATATCCAATGTCCAAGTGGGGCGTGTGCTCGGCGTTAGCACTGTTGTTTGACATTGGGCGTGTGTCTGGCCAGTCGGCCGTGGAAAGCCAAAAAATGGAGCTGACGCCAAACACACGCCCCACTTGGACATTGGATATTGGTTATTGGTTATTGGACATTGCATATTGGACATTAATCCCGCAACTCGCCGGAACCCTATCTCCAGCCATCCAGCGTTTCCCCTATTTTGGGTAAATACAATTGTTTGCCTTTGGCAGTAAAGGCACGGATACCTTCTTCGTGATTAACCACTACAAATCCGAAAGTATCAAAATGACAACCGATAATCCGGTTGCATTGAATAAAATCTGATGCCAGAATTGCGTCCTGAAAATCCATGGTAAAATTGGAACCCACCGGCAAAATAGCCACATCAAGCTTCGGGCAGGTCATAGGGATCAATTGCATATCCATGGTTAGCGCAGTATCGCCGGCAAAGTACAGCACCCCATCCGGTGTGTCCAGCACAAAACCTGCCGGCGAGCCGGCGTAAGTGCCATCCGGCCAGCTGCTGGAGTGCACGGCATTTACCATTTTTACCCGGCCAAAATCAAAGCTCCACCAGCCACCTTTGTTCATTGGGTGGGTTTTGAAGCCCATTTCGCTGTACTTGGCGTGGATTTCCCAGATGCCTACAATGGTAACTCCGGGATTGTTCCTGGCAATTCGTTCCAGGTCGATGCAGTGATCACTATGCCCATGAGAGAGCAAAATGTAATCGCACTGAATGGAATCCACCTGGATGTTTTCTGCCAGTGGATTGCCGGAAATAAATGGATCAAAAAGGATGCGTTTGCCTGCTGCTTCCACCAGAAAGCAGGAATGTCCGAAGTAGGTAATTTTCATACTGCAAATAAACTCGATTGAAGTCAATTTACGATTAAGGAACGGTAAAAAAGGCCGTCCCGTGTTTGAATTTTAATGCCGAATAAACCTGGTGTTGTGTTATTGAGCGCAATTTCCAGTTGATTGCCCGCGCCATTCCAAAAGTAAATCAATTGACCGAGCTGATTGTATACCTGAACCTGGCGCATTTCCTGATCCGGGCTTTTAAGCTGAAATCGGCCACCAGATGCAGGATTGGGGAATACGGTTATTGTCTCGCTCAAAGATGGTGAAGATACAGCACTGGACATCGTTAAAGTGCCAGTTCTGTAAAAGATTTTGTCGGCAGCGGCATCCGCATAAACCAGGTGAAAAACACCGTTTTGAAAGGCAATGGTTGGCCATTGCAAGGTATGATTGGGGACGGCAAATCTGTATTCAGGATATTGAAACTGTGTAATGCCATGCACAGAATGGAAGAAAACTACTTCTTTGCCTTTTTCCAGAAAAACCAAACCAACGGTATCTCCTTGGGCGGCAATATCCGGAAATGTCTGATTAACCAGATTACCAGGAGACGTTGGGAAAGCGACCTGAATTCCCGAGGTCATATTTTCCGCGTTCAGCGTGCTTGCATACACTTTGGACAATCCTGTTGTTTGGCTCATCCATGCCGTAACAATACTGTCGCCGGATCGGGCCATTCTGGGGCCACTGATAGGGCAGGTATTTATTTGCCAGTCGGTTTCATCAACATCCGTTGCCAGATCAAAAGAAACTGCATGGTTGGTTGATCTGCTCACCCATATGTCGCGAAGATTCTGGTTGTTATTCCTAAAAATCAGCCATACAGAATCACCTGAAACAAGTAAGTCGGAACTACAGCATTCACACACTTCTCCACCAGGCGCGGGAAGGTTGGCTATCACAGGATCGGAAAAACTGGAGCCGCCATCTGTAGACTGCCGAACCTCATATACAGCGCCATTTTTATCCCGTATATAGCTGATAATCGGATTTCCAACAGCATCTGTGGCTATGGATGCAATGGTTGCATATCCTCCGGTTACTGGCCCCTGAACCAATACAGCATCGTTAAATGTCTGACCGCCATCAATAGATTTTGCATACCAGATGCCAGATTGCAATTGCTCAAACACCACATGTACCTCTTCCTTAAAAACGGCCATATCGTATCCACCGAATCCAAAAAGTACGGGTTGGTTAGGACTTTGGACTACCGGAGTGGCAGGAAGAAATGCACCGTTTTCCATGCTCGTGCACCAAACCTGACTACTGCTGTTGCTACTTGTTCCCCAGGAAACTACAGGAGTGCCACCTGGTAAAAAAGCGATGCGAGGCGCCGTTACAGGTAAATTTGTGGAAGCAACCACCATGGAATCGCTCCAAACTACCTGTGTTTGTGCTGATAATATTCCTGTTGAGGACAGGATAAAGCAACAGGACAAAAGGTAATGCTGACAGAAATGAATACCCATATGGTTAAGTAATTTAAATGGATGCCAAGATAATTCAATTGACAGGTAAGCTCAATTGCCCGTGCTTCATTTTGTCAATTCCTGCCAATTCCAAAGCAAAAAATTAACATTTTCGCTGGTAACAAATTCCGAACTTGCCTCGTCTTTGCCGCACACCGGTCTATTATTCACCTTTTTACCTATGTTTTAACACTATGGGCGATGTCAAACTTTCCCGCAGGCGTTTTTTCGAAAAATTGACTCCAACCGGAGGCGGAGTTCGAATTGAGCCTGTTGAACCGCTGTTTCCTGAAAATTCTTTGCAGGCAGACGATCAACATTTTTCCCAACAGTTTACTCTTCAGGGCGGCTTGGATCCATATCAGGGACCATGGACGCAAGCTGAAGCTACTCACCTGTTGCGTAGAACAACTTTTGGCGTGAAGTATGCCCATGTACAGCAATTGCTGGCACTCGGGAGTGCAGATGCTGCTGTTGATGCCATTCTGACTGTTTCAGCTACTGTTCCGGACCCACCAATTAATAATTACAATAACTTGAACGCTGTTCCTCCGGCTATTGATCCCAATGTGCCTTTGGGACAAACCTGGATAAATGCACCATACAATGTTGAGTTTGAAGGTGCGCGTATTGAAAGTTGGCGTGGATGGTGGCTTGACCGTATGATTGAAGGAGAGGCGAATATTCAGGAAAAGATGACGCTCTTCTGGCATAACCACTTTGCCACACAAACCGATGCGGTGTTTCGCGGCAAGGCTGCCTACCTGCACAATCAGATGCTCCGCAGGAACGCACTGGGCAATTTCCGCACATTCGTCAAGGAAGTAACCCTTGACCCGCTCATGCTGGTATTCCTGAATGGATACCTGAACAACCTCATTGCTCCCGACGAAAACTATGCCCGGGAATTGCAGGAGCTGTTCACGGTGGGTAAAGACTCGCCGGTAACGTATACAGAAGACGATGTAGTAGCTGCAGCCCGGGTTTTGACAGGTTGGACCTTCAACAATAATGAAGAAGTGGTTTTTGTGCCGCAATTGCACGACCAGGGTTTCAAGGTATTCTCGTCATTTTACGGTAATGCCATTATTCAGGGAAGTACCAATGGATCTGCAGAACTGGATGCGCTGATTAACATGATTCTGCAAAAGGAGGAGGTTTCCCTGTATATCTGCCGCAAAATTTACCGCTTCTTTGTTTATTACAACATTGATCAGGACGTGGAAGCCAATGTGATTGTACCGATGGCGCAGATTTTCCGCGATAACAATTATGAGATCAAGCCGGTGATGGAAGCCTTGCTTAAAAGCGAGCACTTCTTTGATGCAGTGAATAAAGGTTGTATGATCAAAAATCCGCTGGATTTGTTGGTGGGCTTATTGCGTAATTTCAACCTAAGCTTGCCGGAACCAACCCTTTATGACAACTATTCGATTCGTCTGGGTATCAATTTCTTCTGTGGCGCGCTGCAAATGTTGCCCGGAAGCCCGCCCAATGTTGCAGGCTGGTCCGCATACCGTCAACTCCCAACTTATTACCGGAACTGGATCAGTGCAGACACCATCCGAAACCGCAACCTTATAGCGGATATTATGGCTTTTGCCGGAGCTGATGTTGGACCGGAAAAGTTGATCATCAACCATATTGCCTTTGCAGCCCAGTTCCCCAATCCAGGCGATCCTAATGCCTTAATTGACGATACATTGGCAATATTGTACCCCATGCCTATTTCACTAATCAAAAAGTTTTACCTGAAAAGTATTCTTCTTTCCGGACAAGCGAGCGACCATTATTGGACAGATGCCTGGAATGCATTTTTGAACAATCCAACGGATCCTATGGCGGTACAAACCGTGTGGTTCCGCCTGGCAACAATGCATAAGTACATCATGAATCTGGCTGAATATCAATTGTCCTAACGGTAAAAGCCTATGGCTTTTAACAAAACAACTACAACAATGAAAAGAAGAACTTTTCTCCGCAATACTGGCCTTGCAGCTGCCTGGGCAACCTTTCAGCACCAGGGCCTTGCCATTAATCCAATGGCTCAGGTACCGTTCAACCGGGCACTTGCCGAAGGGGGCAACTCCAACGACCGGGTTTTGGTATTGATTGAACTCAATGGTGGCAACGATGGCCTGAACACCTTTATTCCCATCGATCAGATGGATCATCTGGCTATCAACCGTCCACAGGTACTTATTCCTGAAAACCTCACACTCAAGCTGAACGGAACAATCAAAAACGCACTGCACCCGTCCATGCCGGAGTTTCGGGATTTGTTCAACGATGCCAAAATGTCGGTGGTGCAAAATGTAGGGTATCCCAATCAGGATTACTCTCACTTCCGATCCATGGATATCTGGATGACCGGAGCCAATTCAGACCAGTATCTGGAAACAGGTTGGGCCGGAAGGTATATGCAAAGTTTGCATCCAAGTTTTCCGGATGGTTATCCCAATGCTCAAACTCCGGATCCTTTGGCCATTCAAATCAGTCCTATCGTATCGCTTACCCTAATGGGCAACACGTTTCCGGTAGGTATTGGCATAGTAGATCCAACGTTCGATTATGATTTTGTGCCTGATACTGAAGTTCCACCCAGCACACCTTACGGATATGAACTGGAATATGTACGGCTGGTAACCCGCCAGGCCCAAAAATATTACGATGCTGTAAAAGGTGCGGCTGATGCGGGGCAGAACCTGGCTAATTATCCGGATGGCAACCCTTTGGCCCAGAACCTGAAAGTTGTAGCACAGTTGATCAGTGGCGGACTTTCCACACCCATTTATATAGTTTCATTGGGCGGATTTGATACCCACAGCGATCAGGTAGATGGCACCTTCGGAAATGCGGAAGGCAACCACGCCAATCTGTTGCGAACGCTGTCTGAAGCTGTTGGCGCCTTCCAAAAGGACCTGGAAATGCTCGGTCTTGCAGACAGGGTTGCAGGAATGACCTTCTCTGAATTTGGTCGCACCATTGCTTCCAATGCCAGTAAAGGAACAGATCACGGTGCTGCAGCGCCACTGTTTGTTTTTGGCAAAAACGTGATCCCGGGCATCATTGGCGATAACCCGGAAATACCGGATAATCCGATTGTTTCATACGATGTGGCCATGCAACATGACTTCCGTTCAGTATATGCCAGCGCATTGAAAGACTGGTTCGGGGTAGCCAATCCGGAGGAGATTCTGGGCAACGTGTATCCCATTTTGCCTATATTCAAAGCGGCTGCATCAGGTACGCATGTGGTTGATAAAGCCAACAGCCTGGAGGTAAGCAATTTCCCCAATCCGTTCCATAGCAGTACAACTTTCACTTTTACCCTGGAAAATACCGGGTTTGTGGTGATTACCCTGGTTGATATGGCCGGACGGGAGCTGAAAACAGTAGCCGAAGGCACATACCCAACGGGAACCCACCGTGTAATATTCAACCGCAATGAGCTGCCAAACGGGCATTATTTTTACCAGGTAAAAGTGAATGGTAAAATGGTGACGAAGCACCTGGTGGTTAATTGAGGTAGAAGATTTTAAAAGTCATTTGGGGGGGGGTGAGGTCATTTAGAGTCATTTGAGGTCATTTAGAGTCATTTGAGGTCATTTAGAGTCATTTGAGGTCATTTGGAGTCATTTGAGGTCATTTAGAGTCATTTGAGGTCATTTGGAGTCATTTGAGGTCATTTAGAGTCATTTGAGGTCATTTAGAGTCATTTGAGGTCATTTAGAGTCATTTGAGGTCATTTAGAGTCATTTGAGGTCATTTTGGGATTTGAGGTCATTTTGGGATTTGGGGCAGGTAGGATGATTAAACTGTAGCTGAGTTGTCATGCCGAGTACTCGGTACCTACACAAGCCAGGCTATCTGGGTATTTTGGGCGAAGGAATTTTGGATGCCGGGCTTGTGTAGTTCCCAATTGGTAAGACTTTGATCAACAAAGTTTTTAATAATTAAAAAATGACCTCAAATGACTCTAAATGACCCCAAATGACCTCAAATGCCCCCCAAATGACCCCAAAATGACCCCAAATGACCCCCAAATGACCCCCCAAAATTAAATCATCTGTATTACCTCCACCGTAATACTCGTTGAGCATCCGGTTTGCGGGTTAGTCACTGTCAGGGTGTAAAATCCTGGTACAGAGACTATTGGCTTTTTTAAGTTCGAGGTAAAACCATTGGGACCGGTCCATTGGTATAGCATACCGGAAAGGATACTGTTGCCCTGAAGTTGCACCGTTGGATGGTTGGCATCCAGGATGCCACCGGATGCCGTAACCGGAGGAGGATAATTGTTTCTTTTAATCAGAATTTTACCTAAACCTGTGCAGGAAGCGCCAGGAAGGGTGGATTTTACCTCAAGAGTATAAAATCCCGGCTCGGTGACTGTGATGGAAGTACCATTGCCGAGCGTATCTCCTGCCATATTTTTCCAAATCCTGGATGTATTGTTCACCGATGCTGCGTTCAACTCCAGCGAAGTGACCAGGCAATTCAACATCTGTCCTTGCGGCGCATTGATTTGGGAAGCGGTGCCTGTATTAGCCACATTAATGGCAAAAATAACATTGCTGTCGCAGCCATTTACACTGGTAAGTGTAGCTGAGTAGAGCCCGGGCACACAAAAGGATTGAGTATCCAGTTGGAAGCAATCGCCCTGGCAAAGGATAATTTGACCGAGGTTGGTCAGCAAGGGCTGCTTAATTACAATGATCTGATTTAGAATAGTATCGCATCCATCTGCTGAAGGGAGGAATGTGCTGAGGTTGTAATTGCCCGGGTTAGACAGCACAGTATAAGGCGGGTATTCCCAGGTATACGGGCTGTCATCGTGGCAAATGGTTAACTTGGGCAGGGTAACAGTTGGTGGCGGCGCAACGATTACGGGTTTGCATACTTGTACGGAAGGTGGATTGCAGGCATTGCCAGACTGAACACAGATGTTTCCGTTGGTATTTCCCAGGGTAATAGTCACCTTGTGCCCTTCTGGCGCAGGAATCAACAAGTTGTTGCTCTGGCCGTTGATGCTTGCACCCGGCGGCACACTCCATTGATAATAACCCGCATTGGCTACAGGCGGCACTTCATACACTACGTTGGAGAATCGGCAGGGATTGGAGGGGCCAATAATGCTATCCGGAGTGGCTGGGGGCTGCGCAATGATAGAGCCATTTGAAATAACTATGGTATAGTCACAGACATCACCCGCCCAACCATCAATCATGAGAAAATAGGATTTTCCTGGCACATAACCATCGTAAGAAAGACTCAATGTTTGGTTGCCTAATCCGCCTGCGCCCGGATGGCAAATTATGGCATCAGGATCAGAGCACTGGTTAAAAATAGCCATTTGAAGGCCGTCGCCGTTTTGGCAGTTGCTGGTTACCAGATCAATGGTAATGCTGGGAGTGCCGGCTGTAAATCCAAACCACTGATCATTGTGGATGGCTATTTGGCCACAAAGGGTGTTCCCTCCTGACGGGGTGCCGTTATTTGTGCCCTGGTACCCATCAAGATAGCAGTACACACAGGTGGCATCACAACTTTCAGCTCCAGGAGGTTCCGGAGCTGGACATGGAGGTGCGTTTTGTGCTTGAAGGATGGAGGCTGGCAGGAGTAGGAAGCATGCCCGGAGAAGTAGTTTTAAGTGTTTCATGTGCAATAAGTGAAATAAAAATTTTGAGTGTTCTTCGGTTTGATTTGCGGAAGTAAGGTTCTGAAATTCCAGAAAATAACCTACTTTTTTAAGTTTTTATGCAAAACAGGCAATCTTACCTAAGATACATTCAGACTTCATTCTGCTTCTTAAAAAAATCCCTTGGCTGGAAATTAGGCAAGGCTATTAGCTGTTAACTATCTTTGCGCGCCCCAGTAACCGCCACTGATCTAACAATCTACCGTCCCATGAGTTGGTACAAACGTTTGCGCGAAGGCATCACAACCGCCACCAAGTCCAAAAAAGATGTACCGGAGGGTATCTGGTTCCAATGCAAAAAATGCAAGGAAACCAGCACAACCAAGCAACTCCACGATAATTTCTATAAATGCCCCAAGTGTGATTACCACACACCCATAGGCTCT
Source organism: Chitinophagales bacterium (assembly GCA_017303475.1). GTDB lineage: Bacteria > Bacteroidota > Bacteroidia > Chitinophagales > Saprospiraceae > M3007. Next base: position 255,496 of record JAFLBO010000003.1, read on the forward strand.
GAAGAGTATTTTGAAATACTTTTCGACAATCACGAGTACATCACCATTCACGATGATCTGGTTTCGGTGGATTTCCTCAAATTCACCGACCTCAAGCCGTACGACAAGCGTTTGGAGGATACACGTAAAAAAACGGGCCTCAACGACGCCCTGGCCATTGGCGCAGGCAACGTAAACGGACATAAACTGGTGGTGGCTGCCATGGATTTCAAATTCATCGGAGGTTCCATGGGCGCTGTGGTAGGCGAAAAAATCTCCCTGGCCATTGATTATTGCCTGCAGGAAAAGAGTCCGCTACTGATCATTTCCAAAACTGGTGGCGCCCGTATGATGGAAAGTGCATTTTCCCTCATGCAAATGGCGAAAACCAGCGCCAAACTTACCCTGATGGCCAAGGCTAAATTGCCTTATTTCTCTTTAATGACCGACCCGACTACAGGTGGCGTAACCGCATCCTTTGCCATGCTCGGCGATGTGCATCTGGCTGAACCTGAAGCGCTTATCGGATTTGCAGGTCCGCGGGTTATTCGCGAAACCATTAAAAGAGATTTGCCGGAAGGCTTCCAAACAGCAGAATTCCTGTTGGAAAACGGTTTTGTTGACCTTGTGGTAAACCGCAAGGATCTCAAAGAAACCATGGGCGATTTGCTTGCATTTTTCGATAAAAAGGCATGAATCAAGGTTTCCCGGGTCCACAATTATCCTGGGGAGTTTTCATAGCATTGTTTACACCCATACTATTCCAGGAAGGTATGTTCCTGGATGGCGTCTCGTATGCCGCTATCGCCCGCAACCTGGCCATTGAGGTGGGTGATTTCTGTCACCTGCATTATACCAATACCCTTTATCCAATATTGCGCGAACACCCGCCGTTGGCCATTTGGTGCCAATCCTGGTTTTTTCGCTGGTTTGGCGATCATCTTTGGGTGGAAAGGGTGTATGCCATATTGATGGCCGGTTTGTCTGCCTGGGGCATCTCCTTAAACTGGCGTTTACTCGCACCGGCCAGCTGGCGAAAATTGTATTGGCTTCCGGTGCTGTGTTGGTTGGGTATACCCATCGTTGTTTGGTCATACCGGAACAATATGCTCGAAAACACCATGAGTGTTATGGTGCTGGCTGCCACCTATTGTCTGGCTAAAGCCGTGCAAGAAAAAGGCGCGGGTTGGACCTTGCTGGGCAGCTTTTGGGTGCTTGCAGCGGTGTTGTCCAAAGGGCCGGTTGGACTTTTTCCCTTAGCTGTACCATTCATATTGGGCGTTTTTTCCAGCAAAAGATCCATGCTTCAAGGCATGGGATGGTCGGTTGGCGCAGTGTTGGGGTTCTGCCTGCTGGGCTTTGGCCTGTGGTGGTTGATGCCTTGTATTCAGGAGGTAATACAAGGCTATGTTCAAACGCAATTATTCCCGGCCATGGCTACCGGTAGAGAAGTGCCGGTTGTAAACCGTTTAAACCTGATTTTGGTATTGGTACAGCAACTATTACCCGTTTTATTGGCTGCAATATTAATAATTGGCTGGTTTCGCTGGAAAAGTGGAGCGTTGGTAAAAACGAATAACCCGTGTGCCGGCATATGGCTCGGTATAGCGGTTAGTGGTTCATTGCCCATAATGTTGTCTTTGAAACAATCTGCGCATTATCTGGTTCCATCCATGCCATATTATGCTATGTTCTTTGCAGGCTTGCTGGCGCCGGTAGTGTCTGGTTATTCCCCATTTACCGCCAGGATATGGCGCATTGGAAAGGTTTTGGTACCTGCATTACTGGTATTGGTGGCAGTTGTGACAGCCCTTACCGACAGGGATAGAAGTTTGCTGGCCGATGTGCGAAAGGTAGTAGTTGTGGCGGGTCAGGGGAGTACTATTGCTACAACAGATGCTCTCTCGGGTAACTGGCTGGTTGTGGCCTATTTTTCACGAATAGGAAATGTGAGTTTACATGGTTCCGGAAAAGAGGAGTATTACCTTTGTGGCCCGCAGGATCCAATTCCGGGTGTAGAATATCAGGAAATACCATCCCGCTTAGAAGGATTCCGACTTTACCGGATATCTGCAGCAAATACACCGCACCATGACGGTTTTTGAAACACCCAGATTATTGCTTCGAAGGCCGGAACCGGCTGATTTTTCCTGGTTTTTCTCAGCCATGAGCGACCCGGTGGTGATGCGTTATATCCGTACACCGATGACAGAGGAACAGGCTGTAAGGGACCGAATAGCATCCTGGGAGGTTTATCGGGAGCAATTTCCAAACCTGGGCGTGTTTGTGGCAGTACAAAAATCAGACGGCGCTTTTGCCGGTTATTGTGTGGCCCGGCATGTCAATTTTGATACAGAATCTACCGAAATTGAAATTGGATACACCTTTTTGAAACCGCATTGGGGTATGGGGCTTGCCAGCGAATTGGTGCCTGTTTTGTGCCAATATGGGTTTGCACACAGCCGCGCCCCCTATCTTGTTGCTTTTACCGATCCGGAAAACCAGGCATCCCAGCGAGTATTGCTCAAAAATGGTTTTGAACTATTCGGCCAAAGGAAAGTTTACGAAGGGATCAGTAATGAATACCGATTGCATGCGCAATAATCCAACCACGTTTATCCATCCAGTTTCATTAAAATGAGCAACCTCTCTCACCTGCTGACCGCGTACCGAAAACACCCCTCGGTGCAGCAGTTAACCCAGTTGCTCAAACAACAAGGGAAAGATACCCGCTTGCAACTCAAAGGTTTATCCGGAGCGCAGGAATCTTTTATCATCGCCGGAGCAGTATCCGGAATGGAAAATATCAAGTGTCATTTGCTGTTGGCTAATGCCAAGGAAGAAGCTGCTTACCGGCTCAATGATCTGGAAGGATTGTTGCAGGGCGAGCTGGTTAGTTTTTTCCCGGATTCCTTTAAACGTCCGGCTTATTTCGATGACCTGAATCCAACCCAGATGTTGCAGCGCTCTGAGTTGGTGAGCAAAATAACCGGCTCTGCGCCTATGGGTAAAACGGTCGTTGTAACCTATCCGGAAGCGCTGTTTGAAAAGGTTGTTAAGCCGGAAGTACTGAATAAAAGCCGTATTGAAGTCAAAAAGGGAGAAAAGCTGGATGCGGATTTTGTCATCCAGGTGCTGGTGGACTACGGCTTTGAACGCGCCGATTTTGTGTTTGAACCTGGACAATTCTCCATACGTGGCGGTATTATTGACTTGTTTTCCTTTGGCAACGAGTTTCCGTACCGCATCGAATTGTTCGACGATGAGGTAGAAACTATCAGAACCTTTGACCCTACTACCCAGTTGTCGCAGAAAAATCTCAGTTCCCTCAGCATTGTACCCAACCTGAGCACTCGTTTTCGCAGGGACGAAAAGGTGTCATTGTTTCAAATTCTTCCACCTGAAACCGTGCTCTGGATCAAGGATTACCAGTTTTTTCTGGACCGGCTGCAATATTGTTTTGAACGCGCAGAACAGTTTGCGGGCAAACTGACAGCCCTGGAAGCTTCAGAACTTCGGGAAATATTCCGGGATAGAGCCTTTCTTTATCCCGGTGAGGTTGCAGATGATGTAGCGGATTTTGCCCAGGTTTTTCTGGATAAATAATTTACCGTACAATCAATTTTTGCATGCCCAGTTCCTTTGCCGTACGTAGCTGACACCAGTACATTCCGGAAGGGAATTGCGCCGTTTCCAGATAGTATTGGCCCTCGGTGCGTGCGCTAAACGACTTTTCCCACACCATTCGGCCATTTACATCCCAGATGGTGCAAGTGGCGGGGGCGTTTTCCTGAGCTTTCCAGTGAATAAAACAAAATGCATCCGCCGGGTTGGGCATCACCTGAAAATGTTCCAGCTGGCTTAGAGGTTGTTGAGTGGCAGACGAGAGTTGGTTGGATACCAGGATATCGTCTATTTGAAGCTGGAAATCGTCGTATGAATCATGCAAAAAAGCCAGGTAAATGGTTTGTCCGGAATATTCCGACAAGCTGACGCAGTGAGGCTCCATTTTACCGTGGTAAAAAGGGTTTTGCCCTTCAAAGTCAACAAAAAAGTACTCCTCGTCGGTGTAGCCATTAGCATGAATATATCCGCTTGAGAAGATGTAATCATTCAAATCAAGCGAACCAACCACCAGTCGATCTACGGTTTGTGCAGCCTTAAACAGGGTATCAGTAAAACTGGCTGGCATATTACCACCGGTTGAGGCAAGGACTTTATAACCATCCATGAAATCCGGGCCGTAATAGCTCAGAGATCGCCAGCACAGCCAATAGGATTCATCCGGGATGAGAATGGGCGCAGTAATCAGCCAGTTGCGGTTTTGCGGATTGCCTGAATCCAGAAAGGAGCAACTGGTAAAAGCATCGTTATTGGCCTGATTAGGGTTGATGAATCCCAGATCGCTCTCCCAATACCAGCCTTTCGGTGTGATACCGTTGTTTACACAAAGACCTTTTTTGTTGTCCTGATCATAATTTACCCAATGAATATCCGAGCCTGTTGGCAGCAGGAGCATGGTATCTGCGGGGTCCAGTAAGCCCTCAAAATTGTGTTGTAGTAGGGTGTCAGGACTATTTTCCGGTGTTTGCCCCCAGATACTAAGGGGGGAAGCCAGAAGAATCAGGTAAAGTAGTTGTGTTTTCATGGCAGTAATTATTTTAATATGAATGAGCTGCCCATTTGCCTAAGGCAACACTACTGAGCCAGCTCTTTTTCCAGTAAAGCTCTGTTTACAGGAACCACTCCAGGCGATTCACAAACTTGCCCACCGGCCAGATTGGATAACCGGGCCACAAGAGCAGCATCCATTCCGGTGGCCAATGCCATTGCCGCAATGCTGATCACGGTATCCCCGGCACCACTTACATCGGAAATGTTGCGGGCAATGGTTGGGTAAAGCTGCCCTCCGTTTCCGTCATCCAAAAATATGCCTTTTTCCGATAAAGTCAACATCGTATATCTGTTTTGCAGCTTTTCTATTAAAAAATCAGCCGCTTTCTGCAAGGAATCCAGGGTTGGAGTGATGGGGAACGGCGCGCTCTCCCGTACTTCCTTCAAATTTGGCTTGAAAAGATCTGCTCCCTGGTAGGCAAAGAAGTTCGTCTTTTTAGGGTCTACCGCGATAAAAATACCTCTTTTTTTGGCCTCCTGAATCAAATTTCGGATCAGGCGTTCGGGGAGCATGCCTTTGTTGTAATCCTGCAGTATCAAAACCCTGATCGGATCATGGTCCATGATTGTCACAGCTCTTTGAAGCATTACAGCTTCCTCATTAGCGCTCAAATCATGGGTGTCTTCCTGGTCAATACGAAGCATTTGTTGGTGATTGCCCAGTATCCTGGTTTTTACCGTGGTACAGCGTTCAGATGAGGTTCTGATACCCAGTGGGGTAAGTTTTTCTGTGGAAAGCAGATCTAAAAAACGTTGCCCATCCTGGTCTTCCCCAATCAAACTGCACAAAAACGGCACGCCGCCCAGCGCTTTTACATTGAGGGCAACGTTGGCAGCGCCTCCTAAACGATCTTCTACTGATTTTTGTAAAACAACCGGAACCGGCGCCTCCGGCGAAATACGACTGACAGAGCCAACCAGATACCGGTCTATCATTACATCGCCCACTATGAGCACGCATAAGCCGTCGAGAACGTCAAGCATCATATTAAGGAGCTTATTTAGGGGATGGATTCAATTTTTTCTTCCAATATCTGAGTAAACCGGCTACCGACATAAAAGCAGGGTTTGCGGCTTCATAACGAGGTAAGTCTTCCTTAGCTACGCCAGCCTGCAGCAATTCCTGTTGTACAAAAGCCTGAAAAGCCGGCACCAGCAATTCAGGTGCAGCATTGTTTTCGGCATGCGGGCGCATCCATTCGGCCCAGGCCAGCAGGCGTTTTTCCAGGGCGTCCAGGTGAGCGTTTTTATCCAAAACTTCTCCGTAATGGGTGAGCATGAGTCGTGAAGTGGGCAATTCCCGGAGTAAACGGATGGATTCCTGCCAATCTTCCACATGAATATCAGGAGGGGGGCAGGGGGGCATTACGGGCCCATCGCCCATGCGAACGCCGCCTACATCGCCGGTGAAAATCACAGCCTCGGAATTATCCGGAGTTGAAACTTCCCAGGCAATATGGTGAACTGCGTGCCCGGGGGTATACCAGGCTTTAAATTGTAAGCCTAAGGCAGAGATTACTTCGCCATGTTCAGGCGCATACAGTTGTTTTTCCTCAATTGGTCGCATTTCACCCCATAGCCGATCCATATCGGCGCCGTAAATCATCCTGGCAGAATTGTACAGTTTTTCCGGTTGAGCCATATGTGGCAAACCCTTGGGGTGCACATAGATACGAGCACCCTGTTGGGCAAAAGCCCAGGCGGCGCCGGCATGATCGAAATGGATGTGCGACAGGAAAATGTGTTGAAAATCAGCCGTTTTCCAGCCTTTTTCTGATAAAACAGTGTCCAGATGGGGCAGGGTAGAGGCAGGACCACATTCCACCAGCGCCAGGCCCTGTTCGTTTTCCACTACAAACACGGCAATAGAGCAGGATACCCCCTGAAAATCAAGATCAAGTGTATACACTTTCATGGGGTAAAGGTAAGTGCAAGCAGGGAAATCCGGGACTGAAACCAGCTCCTTGTAGTGATCCAACTGAATAGCTGAAAAACTGAAGGTTGTTTTGGCGTCTGATTCCGTTATTTATCGCTGTAGGATTTTGCTATTTTGTATAGCCAAGTACCTTGTTTATCGAAAATAGAAAATGGAATTCGTCGTTATGCCATTGATTTGTTGCACAAACTTTCAGCTATGAAAAACATACAAGACTTTTTTCTTTTCTGTTCCGGGGTAGAATACTCGGTGTTGGAAAAATGCCCCACTGATCGGAATAAGTATGCCGGCATAGGCGCCACTGTGTTTTTTACAGGTGTTTTGGCGTTTTGCTCTTCTTCTTATGCCTTGTACACGGTATTCGATTCCTATGCGATGGCTATGGCATTTGGCTTGGTGTGGGGTTTAATGATTTTCAACCTCGACCGTTATATCGTAATGAGTATGAAAAGTAACGGACGATGGTGGCGGGATTTTATGGTGGCTTTTCCCCGGATGCTCATGGCTGTTTTGTTGGCCATGGTGATTTCCAAACCTCTGGAACTGAAGATTTTTGAAAAAGAGATTCGTGCAGAAATGCTTCAGATGGAGCAGGAGGTATTTAAGCAGCAGGAAGACCGGGTAAAAGAAAGATACACAGGTCAGATAGAACAATTGCGGGCACAGGCCTTGCAAATCAAAATGGATATACTGGCCAAAACAGCTTACCGGGATTCACTGGCCAAAGCAGCCGTACAGGAGGCTGATGGCACAGGGGGCTCCAGAAAGAAAAACCTGGGTCCGATTTACCGGGCAAAAAAAGAGGCAGCAGACCAGGCACAAACAGAACTTGCCGCATTTGTTGCTGAAAACCAGCCACTTGCCAGAGAAAAAGAATTAGCCGCCCAGCAACTGGAAACCTCCGCCCAACAAGATATAACCCAATTAGATCGCGGCAAATACGATGGGTTCGCAGCACGGGTAGATGCCCTGTCCAGACTTTCAGAAAAAAGTCTGGCAATCTGGTGGGCCAGTCTGTTTATTACCCTGTTGTTTATTGCGGTTGAGACTGCGCCCATCCTGGTGAAACTCATCTCTTACCGAAGCCCCTATGATTTTGTACTGCACCAACAAGAGCATGTGTATCAAATGGCTAATCTGGAGCAAACAACCCTGTTGTCTAATCAGGTAAATAATAAAGTGAAAGTGGACACTGAAATTAGGGCACATCAGGCCAATGCCACTATTCAACAGGAAAAAGCCATCATAGACCAAAAACTAAAAGAAACACTCGATGGGTTGAAAGGCTTCAAATGGGGGTAAAGGCGCGAAGCGGAAACACAAAGGCGCAAAGACGCTAAGACACGAAGACGCTAAGGATGGCCTGCGGCCACCCTTGGTGTGAAGACCTCTGCCGAAGTTAGCTTCAATCACACCTTAACTAAACATGAGCTATCCCCTAAAATTTGGATGACTCATGGTTGTGTGAATAAAACGAAGGTTATTGGGGCACAGCCCCAATAACCTTCGCGTCTTCGCGTCTTTGTGCCTTCGTGTTTCCGCTTTGAGCCTTAATAACTCCACATATCGTGTTCCCGGGAGAAGAGCTCGTTTTTAATCTTGTCTGATTCCATCAACAGATCAAGTCCCGTGTAAAGATCCTGAAGGCGTAGGTCTTGCACATTGTTCTCCTTCATGATGTAAGAAGCAAAATATCTCTTTTCAAACACGTCTTCCCAGGTTGTGGTTGCCGACCAGTTTTCGCCATGGGTGATGGCTTTATGCTGTGCCAGGTAATCGCGTGCTGCAGGGTAGTACACCCAGAACAGTGGCATTTCATATCGGAAATTACCTTCTTCATCCCGCACATCTATAATTGGGGCAATACCTAAAATACGGCACCGGAGGGTACTTGTTTTGGTGTCAAAAAACCAGGATTCCTTTACACGGAAGCGTTTGACATCCTCCCAATTGGTTTCGTTTTCCACTATCTTTAATTTCTCCTCGGTGAATTCAGTGTCATCATAAACCCAAATGGTGTCTCTTTTTACCAGCAAATCACGAACATCTGCCGTGGTCAGTCGCTTGGTAAATTTATCGTCTTGTGTACTGTATGCGGGCAATTTGCCGGATGACACAGCTTCTGCCAGGATGGAAAACAGCGGAGATTCCGGGGCTGCGAAGGGCAGGTTCATCTTTTCCCGCACATCAATGACGCGCCAGATGCGTTTTTCCCAAAGTATATCAGCTTCGCGAATGGGCTGATATGCCAGGGTTTTACGGTCGCGAACCACTTCACGTTCGGTAATATCATCCAAAGGAGGGGCAACTTCAATAGGCTCGGGGTCCTGTGCAAAAGTGAGTGGGAGTGAAAAGAGCAAGGCTCCGCCAAGGCAACCCAATACACGGGCCGCCCGATTGAACAACAGATTTGTCATGTCGGGAAAATGTTTAGTAATGAAAAATGGATGAAGCCCGGTACTCTGTGCGCACAGAGCCGGATAAAATGGTGTTGAAAATACGTTTGACTGAAAATGTAATCGGGCGGGAAACGCGGCCAGTACTTGAATGACCTTAATGACTACTAAATGACCTTTTCCCTTATAATATTTCTGTTGTTAAAAATTTTAACAACTTATCCATTCGGCAAATTCCAGCAGGGAATCAAACTGATAGTCTATTTTTTGTTGCGGAAGCCTGGAAACTTCCTCCATTTTTCCCCGAATTAACACCGATTTGATGCCAAGCGTTTCCGCAAATTGCATATCGGAAATGGAATCGCCTACCATCCAGGCATGCTCAAAATCTATTTCAGGGTAATCTGCCAGGGCTTTCCAGGCCATTCCAGTGGCCGGTTTCCGGCAGGTGCACGCTAATTCCGATCGGTGCGGACAGTAATACACCCGGTCAATACGTCCGCCGGCTGCTTCCACGATATCCAGCATTTTCCGGTGTACGGCATATAATTCCATGTCTGTCATCAGGCCTTTCCCAATTCCTGCCTGATTGGTTACTACAAAAATCCGGTCAAATTTACTGGTGAGCAAACGCAGGGCTTCTCCCAATCCTTCCATAGGCTGGAAAGCTTCGGGCGATTTGACATAATCACCCGGGATGCGGTGGTTGATCACCCCGTCGCGGTCGAGAAAAAGGGTTTCCATGAAATTATCCAACGAGTGCGCCAACCTGACGCAGTACATTTTTAGCCACTGTCATGAAGGCATCCGATACCATGCGGTTCTCCTGCAAAATAGCCGGATGGCCCTCATCGCCGCCTTCACGAACACTTTGCACCAGAGGGATTTGGCCTAAAAGTACCGAGCGACTTTCCAGGGCCAGGCGCTTTCCGCCTCCCTGGCCAAAGATGTAATATTTGTTTTCCGGAAGTTCTGCCGGTGTGAACCACGACATGTTCTCCACTACGCCCAGGATAGGTACATCTATTTGCGGGAGCAAAAACATATTCATCGCCTTGATCGCATCGGCAATAGCAACTTCCTGAGGCGTAGTTACCAAAACAGCGCCGGTAATGGGTACTGTTTGTACCAGTGTGAGCTGCACATCGCCGGTGCCGGGAGGCAGGTCCACGATGAGGAAATCCAGTTCTGGCCACAGCACATCGCTTACAAATTGCTTGATAATGGCTCCTAATCTTGGCCCGCGCAACACAACTGCCTGTTCCGGATCAATGATAAACCCAATGCTGATACAGGGAATTCCATGGCCTTCCAGCGGAATCATTTTAGGTACACCTGTTACATCTTTCACCTTGGGGCGTTCGCCCACTAGTCCCAACATAGTAGGAATACTTGGGCCATACACATCTGCGTCGAGCAGGCCCACGCGCGCGCCCATGGCCTTGAGCCCTAGCGCCAGATTGACGGCTACAGTGCTTTTGCCCACGCCACCTTTGCCGCTACCTACAGCAATCACATGTTTGATTTGTGGTAGGGCGCTGGGCGGAGCCGTGCCGTCAGTAGCGCGTGTAACAAAATGGGCATTGACAGAAGCTTGTGGATACACTTCGGCAATAGCGCCTATGCAGGCAAAGTTTAATTCAGCCTTCCCTGCCATTTGCAGAGAAGGAATAGCCAGTTTAAAATTGATGTTATTGCCTTGAATTTCAAGGTCTTGGACCATGCCGGCAGTGATGATGTCGCGACCGGTTTGAGGGTCGCTTACATTCTTGAGGGCACTCAGGATGCGTTCTTTTTCCATATTGCAACGGGGAGCGTGATCCCCTTAACCGATTTTAAAAGCAATGGTTTTCATTCTTCGGGTTTTTTCTCCTGTTTCCAGCGTTTCTTCCAGAATCATGGCCTGGGCTGCAGGCAACTGAAATACCGAAGCCATGTTGCGAATGCTGGCAGCCGGAACCTTAGCTGCCTTCAAGGATTCCATGATTTCATGGAGCGTAAAGGTCTGAATAACCTCCTGCAGCCTGGTATTTAGAGATTCCCGGTGTATTACTCTCGCTTTATTGGTTTGATATTCCGCCATTTCCAATAAAATACCCAACCCTAAAGCGCGGCAAAGTTGGGAAAATTGTCGCTCAGTGCCTACCGCAAGTAAAAGGATTTGTCCGTCAGCACAAGTATAGGTATCGCCATAGGGGGCGATATTGGGGTGCCGGGTGCCCATACGTTGCGGAATAAAGCCGTTCATCAGGTAATTACATGCCTGGTTAGCCAACGATGACAGTGCAGATTCCATCAGAGAAGTTGTTACGGTGCAACCTTTGCCGGTTCTGGCTTTTTGCAGGAGCCCTAACAGTATAGCCTCTTTTAATTGATGTGCAGCAAGAATATCAATCAGCGCCACCGGCATTTTTACCGGCGGACGATCTGCTTCTCCGTTCATGTACATAAAGCCTGCTTCTGCCTGTAAAACGGCATCAAAAGCCGGGCTTTCATCCTCCGGATCTGCAAAGGCATTGAGTTGGGCATAAATCAGGCCCGGATTGATTGCCAACAGGGAATCAGGATCCAGCTGCATTTTACGGGCAGAAGAAGGTTTAAAATTGGAAATGACAACATCGGCCTCCCGGGTTAATTGAAGGGCTAACTGCTGATCTTCTGCCTGAGTGAGGTCCAGGAAAAGATGTTTTTTGCCCCAGTTTACACTGCACCAATAAGCAGAAATGGGTGATTCCGGCAATTCTGAGGGCTGTTTCCAGGCCCGAGTGACATCTCCGCTGGTGGTTTTGTTTTCAATTTTAATCACTTCGGCGCCGAGTTCTGCAAAAAACATCCCCACTGCCGGACCCGCCAGAACACTGGCAAATTCAACCACCTTTAATCCTTTAAAAAACGTATCTTGCATGTTGTTTTACCGTGCGTAAAGTGTTGTCTATGAAAATCTATTCTGCCGCCCAAACCCGTGCCTGGGATTCGTACACCATCGAACACGAACCAGTTAGCTCATTTGAGCTAATGAACCGAGCAGTGCAGGTGTTAACTGATTGGTTTTTGCAAACATATCCCTTGCGTACCCGTCCAGTTTGGATTCTTTGCGGAACAGGAAATAATGGCGGCGACGGCCTGGCCCTGGCACGGCACCTTAGCTGGGAAGATTATGATGCGAAGGTACTGGTGTGTGACTTCTCAGGGAAGCACAGCCAAGATTTTGACCGTCAAATGGCTGATTTACCCACGCATGGTCAAATAGCGGTAACAACCTGGCAATCGCCAGACTCTTTAAGTTTCATTCCATCGGATGCTTTGGTAGTAGACGCCTTGTTTGGGTCCGGGTTAAATCGTTGTCTGGAAGGCCACTGGGCGCAACTGGTGACACAAATCAACCAACTCACCAACGAGATTGTAGCCATCGATTTGCCCAGCGGATTATTGGCAGATGTACATACTCCGGGAGAGGCAGTTGTGCGGGCCTCCCAAACCTTTTCTTTTGAACGACCCAAGCTGGCTTTTTTTATGCCGGAAAATGCCGGAAGGGTAGGGCAGTGGTATGTTGGTAAAATAGGGTTGTTAGCGGAGTATGAAGCAACCGTTCCATCTCCATATGAGCTGATTACCCCGGAGGAGGTGCGACAGTGGTTGCAACCGCGTTCAAAATTTTCCCATAAAGGCACTTTCGGTCATGCCTTAATGGTGGCCGGGAGTTATGGGAAGATGGGGGCTGCGGTACTGGCTTCGCGCGCCTGCCTGCGCGCAGGTACAGGATTGCTGAGCGTTCACAGCCCTTCCAGCGGCTATCTGGTACTACAAAGTGCTGTACCGGAAGCCATGTTTAGTCCCGATAAACGTGCCAGGTATTGGTCGTCGGTTCCGGATATGGGGCAATATTCCGCTATTGGGGTAGGACCGGGCATTGATAGAAAGCCGGAAACAGCTATAGCTTTTGAAGGATTGCTGCAGGCCACAAAATCACCGTTGGTACTGGATGCAGATGCCCTTAATTTACTGGCAGAAAATCCCGGATTTTGGGCCTTTGTGCCGGAAAATACTATCCTAACTCCTCATCCAAAGGAGTTTGAACGCTTGTTTGGAAAGTCGGAGGATGATTTTGCGCGCCTGGACTTATTGCAGCAAAAAGCATCAGAGCACAAGGTGGTCATTGTGTTAAAGGGCGCCCATACCGTCATTGCCCTCCCATCTGGCGAATGTTGGTTCAATAGCAGCGGCAACCCGGGCATGGCCACAGGTGGCTCCGGCGATGTACTTACCGGCATCATTACCGGATTGCTGGCACAGAAATACACGCCGGCACAGGCTGCCCTATTGGGTGTTTACCTGCATGGACTTGCCGGCGATCTGGCAGCAGAACAACTGGGGGAACAGGCAATGATTGCCAGCGACCTCATTGAGTATTTGCCGGCAGCCTGGAAGGATTTAAGAAAGCCTGGCTAAAAACGCCAACACATCCACGCCATCAGGGTAATCGTTCAGGCTGGGCTCCTGGGTTTTGCCAAATGGGATGTTGGTAAAACCTTTAACCGGCGTTTTTCCTACCAGACATTGGATATCTGTGCTTTTAGCAGCCAGCATTTCATCCAATTCCTGAAGATCGCTGTAATATTCATAGTGCACAGAAGCAATTCGGGCTTGCAGCGAAGGGTTTTCCGTTAGTAGCAGGCATCCGTTGTTCAGGTGCGGAATTTTGTTCAGGATCAGCAGCGTGAAGTTGTAGTCAAAGTTGTTTTTGTACTTGTCGTGATTAGCCAGTTCACGGTATTCATGCAGGGTTTCCAACAGAAAGTCGAACTGATAACCATGCGGCACGTAAAGTTTACTCACATTACGGCATCCGAGCCCGAAATAGGTGAAAATATCCCGCCCAAGCGCCATCAATTCCTCCTGAGTTTCCATACCGGTCAATATTGCCACGGAGTTGCGGTTATGGCGGATAATATGCGGGTATTTGCCAAAGTATTGCTCAAAATACCGCGCGGTGTTGTTACTTCCGGTGGCAATTACGGCATCAAAACCTTTGAGGTGTTCGCCTTCCTGCACGAATTCTGTAGATGCCCAGACTTCATGTTGCCATTCTGCCATTTTTTTTACCAAAAGCGGCAGTAGTCGTTTGTCTTTGTCGCTCAGTTTTACCTTTGCACGATAGCCCATGATGAACACACACAGCCAATCCTGAAAACCAACCAGCGGCAGATTGCCGGCCATAACGATTCCAATGGATTTGGAAAAAGGCGGGATATCTTTGGCAGGATTGGGATGTTTGTCCCAACAGTCGTATTGTGCGAGCCAGTTTTCCAATTTGCCGGAATCCAGAAATTGTTCAGAAATGCTGCGCAGCGCTTGTCTGACATTATCCTCAGTAAACCATTTGTTCTCCTGATAAGTTTGAGCAATGGCCTGATCCAAAGCAGCGTCGCCGCCGGAGTTCAGGTAATGACCCAGTTCTTGTAGTGCAGCAATTCTTTGTTCGAGCGTCACGTGAAATAGATTTTGAGCTGCAAAGGTAAACGCTTCTGATATGGACGGCTTAGCGCTTTGGCAAATTTACATTGCCAATCAATAAGCAAAATGTCCGGCAGTATTGCAATTTTTAGTTATACTATCCTTAATAATAGTAAAACTATTAAACAATCCGACTTTATCCTTGTTTCGGGGCAATTGATCCTATGGCAACAATAACTCAGTCTACACTTAGCCCGGTGCAACGCATACTTCGATTGTTCGGGCAATATCGAAGAGAAATCCGGTACATTATTCTGTACGCTGTGATTTCCGGACTCATCAACCTATCGCTTCCACTTGGGATTCAAGCCATTATCGGACAAATAGCCGGTGGTGGTATAAACGCTTCCTGGGGTGTATTGGTTCTATTTGTTTTGGTGGGAGCTGCCTTGACAGGCGTGCTGCGTATCATGCAATTATCGGTGGTTGAATACATACAGCGCCGGATATTCACAGAATCAGCGCTTGATTTTGCCGTACGTATTCCAAGGCTAAACCTGGAGTCATTGCGAAAAGAGCATTTGCCGGAATTAGTTAACCGTTTTTTTGATACCATCACTTTGCAAAAAGGAATGCCAAAAGTGCTGATTGACGGTATTACTGCCATTTTGCAGATTGTTTTCAGTTTACTTTTGCTATCAGTGTACCATGCTTCCTTTTTGATGTTTTCACTTTTACTGCTGGGAGTATTGGCTGTTTTGTTTTACTGGATAGCTCCCTGGGGTTTACAAACCAGTTTACAGGAATCCAAATACAAGTATAAACTGGTATTCTGGCTGGAGGAAATGGCCAGGGTAGCTGTAACTTTCAAACTAGCCGGCGAAAATGACTTTCCTATCAGAAGAACCGACGAAATAACCGCGAACTACCTGGATGCCCGTTCCAGACACTGGCGTATTCTGATGGTTAAATTCATAAGCAGTACTGTATTCAGAGTGCTTACGCTGGGCAGTTTTTTGGTATTGGGTAGTTTGCTGGTTATGCAAAATGAACTGAATATCGGGCAGTTTGTGGCAGCAGAAATATTGATTCTGTTTGTGATAGAATCTGTTGAAAAACTGATTGTTCTACATGAAACAGGTTATGATGTACTCACTGCAACTGAAAAATTGGGGCAAGTAGCTGATTTGCCGCTGGAAAGAGAAGGTGGCGTTCGGGTGGAAGAGTTCTGCGCCAATGAACAACCCCTGGCAGTTGAATTGCGTAATCTGAGCTATCAGTTTGCTGATGGGGATTCCAAGATATTGAAAGACATCCAGCTAAAAATTGTTCCAGGTGAACGAGTGGCGGTTTCTGGTTACAACGCTTCTGGCAAAAGCACGCTCATGCAAATTCTTTCTGTGGTTCGGAGGGATTTCACCGGCACTTTGCTATTCAATGGATTGCCCAAACAAAACCTGAATTTGCGCAGTTTGCGGGAGCATATAGGAGATTTGTCTTCACAGGAGGATATATTCAAGGGCACCATTTTGGAAAATATTTCCATTGGAAACCCCAAAGTCAGTTTGGCGCGTGTACTGGAAGTTGTTGAAAGCCTGGGCTTGAACGAGTTCGTACGGGAAAGTCCAAAAGGGCTTGAAACTGAATTACTGCCTGGAGGTATCAATATTCCGCGCAGCACCATCACTAAAATATTGGTAGCACGTGCTGTAGTGGCGCGGCCTAATCTATTGGTGATGGAAGAGCCACTTACCGCCCTGAGTTTTAAAGACAGAATCAATGTAGCCCAGTATTTGGCCAAAAAAGACCAACCCTGGACCCTGATTTGTGTCACAGAAGACCCCGTTATGGCCGCAGTATGCGACCGGGTGGTGTTGTTGAAAGAAGGTGAAATTATTTTTGATGGCAGTTTTGAGGCTGCCCAACAAACCAAAGATTTCACCAAAGTATTCCGGTCTAACCTGATTTAACCAAAACCCATTTATGCTGAATATTTCTGAAAATAACCTGCCGGGCTCAGCTTATCCTGACACCCTTAAGTCGCAACATAAAAACAGGATGCCCAGTTGGCTTTGGTCGTTCCGTAGGCTTATGCTTGGGATTTTGACAGTCTTTTTAATTTTCATGTTTCTTCCATGGACGCAAAACGTGCGTGCCGACGGCCGGGTTACCACCCTGCGCCCGGAGCAGCGTCCACAAACGGTGCATGCCACCATTGCCGGTCGTATCGAACGTTGGTATGTAGCAGAAGGTCAGGCAGTTAAACGAGGAGATACCCTGGTTTTTCTTTCCGAGGTTAAGGCAGAGTATTTTGACCCGGCCCTTGTTGAGCGTATGGGTGATCAAGTTTCTGCAAAAAAAGGCGCCATCGGCACATATGGTCAAAAAGCAGATGCCTTATTGAATCAGATAGATGCCATGCGCAAAGAACTTGACAGCAAAACCAGTCAGATTCGGAATAAGGTGGAGCAGGCCCGACTAAAGATAGTGAGTGATAGCATCAAAGTGGCGCAGGCAGATATTGATTTGCAAGTGGCTAGACGCCAGTTTGAAGGGATCAAGGTGTTATATGATAAAGGACTGGAGCCATTGACCAAATTTGAGGAACGCAGGTTAAAGCTGCAGGATGCGGAAACCAAACGTATTGCTGCGCAAAACCAGTTAGCTTCCAGTAAAAACGATCTGGCCATTTACCAGACCGAATTGCGACTGGTACAAAATGAAACAGCCAACAAAATAGCCAAGGCAGAAAGCGATCGGTTCAGTACCCTCAGTGAACAGTTTGATGCCACGGCAACGGTGAGTAAATTGCAGATAGAACGAGAGAACTATGCCCGGCGACAGAACTTCTATTTCATTTTAGCGCCGCAGGATGGCTTTATTGTACAAGCCATTAAACCGGGTATTGGAGAAATCATTAAAGAGGGCGAACCTTTGCTCAGTATACAACCTGCTGATTATCAATTGGCTGTAGAAATGTATGTGAAACCGCTGGATTTACCACTCTTACAATTAGGCAATGAAGTTCGATTTATGTTTGATGGTTGGCCGGCCTTCTTTTTCAGTGGCTGGCCGGGGGTTTCGCTGGGTACTTTCGGGGGAAAGGTGGTAGCCATTGACCGCAATATCAGCGCTAATGGTAAATTCAGGGTGTTGATTGCGCCTGACCCTAACGACCATCCCTGGCCCAACGCATTACTTCCGGGCGGTGGGGCGAAGGGTATTGCCTTATTAAATGACGTACCGGTTTGGTATGAGTTATGGCGAATGATCAACGGTTTTCCGCCTGATTTGTATCAGGGATTGCCAGGTGGAAATTCAAAGGAAAAGGAGGCCAAAAAGTGAATAATTCCAATAAAATGCCCAGGTTTTTCCAATGGGTTCAGCTGTTTGCTTACTGCCTGGTGTTGTCCATGCCGTTAAACGCGCAGTCGCTGGATTACAGTGCTTTCAGGCAACAGGTATTGCAGTTCCACCCATTAATTCGTCAGGCGGATTTACAACAGGAACAGGCCTGCGCTGCACTATTGCGGGCAAGAGGTGGGTTCGATCCAAAAATTTTCGCAGAACAAACTGGTAAAACCTTTAACGGCAAAACCTATTTTCAATACACGGAAGCCGGATTGAAATACCCTACATGGGCCGGCCTGGAATTAAAAGGTAGTTACAATCTGGCTTCGGGATATTTTCTGAACAGTGAATCCAAACTTCCTGAAGCCGGACAAGCCTTATTCGGGTTTAACTGGACGCTTGGCCAGGGATTACTTTTTGATGAAAGACGTGCCTCATTGGAAATGGCCAATTTAGGTCTGAATATGGGCGCCGCAGAACGTTTGGCTGCCCGAAACGATCTCATGTATGAGGCTGCAAAAGCTTATTGGACCTGGACTTACGCACAAAATGCTGTTAGTATCGTTACGGATGCTCTCAAACAAGCCCAGGTGCGACATGATGCGCTGCGGCAAAGTTTTTTTCAGGGGGAGCGGTCGGCAGTAGATACTCTGGAAACTTTTATTCAAGTACAAACCCGGGAGGTTGATCTGCAATTTGCCCTTAATGATGCGCTAAATGCTTCCTTGGGCCTAGGGGTGTTTTGGTGGACTGAAAATGGGAATCAGGCATTGCCCGCAGGATTGGCCGCGCCGGAATTATGGACCCAAACAGGAGCACAGCTCCAACCCGCACAAGATTTATTGCGCTCAGCCCTGGCGAGTCATCCTGAATTAAAAATCTACCGTACCAAACTACAACAGTTGTCGGTAGAACGTAAACTGAAAAGAGAGAAATTAAAACCTATTTTGGATGTTAACTACAACCTGTTGGGCAATGGCTGGTCGTTTTTTCCCACTGCCACAGCTGAGGGACCGGCAGTTTTGGCTAATGATGTGAAATGGGGCGTTCAATTCAGTTATCCTATTCTCAACCGTAAAGCTCGTGGAGATTGGCAGGTAACACGAATAAAAATGGCTCAAATCGATCTGGAAATCCAACAAAAGCAACAGTCCATTATCGCCAAGGTGCAGCAGTATGGCAATGATTTGGAGAATTTGCGTACACAAACCGACTTGTTTCGCAATATGGCCGCCAATTACAGGACCTTGCTGGATGCGGAAAATGTACGCTTCTCTATTGGTGAGAGCTCTGTATTTTTGGTTAATACCCGGGAACAACGCTGGCTGGATGCCCAGTTGAAATACCTTAAGTTGCTCAGCGAATGGAAAAAGGCTGAAGCAGGTCTGCAATGGTCGGCTGGTATATTGGGCGAGTAATCAAATCGGGGGACAGATAGTTCAGGCAGAATGGCGACATTTGTGCCGGGTTGGCAGCGAATTTGCTATCGCTGCCAACGTTTATCTCACTACTCGATTTTTTTATGAAACAAATCCTACTAACCGCCTTTGTGTGGTTGCAATTGCTCGCCTTTAATCATGCTCAAACCTATCAGGATACCACGTTTACCGATCCGGTAGTTGTTTCCTTTGCACCAGATTTTGTCACCTTCAAGAATTGTCGTTTTGTAGGCATTGATGGAGTGGCCTTGTACATTGAGGGGTCTGGCGTACTCGTTTCGGATTGTACGTTTGAGGATATAAACTCCACCGCAATTCTGGCCTTTGGTGGCGAAGTCTACCTCACTTCAGATACTTTTTCCCAAATAAGTGGCTCAGCTATCATCGCTGAATTTGGCGCCATGATTGTGCTGGACTGTTCGTTTTCAGACATTAGCCGAACGGCCGTTCGCACCATTGAAGCCGATGTGACAGAAGTGAGCGGTAGTACCATCAGGGGCGCTGAAAAAGGCATTTATGTGAGTGGTATTGAGGGAGTATCGGAGGTGCTGGTGGCTAATAACCATTTGGGCCGAATTGGCATCGATTCCTTAGATACTGACGGAACCGCTATCCAGGTTTCGGTTGCGGCTTCAGTCAAAATTCTGGAAAACACCATTGACAGCTGTTATGGCCGTGGTATTTACCTGAATAATGGAGCCATTGGTTCTGCAGAGTTACAGGGAAATCAGATCAGCTATATTAATGGCCATGGTATTTATGGCGATAACGATGTATACAATGGCCTGATCAAACTCAACCAAATTTCTTATACGGGCTATTGGGGCGGTTTTCTGGCCAGCCATGAAGCAGGTATATATTGGAAGGGGCCAGACGCCCGCATTGAACAAAATCACATACACCATAATACAGATGCGGAATGTGCGCTGGGTTTGAATTGCGGCGCTGGTATAATCCTGGGTAACACAGCAACTGTTTCCCGGAACCTGATTCACGATTCCAACGGAGACGGTATTATTTATCAATCCGAAGTGGAAGCTGGTCAATCACCCTTGTCTGTTTACAACAATCAGGTATATGATGTGGCTAACAGAACCCTCGTTTATCTGGGCGATTTTTCCGATAATCAACCCGAAAACACGATAATTCGAAACAATACCCTGCACAGCAAAAGCGCACCAAATCTATTGATGGCCGGGGTTTCAAAGTCGCTTCAACTGGAAGGAAACATTCTCATTGTAGAGAACAATCCTCTGCTATCGTCTTATGTGTCTTATTCCGGTGGAACGGTTTTAACGGATCAGTTTAATCTAAAAGCTCCTGGCGACCTAGGTTTTGTCAACTTTGCCGGTCGTGATTTCCATCTGGCTGATGAGACTTCACCTGCGCATAAAATCATACCACAGAATTTCGGTTTGCCCAACGACGATTATGATGGCGAACTCCGGCTGGGGTTGCGCGATGCCGGCGCAGATGAGTTAAATGCTGAAGGCGCAATTTGCGGTTGTAACAACTGCCCAAGTGTTATTGAAGACTTTTTTACGGGCGATTTCACATTTTCTGTTATTTCTGCGGCCAACAATGATTTGTCTTCTACAGCTCAGGGCGTTTGCGGCGTGCGTGTGGAGTTTGAACATGAGTATCTGGGCGATTTGAGTATGGAGCTTATTTCGCCTGCCGGGCAAAAAGTGCAGTTGATAGGGCCATCCGGATTTTTTGGTGGAACAGAAGGCACCAAATGGAATATTGGATTTACTCCCTGCCTGTATCCCGCAAATCCTGATCCTGGCTTTTCAGCGGTTTGGGCCAGCAATCAGCTTTGGGGGCAATCCGGGTCATACTCCGGCATTTACTACCCTGCAACCGGCTGCCTGGAAAATTTTGACGAAGGCACCGTTACAGGCGATTGGACCTTGCGGGTGTTTGACAACCAGTCTAGCGATGGGGGTACCGTTCTTGGTTTTGAGGTTATGTTTTGTAATGAGGAGGGTGTTGGTTGCTTTTTGTGCAGTGGCCCTCCTGTAGCCGGATTGAATGTGTCGAATGTAGGATCCTGGGGTATTACCCTGGAAAGCGCCACTACCGGGGCGCCAACTGCTTATCAAATTGATTTTGGTGATGGACAAACCGGCATATCCTTGCCAGCATTCCATGAATATCAAACACCGGGCGCATACCTGGTGAGGCTTATTGCCTCTAATGAATGTGGACAGGATACCACTTACGTACCTGTGCAGGTGTTTGGCGGACCTCCGGTTGCTTTTGCTTTTGTAGATCCGGAAGAGGGTTGTGCTCCATTAACTGTGCAGGCCCATGTCATTCAGGAGGATCATGTGGATAACTGGCACTGGTTTTTCCCTGGCGGTGTACCATCTGAATCTTTTGAAAAAGAGCCTACGGTGGTGTTCCCGCAGGTAGGTATTTACACCATTAGCCTTGAAATCAGCAACGCACTCGGTACTACTGAAATACCTGAAATAGCCACACTGGTACTCACTGACAGTCTGCTGAATCCAAGTTTTAATGTACAGGTAGTAAGCAATGTGATTCAGGTAACCAATACAACCCAGGGTGCAGGCTCCTTCTTCTGGTCGATCAATGGTGGCGATCCCGTGGGCTTGAATACCAGTCCTTTCCTGTTTGAGGTGGACTCAACGGGTACGTATCAGATCACCCTTTCAGCCACCAACGACTGCGGAGTAGCCATCAAAAATACCTCAGTACCGGTTATCATTACCGGAGTGGATCAACTGAGCGCTCAAGGCTGGAAAATTCAGGCATCTCCCAACCCAACATCTGGTTTGTTCCAGTTGCAGGTAGAGGCGCCAAATTCAGTGGAAGGTACCATTCAAATTCTGAACACACTGGGCCAGATAGTAGCTCATCAATCTGTTGTGATACAAACAGGGCAAAACAATATCCCACTGGATCTAACAGGTCAGCCGGCTGGAGCCTACCAGATCAGGTTGCAAACCACTCTTGGTAGCACCACCCTCAGAATAATAATGAGTGAATGAGTGAGTGAGTGAGTGAGTGAGTGAGTGTGAGTTTACCACTAAGCCACTGAGGGCACTAAGGGAGTGATTTCTTAGTGCCCTCAGTGGCTTAGTGGTAAACTCACACTCACTCACTCATTCACTCACTCACTCATTCACTCACTCATTGGTACAGCGGGTAGAACGGGCTTGAATACGATGACTGTCCGGCGGTTTTTTTGCCGGCCTTCCGGAGTTTCGTTGGAGGTGATGGGATAAAATTCGCCTTTACCAATCGGGGTTACCTGGTTGGCATTGACGTTGAAATCGCGAATGAGAATACGAATGATATTGGTAGCTCTGGTAAGACTCCAATCCCAGGTGTCTTTCAGGCTTTTTTCTTTGGGGGGCAATACGTTGTCGGTATAGGCCACCAGATCAACAGAAAGAGCCGGACGGGCTGCCAAAAACTCTGCCAGTGGCTGGAGTAAATCCCTGCCTTTGGTACTAACGTTAACGCTGGTTGCTTCAAACAACATAGCATCTGGAAGTGTCAGGGTAACGGCGTCTCCTTCAATGGCCGTGGTTACTCCGGATACACTGAAGCCGCCAAAGGCGCGCTGGAGATCTGTATCCAGTTCTGCAAGGATGGTTTTTCGCTTGTCCTGAACAGATTTCACTTTTTGAATCACCGCATTGCGTTGCTCCAATGTTTGTCGGGTATTCGCCAGGTTTTTTTCCAGATTGGATTTCTCAGTAGCCAGTTTGCTGGCTGACTCGCCCATGGATTGAGTGGTATTGGCCAGCTGGTCTTTCAGATCTTCAATTTCCGCATCCTGTTTGCCCAGATCCCGGGCCAGGTTTTCCGTATTTTTAATGAGCTGGGCGGTTTCTTTACGTCGTTCAAGGATTTCCTGAACTAAGATTTTCTCTCTGGCCTCTGCAGCTGTACGGGCAGTAAGTTCCGCACGGTAAATACGTTTTTTAACGCAGGAGGAAAAAGGGAGGGCGACAATCAGGCAGGCAAAAATGATCAGCTTTGGTGTTGGCATGTTTCACAAATGGATGGTGCGTGCAAAAAAGAAAGGCACAAAGGTGGTAAATCCCTTTCTGCCTTCCCAAAAATAGCCGGAGTTCTTTCCGGCTTTATCGGACTAGCGTGGCAAATCCCTTGTACTCTTTTTGTTCCCCTCGCGGCCCCGTAAACGTGACTACGTAGATGTAAACACCTTCAGGCGACAATTTTCCGGCGTTGTTCTTTTCTCCATTCCATTTGTCGTTAGGGTTGGTGGAGGAATACACCAGTTCCCCCCAACGGTTCCAAATAGTCATGTTGAAATTCGTTACTCCGTTCAGGTATCCTTTCCCAAAGAAATCATCGTTCACACCATCACCGTTCGGGGAGAATGCGTTGGGCATGTACCAGGTGAATTCCGGACGAATATCCAGTTCTTTGGAAATTGAATCTTTACAGCCAGCCGGGTGTGTCACAATGAGGCGCACCGTTACTTTACCGGTATCCAGGAAGGTATGCGTTGGGTTTTGTTCCAGAGAAGTGTGGTTTGGGCCCAGTTGCCAGTTCCAGTGAGCTGCCCCAATTGATTGGTCAATAAACGTAACGGTGTTGTTGAAATTAGTCAAATCCGTCTCCGGATCGCAGTCAAATGCCGCAATAGGAGAGGGCTCCACCCGTATCAGGTTGGGGAAATCCGCATCAATGTAGCAACCCAGCGGAGAGGTTATTTCTACCCGAACATCATACACTCCTTGTTCATCATACAGGTGCGTTGGACTGATCACGTTATTGGTAGAATCTCCATCCCCAAAATACCAGACAATTTTATACGTGTCGTCAATTGGGGTAGACAGGTTATCAAAAAAGATATCTGCAGGCGCACATCCCAGGAAGCTGCTGGGCTTGATAATGATAACCGGCGGTACCGGATACCAGGCAATAATGGCTGTTGTGTCGTCAGAGCATTGATTCCCATCGGCTACCTTTAAAGTGATGGGATAATTACCGGGCTCTGCGTATTGGAAACTGGGGTTCTGGGTTGTAGAGTTTGCGCCAGGTATGCCAAACGACCATTTCCACTGATTTATGCCGCCTTCTCCATAGGATTGATCCGTAAACAATACCGGTCCTGCTACACAGGTATCGTAGTCAAAGGTGAAATCTGCATGAATTTCCGGATAAATCTGTACCCGAATGAATGCTGTATCGCTACAACCGCCATCATCCTGGTTAATGAGCAAAAGACCGTTGTAAATACCTGTATCAGGGAAAGTAAATGCCGTAAACCATTTATTTACTTTATCGCTCACGGTTGTTCCATTGATGTCGAAACGCCATTCCACATCCTTTACATTGGAAGCTACTGTGGTTTTGTTTTCCAGGAAAATAGTCTTTTCACCGCATGATTTGATGGTGTATTCTTCCAGGTTAATGGTCAGAGAATCAGATGCGAGTTTAGCGTCGATATCCGGCGTACAGTCAGCCACATTAAACTGAAATTCCCTTTGAACGGTAGACAAAAGCTGCCCGTTCCGGTATTCCTGAACACAAACGGCTACCACAAATTGCCCTACAATTTCCGGCGTGCCGGTTATCACCCCAGTCACCGGATTGATAGTTACCTGTGGGTCGCCGCCCACGGGCGATTGAGGCGAATAGGTAGGCAGGGCATATGGTACATTGTCAAATGGAGGGGCGCAAGGCGGCGTAGGCTGTGCGCCGATGCAGGAATACAAATCAGGAGTGAACGTGATATTCCCACCGCCCGCCAGGGCATTACAAAAGCTGTACACCAGAATATCGCCATCGGCATCTGTTGCTGAGTGGTTGAAAACCAGTGGTAAATTATTGCAAATGATAATGGGCGGGAAGTTTGTAAACACCGGGCTGTTGTTGTTGGTAGCCATTGCTTCCGGTGTTAATTCAATTTGGTAGGTAGCGCCCACATCGCCGGGGTTGATAATATTGGTGATGGTATTGTTACGGCAACAACGTTGATATACAATAAAATAGCTTTGGTTTGTTAGTACAGGAAGCGTTGCTTCAAAGTTGTAAACAGCCTCCTCCACACAAACCAGCGGAATATTGGTTACACATTGCGGCGTATCCGGAATGAGTTTGGTGTAGTCGTAGTTGTTAATGCTATAGGTAGAGTGCAGAGAATTGACGTTTTCCGTACCCTGATAAATAGCAAAGGACGCCGGAGAATCGAAGTTTGCACCATTCCCATAACAGTCGCGGTAAATGTGCATGGTAAAACGCCAGCGCTTCATGCCTGGGCTGGGTTCTCCCAGGTAGGTATAAGTAATGTCTCCACCAATGATGTGGCGAGCTTCCGCTTGCAACGGAAGCAAAAACAGCGTCAGAAGCGCCCAATAAAGTAGTTTAGCGTTGCGATCCATGAATATGTTCAGTTATGGGAGATATTTTTTGTTAGAACAACAAAAGAAACAACAGGTTTTGCCGTTCGGTTGTTATGAGCAGCTACTGTTACTACCTTTGCCGCCGTCAAAAGTACTGCCTGCTTTCCATTTCTCAACTAATTACAGCTCATGTTCCTGCTACGCGACGACATTTCTGATATTGCACAACTATTGAAAAACGGTAAAATCATCTGTTATCCAACAGATACCATCTGGGGAATCGGGTGCGACCCATTTTATGAACCCAGTGTAAGTCGCCTGAATACCATCAAAGGCCAGGCGCCTGCAAATGGATATGTACTTTTGGTGTCAAACGTAGAAATGCTCAAGAAATACGTTCCAAAACTACACCCACGTTTGGAGACCCTCCTTGCTCATCATACCCGACCACTTACTATGGTATATCCGGAGTCTTCTGGGTTGCCTGCATGGGTTAAAGCCAAAAACGGCTCAGTGGCTATTCGTGTTGCCTCCGATGAATTTTGCCAAACCTTAATCGAAGCCTTCGGCGCCCCAATCATCAGTACTGCTGCTGCCAAAATTGACCAACCATATCCACCAACATTTGGAGCGGTAAGCAGCGAAATTTTAGTTGCTGTAGACTATGTGGTGAAATATCGGCAGGATGATAAGGAGCCTGCAGAACCATCGCCAATTGCCCGACTGGATCGATATCAGGAGTTGGAATTTGTAAGGGAATAGTCTTCTGATAATTCCAACAGTCTCTAAACCAACTCGGCAATATTTCGCCGGATCTCAATTTCTTTCAGGATTTGATGTGCCAGTTTCAGCGCATTAAACCCATCCTGAAGGGTTACAACCGGCGGTTTTTGGGTAGCAATGGCTTCGTGAAATGTCTCCAGTTCACGCTGAATGGCATTCACCGGAGCTGACTCCGGCATGGATAATTGCAGCCATTTTTTACCTGCCTGAGTGTCAAATTCCATCAGGTTGTCCGTTGGCGGCAAATCCGCAGCATCGGTATCGTAAAGTCGTACTATTTGCGCGTTTTTATCCAGAAAATCCAGACTCAGGTAATGATCCTGCTGAAACAGACGCATTTTGCGCATTTGTTTCATGGAAATCCGGCTGGCAGTTAGGTTAGCCACACATCCATTGGCAAACTCTATACGTGCATTGGCAATATCAGGTGTGTTGCTCAACACAGCCACACCGCTGGCACTCACTTTTTTAACCGGTGATTTTACCAAATGAAGCACGAGATCCAGGTCGTGAATCATTAAATCAAGGATCACAGACACCTCCGTGCCTCTTGGTTGAAAAGCTGCCAGTCGGTGTCCTTCAATAAACATAGGACTCAGTTGCATGCCTCCCAGCGCTGTAAAGGCCGGATTAAACCGCTCAACATGCCCAACCTGTACGGTTACACCATGTTTTTCTACCAGTTTAATCAGTTTCTGACCTTCCTGGATGGTTTGTGTTACTGGTTTTTCAATAAAGGTATGCTTGCCTGCCTTGATGGCTTTTGCCGCCAGTTCGTAGTGAAAAGTGGTCGGGGTAACTATATCCACGGCATCAACCTCAGCCAAAAGTCTGGACAAGGAGGTGAACCTTTTAGCGCCATATTGCGCAATAGCTGTCTCTGCGTTTTTATCGTCAGGATCATAAAAGCCAACCAAATCCCAACATTCAGTGGCTTGAATACACTTCAAATGGATTTTTCCAAGATGCCCTGCGCCCAAAAGTCCTATCCGCATCAGTGTGAATGAGTGAGTGAGTGAGTGAGTGAGTGAATGAGTGAGTTATCTTAGTGAGGCGTTGATATTATCCAATACCTGTTGACCGGGGCATAAAACCTCTTTCTCCAGGGTATTCAAGGGCAGGCTGGTGGTGTTGAGCAGGCTGTGCAGGTCTCTTGTTTCCGGCTCAATGTAAATGAGGCCGGTCAGGATTTCTCCACTGGCTTTAGCCTGGTATAATTTACTCACAGCTGAGTGTCTGTCGCGCGGATTAAAATCTGGCGCCAGTTTGTTCAGATGGATGGTAGAACCATCATGCAGTTGTACCGCCACGGTGTCGCCTTCTGCGTATTCAGTGGTGATTTCTTCCATAATGGGCACAAAATCTACCGCCGCAGTAGCTTCAATATGCTCCCGTGTATAGTCGTACGATTTTGTGGAACCCACATTATTATTAAAGGTAACACAAGGTGATACCACATCGATCAGGGCAAATCCCGGGTGCGACATGCCTGCTTTGATTAGTGGAATCAATTGGTCTTTATCGCCAGAGAAACTGCGGGCCACAAAGGTTGCACCCAATTCCAGGGCTAATCCCACCATATCAATAGCCTGATACAAGTTGGCAGCTCCGGACTTATTGATCGAGCCAAAATCTGCCGTGGCAGAATCCTGGCCTTTGGTCAAACCGTAACAACCATTGTTCATAATGATGTAGGTGATATTCAGATTGCGCCGTATAGCGTGCACAAACTGCCCCATACCAATGGAGGCGGAGTCGCCGTCGCCAGAAACACCGATGTACATCAAATCACGATTTGCCAGATAAGCTCCGGTGGCAACAGATGGCATTCGCCCGTGCACAGAGTTGAAGCCGTGAGAGTTCGCCAGGAAGTAGGTGGGTGTTTTGGAAGAACAACCTATGCCGGATAGCTTGGCTACTTTATGCGGTTCCACAGCCATTTCAAAGCAAGCCTGAATAATGGCGCCACTCACCGAATCATGGCCGCAACCGGCACACAAGGTGGAAAGAGCTCCTTCGTAGAACTTTTTGGTGTAACCCAGTGCGTTTTTAGGCGATTCCGGGTGGCGAAATACTGGACGAACGAATGTCATAATATTTAAAAATATCCAAATGTGATGAGCCCGCCGGGGCTATTCCATCAATTAGGGTTGTTATTCACTTACTTCTGATTCGCTTGGCTCTCCTGGCTCGTGTTCTGCGAATGGTGGTTTTAGTTTTCCTACCAGTTGCTCATAAATTTTCTGCCGAATAACATCGGCAGTGATGGGGAAACCATCATAGTTGAGAATGGAGGTTAACTTGGCAGGGTTTATGGCCAATTCATTGACAATCAGAGATTTGAATTGGGCGTCCCGGTTTTGCTCTACAATGAATACCCGCTGATGATTATCAATAAACTGCTGTACTTCCTGGCTGAACGGGAAGGCTTTTACCCGCATACAATCCAGTGTGATGCCTTGTTCGGTCAATAAATCACGGGCTTCATTGGCCGCATAGGTTGTTGTGCCAAAGAACAACATGCCAAAAGCGCTTTGTTTTTCCCGTTGGTACAATTCCGGACCAGGAACGTATTGCTTGGCTGTTTCCCACTTTTTAACCAAGCGATCCATGTTGCGCACGTACGCCGGACCTTCCTCAGTGTACACGGCATATTCATCTCTGGACGTACCGCGTGTAAAGAAAGACCCTTTGGTTGGGTGGGTGCCGGGAATGGTGCGGTATGGAATACCATCGCCATCTACGTCAAGGTAACGCCCGAAACGCTCGGTCATCTGTTCCAGTTGCTCAGCGTTGAACACCTTTCCCCGGTCATATGGTTTGCTTTGGTCCCATTTCAAAGGTGGCGACATGTTTTCATTCATACCCAAATCCAGGTCGGTCATTACCAGCACCGGGGTTTGCAGCCGTTCGGCAAGGTCAAAAGCCTCTCCCATCATGGAAAAACACTCAGCCGGTGTACTTGGGAACAACAACACCTGTTTGGTATCGCCATGTGAGGCGTATGCGGCAATGAGCAGGTCGGACTGCTGGGTACGGGTGGGCATACCGGTACTCGGGCCGCCACGTTGTACATCTACCAGCACTGTTGGTATTTCGGCAAAATAAGCGAGCCCCAGGAATTCGCTCATGAGCGAAACGCCCGGTCCGCTGGTGGCCGTAAATGACCTGGCGCCGTTCCAGTTGGCGCCAATTACCATCCCGATAGCGGCTAATTCATCTTCTGCCTGTACAATGGCAAAGTTGTTTTGTCCGGTTTCAGGGTCAATACGGTATTTTTTGGCATATTTACCAAAAGCATCAGCCAGCGAAGTGGACGGAGTGATGGGGTACCAGGATAACACGGTGGCGCCGGCATATACAGCTCCCAAACCACAGGCTGAGTTGCCATCCATCATAATCCAGTCGTTCACCAGATCCCTGCGAGCTACGCGGTGCTCCGGGAACGGACAGGTAAAATGCTCTTGGGCGTATTGACGGCCCATTTCCATAGCCTCGTAGTTGGCAGTTACCAACTTCTCTTTGCCTTTGAATTTTTGCTGAATGATACCCTGCAATACCTCTATCTCGATATCCAGTAATGCAGAAAGCGCCCCAACATAGATCATGTTTTTCAACAGCTGTCGCTGTCGTGGATCTGCAAATTTGTCCATACACATTTGCATCATCGGAATGCCGAGATAATGAATATCATCCCGGATGAAATCCTTGTACAGCTCCTTGGTGCTGTCGTAGATGAAATAGCCTCCTGATTTGACATTGGCTATATCCTTTGGCATGGATTGCGGATTCACACTCACCATGATGTCTATTCCTTCCCGCCGGCCCAGGTAGCCTTTTTCACTTACCCGGACTTCATACCAGGTAGGCAAGCCCTGTATATTTGATGGAAAAATATTTTTGGGCGAAACGGGGATACCCATCCGGAAAATTGCTTTGGCAAACATATCGTTTGCACTGGCAGAACCGGTACCATTTACATTGGCGAAGCGGATAACAAAATCGTTGAGCACTGGATAACGGGCAAAAAGGTGTAAAAAAGGAAGAGAAAACCTAAGCTCCCGGAGGCTACTTATGCTCTCTTTTCAGGATTTGCAGCGCAATAATAAATAATGCGCCGAAAGTAATGGAAACATCCGCAAAATTGAATATCCCTGTCTTGAAAAAACCGAGATTTATGAATAAAAAATCCGTCACCGAACCGTAGGCAAGCCGATCAACAATGTTTCCTATCCCGCCACCAATAATGCAACACACTCCGAGTGCCAAACCTGTAGGCAATTTGGCCTGAAATAGCCAAAAAGTGAGCCCCAGCATCATGAGCGAGGGTAAAATGTGTAGCGACAGGGTTTTGGCCCAGGGTTGCCAATCGTCGCCCATGCTCAGGAAGGCGCCTGTGTTTTCCACCTTGGTCAGCAATACATGCTCCCCGGCCAATGGAATTTGTTCATGGTATTCCAGTCGCTCGCGTATCAGTGATTTTGAAACCTGATCACAACCAATATTCAGGGCAATAATCCCGATGAAAAGCAGGTAACGGAATAACTTGTTTTGCAGTAACGACATAAGATTATTGCTTGATAATGGTTCCGGTGAACGATTGCTGACCTGCCTGGATGCTTAGAAAATAATGGCCTTTGGGCTGTTGTGTCAAATCAATAGGCAGGTGAATACTGGATTGTTCCAAGGATTGGGCCCAGATTTGGCGTTGACTGCTATCGGTCAATACCAGCTTCACCATCATGGGTTGGTCTAGTTCCAGGTCTATTTGCACTTTGTCCATGGTTGGATTAGGGGTTAGTTTGAAGGCTTTGACAAAAACAGGCATTTCCGTTTTAGTAACCACTACATCAATATTGGCAGATGAAGAACAACCTACGAGGTCTGTTACCACTGCAGTGTATTGACCACTTTCAGTAGCGGTCAGTACATTTCCAGTTCCCACCGGGTTGGTGTTGTTTTCAAAATACCAGGTTACGCTGGCTGTTGGAGGATTGATTACTGCGGTAATGGTATTACCTGATGTGTTGAGCAAAACTGTAGGATTTGGGAAGACCGTCACCAACACTGGATTAGATAAATCCGACGAGCAATGCGTGCTGATGGCTTGCACCTGATAATTACCTGTTTCCAGGGCAGTGAAAGTGCCAGTTGGTGAGCCTAAAATTGGTGCGCCATTAAAAAACCAAAGATAACCGGTTCCAACAGGGGGTGTCGGCAGGTTGAAGCTGATGGGTTGCCCAACGCAAACTGCCGTATCAATGGCATTGATAACAGGAGTAGCCGGACTTCCATTGGCTATGTCGAACGTATCTCTGCGGATGCAGTTATTGCCGTCTTTTACCTCCACAGTATAAATACCTGGTCCCAGGCCGGTAAGGTTTTGGGTTGTTGCGCCGGTAGACCACAAATAAGTGGCATTTCCGCTGGCTCCGGTGGTTTGAAGGGCAATTTCACCGTCTGTATCATTGGTGCAAACCGATTCAGTAGCAACGCCGGATATGCCAAATCCGGAACATAATTCCCTTATTCGTTGAATGCGACCGCTTGCCAGCATGGCCACGTAAAGTTCTCCATTGCGGTCCTCTCCAAAGGAACTGAATTCATAACCGCCAAAGGTGCCCAATACATTGGTGGTAAAACTTCCATCCGCATTTCTGCGTGTATACCACCAGCGGCCACTACAATAATCGGCGAATAAATAACAGCCGTAGAGATCCGGAAATTGGGCGCCCCGGTATATAAATCCGCCGGTTACAGAACATCCGTTGCTGCCTGAATGACTATATTCGTAAAACGGGCTCACATAGGCATCGGCAGAAAGGCAGCCCGTGGTGTTGAAAGTATGCAAACCTTCGTAGCAGCGCCAACCATAGTTTTTACCGCCATCGCCTGCAGCTTCAAAATCAACTTCTTCCCAAAGGTTTTGTCCTACATCTCCAATCCACATATCGCCTGTAAGCCGATCAAAGGAAAAACGCCAAGGATTTCGCCAGCCAATTGACCAGATTTCAGGTAAATAAGCCGGGTTGCCAACAAACGGATTATCGGCTGGAACCACGTATGGTTCTGTTGAAGAGCTGTTGTTGACGTCGATCCGAAGGATTTTGCCCAGCCAGGTCAGTTTATTCTGGGAATAATTTTGAGGGTCGTTGGCCCCGCCGCCATCACCCAGACCAATATATAGGTATCCATCGGGACCGAACTTGACACAACCCCCATTGTGGTTCCAGTTGGGTTGATCCTGCTCCAAAATGGTGAGTTCCGAGTTTGGATCCGCTTCGTTGGGATTATCGGGTTTTACAGAAAACCTGGAAACCCGGGTGTCACCGCCATTGTTTTTTGTGTAATTGACGAAAAAATACCCGTTTTCAGCATAATTCGGGTGGAATGCCAGTCCTAAAAGGCCCTGCTCGTTCTGGTTGGAATTCACCCTTGGATCTATATTCAGGAAAGTGTCCAGTTTGTTGCCGAGGCTGTCAAGAACCCAAATGACGCCATCGCGTTCTACCACAAACAGACGGCTATCGCCACAGTGTGTAATGTCTAGGGGAAGATCAAAGCCGGAGGCAAAATTGACCAGTTGGATTTTGGGTTGAGCAAAGAGAAAGAGCGGGAGTGAGGTGAGCAGAAATAGAATTGTTTTTTTCATGGAAGCATCAATGCTTGGGATGATGGAAAAGAAGTTGGATTAGCAAGAAGGTAGGGTGGAATCGAGTCTTCAAAAACAGGGCTGGGAATGATACCCCGGGCCGCTTAGAAAGTGGCGGGTTTATCTTCTGAAGCAAACCGAATGAGTTCTTCTACAAATTGTCGGTGATTGGCCAGGCGTGGCACTTTATTCTGGTTTCCGAACTTGCCTCTGGCCCGCATCCAGCGGATAAAAGTGCCTTTGGGTACCGGGTTGATACGCAACCGATCCAGGGCCATACCTTTATAACGTTTGGCCTCATAATCGGAATTGATCTTTTGCAGGGATTCGTCGAGTACCTGATTGAATCTTTCCAGGTCGGCGGGTTCTTTTTCAAATTCAACCACCCATTCATGGCCACCGCGACTTTTTTCTGCAGAGAAATAAACAGGGGCTGCGGTGTATTCGGTAACGGAGGCGTTTAGCTGCCGGCAGGCTTCTGCCAGTGCTTTATCTGCATCACCCACCATTACTTCTTCACCAAAGGCATTGATAAATTGCTTGGTCCGACCAGTGATTTGGAAACAGAACGGGTTTCGGCGGGTGAACGTTACGGTATCGCCCAGCTGATATCGGAAGAGGCCGTTATTGGCGGTGATCATGACGGCATAATTTTCACCAATGACCACATCCTGCAATAAAACGGTTTTTGGGTGCGATTTTTCCCATTCGCAGGAAGGCACAAACTCGTAGAACACCCCATTGTCGGCCAGTACCAACAGATCATGTTGGTTCAGATCGCATTGAACGCCGAAGAACCCTTCTGAGGCGTTGTACATTTCCTGGTAGGCAAAATCGTTGCTTGGGATAAGCTCCCGGAAGGTTGCCCTGTATGGTTCAAAGCCCACGCCCCCGTGCATGTATGCCTGCAGGTGAGGCCATACTTCGAGCATGTTGGATTTGCCGGTTTTTTCGAGAATCATTCGAAAAAGCACAATGAGCCAGGTGGGCACACCGCCGAACAGGCAGATATCCCTTTGTTTGCTGGTTATTTCGGCTATTCTTTGCAGTTTTTCTTCAAAATTGGGCAGCAGGTTGGTTTGGGTATCTGGGGTGTACAGCAGGCGGGCAATGGTGGGCATATGTTGCACCAGAATGGCGCTTACATCACCGAATCTGGTTTTGGGGTACTCCGGCAATGACTGAAAACTCCCGGGAACTGCCAGGTGTTTATACCGGAAAGCCTCCATGTCGGGCTTGTTGTGGTACAATAAGGTGATGGCATCCCAGGCGCCTGCTATGTGGCAATTGAAAAGGTTGCCATAGGGGACAGGTATGAATTTACTTTTATCGCTGGTGGTGCCGCTACTTTTGGAGTACCAGTTGATTTCGCCGGGCCAGAGTACGTTTCTTTCACCGCGCATCATGCGGGAAATATCAGCTTTGACCGCTTCATAATCCTGTGCGGGCACGATGCGGGCAAATTGTTCAGGCGTTTTTATGTCAGACAGTCCCCAGCGTTTGCCTTGTTCTGTTTCTCGTGCACGATCAATGATGCGCCGGAACCAGCGTTCCTGCGCTTCTTCCGGATGCAGCATGTACCGCTCAACCCGCTTCATGCGTTTTGAGAGGTATTGTTTTACGGCCAGATTAAACAGTGCATTCATAAATCCAATGGCGAAGATAATTGAAAAACTTGGAGAATATTTGCACATGAAATTGGCCAAACATAAAGATTTTGATTCTTTTCTGGACGACCTGACGCCCGAAGAACGTACTATTTGTATGTATTTGAAATACTTATTGCAGGAAAATTTCCCGGAATTGCGGGTTACCTGGGCATATGGTGTGCCGTATTTCAACGGCAAAAAAAGAATTTGCTTTTTTTATCCGGCCAGCCTGCCATACAGCGGTATTACCGAAGGCGTAAACCTTGGATTGGTAAAAGGATATCTGTTATCCAACGATCAGCAACTCATTCATATGGGCCAACGCAAGGAAGTTGGTTACATCCAGATCCAACACCCCAATCAAATCCCCGCAGATACCCTCCTTGAAATCCTCCACGAAGCCATCCTGCTAGACAACCACCATCCTCCTAAATGACCCAAATGCCCCATAAATGCCCCAAATGCCCCATAAATGCCCCAAATGACCCAAATGACCCCTAAATGACCCAAATGACCCCTAAATGACCCCTAAATGCCCCAAAAATGACCCAAATGACCCCAAATGACCTATAAATGACCCAAATCTCCCCTAAATCCCCCAACCCTCTCTCTATGCAACCTACCATCCACATCCGCCCGGCCACAGAAGCTGATATCCCGGCCATTCACGCCCTGGTGTATGAGCTGGCTGTTTACGAAAAAGAACCTGAGGCTGTTTTTACCACGCCTGAAGAATACCTGGAGGATTTCCGCAAAGGCCTTTTTGAATGTAAAGTAGCCGAAGTAGAAGGCCAGGTGGTAGGTATGACGCTTTTCTTTATGGCTTATTCTTCCTGGAAAGGGAAAATGTTGTACCTCGACGATTTTGTAGTCAACGAGGCATACCGCGGCTTTGGGGTAGGCCAAAAACTTTACGACGATTTTATCCAGGAAGGTCGCCAGCGGGGTTGTCGGTTGGTAAAATGGCAGGTGCTCGATTGGAACGAGCCGGCCATTCGTTTCTACAAACGCAACGAAGCCATCATAGAAACCGGCTGGTGGAATGTGAAGAAGTTTTTGTTTGAGAAATAGCCATGCTAATAGGCAATCACCCTGCTATGATACACCACCTGGCCATTACTTAGCAATTCCACCTGGTACCATCCGGAGGGGAGCTTGTCTCTGGCTATGCGTACGCCCTGCGACGTTTTTTGATGTGTAGGGGTGAAAATTTGCCCCATTGTGTTCGTCATTCTGACCTGAATGTCTTTGAATTCAGGAGTCAGAATGTCAAAGAAATCAGAAAAAGGATTGGGGAATACGGCTATGTTCTCCCCAAAAATGCCAGACGTACTTGCAGCAATTTGGCAGTTGAGATTTGAGAGTATAGCGCAAATCCATCCCTCATCAGATTCGTATAATACATCAAATCCTTGTGCCATACAGGAAAGGGTGGCTACCTGGCCGTCAAAACAATAGGTAACATCCACCAACCCCCTTGTTGAACCAATTCCTTCGAGCCAGATTTCATTTTTTATTTCAGGATCATTACTGGTAAGTACCCAGCGTTTCCGCCATACATCTTCAATCAAAACAGTATCTGTAAATACCACCTCAAAAAGCGGATATTTGAAGGTAGATGCACTGCTGCCTATATGCTGATAATTCCTGATTACACGGCAGGTGTCGCCTACTTCCAGGTTGAATTGATACAACAAGTATTCCGTTGAAAACCAATCAGGTTTATAAAAAACATGATTTTCAGTTTTCCGGAACCACCCCAGGGGTTCAAAAGTCAATCCTCCCCAAAAAGGCGCCAATCCACCGAAAAAAGAGGTAAAAACTTCATTGCCTACAATAGTATCGCCGCAAGTGTAATAATGTGTAGAAGACAGCTCTCCACAACTGCTCATACTTGTACGCCATTGTGTAAACGGGGGTGGAAATTTGGCCTGACCATGTGCCTGTGCATAAAAGAAAAAGAAACAAACAATAATCCTGAACATCATATTATCAGTAAAAATGGTGACGATAATGTACAGTAAGGATATGGCCAGGTAATGAACACACCAAAGATAAGAAATACTGTGTGATTCTTTTAAAAGCACGATAAAAATTTCCCCCAATCCCACGACCTTTGCACCCATTCTCCACGTTACACCCACATTCTCCACCTTTCATACCGATGTCTGAAAAGATTATTTTTTCCATGTCGGGGGTAAGTAAAACCTTCCCTCCGCAGAAACAGGTGCTGAAAAACATCTGGCTCTCTTTCTATTACGGCGCTAAAATTGGCGTACTTGGCCTGAACGGCTCCGGTAAATCCACCTTGCTCAAAATTATTGCCGGAGTTGACCAGAACTACCAGGGCAAAATCGAGTTCGAAAAACAATATAAAATCGGATATCTGGAGCAGGAACCTACTATGGACGACAATAAAACGGTTCGTCAGGTAGTAGAAGAAGGCGTTCAACATATCGTAGACCTGCTTAAAGAAAACGAAGAGATTGGCGAAAAACTTGGCGTGGTAACCGACGACGATGAAATGATGAAACTCATTGAACGTCAGGGTGAAGTGCTGGAACAAATTGAACACCTCGGCGGCTGGGAACTGGATTATCGGCTCGGCGTATTCATGGATGCCCTGCGTTGCCCGGAAGACGACCGCCCCATTAAGGTCTGCTCCGGTGGCGAACGCCGTCGGGTAGCGCTGGCCCGACTTTTGCTCTCCCAACCCGACATCCTTCTGCTCGACGAGCCTACCAACCACCTGGATGCCGAATCCGTGGCCTGGCTGGAACAGTATCTCCAGAATTTCCCGGGTACAGTAATTGCTGTTACGCACGACCGTTACTTCCTCGATAATGTGGCCGGCTGGATTCTTGAACTCGACCGCGGTGAAGGAATTCCCTGGCAGGGTAACTACTCTTCCTGGCTGGATCAGAAAACCAAACGTATGGCCCAGGAGGAAAAACAGGAAGATAAGCGCCGTAAACAGCTTGAAAACGAACTGGAGTGGGTGCGCATGGGCGCTAAAGGCAGACAGGCCAAGGGTAAAGCCCGTTTGAATGCCTATGAAAAAATGGCCGGTGAGGAAGCCAGGGAAAAAGAACAAAAACTGGAACTCTGGATACCTAATGGTCAGCGCCTTGGCGATAACGTCATTGATGTTCAAGGTGTTACCAAAGCATTCGGCGGTCGTGTATTGTTCGAAAACCTGTCGTTCAGCATACCCAAAAATGCTATCGTGGGCATCATTGGCCCCAACGGCGTAGGTAAATCTACCCTGTTCAAAATCTTGGTTGGCAAGGAAAAACCGGATGCCGGAACCGTAACCATCGGAGATACCGTTCAGCTGAGTTATGTGGACCAAAGCCACGAGAACCTGCTGCCGGATAAAACCATTTACGAGATTGTTAGTGAAGGCAACGACCTGATTTCAGTGGGTAATACCTCTGTAAATGCCAGGGCATATTTGTCGCGCTTCAACTTTGCCGGCAGCGATCAGCAGAAAAAGCTGGGTGTTTGTTCAGGTGGTGAGCGCAACCGCGTTCACCTGGCCATGACCCTCAAGGAAGGCGGCAACGTATTGCTGCTCGACGAGCCTACCAACGATATTGATGTGAACACACTTCGTGCACTGGAGGTGGCGCTGGAGAACTTTGCCGGTTGCGTGCTGATCATCAGTCACGACCGTTGGTTCCTCGACCGTCTGGCTACGCACATCCTGTCGTTCGAAGACGATGCGGAGGTGGTGTTCTTTGAGGGCGACTTTACCGCCTATGAAGAAATGAAAAAAGCCAAACTGGGCGATATCACGCCACACCGTCCGAGGGTTAAGCACATTATTGGCTAAGCGACCATCCGACGTCGTTTTTTTACCATATTCAATCCGTGTTGTTCCGGTTTTTGCCGAAATAACACGGATTTTCTTTTGGGCAAATGTTTCAGGCGTTGAAAAATATCAGGTTGATACTACATCTTTGCCAAGGCAATATAGCCCAAAAACAAAACTTATCAAAAACCCAATCCTATCTTATGAGCTTACCAGCCAGCAGGCTTCAACGCGTTTTAAACGAGCCAGCCGTTAATTTCCGACTAGGCGACTACATTTCCCAGGGCTTCGATTTCATGAACAAAAACTTCGGCATGTTGCTTGGCTTCATGCTGGTTTCCATGGTGATCAGCTTTTTTGCCCAGGTTATACCCATCGCAGGTTTTGTAATAAGTCTGATCATTTCTCCGGTACTACAGGTGGGTTATGCCCAGTTCACCTATGCTGCTGTGAAAGAAAACCGGGTAGATTTTTCCGAGTTTTTCAAAGGGTTTAACCGGATTGGACCATTGGTTTCTACCTATTTAATGACCGTTCTGATCCTGCTGGTCGTTTTGATTCCAGGATTAATACTTTGGTATCAGGCAGGATTGTTTGACTGGTTTTTAGAAATAATGGAAGATTATCCGTTTTTGGAGAATACCACAGATATATGGGAGTCCTTGGACATGACCAATTTTCTGCTTGGCGCCTTGCTTATGGCAGCCGGTGGTCTGATCATTGGTGTGCTGTTTGTATGGGCTATGAACCTGGTTTGGTTTTTTGACATCGGCCCGATGGAAGCGCTTGCAGCCAGCAGGAAATTGGTAGCCAAAAACTGGGTTTCAGTAGCCATTTTTCTCGTGTTGACCGGCATTATTGCCTCCATTGGAGTCCTGCTGTGTGGTATTGGCATTCTGTATACCGCTCCGGCTATGGCTGTAGCCCAATTTTATGCCTTTGCAGATTCTGCCAAAATTCTGGAAGATGACGACAATCAGCAGGAGCCCGATATTATTGACCATTTTATTGCTTAATGAGCACGTTTGACCAGCAGTTCAGGGCATTTATTCAAAGTATTGATTCCAAAAGTAGCTTGCGTATGGCGCCCACACCTTCCGGGTACCTGCACATGGGCAATGCTTTTAATTTTACCCTGAACTGGCTGGCAGCCAGAGCTCGCGGAGGAACGCTTCTGTTGCGCATAGATGATCTGGATGCCGACCGGAAACGCCCGGAATACGTTCAGGATATCCGGGATACACTAGCCTGGTTGGAGCTAGACTTTGACCGCGAGCCGGTTTTTCAATCAGATGCCTCCCGCCTGCCATTGTATCATGATGTATTGCTCAGGCTTCGCAAAAAGGAGCTTTTGTTTGCCTGTCGTAAATCCAGAAAAGAGCTTGAGCCATACGGGGGGCGATACCCGGAAATTTTCCGACATCAGGGATTGGATCTGGACGAGCCGGATGTTGCCTGGCGCGTTAAAACGCCGCCTGATTTCCCCATGCCAGATTTTGTTGTGCGCCGAAGGGACGGAATTCCAGCCTATCAAATAGCCAGTTTGGCCGATGACCTGGAATTGGGCATCACTCATCTCATCAGGGGTGCAGACCTGGAGTCATCCAGTTTGGCGCAACAGTACCTCGCTTCCTGTTTGGGCGAACAGGCTTTTTCCCGGATTCAGTTTCTGCATCATCCTTTGCTGCTGGATGAAGAAGGTGGCAAATTGTCGAAATCTGCCGGCTCGGCGTCTCTCAGACACATGCGGGAAAGCCATTTATCCCCACAGGA
Organism: Chitinophagales bacterium; assembly: GCA_017303475.1. Lineage (GTDB taxonomy): Bacteria > Bacteroidota > Bacteroidia > Chitinophagales > Saprospiraceae > M3007. The sequence continues at coordinate 295,749 of JAFLBO010000003.1, forward strand.
ATTGTACGCCAAACTAGGCGTATGGCTACAGGTTGAGGCTGATTCAGCAGCTTCCCTGCTTCAGGCACTCAAAAGTTGAACCCAGAAGCGTCTGTGTTGTTGTAACGACTTCTTATTCAAGGATGTTGATATGACGAAGACGATACTTATTGCCGGAGGCACCGGCCTGATTGGGAAACGGTTAATTCCCATGCTGCGTGCTGAAGGCTGGACCATTCGCTTGCTCACCCGAAATCCTAAAGGGCCTGAGCAATTTCATTGGGATCCACTGACAAACAAGATTGATGCCGCTGCTTTGGATGGTGTTCAAGCCGTGATTAACCTGGCGGGAGCCGGCATTGCTGATAAACGCTGGACAACCCAACGCAAAAAAGAACTGATAGAAAGCAGGGTAAAAGCAGCTGATCTGCTTTGGCAACACTTTTCGAAGCTCAAGGCCCGTCCTGAAGTTTATTTATCGGCTTCGGCCATTGGCTTTTATGGAAATTCCGGAGAGGCATGGATGTCGGAATCAGATGGGCCGGTGGAAGAGACCTTCATGGTGGATTGTTGCCGGCAATGGGAATCTGCCGCTGATCGGTTTGCACAACTGGGCATACGCACCGTCAAATTCAGGATTGGGGTAGTTTTGGCCCGGGAGGGCGGCGCATTGGCTGAAGTGGTCAAACCCATTCATTTCGGTCTGGGCGCTTACTTTGGAGATGGTCAGGCGTGGTGGTCGTGGATACACCGCGACGATGTTTGTGGCGCTTTTCTATGGGCATTGCAGCAGCCGGAAGCATCTGGCGTTTATAACCTGGTAGCGCCAAACCCGGTCAGGGGGAAGGCTCTGGTAGCAGATACGGCATGGGCTATGCAAAAAAAGGTGTTGCTGGCCCCCGCGCCCTCCTTTGTGTTAAGACTGATTTTTGGTGAAATGTCGGCGGTAATCCTCAACAGCAATCGTGTTTCGGCTGATAAATTGCTTAAATCAGGATTTGCATTTCAATATCCTGAGCTGGAGCCTGCACTTCGTCATATTTTTGCGGCTTAACCATTCATCCTGATCAATTTATACCATGGATATTACCCAACAAGGCTACGTTCGCACCGATGTCACCACCAACGGTGTGGCGCATATCATTTTTTACCATCCCAACCATAATTCCCTGCCAAGCAGACTGTTAACGGCTTTGACCGAGGCATTCGAAACTGCCGGAAATAACCCAGAGGTTAAACTTGTAGTGCTAAGGAGCGCCGAGCACAACACTTTTTGTGCGGGTGCAAGCTTTGACGAGCTGGCCGGCATTCAGGATTTCGATACAGGCAAAACCTTTTTCTCCGGGTTTGGCAATGTGATCAACGCCATGCGCAAATGCTCCAAAATAGTGGTTGGGCGCATTCATGGCAAAGCTGTTGGCGGAGGCGTTGGCCTATCGGCGGCCACTGACATCTGTTTTGCTTCCAAGTGGGCCTCTTTCCGGCTGAGTGAATTAGCCGTTGGATTCGGTCCGTTTGTTATTGGCCCTGCTGTAGAACGCAAGGTGGGCGCCGGCGCCTTTGCCCAATTATCACTCACCCCGGCTGAATGGCGTACTGCTGATTGGGGAAAAGAAAAAGGGCTTTACCAGGAGTCTTTTGATACTGTGGAACAGTTGGACGCTTACCTGGATCATTTTTGCCAAACCCTATGTCAGTACAGCCCGGAAGCCCTGGCAGAGCTGAAAAGGGTCTTCTGGCAAGGCACCGAACATTGGGATACCTTGCTTTCAGAAAGAGCCGCCATCAGCGGCCGACTATCCTTGTCTGATTTCAGCAAAAATGCCATAGCCGCTTTCAAAAAAGGTTAAATCATGTTTTATCCACCTGGCGTTCCCACCCTTCAAGCCTTTTTACAACAGGAATCGACCCTGCCGTACAGTTACCCTGAAGTGGGTAAAACTCGTCAGGGAGATAAGGTTTCCGGTTACGACAACGACTATAATGTACAGGTGCTGGGCCAGGGAGAAGCGGTTTGGGAGGCCGCCAGGCAGGCCATCAGGGTATGGCGTATGTTCCCGGATGGCTGGACGCGCATTTGGCCGGAGACTATTCCTATCCGGGAGCAGGAACTGGTGGTGATGCAGGCCCGTGTATTCGGCTGGTGGTGGATAAATTCCTGCCGGATTGTGTATACCCTGGATACGGCGGATGCTTTTGGCTTTGCTTATGGCACATTGCCGGGCCATGTAGAGATGGGGGAAGAGTTGTTTATGGTGGAAAAATTGCCTGATGGGACCGTTCAGTATGTCATAAAGGCATTTTCAAAACCAAGGTTTTGGCTAACCCGCATTGGATATCCAATCGCGCGTTGGCACCAACGAAAATTTGTGCGCGACTCCAAAGCGGCCATGCTTGCATACGTACAGGCTGCTGTTCAAAATCCTGCTGTATGAATACGCAGTACCAGGTTTTACTGCGAGCGACCGGATGGTTCCTCCTGCTTTGGTGGTTGTGGCCAACCAACCTGCTGCTCCGCTGGGAATGTCTGCTGATTGCCTTCGCAGCTGTGGAGCTGGTTTCCTTTGCTCAGTATTCCCTTTGCGCTCACCATTACGTTAGAGGGCCCCTGGTGGCTGGTATTGCCTTATCTGGGTGCTGCCGTAGCATACACCTGGCGTGCCTTTGTGGCTCATGTAAGTGTACCGCAACGACCACTTTCGGGCTGGGTGCAGATTTTTGCTTTGGGTTATTGGGCAACGGCCGCTTTGTGGGCACTCATGCATATGGTTCATTTTCAACCTTTTGGGTTTGATCCGGTGATTGTTACACTCACCGCGGCTCATTTTCATTTGGCAGGGTTGATGTTGAGTACCCTCGTTTTTGCCAATCTTATGTTGCACAACCGGCCAATAACCCGATGGCTGGGTATACTGAGTTTGGCGGGTATGCCCCTGGTAGCCCTGGGCATTACCCTCACCCGACTAGGATATGCCCCCATTATGGAGCAATTAGCAGCGCTGTTTTTTATTGGTTATGCTGTGTTGTTTATCTCGCATCAAACCAGCATAGCATTTAAGCCAAATTTACCTGCCCGCGTGCGTGCGGGATGGCTTTTGGGCTCGGGTAGTTTAATGGCAGGCATGCTTTTGGCTGCCCTTTATGCTCTGCGTTTTCAGTTTCCGCTGGAATGGATTAATATTCCCAACTTGAAATACTGGCATGGCACGCTGAATACCCTTGGATTCGGTTTTTGTAGTTTGTTCGGCTGGGGCAGTTTTATTTCCCAAGACCACAAATCATGAAGCAGTTTACGGATCAAATGAAGCGGACGGTGAGTATGCCCGTCTGGCCGCCCCGACGGATTGTTTCCCTGGTACCATCTCAAACCGAGTTTCTGGCCTCGCTTGGACTGGATGTGGAAGTAGTTGGGATTACTAAATTTTGCATCCATCCGTCGCAGTGGTTTCAGGAGAAAAAACGCGTGGGTGGCACTAAAACTCTCCACTTAGAGGCTATTTCAGCACTTAGGCCGGATCTGATTATCGGAAATAAAGAAGAAAACGATGCCGCCCAAATAGCCGCTCTCTGGCAAGAATATCCGGTTTGGATGAGCGATATCCTTACCCTGGAAGATGCTCTGGATATGATGACACAGATTGGCGCCATTACCGGGAAACCGGAACAAGCTGAGGATATACGCGCTGCTGTGGAGCAGGATTTTGCCGGATTGACGCCCATTCTTCCGCCTAAAAAAGCGGCTTACCTGATCTGGCGGAAACCCTATATGGTGGCAGCTTCAGATACGTTTATTCAAAATATGCTGCAAAAAGCAGGTTTCCAAAACGTTTTTGAGCACCTGAGCCGTTATCCAGCCATTACCGTTGAACAATTGCAAGCCACCGATCCGGAAGTGCTGTTATTGTCTTCTGAGCCTTATCCTTTTCAGGAAAAACACATGCAAACCCTGCAGGAAATATGCCCGAACGCCCGTATTGCCCTGGTAAACGGGGAAATGTTTTCCTGGTATGGTAGCCGGTTGTTGTTTTCTGTATCCTATTTCAAGCAATTGCAAAATGCCCTGGCACTACCTGGCAGCGGGCAAGATTTCATACACTTCCCAAATCCGGGTTCTTGATTGCCAGTTATTGCTGTTGTTCAACAGCAGCCATTCCGGATAATAATTATACACTTTTTTCAACTGATAGCCAGGCGGCGCCTGTGGTTTGGGATTCAAAACTTCTGTAAAAAAGAACAAATCACCTGGCTTAAGCGCTGTGGTGTCGTTTTTGTACAGCGGGTCGGTATACCAGGATAATTGCTTTTGTTTTGGATTTTCATAAAATGGCATATTAAGGGGAAAGTTGTTTCGAGGCATCTGTTTTACAAAGTATACGGCTGACTCAGGGTGTTTTTCGCCCCAATGCCAGAGAAAACCTGCATATGCGGTCATTTCTTTGGCTGGTATGAAGATCCTGAACAACAGTAATAAAACATTAATGACCAGGAAAAACTGAAATGCCTTTTTCCAACCTGGTTTAAAGGTTCGGGTAGCGCTAAAATGCTGCCATCCTGCTGCAGCAAAAAAGAAAAAAGGCAGTGCCATGGGGAATAAAAACCGCACCTCTTTGTGTGCCACCAGAGAATGAGCCAGCACAAAAGGTACCAAACACCAACTGAACACATGGGTTGGATTGCGGTAAAACCCAATACCGGCCATTACCAACAGGAAAATGCTGAGTGGAGGGAAAAATGCTATGGGTAACTCCGTGAAATACCACCAAAAAGGTTCAACGCCAAAAGTAGCCGCTTTTCCTTCCATGATATTGGAAAAGAAGTAGTTATACGGCGCAAATACCCACTCGTCGTACAACCATACATCCGTGGCAAGTCCAATACCAAAGGCAGCCACTGCACCCAACATGAGCCAGCTCCATTGTAACAGCGTTGGTCGTTTGGCAAATACCAGCCAGCCTCCAAGTCCTATGGCCGCGAAGGCAATCTGATAACGGAAAAAGAAAGAGAGTCCAAGCAGCAATCCAGCCCAAAACAAGTTCGCAGGGGCTTTCCAGCCAGTTTTATCCAGCGATTTTACCAAAATCAATAATCCGCCAAAAAAGCAGATGGCAGAAGTGTTTTCGGAAGAAAACCGGGCATTCAGGTAGGGCATTAGCCAGAAAAACAGTAAACCAATACGCATCCAGCGCAAGGTGGACGGGTTTTTCAAACCTGGAGCCAGGTATTCTGTCCAGCGCCAGTACACCCACAAAGCAGCCAAACTGCTTACCAGACGCATGAAGAAAACCTGAAAGAAGGGGCTGTAGATGCCTATACCTTCAAAAAAACGAATGCATGAATAGGCCAGGAATGGCTGTAGCCCCGGTCGCATTTCTTCCGGAAACTCCCATGGCAGGGCACTTTCCGGGATTCTGCCCATTTTATGGTGCGCAAATTCCCAGATTTGAAAATGCTCATCCGGGTGGTGATAACCTACTGTGCACCAGGCTGCAATAGCGCAAAGCACTGCGCCAATGACAAGCAATGAGCGATCAGACAGTTGGTGCAAAATCATAAAGCTGAATTCGTAGGGCGCGCGAAGGTACACCACTAATGCAAAAAGTCACAAAAAGGCGCCAATGGAACACCTTTTTGTGACTAATAATCAGGGTAAATACCTCTTAGTTTGGAATACCCAGCTTGGCTTTCACCAGTTTGGTAACATCCAGAGATTCATCAGAATACAGCAATACCTGACTACCGCTGTCGAAAACAAACATGAACTGGTTTTCCTTAGCCACATCGGCCATGGCCTGATTTACTCGGTCGAGGATGGGTTTGAAAAGTTCCTCACGTTTGATAGACAACTTTTCGTACACTTCCTGTTCGTATTTGGCAATCGCAGCTTCTTCTTCTTTAAGTTTGGCCGATTGCATTTCCAGGTCTTTCGGAGAAATAGTACCCTGTTGTTGTTTGCGTTCCAAATCCTGAGCCTTTTTCTGCAGCGCTTCTACCATTTCCTGCCCGCGTTTGGTCAGTTGTGTTTGGAAGGCAGTCAAATCGCTGTCAGCTGCTTTCACTTCCGGAATTTGTGTCAACAATGCGCCAGAGTTACAATAGCCAAACTTCTGGGCAAATACTCCGGAAGTCAACAAACAGCCCAGCAAAAACAAAAAGGTCTTCTTCATATTAATGAGTGAATGGGTGAGTGAGTGAGTGAGTGAATGGGTGAGTGAGTGAGTGAGTGAGTGAGTGAGTGAGTGAGTGAGTGAAGGCGGCATTTCCCTATTCTCTCGAACGCAATTCCAAGCCGTACGCCACTCACTCACTCACTCAATCACTCATTTTTTCAAGAGCGCTTTGATTTCTTCGGTTTTGTCGTTTTTCTTATCGGCAAACAGCATTCCGGAAGCAGAACCTTTATCGAAGATATACTCAAAGCCTTTGTCTTGAGCAAAACGTTCGATGGTGCTGTATACTTTATCCTGGATAGGTTTTACCAGTTCTTCGCGTTTTTTGAAGAGTGCGCCTTCAGGGCCAAATTTCTGGCGTTGCAGTTCACGCACTTCTTTTTCTTTGGCCATAATCTCCTCTTCACGGGTCTTTTTCATTTCTTCGCTGAGCAGCACCTGTTCAGCCTGAAACTTGCTGTACATGCCTTTTACTTTATCCTGTTCCTGGGCAATTTCCTGACGCCAGGCAGTAGCTACTTTGTCAAGTTGTTCCTGTGCTTTTTGATATTCAGGCATGCTTTCCAAAACAGCCGTTACATCTACGTGAGCAATGCGCTGAGCCTGGGCAAAAGTAACCAGGCCAATAGTCAAAAGTGCGATGGATGCGATTTTCTTAATCATGGTTGCAGTTGTTATTTGTTTGTACGTAATGGGTTTCTTGCATGCCATCTGAATGATTCAGGTTTGGTGTTGTTCTTTGGTATCAACGAAACCCGGCTCAAAAGTAGGACATCCCATGCGTTTTGGTGGCGTTCTGATGCAATGCAGTTTCAGCAAGTTGTCTGAAATTGAAAAAAAAATTTGGCAAATAAAAACCAACCCATTCATTTTCAAAAAATTATGAAAAGAACATCCAACGCCAACCCAAAGGTATTAACCAGTATTTAACCCGTTTTTCGTGCTTTTTAACCATGCCTTTCCCCCTCGAAATGGCACAATGATACAATTCCGTACCTTCGCGCCCACTCACTCATTCACTCACTCACTCACTCACTCACTAGGATGCACCACATCAGCCCTGACCACCTTTCTCTCAACACCATCCACCAAATACTCCACGAACGTACTCCGCTTGCACTTTCAGACGCTGCCCGGGAACGGATCCAGTTTTGCCGCACGTATCTGGAAAGCAAATTGAACGGCAACGATCAGTTGTACTACGGAATCAATACAGGTTTTGGTTCACTGTGCAACGTGCGCATCTCCCCGTCTGACGTAGAAGATCTGCAACACAATCTGGTGGTGAGCCATGCCTCGGGTATGGGCGATACCGTGCCTCAGGAAGTGTTGAAAATCATGCTGTTGCTCAAAATTCAAAGCCTGTCATATGGCCATTCAGGTGTGAGGGTAGAGGTGGTACAGCGATTGGTGGATTTCTACAATGCCGATGTTTTGCCGGTAGTGTTTGAGTTAGGGTCTTTGGGCGCTTCAGGCGATTTAGCCCCCCTGGCTCATTTGAGTTTGCCTCTTATTGGTTTGGGTGAAGTGTGGTTTAAAGGTGAAAGACGCTCTTCCGCCGATATTTTACAGCATTTTGGCTGGAATCCACTGCGTTTTCAGGCCAAGGAAGCCTTGGCTTTGCTGAACGGCACGCAGTTCTCAGCAGCCTATACCGTTTGGTGTCTGTTGCAAACCCACCGACTTTCTGCCCAGGCTGATTTGAATGCAGCTATTGGTTTTGACGGGTTTAATTGCCGTCTCTCGCCTTTGGATGCGCACATTCATCGCGTGCGCCCGCATGCCGGACAAATTCGCACAGCGGAGGTGATACTGGATTGGCTTCATGGCAGCGCAATTGCCAACTCTGAAAAAACAGCCGTGCAGGATCCCTACGCCTTTCGTTGCGTACCCCAGGTGCACGGGGCCAGCAAAGATGCTTTCGCGCACGTGGAGCATATGATGGAAACGGAAATCAACTCCGTAACCGACAATCCCAATATTTTCCCGGAGGATGATCTGATTGTTTCTGGCGGGAATTTCCATGCACAGCCCCTGGCGTTGCCCCTGGATTACCTGGCCATTGCATTATCCGAATTGGGCAGTATTTCCGAACGCAGGGTGTACCAGCTTATTGGCGGTCAAAGAGGGCTGCCGGCTTTTTTGACAGATGATCCGGGACTGCATTCCGGTTTGATGATTGCACAGTACACCGCTGCTGCCATTGTAAACCAGAACAAAACTTTGTGCGCCCCTTCTTCCACCGACAGTATTGTGAGCTGTAATGGTCAGGAAGACCATGTGAGTATGGCTGCCAATGCCGCTACCAAGGCCAGAAGGGTGGTGCTCAATTTGGAGCGACTGCTTGCCATTGAGTTCATGACGGCCATGCAGGCGCTGGATTACCGCAAGCCCCTTGCCTCAAGCCCAAGGATAGAAGTAATACGGAACCAATACCGGGCCGTAGTGCCTCGTTTGGAGGCCGACCGGGTAATCAGCGTGGATCTGGAAAATACCGTGCAGTTTCTGCGCAGCCTGACATTGGGTTAACCCCAGCGTGTAAGGCTTTTACATACCTTCAATACCCGTAACAGTGGTGTACTTGAACGACAATTTCTTGTCCGGATGTACAATTTTGAAAGCCGACTGACAGGCCAGCGTGGCTTCATGAAACCCACAAAGGATCAGTTTCAACTTTCCCGGATACGTATTGATGTCGCCAATGGCAAAAATGCCGGGTACATTGGTGGAGTAATCGAAAGTGTTCACCTCAATGGCATTTTTATCTACGCTCAAGCCCCAATCGCCAATCGGGCCGAGTTTGGGCGTTAGTCCAAAAAGAGGAATAAAATGGTCTACTTTGAGTTGACTCTCGCCTTCAGTATCGTGTAAAATGGTCAAACTTTCCAGTTGGCCATTGCCTTGTAAACCAACTACCTGCGCATTGATAATCAGTTTTACCCTGCCTTTTTCTACCAGGTGATAAACTTTTTCCACGCTGTCAAGCGCCCCACGGAATTCTGTGCGGCGGTGAATAAGGCTTACCTCATTGGCAACATCTGCCAGGTAAATGGTCCAGTCGAGGGCAGAGTCGCCACCGCCGGCAATGGCAATATTCTTGCCTTTGTACATTTCCGGGTTTCTGACGAAGTATTCAATGCCTTTTTCCTCGAAGGCTTCAATATTTTCAATAGGAGGTTTACGCGGCTCAAAACTGCCTAGTCCTCCGGCAATAAAGATTACCGGCGCCAGGTGTTTGGTTCCGCGGTGGGTGGTTACCAGCCAGCGACCATCTTCCTGTTTTTCCACGGTTTCGGCGCGTTCATTGAGCGAAAATCCCGGATTGAAGGGTTTGATTTGTTCCATCAGGTTGTCTACCAGATCGCCGGCAAGCACACTGGGATAACCCGGAATGTCGTAAATGGGCTTTTTGGGATATATCTCCGTGAGCTGGCCGCCAGGTTGCGGCAGAATATCAATGAGGTGGCAACGTAGTTTCAGCAATCCGGCTTCGAAAACAGCAAATAATCCAACGGGGCCGGCCCCAATGATGAGGATGTCTGTTTCAATGGTGTCTTTCATGATAAAATGCGGTCTCTTGGCAAAGTCAAACCGCCGAAAATGGTTGATTGATGTAATTATCTGCGTCTTTTCTCCTGCAGGTATCCTTTTCTGGATGGTTTGACCAGCATGTCTTTACCCAATTTGCCCGTCAGGGCGCCAAAAGCCGCAATGAGTCCTCCCATGAAGCCGGTAAGCAGAAGGAGTTGCATACTGCTTGCTCCCTGAAAGAGTTGGCCAACTTTTCCGGAAAGAACACTTCCGTTAGCGCTATCCAGCAGCCAGGCTGCAATCATCCAGAGTATGCCGCCTCCAAGCAAACCTGCCACAAAAGCTTGCCAGGCGCTTTTGCAAAGCCACGCAGCAACCAATCCGGCAATGATGGCAAGCGACCACCAGGGCAAACCAAAGTGAGAAAGTTGGCCCAAAGCTAAAATCAACAACGCAGCCAAGAAGGTGTTTTTCATCATCTAATGGATTGATTTTGATCCTATTTTGCGGTAAATTTTTGTCTGCCCAAAATTCTGGGGCTGTTTTCGCCGGCAGATTTCAGGAACAACAGCTCATAATAGTTGCCACTGGCCCAGGTATCCACCATATTGTCGTAGTATTTACTGCCGGGGTTTCCACTTTGTCCGCCCGGAAATACACCCAGCGCCTGAACCTGGTCGCCAAGTTCTACAATCATTCTCCAGGAAGGACCATTGGTTTGCGACATGGCATTGGGCGCCGTGCGGTGTCCGCCAATCTTAAGGTCGAGCCGGCTGAATGCGTCAATCAGGCCCAGGTGTTTCAACATAAAGCCTTTGGCTTGTCCGTATGCCACCTTTTTATCCGGGTGTTCCCGGTAATAGGTCTGCATTTTCTGGAAGGACTCCTGCACAATGTCTTTGGCTGTTTCTCTTTCCGGAGTTGTTGGATGGTCGAAATAAACACTGGAGCTATCTGTTTCCAGGATTTCAATGAAACGCCAGGCTTCCGGATAAACCATGCTTATTTTGGCATTTTTGCTTCGGTTGAGGTCGTCGGTAGGTACTTTTCCGTTAGGTTGGTTTTCCAGCATGGCTATTTCATCCCAGGTGGTGGCGTAGCAGGAATCAAACCATGTTTCGAAAAGGGTAGGGGCCAGCATTTCCGGTTCATACCGGTAGTTCCAGTTTTTGAACTCTGCAAGCAGTGATTGCCCTTCTGCATCGAGTTTACTTGCGTCTAACATACGCAGCATAATAGGCAGGGCATCGGCCGCTCTTTGACTGTAGTTGTCCATTTGCATGTTTTTCATGCTGTCAACCGTTGCCTGTGTCATACTGCTAAGCCGGTTGTAAATCCGGCGGCTCCGCCAGTCTTCAAAATTACCCAGGTAATAGTAAGGATAAGAGGGTGGGGTAGAGTGCTGATTGGCAGAGAAGACAAAACCCCTGCTTGGATTTTTCATACAAGGTACCAATGCAGCAGGAATGAAGCTGTGCCAGGCGTTCATCCAGGAACCGCCATCTTGCACAAAACGACCCTGTTGCTGACCGCGCACGGGGTATTTACCCTGCGGTTGAATGGCAATATCACCATTTTTGGACGCAAACACGAAGTTTTGTGCCGGTGAATCAAAACCAGGAATGGCATTTTTGTAGTCCTCGTAGCTTTTGCCTTTATCCAGACCGAGGAAAGCGTCGAAGGCGCTTTGTTCCGGCACATCGTGCGCTATCCAGCGTAAGGCGCAGTCTTTGAGCGGGTTTTCCGGATCAAAATCATAGGTTACAGGTCCAAAAACAGTATACCTGACGGTATCCCTGAAGATTGGTTTGCCTTTGATCTTGATTTCTTCGTACCGGAACTGAACCGTTTTTTCTTCGTTGTCGAGTTTGTAGCGCGTCCGGTCGGCGCCAGTCCAGTGGATTTTATACCAATCCGCCACATCGTGGCTTACATTGGTGACACCCCAGGCAATGTTTTCGTTGAAACCAATGACCACACCGGGCACACCAGGCAGCGACACTCCGTAAGTATTCATTTCCGGCGTGTGCAATTGTACCTGATACCAAATGGATGGCAGGGTCAGGTTCAGGTGTGGGTCGTTGCAAAGAATGGGTTTGCCCGATTTGGTTTTGGCGCCAGAAAGCGCCCAGTTGTTGCTTCCTGTAATGGGGCCGTCGTTCAGGTAATCTCTTTCAGGCGCTTCAGTGGCTCCGAGCGCATTGGTAGCGCTGGCCACAAAAGGTGGAGGCAACAGCGGGTGAATATCAAGCCATTGGCCGGTGTCGGCTACAACAGCCTGTTGCTTGGGATTCCATTCCGGGTACAGATAATTAAATGCGTCGGCGCCCAGTTCAGCATATGTATTGGTATTTTCCAGGTCGTCTTCCCAGGCGCATAGCGTTTCAGCCATAGCTTCGGTTACCAAAGCTGCCTTTAGCGGGGTCCAGAGTTCGGGGGTATAGTTGAGTAGTTTGAATTCAATGGGCCAATCTGCCGGGCCGGACTGCTTAATCCAGGCATTTACACCTTCAGTATAGGCTTCCAGCAATTGCATGGTGGCTGGCGATTTTTTCCAGCCGATAAGGTCGTTTTCAGCGGCGTATACCATACCTCTGCGGCGGGCAAGCCGATCGAGCTTAAAGGTGCGTTCTCCCAGGATTTCAGACAATCTGCCGGAAGCTTTCCGGGCTGTGATATCCATTTGCCAGAGGCGGTGTTGGGCGGTGATGAAACCTTGCGCGCGCGCTGCGTCTTCCAGATTTTTGGCAAAAATATGCGGCACCATCAGGTCGTCGTAAACGATTTCAACTTCCTCTTTCAGGCCGGGAATGGAAATGTCTTTAAACCCAGGTTGTCCGGCTGGTTCGGCATTAGTCCAGAATCCGGAAAAGGGGTTAAAGAAAGAACCCAGGGGCGGAATGCTTTTGTCGCCCATAGGAATGGGTTGGCTGAGTTGCCACAAAAGGCCGAGGGTACATGTTAAGGCGGCGATAAATTTTATGAAACGCATGTGAAGGGACATGAAGCGGCTAAGGTAGCAGGTAAATGCTAAAAATGGACTAATTCAGCCATAAAACAAATCTTTTTACCGTAAAATGTTTTTTTCATGGATGAAGATTTGGCTCGTATGGATGCCTTGTATTAGGGAAACAAAAATTTTTACAAAAAAAAGCTTCCAAAAAGTTGATGTTTCCCGTCAAATCCCCCTAAAATTGCAGCAAGTAGTTTTTGTGTTTATTTGTTTGGGTTAGAATCCCTCGCTGCAAACAGTGAGGGATTTCTTTTTTGGGTCTATTTCCAGCCTATTTGTTGAACGGAAGATGTGATTTCAGTATTCCTGTTTAGTGCTATACTATTTTAACGTTACACCTATTTGAGAGTCAAGTTATATTCCACTACCTTTGTTGCCAGATTTAGGTATAAAGTTATTTTCCAAATCTAGACGATTTAATCTCCTACCGTTATCGTAATCTTTTTGTTTTAGAGGTAATCAAATTGCTACAACTGCTGCATCCATTTTGTGGATCAGCAAAAGGGCGAATGTTTTGATTGTTGCTTTTGAATGGTAAATTCCATTCCAAAGCTAAGGTTTGTGCCTCATTATTCTAACCAATTACCGTTACCATGAACCAGCAATTTTGTTTTGTTAAAGACCAGAATGGGGGCTTTGCAAAAATTTACTTTGAAGATATTCTCTTCATAAAGAGTTTAGGAAACTACCTACAGTTTGTGACTACCAAAGGGACATTTGTTGCCCTTGGGACACTTGCTGCGTTAGAAACCGAATTAGGAGATTTGGGGTTTTTCGCAAGGGTACATAAATCATACATTGTCAATTTGGTTCGAATTGATCACTTGTCCTCTGATGGAATTTTGTTGGGAGGTCAGAGCCTGCCTGTTGGCGCCAAGTATATGGAGAGTATTAAAAGGGATTTTGTCTTTGCCAATTTGCTTAAACTATAATATATGTTTGTATAAAATAGTAATGCTTTCATCCTTGATTTTACCCTTTTGGTAACAATTGTTAATTGGTGGGCTGCATAGAAATTACCTTTGAGGGTCGCCTATGGTGGCGTTAACTTGATCTTTCACCAAAATCCTGACAATTCTTTGTTCTAAAACCAAATTCTGCAGGTTTTCTGCTGTTTAATCTAGTCTTAATCCTCATCTCGGGATAGACTACCTTCCTACCAGATTTATTGTGTTTCAGCTTCATTAAAGTTGAATTTTCGCTTAGCTTAAGGGAGCCCTTAAGAATAAGCTTTACTAGTGCTTTTTCCATGTGTTGGATTTAGTCCAATTCAAGGGTAGTGTTCTTTTGCCCTAATCCGATTTCGTTCACCCGGATCATTGTACACGCTCTTTTTACGGTTTTTATGGGTTTTGCGCTCATGAGAACAGCCATTTTATTGCTCCAACAACAAAGCGTTTACAATGAAAAAAAAATTACCATTCGCCACATTAACCCTGATTTTTTTCCAAATTCTGATAAGCACGAATCTTTTAGGTTCAGGTGACTCAACTATTACCAAAACCCCTAAGAATGGTGTAGGAGGGGAATCACCAATGCTTCGTACCAGGATATCCAGAGCAAACTGTGGGGGGGGCCATGCGATGCCGAACGATGGCAGAAAGGTGCTGCCTGGAATGCCGGATGTCCTAATCTGGAGGGCGCAATTAATGATGGACCATCTGCCAACGGTGGCATAGTAAGATGTGGCAATTCGGCTGAAACACAATCGAATATTGGTCCTAACTCCTGTTATGATCCCAATGTTTTCACCGCAACTTCAGGAGCATGTACTGATCCTAACACCGGCCTTCCTACCAACATTACGCTGCCACTGGTTGATCAGGAGGTGCTTTGGTTTAATTTTGATGTTCGGGCTTTTGCTGGCGGATATGATTTCCAGGTAATTGGCGGGGCTGAGGATATCGCCTGGATTCTATATTATTCAGATGTTCCTCAGAATTGTGTAGGTGGATTTAATGCCGGACTTTCTGGTGATTGCAGCCAACTTACCTATTACACTTGCGGTACAAATTTTACAGGCTGGGCGGCTCAATCATTCAATACTCCGATTTTTGATAAGACTACCAATCTTTATTTGTTGGTTTGGGATCAGGGTTTTAGTAAAGGTGATGTGCCTTCAGATAATTTTAGCATTAACTTTAAAGCCAGGTTTGGTTGTGGGGAGAATTGTGCTATGTACACAAATGGAGCTCCGGTACTTACCTGCAACCCGGACGGAAGCTATAAAGTGCTTATAAATGTTGTTGGTACAAGCACCACTGTGAATGTTACAGCACCAGGTTCTACCTCCATTGTAACAGTACCTAATCCTTTGACTTTCACTGATTTGGACCCTGGTCCGCCGGCAAATGTGAATGCTGGTACGGTAACGGTTACCTATCCGGCAGGAGTAGATTACAATATTACATTGGATGCTACAGGAAATGGACCAAATTGTGGGAATATTATTGTTTAAGGTACTGCCCCAAATTGTTGTACGCCCCCTCCATGTTCCGTCACCGGCTCGAATATTGTGTGTCCGGGGGCTACCACTCAATTCTGTGGTCCGGCTGGCCAAGCTGGTTATTCTTGGACTATTGCTGGAGGTGGGACGATCATTGGTGCTGCTAACCAGCAATGTGTTAATGTTCAGGCTTCAGGTTCTTGTAATACAACATATACCTTAACCCTTACAGTTGGTGTTGGGGCATGTGTCTCAACTTGTACTAAAACGGTAACTGTTCAGGACAACACCGCACCTGTCATCACTTGTCCAACGGTAACTTCTCCGATTGAATGTCCGGCTACGCCTAACTTCGGCACAGCCACGGCCACAGATGCCTGCGATGGTACACCAACCATTACGAGCAATGATGTTACCACACCGGGTGTGTGTCCACAGGAATACAGCGTAACCCGCACCTGGACAGCCACGGATGATTGTGGAAACACCTCTACCTGCAGCCGCACCATCTCTGTAACGGATAATACCGCACCTGTCATCACTTGTCCAACGGTTACGTCTCCGATTGAATGTCCGGCTACGCCATCCTTTGGAGCCGCCACGGCCACAGATGCCTGCGACGGTACACCAACCATTACGAGCAATGATGTTACCACACCGGGTGTGTGTCCACAGGAATACAGCGTAACCCGCACC